>NZ_NWVD01000020.1 GCF_002374835.1 Sphingomonas ginsenosidimutans
AAGGCGCAACTGGCTGTTCGCGGGTTCGCGCGCAGGCGGCGAGCGAGCCGCCGCCATCTACACCGTCATCCAGACCTGCAAGGCCAACGGCGTCGACCCGCAGGCCTATATCGCCGATGTCATCGCCAGGGTCGCCGGCGACTGGCCCGCCACCCGCTGGGACGAGCTGATGCCGTGGAACTGGGTGCCCCAGACAGATCAGCCAACAGCCCAAGCCGCATAAACTGCGGTCCTCACGCCACGCTTACCGAAGGTTTGAAGCTGCTCGTATAGATCCATCCATGCATCGCCTTCGGCTCATGCTCCTACCCTTTGCACTCATGCTGTGTGCCGGTGCGTCGCCTCAGGCTGCATCCAGTTGCGCGGTGCTCTACGCGAATGATCAACCACCTGCTGTGGTTGATCATAAGAAAGGTAGAAGTACCCGACTGCTGTGCTTCCGCTCCTTTTCGGTCCTTCATTCAGGAGTGACGCGCTCGCCTCTCTATGCCGCCGAAGCGATCACCCGAGACGCTGCGCGGGCGGCGATGGCCTTCGACTATCGTGACAACCGGTTTCATCCGGAGGCGCGTTTACCGCGCGACGAACGGGCTGAACTCGCCGACTATGTCGGCGGCGGGTTCGACCGCGGTCACATGGCTCCGTCCGGGGACATGACCACGCCTGAGAACGACTTCGAGACTTTCAGCCTCGCCAACATGGTCCCGCAGGACGGAGCGCTGAACCGAAGCGGCTGGGCGTCGCTGGAGCAATATGTGCGATCACTCGCGATAACGCTCGGCAGCGTCTTCGTGGTGACCGGTCCGAGCTACGAGACCCGCAAGCTCCGCAGCCTCCGAGGACGGGTGCTCGTTCCCAGGCACGTGTGGAAGGCCGTCTACGTTCCCGGACAGGGCGCGGGCGCCTGGATCGCGACGAATGAGGCACGATCGCGTTGGCGGGTTCTCTCTGTGGCGGCATTGACGGCGCGCACGGGCGTGGACCCTTTCCCTGCCTTGTCCGCCGAGGAGAAGCGCCGCGTGCCAAGATTTCCGCTCTTCGGCGAACCCGAGGATGATCGATCAGGGAGGCAGTAATGATAGAGCCCTTCGCAGACGACGAAACCGCGATGACCATAGCCAGCATGTCAGTAGAGAACGGGAAAACTGCGGTCGTTCTCTCCGGGAATCTCACGATATCCCGGGACCGGGAGGGTCTTGAAGCTGCCAGGAGGTTGAAGGAGTTCGCGGACGCTCTGCTCGCAGCGCTTCAGACGGAAGCTCTACCCGATCGCATCGAGAGAAACGGCGGAGACCCCAGAACGATCGACAATCCCTTCGCGTAGAGCTTGTCGTTGAGACATCTGATTGACCTTCCCATGTCGTTGTCGCCGTTCTAGCCTTCGCTCACAGCGTCGGAGCTCGATGGCGGCCGAGCTGGGGGGGAGGTAAGGGATGGCATCTGCCGTGGGGGCGGTGAGCAGCGATAACCAGTGGTGCCAATCCGCCCGTTCCCAGCTCGGAACGAGACGGAGGAACTTGGCAGGGGGAGTTCTGCACGTTGACGATGCCGGCAGGTTCTTCCTGGCCGACGAGGCGATGCAGGCTCGCCTTGACGCAGACGAACTCGAGAATGGCGACACCGCGTTCCTGGCACGGACCGGTCACCTGCGTCGACCGGGTCTGCAGACGCACGCCGCGACGTTCGCCGCTGCCCGCAGACGCTGCACGGCGAGTCCGTTGGACTACCTCATCCTCGTTCCGACGCTGCGCTGCAATCTCGCTTGTTCCTACTGTCAGGTGTCGAGGGCGGATGTCGGCTCGCGGCGGCACGACTGGTCAGAGGAGACGCTCGACGCCGTGCTGGCCATCGTTCGCGGCCTGGACGCGCGTGCTGTCAAGATCGAGTTCCAGGGCGGCGAGCCCACCCTTCGACCGGACCTGATCCGCAGGGTGATGGAAGCGGTTCCTGCTGGCATCGACGCCACCTTCGTCGTCTGCACGAACCTTCAGGAGGTCGGATCGGATGTGCTGTCCGTCTTCGACCGGGAGGACGTCCAGATCAGCACGTCGCTCGACGGTGCGGCTGCCACGCATGGACGCCAGCGCACGGGCGGGGTCAACCGCACCGACCTCTTTTTCCGAAACCTGGACTTCCTGCTCGATCGCTACGGACCGGGGAAGATCTCCGCACTGCCAACCGTAGATCCCGCTTCGCCTCCCCCCGCCTCCGAGCTGATCGAGGCATTCTCGTCGCGTGGTCTCCACTCGATCTATCTCAGGCCGATCAACTATCAGGGGTTCGCCCGAAAGCGGCATCCCCACGCGCGCGACCTGAACGCGGACTGGCGCAGCTACCACGAGGAGTTCGTGCGCACGCTGATCGCCCGGAACTGGGCCAATCGCACCGTAGTGCTCGAGGAGAGCTATTTCAGCCTGCTGCTGCGGAGGATTTTCCGGCCGGGACAGGATCGTCATGTTGATCTGCGCAACCCCAACCCGGTCGGTCGCGACTACGTCGTGATCGACCACGACGGGCAGGTCTATCCGACCGACGAGGCGCGCATGCTGACCCGGTCGGGCGTGATCGACCTTGCCATTGGAGACGTGGAGCGCGGTTGGGACACGCCAGAGCGCGCGGCGCTGGACGCCACCTCCACGAACGACGGCGATCCACACTGTGAGCCTGCGCCTACAAGCCCTTCTGCGGCCGGGACCTCGTCGACGACATCGCGCGCTATGGCAGGGTCGACCTGCCGCGGCCGGAAACCGAGTTCTGCCGCCGGCACCTGCACCTGTTCGATCTCGCGTTCGATCTGATCCACTCGCAGGACGAGGCCGTGCTCTACTCTTTGCGACGTTGGCTAGGTCTCGCGGGTGACGACGTTCGGTTGGGAGTGCGGCAATGATTCCGCTCGCGCTCGCCGCCACAAGCGACGCCCAGGCGCCGTTCGTCACGCGCTTGGCCGGAGCGGAACGCAGAAGCCTCGAAGAAAGCCTGTGCATCGCTTCGACGTCTGAAGACAGCCTTTGGAGTGGACCGCACGGGCTGTTGAGGATTGAGCATCCGCGCGAGGCGGTATCCGGCGACATCGTGCTGGTCCGTCCCGCCGAGGGGCGGCTCGACCGGCTTCTTCGATCAGGATCGCGGCACAACTCGCTGCTGGTCACCGAGCAGTGCGACCAACTGTGCGTGATGTGCTCGCAGCCGCCGAAGAAGACGCACGACGTCCGCTTCGACCTTCTGCGAGACGCGTGCCTGCTGGCCGACGCGGGCATGACCATCGGCATAACGGGCGGGGAGCCGACGCTGCATCGCGAGAGGCTGCTCGGCATGATCGAGGAAGTGCTCGTGGCCCGGCCGGACCTATCCTTCCACGTGCTCACCAACGCCCAGCACTTCCGGCGGGAGGACGTTTTCCGCCTAAAGCGTCCGGAGTACGCGAAGGTGGTCTGGGGCATCCCGCTCTACTCGGCCGATGCCCTTACACACGACCTCGTCGTCGGCAAAGTCGGCGCCTACGAGCGGCTGATCGACGGTTTCGCCCACCTGATGCTGGCTGGAGCGCGGATCGAGCTCCGGACGGTGCTGACGCGCGCGACGGTCGATGGCATCGTCGATTTGGCTGACATGGTGGTGCGTGACCTAGCCCATGTCGAGCAGTGGTCACTCATGGGTTTGGAGAACATCGGCTTCGCTCGAAACCGGTGGAGCGAACTGCATGTGGATCTTCGCGACGACTTTGCGCCCATCGGGCACGCGATCGACGTGGCAACGCTCCGCGGCGTACGGGCTAGGCTCTTCAACGTCCCGCTGTGCCACGTGCCGGAACCGTTCCGTCACGCGGCAGTAGCTTCCATTTCCGACTGGAAGCAGCGGTTCGGTGAGGCCTGCTCCACCTGCCGGGCGAAATCCGCCTGCTCGGGCTTTTTCGAATGGCATCCTCCACTCCTCCTCGAAGCGGTGACGCCCCTATGAAGAAGCGCAGGTTCATGATCTCCAGCCTCCTGATGGCGGGCATCGCGCCGCTGCCGCCCCTGCATGCGCAGGACCTCAGTGTGGCGCCGCCCGGCGGCGGACCAGATCCGGACGACGGGCAGTGGGTGCAGCGGTTCGCTCAGGATCACGGCTTTCTCCTGGCGCAGCATCGCTCGCACTCCAGTCACGCCTCGCACAGCAGTCATCGGTCCGGCTCGAGCGGGACCTACCGGGCGCCCGTCTACACGCCGAGAGCGCCTAGCCGACCTCGCACCACGCCCCCGTCGTCGTCCACGCGTTCCGAGTCTCGCAACACCCGGAGCACCCCGGACTCGTCGGTCCTGCCGTCGTCGCCGGCCATCACCGACAACCCTTTCTCCGCATATACTCCGCCCAGCACTGCGACGATCCAGTCGGTCGTCCGGCGCGTGCAGATCGGGTTGCAGGCGCAGGGGTACTATCACGGCGCTCTCGACGGCGTTGTTGGCAAGGAGACCAGGGCGGCGCTGGTTAGATTTCAAACCGATAAGAGCCTGCCCGTGACCGGTACGATCACCCCGGAGGTGCTGGATGCGCTTCGCATACCTGCGCAATAGGTTTGTCACGCACGCGGCCGCTTTGATCGCGGGAGCGGTCATCGCGTGGTTGGCGCTGCCGGTATGGCGAGAAGCGGTGATGCGCTGGAACCAGAGGGATTATGGCCTTCTAGTAGAGCAGTGCGACGGTGCGATGCGCGACCACTACCAGGCTAAGATGCGGGCCGCGGACGAGCCTTCGAGGGACACGGGGCTCGCGCTGCAGGCCGGTGAAGTGGGGCTGATCGTCTGCCAGGACTACGACCTCTACCAGAAGCGGCTGGTCCAGTGGGGGCTGAGGGAGGACGAGCTAGCGCAAATGCGGCTGAAGGCGATCGAAGCGCGGGCGGGCGATCTGGATGAGGTGGTGGGGACCCATGAGATACGCTTCTAACCTGGCGCTCGCCGTTAGTTCCGCCCTGTTCGCAGTCGCCGCCCTGGTCGCCTGCGGTCGGAACGACGGGGGCGACGGATCAGCGGGAGCGGCCTTTACCGATCCGCCGGCAACCGACGCGATGCGGCTCGGAGCGCTTCGGAAGGCGGCGCTCGCCAACGGCTTCGTGAGGTCGGGCGAACTGGCGGTTCCGGTGGTCTCTGCCCGCCACGATGTCGGTCGCCTCATCTTCGCCTCGCCGATCATGAGTCTGAACGGGCGCATCAGCTGCCAAGACTGCCATCTGGACCAGTTCGGCTCAGCGGACGGTCTGCCAAACGCGATCGGCGTCGGTGGTGAGGGCGCGGGCGCCGCGCGCCTGCACAGCGGCGGGCGCATCCTGCCCCGCAACGTGCTCCCATTTTGGGGTCGCGGAAGCCGCGGCTTCGACACGTTCTTCTGGGACGGCCGCGTGCAGCTGGTCGATGGTCACGTCGTGAGCCAGTTCGGCGTTCATGCGCCTTCGACCGATCCGATGATTGTGGCCGCCCATCTTCCATCGGTCGAGGTGCGCGAGATGGTCACCGACACGCCCCAGATCCGCGAGGGACTCATGTCCGAGGACGTGGGTGCGGCGGCCTCGATCCAATCGACGCTCGCCAGCCGCTTCGCCGCCGATCCGGCGATCGGTCCGAAGCTGGCCGCTGCCTACGGCCTGCCGCGCGACCGCGTGTCCTTCCGCGAGGTCACGGATGCGCTCGCCTCGTTCATCCGCTTCAACTTCCGTATAAGGCCGACCAGATTCGAGCGCTTTGTCCACGACGGCGGCCCCCTGTCGCGCCGTGAGATGGCGGGAGGCGTGCTGTTCTACGGGCGCGGCCGCTGCGCGGCCTGTCACGGAGGTCCCTACTTCAGTGACATGAAATTCCACTCGGTGGCGTTCCCACAGGCGGGCTTCGGCAAGAACGGCTTCGGCGTCGACGAGGGTCGCTACAACACCACGCTGAATCCAAAGGACCGCTTCCTTTTCAGGACGCCACCCCTCTACAATGTGGCCAAAACCGCGCCCTACTCGCACTCGGGTTCGGTCGTGCGGCTGGAGGACGCGATCGTCGCGCACTTCGATCCACTGCGCCTCGTCGACACCCGCGAGATGACGGTGCGCGAGCGGTCGGACCTCTACGCAAGGCTGGGTACCGCCTCCCGCGAGACGCTGCCGTCGGCACTCACGGACGAGGAGGTTCGCCAGCTCGCCGCGTTCCTCCGGACGCTCAGCTTCTAGGAGGCGGGATCCGCGCCTTCCGCTTCGGACGGTGCGGTCACCTCGCGATCCATTCCGTTCGCTTGTGGTTCGTCCGCCTGCGGCGCCTCGCCGCCGTCATTCGTGATCGTTTCAAAGCCGTCCATCGGCTTGGCCGACTCGGCGCTCGACACGGTCGGAGCCGTGGTCGGACCCAGGGCTTGGATGGCGGCGTTGACGCGCACCATACGAGCATCAACGTCCGTGTCGCCGGAACCGAACGACTGCCGATACCGATCGACCGCGGACTGTTCGGAGAACCAGAACGCCTCCGCCTGATCGCCCGCTTGGTCAAGCAGGCGCCCCGCGATGCGGTCGAAGGCGAAGCATCGGTCGCGAACGCCGTCCGAGGACCTGGAGGCGAGCGCAGCATAGCAGTTCTCGCTGTATAGCCTGGCGCCGGAGGATCCGAGCGCCTCGACGGATCGCTGGGCGTCGCCGGCAGCGGTTCCGACGACCGTCTGCAGGCTGGGTTCGGCAGGCGGCGTCTTCTCGGCAGGCGGTGGCGACGCGGCCGCCGGCAGCGCAGCCGCCGTTTGCTGCGGAGCGGCGGTAGACGGAGCCTCCTTCGCGTCGGGACGCAACGCGCGCACGAGCAGGAAGACGGCGACGAGCGCGATGGCGACGCCGACCTTGCCGGGGGGACGTGTCACGGGACCGGCGTTCGAGCCCGCGGCCATCAGTCGTCCCTCGTTTGCTCAAGGCTTGGCAGGTGCGTTCGCACAATCAGCGGAGCAGTTTGCGAAGGATCGACCAGAACGAGAATGTAGTCTGATTGTAGACCCGGTTGTACGCCGCCCGCTTCGGGTCGGTCAGCCAGCCGTATCCGCGCGGTGCCTTGAGCCCGAGCGCGTTTCGGACCATCCTTTTGGTCGACGTTCTTGCGGCGATGCTCTTCCGCAGGCTCGGTTTCCGCATTCCGTATTTCATCGGCTGAGGCTATTCCTCCATGCGGCCGAGGACAAGCGTCCCGTCCACAGTGGGGGAATGACATGGCCGACTTGGAGCAAATGCCGTTCGGCGGAGCCGAGTTCGCGGAGAATCCGGAGCCGAGGTGCCCCTGCCTGCTGCTGCTCGACACTTCGAGTTCAATGGGTGGTCGGCCAATCGACGAATTGAACGCCGGCCTCACCGCATTCCGGGACGAGCTGAACGCGGACGCGCTCGCCGCCAAGAGGGTCGAGGTGGGGATCGTAACCTTCGGGCCGGTTCAGGTCGCCACCGAGTTCACCTCCGCCTCGAACTTCTATCCTCCACATCTCGAGGCCAGCGGCGTCACCCCGATGGGAGAGGCGATACGGCGCGGCATTGAACTGCTGCGTGCCCGCAAGGACGAATACCGCGCCAACGGCGTGGCCTACTATCGTCCATGGATCTTTCTGATGACCGATGGTGCGCCGACCGACGTCTGGTCGGGCGCGGCGGACCTCGTCCGCCAGGGGGAGGAGCGCAAGGAGTTCATGTTCTACGCCGCAGGCGTCGAGGGTGCCGACATGGCGACCTTGGGGCAGATCGCCGTGCGAGCTCCGCTGAAGCTGAAGGGCTTGGCGTTCCGCGAGCTGTTCGCCTGGTTGTCCAGCTCGCTCGGTTCGGTCTCGCGATCCAATCCGGGGGAACCGGTTCCGCTCGCCAATCCCGCCGCTCCGAGCGGCTGGGCGGTGGCCGACTGAAGAGCGCATGTGGACCTGGGTCGCGGCATCCGTCCGCGGAACGTCGCACGAGAGGACCGGGACGCGCAGACAGGATGCGTTCCGCTGCTCGCAGGCCGACAACGGTCGAACGCTTGTCGCCGTTGCGTGCGATGGCGCAGGCAGTGCGAGCCGTGGCGGCGAGGGAGCCTCGCTCGTCACCCGGCGTTTGTCACTCGCGGCGCAAGCTCATCTCCGGACTTCGCTCGATCTCCCGTCTGACGAGCTCGTCCGAGATTGGATCGACTCCGTCCGAGACCTGATCGCCGCCGCGGCGGAGCGTCGCGGGCTGCGTCCGCGGGACTTCGCGACCACCCTGATCATGGTCATCGCGAGGGCGGGCCAGACCCTGACGGTCCATGTCGGCGACGGCGCTGCGGTCGGACGGCTGACCGACGATGGACGCTGGGTGTCGCTGAGCTGGCCGGAGAACGGGGAGTTCGCATCTACGACTTTCTTCGTCACGGATGATGTCGGGGTCCGGCTGCGCATTGAGCGGACCGATCGCGATCTCGACCGGATAGCGGTGATGACGGATGGGATCGAACGCCTGGCGCTCGATCTCGCCGGCGGCGTACCGCACGGCCCCTTCTTCCAGGGAATCAGCGAGCCCGTGGCAACGAGCCTAATCGCGGGACGCGATGGTCCGCTGTCCCGCAAGCTGGCGCAGTATCTCTCTTCGGACGCGATCAACACCCGCACGGATGACGACAAGACTCTGATCGTCGCGAGCAGGCGCGGCACGTGACAGCACTCTACATCCGCGGGCGTCCCGTGAGGCTCGGCGAACGGGTTGGTAGAGGCGGCGAAGGCGAGGTCTTCGTCCTGGCGGACCGACCGGATCAGGCGGTCAAGCTCTACAGCAGCCCCGACGACCGCAGGCGCGAGAAGATCGAGGCGATGGTCGCGGCGGGGCTGTCCGCCCGCTCCGACCTGGTCGCCTTCCCGCTTGCCGTGGTCCAAGGGCCAGGCGGCGCGTTCGCGGGCTTCGCGATGCGGCTGGTGCGAGGACACAAGCCCCTCTTCGAGCTCTACGCGCCGGGTGCCCGCAAGGTGGCCTTCCCTGATGTGGACTATCGCTTTCTCGTGCGATCGGCGGCCAACGTGGCCGTGGCCGTAGCCAAGGTGCACGAGGCCGGCGCGGTCGTGGGCGACATCAATCACTCGGGCATCCTCGTCTCAGACAAGGCGACGGCGGCGCTCATAGACGCCGACAGCTTCCAGTTTGGCGAGCGTCACCTCTGCCGCGTCGGCGTGCCAGAATACACTCCTCCCGAACTACAGTCGCGGCGGCTGGACGGCATCGTGAGGACGCCGGAGCACGACGCGTTCGGGCTCGCCGTCGTCATCTTCCAGCTCCTCTTCATGGGACGACACCCCTTCGTCGGCCGTTATCGTGGAAGCGGAGACATGCCTATCGAGCGGGCGATCGCGGAGCACCGCTTCGCCTATTCGGCCAAGGGGCGGAGCGACATGTCGCCGCCGCCCGGGGCCGCCCGTCTGCAGGATTTCCCAGACGAAATCCGCGCCATGTTCGAGGCGGCGTTCGGCGGAAACGCGAGCGCCCGACCGCGTGCTCCGCAGTGGGCCGACGCCCTGCGCCGGCTGGAGGGCAGCCTGTCGCGGTGCTCCACGAACGACATCCACTACTTTCCCAGTGCGGCGGGTGGATGCCCGTGGTGCAGGATGGAGCGCGAATCAGGGATCGTGCTGTTCGTCGCGCCTCTCCCAAAGGGGGCGACGCGATCCGATCCGGGCGCCGCCGGCTTTGATCTTGCCGGCGTCTGGAAGAGCATACAGGCGGTCAGGCTCCCCGCGCTCGACGGGCTGTCCCCTCCTGTGACGCAGACCGCACTGCAACCCAGCAGCGAGGTTGCGGCTTTTGCAGGCGCGGTACGAACCCGGCGTCGCTCAGGTCTTGCTGTGCTGCTCGTGGCGGCGGCGCTGCTCGGCTGGTCGGGCGACTTGTGGCTGCTCTGCCTGCCGCTCGCCTGGTGGGGTTACCATCTCACTTGGCAGGGCGGCTCTGATCTGCGGCGCTTCACCGAACGTCACGGCCGAGCGCGATCTGCATACGATGCAGCGATCGTAGACTGGCGCAAGCGCGTCGGCATTGAGGAAGTCATCGCACGGCGCCGGACGCTTGAGAACGCCAAAACTACCTACGACGGTCTGCCCAGCGAGGAGAAGCGACGGCTGGCGGAACTGACGACCAAGCGCAGGGAAAATCAGTTGCGGCGGCACATGGAAAGTTTTCCGCTTAGGCGCGCAAAGATCCGGGGGATCGGTGCCGGCAAGCTCGCGACGCTGGCGTCCTACGGTATCGACACCGCCGCGCAGGTCAGGCGCGACCGGGTGCTGGCGATCCCAGGCTTCGGTCCCGTCAACTCGCAGGAACTGCTCGCGTGGCGCGCATCGGTGGAGAGCCGCTTCGTCTACAATCCGTCACCGACGCAGCAGGATCGCCAAGACGAGGATAGGGTCCGTCGGGAGATCGCGAACGAGGCCAGCAGGCTACGCGGCGAGCTGTCCGCGGGGGCAGCCGACCTGCGTGCGGCCGGAGCGGTCGTAGAGCGGCGCATGGCCGCGTCGGACTCGATGGTCGATCGGGCTTACCACGATCTTGAGCAGGCACGCATCGACTTGGAAGCCCTAGGCGCAGCAGCTCCGATGATCGCGCCGAGTCCTTCCCCGCTTCGTCGGTTGTAGGCGCGGAGGAGCAACGTGAAGGGCGCCTAGTTCTTCGAACCTAGGGGCAGCCGCGCTAACATGCCCCCGGTGCGGTGGTTCCCCAGGTGCGTCGGGCGGCGCGTTCAGGCGCACGCGCCGGCAAACCCTTTCAAGGATGTGCTTTGGTATTCACCCTGCCGGGGCACTCAAGCGCTCTAAATCGACGTTCGGTACCGATCCCGGCAAAATCTGGACAGGCACTCGCGGTCCAGAGCTTAAGCGTGCTGATATGGTGTCAATCGGCGTCCAAAAAGGACCCCCTATCGGCGTCCAAAAGGGACCCCGTTTGTCGAGCGGTGTGACGGGTATGGCGGGCGTGCCGTTCGCGCTGGTTGCGGCGTAGGGCGGGCGTAGCCCGACCGGAGGCGCAACCAGCGCGAAGCATCTTCTGCCGGTGGTCCCGCGCGTCAGCTGCGGTGCTTGAATCGCCAGCTGTCGTTGCCGGTCTCGACGATGTCGCAGTGGTGGGTAATGCGGTCG
>NZ_NWVD01000021.1 GCF_002374835.1 Sphingomonas ginsenosidimutans
GTCCGCCTCCGGTGCCCGGATCGCCTTGCGCACCACCTTGCGCGACAGGTGCAGGTCCCGCGCTATCGCCTTGATGGCCTTCCCCGACGCGTGCTCGCGCCGGATCCTCAACACCGTCTCCAATACCAGCATCCCGCTCTCGCCGCCTGACACACCGCCAAGCGAACAGCCTAGACCACCGGGATGAGGGGTCCCTTTTCGACGCCGATCACCCCGCTACCGGGGTCCTTTTTCCACGCCGATCCACAAAGCAGGATTCGGGATCTGCGCCTGACGGGCGGCGACGGACGCATGCGTATTGCTCTTCTTGAGCAAGGCAAGCTCAACAAGTTCCTCGCCCGAATGGACGTCAAGCTGGACGAGATCGTCGAGCGAGAGAGGCGACTGACGTTCGAGGAGCCCATCCTCGCGGGCATTGCGCTCATTATCGTTGGGGGACGATGAGCATGGGAAAGAAAGGTCAGTCATTCGGCTCATTTGCCGACGCGGCCGAGGCTTTGAAGAAATTGAAAGGCACGTCTGGGGCTGCCCAGCCCCGGCATCGGGGTCCTCCTGCAAAGCCCGACCTCTCGCATTCAGCTGGGTTTGCGGATGTCGAAGCGGCCATAATGAAGAAAGCCGAAGAGCAGGCCGCGAGTGCGCCATCCAAGGCCAAGCGCCGGGAGTTTGAAGTTCAGCCAACGGGCCGTGGACGATCCAAGGTCGTTCCAGTCGAGACGGCGGCGCCACTCCCGCATCAAATCAAGGCCGGTTTGCTGCCCAAGCGGCCTCTCGAAGAACGCAAGAAAACCGAACCTTTCCCGCCCTTCGCGAAGCAAAACCCGCCCGCCGCTTCGCCCCCGCCAAAGGTTGAAGCCGCCAATGGAAAGAAGGCTGGTAACGGGAAGGCTCGATTGCCACTCCTTCCTAATCTCGTCGTCGCCAAGCCAAAGCCAGTTACGCAGCCAGTCGCAATCACGCCCGCTGTTCCGGCTGCCCCTCCACCGCCGCCGCCGCCAACGACCAAACAGCTCCTTGAGCGAATTCGAGTGCTGTTTGGCGAGGCGCCGCCTCCGATCGAAGCACGGCCGCAGCGCGCTTTTCCTTGGGTTCGGACCGGGGTAGAAGAGTGCATCGCGCTCGGCTCAGATATCATTCGGGCAAAGCCGGAGCCTGACCACTCTGGGTACATCATAGGCTGCGACTTCGGGACGAGTTCAATCAAGCTCGCCGTTCGCCAGCCTTACCGGGCGGGCAATCCGACCGCCGCACGACCTGCACCCAATTTGCTGCAATCGAACCGGCATCCCTATTTGTGGCAAAGCGTGATCTGGTTTTCGCCCGACACAGAGGAATTCTCCCTGCTGCCCGGCAAGGGCAAGGTGGCACTGGAAGGCTTCAAGGCAGGCATTCTCGCCGGCGGCGGCGGCAAGCGCATTCTGCCGGACTTGGCGGTTACCCGAAATGAAGCTGCCGCGGCTTTCCTTGCACTCCAGTTGGCTCATTGCCTGGGATGGTACGAGAAGACCCAGCCGCTGGGGGGCGACGCGGCCAGAAATTTCCTAGCCATCAACATCGGCATTCCCGTTGCCGCCCAGGATGATACCAAGACCTACCGGGATTTCAGGCACATTGTCAGCGCCGCGCGTGCCCTTATGCCGCACGCGATCTGCCTCACGCATAGCAAGGTTCGGGAGTGCTATCAGGCCTCGACGCACGATTTGCCGACTGGCTTTGACCTCGTGCCCGAGCTCACCGCAGCCATCTCAGGCTACGCCAATGAGCCGTTTGCTAGGGACGGCGCTCATATCCTCATCGACGTTGGCGCATCGACGCTCGACGTTGTGGCCTTCAACCTTGTCAATCGCGAGCGCGTCGCGGCCTTTGCCGCTGAGGTAAATCTGCTCGGCGCCGCAGCACTTGAAGCCGCGCGAGGCGACGGCTTCCCGGATGATCTGTTTCGGCGGGCTTGCATCGAGCAATACGATCAGGTCTTCAATTATGCGCGGCATCCCCGCGTTGCTCCGCGCAATTTCGATGCAACCCTCCGCCGCAATCCTGTGCAGCTCATGGCGATCGGTGGCGGTTGCAAGACCGCGGTGCACAAGGAATTTATTGCTCGGGTGCACCCCACACTCGGCGATCTAAAGCTCATGCACCCAAGCCCTCCCGCGCAGATGACGAGCATTAAATGCGATACCTCCCGACTGCTCCTGGCCTATGGTCTTACCTCGGATATTCCCGAGCAGCTCGAACTGCGCCGACCGTCGGAGATACCGCTGATCAATGATCAGCAGAGCGCCCCGATCTCTTTCATCTCGAAGGATGATGTTTAACCCGAGGTGACAGATTTTGTCATCCCACAGTGCTAGAGTGCACGCTGGGCATTGGGAATGAGGGGGCATGACGTAGTTCAATGAGTTCTGGCAGCCGGAAGTTCGGCCTTTCCAAATCGAAGATCACCTCCTTCGAGCAGTGCCCGAAGCGATTGTGGCTGCAGACGCATCGGCCTGACCTTGCAGAGCTCGATGCAGGTGCTGAGGCGCGCTTCGCTGCTGGTCATGAAGTTGGGGACGCTGCCTGCTCACTGTGCTCCGGCGGCATTATGATCGAGGCCGAGCCGGACCTTGCCGCTGCGCTTCAGCGGACCCAGGAACTCACGTCCGCATCAGCCCAAGACCCGCTGTTCGAAGCTACCTTTGCCCACGATGGTGTGCTCGTTCGCGTCGATATCATGGAACCCGACGGGCTTGGGGGCTGGCACGTGGCCGAAGTGAAGAGCTCAACGAGCCGCAAGGATTATCATGTCGCCGATCTGGCGACCCAGCTCTGGGTGCTGCGTGAGGCCGGGGTCCAGGTGAGTTCGGCCGCCATCCGGCATCTCAACAACCAGTTCTTCCTGACGGATGAAGGAAACTACCATGGCGCATTCGTGGATACGCCATCTCTGGAGGATGCCAAGCCGATCGCCCTCAAGCGCCCAAAGTTGGTCGCTGAAATCAGGTCTGTCCTTGATGGGGAAGAGCCCGCTCGCGATCCCGGCGGTCATTGCCATGATCCGTTCCCGTGCGAATTTGTGGCCTATTGCTCGCGCGATCTGGAAACGGCGCGATATCCGATCTCCTCGCTGCCCCGGACAGGCAAGCAGCTAGCAGCCAAGTGGGCCGAACATGGCATTGCCGAGCTCAAGGACGTGCCGGCTGGCAGCTTCACCAATGCCGTTCACGCGAGAATTCACGAGGCTGTCTTGTCCGGCGTCGCCTACCACGACGTCGACGGAGCGCGGCGGATCGTCGACGATTGGACATTTCCTCGAACCTATCTCGATTTCGAGACGATCGCCTTTGCCTTGCCTCGCTGGCTCGGAACGAAACCCTGGGAACAAGTCCCCTTTCAATTTTCAGCCCACATCGAAGATTGCGAAGGGCAGATCACTCATCGTGAGTTCTTGAGCCTGGATGGCAAAGATCCTCGTCGCGCCTGCGCCGAGGCACTGGTGGCCCAGATCCCCCAGGATGGGACCGTCATCGCGTACAATGCAGCCTTCGAGCGGGCATGCATCCTCCGGCTGGCGGAGCGGTTTTCGGATCTCGCCGACGATCTCAAGGCGATCGCAGCGCGCATTGTTGATCTTCTGCCGGTTACCCGCGAGCACTGGTACCACCGCGATCAGGGCGGCAGTTGGTCTATCAAGGCTGTCCTGCCGACCATCAGCATTAGCGGCGACTATGCCATGCTGGACGTCTCGGATGGCTCCGCGGCACAGCTCGCCTATCTCGAAGCAATTGCACCAGCGACCTCCGAGGTCCGAGTAGCTGAGCTAGCGCAATCGCTTAGGACTTACTGTGCCAAAGACACATACGCCATGATCGAGGTGCTTTGGCATCTCATTGGCGCGAAATAGACAGCGCCCATTTCACCGATCCCTTTAAAGATTTCTGAGAAAGCACAGATGCAAGAAGCCGAGTTTCGAGAGTGGATCGCGAAGAAGGGAGGTTCCCCCTCCACGCAAAACACGCGCGTGCAAGACGCGAAGCGCGTAGAAGCGCATTATGGCGACCTTGACGAAGCCTTCGACGCCGATGGTCTCGAAGGCATCAAGGCCGCGCTTGCCTATTCTAAGGCCGACGAACGTGCCGGTCGGGAAAACCCGGCTCGCTTTCCGATCGATGGCAATCTTTATGCGAACCTCTCGCACTATCGCTCGACGCTTAACGATTACGCTCAGTTCCGCTCAGGGACTGCGGGTGACGCATTCGACAGTGTCGATGCCGAGAAGCGCATCGCACTCTTTGATGATTCCAGAACGGTTCACTGGCCCATTCGCCAAACCAACCGGCAGTCGGGGGTCAAAGCGTTCCGGATCATGGGCGCCTCGAACAAAACTGAAGATGCCATTGAAACCGACGATGTCTTGGCGGTGGCTCGGGCGCTGTTCAAGGAGCAGCGTCTGGTCCGGGTGCTGCGGTCCAACAACGGCCGGCGGCCTTATCTGGGATACGGCAAACAGAAACTGACTTTCTATGAAATCGACCCAGAAATTGCCCAAGCTCTGGGCATTCCCGCGAAGGGTTCAATTCACGGGAATGACCTGATCCTCGACGCCGCCGCGCTTGCGGACCTCAAGGCTCGTTTCCTGCGGACCTATCCCGATTTTGAACCGGAAGGATTTGCTGGCGCGACCTCGCAAGTCTTCAGCGATGTCATCAACTACAAGCGAGAGGCGGTCGCCAAGGTTGCGGCGCTCATGCAGTCCGAGCCGCCGCTGGCACCCGAGGCGCTGGGCGGCGCCTTGTTCGACATCCTGACGGGTATCGATCTTCCCGGTTGGCGGACCAACAACCGTCTCGCCGCCATTCGCCAGCAGCATCCGAATGTTCTCGAACTGGCAGCGGCCCAATTGGCCCGCTCAAGCGATGACCCGCCGGCGGCGGCCAAACAAATGGTCGACGCGATCTGGCCCGTCCTTCTGGACGGCCAGGAGAAGAGCAAGCCCTACTCGGAGAGCCGCAATATCCCGTCGATGTTCCTGGCGCTGGTCAGACCGCGCGATGCCCTGGGCATCAACACCGACCCGCTCTCGAGGGCCTATAAGGCTTTGGTTCGCAAGCCGCTGTTCGGCTGGAGCCCGCTGTCAGCCGAAGAATATGCCGAAGTGCTCCGCTTCGCGCACAAGCTCTACGAGGAAATGGTCGGTTGGGGATGGCAGCCCCGAGACCTGTGGGACGTCCAGAGCTTCCTCTGGGTCGTGAGCCAGGAAGACCAAGCTGCCGATGCAACGCAAGAAATTTCAGAAATGAGGCCATCCATGCCGACTGCAACCAACCTGATCCTTTACGGGCCTCCGGGAACGGGAAAGACCTATGCGACAGCCGCCGAGGCCGTGGAAATCTGCAACGGTCCAGGATCGGCGCAGCTTGGCCGCAAGGAACTGATGGATGTCTATCAGTCCCTGCATCGCAAGGGGCGCATCGGCTTTGTCACGTTTCACCAGTCCTTCTCCTACGAAGAGTTCGTCGAAGGACTGAGGCCCGTCACGGGCGAGGAGAGCGACGATGGTCCGGCCAGTGGAGGGTTCAGCCTGAAGCCCCACGACGGCATCTTCAAGCAGATTGCAAATCTTGCCTCTGAAAACCGCGGCCATGCAGTCGACGCCGAGAAGCCGCTGCTCGATCGAAGCCAGAAGATCTTCAAGATGTCGCTCGGGCGAAGCTGGGCAGCAGAAGATGACGCAATCTTTCAGGATGCAATCCGCGATGGGTACATTGTCCTGGGATATGGCGGCGACGTCGACTGGTCTGATCCCCGCTTCGACAAATGGGAAGCGATCAAGGAACGGTGGCGCGAGGATCACCCCGAGGCGACCGGCAACGATCCCAACATGTCCCAGATGTACGCCTTCAGAATCAACATGGAAGTCGGCTCGCTGGTCGTTGTGTCGGACGGCAACAGGAAATTCCGGGCGATTGGCGAGGTCACCGGGGGCTATCGTTTTGTTCCCGGCCCCAACGGCGAGTATAACCATCGCCGATCGGTCAAATGGCTTTGGCACTCTGATGAGAGCCTCCCGCGCGAACGCATATACGGGAAGATCTTCAGCCAGGTCTCGGTGTACCAGCTGAACAATCGCTACATCGACTGGGACGCGTTGGAACAGATCGTCACCTCAGGTGGGGATGCGGTGGCCACCACGGGTGTACCCGAGCCCTACGTGCTCATCATTGACGAGATCAACCGCGCGAATATTTCCAAGGTTTTCGGTGAGCTCATCACCTTGCTCGAACCGGACAAGCGGATCGGTGAGGAAAACGAGCTTCGCGTGAAATTGCCCTACTCGGGTGAGATCTTCGGGGTGCCATCGAACCTCCACATTATCGGCACAATGAATACGGCGGATCGCTCCATCGCCTTGCTGGACACCGCTCTGCGCCGGCGCTTCACCTTCCGCGAGCTCATGCCGGACACCGAGGCGCTGCCTGAAAATGTCGATGGCATTGCGCTCAGAAATCTCCTCGCCACTCTCAACGAGCGCATCGAGTACCTCTTCGACCGGGAACACCAGATCGGGCACGCCTATTTCATGGGGTGTGCGACCCGCTCCGACGTCGATGAATGCATGCGCCACAAGGTTATCCCGCTCCTCGCCGAGTACTTCTACGAGGACTGGTCCAAGGTCGCTGCCGTGCTTGGCGATACGACCGGCGAGCGTTTCTTGGAACGGCGGGAGTTGAAGGCCCCCAACGGCCTCGATTCCGATGGCGATGCTCCAGCTCGTTGGCGCTGGCAGGTTCGGCAGCCGTTTGCAGATGATGCCTACAAGGGCTTTGCGTGATCCGGCGATCACTCCTCGAATGGCAATCGCTCGCTTATGGCGAGGGTGAGGAATGCATCCCCGCGTGGGCAGCAGACAGGCTCGTCGCCGTTGCGCGGCGCTCCCCCCTAGCCGGCAAGAATGGCAAGGGGATCCTGGAGCATGGCCGGCATGCTCTTGGAGCTCGTCAGGTGGTGGGCGTGATTGTCGCTGATGGGTGTACGCTGGAAATCCTGCCAAAGATCGATGCCAAGCCTTCAGAGAGCGATCCCGACAATCGCGGCTACTTGCGGGATCGCCTGGTGCATATGCTGGCCGTAGCGCTCGATCTGGAGATCGACAGCGGCACCATGACGGCGCTTGGCTCTCAACGCGACACATTGCTCGAGGTCCTGATCGGGCTGTTTTCCCGAAAGCTCGCCGACGCACTGCGGCAGGGCATGCCTCGTCGCTACATGGCCTGCGAGGATGAATTGCCCGCGCTTCGCGGGCGACTTGATGTGGTGCGGCAGTTTACGCGTCTCGCCGCTTCGCCGCAGCGTCTCGCCTGCCGTTTCGACGAACTGTCGCCTGACACCCCGCTCAATCAGATCATGAAAGCAGCGGTTTCCCGGCTGCTGCGCGTTTCCAACAATGCCGATAACCAGCGCCGGCTTGCCGAGTTGAGCTTCGCCTATGCCGACATAGCCGATGTCCCGGTAAGCGGGTTGCGCTGGGACGATGTGCATCTCGATCGCACCAACGCGCGCTGGAAGGAGCTGATCACGCTAGCCCGGCTTCTCCTCGGCGACCGGTTCCAGACGAGTTCGATCGGCCGGCAGGACGGCTTCTCGCTTCTTTTCGAAATGAATACCCTCTTTGAGGAGTATGTGGGCCGCCTGCTCAAGCGCGCGCTCTCGGGCACAGGATTTAGCGTGAGCCTTCAAGGCGGTCGTCTCTTTTGCCTCGAGAATGAGACTGATGGCCGCCAGGTGTTTCAGACTAGGCCCGATATCCTGGTGAAGCGGGGCAATGAGGTCGTGCAGATCATCGATACCAAGTGGAAGCGGATTTCGTCCCGGATCGATGATCCCAAGCAGGGGGTCTCACAGGCTGACGTCTATCAGATGATGGCCTATGGTCAGATCTACCACTGCAACTGCCTCAGCCTGCTCTATCCGCATCACTTCGCGCTGGCTGACAGCCCTGGTACGCTGGCTTCGCACCGGATTGGCGCGGATCAGGCCCGGCGGCTCCACACGATGAGCGTTGAACTCGGCTCTCGGCAGGCCGTCATCCAACAATTGCGGCAGCTCACGCTCGAGCTTGCCGAAGCTGAAACGTGCTGAGTTTTCGGGGGCTTTATAGTGCAAATTCAAAATGGAACGCCGCGCCTCAGCGCTACCGATCTGGTTGGTTATCTGAACTGTCGGCACGTGACCCAGTTGGAGCATGCGGCAGCGCGCGGTGAGCTTTCGCGTCCGAAATTCTTCGATCCCGCGCTCGAGGCGCTCTGGGAGCGCGGCAAGCAGCACGAACTGGCCTATGTGGACCATCTGCGCGCCCAAGGGCTTTCATGCGTCGTGGTTGAAGGCGTGGACGTCAGCGACGAGGCCGTCGCTCAAACAATCGCCGCCATGCGGGCGGGCGTTGACGTGATCGTCCAGGGCGCGCTGCGAGGCGGATCCTGGGCAGGCCGTGCCGACATTCTGCAGCGCGTCGATACGCCAAGCGACCTTGGCGATTGGTCCTATGAAGCTGCCGACACCAAGCTCGCCCGGGAAACGAAGGGCGGCACCGTCCTTCAGCTCTGCCTTTACTCCGAGCTCATTGGCGAAGTGCAAGGCACCATGCCGATCTTCGCCAGCGTCATCCCGCCCTGGACCGACTTTGCACCGGAGCGGTATCGGCTTGCCGATTTCGCCGCCTATCATCGTCAGGTGAAGCAGGGATTGCTGGGAGCGATCGGCACCGACAAGCCCGCACAGACCTATCCGGAGCCGACATCAAACTGCGACATCTGCAATTGGAGCACGCGCTGTGACAAACAACGCCGCGATGACGATCATCTTTGCCTCGTGGCGGGCATCTCCTCGATGCAGATCGCAGAGCTCAAGGATCACGACATCACCACGGCAACGGCGCTGGCAGAGCTTCCGCTGCCCCTGCCATGGAAGCCGGAACGCGGCTCGAAAGAATCGCTGACCCGCGTTCGCGAGCAGGCCAGGATACAGCTCGAATCCAGAGCCAGCGGCGAGCTGCGCTATGAACTTCTGGCACCGGTGGCAGGTTTCGGCCTCAATTGCCTGCCCGAGCCTTGTGAGGGCGATGTCTTTCTCGACTTTGAGGGAGATTCCTTCGTTGGCCAGCATGGGCTGGAATATCTCCTGGGCTTCCACTTCCGCGAGAAGGGTGAGCCACAGTACCGCGGGCTGTGGGCGCTTGACCGTGCCGGCGAGAAGGCAGCCTTCGAGACATTCATCGATTTCGTGCTCGAGCGAAAGAAGGTCTTCCCGCAGCTCCATGTCTACCACTACGGCGGATACGAGCCGGGCGCGCTGAAACGGCTGATGGGACGATATGGTACGCGCGAAGACGAACTGGATTCGCTGCTGCGTGGTCTTGTGTTCGTCGATTTGCTGAGCGTGGTCCGCCATTCGCTGCGCGCGGGCGTCGAGAGCTATTCCATCAAGAAGCTCGAGCCGCTTTACGGCTATGTACGTGACGCCAGCCTTCCCGATGCCAACCTGGCGCTTAACCGGCTGCAGGTGAACCTCGAACTGAACGACGCGGCGGGAATTCTCCCGGAGGATAAGCAGACCGTAGAAGCCTACAACCGCGACGACTGTGTCTCGACCGAGGCGCTGCGCGATTGGCTGGAGGCCGAACGCGCCAAGCTCCTTTCCCGTGGCCTCGAGGTGACGAGGCCGGAGCCAGGAGAGAGTGGGCCGAGCGAAGGCCTGTCCGAATGGCTCGAGCGGATCATGCCGCTGATTGAGCAGCTGACTGCCGACGTTCCTGTCGACCCGCAAGAGCGCAGCGCAGAGCAGCATGCGCGCTGGCTCCTTGCCAATCTTCTCGAGTGGCATCGCCGTGAGGAAAAGGCGACCTGGTGGGAATACTTCCGCCTCAGCGACCTCTCCGCAGACGAGCTTATCGACGAGCGCGCCGGTCTCGCAGGTCTCACCTTCCTGGAAACGGTGGGCGGCACAGCCAAGTGCCCGATCGACCGCTACAGCTTCCCGGTTCAGGAAGCCGATATCCGCGCAGGCAAGGGGCTGAGAGTGTGGATCGGCGTGGAAAAAGGACCCCGGTAGCGGGGTGATCGGCGTCGAAAAGGGACCCCTCATCCCGGTGGTCTAGGCTGTTCGCTTGGCGGTGTGTCAGGCGGCGAGAGCGGGATGCTGGTATTGGAGACGGTGTTGAGGATCCGGCGCGAGCACGCGTCGGGGAAGGCCATCAAGGCGATAGCGCGGGACCTGCACCTGTCGCGCAAGGTGGTGCGCAAGGCGATCCGGGCACCGGAGGCGGAC
>NZ_NWVD01000022.1 GCF_002374835.1 Sphingomonas ginsenosidimutans
CCGGCTCTAGGGGACGTCTGGACGCAATCACCAAGGGAGCCCAAGGAGCCAGTGCACAAGCAGCGGATGATGTGAAGGAGTGGTGACCTGCAACGGTCACCACAGTCCGAAAGACGCGCCAGCCAAGTACGAAAAACCAGCTGCAATGACGACTAGGACCGCTATCGTGAGACTGCGGGCCCAAGGATCGGCCCAGGACTTCTTGATCCGATACTCCATCAGACGATTTTCACGGATGGCCTGATCGATCTCGGACAAGCCCGCGAACCCTGTTTCAGGCTTCCGGATAGCCTCTTCGGTTTGATTGTCGGTCATAGTTGCACCCACTCTCAGATCGAGAGAACATACCAGAAACGCGCGCGGCGCAAAGTGGAATATGATCGTCACCGGTGGCACTCGCGAGCGGTCCCGCCCAGTCTCCCTTTTTTTGTGCCAAAGCGATCAACACGCTGTCGGCGAGATCACTGTGAATGAAAAAACCGCCGACAATAGTGATATGCCAGTCGATCCCGATAGCTGAGAATGTTGTCCTCGACGGTAGATATCAGGCAGCTTTCCGTGCCGCCATTTGCGGGCCCTCGCAGCCCTCGTCCCACCATCTGCATATACCTGACAGGGCTGAACACGGGCCTAGAAATCAGGATCATGTCCGCCTTTGGCGCGTCGAACCCCGTTGTTAAGACGCTATGATTGCAAAGGACCTTCAGCTCCCCGCTTTTGAAACGTCTGATGAAGTGCTGTCGTGCCAATCGGTCCGTTTCCCCGCTCACTGCCGCAGCTGAACAGCCCGCCAGGTGGAGACGTGCGGCAAGATACTGGGCGTGCTTGACCGAGTTCGCAAAGAGCAGGATTGACGACGCATTGCTGTTGAGGACGCATTCCAGGATGCGTTCGTTCCGGTCGGGATCGTTGCCGATTTCCTCGATCAAGCTGTCTGGTAGCTCCCCATACTGATCGAAATATTTTACTTGCTCGGGTGTCAGGCTGATCTGCCGATTATACCGGATCGGTGAGTAATGCAGGGCGGAGAGTACGCCTCTACGGCGTAAACGCTCATACAAGGCTTCCTGGTCATGCGGCATCCAGCGCCGATCGAATCTCGCAGCCAAACGTTGCGATTCATCGTCATCGCGCCCGCGCCACGGAGTAGCACTGAGACCAATCACCGGGGGCTCGGTTTCACGCTCGCTTTCACTGCCGGTCTGGACATCGAGCCATCGCAGCAACGAGCTATAGCTTGGTGCAATTGCATGGTGGCATTCATCGATCACGACGACGCCCGGCTTTGCCAGCCACGAAAGGTGAGCAACCTCTAGACGCGCATTCAACGTCTGGATGCTGGCCACGACTACCACAGGTTCATTGCCTTCGGGCGGAGCCGGATTGTTTTGGCCGCCCCATAGCCTGACAATTCTGAGGTCTTCGCCGGACGTGCCGACATTCACCCAAAGCTGACGGAAGCATTGCACTGCTTGCTCGCACAGCTCATCTGTCTGCGCGACCCATAACGCAGTTCGCTTTTGGGAATCGTTCAGAACCAGTTTGACCACTGCTTCTGCGGCCACACGGGTCTTACCACCACCTGTGGGCAAGCTGACGACCGCACGACGTCGTCCGGATCTGGAAACCAGCAGGTCCCTTAGACCTTCCAGGATTTCCTCCTGATAATCATGGAGGCCGGGTAGATCTATTGGGCCGCTGATCGTGAGCTCAGGCTCGCGCCTGACGCTGGCACTGGCCGCAAACTCAGCGGGAAAACCAAGCTCGAGAACGAATAAGCGGGCAGGCTCTCCGCCCCACCTCTGCGGGGGCGCCAAGCCCTGCGCAGCAAGGCTATCGGTCAGTTTGGCAAGAATACTTGGTCCGACAACAGCAAGTGCCAATCGCGCCCAATCAAGGTTTGATATCCGGCTTCCTGCGGCCTGACGTGCTGGCGCAGGCAGGACCGCGATCAGCGCCTCAGCAGAATCTCCGACCGCACAAAGTAGCCGCTCTTCGATTGTATGCTGACTGCGGACGTGAGCCCGGGCATCGTCCACCCGTGTGCTCGCTAGCCGATCCAGAAGGCTTGCCACGTCAGCAAGAAGCATCCCGTGGCGGTCGAGCATGGTCAGAACGGCCAAGATCCGGTCATTCCAGTTCAAGCGCTCGAAACGCTCTCGATCGAGCAGAAACACACCTGTCCCATCACGAGCAATCGTTGGGTGCCCCTCGATCGGGCCGGTCGTTTCAGAAAGTCCAGCAACCCAAACCGCATCGGCTTTGCGCGCATGCGCATTCGCCAATTCCTTGTTGCCAATAATATTTCCCAGCTCCGGGAAAATCTCTTGCAGCTTTAGAGGATCGCTCAACCGGTCAGAGAATTTGATCTCAGATTTGTTGTCCAATGAACGCGCACCGGCATTTATCCATGCCTCAAGCGTTGCGGGACCAAGACATACGACGCGGCCATCTGCCGAAACCGCGTCCACAGCGACGGGATCATCTGTGACATATATCTGATCGAGTGAGAGCGCGCCTTGCGAGGTCGGCACCATCTCGGGGACCTGGCCAAAGGTGGCACCGAGTTCCCAAGCCGGCCCTAATGCCCGGAAATCGCCTCCGTAAGAGGTGAGAATTGCGAATAGGTTCGGCCAAAAGATCGATGCTGTTGCAAGATCCATTTCAGCCTTGTTGAAACCGATTTTTAGATCAACCGGGACATCCAGCCATTCGTAGAACGCAGCCGTAGTCACTGCCGCAGGCCCGCTGGCTAGCGACAACACCGCAGAAAGCTCGCGGGAAATCAGCTTCAATGGATAAGTGGTATGCCCGATCTGAATTTGACCAAACTCGTTCAACCAATACAGAAACGGGTGTCGCGAAGAGAATTTCGGGTAGGCGTTCGAGCGCGTGGTATGGCCGCATGTGATCGTGCTCGCAAAGAGACGCTCGTCCCTGGCGCATTCAATCAATTGATGGGTCAACTCGGTTGCCAGGCGCCCGCTTAGGGATGGGAGCATCCTCCATCCCAATGGCATTTCGATTCCTCGCCAAGATTGGAGCTCGAATATGTCGATCAAATCATGTCTGGGGTTGCCGCGCATTTTACGCCAACCGGCGGATTTGACGGCACTGAAAAACGGCGCGATCCTCTTTGCGAGGGGCTCGGCCCAGTCAGTGACGGTCTCAGTTCCAGATGGCGGAAACCTCTCCCGCAAATGTTCCGGGATCCGCAGCCAATGCCCCGCGTGCCATTGCTGGTCCAACTGGAGATGCGCTGGAGCGTCCGCGCGCTCCTGCTCTACGAGAAGAAGCAATTCGCCACGAGGCGCAAAGGAACCAGCCAGATTGCGTAGGCAGATCTCTTCGTCACCATGGATATCGAAGAACTCCTCGACTGCGTCGTTGGGGGCCGCCTCGATGTTCAGCCAGAAGTTTTCCCAGCCGATATCATCCTCGGCCCTGGAGAATGCGCTGCTAAGCAAGCTCTCCCAATCTGCATCGGCCATTGAACTGACGCCAAGGTGACGCGTCAGGACATCTCGCGATTTGGGATTGGATGTGACAGCTGGCAGCACGGGAGCCCGTCCCGCTGGCGTTTCAGATGGTGTCGCGATGATCGCCCTGCTCGGACTTACCAAGCCGTCACGAAGGGTCGGGACTACGACGGGATCATGAAGTTGCCAATTGTTCAGCTGCCGAGCTTCGAAGAGATCACCTACGAACGCAAGGAAGGCGGTCGCGCCTTCCGCATCTTCTCGAGCTATTAGCTCCAACCAGCTCTTCTTGCTCACCTGCTGCAGCGCAGCCAAGCCCCGGTTTAGCTTCAGACGCTCCATTCCCGTCAAGCGGTCGGCAAGTTCTCGCTGAAGCGCCTCCAGCCGCGAAGCTCGAGGCTTGCTCGAATAACAACTGGAATGTACCAGGTTGGCATGGCAATTTGGGCCTGCGAGAGCGACCCAGCGCTCAACCACATCGACTTCCTCTATCGGATGGCGATAAAGGTCTCGCGCAATTTTCAGTTGCCCTGATGTATCGGGAACGATTTCCAGATTAACAAGCTTTTCCCAAAGTGCTTCGACCAGGGGAACCGCTGGATCGTTCTGGCGATCTGGTTTGCGTGGGAGCGCCGAGATCGGTGCCCCAGGATCCTCTTCAGTGGCCAAGAAGCCTATATTCGCCGCGATAAGATCAGCGGCCGCCAGCATTAGGCACTCATTCCATGGGCCGGGTATAATGTTGGTCCGGTCGCTGTTGAGCTTCCAAGGAGCATTCAAGATCCCACTCGCCAAGGTAGGCGTGTTTGTTGGGAAAAACGCCCAAAAGCGGCCCTGGCTTTCCCGCGCTCCTAGGGGGACAGCCCACGCCAATGGCACCTCGTCGCGAGCCTGAAGGTGCTGAGCATCAGACAGCGCGTCGGGATCGGTGATAGCTACAGTCTCGTTAAAGACCCGCCAGCGCTCGTCCTTCGTACCGTCGGAAGTGACGATTTCGTCATTCTCGCGCCGCTTGCTGATGTTTCGGACTTTGCCGAACCCGAATTCGAGGGTCAGTTCTACATCCGCGCCGAGGAAGAGAACGAACTCCTGCGGAAAGTCTTCCATTTCCTTGATCAGGCGCTCGTACGCCTTTTCATCGGTAATGGCCGCCGACACCACAGTCGTCGCCCAAGCGAAATCGCCGTACTTCCAAAGAGGGCTATCCTCAGCATTTGGGTCGAGAACCTGCGCCAGTCGCATTCCTGGAGCGCGGGCATCGGCTGGCAATCCCAGATGTTCTCGGATCTTCGCTCGGCACCAATCAGGATCAAACCGAAGCCCGATTGAACGACTGACAATATCGACGATTCCACCAAGTTTCAGGAGCGATTTGAAGCCGATACCGAACCGGCCGATCTGCCCCGCCCGCTTGGCCGAGCTTCGAGCATTCAACAGTGCGACGATGCCGTCTTGGTCCAATGGCGCCCCGGTATTGGCCGCCAATAGCCGTGTGGGTTCTAAACGAACATGAATGCGTCCGGAAACCTCCCCCGACTCTTGAATGGCATCGGCTGCGTTCTGAACCAGCTCAAACAGTTGGCGATAGGCATATCCGCCGGAGAGAACCTCAATCTCCGTCTCAAAATGCTCGTTTGCATCTCTTGGTTGGGCTTCATAGGCGCGAAGCCTGCGAGCACATTCGTCGTCAACAAAATCGGCAAGTTTAGACGCGTTCAAGTCCCGCATAGGCATACCCCCGCCCAACTTTTACAACAAGCTGACCAGACGATCGCCGCCGCCATCAGTCTTTATGACAAGATTCTTGTTCTGCGCTATGTTGTAACCGAGGTGATCGTCGAACCCGAACGGATACAAAACCGGGTAGCTGGAAATCGAGCTAATCGGAATTGCCCGGTCTACATACCTAAGCGTAGCTTCTGCCAACCACGCCCCAAGCTCGGCTCCAACCGGGATTACAGCTGCGCGGCGAATATCCTTTCCTTGCCGCTGACGCTCGATCGCTCCCCAATTGGCCTGCGATTGCAGTACCATGTTGGTCATGCGACGGGTTCCCTCGCGCTCACCATAAACCTCCGCCATGCGCCGATGCACTTCGGCTGAAGAGCATTCGCCCTGTAAGCGCAGCAGTCTGCCAACAATTTCGGCAACGGCTCCGAAAAATGGATATGTGGCAATAGCCATTCCCCAGGTCAGTGCCGCCACCGATGCGCTAGGGTCAGACTTGTAGATTGCCACAGCGCGATCAGATAATTCTAGGAGTTCCGACCTAGGCTCAAGCCAAAGTCGGTTCAGCACTGTGCGTGTCTTCTTTTTAGCCGCAGTGCCTGTATGGCTTGCGTCGATTAGGTCTGTCAGCTCTTCTAAGGTTTCGACGCCGGCCCGTACACGAAGTGCAGAACGAGCCCAGTCCAACTGGATATACCTGTCAAAACCGATTTGGGGCGAGGTGTCACTCATCATTGCTCGAACTCTTTTGCGTAATGCGGATAAAGGGGACGATGAGCTCTTCAACGGACATTCCGCCATGAGCGACAACGCGATCCCCCACCCCTGTAAAGGCGCCTCTCCCCTTTGGATAAACAGGTAAAAAATCGACCGGGAGCCCCGGCAGGTCGAACCTGAAAGTATCAAGTTCGGCAGGCACCGAGGATGCCAGATCGGCGCTCCGGTAGACCCTCACCCGCTCACCCCTTATTTCGGACAGGACCCCTTGGTTTAGCCGGCCAATCCCTGTCGCATCGACGTTTCCGTGATCCGATGTGAGGTAAATCTCGAAGCCTTGATCGAGCAACAGCGTCATGAGCTGCTCTACAAAACCGGTATCACACCAATCATCAATCTGACTGGCAATTCCTCGCTTACCCAGAGTCGCACCGTGGACGATCTCATCGACCATATCGACGACGACCCCGGCGATCTTGATGTTAGGGTTACTAACCGCATCAGCAATCCGCGACATGTCCTCGCGCCGCTTCACGCCTTTGAGATAGACCACTTCACTCTTGCGAAGTCCCGCATCTTGCCAGAACTTGGCCCATAATGTCGGCTCCGCGGCCGTGCTTTCAATCGTACCCGTGAACTCGCGTGGCCTCAGCCCCGAAAACACGGTTTGGCGTGAGACTGAGGTTAAACTCGGCAACCACGCAAAGCAGGCCCCTTCATCAATCTCGATGGATGACAATTTCTCCGCCAGCCGCCCACGGATCTTGCACCACTGATCAATCGCCAGTCCGTCGAACAGCAGCAGTGCCTGGCGCGCGCTGCTACTGTTGCGGCGATGACTGAGGTGCCGCGGGACGTGATGGAGCATAACAGGCGCCTTTGACGCGGGAAGCGAAGGCAAGTCAGCAAAGTGCCGCAGGAGCCAGCCACGGAAACGATCGTCAGCTGATTGCTGAAGCCTCTCAATTTGAGGCGAAACATCATCCCCGAGCCCTCCTGGAAGCTCGAAAAATTTGCACAGGAGTTCGCCCATACGCTGCGCAAAAGAAAGCCATTCACGATGGTGGGCGCCCTCTGCCGGCAGGTCTTCTGCAAGCGCAGTTGCGCTTTCAGCAATAAACTGAGCCTGGCCTTGAACATCCTTCTTGATGCCGACCTCGACCCACGCAGGCGCGCGCCCCGAAATGGCTTCGCCAGCAACCGGCTCAAGGCATCCCTCCAAGAACAGGGAGTCCACCACCATTCGAA
>NZ_NWVD01000023.1 GCF_002374835.1 Sphingomonas ginsenosidimutans
TCAGGATGATCGAACGGAATCGTCAAACTGGAAGCGGAGCTGTCCTCTCGGTTTTCAGAGGCTATTGACGCTATCCCAAATGATTGCAGGTAGCGCAGCCACGCCGATTGAACTGCCTTCAACGCGAATGCTCTGTCTCCAACCAATTCCTTGATTGGCAGATCGGAAAGGGTCTGCCGTGATTGCAGGATCGCAGCCATCCTGTCGGCTAGAACGGGTGGCAAACTCCAGCCTCGAAGGTGCAATCGGAGTACCTCACGCCAAAATGTCACCTCATCGTCGATCAGTACGGGGACGACCTTGAAGACGTGCGTCAGAATGAAGTCGCTCGTCGCTGCATCCCCTAAGGTCTGAGACGCATAGGCTTTCTGAGCATCAAACAGCTTGGCGTAATAATCTGGGTCGATCTGGCGCAGCACTGAACTACTGAGCTTGTCGAAAAGATCTGCCAAACCGAGCCGGACGATTCGCGCTTGCCGGATGTAGTCCCATGGCAGGATGTCGCTCGCATTGGACGAGAGATGTAGGATTAGCGCCGGGCTTGGTGGATCTCGCCCTTCGTCCCATGCGGCCCGATAGGTCTCTTCATAGTATGCCCTGAAGACCATTGGATCGTCGAATGAGACGAGTTCAAACCCGCGGTCACGCAAGGATTGGAGAACGTGCCCATCCAACAGCACAACATCGGGGTCGCAGGCGACCCAGAAACGCGCGAGATCTGCAGGAAATTCCTGCAGGATACGGTCGGTCCAAGCACTCATGGCATGACCGATCCAGGCGCACCGACACGCAACATCAGAACGGCGTTTAAATCAGGCGAATATGCTTCGGCTGCATCGAGCTGCGCCATGCGCGCATCGTGGTCGGCACGCAGGCGCTTGCGGCGGTAATCCCGGACTGTCTGCAGTCCGACCCGACCGATAGCTTGATGCCGCGTATCATAGGCATATTGGGCACGTTCACGCTCTTCCAGGATGCGAACGCGATGTTCCTCCGTCAGCTCGATAAAGATCCGCTCACCCTGAGTGAGAGCAGCATTTCTCGAGGCTTCAAAAAGTTCGCTTGTTGAGTTGCACTGAGAAGTGACCCGGGAGGGTTATAAGTTTTCACTGAGAATTGACCCATGTTTTCCTCGCCCCTGGCTGACAGTCAGGAGGCATCGGAGTGATCGACATGGACCTACTCAGTGTGATCCGCCGCTGGCATTTTCGGCAAGGCATCCCCATTCGCGAGATCCGGCGGCGGACTGGATTATCGCGCAACACGATCCGCAAATATCTGCGCGATGACGCGGTGGAGCCGACGTTCAAGGTTCCCAAACGGCCGAGCAAGCTTGATCAGTTTGCAGAAAAACTGACGACGTGGCTGCGGGTGGAATCTGGCAAGTCGCGCAAACAGAAGCGAACAGCCAAGCAGCTACATGCAGATCTGGTTAAGCTGGGCTACGAGGGATCATACAGCCGTGTTGCCGCCTTCGCCCGCTCGTGGAAGACCGAACGCCAATATGAAAAGCAAACCAGTGGGCGCGGCACATTCGTACCGCTGATCTTCCAGCCCGGTGAGGCCTTTCAGTTCGATTGGAGTGAAGATTACGCCCTTCTGAATGGCCGGCCTACCAAGCTGCAGGTGGCCCATACCAAGCTCTCCCACAGTCGGGCGTTCATCACGCGAGCCTATCTGCTGCAAACGCACGAGATGTTGTTCGACGCACTGACGCAGGCCTTCCGGGTGCTGGGCGGCGTGCCTCAGCGTGGAATATTCGACAATCTATGGACGCCTCCCGCCGCAAGATGATTCTGATCGGTACAGTTGGCTCGGGTTGCATGAATCTATCCGGCCTTTGGTTGAAGCGGTTAGGCTTCTGGCCTTGATGGGAGTCCGCTACTTCTTGCCTAATAACATGATCGGCCTTGATGGCCTTGTCGAAAATCAGGCTTCGAAGCGGCGGCCCATGCCGTTGCACCATCAGTATCCACCTCGCAATCGCTGTAGGACAGACCTCGTTTGCATGGCGCCGTTACGCCGGCAGATATTCTTCCTTCCGCGCCAACAGAACCCAAGCAATGCGGGCCGTCTTGTTAGCGAGCGCCACGAGCGCCTTGTTGAAGCCCGCCCGAGCGACAATTCCCTTCAACCAAACTGATCGTTGATCGTCTTTCGCAGCCAGTCGGCTGATCACTGCCCTCGCGCCATGAATGAGTTGTCTGCGCAGGTAGTGGTTGGCGCGTCGGCCAATGCCGCCGAGCTTGGGTTTGCCTCCGGTCGTATACTGTCTTGGGACCAATCCGATCCAGGCGGCGAGCTCGCGGCCTGAGCGGAAATGTCGACCGTCATCCACCGCTGCGACGAGCGCGGTCGCGATCACCGGCCCGACGCCCGGCAACGCAGCAAGCCGACGGCATGCGGCATGTTCGCGGCAGATGCTAACGAGCTTGGCATCGAGCTTCGCGAGGCGGGCTTCTACGTCGGTGAGCTGATCGATCAACTCCGTAAACAGCTCGCGGGCAAGTTCGGACAAATCAGCCTCAGCTACCGCAGCAGGAGCCTGTTGACGGAAGCGCCACGGACCTTTGGGCAGCACGACGCCATACTCGGCGAGAAGCCCTCGCGCGTGGT
>NZ_NWVD01000024.1 GCF_002374835.1 Sphingomonas ginsenosidimutans
GATCCTGTTCACCTTGCGGTCGTATCTGACCGGGACGAAACTCGAACTGCCGGCCACGCTCGTTCTCCAACGTGACCCGCTCGCGAGGTACATCAGTTCCGACCACCCGGTACTCGCCTGCTGCAAGGCCCTGGCTCCGCTGACGCCGCGCGACCTCGACCACCATGCCGGGGGTATAGGTGCTCGCGTATCGCAGCTCCTCGCGGGTGACATTGACGCGCGACAGGGTCTGGAGCCGCATGGTTTCAGGACCGAGTTCCCCGCTCGCTTTAAGGCCCGTCTGCACCGCATCGTTCACCGCACTGCGCAGGTTGCGGCCTGAAGCATAGATCGCGGTTGCCTCGCGCGCCGCTGACGAGAGCGACAACCAAGCGGCGGCGGCTTCGACAGCAGCATCGTTCCCCGCCTCGATCACCTGGGGTGCGAGATGGCGCATGGCATCCTCAATGCGCCCTTCTTGCGCTGCCTGTTGGGCTTCACGCAGGCCTTCGCTGCGCGCGCGAAGATTGGTGCTCATCACCGCAGTCTCGATCCCGGCCTGCTGCATCACATCGAACGGCTTGCCGGCATCTACGGCACCCAACTGCTTGCGGTCGCCGATGCTGGCAAAGCGGCCGAGTTCGAGCAGGTTGGCGAGGCGCACCAGCTTTTCCTTGTCGGCATTGCCGACCATAGATGCTTCGTCGAGCAGCACGACACTGCCGCGCATATCGGCCCGAGCCTCGGCGAGGCGGTCCGCATCGGCCCCTTCGAGAAGATCGCGGTGCCGCGCGAGAAACCGCGACACCGTCATCGAGGGAATACCCGTATCGCGTTCAAGCATCTGGACCAGCGTGTTTTGCACCGCGAGCCCGAGCACGGCCCTGCCCTCCTCACGCAGAATGTCCGCAACGGGCTTGAGGACCGTGCTCTTGCCTGCCCCGGCAACGCCCTGGATGGCGACGATGCGGTTGTTCGATCCAAGCAGCAGGCGCCCCGCCCCTTCCTGTCCGGCGTTCAAGGTGAGCCCGTACTTGATCTGGGACAGGGCTTGCAGGCGGGGCCCAGCAAGGTCGGGAGAGACAATCGCCGAAGCGGCGCCGCGCCCGCTTTCGACTCCAGCGATGATGCGCTGCTCAAGGCTGACGGCGTCGCGGGTGGTCAGCAGGTCCCGGTCTGCGTCCCTGCCCTTCTCCAGATATCCCTGGCGGAGCAGTTGATCGACGCGATGCTCGACCGCGGCAAGCGATGTGGGGAGCGCAAAACCAAGTGCCGTGCGGTAGATCTCGGTGCGCGTGAATGCCGCTTCCCGCTCGCCCAGATGCCGGACAGCCGAGGCGACCGCATGAATTGCGGCGACCTGCTCGACACTGCGATTGGTCAACCGGGCAGGTATCAGAGGATCACCTTCCCGCAGGCCCAGACGCTCGGCAAAGGAGGTTGCGAGGGCCTGAGCATGGCGGACAAGCCCGCGCATCGTTGGACCGATGCCGGCCACATTCCCAAGATCCTGTGCACTTCGGCCGTTGGCACTGGCAATGATCGTGACGGGATCAAAACCAAGCCTGGCGGACGTTTCCTGCCACTGCTGCGTAAGCGCATCGCGATCCTCGATCCGGCCCTTGTTGGCCCGGGTCATCAAGGTTGCGGCATCAAGGACGCTCGGCCCTGAGAAGTTCATTTGGGCTGCTGCCTCCAGGATCTCTCCACGCCGGGAACTGAAGGCATCGCGCACGGCCTTGGGCACCCCGACAGCCTCGAAATTGCCGTGCTTTCCGAACTCCCCAACCTCGTAACCGAGCTTCTCCACGCCCAACCGAAACCGGGCCATTGTCATGGCATTAAGCAAGGTGTTGTGCTGCCAGAGCTTGTCGTTGCGCAGCGCCCGCCATTTGCCGTCTGGCCCCTGGGTCACATTGGCAATGACGGCATGGAAGTGGGCGTTGGGTTCCTGGTTGCGGTTGGTGTCGTGCTGGAAGAGCGCGATCGCAAGGTTGCCGGTTTGGACGGCTCGCTCCTTGCCCCGAACCTCCATCCTGGTCTCAGCGAGGTTCTTTTCGGCCCAGCGCAGGGTTTCCCGGACGGCTGACGAGTAGGCATCGAGGATCCGTTTGTCGCCGCCCACCAGAGCAAGGACCGACCAGCTTTTCGGCATCGAAAAGGTGAGGTCGGTCCCCGCGCGGTGCGCCCGATTGTCACTTCCAACCCGGCTACCATCCGGCAGCATTCCTTTAAGGACTGCCTCGAACTGCCGCGCATCCACGGCCCCAACCAGCCCCAGGGCGGCAGCGCCTTCACCCAGCCATTCGCCGGAGCGATCAGCGTCTGCGCGCGTGTAGTAGTTGTCGGCAGCAAAGTAATTGGCCGCGCCGCCTGCGGTGCGGACATTGGCTACCGATAGCATCGTTTGTCCCCCGAGGCTGCGGCAATCGGCGGCATGATCACATCTCCATGTCGCCGAGGTCGGGACCCGGGATTGGCGGCGGTTCCTGCTCGCGCAGCCCATCCTCGAGCATCAGCTTGCGCGCTACTGCATCGCTGGGTCGCACGCTCTTAGGGCCATCCTGCTTGCCCTCTTGCAGCGGATTTGCGTCCGTTGTTCCGGCTCTAGCAGTACCCTTGGGAGTAGCCGGCTGCTCCTGCGTCGGGGTGGTCTCGCCGGTAGGCAGGAGCGGGCGGGCGGAGGGGCCAGCATTTCTCGGCCTTGCATCAGTTCGGGTTTTAGAAACATCCCGGTTGGCCCTGCCCGCCTTCTCTTTCCCGGATCGGGCTGCTCGTTCCTGTTGCTTCGCCGTCTTACCCGATGTGCTTTCAACAGCCCGCTGCAAGTCCTTTGCGGTCGCCTCGGGCTTCTGCCTCGACCCGGATTCCGGCGCATTGTCGAGAGCCAGTTCTCCCTGCTTGGGCACGACCGGCTTCCCTGCCCCGTCGTCGTTGGCCGAGGGATGCTCATTGCCCGCCGATGCAGCGGATGGCTCAGACTGCTCCGCCGGCGGCCGGGGCTCAACGACGCGTGCCTTTGGCCCTTCCTTCACTCTTGCGATGAAGGTCTCCGCCCGCTTGGGACGGTCGACGGGAGTGAGCTTGACGGGCGCAGCAGGGAAACCATCGGGGAACTTGATGTACCCGGACAAGCGCGGCAGATTCATGAGCTGGTCGGGCAGCAAGAGCGGTTCAATGTGCTTGCGCGGGGTTAGGCTGACCGCATCACGGGCATTGTTGTACCCGTAGGTATAGCCCTCTTCCATGTCCCGGACCTGGCGATGTCCAATGAAGTCAGAGCACCAGGTTGCCGTTTCGCGGTCGGCAGTTCCGAGGATCAGTTTCGTCCGGGCGAGCGATGCCAGCGTCATTGCCATGTTCTCGCCGTAAACCTCCTTGAGCTTGGCATAGGCGTGAAGGCCAAGGACTATCGCGCCGCCGAAATTGCGCGCCGTCTGCAGGCCTTTTTCGAGGGCTGGGAGGCGGTGCAGTGCCCCCAGCTCATCGACGAAAAACCAGCACTTGAGATCGCGCGTGCGAGGCATCGTCATCAGCGTGTTCATCGCGGTGTCGAGCCAGAGTGTGAGCAGCTGCGCGCAAACACTCATGTCGACATAGCGGGCCGAAATGAACAGGATCGAGCCTTCGTTTCGGGTGCTATCGGCTCCGTCCTCAATCCACTCGCGGACCGAGAAACGAGGACCTGCAGTCGGTAGCAGCTTGAGCGCCTTGGCGTTGACGTTGAAGACGGCCCGGATCGATTCCGCCATGCGCGCGGCTTCCGGCGCGGTCAGCGGATCGGCGATCGTTCCGCGCATCATGGCATGCACGCGCGACAGGTCCGCGGTCATCAGCTCGCGGGCAAGGGCATCATTGGTTGCCCTGCCTTCCGCCACGAGCTTGAGGCAGAATTCGACGAACAGGGCGCGGGCAGCAATCACCCAGAACTGGGCTTCTCCGCCCCCGTCATGGGGCACAAGGGCGTCGGCAGCGGCCCAGAATTCGCCTTCGGTGCGGCATTCGTCGAAGAGGCTCCACTGGGGGCAGCGCGCATCGAGCGGGTTCAAAATGATGTCGCAATGGGCGGCATGGAAGTGCTCGATGAAGGCACCGGTCAGATCGAAAACCACGCAGCGCTGGCCCTTGGCTCTTGCCTCCGCAATCATGTCCGAGATCGCCACGGTTTTGCCCATGCCGGTCGTGCCAATGAGCATCGCGTGGCTCTGTTCGAGCCGCCAGGGATAAGCCACCGTGGCGATATGCGATGGCCGATAGGGAAAGACCCGGGCGATCTCTCGCGGCAGGCTGAGCCGCCACTTCCAGCCCATAGCGGAATCGAGCTCACGGGTGCGCTCGCGCCGGTTGTGGTTTGTCAGTTCATCGACGAGCTCGGGAAGCGTGACCAGCATGGCGCCGCGCTCGTGTTTGCGTTCTTTGGAACGACCACCGAACCGCTCGGCGAACCAGTAGAAGACGGCAAAGGCAGGGACCAGCAGGACCCCCGATCGCCACAAGGCACTGGTCAGAAGATCTGTCAGCTTTTCCCACGCATGGACAACCGGTGGGTAGTGGTCGAGTTGGGCAATCGGAAACTGAATGGATGCGCCGAAGGCGGTTTCCAGCGTGATACGCTTGGCAGGATCGAACTCCATGAAACCGTAGATGGCGGCATAAATCCGCATCCAGACAAGGTAGACTTCGTGGTCGGTGAGCCCTGCCGAAATGGTCCACCAGGACGTCCATGAGATCACGAGCGTGGCAACGATCAGTGGGCCCTTGAGACCCGCCGCGAACATGAAGCTGAAATGGCCAAGCAGCTGGCTGCCGCGCGTGAAATTGACGAGGTTACGCTTCATCGGAACCTCCCTCGCCGGTAGCGGTGGTGAGGCCGAGCTCCTTGCATTTGCGCACGTAAGCTTGGTGTGCCCGACCGCGCAAAGCGTGGTCGGGGTGCCCTGCCAGTAGCGCATCCACACCGACCATGAGGAACACCGAGCGGCGGGAAATGCGCTCAATGGAAGTGTCGAGCCGGGAGGCAAGATCGTCCTCGGCGCAGGCATTGGCGAGCAAGACACGAACCCATTCGCTCATGCTGATCCCCTTGGCCTTGGCAGCCTTGCGGATCAGCGAGCTGAGCTCGGCCGAGATGTAAACCTGGAGACAGATTGGCCGTGTCATGCACGGACTCCTTATGGTCAGGAGCCCGGTTCACACTGCGAAAGGCAGGATCGAAGCTAAGTCAGATTCAAGAACATGTCAAGAACATAGAATTCGGCGAAATTCCGCTAATCGCTGCGCTGCTTGGGTCAATTCTACGTGACTCCCCTCGCCCACGTCATTTTTGACGGAGAAGCTGCCAATCCAGTATCCCCCACACAAATATCTGTATTTTCGTGGTTTATCGCCCATCCTTCCTGCGACCGGTCGCGTAGGGTGTGCTCAACCGTCCCCAGCTGCGAGGACAGGAACCAGCTATTGAGCCTGTAACGGATGATGCGGTCTGCGATGTCGGTTCGGCCGGTCGCTCTACAGGTTGCCGATGCCTCGGATCCTAATAGGCACAGACGGGATCGATGCCTATGATGCGGGCATCACCCCGGGCAACAAGGAAGCACGGCATGGGCCAAGTCACATTGAGTGCGACACCGAAGGGCAACGGCTTCCAGGCGACAGTCACTTACCCGAACGGGTTGTCGATCAGTTCTTCCGAGACTTTCCCGACGCAGGCAGAGGCAATCGAGGCCGCAGCGTTGAAGGTCCTGGATATGCCAGAGCGGCTCACCGATCTCGACCGTTCCGATACCCCCGACTGAAGCTTGCGACCCGCCTTCCCGTCCCGGCTGAGAGATGCCGAAACAGTCTGCGAGCAAAAAGAAAGGAGGAAGCCCTGACGGACTTCCTCCCAAACCGGCGGATCAGAATTCATCGCTGAGACGGCCCGGAACTGTGTCGATTACCCTGTCCAACATGGCCTTGGGCAAGGCGCCATAGTCTCCTTCATCGACCGCGATGTATCCGGCCTCGTCATCGGTCAGGACATACTGCGTGTAGTAGCTGTGAAAGGACCGGGCATGGGCCTGATCCAGTGCAGCAACGAAGGCGGCCTGATCTGCCTTGAGACCGGCATCGGCAATGTTCAGCGAAGCGTACATGATCTTTCCTCCTGATGTTCGATGCGTCGCATCAGGGATTGCGAAAGATGTGGGTGACGGGCTGGGTCAGGGACCGCGTCAGCGGCCGCGAAGCGGCGATGGGGGCAACGATTTTTGCCGGGCTTGCCCGGTAAAAATGGTGGGGCCCCGTCGTCCTTGACGCAGCCCCAAAGCCCGCATCAGACTTGGTCGTTCTGCGAGAGAGACCTCTCCAACGTCAGCGGGAAAGCGCACCAATCGCTCCACAAACCATTTTCCTACATGCGTCCGGAATGCCAATATCGTCAGCGGAGGGGACCAACGGCCAGCAAGAAGGAAACCCTATGGCCAGGTCCAAACCCACTGCGCGCGATGCGCTGAAGAAGCTGCGTGAACAGCGTGCGAGGCTCGAAAGCGAGGAAGCTCGTCTTCGCGAAGAGGCAGCGACCGAACTCGGCAGGCTGCTGATCGAGTGCGGCGCCGAGACGATCGAACCGGCAAAACTGCGCCAGGTCGTGCGTGCATCGATGGCACTCGGGATCGACGAAACGCTGAAGCGGATCGCCCCCGCTTAAGGCCAACCCAGCGGCGGCAAGGGGTTCGATGCCCCGCGCCGCCGCATTGCCCCAGAGCAAAAGAAAAGGCCCCGATGGCGTCTACCACCGGGGCCTTGTCGTGGGGTAAGGACATTCAGTCCTCGTCGATATCGGGAGCGCCCTCGTTGCCGCCAGAACGGCCCTTGGTGAGGAAGTCGACCTTGTCGGCGATGATCTCGCAGCCGTAGCGCTTGGTGCCGCTCTGATCTTCCCACTGGGTGTAGTGGATGCGCCCCTCGACCGTCACGAGCTGGCCCTTGGTGCAGTACTTGGCGACGTTCTGGCCAAGGCCGTTGAAGCAGGTGATCCGGTGGAATTCGCTGTCCTTGGCGGTGTAGCCGTTCTCGTCCTTGTAGGTCTTTCCATCCTTGCGGGCGGGACGGTCGGTGACGACCGAGATCGAGGTGATGCTGGTTCCACCCTGGGTGGTGCGGGTTTCGGGGTCGCGAGCGATGCGGCCAACGAGGATAACGAGATTGGTCATGGGCTTTCTCCTGATCGAGCATTCCGGGTCCATCCCGGCTGCAAACCCGAGCAGAAGCGCCCCGCGGCGAAGCGCACCGAAGGGGAACCCGGAACTGGTTCGGGTGGTGCGGGCAGCCGGGCACAGCCCGGCAACTCGGCCGGACCTGATCCGGGTTGCGCGTCTCGACGGGGGGTGATTCAGGGACAGGTTTGTATCGAAGCCGGGTGGAGCCGGATGCCTTGATAAGGTTTGCCCTGGCTCGTTTCCCTCCGGTCTTGGCCGGATTATCCACCCCAGCCCTCCACCGGAGAACCCCCTCTCAGATCACGGTAGGGACCGCTCCTCCAGCAGGTGGCGCACTCCTGGACGCACCTGCTTCGCCGGGGGCAGGCATATCGATCGTCACTCCTTCAGCACCGTCCAGAGGGTTGCCTCGCAGCATCCAGGCCTGCGGCGTGATCAAGCGCGCCCAGTCCGCAAAGGAGGGGATCGAGCCCAAGTCTTCGCGGACGTGCTGCTCGCCGACCAGTCGCACCGGAACGACCCGGTCATCGGCATTGACGAGGGTCTCGCCGAAGGTTGCCTCAAGCATGAATATCCCCTCGGCATGGTGCCGCAGCGCGCGGTGCCGAGGGTCTGCCAGGATTGCCTTGGACTGGTCGAACCATTGGTGAAGCGGCAGATAGTCATCGACCGTGCCGCCCCATTTCCGGACCGACGAGAGGGCGTGGTAGTAGCAGTGTGCCATGCCGGGTCTCCTAGAGCTCAGTCGAGTGATCATCGGTCGCGGTGAAGCGTAGGCTGCAGTCGAGCACGAAGGTCGCTTCAGCCACATCAATCACGAGTTCGCCGCAGGCACCGTCGTTGATCTCCCAGCCAGGGTGGTGACGTTCGAGCGCCAGATAGGTCAGCTGATCGAGAGCTTGCCCAAGCGACGGCAGCTGCTCGGAACCGGCACCATCCGCCGTATGTGCTTCGCCTTCCTGCAGCGTAACATCAGGGCACGCGATCGCCGCGCCAGCGGCATCGAGGCAGACACATTCCTCGACCGCACCGCTGTCGCCGCAACCGTCAAAGCGGATCTCGACGCGGGCGATGCCGGCTTCCTGCAAGCGCGGGAGAATGACGGTCTTGAGCTGCTGAATCTCTTCGACCACCTGGGTCTGCCGCTCGGCCTGGCGAACGGCAAAGTCGGCCATCACGGCTTCGATATCGATCATGGAATGCCTCCTGTAGAACGGAGCCGACGACCATCCGCTGGCTCCAACCGACAGGCGCTCGCCTTTCCTCTGACGGACGACGCCAGCGCCGATCCGGCGCTGGCGCGAAGGCCGACAGGGTCTCAGTCGGTGCTGGCCGAAGTGTTCTTCGGATTGGTGCCAAGGGGCCCGCGACGATCGACCACGGTGATCCTCCGCGCCTTGGCCTCGATGACCAGGCGTTCGAGTACGCCATTACCCGGGAACGCGATGACGTAGCGCGGTTCGAGCGAGAGCATCCGCTCGTTGCGCTTGAAGCCAGCACGGGCGCCCAGCCGCATATCGAGCGAGAACGTCACCTGCGGAATACCGCGACGTTCAGCCCAGCTCGATGCCAGACGGTCGACGCCCTTGGTGTCGCCGCCATGGATGAGCACCATGTCCGGCACGCGGTCGCGAACCTTGTCGAGCGTGGCCCAGACATTGTTGCCGAAGTTCAGTGCATCGTCTTCGGTAGCATGACGGGTGCGCCCGCCAGCGAACACGACCGGGGTTCCTTCGGGCACGGCCGCACGGCGCTTGGCTTCGGCACGGGCGCGCAGGAAATCCCGGCCTTCGACGAGCGCGGAAGTCAGCATGGCACTGTGGTTGAAACGCGAGCTGGAGACCGGCTTCCAGGAGGAACCGAACTCGTTCAGGTATAGGGCTGCTGCGACTTCGCGCATCTCTTCGAGCGCCAGCATCGCGCTTTCGGCGCACTGCGCCCGCTCAACCTGGGTCTCGAGGTCGTGGGTGTGGACTTCAGATCCATCGGCGGTCGCAATCAGCGCGCGGACCTCATCGGTCGCCCGGTCAAGGGCAGTCGATTTGCGTTCCGCCGAGCG
>NZ_NWVD01000025.1 GCF_002374835.1 Sphingomonas ginsenosidimutans
CCTGTGACCCTTGGCGCCCTCAGGTCAGTCAATCTCATATCGGCAGAAGAAGCTCCCACCATCCTCTTCCGGTCTCAGAAAACGGCACTCGGCATCGCGTCCATCAACTTTGAACGTGCGCCGCACAATCACCTGATCGACCACTCGCAGCTCCCCTCGTCGAGATCGTAGCGCCCTTTCCCGCGGCTGTAATTAGGCAGACTGCCGGCCGACTGCTTCCCCGCCCGACGGAGGTGACCGGACGCTTACGCATAAGCCGACAGCAGTCATTCATGTAGCGAGCCGCGAACGACGGCTTCGTCTCCGGGCTTCATTCACACGCCCCATCTGCAACAGCGAAAGGACGACCGGTTCTGACGCGCCAAACTGGCATCCTGAACGTCCCGCATGTGGGCATGCGACGCGGATTGTCCTCAACAACGGTCAAGCCTGGCTCCCGAACCTTGACGAACCCACGGCCCTCACTTATCTCACGTTCATTAGTGAGGATTGTGAAATGATTCGATACCCGATGTTGACCAGCCCAGCCGGCAGCACAACGCTGGCCGGTAGCGCCATGGGGCGGCAGATGCTCGCCCAGTTGATCGAGAAGACGAAGCCGGTGGTCGGGCCGACCCTTGCCTTCCTCGATTTCGCGGAGGTGGACATCGCGACGGGTTCGTTCCTTCGCGAGGCCGTGATGGGCTTCCGCGACTTCTGCCGCAACGCGGCTGGCATGATCTACCCTGTGGTGGCCAATGCCAATGCGACCATTGAAGAGGAACTTGCCACCTACCTTCGGGGTCGCAACGACGCCATTTGGGCATGTGCCCTTGATGCCGATGGCGCGGCCACTGACCCCCGGATCCTCGGAGAGCTCGACGCAGGGCAGATGAGCACCATCCAACTGATTGCCCAGCACCATCCGATTTCCGCGCCCGAGCTGGCCAAGCTCCGCCCAGATGACAAGATCGGCACGACTGCGTGGAACAACCGGCTGGCGACGCTGTCCGCCAAAGGCATGCTGAAGGAAGTGCGGCACGGCAAAACCAAGCTGTTCAGCCCGGTGATGGAGACCGTGTAATGGGTGCTGATTTCATCCGCGAACAGTCTGGCCAGCCCTGGCGCAAGCGCTGGAACAAGGGCGTGGACCGCCTCAAGCAGCCGGGCCTGTTCGATGTCCGGTTCGGGTCACAACAGCGGACCATTACGGCGGACATCGACCCCGGCATGAGCGTGCGGGCGGGCGACGAGCTGGTCGTGCAGTGTGGGTCAGGCAACGCAATGGTGTGCCGCGGGCAAAGCCGCATCGGTGCCGTCAAGGGCCTGCCGTCCGATATGCGCACAACCATTACCGACTGCGGCGGCGTCGCTCTCGGGATCGTTGAACGGGTCAGCCTGTTCGGCAACAGCGTGGAGCTTCGTTTGCAATGAAGAATGCCAACAACAATTCGCTGCCCCGCATCGTCCGCAATTCGCAGCGCCTGTGGGACGATGCAGGAACGATGCCCTGTTCGCTGGGTTGCGTGACCTGCGTAGATCGCCCCATCTGTGGCGGTGCGCACATCAGCGCCAGCTTCTTCGATTGTAGCGATTATTGTCGCTGCGATGACAAAGCGACCTGCGATTTGGTTTGCCGAGGCAATCCCAAGCAGTTTGTAGAACGCCTGCGGGAGGTCAATGGCTTGGACCTCAACAACGCGCCCCGCGCCCCAATCGTCCCCATTGAGGCACTGCCGCCCATGGTTCCGTTGATCGAGCATTCGACGGCGCGTATCGGCACGCTCAACTCTCCGATTGTCGCGCTGCCGCTCCATGCGCTTTTGGACATCAACGCTGGCACGCTTCGCTATCCCGACAGGGACGCGCTAGGTCAGAAGTTCGGTATCGATCCGAACGCCCGATTGGTGATTTCAGGGGTAGCGCGCGACCGGAGGATCGAGCGCTACTGGGCGGCAGCAGACAGGGCTGCCATGCTGGAGCAGCTGTCAGCCTTCGACATCGCGCTGATCACGCCACCTAATTATAGCGTGCTGACCGATGTGCCCCGCACTGACAACATGCATTCCATGAAGCGCATCCTGATGGCGGCGGTTGAGATGATGCAGGCAGGGCTTCCGACCGCGATGCATGTCAACGCGCGGACGGAACGGGATTACGAGCGCTGGGCCGAGCTGATCGCCGAGCGCCCGGAGATTCAATGCCTAGCATTCGAGTTCGCGACCGGTACGGGCCGTGGCGAACGGCTCGATTGGCATGTGACGCAGCTGTCAGCACTTGCCGCCCGCGTGCCCCAACCGCTGGGTTTGGTGGTGCGTGGCGGCATGCGGGCACTGGAACCGCTACGCGCAGTGTTTGCGGCGGTGACGATGATCGATACCGACGCCTTCACCAAGACCCGATGCCGCCAAGAAGCCCAATTCCGCCCCGACGGAAAATTAGTGTGGCGCAAACATCCGACGCCGCGCGGCGCGCCCATAGACACGTTGTTGCAACATAACGTCGCAGCGCTTCACAGCAATCATATCATCTTGGAGCGCACCCACGCAGAGCGGCGGCTCGACGCCGCTTTACGGGGTCTCCGCGCGCCAAATCGCGCTGATCGTCAGGCCCGCGAGGGCTGAGGTATGGCTGAGCCGTTGGTGCCCGTTAAGGGGATCATTTGTCGGACATAGCGTGAGCGCATGATCACCTGAGCGGAAGCGAAGCTCGACCCGGTCTGTCACCATTGACCTGCAAAGCTGGATAAATCCCTGGCCCCGTCCGCTGGAAGCAGGGAACCGTGACACCCCAGGTCGGATCGCCTCCGTCAGCGCCGCACCTGCGTCCGGCAAATACGCGTAGTCAGGGTTTTGCCGCAGCGTCTCCAGCACACCCGTGCCGCGATCCGCAACCACAAACTCGAAGGTGCGATCCGTGACCGCATATGCAACCAGCCCCGTTTGGGCCGCGCCGCTATGCTCATAGACATTGTCCTGCATCTCACCCAATGCCCCTACCAGCGATGCGACGAGCCCGGCGGGAAAGCCTCTATTTTTGGCAGCATTTTCTGCGTGTAGGAGCCATTGCGCCCACACGGGATCACCGGTCTCAACAGGGTTCTCTAACGGCAATGGAAACGCCCCAGCTTGGTCGCTGAAGCCGCCGCCGAACGGCTGGCCCGTTGCCCAAGCATCGCGAACTTTCGGGGCAAATGACCCCGCAAATGAAACGGATGCATACTCGGCCGGAAATTGCTGGGCAGCAGCCAGTAACTCGACAAGTGGACCAATACGTCCTGAGTTTTCGATGATAAACGGACCGTGACCATGCAAATGACCATGCATCGCTTCTCTGAGAAGATCATCTACATCCGAGAACTGTGCCTGCAAGGTACGCATCGTTGCTCAATACCATAAGCACTTGGCTTACGCCTACAATTCTTTGGGTTGAGCACAGCTAGGGGATTATGATTGGGCTGACTCAGGAGCGATGTGCCCGGCGATGTTGGTCACAGACGTCTTCTGGTTTGATAGCTCTGACGCCCCGCATAACTCCCCTGTCTACGACGATGTGAGTGGCGGGTCTCATCATTCCAGCAGCCAGGCCACCAGCTTCAGTGGACGCGCTGGACACCGAACATTATCGTGGGCCGCCATGTTTTGCCTCCATTGCACCAAGAAATTACTTGATCGGATCAAACCCGAGATCGCTGAGCCCGGGCAAAGCGATACCGCCTTGGGCAATTGGTATGCCACGGTGCTGTTCTGGAAGCCGCAAGTCGCTTTGCTGGCTTCTGAGCGCACACTGCTTCCTGTGCTTATGCCGCTAGCCCCAGCGGCCACGCTTACCCGACGATTTCCCACACAATTGGCGCTGGTTCTGAGGGAACACGGCGTCTCATCTGAATTCATTGCCCAAGAGGTCTGGCGGATGGACACCGTCCAGTTTGCAAAGACCGCGAACCGGAGTGTCGTGGGCATCCTCAACGAGTTCGTTAAGCAGGCCGAATTCTGGCTGGCCGCCTATGCCTATGAAAAGGGCGATGATGACGACCTCTTGGCGATTTCCGCCAAGCTAGCGGAGACACCGTGCAGCCCGCTGTACAAGGGCCCGGTTTCGCCGGACAAAGCCCTTCATGAACTCGTGAAGGCTGGCGCACAGACTTGAGTCTGCTGGCCAACCTCTGTGCGCGGAGATCCTACAGCACTCGGCCGGAGGGCCAACTCATGCTGTCAGACAGGATCGGGCGGCAAATCTACGATACGGAAAACAGCTCCCGAACTGGCATCGCGGACAAGGTCAACGCATGCGCCATCCCAGTGGTAGTCGAGGTGCCGCCCTTGAAGGGGATTTGACGCGCAGTCCGGGTAGAAGAGAGCGACGCAATCTCCACCGGGATACCGGATGCTCGGGTAGGCAATCCCGTTTGATCCCGCGCCCCTGAGCTGCCGCGCGACCGCTTGGGATGCGGCATAGCTGTTGGGATCGAGCGCGGGAACCGGCTCTCCCGCGGCGGATCGCAAATCATGGAGGTCAGCATCGACCGACATTACGATCTCTCGGAACTGTGAGGTCCAGCCAGGTGCTTCTCTGGTTCGCGCCATGAAGTGGGCATGGTGGTGGATCGTCTCGAACAGTGCGGTCTCGAACCGGTCACCAACATAGAGCACGCCGTAGCTGCCATCGGTAAAGCGGCTCGTCCGGTCTATGCTGACGTGGGTGAATGGCGCCATGAGGTAGGAGGCGCCGCTGCCGCCAACGCGGCGCTCGACCGGCACCAGATCGAGATTGCCGATCGTCGCCATGATGCGGGGATTGGTCTTCTGCTCTGCCGAGATCAGCAGCGGCCAGTCGGCTGGATCAGCGATGTCCTCGAACAGGTCGATCGGTGGAAAGGCACTGCGGATGATCCTGACAGCGCCCTTCCACTCAACTCGAGAAACGGAGATATCCGCCGTTTCGTTCACCAGCCGCCACGCTCGGCGTCGAGGTAGCGACGCACCCGCATGATGTCGGTGAGTTCGCCCCCGAGCATCACATCAAGCGCGCTGGATCCGCCAAAGGCATCATTGGCTGCCCTGATCCAGGCATAGCCCCGCGTCGCCTCCGAGAAGATGATACGGAGCGCCTTGTGGATGCCCATCAGGTTAGAAAGACGAGCGCGTCCGTCGCGCGAAACGCGCCCGGCACCTTCAGCCTTCCAGCGGCGATAGGAGCGCAATGGCATGTCGAGCAGCGTTGCCGCCTGGTCGTCGGTCAGCTCCCATTTGCCGAACAGATTGAGGACTGCCCGGAACATGGCAGCTGCCTCGTCCTGGGTAATCGGATCGGGACGGAAAGCGGCAACGGCAGTATCAACGGGTTGCAGAGCCAGCATGGCAAATCTCCATATGGCATCATATATGCCACTCAATGCCATTTGGCAATGGCCTATGCGGATGATGCCAATCTGGCAACCACGCTCGCCGCGCCCTCGATCGGCACGAACAGCCGCGTCTGGTAGCGGATGATTTCCGTAAAGCAGCCTTGGGCCTTGTACCAGTCAAGGCGGGCTACGCTCCATCCGGTCAATTCAATTCGCTGTGAACCATTGACCAGGCTGCGCTTGACCATGAGCTGCTCACGGCCAGCGAATTCCATGGCACGGCCAGTCGCCAGAACGGTCTGGACGACGTCATCGGCGGAAAGCGTTTGCTCGCGTTCCAGACCCAGCGCCCGGCACAGTTCCGGAACACAATGGAGAGGAACCTCCCGGCCAAGCAGCGACCGGCCATCCGCCGCCGAGATGCGGCTCACCCTCACGAAATCCGAAGGCAGCTTGTCCCAGACCGGCAGCAGAAGGCCCGTCGCAAGATAGAGGCGCTCGTGCTTATGGCTGGTCCGCGCTTCCTCAACCTCGGCTTCCCAGGCTTCGCGGATAGCGTCGACGGAGATTGCCTCCCAGCTGCTCTCAGCCAGCTGATCCTCGGTGATGTGGCTACGCTTGAGCGGGCGCAGCAGTTCGAAGCGGGAAACGCGTGTGCCGTCATCGGCAAGAATGCTGCGGGCGGGCACCAGCAAGGCAACCCGGCCTGAACGGGCGTTCCGAACAGGTCGCTGCCGCTGCCCAACGAGGCCGTGGAGATCTTCGAGCCTCTTCAGCGTCAGCGGCTTCAGGGCCCGGGCGATTTCCAGTTCCAGCAGATGGGTGGTCGCGCCCGACGCCGGATCCGTACGCAGCAGCGTGTCCGACAGGACCGCGAAGTCCTCGACCGCGATGGTCTCAAGCCCGAGATCGAGCGTGCCGGCCTGACGCGCGGCATCAATCCGCGCCTCGACCAGCCCCATGAACTCATCGAAGATCGCGTTCTGCAAGGCGATGGGAAGTGCGAGGATGCGGTTGAGCCAGCGCTGGATCGACGGAAGATCATCGACCATCGACCCGTCGGGTGCTTCAATTCTGAGGCCTGTCAGGTCCTGAAAGCGCCCGAGGCTAACCGCTTCGAGCTTACCGGTGAACAACAGGCCGAACCACCGGTGGAGCGCTTCCTTGGCGTAGATGCTTTCGAGATTGTCGGCCGGGTCGAACAGGTTCTGGCCACCGGTCTGGCGCTGCCCGCGCGTCAGAGCGCCGAGACTGTCGAGGCGCCGCGCGATCGTCGAGATGAAACGGCGCTCGCCGCGCACGTCGGTCGTCACGGGTCTGAACAGCGGAGCCGATGCCTGATTGGTGCGATTGGTCCGCCCTAACCCCTGTATCGCAGCATCAGCCCGCCATCCTGGCTCGAGCAGGAAGTGCACACGGCGGGCCTGGTTCCTGGCGGCGAGGTCGGCATGGTAGCTGCGCCCCGTTCCTCCGGCATCGGAAAAGACGAGGATGTGCTTGGTGCCGTCCATGAAAGCCTGGGTTTCGGCGACGTTGGCGCGCGGCGACCGGGATTGGAGTTTCTGATGGCCATCGCCACCAATGATCAGCCGACGCGTCCGGCCAGTAACTTCTGCCACCTGGTCGACGCCGAAGCGTTCGATGATGGCATCAAGCGCGGTCGCGATCGGCGGCAAGGCGCAGAGCTGTTCGATCATCCGGTCGCGCGCGGAGAGTGCCGATCGGCACAATACAGGCGCGCCTTGCTCGTCGCTCATCGGCTCGGATCGAGGATTGCCGTTTTCATCGGTGAAGACAGCCATCAGCCGGACAGGAAAGCTCTTGGTGAGGTAGTCGATCACATATTCTTTGCAGTCGCAGTTTATGTCGAGCGTGGTGGCGGGAGGCGCAGGTTTCCTTCGGTTTTCCATGATTTCACTCCAGATAATTACGGTTCCCTCGACCTCAACAAGTCGAAGGAACCAACATGCGATCAAGATCATCATTGCCGTTTCGAGCGGCCCCGCTCCGGGTCGAAGACCCGCCCAGTCACGGCACCCTTCTCACCACATTCCTCTCCTCTCAGTCGCTCGACGAGAAGTCAGGCTGTGCGGTTCTGTATGGCGCGGCGGTCCGCCATTTCCTGCATTGGCTGGGCCTGCATAGGATCGCCATCCGCACGATTGACGATCGGGCTGTCCGGCGGTTCGAAAAGCATGGGTGCCGGTGCCACCGGTATTCGGCGCAGCAAGCGCACTACAAGGCTGACCAAGCAGCAAGGGTCAGGCGCTTCGTCCGGTTCCTGGAAGATCAAGGCTACGTCGAAGTCGACGACGGGATCGACGATCTGCCACGGCACCTCGCCGACTATTCCGATGCGATCGATCGCCTGCAACTTGCCGAGGGACCGGCACAGGCCTATCGGTCCGAGGCCGAGCATTTCGTGGCCTGGCTTCGCATGGCGCGGCGCCAATGGATCGATATCGATGACACGATCATCGACCACTATGCAGCGCATGATTGCCGATGCCCGGTCTGGCGCAAGCGGGGCAAGTTGGTCGCAACGGGCACCAAGCGGCGGCGGCGATGCGCACGGCACTTCGTCGAGTTCCTGCGAGGCCGGGGCGCCATCCCATTGGTTGAACCGGTGGCGGACGATGACCCGCACATGTCGGCTTACTTGGCATGGCTCAAGCAACACCGCGGCGCCACGGACGAGACGATCCGGCGCTACCGGACCGATATCAGACGGCTCATGCCAATGCTGGGCGAGCCTTCGCAATGGGATGCCGCCGGACTCAGGAGCGCATTCCAACGACGAAGCAAGGAGACGCCGGGGTCGGCATCGCTGCTCGTCACGATAATGAGGAGCTACATCCGGTTTCTGGTCGTGCGTGGCGAGTGCCGGCCGGCATTGTTGCATGCAGTTCCATCAGTACAGCGCTACCGCCTTTCGACGCTGCCGCGCCACGTCGACCCGGCAACGATCGAGAGGATCATTGCGGCCTGTCCGACAGATCGTCCGGTGGAAGTCCGGGACAAGGCCATCATTCTCCTGCTCGCCAGGCTCGGCCTGCGGGCTGCCGATATTCAGAACATGCGTCTCGACGACATCGACTGGCGATCCGGCCACCTGACGGTCAAGGGCAAGACGCGTCGACCGGACCGCCTGCCATTGCCGCAGGATGTTGGCGACGCGATCCTGGCATATCTTGCGGCAGCCCGCCCGAAGGCCGCCGAAGAGCATCTGTTCCTGCGTGCACAAGCACCGTTTCGGCCATTCCGCTCGTCCGCTGAGATAGCGGGCATCGTCGCTCGTACGCGCGACCGCGGTGGGATCGAAGGAGTGCCGACCGGGTCGCACATATTCCGGCATTCGCTTGCCACCAACCTGCTGCGCGCGGGCGCAGGCCTGGAGTCCGTCGGGACCATCCTGCGTCACAGCTCGCCCGAGACCACTGCCATCTACGCCAAGGTCGATCTGCCGATGCTCATGAAGATCGCGCAGCCCTGGCCGGGAGAACAGTCATGCTGAACATCCACATTTCCAGATACGTGGCGCTGCATCGCAGCCTCGGGCTGAAGTTCTCTGAACAGGAACGCATGCTGCGCCTGTACGCCGCCTACGCCGGGGGTTTCGGCGATCGGCACACTCAGGTCCAGCGCATCTACGACTGGTGCCATACGTCGAGCTCACAATATGTGGCCCGCCGGAGGTTCGACACCGCACGTAACTTCAGCCTTTTCGCTCACGCCGAAGATTCAGGCCACGAAGTTCCGCCTGCCGGCGTCTTCGGTCGGGGCAAGCGGCCACGCCCGACGCCGACCATCATTGAGCCGGACCAGGTGCGGGCGATCATGACTGCTGCATTGGACGTTCCACCCCAAGGCACGATCAG
>NZ_NWVD01000026.1 GCF_002374835.1 Sphingomonas ginsenosidimutans
TCGGGCTCGGGCGGTTGAGGCGTGTGCATTTCATCTGGTGTTGCATGCGGCATTGTTGATCTCATTGGCTTGGGTTCGGTCCCCTTCGAACTTTAGGATTTACCGCGGCAGCGACATCGCGATGTCGCGCCCCACAAAATCATCGATGTGCTTGGCAAGCATTCGCGCCACCAGCTGTGAGGTACCGTTGGCCCACCGAGGCCGCAGATCCTCAATCCGCCGTCCCAGGGTCCGCTGAAGATGGACTGGGAGGCTAGTGAAGAACTCTTCGAGAAATTCGCCCATCTCGCCATGCATCCACTCGCAGGCGAGATCTTCCTGCCCGGCGAGTGCGAGGATCATGGATGCGCGGGGATGGGCTCCACAGGCGGAGAGCACACGTGCTGCTTCGTCGAGCCCGATAGGCCGCTCGCCGCGCGCAAGGCGAAGCAGGGTCTCGCGATGCATGCCGCATTCATTGGCAATCCGGTGGCGAGGTTTGCCAGCGGCTTCGATCGCATGGGCAAGGACGCGGGCCAAGCTTTCATTGGCCGGTCTGGCGGCGGCGGTTGGATGGTACATGGTTGTCTCCTAGGTTCTGCACTGGTGCGACTCGCAGGCATAACGCGAAGCATCCCATGTAGGAAAACGAAAAGAACATAAACGGAACATCTCGTTTAGAGGCGAATCAGTTCCTCTATCCGATTCGTCGCCAAATCCCGCCTAGCGGGACGGCGTTCACCGACACAAAATGACTGACGTTACGCCTTTATCGTCGATTTTGTGCGTTGAACGGGAAAAGATGCGTCCGCATCCTTCCACCTCCCGGCGGTATTGCCGCTGAACACTTTCCTACGACCATTTCCTAGATGCATGTGGAACACACAGCGAACGCAAGAACGCTGTGACCACCCCTCCAACCGGAGCTTCACATGCAGTCTCTCACCCTCCCCAGGCGCGCCAGCGTCAAGGGTCTCGGCAAGACCCTCAATATTGCCATCCCGGTCGCAATCGCGGCGCTTGCGGCGAGCGCCGCCTATGCCGGCGCTGACACGACCTTCACCCCTGCCCTCACGAAGTTCACGGACTTTCTGGAAGGCTCGGGCGGCAAGATCATCACGGTTCTCAGCCTCGCTGGCGGCCTAATCGGTCTGGCATCCGGGCGTTTTTCGCTCGGCCAGGTCGCCGTCCCGGTGGGTGTCGGCATCGGTGTCGGCACGGGTGTTCCGATCGTCACCTCGGTCGTGACCGCGGTCATCTGAGCGCGGCAAGGGAAGGCGGCGTCGCCATGGCAGACCCATACATCATTCCTCGGCGGCTCGATGACCCGGAGCTTATCGGCTTCTGGACCATCGACGAGTTCGCGGGAATGCTGGCCCCCTTCACCTGGGGGATCCTCACCCAGCATATCTTTATCGGCATCATAGTCGCCTTCGGCGCCTGGTTCGCATTGCGAAAGGCAAAAGCAGGACGCGCCAGCTCCTGGGTAGCCCACGCCGCATACTGGTATCTGCCTGCAGGATTTTTGGGCCTAAAGGCAACGCCGCCTTCCCACTGCCGACTACTCGCCGGTTGAGGGGCACTTCCATGCATTCCGACATATCCCACGAACGGCAGCAATCGCTGCTGCGCCAGCGGAACCTCTTTGCGCTCACCAGCGCCGGCCTTGGCCTTGCACTGGTCGTCGCCGGGAGCCTTGCCGCCACCCGCGACCGCGAAGTGGTGCTGGTTCCGACTGTTCCCAAAGCGCTCACCGTGAGCAGTGCCGGGGTCGAGGCCGATTATCTCGAGCTCGTCACCCGCGATGCGGCCCTTGTTCTTCTCAATCGCAGTCCGGAAGGCCTCGATTACTGGATGAGCGAAATCCTGAAGCTGGCAGATCCCGCAAGCTATGGCCGCCTCAAGGCCGAGCTCGTCCGGATCGTCGAAGAGCAGCGGGGCTCGGATGTCACCCAGGCATTCGTTATCCGGTCGATGACGGTCGATCCCAAGGGTCTGACATCGGATGTGACCGGCACGCTCAAGACCTTCGTCGGCGCGCAGGTGATTGCCAGCGACGAGCGCCGTTTCCGCTTCAGCTGGACTTACCGCGGCCTGCGCCTGGCGCTCGCCGGGTTTGCCCAGCTCCCCCCGCAGGACAAATCGAAGGAGGCCCAGTGATGGCTTACCGAAAAGGGACCCATACACGGGGTCTATTTCTGAGCGCGGCCGCTCTGCTCACCGCAGCATCCCCCGCTCATGCCGCCGACCAGTTCAAGCAAACGGCTGACGGCGCCGGAATCGAGTGCAGCGTTTCAGCGCGCGAGCTGACCCGCTTCGCATTGGTCGACGACCAGTTCGCCAGCGTCTCGAAGATCTCGACTGGCACGCCCTACAACGACTTTGCAGTGACCAACGAGCCGGTGCGCGGCGACATCTATGTGTCGGTGCCGGAAACTTATGCGGCACGGTCGATCAGCTTCTTCACCACCACCAAGAAGGGCTTCGTCTACAAGGTCGCGTGCCGGGTTGAGCAAATTCCGGCGACCCAGGTCTTCATCACCAACCCCGTCATCGCGAAGAACCGGGCGGCGGATTGGGAAAGCCAGACCCCGATCGAGACCAGCGCCGTCAGGCTCATCCAGGCGATGGCCAATGACCGGACGGTCGACGGTTTCGAGGTCCGCCAATCGACTGCCATACCCGCACGGGTCGGCGATCTCGAAGTCCAGCTCATCGCTGATTATCGCGGCGCCAGCCTCACTGGGAAGGTCGTCCGCATCCACAATCGCGGAGCGAAACCCGTGACGCTCGCCGAACGTGATCTCGCACCGCGCGACACGCTCGCCGTCTCGATCGCCGAGCCAAAGCTCGAACCCGGGGCCAGCACCACGGCCTTTGTTGTCGGCGCAAGCGGGGAGACCGGCCATGACTGATGTAACCCATACGCCAGGCACTGCCCCTTTGCAGGCCGAGAGCGCGGCATCGTCCGAACTTTCCGGGCTCAACGCCCGCACCGCGCGCCGTCAGAAGCTGCTGCTGGGGTCGCTGGGAGCACTCGCCCTCATCGGCGGAAGCTGGTTCATCCTTGGCGGCGACGACAAGGCCAAGACCGGCGATCCCAATGCGGCGCAGACGATCGACACGGCAGGCCTGGTCAACCGCGACCTGTCGCAGCGCGAGTTCGTCGCGACCTACGGCAACAGGCTCGATGCGGTCACCCGCGAGCAGAAGGCGCTGAAGGATGGGAGCGTCCCGCGGACGGAGATCGAGGCGCAGCTCGCCGCTCTCAAGGCCGAAAACCAGGCCATGCGGGTCGATGGACAGGCCGCGATCGATGCCATCTCGGCAGAGAACGCCGAGCTCAAGACCCGGCTTGCCGCGCAGCCTGCATCACCGGCACCGGCTGTACCGCCACCGGCTTATGGGCCGCAGGCAGGCGGCTATGACGCAAGGGCCCGGTCACCTCAAACCAGTACCGGCGCCGCAGCAGGCGATCCGCAGGGCGGCATGATTTCTTCGCCTGGCGAGGTGAAGCTGATGAGCTTCAGCTCCGACAAGGCAGCGACCAATGGCCTTCGTGTGGGCCGGCCCGATGCGCCACCGGTCGTCGTCGAGGATTCGCCCGATTACCTGCCGCCCAATTCCTACGCGCCGGCACGCGTAATCGTCGGCGTCGATGCCTCGGCAGGCGTCGCCAGCCAGACCGATCCGCTGCCTGTGGTGCTTCGGATCACCGGCCCTGCTCGTTCGGTCATGCAGAACGGAAGGGTTCTGACCACCCGGATCCAGGGCTGCGTGGTGAACGGCGCGGCGCGCGGCGACCTCAGCAGCGAGAAGGTTTACGTGAAACTCGCCCGCATGACCTGCGATCAGCCTGGCGGCAGGGTCGCAGTGAGCGAGGTCAAAGGCTTCATCAGCTTCGCTGGCAAGTCCGGGGTCCGCGGCCGCGTCGTAAGCCGCGAAGGCAGCCTCGTCAGCCAGGCGCTGCTCGCAGGAATTGTCGGCGGCTTCGGGCGCGGCTTCTCGGCCAATGCCAACAGCGTCTTTTCCGGCGTCACGACCAACCCCGACGGCAGTCGCTCCAAGCTCTCAGCCGGCGACATTCTCGGCGGCGGACTTGGCCAGGGCGCCGCCGACGCTGCCGACACGGTCAGCAAATACCTGATCGAGCGCGCCGAACAGTACCAACCCGTCGTCGAGATGCCGACCGGCATCGATGTCGAGATCGTGTTCCTCGACGGCGTCTACGTGAGGAACTCCCAATGATCGAAAATACTCTCCTCGAGCAGGACAATCGTCGGCGCCGCTGGTTGCGTGCCAGCGCCGGACTGGCGGCGATCATCGCCGTGTCGGCTGCGACGGGATGGGGTGTGGCAAGCCTTGCTGCCCCCGCTGCCGCTCCGGACACGGCGAAGGTTCGAGAGGCGCTCAAGCTGCGCCTGCCCAAGACGCCGATCGACGCAATCAACTGCAAGGGCCTTGGCGGCCTGTGCGAGGTCGCGTCCAAATCGACGCTCTTCTACGTCGACCGGGCCGCAAAATATCTGGTAATCGGCCGGGTCTACGACATGGAAGCCCGTCAGGATCTGACGGCCGCCCGATTGCTTGCCCTCAATCCGGACTTGTTGGCAGCGGGGGCAGCGCGGCGCAGCAATCCTGAAACACAAGCGGAAGGCAGCCCGAGCGCAGCCGCAGCGTCAGCCCGGAACACCCCGCCGCGCCATGTCCCGCTCGGCAAGCTTCCCGCCAAAGGCGCGATCACCTGGGGACCGGCCGATGGTCCACGTGTCGTCGTCTTTTCGGACTTCCACTGCGGCTATTGCAAGAAGCTCGAGGCCGAATTGAAGGCGATCGGAGCGCGGGTCGAAGAGCGGCCGATCTCGATCTTCGGGGCGGAAAGCCGGCGCGATGCCGAGCGGGTTCTGTGCTCGCCGCGGCCTGAGCTGGCGCTGCATATGGCCTATTCGGGTCTGGCGCTCGCCAATCCCAAACCCTGCGACACGAGCGGTCTCGATGCCAACGAGGCCTTCGCGCGGGCCCACGGTTTTGGCGGCACCCCTGTGATCGTGCGCCCCGCCGATGGCGCCGTTCTCGAAGGCTTCCGGCCTGCCGCCGTGCTCCGGGACTTCCTGCGCGCTGGCCCCTCCCTGGCCCCCACCCCTGCTCCCAAAGGATAGACCCATGCGTTTTCCGACACGTCTCCTTGCCTGCGCCTGTCTGGCCGGTCTTGCCAGTGGCTGCGCCACGTTCGGCACCAACGTAGAGGGCGATTTCACCTGCCGCGCGCCGAAGGGCGACTGCGCACCGGCTCACATCATCGATGCCAAGGCGACGGACAATCTGTCGAACGGCGCGCTGTTCGATGCTGACGCGCGGCAGAGGTCAGGCGTCGTGGATGCCGACACCAGCCGCACAGCGGAACGCACCTTGCGCGTCGTCTTCCCCGCTCATGTCGATGAAGCTGGAACGCTGCATGACGAAGCGGTCGCCTGGACCGTCGTCGAAAATCCGCGCTGGGCCACCGAGCTACGCCGCAAGGCGGGCGAGGACCAGGGCGGATCACTGATGCGCCAGGTCCGTCGGCAGCTGAAAGCCGCCCAGAGAGCCCCAGCACCCGACGGCGCGGAGGGAGACCCGAACGTAGCTGACGAGGCGTCACCCTTCTCGTCTGCACGCGACGACGCGGGTCAGGCTGGCGGCATCTCGGACGCCGATGCGCCCAGTCCCTTCAACGAAACTTCAGATGCCTCGCCGCTGGTCCTCCCCTCCACGGCGCGCGAGGCCGTTGCCGGTGCCAAGGCACCGGCGGTCGAGGGGTTCGACACGCCGCCTCCCCCGCGTGATCGGACCCCTCGGCCAGAGGCGGGGCACAGCGCTCCCGTGTTCCCCAGCGCCGCAGCGATTGAAGCCGCGAAAGCTGCAATCCGCCCGGCAGTCAGAAACGGCGAACAGCCGATCGTCAGCACCTCGCAGCCCAAGGAACCCAAGTAATGGCCGAGCAACTCAAGTCCGTCATTGATCGGCTGCTCAGCGGATTGCTGGGTGACGCCGAGCACGTCGAAAAGCCCCGCCCCCAGCTCATGGTCGATATGCTCTCCGACTGGCTCCCCTACAGGGTCTATGATCCGGCAACCCGCCTGTACTTCAACGCACGCTCGAAGGGCTTTGTCCTTTCGGTCACGCCGCTGATCGGAGCCGACGAGCGCACCGGGGAAATCCTCGGTCAGTTCTTCTCGGAAGGCCTGCCAGCGGGCGCCTGCCTGCAGGTGCTCCACCTTGCAAGCCCGCGCATCAGCAGGATCATCGCCCCGTGGTTTGCGCCACGGTACATGCAGGGCGGCGTGTACGAGGCAATTGCCCGGCACCGGGCGCGGCGGCTCTATTCGCTGGTTTGGGAGTCTGGCTCGCCGGATGCGCCCTTCCATGCGCGGCATCACCAGGTGATCGTCTCGGTCGGGGTGCCGACCTCCAAGTCGGTCAGCAACGAGGATCTCAAGCAGACCCGCGAGGGCCTGATGGCGATGCTGAAGTCGCTCAATCTCGGCGTGGTCGAAGTCGGGCCGGAAGCGCTGATCGCTGTCATCGATGATCTGACTTCGCCCACCACCGCCCCGCAGGACGATGCGGTGCCCTACAACCCGAACGATCCGATCGCCTCGCAGGCGATCCGCCACGACATCGAACTGGTCGTGGCAGAAGACCGCATGCGCCTGGTGACCGAGCGGTTCCGTCCCACCGGCAAGGTCAATGACGGGGTGCCCGAGATCGGGACCGTCTATCCCGATGCTTTCGATGTCCGGCACTTTGCCGTCCGCAACATGCCGTCGCGCTGGGCCCCGTGGGAATGCGCGCGGCTGATCGGCGACCTGTTCACCGACAAGCTGCGCTTCCCCTGCCCGGCCGCCACCATGCTGTGTCTCGTCTATCCGGATCAGGAGGCGGCATCGGCCAAAGCCGGCTTCAAGTTCATGCGGACAACCAGCCTTGCCGGCACCCGCAGCGCCCGGTTCCTGCCCCGGATCGGCGAACAGGCCGCCGAGTGGCAACATGTTCAAGCCGAGCTTCAGGAAGGCCGCCGCCTCGTGCGCGTGTTCTACGGCGTGACGACCTATTCGCCGCTGGGCCAGGGCGACCGCCACGAACGCGCGATCAAGTCGATTTACAAGGCAGCAGGCTGGGATCTCACCGACGAGCGCTATCTGCAGCTCCAGGGGCTTCTCGCGGCCATGCCGCTGACGCTCGCCGACGGGCTCGGTGCCGACATGGAGCGGCTGAAGCGGTTCAAGACCGTCCTGTCGACCACAGCAGCCAATATCGCGCCCATGCAGGGCGAATATCTCGGAAGCGCCCACCCTCACCTGCTGTTCGTCGGTCGGCGCGGCCAGCCGTTCTTCTGGTCGCCGTTCGAGAACGAAGCGGGCAATCACAACGTCGCGATCTGCGGCAAGTCGGGATCGGGCAAATCGGTGCTGCTCCAGGAGATGTGCGCAGCCCTGCGCGGCGCCGGCGCGCAGGTGGTCGTGATCGACGATGGCCGCAGCTTCGAGCACTCGGTCAAGCTGCAGGGCGGCCGCTTTGTCGAGTTCACGATGAAAGCGGGCTTCTGCCTCAACCCCTTCTCGATGATCGACGCAGCCCGCGCCGCCGAGGACGAGGATTATCGCCTCGACTGCTTCGGGATGATCAAGGCGATCGTCGGGCAAATGGCCCGCCACAGCGCAAAGCTGACCGATACCGAGCGCGGGCTGATCGACCGGGCGGTCAACATGGTCTGGGCTGAACACGGCGCGGCGGCCACGGTCACGTCCGTCGGCGAGATGCTGGCCAGTCTCGGCCATGACACGGCCGCAGACATTGCGACTGCGCTTGCCCCCTACATGGCTGGCGGAACCTACGGCGCCTTCTTCGAGGGCCAGGCCAGTCTCGACCTCGATGCGGATTTCACCGTGTTCGAGATGTCCGACCTCGCGAGCCGGGAGGATCTGCGCAGCGTGGTGCTCTCCGCGATCATGTTCATGACCAGCCAGGCGATGACGCGCAGCCCAAGGTCGCTGCGCAAGCTGCTGCTGATCGATGAAGCATGGTCGATGCTGAAGGGCGGCTCGATGGGTGAGTTCGTCGAAACCTATGCCCGCACCTGCCGGAAATATGGCGGCGCCCTCGCGACCGCCACACAGTCGCTCAACGACTACTACAAGTCCGACGGGGCGACGGCAGCGCTGGAGAATAGCGACTGGATGCTGATCCTTCAGCAGAAGCCGGAGACGATCGCCGATTTCAAGGCGAGCAAACGCCTCGATATGGACGATCGCACCGAGACGCTGATCCGCAGCCTCAAGCGCTCCGGGAGCGACTATTCCGAGGTGTTCATCAAGGGGCCGGAGACCGAGGCGATCGGACGGCTCGTGCTCGACGACTATTCGGCAACGCTCTTCTCGAGTTCGCCCCAGACCTTCGCCGCCATCGATGCCGAGATCGCCCGCGGCCACCAGCGCG
>NZ_NWVD01000027.1 GCF_002374835.1 Sphingomonas ginsenosidimutans
TGGCGCCAGTGATGCCGACGCGCTCTCTGCCAATGCTCGCGCAAGGGCCGAGGCGCTGGCGCGGGAGGCCATGACAAGCACCAGCGAGGCCGAGGCGCACGCTCGCCGCTTCACCCGTGAGGCCGCCGCAAGTGCTAAGCACGATCCGGCCAGCACCTTCGACTTTGACCGGATGGTGGCCGATGCCGGCACCATGACCAGCGAAGGCATGGGCGATGCGCCAAGGTTTATAGCCTTTGCTTCGCTCTCGATGCCGCCGGCGGCGTTACGGGCAATGATCGACGACGTGGCCAAGGCCGGCGGCATCGTCGCCCTGCGCGGTCTGCCTGGCAACAGCGCCAAGGCTCTGACGGACGCATTGGCAAAAGTCGCAAAGCCCGGCGAGCAGCTGGACGGCGTCGGTATCGACCCGCGGCTTTTCCGTGCTTTCGGGATCGAGACCGTGCCCACCTACGTCGTCACCAGCAGCGACTTCGATCTGTGCGACGGGTTCGATTGTCGGACGCAGGTCCCGCCCCACGACCGGATGAGCGGCAATGTCAGCGCAGCCTACGCCCTTGAGACCTTCGCGCACGGCGGCGGCCCCGGCGCTTTGCTCGCGGCCCAGCACCTCGCCCGTCTTGAAAGGCAGGATCCATGAAACGACCAATCCTCTGTCGCGCAGGCGTGTTCGCGCTCCTGCTCACCCTCGCCGGACCGCTTCACGCCCAGACAACAACCGATGCTGCCAAGGCGGACGGCAAGGCATTCGGGCGAGACAAGGCGGCATCCGCGCAAAGTGCGGCAACCACAAACCCGGATGCCAGTCGCATCCCCAATTTCGGCGGCACACCAAGTCAGTCGGGCTATTTCGACGATCCGGACCGGATGAGCCGCGAAGCGGCTAGCCAGGCCACCACCAGTACCGGCTACAAAGCCATGCGGGACTCGATGGACCGGCGGGCCCAGTTTGCCCCTCAGGATCTCGATGCGACGATCGCGCGCAGCAATGTAATCAGCGATGATCCGCTCGCCTATACAAGCGGGATGGCCATCGGCGGCACGCAAGGACGCTGCGTGCCCTTGCCGCCGGCCAGCGGAACCGCAGCGCGCTACATGGCAACCTGTAATGTCGGCTACACCGCCAGCCAAGAAACCCGGACCTGCCCCGTGACATTGACCGCGCGGATCGAGCAACGTCAGGTCTACGGCTACTATTGCGTTGGCGGCAGCGGGGTTGACCCGGCTTCGGTCTACAACTGCAACCGCTACCCCGCGCCGCAATGCACGGTCACGCAGTCCTATCCGATCAACCTGTGCGATCCCTATTTCGGGATCTACTGGGGCTGCAACTCCGGCGATCTGAGGGTTGACCTCGTCAGTTGCACCGCGCCGGTCGAGGGCGCCACGCCCTATACGGTGACGGGCGAGAACGTCGTCACGACGACACGCGACGAAAGCCAGTGCGCTGGCCTCGCAGCCGACAGCTCATGTCAGCAGGACACTGAGACGTGCACCGACAGCGATCCGGTGACCCGCATTGTCGATGGCATCGCCGTGACGCAGCCTTGCTGGGCATGGAGCCGTAGTTACAGCTGCGCACAGTTTACCGAGGCTCAGGACTGCCAGACACTTGAAGACACCCCGGGCTGCAAGCTCGTGCGCGAAGACTGTCTTGCTGGCGAGCCCTGCCGCACCTGGGAGCGGGTTTATGATTGCCCGGTTCCGGACCAGCCCGCGAACAGCAATCAGTTCATCTGCGATGGCGATGTCTACTGCATCGATGGCTCGTGCGAGACCATCCAGCGCGAAGCCAATGACGAGTTCAAGGACGCGGTTGTCGCGTTGAACGCGATGAATCAGGCCCGCCGCGAATTCGATCCAGACAATCTAACCCTGTTCAAGGGGACCCGCGAAAGCTGCTCGTCGAAGGTGTTCGGCATTCTCAATTGCTGCAAGGGCAAAGGCTTCCCGCTGATTCCGGGCATCCAGCTGCTCGTGGCACTGGGCTGCAGCCGCGAGGAGATGCTGCTGCATCAAAAGGACGCACAGGGTCTGTGCGCCTACGTCGGCACTTATTGCTCGTCCTCCTTCCTTGGCGTGTGCCTGACCAAGCGGAAGGTCTACTGCTGCTTTGAATCCAAGCTCTCGCGGATCCTGCAGGAACAAGGCCGCCAGCAGCTGAACAAGCCCTGGGGCAAGCCGAAGACGGAGCAATGCTCCGGGTTCACCATCGACGAGTTCGCCCGGCTTGATCTGAGCCGAATGGACTTCAGCGAAGTCTATGCCGAGTTCACCGACGCCGCCCGCCTGCCTGATGAACTGCAGGCCACCCAGGAAATCCAACAGAAGATCGAGGACTATTATGCACGCGCACGCCAATAAGGCCGCGTGGCGGCTGCTTGCCGCCTGCGCGATTGCCAATGCCGTTTGCGTCCTTCCGTCCGCAAACGCGCAGACGGCCACCACCCAGACCGATGCGCCACCACGCGCCGAGACGAGCGAGCGGCAGGACAGCTTCTACTGCGAGGAGCGCCGGCTTGGGTACTGGTTCTACTGCAACCGGCCCAAGCCGCCGGAACAGCAGGCACCCGCGCCGGCTGCGAGCGCCACGAGCCAGCTTGACGCAATCACGGCGACCTTGCGGGAGCTCAAGGCCAAGGCGATCCTCGAGCCCACGCCTGCTAATGTGACGGCCTACATTCGGTTCCAGCGCGCCCAGCTCGACCGGGCTTCACTCTTCAGCGACGTCTGGCAACGGGCGATCTGGCAGGATCCCGAGCTCGACTACACGCTGCAGCGCCCGGTTTCGACGCTCGGCAAGCGCCAGTGGCAGGATTCGCGCAGCGCGGAACGGAACGCGGCAATGGCGCAGCTCTCCGAGCGCTACGGGCTCTTCTACTTCTTCGCCCAGAGCTGCGGCGCCTGCGAGGTCATGTCGCCGATCGTACAGAGTGTTGCCTCGACCTGGCATATCGCTGTCCGAGCGATTTCGACCGACGGCGGCCCATCGCGGCATTTCCCGAATTACACGGTCGAGACCAACCAGCGCACCCGCATGGGCCTGGAGCCCAAGATTACGCCAGCTGTCGTGCTCTGGGACGCCCTGACCGGCCGCCCTATTCCGATCGGCTACGGCGTGATGAGCGCCGACGAGCTTCAGGACCGGATTTACCTCCTCACATCGAAGGAAGCTGGACGTGACTACTAGGATGAAAAGAGCCGTCGCTGCGATCCTTGCAGCTACCCTTCCTCTCACCAGTGCATCGGCCGACGTCGGCAGTTCGATGGACTCGTTTTTGAACGACGTCGGCGGCGCAGCCAACGTCAACGGGCCGACCGCGTTCCAGGGGCAGTCAGCTGGCTATTACAGCCTCGGCAATGTCTGGACGCGCTTTCCCCAGAAGACGACCAACATTGCCAACCTGCAGCTGCCGCGCGCCCGCGCAGGGTGCGGCGGTATCGACATTTTCGCGGGATCCTTCAGCTTCATCAACGCGAGCGAGATCGTGGCGATGCTGAAGGCGGTCGCCAACAATGCCGTCGGCTTCGCCTTCAGCCTGGCGATCGACACGGTCTGCCCGGAATGTTCGAAGATCATGCAGGAGTTCAGCCAGAAGGCTCAGCTCATGAACAACCTCAACATCAATTCCTGCGAGATGGCACAAGGATTGGTGGGCGGGATCTGGCCGAAGGGCGACCTTGCCGACAAAGCCGTCTGCGAAGCTATCGGCAACTCCGAAGGCATCTTCACCGACTATGCCGCAGCCAAGCACGGCTGCGGCACCAGGGGGCAGCGTTCGAACACGACTGCGCAAGGGTCGGGCAAGTATGACGACGTCAATCCCGGCGTGCCGCGAAACTACACCTGGACGATCCTCAAGAAGTCGGCGTTCTTCTCGCCCGGAGGCCGCTTCGACGAAGAGCTCGCCGAATATGCCATGACGCTGTTGGGCACGATCATCTACGTGCCGCCCAAGGACGATGAACCGGGTAAGTTCGTGCCGATCTTTGGCGAAGCCTCGTCGACGCTTGTGACCTCGTTGCTGGATGGCACCACGAACGGGAACGTCCTCATTTTCGACTGCGACGAGACGGAGAAGTGCCTCAACCCAGGTTTCAAGTCGCTGAGCCTGCCCGCATCGAAAGCGCTGCGGCCGCGCGTCGCGGCGCTCATTGGCGGGATGGTTCAGGCGATCCGCGATGATACGGCGATCACCGAAGAGCAGAAGGAACTGCTGCAGGTCGCATCGATCCCGCTCTACAAGATCCTGACCGTCCAGGCGGCCTATGGCCGCGGCATGCCGACCGACGACCGCGAGACCCTGGCCGAGATCGCCAGTGTCGACCTGCTGTTTGCCGTGCTCGACCGCATTGTCAGCGAGGCTGGCCGCTCAATGTCGAGCTTCATTGGGGCCGACGAAGCGAAGATCGCGATGTGGCAGAGCCAGGTCAATGTCGTCCGTCAGGCGCTGGCTGATCGGCAGGCCAACACGCATCTCAAGGTCAATGCGGTGCTGCAGATCATCGAGAAGACGGCGTTCATCGAGAACGTGCTGGCTGCCTCAATGTCTCCCGGCATGGCCGCATCGCTCGACTGGTCGCGCGGCGTCCAGAGCCGCGCCCTCACCCACTGACCGGGCCAACCACATCCAGGCGGGACAATAGACATGGTCGAGATTTTCACGGTCGGCGGCGGCGACTATCTGGTCAACGTCTTCCAGGCAGTCTCTGCCTGGACCGGCAATGGCGGCTACAAAAGCCTGCTCCAGGTGGTCATGGTGATGGGTCTTGGCCTTTCCGCCCTGACACTGGCATTCAACCAGGACTGGCGGGCGTGGATCAACTGGTTCCTGGGCGCCACGCTCATCTACTCCTGCCTGATGGTGCCGCGGCTCGATGTCCATGTGACCGACCGGCTCAACCCGAGCCTTGCGCCGGCCAATGTCAGCAATGTGCCGCTGGGCCTGGCTCTCATGGCGAGCTTTACCAGCCAGGTCGGCGATTATTTGACGGGCTCGGCCGAGGTGGTGTTCGGCCTGCCTGGCGATCTCAACTATTCAAAGAACGGCATGATCTACGGCGCGCGGCTCTACGATGCGACACGGTCCTTGCGGATTTCCGATCCCGAGTTCGCCGCCAATCTCGATGAGCATTTCCGGCAGTGCGTGTTCTACGATGTCTTGCTCGGCCGCTACTCGATGAAGGAGCTGGCGGAGACGGGCGACATCTGGGCGACGATAGCCCCGGGCAGCCAGGCTCGCGCGCAACGGTTCCTGACACGCGATGCGACCACTGGCGAGGTGAGCTCGAACATCGTGACTTGCCGCGAGGCTTACGACACGCTCAATGCGCAGTGGGCCGGACTGGTCGATGCGATGGGTTCGGTATTCGGCCGACAGCTCTACCCCAACCAGACGGCCGCGCTGGCCAAAGCGAAGCTCTTCGCCGATCTGCCGGTCGCCTATCAGTACCTGACCGGGGTTTCGGCCAACGCGACCGAGATCTTCAAGCAGACGCTGACGATCAATGCGATGAGCCAGGCCATGCACTCGATGTCCGGCGGCAGCGGCGCGGGCAATGTCGACGTCTACGCCCAGACCCGAGCCGACATTCAGACCGAGCGGACCTATGGTTCGATTGCGAGCAACGCGATGAAGTGGGTCCCGCTCCTGAACGTCGTGCTGACGGTGCTGTTCTACGCCCTCTTCCCGGTCCTGTTTCCTCTATTCCTGCTCCCCAAGACGGGCCCTGTCGCACTCAAGGGCTATGTAACAGGCTTCTTCTATCTCGCGGCCTGGGGGCCGCTGTTCGTGATCCTCCACATGATGCTGATGTACAAGGGTGCGGCTGACATGAGCGCGGTCACGGGCAGCAACGGTCTCAGCCTTGCAAGCTTCACTGGCATGGCAGACGTGAACAGCGATATCGGTCTGCTGGCAGGCTACCTCATCGCATCAGTCCCGTTTCTGGCAGGGGGTGTGGCGAAGGGCGCCATGGCAATCTCGCACCACGCGACGAGCTACCTCAACCCTAGCCAGAACGCGGCGGAAGAAGCGGCCCGAGAGGCGAGCACCGGCAATGTCTCGCTCGGCAACACCAGCTTCGAAAACTCGAGTGTCCTCACGCGTCAGTTCGCCCAAGGCACGATTGCCCCAAGCTTCACCTATGGCGCGCCGCAGACGCGAACCTTCAGCGACACCGGCTCGATGACGACGAGCTTCCCGGATGGCAGCTACGACCAGATCCCGACCTCCAACTATCCCTTCACGCCGACGCTGGGCCAGGAGTTCACGGCGCGCCTTTCGACGATGGCATCGCAGGCCCGCGCCAACAGTGAGACCTATGCCAATGTCGCAACGGAATCGACGACCAGCGCCGTCACGAAGTTCCGCGAGCTCAGGGACCAGTTCAGCCGAGGCGCATCCTTCGAGAGCGCGACCGGCACCTCGAACTCCGACAGCATCCAGACCGCATTCAGCGAGGTCGATCAGGCATCGACCAGTCTGCAGCGGCAATTCGGGCTATCGCGCAGAGCGGCCGATGACATCTCTACCGCCTGGTTCCTGGGTGGCGAGGCGGGCGCCAAAGCGGGCATTTCAAATGGAGTAGCTTCGGCCAACGTCGGCCTGAAGGGCGGTGGGACACGCACATGGACAGACAGCGACATCGGCATCGCGTCTGAAGACCGTTCCCGGATCTTTGGGAGCCTGTCCCAGATGTCTGACAGCCGCAATTGGTCGAGCACCCGCGATGGGTTCGTTCGCTCAGTCAGTACCTCATCAAGCTCGTCGATCTCGAGCACCGCGAGCGGCATGAACGCATCTCTGACAGAAGCCCAGAGCTTCACAATCGAGGCTCGTCGGGCCGAGGAGCTTGCCAATCGTCTCGAGAGCCAGGCTTCTTTCTTCAAAGGAAACAGCGCTGCAGGCAGCCTCAATCTGTCACAAGCCTACCGAGAATGGGGTCTCGCCGAGATCGAAAGCAACCGCGATTTCTATGGCAATGCGCGGTTCGACGATGTCACTTTCCAGCTCAGCCCTGAAGGCCAAGCATTGCAGGCAAAGTTCATCGAAAGCTATGCCGAGCAACTTCGCGACGGAATCGACGATCGCCTCTTACTCGTCCCCGGACAGCCCGTATCCCGTCCGGCAGTCTCTGGCGCAGGATCGGTGCGCGGTCGAGCACAGACCGGCGGCGGGGATTCGGGTTCAGTGCCACGGGTGGGGGGCGGCGATCTCCGTGAAGAGGTGCAAAGGGCTCAGGCGGCCGGTCGCCAGAAGATTACCGGCTC
>NZ_NWVD01000028.1 GCF_002374835.1 Sphingomonas ginsenosidimutans
GCGGCAAGGGCGAAGCGGTTTGGCATTTTCGCCACATAGCGCGCTCGCATTGGGGCGATGTTGGCAAAGCTATACAATATCCCAATGCTGCAGCGCGATCCGCAGAAGTCTTGATGTTGCTATACTGATGGCGGCTATGGGGTCGCTTCCTGATTGGCAGCAAACTTCCAGAAGCATGACAAAGTCGCCATTGGCGGTTCCGTCTGAACAGCAATGATCCCCTATAGGCTGCGCGCGGCGCTCGACCCAAGCTTGGCAATGCGGCCGCTTATCCCCACAGCGCCTGGCAGGCAGATAGTGCCTTCTTCTTCGCAACCGACATCGATGCGCAGGGTGCCGCCGAATTCGCGGCCTATGAGGCGAAGCTCGCCTTCCTGCGGCAGGTCCTGCGCTGAGCATTTGCGCAAGAAGTGTGTGGTCGCCGCGTTTGACTGCCGCTCTGCGGACTGCGAGGCGTATGGCGGCAAACTCATGGGGCAAACGTGACCGAAGCTGGCGTCCACGGCGAGCGATACGAAGCGCGGATCGCGCGTGCCATCGCCCACGTCGAAGCGCACCCCGACGAACCGCTGACGCTCGAACGGGTCGCTGCGATCGCGTGCCTTTCGGCCTACCATTTCCACCGCGTGTTCCGCGCGCTCACGGGCGAAAGTCTGCGCAGCTTTGCCGAACGGCGCAGGCTTGAACGGGCGATCCTTCTCTCCCGGCGCGGACAATCGTGGAAGGTTGCTTCCGCGTCTTGCGGTTTCGCCTCGCCGGCGAGCTTTGCGCGGGCCTTCAGGCGGGTCTACGGTGTGCCGCCCTCCGCCTTCGATCGCGAGGCGTGGTGGGACGCGCGGCCGGACCGGACCGAAGTCGAAGCGGTGTCGGCGTTCTTCCTGCGCCCGGCGCCCCCGCTCGATCCCGACTTTGCGGTGACGCTCGAGCAACGCCCCGCGGCCCGGCTCGCCGCGGCGCGCGTATGGGGCGGCTATCTTGCGCCAGGCAAGCTTGTCGCAGCCTACCAGAGCCTGCGCGCCTGGGCCGATGAACAGGGGCTTGAAACGCGCGGCGGCAGGATTGTCGGCGCCTCGCGCGACGATCCCGATCTGACGCCGCTGTCGCGATGTCGCTATGATTTCATGATCGAGCTGCCCGATGGCCTTAACCCGCCGCCGCGTTTCTCAGTAGCTGAGCGGGACGCGGGCTTGTGGGCAGTCACCCGGGTGAAGGGCGATCTTGCCGCTGTCGATCGTGCGTGGTCGTCGCTGTTCAAAAGCTGGCTTCCCGCCTCCGGGCTCGATCTGCGCGACGCCCCGGCCGAAGAGGCCTATCTGCAATTGCCCGAGGACATCGGCTGGGACGCGTTCGATCTCGAATGCCGCGTGCCTGTCGCCGATCCCCCCGACGGAGGTCATCATGCCTGATCTGAGAACAACCTTGCTTGCAGGGCTGCTGTCGGGCGGCGGCGCCATGGCGTGGACGCTGTTCGAGTTTGCGATGGGCTGGCACAACGAGCATCTCGATGTCGGGGCGAAGACCGGCTTCGTCGCGGTCATTTTCCCGGTTGTCGCCGTCGGCTGGGCTCTGCGCCGGGCGCGGCAGGCGGGGGACGGGCAATTGAGGTGGCGCAGCGCGCTGGCAATCGGGCTGGGGGTTTCTGCGATCAGCGCCGCCATCGGCCTCGCCTTCTTCGCGGCTTACTATACCATCATCAATCCCGAGTTCGTGGCGGCGATGCAGGCGCGCGGGGCAGCGGTCGACGTGCCGTCGCAGCTGGCTGCGGTGGTCATGGGGTCGCTGGTGGTGGGCATGGCCATCACTGTCATCGCCACGCTGATTATGCGCAAGGGAGGGCAGTCGGAATGAGTGTGTTGTTTCAGAATATCTTCGCCGAGCTGCGGGCGATCATGCTCGAGGCCGCACCAGGGATGACGGTTGCCGAGGACTCGCCAAGCAACCTGACGCTCAAGACCCACTGGATCGAGGCGCGCACCGGGCAGCCGGCATGGTTCGGGTGGATCGCGATCAAGAAGTCCTATGTCGCCTATCACATCATGCCGCTCTACACGCTCCCCGCGCTGGAAGCTGCTGTGCCCGAGGGGCTCGCCACGCGGCGTCAGGGCAAGACATGCTTCAACGTGAAGAAAACCGACGACGCGGTGTTCGCACAGCTCAGGGAGCTGACAGCGCTTGCGGCGCGGATGGAGCCCGACCTGCGCGCCGCAATCGGCGCCTGACCCTAAAGAGCGATCAGCACTCGATAGCCCTGCCGGCGGCGCGGAACGCATCCAGCGCCCGGGTGGCCGCGGCGGGCGGTTCGGCGCCGACCTGCCCGCCCAGATGGCGCGCGAAGAACACTTCGGTCGCGCGGGTGATCGCGAGCGAGGTCTCCTCGTTGGCGAAGCTGTGGCCCTCGTTTGCAGCCAGCAGGTAGTCGACATCGATCCCCCGCGCCCGCAGCGAGCAGACGATGCGGTCCGACTGGTCCTGCCGCACGCGGGGATCATTGGCCCCCTGAAAGATCAGCAGCGGTGCGCGCATCGCCCCGACATGGGTGAGCGGCGAGCGTTCGCGCATCCGTGCGGCATCCTCCGGCCGGTCGGGGTTGCCGACGAAGCGATACCACGAGCGCGGCAGGAAGGGCTGCCAGCTCGGCGGGAAGGCGCGGACGAGGGTCTCCAGATCGGCCGGCCCGGCAAAGTCCACCGCGCAGCGATAGGCAAAGCCGCCCTCGCGCGAAATGCCGGTAAGCGCTGCGAAGCCGCCATAGGATCCGCCCATGATGCACACCCGCGCAGGATCGGCCCAGCCCTGACGGACGGCGTGCCTGACCGCATCGTCGACATCGTCGGACATCCGCGCCCCGAATTCGCCGACACCGCCATCGAATACCCGCTTGCCGAGGCCCGTCGATCCCCGGAAATTGACCTGTATGACGGTGTATCCGCGATTGGCGTAGAATTGCGTTTCCCGCTCGAAGGTGGCCGCATCGCGGGTCCAGGGGCCGCCGTGGACCGCGACGATGGTCGGCCCCGGCCCGCGGCTCCCAAGCGGGCGGGTGACATAGCCGAGCAGCGGGAGGCCATCGCGGGCGCGCAACCGGAACGGCTCGGTCGGTGCGAAGGCATAGCCGACAAGCTCGGGGCGCGTTTCGGCAAAGACCGAGGCCTTGTCGCCGCGCACCAGGATGAAGCGCCCGGGCCGGTGTCCGGCATCGGTGTAGAACAGCGAGATCTGCCCGTCAGCCGACCGGGATTCGAGGCTCAGGCTGTCACCGGGCGCTACCGCGCGGGCCAGTCGGACCGCCTTGGCAAAGTCGCCGTCCAGCGGCGCGAGATCGCTCGCGATGCGCGTGCAGGCGGCCGCGATCGGACCTGACGCGGCCTGCAGGACATCGTCGACATCGAAACTGCCGCAATCGGCGCCCTTCAGCCGCCGGGGCTTGCCGCCGCCAAAGCCGATCAGCAGCGCGCGCTCGATGTCATTGCCGCGATTGCTCCGCACGATCACGGATCGCCCGTCGGCATGGATGCCGATGATCTTGAAGCGCTCTGTCGCGGGCGCGGCATAGAGGCGCACGAAGTGCCCGTCCCCCTCGCCACGCCCCCACAGCTCGAGCGATCCGTCCGGCGTGATCCGCCCGGCCGCGCGCACGACGCCTGACGCATCGGCGAAGAACTCGGTATAGCCCGCATCATTGCGCAACACTTCGCGCACCGTCCCCGCGTCGGGGTCGACAGCGTAGACATCGGCGAATTCGGGGTCGCGCCGGTTGATCGCGAGGAGCAGCGGTCCGGCCTGTCCTGCGGGCGTGCGGAGAATTTCCGCATTCGCGCCGGCAAACGGCGTCAGGTCGCGCGCGCTTCCGGGGGTGGCGGGATCTATGCGGAACAGGTGGTAGCCTTCGTCTCCGCCGCTGTCCTGCATGACCAGCAGCCAGCGCCCGTCGGCCGACCAGCGCACATTGTCGATCGAACGATCGGGATTGCGCAGCACCAGCCGACGCGGGCCCGCCAATGGACCGACATGAACGGCACCACGCCCGTCCACGGTCTCTATGGTCGCCACCCGCGTGCCATCGGGCGATAGAACAGCGGCCGAGATCGCCGGTGCCTTTGCCAGAATTTCGAACGGGATCAGCGGGACAGCAGAAAGCGGTGTGGCAACGGCAAGCAGCATGCTCGAAAACATCGTGGCGGGCCTCTCCGGAAACATCTATGCCCTCCCCTTATGATGCGCGGGAAGCACTCGTCTTGAACAAAACGGAAGAGACGGCAACCAATTGGAGCAGCCCGCTGCCGCCAGCGCTGCGTCCGTGGATCCGCATGGCGATCCAGCGCCGCGCCGTCGCCCCACCGAAGCTGTATCGCATCTTCCCCAACATGAACTGCGAGATCTTCATCAATTGCGGTGAGCATTTTGCCAACGCGCGCTGCGGCGAACCGCTTTACCCTCTGCCCCTGGCCAGCGTGTTCGGGCCGAAGACCCGGTCCTATGACCACGCGACCGGCGCGCGCTCGGACTGGTTCCTGCTCCAGCTGACCCCGCTGGGCGTGCGCGACCTGCTCGGTTGCCCGCTCGCCGCACTGGTCGATGCCGATCACGATCTCACCGCAGTCGCGCCCGGGGCCGCCGTGCTCGCCGAACGGATCGCTGGAGCATCGCAATTCGCCACACGGCTGCGGATTGTCGAAGCCTGGGCGATGGCGCGGCTCGACGGTGCCGCGATAGGAAGCCGGCACAGTGCATTGTCGCGGGTTCACGCGGTCATGCTGAACCGCCCGAGAACCTCGGTCGGCGCAATCGCCGCTCAGCTTGGCATCGGCGCCCGGCAGCTTCGCACAATCATGCGCGACGAATTCGGGATTAGCCCCAAGGCGCTGCTAGGTCACGCACGGTTCGAACACGCCTGGGCCACGCTGTTCCACACCGGCTCGATCAGCCAGGCCAGTGCGCTTTTCGCCGATCAGGCGCATTTGACGCGCGCCTTCCGGCGCTATGCGCATCTCACACCGAACCAGTATCGCCGTCTCAAGACGAGCGGGGACGCCATCCGCAACGGCGTGGACCGGGGTCTTGCCGAAAGGATGGGGATCGCGCTCTACTGAATGCCAACGGCCGTCAGCGCGGGACGTGGCCCATGATCGCGAGCATGTTGCCGTCGGGATCGGTAAATTGCTGAAGCCTCAGAAAACCAGCCGGGTTGGACTGCACCGTCTCCACATCCCCCACCAGTGCAGCGTCGCTCGTTTCAAGACGAGCGCGGGCAGCGGTGAAGTCATCGACATGGAAATAGAGGATACCCGCAGGTCGCTCTGGCTGTTTGCGAGCACCATCATGCGCCAGCATCAGCCGCGTCCCAGCGACGTCGAAGAACAGCATATCGCCCGCCTCGAAGAGCAAGATCAGCCCAAGGCAGTCGCGGTAGAATGCGCGAGCCCTGCCGAGATCGGTCACGGTCAGGGCGACTTGCTCGAACTGCGCCCTGGCAAGTACTGGTGCGCGCCCGACTTCTGCACAGACCGTCACCGGGGTGGCTGCGAGAGCAAGCGTCAAAATCCACTTCATCATGCATCTTCTCCTGCTTTAGGATCGACCACGCTCAGCAGGCCAATGCTGCCGCCGTCGGGATCGGCAAAGAACGCCATCCATTCTTCGCGACCGTCGGGGTGGACGTGGATTCGGTGCGGTACGCTGAGGATGGTAACGCCCACAGCGCGCAGACGCTCGGTTTCGCCTGCAATGTCGCCCACGCGAAAATAAAGGATCGAATTCGTTCCCTCTTTGGCCGCGGACAGATACAGGCGCACGCCGCCACAATCGAAGAACGCGGCGTTGGGGAAGCGCATGATCTCCGGAAGGCCGACGATGTCGCGCAACCAATCGGCCATAGCATCGAGATCGCGCGCAGTTCGCGACACCTGCCCTAGCGACCAATCGCCGAGGTCGGAGCCAATTATTGCGGTCGCCATTGCGCTGTCCGCCCGCACACCCGGCCATTGTCGCAATTCGCTGCGGGACCGAAGGCCAAGCTTGCCCAGTATGTTACTGACATGAAATTTTACCGCATCGGGCGAGAGTGTGCACAGCTTGGCGATCGCCGGATTACTGAGACCGTGGCGAACGCCTTCAATGACCCGCCATTCCGCGGGGGTTAAGATATCGGGGTGAGGTGGTCTGCCACGACTGTTCATGTGGTGGGCATATCGCAGAGTCGATCTATTTACCCTACCCTGTCCAGCAATTGGGCATTCGCGTTGCTCATACTCGGGGTCGTATGTACCGCATCAAGGCGTCTTATTGGCGATTGTCTGCTCATGCTCTGGCTACGGCGCGGATCCATTCATCGATCTCGGCTTCAACCCAAACTGCGCATTTGGGCCCCAGCGATCGCGATTTCGGAAACCGCCCCTCGCTCATACGCTGGTAGATGGCGGAGCGGCGCAGTCCGACGCGGGCGATCACTTCCGGTAGGCGCAAAAGCCTCGCCGGCGGAACCGCTTCG
>NZ_NWVD01000029.1 GCF_002374835.1 Sphingomonas ginsenosidimutans
CGGGATCGGGATCCGGGGCTGCCTTGTTGCGCAGCTTTTCGAGCGCGCTCGCCTTGGCATCGCGCGACGCGGCGGCGCGCTGACTGAAATCGGGGGTCTTGTATCCGGCCATATCGTCTTCCGTCTGGGGGCCATGGTTGGGGGAGCGACCCCGTGTACCATGTCCCAATGCACAACGGCCCCGCATCGCTGCGGGGCCGTTGAAAAAACTGGTGGACGCACTTGGGCTCGAACCAAGGACCCGCTGATTAAGAGCCATGATCAGAGGGTCCTAGCGCATCCGCATGTGTCCAAAAATGGCGGAACTCCGGGATTCACAGTCCGCATTGTTCTTGAAATGTTCGCCAGTATCCACTACAAAAAGCTACCTAAGGTAGCAGGTACATATGGCGAACAAAGTAGGTTTGACGGACGCGAAGATCGCAGGACTCAAGGCGCCGGCGGCTGGTCAGATTGAGCTGGCCGATGGTATCGTCCCCGGCCTGAGGCTCCGCATGGGCGCCAGTGGTATCAAGACGTACATTCTGCGCAAGCGGGTTCAGGGCAAGTGGTTGAATGTGACCATCGGACGCCATGGTCCGAGTTTTACCCTCGCCCATGCGCGTAAGAAGGCGCGCGATCTGCTTGTCGATGTCGAGCAGGGCAAGAGCATTGCCAGGAAGCCGGGTGCTAAGAGGCAGGGGTCAAAGGGCGTCGGTACGGTTGCCGAGCTCTACGAGACGTATCTGTCCCAGCAGATCGAGGGCAAAAAGCGCAGCGCGAGGGAGTTCGATCGGGTCTTCCGAAAGTACATTGAGCCTGAGCTGGGAGACCGCCTCGCGGACTCTATTACCCGAGGTGACGTGAGCCGCTTTGTTGAGAAGATCGCATTCGAGCGGGGCAAGGAAACCCTGACGATGGCGCGGATCGTCTATCGCCATCTTTCGACCTTCTACACGTGGGCACTCACCAGACTCGAGCATATGCCTGCTAATCCCTGCCGGGACGCGTGGCGTCCGAAGCGGAATGAACCTCGTGATCGCGTACTCAGCGACCGAGAACTCGCGGCGCTATGGCAATCTGCGGTCGAGGATGGCTATCCGTTCGGTCACCTTGTGCAGATGCTTGTCCTTACGGCTCAACGCCGGGGAGAAGTGCTCGATGCAGCTTGTGACGAGTTCGATTTCAAGGCGAAGGTCTGGACCGTCCCAGGCGACCGAGCGAAAAATGGCAAAGCGAATGTGGTGCCGCTGTCCGCGCAGGCTCTTGCAGTCGTCACAGAGGTATTCATGGCCGCAGGGATCGACCCTGACGACGCTCACAAGCAATCCCAGATTCTATTGGCATCGAAGGTCACCAGCACGAACAGCGTTAGCGGCCTCTCGAAAGCATGGAAGCGGATCAGAGCAAGCGTGGACGAGAAGCTCGGCTACGAAGCCGGTCACTTCACAATGCATGACATTCGGCGGACAGTGGCAACTGGCCTCCAGCGTCTCGGCATACCTCTGGTGGTTTCTGAGGCGGTCCTCAATCACCAGTCAGGATCAGCTATGGCCGGTGTGGCGGGGGTCTATCACCGACACCAGTATACCAACGAGAAGCGCGAGGCGTTGGCGTTGTGGGGTAAGGAGGTAATGCAGATCGTAGCCAAGTACCCGGCCGATGCCAAAAGCGGCTAAATTCCCGTGCAGTCGCTTGCCTGCGACATGGTCCAGCCCGGCAACAATCAGTCGATTGCCTCTGTTTCGGTTAACTTGGGGATAGACCGCTAAAAGCGCCAATGGCGAAGGACGTCGCGGACATATCCGGGCGTCTCGCCATTCCGCGGTATACCGCCCGCGCGTTCGACTGCGCCTGGACCGGCATTGTAGGCCGCGACAGCGAGGTGAACCACGCCAAACCTGTCGAGCATCTGCCTCAGATATCGCGCCGCGCCGAAGACATTGGCCATGGGGTCAAAGCGATTGGAGACGCCGAGTTCCTTGGCCGTTGCTGGCATCAGCTGGCCAAGGCCCGCAGCTCCTGCCGGACTGACAGCAAGGGGGTTATAGCGGGATTCCGTCCAGACGAGCGCGTCGAGCAGGCCGGTGGGCAATGAATACTTCGCTTCCGCCGCATAGACGTGGGGCAGGTAGCTCGCCCGCCGAAACCCGGATGGGGCAGTTTTGGCCTTGGGCTCGTATCTGTACGGCAGGTTGACTCGGCCATTTTCTGCAACGCTCGAACTTGGTGCTGGGGCGGCCTGCTCGGATTGCCAGAACCCATGCTCGACCAACTGAAATCCGTTCGATGCTTCGGCAATCCTAATGCCGCCGGATGGACCGGCACGTTGCTCGGGGACTTCTGGCCTTGGCAGATCCTGGGCATTAGCAGGTATGGCTGATGCGATGGCAATGCCGCCGATCAGGAGGACTTTCATTGTCATTTCTCGATCCTTCTATAGCCGAATCGAGTGAGAACATATAAAGAACAAACGATGTAGGAAAATGCTTTGGCGCTGGTGCAGAGCGGAGGCTGCGCGGGGAGAGCACCTCAACCGGAGTAGGTCGATGCCCCAGCTAGAGAAAAGTCATCAACTCGAACGCCGTGCCCGCACGATTGTCGAACGCCTCAAGGGAACATGGCGCCAGAGCAAGGGCATGTGCTGCTGTCCTGCCCACGACGACCGCACACCGTCGCTCAGCGTGACCTTGGGGCGAAAGGCCATCCTGTTCCATTGCTTCGCCGGATGTTCGAATGAGGACGTCATTGCTGCATTGGATCGCCAGGGCTTTCGCAGCCGAGAGCTCTTTGATGGTTCCGGCCCTGGGACAGCTGATCGGCAAAATCAGAGTGACTTCAGTCCCAATGCGCGACGCTTGTGGCAATCGGCTTCGGCGATCTCCGACAGCCCGGTCGAACGATATCTCGCACAGCGCGGTCTCCAGCGCGCATCTGACCAGTTCCGTTACCTTGAACGTACGCCGCTCGGGCCACGGGGGGCAGTTAAGTTTCTCCCTGCGATGCTGGCCGCAGTAACGACTGACATTGGCGTTATCGCAGTACACAGGACATTTCTCGATGTGGCGAGTGGCAAGCTGGCCGGCTTCGAGCGACCCAAGCGTGCGCTTGGCAGTCTCGGCTTTGGCGCCGTCAGAGTTGCTCCCCCGGAGCAGGGGAGGCTGGGCCTTGCCGAAGGTATCGAGAGCGCCCTCTCAGCCATGCAGCTCTTCGGGATCCCGTGCTGGGCGACGCTTGGAAACGAGCGGTTCGGTCTCGTCTCGATCCCGGAGAGCGTGCACGAACTCTTCCTGTTCATCGACAATGACGCCGGAGGTGCTCACGCCGAGGAGCGCGCGCTTAAGGCCTACGCTGCGCCTGACCGCGTTATCCACTCACGCGCGCCAGTCTCACCCGGGTTTGACTGGAACGATGAACTTAAGTCGCGCCTCGCCCGACAACCCGATCCATCGAGCAGAGGGGAGGGGGCCTTCGGCTGATTGAGGTCTGCCCGCCGCAGGACCTCGTCAGGAGGTTCCCATGTCCAACTCTTCCCTCGCCTTTGCATTCGATGATCCAACACCGCCCGTTGTTATGATGGCGGCCCAGACCATGGGTTCTGAGCTGGCGGCAGGCCGCGCGCTTTCACGTAGCGACGTCACGCGGATCATGACGGAGCACTTCGGGGGCAGCGATGCTCTCGGCCGTTGGTCAGTTCGTGACGCTCACGCAGCGCTTGAGGTGGCACAGGTTCAATACCTGCAATCTTCAGATCAGATTTCGCTCTCGACCCCGATCGACAAGGCGGAACAGTTCTTCGGTTCCCTCGATGCCCGGCTTCCGACCCAGACGAATCGCAGCGACGAGCAGATCGAATGGCAGCAGTTCGCAACGCCGCCGCGCCTGGCCTGGCTCGCTGCCCGGGCCTGCGCGCTGGCCACTAACGAGCTTGTGCTGGAACCCTCGGCCGGAACGGGGATGCTCGCGGTCTGGGCCGCCAAGGCTGGCGCGCGCCTTTGCCTCAACGAAATCTCCCCGTTGCGTCGCGACTGCCTGAATGCCCTGTTCCCGACTGCCCGATTGGCCGGCCATGACGCTGAGTTGATCGACGAACTGCTTGATCCAGCCATCACCCCAAGCGTCGTGTTGATGAACCCTCCCTATTCGCACGGCATCGAGCGAGGGCACGATAGTCGCACCGGCTCGCGCCACCTCAGGTCGGCATGGAGCCGTCTGGCACCCGGCGGTCGCCTTGTCGCGATCATGCCTGAATGGTTCGACTGCGCGAAGTTCCTGGCGGGGCTGAAGGGACCGGTCTCGCTACGGCTCAATGCCACCGTCGAACGCGCGTTCGTCAAGCATGGCACCGGCATCACCACGCGGCTGCTGGTTCTCGACAAGGTGGACCACTCCCATGAGCCTGTGGCCATCCGCACAAGCGACTTTCGCCAGCTGGTCGATCTCGTCGATGCCTTGCCGGATCGCGCCGGCTTGGCGGCTGCTTCCGAGCAATCAAGTCTTCCGGCTCGTGCGCCGTTTCGCCTGGTCGCCGCGCCGCGCAGGCCGCTGCCGACACCCGACAAGATCACGCCTGCAGCATCCGCCATCAGGACGCTCACCTACCAGTCGCTCGAAACCCCTGCGCCGCTTGCCCCTCAGGTCGGCCACTATCTGCCCTATCGTCCGAGCAGGATCGTGATCCATGGCGCAGGCGAGCATCCGACGCCGCTCGTAGAGTCGGTCGCCATGGGGTCGATCGCCGCGCCGATGCCCGAAGCTGTACCGCAGCTGCCCGACGGGCTGGTTGCCAAAGGGCTGCTGTCGACTGCCCAGGCAGAGACTCTGATCTACGCGGCCAACGCTCACGCGCGCAATCTTCCCGGCCGCTTCGAACCCGAGGACAAGGGCTGTTCGCTCAAGGCATCTGCAGAAGGTCAGACTTACCGGCAGGGTTATTTCCTTGGAGATGGAACCGGCGCCGGCAAGGGCCGTCAGGTTGCGAGCGTCATCCTCGACCGCTGGGTGCGCGGGGAACGGCGCCATATCTGGATTTCGAAGAACGAGGCACTGCTGGAAGATGCCCGGCGCGACTGGGCAGCGCTCGGCGGCCTGCCGATCGATATCCAGCCGCTTGCATCCTGGAAGCTCGGCACCCCCATCGCCATGCGCGAGGGCATTCTCTTCGTGACCTACCCGACCCTGCGGTCAGGCCGAAACGAGGCGACCCGCCTCGACCAGCTCCTCGCCTGGGCGGGGGACGACTTCGACGGCGTCATCGTGTTCGACGAGGCGCACGCCATGGCCAATGCTGCTGGCGGAGAAGGATCACGGGGCAAGGTCAAGGGCTCCGAGCAGGGTATCGCGGGCGTGCGCCTGCAAAACCTCCTGCCCCGCGCGCGGGTGCTCTATGCCTCGGCAACCGGCGCGTCAGACGTCAACAACTTGGCCTATGCCACGCGCCTCGGCCTGTGGGGGCCGGAGACCGCTTTCGCCAATCGTGAGGCCTTCGTGGCAGACATTCGTGACGGCGGAATCGCAGCGATGGAGCTGGTCGCCCGGGACCTCAAGTCGCTCGGTCTCTATACCGCGCGTGCATTGTCCTTCGCCGGCGTCGAATACGAGATCCTCGAGCATTGCCTGAGCGAGGATCAGATCGCGGTCTATGATGCCTATGCCGAGGCCTGGGCGATCATTCACGCCAACCTGCGCGACGCGCTGGAGGCTACCCGCATCGTCGATAGCGAAACCGGAGGGACGCTCAACTCCGGTGCCAAGTCCGCAGCGCTGTCGATCTTCGAGGGCACCAAGCAGCGCTTTTTCGCGCAGCTGCTTCTGTCGATGAAGCTGCCGAGCCTGTTACCAGCCATCGACGCCGCCATCGCTGATGGGAACGCCGTTGTCGTCCAGCTCGTCTCGACCGCAGAAGCCATGCTCAATCGTCGGCTTGGCGACCTCTCGGATGAGGAACGCGAAACACTCGAGATCGATCTGTCCCCGCGCGAATATGTGTAATGTTGAGCTCAACATTAGACATATTCTTTGCAGTCGCAGTTTATGTCGAGCGTGGCGGCGGGAGGCGCAGGTTTCCTTCGGTTTTCCATGATTTCACTCCAGATAATTA
>NZ_NWVD01000003.1 GCF_002374835.1 Sphingomonas ginsenosidimutans
TAGGCATGCCGCCAGCGTTCGTTCTGAGCCAGGATCAAACTCTCAAGTTTGATGCTCGATTCAGCCCCGGCGGAATAACCAGAACCAAACCGCTCACTTCAAGGAGCCGTTCCTGCACTTCACATAAATGGATACGTGAAAGACACATGAAACGGCCAACTTCTAACGACCCCAACGCACCTTGTATGCGCTAGACCCGCAGAACCACCGTCCACATGTCCCTTCATCTCAATCACAATGTCAAAGAGCCGACCGACGTCAAAACCGGACAACCTTCGTACCCCGCTATCTCTATCGGGGGACTTGGTGTCCGTCTGATGTGGCGACCGATGCGAGCGGCTGAAAGAGCAGCACCGCGTCGGTGGAGTGGCTTCTATGCCCGGGTTCCAACATCGTCAAATACTTTTTGCAATTTTCTTTCACGGCCGCCGCAAACCCGCAGAATTCCGTGCTTTTTAACGCCCCGGTGAGGTGATCCGGGGTAACGGCAGCCATGGTCGCGCCGACGAATCACGCCCCCGATGCCGGGAATCGGGCCCCGGAATCGCTTTCCACGCGGATTCGGCGGGCGGTGTTGTGGCGTTCGGGCAGCCAGGTGATCGCGCAGATCGTGCAATGGGGCGCGACCTTCCTGGTGATCCGTATCCTGACCCCCGCGGACTATGGTCTGTTCGCGATGACGCAGGTCGTGCTGATGCTGGCGGCGATGCTGAACGGCATGGGGCTGGCCAATGCGCTGGTCCGCGCGCCGGAACTGCGCCGCGAGGATGTCGCGCGCGTCTTCGGGATGCTGATCGCCGCGAATCTGGCGCTGGCCGCGATCCAGGTCGCCGCCGCGCCGCTGGTCGCGGCTTATTATCGCGAGCCGCGCGTTGCCGAGATCCTGCGGGTGCAGGCGCTCCTTTACCTCGCCAATCCATTGATCGCGCTGGCGCAGGGCCAGCTGGCGCGGACGCTGGAATTCGCCCGCCAGGCGCGGGTCAACATCCTGGCGGCGCTGGCAGGGGCGGGCACCGCGCTGACCGGCGCGCTGCTGGGCTGGGGGGTATGGGCGCTGGTGGCGGCGCCGATCGCGCTGTTCGGCGCGCGCGCGATCGGGCTGACGATCGCGGCGGGGAGCGTGCCGCGACCGTCGTTCGCGTTTCGCGGTGCGGGGGCGTTCGCGCGGTACGGCGGGCTGGTCGCCGCGGGGCAGTTCTTCGCCTTCGTGTGGAGCCAGGCCGATGTCGCGATCGCGGGGCGGATCGTCGATGCGCGCACGCTGGGGCTGTACGCCACCGCACTGTTCCTGGTGCAGATCGTCGTGTCGAAGGTGGTGCCGCCGCTCAACGAAGTGGCGTTCGCCGCCTATGCGCGGTTGCAGGGCACGCCCGGCGCGGTCGGGCGGGCGTTCCTGACGCTGGTGCGCGCGGTGATGGTGGTGGCGATGCCGTTCTACATGGGACTGGCGAGCGCGGCGGAGCCGGTCGTGCTGACCGCGCTCGGCCCGCACTGGCACGATGCCGCGCCGATCGTCGCGCTGCTGGCGCTGTCGATGCCGGCCTATACGCTCTACGTCCTGCTCGGCCCGGTATGCGACGCGCTGGGTCGGCCGGGCATCGCCACCGCCAATGGCGCCACCGCGGCGGTGATCGCGCCGCTGGCGGTGATCGTCAGCGTGCAATGGGGGATCATGGCGCTGGCCGCGTCGTGGATCGCGACCTTTGCGCTGCTGCTGGCGATCGGCGCGCGGCGCGCGCTGCCGGTGATCGGGGTGAGCGCGGGCGAGTTGGTCCGCGCGGCGGCGCCGGCGGTGAGCGCATCGCTCGCGATGGCGGCGGTGGTCCTGCTGGTCGACCGCGCGCTGCCGCCGCTGGCCGCGCCGACGCGTATCGGCCTGCTGGTCGCCACCGGGGGCGCGGTCTATGCCGGGTGGCTGCTGGTGTTCGCACGCACCTCGATCGCGGCGCTGCTGTCGTTGGTCAGGCCGCGGCCAGCCGCCTGATCGCGGCGCGCGTCTCGTCCAGATAGGTGCGCCCGTCGAAGCGGCAGGTGCCGACGAAATGCATCACCCCCACCCCCGCCGGCACGCCATCGTTCCAGAAATTGCGATAGCGGTCATACGGGAGCAGCAGCGGATCGGCGCTGTTGGCGACGACGACGTTCGAGGTCACCTGCTCCGTTCCCCATTCGCGCCAGCGCGCGGCGCCGACGATCCCCTCGGCGGCGCGGCTGAAGCTCTCCGCAACGGCGCGCCCTTCGCTCGAAGGGGCGAAGCCGGCGAACCCCGAACAGCCGCGGACGTAGCGGGCGATGCCGGTGCGGTCGATCGCCTGTTCGATCGCGCGCTGGACGTGACGGCTGTTCTCGGGCGCCAGCCGCGCGACGAAATCGTCCGCGGCCAGCAATTGCGCCGATTCCTCGCCGCGCAGCGTGAAGCAGCGCCCGGCATCGATCGCCGCCGCCACCTCCGGCACCGCGCCCAGCGTCAGCGTGTCCGAATCGAGCTGGATGACATAAGCGTCGCGCCGCAGGTCGAGGATCGTCAGCAGCCGTTCCCATGTGCCGCCGCGCGGGCATGGGCCGGTATCGACCGCGTCGATCGCGATGATGCGCGGATCGGCGAGATGCCAGGCCAGCAGGTCGCGGTCACGGGGCGTCAGCGTGCCGTCGTCGACGATCACCACCCGCCCGCGCCCCAGCGCCAGTGCGAAGGTCTTCACCGCCACCAGATAGGGCAGCACCGAGGCGGTGCCGACCATCGAGAGCAGGATGACGCCGTCGTCGCGGGCCGTGAGCGGCGGCGTATCGCGCACGCCGCGCACGATCCAGCCGTGCTGCGGCAGCTTGAGGTGCCAGTTGATATGCTCGGCAAGCGTGGGCATCGGGCCTTCCTACGCGGCGCGGCTTAACGCTTCGTCTCGACCGCCGGACACGAAGCGGCCCCGCCGGCCACGAAGGGCGGGCGGGGCCGGACCGTCATCGCAGCGAAGCGAAGGGCGCGCCTATTCGGCCGCAGCCTCGGCAGCCGCCGTGCGGACGCGGCGGCGGCGCGGCTTGGGTGCCTCTTCCGCGACATCGCCGGCGTCGGCGGCGGGCGCCGGTTCCGCGGCGGCGGAAATGCCCAGCGACGGCGGCAGGCGATCGGCGTCGAAGCCGGCCGCCTCGACCGGCGCGGCGGCCTCGCGCGGCTTGCGCGTGCGGCGACGCGGCGCGGCGCCTTCGTCGGCCGGAGCGGCTTCCGCCGTTGCGGCGGTCAGCGGCGCGCGATCGTCCTCAGCACCGGCATGGCCGTTGCGCCCGCCCTCTACCGGGGCGGCGTGACCGTTGCGGCGATCCTGGCGATCCTCTCGCGCGGGGCGACGATCCTGACGATCCGGACGATCCTCTCGCCCGCCCTCACGCCCGGCGAACTCGCGGTTCCCGTCGCGCTGGCGATCGCGGCCGCGGTCGCCACGCTCGCGCTGCGGCGCATCGGCCTCGCTGGCGCGCGCCTGTTCCTCGCCGCGGATCGGCTCGCCTTCGTCACCGAAGTCGTCGATATCGTCGAACTGGTCGAAATCGTCGCGGGTGCGGCGCTGCGGCTGGTCGTCGGTGCGGCCGCGCTGGTCGGCGAGGACGCGGAAATAATGGTCCGCGAACTGCAGATAATATTCGGTGTTGACGCGATCGCCGGACATTTGCGCGTCGCGCGCCATGTTCTTGTATTTTTCGAGCAGCTGCGCCGCATTGCCGCGCGCGCGACTGTCGATCCGATTGCCGCTGTCACGCTGTCCCTGGCCGCCGCCGCCCTGGCGCTGGCCACCACCACGGCCGCGACGGCGACCGTTCTGACGGTTATTGATCAAATCACTGTCCTCGTCCCGAAAACCAAAGCCCCGAAATCAAAACCGGCCCTTGCACGCCCCGGTCAGCCGACGATCGGTCCGACGCAGGGCGCTGGTTGCAGCAATGTCCCGCCGCACATCGACCATGGTCGATGCGGGCCTGCCATGGCCGCCGGACTGCAGCGGCTAATGACGAAGGGAGGACAAGACGCCTCGTACAACCGTATCGTGAGTGCGCGTGCCCCGCCCGTGTCTCTAGCGGCTCGGCAGGCGTTCTCAAAGGAAAATATTGGGATGCGCACGCGCTGCTTCAACCGCCCGATCCGGCCATCGCGATCACGCAGCGGTCGCGCCCGCCCAGATCGCGGCGAACCGTGGCCGACAACCCTTCGGCCGCCAGCAGCGCGGGCACCGCCGCGCCCTGGTCCCAGCCGATCTCGATACAGGCGACCCCGCCCGGCGCCAGCAGCGCGCGCAACTGCGGCGCAATGCGTCGATAGTCGTCCAGCCCGTCAGCCCCGGCGAACAGCGCCTGCGCTGGTTCGTAGCCGCGCACCTCGGCCGGCAGATCGGCATCGGTCGCGATATAGGGCGGGTTGGCGAGGATGAGGTCGAACCGCTCCGCCAGCCCCGCGCCCCAGTCGCCGAGCCGGAAGGCGGCGCGCGCGCCCATCCCCAGCGCCTGCGCATTGCCGCGCGCCTGACCCAGCGCGGCGGCGGAGGCGTCCACCCCCAGCCCGCTCGCCCCCGGCCACTGCGCCAGCGCGGCGAGCAGCAGCGTCCCCGGTCCCGTGCCCAGATCGAGGATCCGTGCGGGGCCGGCGGTGCCCGCGAAATGATCGACCGCCGCCTCGATCAGCGTCTCGCTGTCAGCACGCGGCACCAGCGCGCCCGGGCCGACCGCCAGGTCGATCGTCCAGAAGGCGCGCGTGCCGGTGATATAGGCGACCGGCTCGTGCGCGGCGCGCCGCTCCACCAGCGCGGCGAAAGCGGGCGGCACCGGATGGTCGCCGAGCGTCAGCAGCAACCGCTCGCGGGTGATCCCCATGGCATGCGCCAGCAGCAGTTCGGCATCGAGCCGCGGCGTCGCGGAAAAGCCGAAGCGCGCGGCCGCCTCGCGCAGCGCGGTGCGCGCGTCGGTCATCGCCGCGGCGCGCCCGCGAATGTTGCGAATGTTGAGACGATCGCGGGGTTGGGGGCGGGGGGCATCGGGGGTGTCGGTTCCTTGGTGGTGGTTGGGGCGTAGCGGGTCGGGGGGGCGTAGGACAGCCGGCAGGGGCGTTCGCCGCAAGAACGTCGCCGCTGCGAAAGGTTGGGGCCGTCCGGTCGGTTGGCGCGGCGGGTGACGTCTGGGGCGCGCGGAGCGGTGGCGGGCGTGCAGCATGGGTGTAGCGCTGGTGGCGCCGCGGCGAAGCCGCGTCGTCGGACGGGTGCTGCGCCCCGCCGGCCGCGCCTGGCCGAGTCCCGTCGCGGCGCGCGACGGGCCGGCCTACGCGTCCAGCGTCGCCAGCCGTTCGGCTTCGTCCTGCGCGATCAGCGCGCCGAGCAGTTCGTCCATCTCCCCCTGCAGGATTTCCGGCAGGCGGTGCAGCGTCAGGTTGATGCGATGATCGGTCACGCGCCCCTGCGGAAAGTTGTAGGTGCGGATTCGTTCGGAGCGGTCGCCCGATCCGACCATCGCGCGCCGCGTGCCCGATCGTTCCGCCGCCAGCCGCTCGCGCTCCGCCTCGTACAGGCGGGTGCGCAGCACCTTGAGCGCCTTGGCCTTGTTCTTGTGCTGCGACTTTTCGTCCTGCTGGATCACGACCAGCCCGGTGGGCAAATGGGTGATGCGCACCGCGCTGTCGGTGGTGTTGACCGACTGGCCGCCGGGGCCGGACGAGCGATAGACGTCGATGCGCAGGTCCTTCGCCTCGTCGATCTGGACGTCGACCTCCTCCGCCTCGGGCAGGACCGCGACGGTCGCGGCGGAGGTGTGAATGCGCCCGCCGCTTTCGGTGACGGGCACGCGCTGGACACGGTGGACGCCGCTTTCGAACTTCAGCTTCGCGAACACGCCGGTGCCGGTGACGCTGGCGACGACTTCCTTGTAGCCGCCCGCGTCGCTGTCCGACGCGGAGATCAGCTCGACCCGCCAGCCCTGCCGCTCGGCATAACGCTGGTACATGCGGAACAGGTCGCCGGCGAACAGCGCCGCCTCGTCCCCGCCGGTGCCGGCGCGCACCTCCAGCATCGCCGAGCGCTGGTCGGCCGCGTCACGCGGCAAGAGCGCGAGCGCGAGGCGGCGGTCGGCAGCCTCCAACGCGGCCTTGTTGTCGCGCAGTTCCTCCTCGGCCAGCGCGCGCAGCTCGGCATCGGCATCGCCGGTCATGAAGGCGAGGCTGTCGGCCTCCTGCCGCAGCCGCCGCACCTCGCCCGCCGCCTGCGCGACGGGTTCCAGCTCGGCATATTCCTTCGACACCGCGACGAAGCGGTCGCCGTCGAGATTGCCGGTCGCCATCTGCGCTGCCAGTTCGTCGCGCCGCGCCTCGATCTGGCGGATGCGGTCGGGAGAAATCGACGTCATCAGAGTGGCCGAACCACCGCATCAATCTGACCCGCCCTCGGGTTCTCCCACGAACGTTCTATCGTGAAACCCTTAGCGAGCGCGCTAAGGATGGCTTCGACGTGAGTATCGCCAAGCTCATGGTCTTGGTTCGCTCGAACCGAGATACCCGCCGCGTTCTCCCCCGAAAATTGTTCCGTGGCGACGATAACGCGACCGCCCGATTTGACTTTAGCAGCCTCCTCGAATCGTTTTTTGGCTTTGCCTCGGAAGCCCAAATCCACGATGAACCCCGAGCGGCGCAGGTTCGCGGCGATACGGGTCGCCATCTGTTCAGCGGATGGCGCCTCTGGAATTACAGAAACATCCGGCCGCTCCGCCGCCGGCTCCTCGATCAGCATCGCCAGCCGCTCGATCCCCGCGGCCCAGCCCACGCCCGCGGTCGCCGGGCCGCCGAGGCTCTCGACCAGCCCGTCGTAGCGCCCGCCGGCCAGCACGGTGCCCTGCGCGCCCAGCCGGTCGGTGACGAATTCGAACGCGGTGTGGCGATAGTAATCCAGCCCGCGCACCAGCCGTTCGTTGCGCGTCCAGCGCACGCCCGATGCGTCCAGCCCCTTCTGCACCGCCTCGAAGAAGGCGCCGGCCTCCGCGCTCATGAACGCGTCGATGCCGGGCGCGGCATCGGCGATCGAGCGGTCGCGCGGGTCCTTCGAATCGAGGATGCGCAGCGGGTTCTTGTCGAGCCGCGCCAGGCTGTCCTCCGACAGCTCGCCGCGGTGCGCGGCAAAATGCGCGACCAGCGCGTCGCGCCACGCATCGCGCGTCGCGGCATCGCCGAGCGTGTTGAGCTGGAGCGTCACCCCGTCGGCGATGCCCAGTTCGTGGAGCAGCTGGTCGGCGAGCGTCAGCAGCTCGACATCCGCCGCCGGTTCGGGCGCGCCCAGGACTTCGGCGTCGATCTGGTGGAACTGGCGATAGCGGCCCTTCTGCGGGCGTTCGTAGCGGAACACCGCGCCGCTCGTCACCAGCTTGACCGGCGCATATTGCTGCCAGCCGTTGGTGATATAGGCGCGTGCGATCCCGGCGGTGAATTCCGGGCGCAGCGTCAGCGAATCGCCGCCCTTGTCGGGGAAGGTGTACATCTCCTTCGACACGACGTCGGTGGTCTCGCCGATCGAGCGCGCGAAGACCGCGGTATCCTCGAACACCGGCACCTCGACGCGTTCGAAACCGTAGAGCCGGCGGACGCGGTCGAACGCGTCCAGCACGCGCGCGAACCGGCGCTGCTCCTCGCGAAAGATGTCCTGGGTGCCGCGCACGCGGCCGGGGGTGGGAATACGGGCCATATAGGGGCCGGGTATCTAGTGCTGCCGTGCGGGAATCGCTAGCGGGATTGCATGAACGACGTGCGCCGCTGGTGGGGTCTGGGACAGCGCGTGGCACCGCCGCGCTTCATCCTGTTCGTGATCGTGTTCGCGGTGGCGACGCCGCTGCTGCAGGGCGAGGTGGGCACGGGGCGCGCGGTGATGGGCGGGTTCGACATCGCCGCGGCGATATTCCTCGCCTCGATGATCCCGCTGTTCCGGCATGACGATCCGGTGCGGATGCGCCGCGCCACGCGCGCCAACGACGCCAATCGCGCGCTGTTGCTGGCGATTACCGGCGCGGTATCGCTGGTGATCCTGGCGGCGGTGCATGACGAGCTGAAGGGGCGCAACACCGGCGGTGCGATCGCGTTCGTGATCGTCACGCTGGCGCTGGCGTGGCTGTTCTCGAACCTGGTCTATGCGCTGCATTACGCGCACCTGTTCTACATGTCGGCGCCGGACGGGAAGGATGCGCGCGGCATCGACTTTCCGGGCACCGACACGCCCGATTACTGGGACTTCCTGTATTTCAGCTATACGCTCGGGATGACGTTCCAGACGTCCGACGTGGAGATCACCGACGGGCGGGTGCGGCGGATCGTGACCGGCCAGTGCCTGGCGGCGTTCGTGTTTAACCTGGGCGTGATCGCGTTCAGCATCAACGTGCTGGGCGGCGGATAGGTGTGGACAGGCGGGCGGAGGGGCCGTTACGCCTGTGCGATACGCCATAACCTGACGGGACGCCCCACCGCATGATCCGATCGCTCGCCGCCGCCGCCGCGCTGCTGTCCACCGCCGCGCTCGCCCACCCGCTCGCCGCGCAGGTGCCCGCGGGCAATTCCGCGCCGCAGCCGGTGCCGTTCGTCGATACGATCCCCGCGCCGCGCGACACCCCCTTCCCCGGCACGATCCGGCTGGCGGTGGACGCCACCGACACGCAGCGCGGCATCCTGCGCGTGAAGGAGACGATCCCGGTGCCTGAGGCCGGGCATATGGTGCTGCTGTTCCCCAAATGGCTGCCCGGTGCGCATTCGCCGCGCGGCGAGATCGAGAAGCTGGCCGGGCTGGTCGTCACCGCGAACGGCAAGCGGCTGGACTGGACGCGCGACCCGGTCGACGTCTTCGCCTTCCACATCGACGTGCCGGCGGGCGCGAAGGCGATCGAGGCGAATTTCCAGTTCCTGTCCGCGACGAAGAGCGACCAGGGGCGCATCGCGGTGACGCCGACGATGATTTCGCTTCAGCCCAATTCGGTCAGCCTGTATCCGGCGGGGTACTTCACCCGCCAGATCCCGATCCAGATGACGGTCACCTGGCCGCAGGGATGGACCGCGGCGGGCGCGATCCCCGCGAAGGTGGCGGGCGCGACCTCCACCTACGACACCACCAATTACGAGATCCTGGTCGATTCGCCGATCCTGGCGGGCAAGTACGGGAAGGTCTGGCCGCTGACCGACCGGGTCAACCTGAACGTCTTCGCCGACACCCCCGACGAACTGGCCGCCACCCCCGAACAGATCGCCGCGCACCGCCGGCTGGTGGAACAGGCGGTCAAGACGTTCGGCGCGCAGCATTACGACCGCTACGAATTCCTGCTGTCGATCACCGACCGGCTGGGCGGGATCGGGCTTGAGCACCACCGGTCGAGCGAGAATGGCGTGACGCCCGGCTATTTCACCAAGTGGAACGACGGGCCCGGCCGCCGCAACCTGCTGCCGCACGAATTCACGCACAGCTGGGACGGCAAGTTCCGCCGCGGCGCGGACCTGTGGACCCCTGATTTCCGCACCCCGATGCGCGATTCGCTGCTGTGGGTGTACGAAGGGCAGACGCAATTCTGGGGCTATGTGCTCCAGGCGCGCTCCGGCCTCGTCTCGAAACAGGACACGCTGGACCAGCTGGCGGCGATCGCGGCCACCTATGACAGCCAGCCCGCGCGCGCGTGGCGCGACCTGATCGATACCACCAACGATCCGGTCATCTCCGCCCGCCGGCCGAAGGGGTGGACCAGCTGGCAGCGCAGCGAGGATTATTACAACGAAGGGCTGCTGGTGTGGCTGGACGTCGATTCGCTGCTGCGCGAGAAATCGGGCGGGACGAAGTCGATCGACGATTTCGCGCGCGCCTTCTTCGGGGTGCGCGACGGCGACTGGGGCGAGCTGACCTATACGTTCGACGATGTCGCCGCGACGCTGAACGCGATCGTGCCGTGGGACTGGGCGGTGTTCCTGAAGCAGCGGCTGACCGAACATGCCAAGGGCGCGCCGCTCGACGGCTTCACCCGCAACGGCTACCGGCTGGTCTATACCGACACGCCGACGCCGTCGTCGAAGGCGGCGGAGGCCGCCGCGAAGAACACCAACCTGACCTGGTCGGGCGGGCTGATCGCCAATGCGACGGGCGAGCTGACGTCGGTGACATGGGACAGCCCGGCGTTCGCCGCGGGGATGACGGTGGCGGACCAGATCGTCGCGATCGACGGCGATGCTTGGTCGGCGGACCGGCTGAAGGCCGCGATCACCGCCGCGAAGGGCACGAAGGAGCCGATCCAGCTGACCGTAAAGCGTGGTGATTCCTATCGTTCGGTCGCGCTCGACTATCACGGGGGCTTGCGCTACCCGCGGCTCGAGAAGACCGGCACCGGGGACAGCGGACTCGACCGGCTTCTGGCGGCTCGCTGAACAGCGAGCGGCCCGACAAGACGCCTCTATAGGGGAAGAGAATGCGTATCGATCTGATTCCCGTGGGCAAGAGCCCGCCGGACGACCTGAACGTGGTGATCGAGGTTCCGACCGGCGGCGAGCCGGTGAAGTATGAATTCGACAAAGCATCCGGCGCGCTGTTCGTCGACCGGATCCTGCACACGCCGATGCGCTATCCGGCGAACTACGGCTTCGTGCCGCACACGCTGTCGCCCGACGGCGACCCGCTCGACGCGCTGGTCGTCGCGCGATCGCCGTTCATCCCCGGCTGCGTCGTGCGCGCGCGCCCGATCGCGGTGCTGAACCTGGAGGACGAGGCCGGCGGCGACGAGAAGCTGGTCTGCGTGCCGGTCGATTCGACCTTCCCCTATTACGCCAATGTCGGCGAGAAGGACGACCTGCCGGAAATCGTGTTCCAGCAGATCGAGCATTTCTTCACCCACTACAAGGACCTGGAGAAGAAGAAGTGGGTGCGCATCGGCACCTGGGGCGGCCGCGAGGAAGCGCGCCGCATCACGCTGGAAGCGATCGACCGTTACGAAGCCGCCAAGGCCGAGGGCAAGGAACCGCACGAACACGACGTGCCGGGACGCTGAGCGAAACCCGGATCACCGGATCGGGGGCGGCGCGACACCGGTCGCGCCGCCCTTTTCCTTTGGATCTGCGTCGCCGCTACATCCTCTCCGTCATGCCGGGCCTGTTCCGGCATCCACCGTGCCGCGCGCGCCACAAGGGTTTCATCGTGCGGAACGGTGGCCCCCGGAACACGTCCGGGGTGACGGGTGGAAGACGGGTGCCGCGATCGCCCCGCCCTCAATGCCCCGCGGTCAGTTTCAGCCCCGCGATGCACGCCACCGCGCCGACGATCAGCAGCAGCCGCACCGGCGTCGCCGCCTCTCCGTAGAAGATGATCCCGACCAGCACGGTGCCCAGCGCGCCGATCCCGGTCCACACGGCATAGGCGGTGCCCATCGGGATCGACCGCGCCGCCCATTCCAGCAGCAGCATCGACAACAGCACCGACGCCAGGAAGCCGGCGGTCCAGCCGATATGGCGGAACCCGTCGGCGTTGCGCAGGCAGGTGGTGAACCCCACTTCGAACAGCCCGCCCGCCACCAGCCACACCCATGCCATCACTCGCGTCCCTGCCCCGTGCCGGCGCCCGCCAGCGCGTGCAGCGCCGCGCCGTCGACGCGCTGCACCGTCCATTCGTCCTGCGCCACCGCGCCCTTCGCGCGATAGAATTCGATCGCGGGCAGGTTCCAGTCGAGCACCCACCATTCGAACCGCGCATAGTCGCGCGCCACCGCGATCCGCGCGAGATGCGCGAGCAGCGCGGCCCCCGCCCCCGATCCGCGCGCGGCAGGGGTGACGTACAGGTCGTCCAGCCACATGCCGCGCCGCCCGGTCCAGGTGGAAAAGGTGGTGTAGAAGATCGCGAAGCCGATCGGCGCGCCGTCGCGCTCGGCGATCACCGCCTCGGCCGCCGGGGTCGGGCCGAACAGCGCGGCGTGCAGCATCGGCACGGTCGCCTGCACCGCATCCGGCTCCCGCTCGAACGCAGCCAGCGCGCGGACGAAATCGAGGATCGCCGGCACGTCGGCGGGGGTGGCGGGGCGGATCGCGGGCGGATCTGCGGGCGCGGTCATGTCATCGGCTCCATTGTTTCGGCGGCGATGTCGCTGCGCCGCGCGCCGTACAGGCAGGCGCCGACGATGATCGCCGCGCCCAGCAGCGTGGCGGTCGCCACCCGTTCCCCGAACACCAGCCAGCCAAGTCCCGCGGCATAGACGAACGACGTATATTCGGTCGTCGCCAGATACCCCGTCTCGCCATGCGCATAGGCCCAGGCGAGCAGGAACAGCGATGCGGTGGCCAGCGCCGCAGCGACCAGGATCTTCGGCCATTCGCCGGCGGCGGGCAGGTGCGCCAGCCACGGCGCGGCGAGCAGCAGGATCAGCGTGACGATCGCCGACTGGACGAACGCGATCTCCCCCGGGCGGGCGACCTGGCTCTGCAACCGCGCGACGATCAGGTTGAAGGCGTAGAGCACTGCCGAGGCCAGGATCGCAATCGCCCCCGCCAGCGCATCCGGCGCCGCGGCGCCGCGCGACTGGCCCGCCAGGATCACGCCGACCCCGGCCAGCGCCGCCAGCGAGGCGACGATCACGCGCCGCCCGACCCGTTCCTTCAGCAACGCCGCGCCCAGCACCAGCGCCAGCAGCGGCGCGATATAGGCGAGCGAGATCGCCTGCGCCATCGGCACCCGCGCCAGCCCCCAGAAGAACAGCAGCGCCATCGCGGTCGTCAGCGCGCCGCGCGCGACATGCAGCCGGAGCGCCCGCGCAGTCGGCCAGCCCCCACCGCCCGCGCCCCATGCCACCGCGCCGAACAGCGACCCGGCGCCCATCCGCCACAGCAGCGCGTTATAGACGCCGATCGCCAGCGTCAGCGATTTCATGAAGGCGTCCATCACCGAAAACAGCCCGATCCCCGCCGCCGCCACCGCGAAGGCGAACGCAGGCGACAGATGGCGGGAAGAACGGCGGGTCATGGCGCGGCGGTATCACGTCGGCTAGGCCGCGACGACAGGAACCGGCAAGGAAAAGGCGCCCGCGATGCTCCGTCCGCTCATCATGCTGCTGCTGGCCGCGGCGGCGACCCCGCCCGACGCCGCGGGCCGAACCGAGGTGATCGACCGCGCGGCGCTGGCGCGGCTGCGCGGCAACGAGGGCGTGTCGCTGCAGTGGATCGACTGGGACGGTACGCACCGCGGCTTGCTGCACGTCCGGCAGCCGGGCGCGCTGGTGCATATCGACGGGGAACAGCGCGCCGCCGGGCAGCCGGGGGTGCTGACGATCGACGGCGACGTGCTGCGCATCGCGGCGCGCGAGTTCACCTTCCGCGGGCGGATCGTCATCACCGACACCCCCGACGTCGGCCGCCAGTGCGTCCGCGACGGCACCTTCACCTTCCGCATCACCGGCACGCGCCGCTACTGGCGGTTGCAGCAGATGGAGGCGTGCGACGGCCTGACCGATTACGTCGACATCTATTTCTGAGGCGCGCCGCTCAGCGGATCAGGCGGATCTCCAGCCCGACGTCCAGCGCCGCCCAGGCGTGATCGGCGGTCAGCACCTCGGTGAGGTTCACCGTCGACAACAGCAGCGGCCCGGTTTCCTGCGACAATCGCTCGCCACCCGGCTCGCCCAGCAGGAACGCAAGCACGACCGACGAATCGACGACCAGCGTCACTCCCCCCAGTCCTGCCGCCGTTCGCGCAGGAACCGGTCGACGCTATATCCCTTCATCGCATCGCGCAGCCGTGAGAGCGCGGCGGCGGGATCGTCGCGGTGCAGGACAAGATGCTCGCCATCGCGTTCCAGCACCACCGAATCGCCGTCCCTGATCCCCAGTTCGCGGCGCAGCGCGGCGGGGATGACGATCTTGCCGCCGGCGATCACCTTCGCATGATAGGTCATGTCACGCCCTCCAGGACGCGACATATGCGACAGGTCCTACTCGGCGGCCAGTACCGGCGCGGCCTTGGCCGCGTCCGCCGCCTCGATCTCGGCGGCCTTGGCCTCGACCAGCCTGACGATATGCTCGATCATGTCGGCGTCCTGGACGTGATGGTCGGTGACGCCCGACAGATAGACCATGTGCTTGCCGTTGCCGCCGCCGGTGATGCCGATGTCGGTCTCGCGCGCCTCGCCCGGGCCGTTGACGACGCAGCCGAGCACCGACAGGCTCATCGGGGTGCGGATGTGCTGGAGCCGTTCCTCCAGCGCCTGCACGGTGCGGATCACGTCGAAGCCCTGGCGCGCGCAGCTCGGGCAGCTGACGACGCGCACGCCGCGGTTGCGGATGCCCAGCGCCTTCAGGATCTCGAACCCGACGCGCACCTCGTCCTCCGGCTCGGCCGACAGGCTGACGCGGATCGTGTCGCCGATCCCGAACCACAGCAGCGATCCGATGCCGATCGCGCTCTTCACCGTTCCGCCGACGAAGCCGCCCGCCTCGGTGATGCCCAGGTGCAGCGGGCAGTCGACCGCTGCCGCCAGCTGCTGGTACGCGGCGACCGCCAGGAAATGGTCGGACGCCTTCACCGCGACCTTGTATTCGTGGAAATCATGGTCCTGCAGCAGCTTGATATGATCGAGCGCGCTTTCGACCAGTGCGTCCGGGCACGGCTCGCCATATTTTTCCAGCAGGTGCCGTTCCAGCGACCCGCCGTTGACGCCGATGCGGATCGCGCAGCCATTGGCCTTGGCCGCGCGCACCACCTCCGCCACGCGCTCCGACGAGCCGATGTTGCCCGGGTTGATGCGCAGGCACGCCGCGCCCGCGTCCGCCGCCTCCAGCGCGCGCTTGTAGTGGAAATGGATGTCGGCGACGATCGGCACCTTCGCCGCGCGCACGATCTGGCCCAGCGCCGCGGTGCTTTCGACATCGGGGCAGCTGACGCGGATGATGTCGACGCCCGCCTCCTCGCAGCGGCGGATCTGGTCGATCGTCGCGGCGGCATCCTCGGTCAGGGTATTCGTCATCGTCTGGACGGTGACGGGCGCGTCGCCGCCGACGGGGACGTTGCCGACCATGATCTGGCGGCTCGCGCGGCGCTGGATATCGCGCCAGGGACGGACGGACATGAAGGCTTCCTATCGGTTCGCGGGCGATATAGCGATCCGCGCAGCAAAACGGAAATGGGGAGAGGGATGATGACGCTGTCGCTGTACGAGGCACTGGTCCCGTCGATGCTGCAGACGCTGGGCGCGGTCGACGGCCTGCTGACCAAGGCGGAGGCATATGCCGCCGAACACGGGCTGGCGCCGTCCGAGCTGATCGACGCGCGGCTGGCGCCCGACATGGCGCCGCTGGGCTATCAGGTGAAGGCGTGCCGCGAACATTCGCTCGCCGCGATCGCGGGCGTGCGCGACGGGCATTTCACCCCCAGCCGCGCGCCGTGGCCGACCGATTTCGCGGGCCTGCACGCGCTGCTGGCGGAGGCGACCGGCGCGCTGACCGCGCTGGACGCCGCCGAAATGGACGCGCTGGCCGCCGCGCCGGTCGATTTCGTGATGGGCGAGATGCGGCTGCCGTTCACCGGCACGACGTTCCTGCTGTCCTTCTCGCAGCCCAACTTCTATTTCCACGCCACCACCGCCTATGCGATCCTGCGGATGAAGGGATTGCCGCTGGGCAAGACCGATTTCCTCGGCCGGCTGCGCCTCGGGCGTTGATAGGAAGGCGCGCCAAGGGGTTAGCGTCGCGCCGCCGAAGCTGTTAGGGGCGCGCGCGATGCAGCGGCACTACGGCCTCGACTGGCTTCGCATCGGGGCGTTCGCGATCCTGATCCTCTACCACGTGGGCATGGTGTTCGTGCCATGGGACTTCCACGTGAAGCTGCCGGGCGCCTGGTGGGTGGCGGTGCCGATGATGGCGTCGAACCCGTGGCGGCTGGCGCTGCTGTTCGTCGTATCGGGCTATGCCAGTCGCGCGCTGTTCCTGCGCAACAAGGTGCCGTGGCGGTTCGCGCGCCAGCGCAGCCTGCGGCTGCTGGTGCCGCTGGCGTTCGGGGTGGCGGTGATCGTGCCGGTGCAGCCGTGGGTCGAACTGACCAGCCGCTACGGCTACGCCCACGGCTTCTGGCATTTCTGGCTGCACGACTATTTCCGCTTCGGCGCGCTGGGCCCGCTGGTGCTGCCGACGTGGAACCATCTGTGGTTCGTCGGCTATCTGTGGGTCTATACGCTGGTGCTGGCCGCGCTGGTCGCGATCGTGCCGGCGCGCGGGCGGCGGGCGGCGCAGCGCGGCTTTGCCTGGATCATGCGCGGCCCGGCGCTGCTGCTGCTGCCGATCGGGTGGATGGTGCTGGTCAATTTCGTCCTGTTCCCCGGCGGGCGCGAAACGCATGCGCTGACGGACGACTGGGTGGCGCACGCGACCTATTTCCCCGCCTTCCTGTTCGGTTTTGCGCTGGCGTGTGCGCCCGCGACGCTGGCCGGGTTCGTGCGGCGGTGGCGCGAATCGGCGGGGATCGCGATCCTGGCCTATCTTCTGGTCGCGGCGATCGAGATCCGCTGGCCGGGCAACACCATGCCCGCGCCATGGGGCACGGCCTTCTCCGTCGCGCGCGCGGTGGAAGGATGGGCGGCGGTCGCCGCGCTGATCGGCTATGCCGACGGACACTGGAACCGCGACCATCGCTGGCGCCCGATGCTGACCGAGGCGGTGTTCCCCTTCTACATCGTCCACCAGTCGGTGATCGTGGTGGTCGCCTTCTGGCTGCGCGCCACCGGCTGGCCGGTGTGGCTGGACGCGATCGTGCTGGTCGCCGCGACGGTGGCGGGGTGCTGGGCCTTCTACCTGATCGGCCGCGCGATCGGGCCGTTGCGCCCGCTGATCGGGCTGCGCCGCCACGCTTCGCGCCGGAGCGGCGTCGATCCACGCCCGGCGATCGCGTGAACGTTACTGGCCGAAACGTTACTGCCCGAACGTGCCGGGGCGGTAGAGCAGGGTGATCGCGACGCGGCGGTTGCGCGGATCCTGCGGATTGTCGGCGATCATCGGCTCGCGATCGGCCACGCCCTCGATCCGGTTGAAGCGCGATTCGGGGATACCGCCCAGCGCCAGCCGCCGCCGCGTCGATTCGGCACGGCCCGACGACAGCATCCAGTTGTTCATGGCGCGCGGATCGCCGAACGGCAGGCTGTCGGTATAGCCGCGGATCATGATCGGGTTCTCGGTCTCGCCGATGCCCTTGGCGACCAGCCCGATCAGCTCGCTCGCCTTCGAATCGAGCGTCGTCGTGCCCAGCGCGAACATCGAATAATCGGCGTCGTCGATCAGGTCGATGCGCATCCCGTCGGGGGTCATCGTGAAGCGGATATGCTTGGCCAGATTGGCCATGTCGCGGCTCTGCGCCATGCGGCGCATCACCTCCTGCTTGAGCCGCGCGAAATTGCGCTGGTCCTCCTGCGCCGCCGCGCTGCGCAGCGACCCCTTGGTACCGAAGCCGCGGACCTCGCCCGGCGCGCGTTCGGTGACGAGCGCGATGGCGCGGATCTCCGCGGTGCCCGCCTTGGCGCCGATCTTCTCCTTCGAGGTGATCGATTCGCCGCCGAACACGCCGCTGCCGCCCAGCCCGACCACCTTCTTGTCGATCAGCGTCGGCGCGAAATAATCGGCGATGCCCTTGCGCTGCTTCTCGGTCGTCGCGCCCAGCAGCCACAGCAGCAGGAAGAACGCCATCATCGCGGTCACGAAATCGGCATAGGCGACCTTCCACGCGCCGCCGTGGTGCCCCGCGGCGATCACGTTGATCTTCTTGACGATGACGACCTTGGGCGGCTGGTTGTTGCCGTGCGGAGCCTTGGCCATCGCGCTTACTTACCGCGCAGCCCGTCGAACACCTCGGCGAAGCCGGGCTGGTTCTTGTGGTCGATGCCCGAGCGCGCCGCCTCGATCACCAGCGGCTGCGGATGGCCGTGGAGCGAGGCGATGATGATCTGCTTGACGACGTGATAGATCGCCGCATCGGCCGCGATCACCTGCTTCAGCCGGCCCGCGAACGGATTGACGATACCATAGGCCAGCAACACGCCCATGAACGTGCCGACCAGCGCCGAACCGATCATCCCGCCCAGCACCGCCGGCGGCTTGTCGATCGAGCCCATGGTCTTCACGATGCCCAGCACCGCGGCGACGATGCCCAGCGCGGGCAGCGCGTCGGCCAGGCTCTGCAACGTGTGTTCCGGCCCCTCGACCTCGTGGTGGTGGGTCTTGATGGCATTGTCCATCACCTCCTCCACCGCATGGACGTCGAGCGTGCCGGACGAGACCACGACCAGCCGCAGCGTGTCGGCGATCAGGTTGACCAGGGTATGGTCCTTCAGCAGCTTGGGATATTCGGCGAACACCGCCGAGGACTTGGGATCCTCGACATGCGGCTCCAGCGCGATCGGCCCTTCCATGCGCAGCATCTTCATCAGCTTGCTGACCAGGAAGATGACGTCGAGATAGTCCTGCTTCTTGTACTTCGGCCCCTTGAACACCTTGGCCAGGCCGCCGCCCATCGCCTTCAGCTCGCCCATCGAATTGCCGATGATCAGCGCGCCGGCCGCGGCGCCGCCGATGATGAGCATTTCGTGCGGGATAGCGTGGAAGACGGGGCCGAGATTGCCGCCGGTGATGGCGAACCCGCCGAACACCATGCCGAGAAGGACGACGAGGCCGATGGCCGCAAACATGCGCGTTTCCCCGTAAGAAGGACGTGACGGTTACCGCAGCGTGGTTAACCCGGCAGGGGTAGCGAAGTGGTTACCGCGCGCGCGAAATTCGTACCGACCCCCTCCCCGCTCCTGCCGTCCCCGATCGCGCCGCCGGCGGCACGCCCCCGCGACGAAACCGCCGCCGGCGCACGGCGACGCCGCCGCGCGCGCGGCCGCGCGATCAGCGCAGATAGGTGAACAGCGACAGCTGCGACAGTTTCGAGAAGCTCTGCTGCGTCGCGTTGAGGATCGTCAGCGTCTTCGACAGCTCGGTATAGGCCTTGGTGACGTCGACATCCTCCAGCGAGGACCGCAGGTCCGCGCGGTCCAGATTGGAACTGTCGAGCAGCCCCTGTTGCAGATCGACCCGCGCCGCGCGCGCGCCGACCGACGCCTGCACCACCGATACCTGTTCGCTGGCCTCCTTCAGCGGCGCCATCGCGGCATTGGCGACGGTCTCGCTCGCCGTACCGGTCTGCAACGCGGCGGCCAGCGTCGACAGCGCCTGCAACGTGTCGCCGGAGCCGGAGGTGAAGATGCGCGCGGCGGTCTCGGTCGGCTGGACCGACACGCCGTCGCCGATCGGGATTTCCGACAGCTTGTTGGCGGTGTTGTAGGTGAAGGTGCCGTTCGCGTTGCGGATCACCGCATCGGTGCCCGCCAGGCTGCCGAACAGCGGCTGACCGCGCAGGTCCTTGGTATTGCCCAGCCCGATCAGCGCATCGACGATCGAGGACAGCTGGTCGCCGATCACCTTGCGGTCGCTGCCGCTGAGCGCGCCGTTGGCGGCCTTGTTCACCAGTTCGGTCGCCTGCTGCATCTGCACGCTGATCGACCCCAGCGTCGAATCGGCCTGCTGGAGCAGCGCGGCCGACAGGTCCAGGTTCTTGCCATAGACCTCGGCATCGGCGTCCTTGCGCGCCAGTTCGGCGATCTGCTGCGCCACCGCCACGTTTTCGGACGGGTTGGTGATCTTCTTGCCGGTGGCGATCTGCGTCTGAAGCCGCGTGGCGGTCTTCATCAGATCGCTCATCTTGCCGGCGGAGCGTTCGAACAACAGGCTGCTGGAAATCTGCATCGCGCTTACCTGATCTCGAGGATCGACTGGAACGTTTCGCGGGCGACCTGCACCACGCGGCTGGACGCCTGATATGCCTGCTGGAAGCGGACCAGATCGATCGCCTCCGCATCGAAATTGACCCCCGACAGCTCCGACCGGGCGGTCAGCGCGCCGTCATGGATCGCGGTCTGCGCGTCCGACACCAGGTTGCGCTGCTTCAGCGTGGCGGCATTCTGGGTCACCAGTTTCTGCACGCGGCCTTCGTAATCGTCGCTGACGCGCAGCCCCGCGAGCGTCGCGAGGTTGCTGGCGTCGCGCTGCCCGCCGGTCTTGGCGGCGGCGATCTTCGCGCCATCGCTCAGCGCGACGGTGAATTTCGTCGGATCGCCCGCGGCGACGGTGAACAGGTCGGTGCCGGTCGCGCCGTTCAGATCCTGTCCACTGCGCTGCAGGGTGTTGACGGTGCTGGTGAACTTGTCGGCGATCGCGCCCAGTTCCTGGCGGGTCGAGAAGATGCGCTGCGCGCCCTCCGCCACGCCGGCCAGCGCGCCGCCTTCGGGACTCATCAGCTGCGACGATCCGTCGGCACGGGTCACCTGCAACGCGACGTTGCCGTTGCTGCGCGCATAGCCGACGTTGGTCGCCTCGCGCACGTCGACCAGCACCGGTCCGCTGTTGCCGCCGGCACGCACCGTGGCGCGGCCGAAGGAATCGAACTGCGCGTCGATGTCGGTCAGCCCGCTCATCTGTTCCAGCAGCTGGTCACGCTGGTCCTGCAATGCCGCCGCAGCGGACGTGCCGGGCACGACGGTCATCAGACCCTGGTTGACCTTCAGCACCGCCTGGTTGAGCCGGTTGAGCTCGCCGACGTTCTGGACCGCGCGCGAATCGAGCTCGGTCATCGATTCGTCGAGCGAGCGCGCGGTCACGCCGAACGAATCGGCGACCGACGCCGACGCGCTCAGCATCCCGGCGCGCAGCGCGGTGCTGGTCGGTTCGCCCTGCAGCGCGGTCGCCGCGCCGAAGAAGGCGGTCATCTGCGTCGTCAGCGCGCCGCCGCCCAGCGCGGTCTCGATCCGCTGGAGCCACACCGAACTGGCCTGCGTGCGGGCCAGATCGGCACCGGCGTTGCGCACCGCCGCCTCGGTATAGGGATTGCTGGACCGGCCGACGCCGTCGACGATGACGCCGCTGCCGTTGAGGGTTCCGCTGCCGTAGCTGCCCGCCGACGCGACCTCGCGCATCACCGTCGTGCGGCGCACATAGCCCGCAGTCCCGGCGTTCGCGATGTTCTCCGACGTCGTCGTCAGCGCGGTCTGATACGCGCGGACGCCCGAAGCGCCGATGGCGAGCAAGTCACTCATTCTAACTGCGTGCCATGACCGACATTAAGATTCGGTTGAGATTTCGCGAGAAAATCGGTCATCGCCTTGCCGATGCCGACCGGCGTGTGCTCGGCCATGTGGCGCACCGTCGCCTGGTCCTGCATGTCGCGGAAGGTGTCGAGCGCCTTGCTGTCGAACAGCGGGTCGGACAATTTGGCCTGGCGCATCGACTTCAGCATCATGCCGGTGAACACCGCCTCGAACTGCTGCCCGGCCTTGGCCAGGTTGTCGCGCGTCTCGGTGCGGCCCAGCCCCGAATCGATCCCGGTCGCACCGGAAATGGTCGGCATCGTCGTCATCACAGCACCACCAGTTCGGCCTTGAGCGCGCCGGCTTCCTTCAGCGCCTCCAGGATCGCCACCAGATCGGCGGGGCTGGCGCCGATCGCGTTCACCGCCTTCACCACATCGGCCAGCTTCGGGCCGGGCGACAGCAGGAACATCGGCTTCTTCTCCTCCTCGACCGACACGTTCGAGCGATTCTCGAGCGCGGTCTGCCCGCCGCTGAACGGCGCGGGCTGGCTGACGCGCTGATTCTCGTCGATGCGCACCGTCAGCTTGCCGTGCGTCACCGCCGCCGCGCCCAGCCGCACGGCCGAGTTGATGACGACCGTGCCGGTGCGCGCGTTGACGATCACCTTGGCGGACGGCTCGGCGGTCTCCACCGCCAGATTCTCGATCTGGCTCATCAGCGTCGCGCGCACGTCGGCGCCGACCGGCGCGCGCACCGCCACCGACACCGCGTCGGTCGCCTGCGCGGTGCCCAGCCCGAAGCGGCGGTTGATCGCGGCGGCGACGTTCTGCGCGGTGGTGAAGTCCGCGCGCGCCAGATTGTAGGTTAGGAACGGCGTATCCTCGAACCCGGTCGCGACCGCGCGCTCGACGGTGGCCCCTTCGGGAATGCGACCGGTGGAGGGGACGTTGACGACGATCTTCGATCCGTCCGCGCCCTCCGCGCCCAGCCCGCCGACCGCCAGATTGCCCTGCGCCATCGCATAGGTCTGCCCGTCGGCGCCCAGCAGCGGGGTCAGCACCAGGCTGCCGCCGCGCAGCGACTTGGCCTTGCCCATCGACGCGACGGTGATGTCGATCCGCTGGCCCGGCTTGGCGAAGGGCGGCAGTTCGGCGGTGATCATCACCACCGCGGCGTTCTTCATTCCCGGATTGGCGTTGGGCGGCAGCTGCAACCCGAAGCGCGAGGCGACCGCCTTCACCGACTGGACGGTATATTCGAGATTGTCGTCGCCGGTGCCCGGCAGCCCGACGACCACGCCATAGCCGGTCAGCTGGTTCGAACGGATGCCCTGGAACCCGCCCAGATCCTTGATCCGGTCGGCGGTCGCAGGGGTCGCGACCAGCAGCGCGGCCAGCGCGAGGAGGATGGCACGGATCATCAGAACGGGCTCACGACCTGGAAGAAGCGGGACAGCCAGCCCTGACGGCTGGAGCGGGCGACATCGCCCTTGCCGGTATAGGCGATCTGCGCATCGGCGACGCGGGTCGATTCCACGCGGTTGTCGCGATCGACGTCGGCGGTGCGCACGATCCCCTTGATCTGCACGAATTCGTCGCCGCGGTTCAGCGTCACGCGCTTCTGCCCCTGCACCAGCATCGTGCCGTTGGGATAGACTTCCGCGACGGTCACCGAAATCTCGCCGGTCAGCGAATTGGACTGGTCGGCCGCACCCGTGCCGTTGAAGCCGCGGTTGCCGCTGACGCTGGCATCGCTCGCGCCGAACAGGCTGAGCGCGCCGGTGGTCGGCGGGGTCAGGCCGAAGCCGCCCTTCGAATCGAGTTTCGACGACGACGTCTTGGACGCCGCGGTGCGTTCGACCAGCACGATCGTCAGCGGATCGCCGACGCGGCGCGCACGCCACCCTTCGTGCAGCGCGCCATAGCCGGCCGATGCCTGGAAGATCGCGCCATTGGCGGGCGGCGGCGGCGTCACCGGCGGCGCCAGCGGCGCACGGATCGCGGTGAAATCCTCCTTCGGCTTCTTGCGGCCGAACAGGCTGGCATCGGCGGGCGCCGGCGCGAACGCCGCCGCGACCAGCGCCAGCGCGGTCGCGCCCAGCGCCAGTTCGATCCAGCGCGCATCGCGCGCCAGCGGGCGAAGGGGGATGGGGCGGGTGGCCATGATCTGCATTCCTGTCGCGATCAGATGTTCTGGTTGGCGTATTTGAGCATCTCGTCGGTGGCCGAGATCATCTTCGAATTGACCTCGTACGCGCGCTGGGTCTCGATCATGTCGACCAGCTCCTCCACGACGTTGACGTTGCTCGCCTCCAGCTGGCCCTGCCGCACGCGGCCACGCCCGTCCTGCCCGCCGACGCCCAGATTGGCCGCGCCGCTGGCATCGGTTTCGAGGAGGATGTTGTCGCCGTTCGATTTCAGCCCGGCCGAATTGGGGAAGCTGGCGACCTGGATTTGCCCCAGGTTCTGCGACCCCGACTGGCCCGGGACGGTGGCGGACACGGTGCCGTCCATGCCGACGGTGATCTCGCTGGCGTTGGCCGGAATGGTGACGCCGGGCATCACCTGATACCCTTGGCTGGTGATCAGCATCCCTTCGGGCGAGCGGCTGAAATTGCCGGCGCGGGTATAGCCCAGCGTCCCGCCGGGCATCTGCACCTGGAAATAGCCGTCGCCGTCCAGCGCGACGTCCAGGCTGTTGCCGGTCTGGTTCATCGACCCCTGCGTTTCCATCCGCGCGGTGCCCTGCACGCGCACGCCGGTGCCCAGGTTCAGGCCGGTGGCATACTTGGTTTCCGAGCTGGACGGCGCGCCCGCAGCGGTGACGACCTGGTAGGACAGCGTTTCGAACGACGCGCGATCGCGCTTGAACGCGGTGGTATTCACGTTCGCCAGGTTGTTCGAGATGACCCGCATCCGCATGTCCTGGGCGTCGATCCCGGTACGTGCGATGTGCATGGCGGCGGTGGTCATGAGCTAATCCTTCCTCAGCCCGGCAGGCGCATCACGGATGCGCTCGATTCGTCCATGGTGCGTGCTTCCTTCAGAAGGTTCGCCTGCACCTCGTAGCTGCGCTGGTTCTCGATCATGTCGACCAGCGCCTGGGTCATGTTCACGTTCGATCCCTCGAGCGTGCCCGACGCGACCTTCGCGTCGAGATCGGCGGGCAGTGCGCCGCCGTTGGGAACCCGCATCAGATTGTCGAGACCTTTGACGGTCTGCGACCCCTTCGACGAGACCACCTTGATCCGGTCGATCACCTGCGGCCCGCCGGTGTCGCCCTGCGCGACGATCGCGATCGACCCGTCCTGGCCGATCGACAGCTGGCTGTACGGCGGCAGCGTGATCGGACCGGACTGGCCCACCACGATGAAGCCGTCGCCGGTTTCCAGCACACCCGAGGGCGACACCTGAAGGTCGCCGCGGCGGGTATAGGCCTCGCTGCCGTCGGCGGCCTGCACCGCGATCCAGCTGTTCTCGTCCGTCACCGCGACGTCCAGCGGGCGCCCGGTCTGCTGCAACGCGCCCTGCCGGCGGTCGATGTCGCGCACTTCCTGCCCGGTCGGCTGGCGCGCCGACAGCGTGGTGGTGCCGTCGGACAGGACGATGCGGTCGAAGATGACGCGATCGGCGCGAAAGCCGGTAGTGGAGGCGTTCGCCATGTTGTTGGCGATCGCGGCCTGCGCGGACATGTGCGCGCGCAGACCCGTCGCCGCCGTATAGACCAGCTTGTCCATCTACCGGCTCCCGCCCCCGCCTGTCGCTTACGAGCGGATGTTGAGGATGGCCTGCGACACCTGCGTCGCGGTATCCAGCGCCTTGGCGTTCGCCTGGAAGTTGCGCTGCGCCGCGATCAGGTTGACCAGTTCCTCGGTGATGTCGACGTTCGACCCTTCGACCTGGCCCGACTTCAGGTTGCCGTAGCCGTCGGTCGCCGCCGAACCCAGGTTGGCCGCGCCCGAGATACCCGTCGCCTGCCAGTAACCGCCGCCGACCTGGCGCAGCCCGGTGGGGGCGGAGAACTTGGCCATCGCCACCTTGCCCAGCGGCACGATGTCACCGTTCGAGAAGCTGGCCTTGATGAGGCCCGAATCGTCCACCGTCACGCCCGCCAGCTGGCCGACCGCGACGCCGTCCTGGCTGCGCGAATTGACCGACGACGCGCTCGACAGCTGGGTCGAACCGGCCAGGCTCAGCGTGATCTGCTGCTGCGCCGCGCCCGAGGCCGGGATGAACGGATCGAACGCCAGCGTGCCCGTCGCCGGCGCGATCAGCGCGCCGGTGTTGCCGAACTTCAGCTCGACCGGCGGCGGCGGGGTGCCGGTGTCGCCGGTGCGGCGCATCGGCGCGTCGCCGACGAAGGTGAACACCTTCCACGTGCCGGTCGTCGGCGGCGACGCGGCCGGATCGCCCATCGCGGTGCGCACGTAATAGTTGGTCATCGTCATCGGATTGCCGTTTGCGTCGTAGATGCGGCTGGCGACCGAGTTGTTGTACGTGGTGGTGTCGGTACGGTCGAACTTCGTCGCATCCTTCAGCGACGAGGTCGACGTCAGCTGGACCGACGTGGCGACGTTCGCGGTCGCCTGCGGGGTGCCGCTGGTCTGCTGGATCTGCAGGTTGGTCAGCCCCTGCTGCCCGGTGGAGGTGACGTTGCCGTCATTGTCGACCGGATAGACCATCAGGAAGCTGCCCTGCGAATCGACCACGTTACGATCGTCGTCGACCGAGAAGCTGCCGGTACGGGTATAGTTGACCTGGTCCGACAGGCCGGTCGACTTCACCACGAAGAAGCCTTCGCCGACGATCGCCATGTCGAGCGCGTTGGTGGTGCCGTTGAGCGGGCCGTCCTTGAACTGCTGTACCGTGCCCTTCACCATGACGCCCGAACCGACCATCTTGCGCGGATCGGTCGACACATTCGACGCGATCACGTCGGCGAACATGGTACGGCTCTTCTTGAAGCCGGTGGTGGATACGTTGGCCAGGTTGTGGCTGATCGTGGCCATGTCGGTCTGCATCGCCTGCAGGCCGGAAAGCGCGGTGAAGAAGGACATGGTGTAAACTCCTCGCGGTAACGATGTGATGGCAGGTTCGTGGATGGGGGTGTCAGGTGACCTTGCGGACCGAAGCCGGCTTGACCTCGCCGAGGCCGGCGACATTCAGCACCGGCTCGCCGCCGGGCACCAGCGTGGCGGACTGGACCGGCGCCCACACCAGCGGCGTGGCGGCGACGATCGCGGACTTGTTCGCCGCCTCGACGATGATCGTATAGGGGCCGTTCTCGACGGCGTTGCCGGCGTCGTCCTTGCCGTTCCAGTCGAACGTCGCGGTGCCCTGCGGCTGCTCGCCCAGCTGTAGGTTCTTGACGATCTTGCCGTCCTTGTCGGCGATCGCGACGTTGACGTCGCTGGCCGCGCCGCCCAGTTCGACCGCGCCGGCGATCCCGCCGGTGCTGCGCTCATAGGCGGTCTTGCCCTCGGTCAGGACGGTGCGGCCGACGAACGACATCGCATCGGCGGTGCTGGTCGCGCCGAGCCGCGCGGAGATGGCGGCCAGCGACTTGTTCATGTCGCTGATGCCCGCCACGCTGCTGAACTGCGCCATCTGGGCGACCATCTCGGTATTCTCGACCGGCTTGAACGGGTCCTGGTTCTTCAGCTGCGCGGTCATCAGCGCGATGAAGTCCTCCTGCCCCAGCGTAGTCTTGTTGCCCTTGGCGGCGGTGTTCGCCTGCGCGCCGGTGCGCGTGATCCCCGCCGCGGCCAGCGCGGCGTCGTAGCTGCTCTTGCTGGCGTCGGCGGCCGCCTGGGAGGTGAGGGTGAGCGAATTGCTTGCCATGATCAGCGACCCATCTTGATGGTGTCGAGGATCAGCTTCTTGGCCGTATCCATCACCTCGACATTGTTCTGGTAGCTGCGCGCGGTCTCCATCATGTCGACCAGCTCGCGCGATTCATCGACCGCCGCGTCGAAGACGTTGCCGTCCTTGTCGGCCAGCGGATTGGCCGGGTCGTACCGCTTGGTCGGCGCCTCGCCGGCGGTGACGATCTGTTGCACGTCGACGGTCGACATGCCGCTGGCCGCGTCGAAGCTGGTGCGGAACACCGGCTTCATCGTCTTGTACGCGCCGTCCGCGGTGGTCGCGACGTTGCCGGCATTGGCCAGGTTCGACGCGGTCGTGTTCATGCGCGTCAGCTGCGCCGACATCGCGCGCCCGGCGACCTGGAAGATGGTGAGCGGGGAACCCGTGGGCATCGCTTATTCCCCCTTCAGCGCGCGGGTGATCTGGCCGATCCGCCCGTTCAGGAACGACAGCGTCGTCTGATACTGGACGGCGTTTTCGGCGAAGGCGGTCTGTTCGGTCGACAGTTCCACCGTATTGCCGTCCATCGACGGGGTGGTCGGCACGCGATAGCGCACCGCGCCGTCGATTCCGCCCGCATTGCCCGCCTCCACCGCGCCCAGCGCGGTGCGGAAGTCCAGGTCGCGGGCCTTGAAACCGGGGGTGGACGCATTGGCGATATTCGACGCCAGCACGCCCATGCGCTGGGAACGCACCTCCAGCGCACTGCCATGAATTCCGAACAATCCGTCAGCCATGGGCCGATCCTCCTTCGCACGAACAGGTGCTCGCCGAGGTATCAGCAAGGGGCGTGCCAAATGCCGCGCAACGGGAACGAATCGCCGCCGGGGCGCCGCACGGCAGCAGCGGCGGCAAGCCTTTGCCGGTTGCCGGCAACGATCTTGCCGTCCGCGCGCCGTCGCGGTCGCCGTCCGTCAGCGCATGCGGATTGGCCCGCGGATTGCAGGGGGATCGCGCATGACACCCGGCACCTTCCTCGATCCCGCCGCGCTCGCCATCGTCGGTGGCGGCACCGTGCTGGCGACGCTGCTGCGCACCCCGCTCGCCGATGTCGCGTGCGCGCTGTCGGCGCTGCGCGTGCTGCTGCGGCGGCGGTTCGATGCCGGCCCGCTGGTCGAACAGATCGCCGCGCTGTCGCGGATCGCGCGGCGCCACGGCGCGATGGCGCTGGACCGCACCGTCGTCGCCGATCCCGACGTCGCGCTGGGCATTGCCGCGATCGTCGACGGAACGCCGGTGCCCGCACTGCTCGACGCGCTCGACACCGCGCAGCGCGCGCGCGTCGAACGCCACCGGATCGCCGCCGACGTATGGGCCGGCACGGCGGAGGCGGCGCCGGCGATGGGGATGGTCGGCACGCTGGTCGGGCTGGTCGCGATGTTCACGCAGATGACCGATCCCGCCGCGATCGGCAGCGCGATGGCGATCGCGCTGCTGGCTACCTTGTATGGCGCGCTGCTCGCCAACCTGATCGCGCAGCCGATCGCGACCCGCCTGCGCACCGCCGCACGGACCGAGGCGCTGGAGCGGCTGCGGCTGGCCGCGCCGCTCGCCGCGCTGGCCGCGCGCGAGGCGCCGCGACCGGTCTCGTTCGTGCCGCAGCGTGATGGCGCTGCTCCCGCCACGCCGATCGCGGAGGAGGATGCGGCATGACCGCCGACGACCTGCCCCTGCCCGCCCCCGCGCGCCCGCTGTGGCTGGTGACGCTGGCCGACCTGTCGCTGCTGCTGGTCGGCTTCTTCGTGCTGCTCCAGGCCAATCGCGATCTCGATCCGCGGCGGCTGGCCGAGGGGCTGGCCGCCGGCTTCGGCGTCACCGCGCCGGCGATGCCGGTCGCGGGCAATGCCATCGACGGCTTCGCCCCCGGCAGGGCCGATTTGCCGTATAGCCCCGCCGCGCTCGCCGCCTGGGCCGGTGCCGAGCTGCGCGATCCGCGCGTGCGGCTGACCGTCACCGGCGTCGCCGACACCGTCCCCGGCCATGGCGACGTCGACGCGGCCAGCGGCAGCGGCGCGGTGCTCGCCGCCGATCGCGCACGCACGCTGGTCGCCGCGCTCGCCCGCGCCGGAGTGCCCGACGCGCGCATCGATATCGCCGCCGCGCTGCGCCCCGGGCGCCGCGCGGTCATCGTCACGCTCGCCTTCGCGGGCGATCCGTCCGTCGCTTCCCAGGGGAAACGTCCATGATCCTGCCGCTCCTCCTCGCCGCCGCCGCGGCGCCCGCTTTCCAGGATACCGCCGCGCTCGACCGCGCGGTCGCCGCCTTCACCGCGCAGCCGATCGGTGCGCTGGGCGGAGCGCGCGCGCCGGTCGATCCGCGGCTGCGGCTGGCGACCTGCCCGATGGTGGCGATGTCGTGGCGCACCGATGCGCATGACGCGGTCGTCGTCGCCTGCGCCGGTCCCAGCTGGCGGATCTTCGTTCCCGTGCTCGCCCCGCCGCGCGCCGCGCCCGCCGCCGCCACGCCGGCGCTGCGACCGGCCGCCGCCGTCCCCGCCGCCCCGGTGATCCGGCGCGGCGATCCGGTGACGATCGAGGCCGGTTCGGACGGCTTTTCGATCACCCGCGACGGCGTCGCGATGGGCGATGCCGCCCCCGGTGCGCGGCTGATGGTGAAGGTCGACGACACGCCGCGTCCGGTGCAGGCGGTGGCCGTCGCGGCGGGCCGCGCGACCCTGCCGGGATGGCCGGAATGATCGCGCCACAATGACCGCTATAAAAAAGTGCTAAAGTCACCGCCCCGATGGTCGTTTCTGCCGGTGTCAGCGGAACCGGATGGGTGCGGACATGGTAGACTCGGTAAGTTCAAACACGATCAGGGCAGGAGATCTTCGGATCGCCAACGTCGCGCGCGTCGCGGCGGCTCCGGCGGTGACGACCGACGCTCCAGCGTCGTCTCTTCCCGGCGTGCAGGCGCCACAGACGCTCGCCCGGTCGATGGCGACCAAGCCGCCGGTCGATTCGGAGCGGGTCGCCGCGATCAAGTCCGCGATCGCCAACGGCACCTTCCCTTTGTCGCCAGCGACGATCGCCGACCAGCTTATCGCGCTGAAATACGATTGGATGTCGCATGAACAGGCGTGACGCGCTGGTGCGCGTGATCGATCTCCTCCACGCCGAGATCGCCGCGCTCAAGGCCAACGACCTCAACGCCCTGGAACGCGCCACCGCGCACAAGCTGACCGCGATCGAGACGCTGCGCGCGCTCGGCGACGGCCCCGCCTCGCCCGAGGTACGCGCGCTCGCCGAGGAAGCGGACCGGCTGAACGACACCTGCCGCATCTACGTCAACCTGATGGCGGCAAATGTCCGCCGCCGCCTGCAGCTTCTTTCCGGCCAGGGCGGCAACGCCTATCGCCGCGGCAGCGTCGCCTACGCCTGATCCGCGCCACCCGCGCGCCGCGCGGCGAAATGGCACGCCTCTTGCTGATTGCGGCATATGACCGTGTCAGCGATTTCCCCGACGACCCAGCGCGTGACGTCCGCGATCCAGCGGGCCGCCCAGCGCACCGGCATCGACTTCGACTATCTGCTGGGCCAGGCAAAGCTGGAAAGCGGCCTGAATGCCACCGCGCGCGCGGGCACCTCCTCCGCATCGGGGCTGTACCAGTTCATCGAGCAGAGCTGGCTGTCGGTGGTCAAGAAACACGGCGCCGAACACGGACTGGGCTGGGCCGCGGACAGCATCCAGCAGACCGGGTCGGGCCGCTTCACCGTCACCGGCGGCAATCGCGCCGCGATCCTGGGGCTGCGCAACAATCCCGAGATCGCGTCGCTGATGGCCGCCGAACATGCCGGCGACAACAAGGACGGGATCGAGGCGGTGACCGGCCGCGCCGCGACCGGCACCGACCTGTACATGGCGCATTTCCTGGGGCTGGGGGGTGCGCGCACTTTCCTGTCCGCGATGAAGGGCAACCCCGATCGCAGCGCCGCGTCGCTGTTCCCCGCCGCCGCGCGCGCCAACCGCAACGTCTTCTTCGAACGCGACGGCTCCGCCCGATCGCTGTCGGACGTGTACCAGCGGTTCGCGGACAAGCTGGGCGCGGGCGCCGCATCGGCGGGCGCGGGCACCGGCAGTGCCGCCGCCACCGCGATGCAGTTCGCGGCGCAGGCGCTGGCGATCGGCGACGACGCCACCGTGGTGACCGGCGCGGGGCAAAGCGCCAGCGACGCGCTCGCCTGGGCCAGTTCCACGCTCGGCCGGATCCAGGCGGCGGCGGGCCAGTCGGCCGCCGCGGCCAATAACAGCATGCTGCGCCCCTCCCCCGATCATGCCCGCCTGGCGTACATGATGCTGGCGAGCATGGGGGGCTGACCTGGTGAAGCTGCTCCACAACGCGCGTCAGGCCGCGCTGCCCGCCGCGATCCTGCTGCTGGTCGTGCTGATGGTGGTGCCGATCCCGGCGGCGCTGCTCGACCTGTTCTTCATCATGAACATCACGATCAGCCTGGCCGTGCTGATGGTGGCGCTGAACGCGGAACGCCCGCTCGACTTCTCCGCCTTCCCGACGGTGCTGCTGTTCGCCACGCTGTTCCGGCTCGGCCTCAACGTCGCCTCGACGCGCGTCGTGCTGGTGCACGGCCACACCGGGTCGGCCGCGGCGGGGCACGTGATCGAGGCGTTCGGATCGTTCGTGATCGGCGGCGACTATGTCGTCGGCCTGTTCGTGTTCGCGATCATCGTCATCATCAACCTGATCGTGGTGACCAAGGGCGCGGGCCGCGTGTCCGAAGTGTCGGCGCGCTTCACGCTGGACGCGCTGCCCGGCAAGCAGATGGCGATCGACGCCGACCTGAACGCCGGCCTGATCACCCCCGACGAGGCCAAGCAGCGCCGCGTCGACGTGGCGACCGAAGCCGAATTCTACGGTTCGATGGACGGTTCGTCCAAGTTCGTGAAGGGCGACGCGGTCGCCGGGCTGCTGATCCTGGCCGCCAATATCGTCGGCGGGCTGATCCTCGGCCCGGTCAGCCATGGCATGGCGGTCGGCAAGGCGGCGCAGACCTATACGATGCTGGCGATCGGCGACGCACTGGTCGCGCAGGTGCCGGCACTGCTGCTGTCGATCGCCGCCGCCGCCATCGTCACCCGCGTGAAGTCCGAAAAGGATCTGGCCGGGCAGATCGGCAGCCAGTTCGGCTCGGCGCGCACCTGGACGCCGGTCGCGGCGATCCTGACGCTGCTGGGCGTGCTGCCGGGGATGCCGCATCTGGTGATCCTGCCGATGGCCGCCACCGCCGGCTTCGCCGCGTGGAAGCTCAACCAGATCGCCAAGCGCCCGAAGATCGTCGAGCCGGCCGCGCCGGTCGAGGCGCCCGATCCGTCGAAGATCGGCTGGGACGAGGTGACCGAGGCGATGATGGTCAACCTCGACGTCGGCTACGGGCTGGTCCCGCTGGTCGACGAGCGCCGCGGCGCGCCGCTGATGGCGCGGCTGACCGGCGTGCGCCGCCAGCTGTCGAAGGAACTGGGCTTCGTGGTGCCGCAGGTGCGCGTGCGCGACGACATCAACCTGCCGCCCTACACCTATCGCCTGATGCTGGGCGGGGTGTGCATCGGCGAGGATCAGGTGTCGCCCGATGAGATGCTGGCGCTCGACACCGGCCAGGGTTTCGGCGAGCTGATCGGCAAGAAGGCCAAGGATCCGACCTTCGGGCTGGAGGCGACGTGGATCTCGCCCGGCGACGCCGACGTCGCGACCGGCCAGGGCTATCTGGTGGTCGATTCGGGCACCGTCATCGCCACCCATCTGAACCATGCGCTGGGCGCGCATTCGGCCGACCTGCTGGGCGCCGACGAGGTCCAGTCGCTGCTCGACGGGTTGAAGGAGCGCGCGCCGCAGCTGGCCGCCAGCCTCGCCACGCTGCCGCTGACCACGCTGACCGGCGTGCTGCGCGGCCTGTTGGCGGAGGGCATCCCGCTCAAGGAATTCCGCCGCATCGCCGGGGCGATCGCGATCGCCGCGCCGCGCAGCCAGGACGCTGGCGAGATCGTCGAGCTGATCCGCCCCGACCTCGGCCCGCTGATCATCGCGCGGCTGGCCGGCGTGCGCGAGCCGCTGCGCGTCATGACGCTGGAGGGCGGGCTGGAACAGCTGCTCGGCCAGGCGATGCGCAACGATCCCGGCCGCCAGGTCATCGAACCCGAACTGGGGCGCCGCATCGTCGACGCCCTGCAAGCCGCGGCCCAGCCGCTCATCGCGGAAGCCAAGCCGTTCGCACTGGTCGTCCAGCCCGCGATCCGCCTGGCGATCCGCAAACTCGTCCGCACCGTTCTTCCGGATACGCCCGTCATGAGCTTTTTCGAAGTCCCCGAGGACAAGGCCGTTGAAGTCGTCGCGATCATTGGCGGCCACACCCCGCAGCCGGCGCTGGCGGCATGAGCGCCGAGCCGATGAAGGGCGCGTTCGCCAACGCGACCCCGCTGGAGTCCGCTCCGCTCACTTATAGTCCACGCGCGCGCGCGCGAGACGACAATGCGCTGGTGCAGACGCACCTGCCGCTGGTCCGGCGGCTGGCGTGGCATGTCCACGGCTCGGTCTCGACCGCGATCGAGGTGGAGGACCTGATCCAGGTCGGGCTGGTCGCGCTGGTCGAGGCGATCGCCACGTTCGAGGATCGCGGGCAGGTGACGCTCAAACAATATCTCGTCACGCGGCTGCGCGGCGCGATGATCGACGAGCTGCGCCGTCATGCGGCGATGACGCGCGGCGCGATCCGCCGGCGGCGCGACTATGCGCGCGCGGTCAACCATCTGTCGGGCGAACTGGGCCGCGCGCCCACCGACCGCGAACTGGCCGAACGGCTGGGCGTCACGGTCGAGAAGATGCGCGCCGAATATGCCGCCGCCGAGGCGGTGAAGTACGAATCGATCGACGAAGTTTATGCCGACGACCAGCCGTGGTTCGCCAGCGACACGCCCGATGCGTTCGAGCAATTGTCGGAGGCGCAGACGCGCGACCGGCTGATCGCCGCGATCGCGACGCTGCCCGAGCGCGAACAGATGGTCATCCAGCTGTATCACGTCGAGGAACTGAACCTGGAGGAAATCGGCCAGGTGCTCGGCGTCGGGTCGGCGCGCGTCTGCCAGATCAAGGCATCGGCGCACGCCCGGCTGAAGAAGGCGATGCAGCGCGGCGCGGGGTAAGGCGTTGTCCGCGCGGGGCTGCCCTGCCCCGCCGGAGACGATCGCATGGCCGGGCGATCCCGACGAGCCGACCGTCGAGGGCGGCGAATGAGGGACACGACGACACCCCGGCGGCCGACAAATCGGTCGCCGGGGTGTCGCGCGTCAGCGGTTACGGGCCGCCGCGGGGGGACAGCGGCCCCACCCGTCGCTTAGCCGAGCAGCTTGAGCACGCTCTGCTGCGACTGGTTGGCCTGCGAGAGCATCGCGGTCGACGCCTGGCTGAGGATCTGCGCCTTGGCGAGCGCGGTCGTCTCGGTCGAGAAGTCCGCGTCCTCGATGCGGCTGCGCGCGTCGGTCAGGTTGGTCATGTTGGTGGTCATGTTGTTGACCGCCGATTCGATGCGGTTCTGGATCGCGCCGAATTCCGCGCGCTTGTTCGACACGTTGGAGATCGCGGTGTCGAAGGCGTCGATGTTGGTCGTCCAGTTCGGCGACGCGGCGGTGACGTCGACCGCGGACACCGCGGGCGGGCCGGCGGTGACGGCGCTGCTGATCGTCGGCGCCTGGAACGTCATGCTGATCGCGTCGGCGCCCTCGGCACCGGCCTGGATCGACTTGGTCGCGGCGGTCGCCGGGAACAGCGCCACGCCGTTGAACTGCGTGTTGCTCATCACGCCGTTCACCTGCTTGGCCAGCTGGTCCATTTCGCTCTTGATGTTCGACAGGTCGGTCGAGCTGTAGCTGCCGTTGGCGGCCTGCACCGTCAGTTCGCGCATCCGCTGCAGCATGTTGCCGACTTCGTCCAGCGCGCCTTCGGCGGTCTGCGCCATCGAGATGCCGTCGTTGGCGTTGCGGATGCCCTGCGCCATGCCGCGGATTTGCGACGTCATCGACGCGCCGATCGCCAGGCCGGCGGCATCGTCCTTCGCCGAGTTGATGCGCTTGCCGGTCGACAGCCGCTGCATCGCGGTCGTCAGGTCCTTGCTGGCGAGCGCGTTGGCATTGGTGGCGCGCAGCGCCGAGGTATTCGAAGCGATAACGGTCATCGGGACCTCCCTGAAGTGCTGCGCCGCCGCCGCCGCCAGGCATCGGGCCGGGCATTGGATCGTCGCTGCAGGGAGAAACGGCCGTCATCGGGCACGCTTTAGGATTTTGTTGCACGTCGGCGAAAAGAACCCCGCCGCCCCTGACGAGCGACGGGGTTCCGGTCGACACCAACGCCCCAGTTTCGGGGGCGAAGGGCGCCGGTGCAGACGAGCCGGTCGTTAGCCGAGCAGCTTGAGCACGCCCTGCTGCGACTGGTTGGCCTGCGAGAGCATCGCGGTCGACGCCTGGCTCAGGATCTGCGCCTTGGCGAGCGCGGTCGTCTCGGTCGAGAAGTCCGCGTCCTCGATGCGGCTGCGCGCGTCGGACAGGTTGGTCATGTTGGTGGTCATGTTGTTGACCGCCGATTCGATGCGGTTCTGCACCGCACCCAGTTCGGCGCGCTTGTTCGACACGTTGGCGATCGCGGTGTCGAAGGCGTCGATGTTGGTCGTCCAGTTCGGCGACGCGGCGGTCACGTCGACGGCAGACACCACCGGCGGGCCAGCGGCGATCGCGCTGCTCAGCGTCGGCGCCTGCAGCGTCATGCTGATCGCGTCGGCACCCTCGGCACCGGCCTGGATCGACTTGGTCGCGGCGGTCGCCGGGAACAGCGCCACGCCGTTGAACTGCGTGTTGCTCATCACGCCGTTCACCTGCTTGGCCAGCTGGTCCATTTCGCTCTTGATGTTGGTGAGGTCGTTCGAGCTGTAGCTGCCGTTGGCGGCCTGCACCGTCAGTTCGCGCATGCGCTGCAGCATGTTGCTCACCTCGTCCAGCGCGCCTTCGGCGGTCTGCGCCATCGAGATGCCGTCGTTGGCGTTGCGGATGCCCTGCGCCATGCCGCGGATCTGCGACGTCATCGACGCGCCGATCGCCAGGCCGGCGGCATCGTCCTTCGCCGAGTTGATGCGCTTGCCGGTCGACAGCCGCTGCATCGCGGTCGTCAGGTCCTTGCTGGCGAGCGAGGATGCGTTGGTGGCGCGCAGCGCCGCGGTATTGGAAGCGATAACGGTCATCGTGACCCTCCGTGGTTGTCGCGCCGCCGCCGCCCCCGAGGCGTCGGACCGTCGCTGACACCACAAACGACCATGGTTGATGCGACTTTAGGCCTTTTTTTCAGCTGGGCATGACGAAGCCCCGCCGGCGCGATCGCCGGCGGGGCCGCGTGATGCCGGACCGTCGGATCCGCGCCGTTACTGGAGCAGCTTGAGCACGCTCTGCTGCGACTGGTTGGCCTGCGCCAGCATCGCGGTCGACGCCTGGCTGAGGATCTGGGCCTTGGCGAGGGCGGTCGTCTCGGTCGAGAAGTCCGCGTCCTCGATGCGGCTGCGCGCGTCGGTCAGGTTGGTCATGTTGGTGGTCATGTTGTTGACCGCCGATTCGATGCGGTTCTGCACCGCGCCGAATTCCGCGCGCTTGTTCGACACGTTGGCGATCGCGGTGTCGAAGGCGTCGATGTTGGTCGTCCAGTTCGGCGACGCGGCGGTCACGTCGACCGCGGACACCGCGGGCGGGCCGGCGGTGACGGCGCTGCTGATCGTCGGTGCCTGGAACGTCATGCTGATCGCGTCGGCGCCCTCGGCACCGGCCTGGATCGACTTGGTCGCGGCGGTCGCCGGGAACAGCGCCACGCCGTTGAACTGCGTGTTGGTCATCACGCCGTTCACCTGCTTGGCCAGCTGGTCCATTTCGCTCTTGATGTTGGTGAGGTCGGTCGAGCTGTAGCTGCCGTTGGCGGCCTGCACCGTCAGTTCGCGCATGCGCTGCAGCATGTTGCCGACCTCGTCCAGCGCGCCTTCGGCGGTCTGCGCCATCGAGATGCCGTCGTTGGCGTTGCGGATGCCCTGCGCCATGCCGCGGATCTGCGACGTCATCGACGCGCCGATCGCCAGGCCGGCGGCGTCGTCCTTCGCCGAGTTGATGCGCTTGCCGGTCGACAACCGCTGCATCGCGGTTGTCAGGTCCTTGCTGGCGAGCGCGGATGCGTTACTGGCGCGCAGCGCCGAGGTGTTCGAACTGATTACGGTCATGGGATGGTCTCCTGCGTCGCCTAACCCCGCCAGCCCCCTCGGAAGGCAGGTGATCCGCGCCGTCTGACCAGCAAAACGGCAGGGTTTTGCCGGTCTTTAGGAAAATTCTTGCCGGCCCCCTGCCGGGGCTTGCCGGTTGCCGGCCAATCGGGGCACCTCGCGCGCGCGCGATACGCCCCCGCGCGAGGGCACGCGACGCACCGGTACGCGCGCCCGGAAAAAATCTGCCGCCGGACGGCAAATGATACCCGGCGTTAACCATTTCGGTCGCATTCCAACCCTCGTCAGATTGAGGGATTCGAAGATCATGCGATCGATCATGCCGTCGGCCACCGTGGAGCGGGAGCATCTCACGCTCGTCTCCTCGCTGCGGGCGCAGGGCTTTTCGGTGGAAGCGCCGGGCACGCGCGCGCCGGCCGCCACGACCTTCCTGGTCGCGGACGGCGAAGCGATGGCCGCCCCGGCGCGCACGCTGATCGTCGGCAGCGAGGGGCGCACCGTCCTGCCGTTCCGCGACGGGCAGCCGGCGCGGATCGCCTATGGCCATGCCGATGCCGCAGTGGGCAACGCCTTCGCCCGCGCGCTGGTCGGCGGGCCGGAGCTGCCGACCGCCGCCGACCCGGAGACGCTGGCGCTGCTGGCGCTGGCCGAGCGCGTGGCGCAGGCCGACATCACCGTCCTCATCAACGGCCCCACCGGCACCGGCAAGGAAGTGCTGGCGCGCACGATCCACCTCAATTCCGACCGCCGCGACGGCCCGTTCGTCGCGATCAACTGCGCCGCGCTGCCCGAAACCATGCTGGAAGCGATGCTGTTCGGCCACCAGAAGGGCGCGTTCACCGGCGCGTCGTCGGGCGGCGAGGGCTTCTTCCGCGCCGCCAACGGCGGCACGCTGCTGCTGGACGAGATCGCGGAAATGCCCCTCAACCTGCAGGCCAAGCTGCTGCGCGTGCTGCAGGAGCGCGAGGTAGTGCCGATCGGCGCGACGATGCCGCAATCGGTCGACGTACGCGTCATCGCCTGCGCCAACCGCGATCTTCAGGGCGAAGTCGCCGCCGGGCGGTTCCGCGCCGACCTCTACTACCGCCTGTCGGTGTTCCCGCTGACCACCAAGGCGCTGGCCGACCGGCCGCAGGACATTCCCGCGCTGGCCGCGACGATGATCCTGCGCCACGCCGGCAACCGCCCGACCATTCCGTGGCCCAGCGACCAGGCGATCGCCGCGCTGCTGGCGCACGACTGGCCGGGCAACGTGCGCGAGCTGGAGAATGTGATCCAGCGCGCCTTGCTGTTCGCCGGCGGCGACACGATCGAGGCCGGGCACATCGTGTTCGACCGCCCCGCCCCGGCCCCCGCCGCGATCGGCCCCGCCGCCGTCGGCGCGGAGGACGCAACGCTGGGTCAGGTGGTGCAACTGTCCGAATTCGCCGCGATCCGCGAAACGCTGGCCGCATGCGGCGGCAGCCGGATCGAGACCGCGCGCCGACTGGGCATTTCGGAGCGCACGCTGCGCTACCGCCTCGCCAAGGCGCGCGAACAGGGCGACGATCTGGCCGCCGGCACCGGCCGCGCCGGCTTCGCCGATCGGGCGATGTCGGCATGAGCGGGGTCGCCGGAATCGGCGGCGTCGACCGGGTGATGGCGCTGCGCGCGCAAATCCTGGAACGCAACGCCGCGCTGAGCCGCGCCAACGCCTCCGCGGGGGCAAGCGCGCCCGAGCCGGTCGGCGCATCGACCGGCGCCACCAGCTTCGCCGACACGATGCAGTCGGCGATCGGCAAGGTGAACGAGACCCAGCAGAAGGCGTCGGCGCTGTCGGAAGCCTACGAACGCGGCGAAACCGTCGACATCGCCAAGGTGATGCTGGCCCGCCAGGAAGCGTCGGTCGGGTTCGAGGCGACGCTGCAGGTCCGCAACAAGATCCTGTCCGCCTACAAGGACATCATGAGTATGCCGGTGTAACATGAGCAACGCTCTCGCACCCACATCGCAGCCGCAGCAGCCGGTGCCCGTCACGATGGTGCCGGAACGGTTCGCCAATCCGCTGCGCCAGATCCAGGGCGTGTTCGCACAGCCCGCGGTACGCCGCGCGGGGCCGATGGCGCTGATGGTCAGCCTGATCGGCGGCGCCGCGCTGGCATGGTCGGCACTGTCCACCCCGCCGCAGAAGACGCTGTTCTCCGGCCTGCCGGACAGCGACAAGGCGGCCGTCACTACCGCGCTCAATGCCGCGAACATCACCAGCCATATCGACGATTCCACCGGATCGCTGACCGTCGCCGAGGAGGATTATTCCAAGGCGCGGCTGCTACTGGCGGGCCAGGGTCTGCCGAAGGCGGCGCCCGGCGGCTATGCGATCCTCGACCAGCTGCCGATGGGCGTCAGCCGCGCGGTGGAGGGCGAACGCCTGCGCCAGGCGCGCGAGACCGAACTTGCCCGTTCGATCCAGGAGATCGACGCGGTGGCGGAGGCGCGCGTCCACCTCGCCATGCCCGAAACCAGCGTGTTCGTGCGCGACAATGCCGCGCCGTCCGCATCGGTGGTGCTCAAGCTGCAGGGCGGGCGCTCACTCAGCGACGCGCAGGTTTCCTCGATCGTCAACCTCGTCGCCTCGTCGGTGCCGGGGATGAAGCCCGATGCGGTGACGATCGTCGACCAGCTCGGCGGCCTGTTGACCAAGCATGCCGGCGGACCGGATGCCGCCAATGACGCGCGCATCGATTTCCAGCGCCGCGTCGAGGAAAAGTATCGCCAGCAGCTGATCCAGCTGCTGACCCCGCTGGTCGGCGCGGGCAATTTCACCGCCGAGGTGCAGGCCGACGTCAATCTGGACGAAACCAGCGCGACGCGCGAAAGCTATGACAAGCAGGGCGCGCTGCGCGCCGAAACCGGCAACTGGACCGGCAACCAGGCGACGACCGCCCCGCCGGGCGGCATCCCCGGCGCGCTGAGCAACACCCCGCCGCCCGCCGCGCAGCTGTCGACGCCGCAGCCGGCGACCGGCAACCCCGGCACACCGCCCGCCGCGCCCACCGCCGGCGGCCCCGCGCCCGATCCCGCGAAACAGTCCGATGCGTTCCAGCGCGCCTATGACCTGGGCAAGGAAGTGTCGGTCACCCGCAACGCGCCGGGCAGCATCAAGCGGCTGTCGGTCGCGGTGCTGCTGCGTGATCCCGACAAGGGCCGGCGCACCGCGATGGAAATCGGCCAGATCAGCGATCTGGTGAAGGGCGCAGTCGGTTTCGACCAGGCGCGCAACGACAACGTCACCGTCATCAGCCGCAAGTTCGCCGATTCGGCGACCGAGCCGGCCGCGGCGCCGAAATGGTACGACAATGCGCTGGTCCCGATGATCGCGCGCAATGCCACCGCGGTCATCATCGCGCTCCTGGTGCTGCTGCTGGGCGTCCGCCCGCTGGCCAAGGCATTGATGAAGAAGCGCGAGGAGGCACCCGCCGCCGCCGCCGAAGCACTGCCCGCGCCCGCCGCGCGCCGCCGCAAGCGCCGTGGCCCGAGCGCCGGCGCTGCCGACGACGCCACCGCGCATTACGACGACGACGATGACGACATTGAGGTGTCCGAACCGGTCGGCCTCGACCAGATCGAGACCAGCCGCAGCTATGACGAGCGGATCGACGCGGTGCGTGGCTTCACCCGTGACAATCCGGCGCGCGCCGCGCTCGCGGTACGCGACATGATCGCCGCGGACGCCAAGTCATGAGCGAGGAACAGGCCACCGCCACGACCCCGCCGCCGCGCACCTTCACCGGGGTGGAGCGCGCCGCGGTGCTGATGATGCTGGTCGGCGACGACGAAGCCGCCGCGATCCTGCAGAAGCTGGAACCCGACGAGGTCCGCAACCTGGGCAGCGCGATGTTCGCGGTGGCGGACGTCAGCGAGGAAGAGGTGCAGCTCGTCCTCGACAATTTCGTCGGGTGTGCGCGGCAGCGCACCGGCATCACCTTCGATCCCGGCCGCAAGGTGGAATCGGTGATGACCCGCGCGCTGGGCGCCGAAAAGGCCGAAAGCGTGCTGGCGCGCATCACCCCGGCCGAGGCGGTGTGCGAGATCGACCTGCTCGACTGGCTCGACGCGACCGAGATCGCCGCGCTGCTCGACAAGGAGCATCCGCAGATCGCCGCGGTGATGATCGCCAATCTCGATGCCGAGGTCGGCAGCAAGGTGCTGGAGCTGCTGCCCGAGCTGGTCCAGCCCGACATCCTGCACCGCATCGCACGGCTGGGGCCGATCACGCCCGAGGCGGTCGACATGCTGCGCACGCTGATCGCCAACCGCACCAGCGGCGGCGGCACCGGCGCGGGCACGTCGCTGCAACTGGGCGGCGCGCGCGAGGCGGCCAAGCTGCTGCAGGGCGCGCGCAAGTCGGTGGAACAGCGCGTCATGCCCAAGCTGTTCAAGATGGACCGCGACATGGCCAAGCAGATCGAGGAGGCGATGTTCGTCTTCGAGAACCTGCTGGAAATGGACGACAAGAACCTGGGCACGCTGATCCGCAACGTCGATGGCGACACGCTGACCCGTGCGCTGAAGGGCGTCGAGGAAAGTGCGCGCAACCGCATCCTGGGCTGCATGTCGGCACGTGCCGCCGACGGCATCCGCGACGATATGGAAGCACGCGGCCCGATGAAGCTGAGCGAAGTGCTGGATGCGCAGAAGGTGATGATCCAGATCGCGCGCAACCTGGCGAAGGACGGGACGATCCAGATGGGGGCAGGCGACGACGATTATGTCTGACAACGGTTTCGTCATCGGACTGCCGTCGCGCGTGGACGAGGCGGCGGCCTCGCGCGTGCGTGCGCAGACCCGCGAGCATCAATCCCCGACCGGTTTCACTCCTGCCGAACTGATCCAGCGGATCGAGGAAGCGTTCGGCGGCAGCACCGCCGAGACGGTCGGCGCCGCGCCGCGCCATTTCCACCCCGCCGACCGCGCCGACAATCCCACCGAGGGCTGGGATCCGCTCGATGCCGCGGCCGAGCCCAGCGCCTTCCTCGACCCCGTCGAGGTCGCGCGCGCCGAGGGGTATGAGGACGGCGTCGCCGCCGCCACGCTGGCCGCGCGCGAGGACATGGAGCGCGACCGCGCGATGATGACCGCGCTCGCAGCCGAGCTGAAGGCGGGCGGCGCGATCGACCGCGCGGCGCTGGCCGATGCGCTGCGCCGCACCGTGCTGGCGCTGGTCGGCAAGCTGGTCGGCGAGAACGGCGTGTCGGGCGAATTGCTGGCGGCGCGCATCGCCGCGGCGTCGGACCTGCTGGCCGATGCGCACGAATCGGCGATGCTGCGCGTCCATCCCGACGATGTCGCGCTGCTGGACGGGCTGCTGCCCGACACGATCTTCCCGGTCGGCGACGCCGCGATCGCGCGCGGCAGCTTCGTGCTGGAAGCCGCCTCGACCATTGTCGAGGACGGCCCAGCGCTGTGGCTGGACCAGCTTGCCGGCGCGATCGAGCGCGTTCCCCTTCCCGCGTCCAGAACCGCCGCCGCGTGATGCTCAACCGCTACGCCGGCGATTATCTCGACGCGCTCGCCGCTGCGGACGTGCGCCCGCGCGCGCGCGTGTCGGGGCGGCTGGCGTCGTATGACGGGCTGCTGATGGAGGCGGTGGGGCTGTCGCTGCCGGTCGGCACCGTCTGCCTGATCGGCGCGGCGGGCACGCATCAGGTGGAGGCCGAGGTGATCGGTTTCCGCAACGGCCGCACGCTGATGATGAACCTGGGCGGCGCCGCCGCGCTGCTGCCCGACGCCCCGGTGCGCCCGCTGGGAGCGCCGGGCGAGGCGGAGGTGGGCGCCGCGCTGCTCGGCCGCGTCGTCGATGGCGCGGGTAACCCGATCGACGGGCTGGGGCCGATCCGCGGCGCGGGCCACTGGCCGCTGGCCGGGCGCATCCAGTCGCCGCTCGACCGCGGGCGCGTGGTGGCGCCGATGGACGTCGGCGTGCGCGCGATCAACGGGCTGCTCACCGTCGGGCAGGGCCAGCGCGTCGGCATCATGGCCGGTTCGGGGGTCGGCAAGTCGGTGCTGCTGGGGATGATGGTGCGCGCGGCGCGGGCCGACGTGGTCGTCATCGGGCTGATCGGCGAGCGCAGCCGCGAAGTCGCCGACTTCCTGGAAACCAAAGTGGCCGGGGAGGCGCGCGCGCGCGCGGTCGTCGTCGCGGTGCCTGCCAACCATTCCCCCGTGCTGCGCATCCGCGGCGCGCTGCGCGCCACCGCGATCGCCGAAGCGTTCCGCGCCGAAGGCAAGAAGGTGCTGCTCATCATCGATTCGCTGACCCGCGTCGCGCACGCCGGGCGCGAGATCGGGCTGGCGCTGGGCGAGCCGGCCTCGGCGCGCGGCTATCCGCCGTCCGCGATCGCGATGCTGCCCAACCTGATCGAGCGGGCGGGGTCCGACGTCCACACCGGCGGGTCGATCACCGCGATCTACACCGTGCTGGCGGACGGCGACGACGGTAACGATCCCGTCGTCGATTCGGCGCGATCGATCCTCGACGGGCATATCGTGCTCAGCCGCGCGATGGCCGAACGTGCGGTCTATCCCGCGATTGACATCTCCAAGTCGGTCAGTCGCGTGATGAACGACATCGTGCCGCGCGATCACCAGCAGGCCGCGCGCGCGCTGCGCCGGCATCTGGCGACCTATGAGGAAAATCGCGATCTGGTGCTGATGGGCGCCTATCGCGCCGGCAGCGATGCCGCGATCGACGCGGCGATCGCCTATCACCCGGCGATCATGGAATTCGTGCGCCAGGACACCGACCAGATCGTGCCGCTGGAGGATGCCGCGGCGGAACTAACCGGCGTGTTCGGCGACGCGCCGGACGGCACGCATGGCTGACGGCAAGCGGCTCCAGCGGCTGCACCGCGTCCGCACGCTGCAACTCAACCTGGCGCGCGCGGACGAAGCGCGCGCGCGCGAACAGGTGACCAGCGAACAGCAATTGTCGCATCGCATCGCGCAGCTGGCCGCCGCGGTCGCGCCGCAGCCCGCGCTGGTCCCCGGCGCCGCGCATCTGGCCGCCGCCGCGCACTTCCGCGAGCGGCTGCACCGGTCTGCCGACGCCGCGGTCGAGCGCGTCCGCACCGCCGAGATGAACGCCGACCGCCGCAGCCAGGCCGCGCGCGCCGCGCACCGCGACCAGAGCGCGGTCGAAAAGCTGATCGATCGCCACCGCGCGGAGCTGATCCGCGCCGAGATGAAGGCGCTGGAGGATGCGCCCGCGCCCACCCGCCGGCGCTGAGCCACGCGCGATCGCCGCCGGGGCGGGGGCCGCCCTTTCGTCCGCGAGGTCCGCGAATCCAATGGCTTGTACGGATACGGGGCGGTCGCGAGGCGCGCTACGCCGACCGCATGTCGCCCGCCGCGAATCTCAAAACGGCACGCATCTTGCTGATTTGTCCACGGACGCTCGCGTCCATCGGTTCAACCCGCTGCGACTGGATACGCCTTGACCACGATGGCCAGCCTTTTGCTGACGACCGCCCCCGGCGCGATCGCGATTCCGGCATCGCCCGTGTCCGCCGCCGGCGGTACGCCGGGCGAGGCGGCGGCGGTTTCGTTCATCGACCTGCTGATGCCCGGCGCCGCAGGCGTGCCGACGCTGCCCGATGCCGCCCGGCAGGCGCTTGCCGCCCCCGGCACGGCGATGCCGGCGCTGCCCGCCGCAGCGGCCGTTGCGCCCACCCTGCTGCCCGCGGCGCTGCCGGTCGCCGACACCGCGCGACCCGCCGTCCTGCCCGACGCCGCGCCGGGCGCCGTCCTGCCCGAGGCTGTGCCGATACTCACCGTGACGCCGAACACGGCGCCGATCGCGCACGTGCCCGACGCGCCCGTAGCGCAGCCGCCGGTCACCGAAGCGCCGGTCGCGCGCGCCGCGCCGGCGCCAGCGACGCGCGCGCCGCGTGCCGATGCGCCGGCCGATCCGCTCGCCTGGCTGGCCGACGCCACCGGGATCGTCGTTCCCCCCGCGCCCGCCGCGGAGGCGGACGCGGAAACGCCGCCCGCCGCCACGCCGCCGACGCCGCCGACGCCGGTGCTGGCCACGATCGTGCCGCCGGTGCTGCCGCGCGCCATCCGCACCGCGCGCAAGGACGCGCCCGCCACGCCCACGGACATGCCGGTCGCCGTCACGCCGGAGGCGGCCGCTGCCACCCCCGACGACGCCCCGCGCGCGGACGCGGCGGTCGAGGATCCCGCGTCGGCGCCGCTCACCAGCGACGCCCCCCTCGCCAGCGATACGCCCGGCACCGCCGATCCCGGGCCGTTGCCGGTCGTCCCGAGCGACGATCGCCCCGCCGCCGCGCCCGTCACCGAACCGCAGGCGCGGACACCCGCATCCGACCCGGCGCTGGTGCCGCTGCCCGCCGCACCGGTCGTGACGCCGGCACCCATCGCCGCGGCGCCCGCGCCAGCCGCGCTGCGCCATGCCGCCGCGGCAGCGCCCGTGCGTGCGCGATCCGGTCCGGTCGCGACATCGCCCGTCGTGCCGCCCGCCGCCGCGCCGGCCGCCGCGCCTGTTACCGCCGCACCGGGGCCCGCTGAGTCAGTGACGCACGCCGACGCGCCGGTGCCGGTCGCCGCGACGCCGCCCTCCGTTCCAACCACCACCACCATCGCGGCCCCCGCCGTCGCCGCTGCCGATGCGGCCACGCCGCCCGCCGCGACCCGGACCGCGGATCAGACCGCCGTGGCAGGTCCGGCGCCCGTCGTCGCGCCGCCCCCCACCCCCACCGACGCCCCGACCGACACCCCGGTCGCGCGCTCGGCCGTCGCCGCCCCCGTGGCCGACGCGCCAGCCGAATCCCCGGCCGCCCCCCTGCCCGCCGCCGCTACGCCCTCGCCCGCCAGCCCGGTCGTCAGCCCGCCCGTCAGCCAGGTCGTCAGGGCGCGTCCCGCCGTCGCCGATCGCGCGCCGGACGGTACGGCGACCACGGATGCATCCACACGCGCGGTACCGATCGTCGCGCCCCGCGCATCCGCCGCCTTCCGCGCGATCGACACCACCGCGATCCCGCACTTCCGCCTTGCCCAGGCGGTCGCCGCATCCGTCGCGACCGTCGCGCCGGCCGCCGCCACGCCGCCCGCCGCGGCCGCGATCGTCACCGATTCGGCACCGCCGGTGCCAGCACCCGTCATCCCGGCCGCGATGGAGGTCGCCGCGACGCCGCTGCCCGCCGCCACGACCGGCGCCGCCGCGACACTCGCCCCGCGCCTTGCCCGCACGCCGTCACCGGTCGCCGGCCCCGCCACCCCCGCCGCCGCACCACGCGCCACGGGCGAGGCACCGCCCGCGATCGACACCGCCGCACGCGCCTTCGCCGATGCGATCCACCGCGCGGTCACGGGGGAGGATCGCCCCGCCGCGCCCGACGCCCCGCTGCCCGCGCCGGCGTTCACCGCGCCGGTCGCCGCCGCCGGCGCCGCAGCGCAGACCGGACAGCAGACGCTCGACATGAACCAGCCGCGCTGGCCGGAGGCGATGATCCAGCGGATCGAGATGCTGCGCGACATGGCCGATGCCAACGACATGTCGATCCGGCTGGTCCCCGATGCGCTGGGCGCGATCGACATCTCGCTGCGCCGCGACGGCGATACCGTTCAGGTGCAGCTGACCGCCGAACAGCCGCGCACCCGCGCGTTGCTGGCGGAGGCGCAGCCGCAGCTGACCGACATGGCCGAGGCGCGCGGGCTGAAGCTGCAGCAGACACCGGCCGCGACCGGCGGCGATCGCACCGCGATGGCCGGCCAGCAGCAACAGCAATCGCAGGCGCATCAGCAGGCGCATCAGCAGTCGGGGCAGCACCAGCCGCCCCGCGCGCCCGCGCCCGCCCCGCGCCCGTCGCGTGGCCCCGCCGACAGCGCGGCCGACGATGACGAGCGCATCGCCTGAGCTTCTTTCGACAAGACGACCGTGAGGAACCCCGACCATGAGTGACACAGAGGCAGCGCCCGCGCCCAAGAAGAAGGGCAAGATGAAGATGATCCTGCTGATCGTCGTCGGCGTCGTCGTCCTGCTGGGCGGCGGCATCGGCGCCGGCCTGTATGCCGCCGGCTCCGGGCTGGTCGGCGGCGGCGGCGGCAAGCACGAGGAGAAGGAGGACCCCAACAAGCCGCATCTGGTCCCCAAGGCCGAGCAGAAGCGCGCCGGTGAAGGCGGCGGCGAGGGCGGCGAGCACGGCGGCGGCGGCGAAGGCGGCGGCGGCGGCGAACATGGCGGCGGCGAGGGCGAGGCCAAGGAGGAGCACGTCGGCGCCCCCACCCCGCACGGTTCGGGCGGGGAGGAATATGCCTCCAACTATTATGCAATGGAGAAGGAGTTCACCGCCAACCTCCAGAACTCGATCCATTTCGTCCAGGTCGGCGTCGCCATTTCGACCCCCTATGACGACAAGGTCATCAACAATCTGAAGACCAACGACATCGCGGTACGCTCCGCGATCCTGATGACGCTGGGCGACACGACCGAGGACCAGGTGTTCACCAGCGCGGGCAAACAGCAGCTGCAGAAGCGGCTGGCGGGCGCGATCAACGCCGTTCTGAAGGAAAAGGAGGGATTCGGCGGGATCAGTAACGTCTACTTTACCAATTTCGTTGTTCAGTGACCGGGCATGGTTAACGAGCCCGCAACCCCCGAATCCGGAGTCGTCTCCGGCGCGTCCGACCGGCGCGAACGTACCCGAGCCGACGCCCTCGTCAGCCCGGTGACGCTCGGCGCCGGTCCCGCCGGGGGTGCGGGCGGTGCGGCCAAGCTGCATCCGTTCGGCGATCTCCACACGCTCCAGCATCTGTCGGCGCGCGCCGCGCGCGGGGTGCGCCAGACGTTCGAGGGCGTGTGGCGCACCGAAACGCGCGTCTGGGCCGAACCGCTGGAGGTGCTGCGCCTGGCCGACTATCGTCTGGCGCGCGGCGACCTGCTCACCGCATGGGTGCCGCTGTCGATGGACGGCCGCCCGCTGCTGTGCGTGATGGACGGTACGTTCATCTTCGAGCTGATCGACATGTTCTTCGGCGGGCGCGGCGACGTACCGCCGATCATCGCGCAGGAATTTACCCCCGCGGCCGACGCGCTGATGGCGCGGATCGCGCCGTCGCTGGCGCGCGCGCTGGAAACCGCGTGGGAACCGCTGGCCCCGGCACGGTTCGAGGCGGAGCGCTGCGAACTGGGCGCCGGCCTCACCTCCGCGATCGAGGCGGACGAGGTGGTGATCGCCACCCGCTTCGGGATCGCGCGCGGCGCCGGCAAGCCCGCGCTGCTCGACGTGCTGTACCCGGTCCAGACGCTCAAGCCGTACACCGTCGCGCTGACCGGGAAGGTCGTCGCCAAGCCGACCGGCGTCGATGCCGAATGGCAGACCGCGCTGACCCGCGCCGCGATGGCGGTGCGCGTGCCGGTCCGCTCGGTACTGGCCGAACCGACGATCTCGCTCGCGCGGCTGATGGACCTGAAACCCGGCGACGTCATCCCGATCAGCTTCGGCACCGACGTGCCCGTCCACATCGGCGGGATGCCGCTGGGGATGGGCACCGTCGGCACCTCCAACGGCCGCGCCGCCATCCGCATCACCAAGCTTGAAGGACCCGTGCAATGAACGACATGACCGGGGGGTTCCCCGTCGAATCCGCCGTGGCCGCCAACATGCGGCTGCTGCAGGACGTCGACGTCAAGCTGACGGTGGAGATCGGATCGACCACGCTGTCGCTGCGCGAGCTGCTGGCGCTGGGCGAGGCGAGCGTGATCGAGCTGGACCGCAAGGCGGGCGAGCTGCTGGACGTGCTGGTCAACGGCACGCTGATCGGCCGCGGCGAGGTGGTGACCGTCGGCGAGCGCTTCGGCGTGAAGATGACCGAGCTGGTCGCCCCCGAAAAGCGCGGCTGAGGCGCCCGTCCGATGATGTGGACCTATATCCTGAAGCTGATCGTGCTGTTGCCGCTGGTGTGCGGGCTGATGATCGGCTGCCTGTATCTTTGGCGCAAGCTGGAGACGCGGATGCCCGGTCGTACCGCGACGCGGATGATCGCGGTGCGCGAGACGATGATGATCTCCCCCGGCGTGCGCCTCGCGGTGCTCGATTTCGAGGGCAAGCGCCTGCTCGTCTCGGTCGCACGCACCGGCGTCACGCTGGTCGATACCTCGGCCACGCGCGTGCCGATCGGCGGCGACGCATGAGCACGGCTCCAATCACCGTCACCCGCACCGGCCGCGGCCCCGCGCTGATCGCGCCGGCGCGTCCGCGCGCCGCGGGCGGCTGGTGGCGGCTCGTCCTGGCGCTGGTCGCGATCGGCATCGCGCTGGCGGTCGCCATGCCCGCCTTCGCGCAGGGCGCCGCCCCGCCGCCGGGCGCGCCCGCCGCGCCCGCACCGGGCGTCGGCGATGCGATCGACCGCGCGCTGGGCCAGCTGTCGACCGGCGCGGCCAGCCCCGCCGGCACGCCGGGCAACGGCTCGCTGTCGCTGTCGCTGCAGGTGCTCATCATCATGGGCCTGCTCACGGTGCTGCCGGGCATCGTGCTGATGATGACCAGCTTCACGCGGATCATCATCGTCCTGTCGATCCTGCGCCAGGCGATGGGGTTGCAGCAGACGCCGCCCAACCAGGTGCTGATCGGCCTGTCGCTGTTCCTCAGCTTCTTCATCATGGCGCCCGCGATCAACCAGATCAACGCGACCGCGATCCAGCCCTATGCCGCGGGCCGGATCGGCGGCACCGATCTCATCAAGACCGCCGGCGCCCCGCTCCACGCCTTCATGGCGAAGCAGACGCGGGTGAAGGACGTGACGATGTTCGCGGACATGGCCAAGTCCGGCCCCTATGCCAGCCCCAACGATATCCCCTATTCGGTGCTGCTGCCGGCGTTCGTGACGTCGGAGCTGAAGACCGCGTTCCAGATCGGCTTCCTGATCTTTCTGCCGTTCATCGTCATCGACCTGGTCGTGGCGACGGTGCTGATGGCGCTGGGCATGGCGATGCTCAGCCCGACGATCATCTCGCTGCCGTTCAAGCTCCTGCTGTTCGTCCTTGTCGACGGCTGGGCGCTGACGATGGGCAGCCTCGCCAATTCCTTCGCCACCTGACGCCCCCCGGACAGGAACCGACGCCATGCATCCGCTGGTCGATGCCGACTATTTCCTCACCCTCGCCAACCAGACGATGTGGGTGCTGGCGCTCGCCGCCGCGCCGCTGCTGGTCCCCGCGCTGCTGTCCGGGCTGATCCTGGGGATGGTGCAGGCCGCCACCTCGATCAACGAACAATCGCTCAGCTTCATCCCGAAGCTGATCGTCGTGGCCGTGTCGATCATGGTGTTCGGCGCGATGATCCTGGGCCTGCTCAGCGATTTCACCGCCGAAATCTTCGCGCGCATCCCCGATCTGGTGCGGTAACGACCGATGACGGCGACCACCCACGGATCGCCCCGCCCCGCGCCCGCGTGGCGCGCGGCGCGCGCGCGGGCGCGGACCGCGTAATGCTCGGCTTCGGCCTCGCGATCGAGCCGCAGCTGTGGGCGCTGCTGTTCGTGATGGTGCGCGTCGGCGCCGCGTTCGTCGCCGCGCCGGTATTCGGCAACGTCTCCGTCCCGGTGCAGGTGCGCGTCGCGCTGTCGGGCGCGGTGGCGATCCTGGTGCTGGGGACGAACACGATTGCGGTGCCGCCGACGGTGTTCGCGCTGTCGACCTTCCTGTCGGTCGCCGCGGAGGCGCTGGTGGGACTGGCGCTCGGCTTCGTCGTGCAGATCGCCTTCGCCGCGCCGCTGGTCGCGGGCGAGATCATCGGCGGTTCGATGGGGATCGGCTTCGCCAGCATGATGGACCCCACCACGGGGCGTTCCAGCCCGGCGGTCAGCCAGTTCCTGTCGATCCTGCTCACCTTGCTGTTCCTGTCGCTCGACGGGCATCTGGTGCTGGTCGACATGGTCGCCAAAAGCTATCGCGCGCTGCCGCCCGGCGCGGCGTGGATGACCGCGGGGCAGATGCGCGACATCGCGCTGTTCGGCGGCTACGCCTTCCTGGCGGGGCTGCTGCTGGCGCTACCGGTCGGCTTCCTGCTGCTGTGCCAGAACATCGTCATGGGGATGCTATCGCGCTCCGCGCCGGCGCTCAACCTGTTCTCGGTCGGACTGCCCGCCAGCCTGGCGGTGGGGGTCATCACGCTCGGCATCGCGCTGCCCGCGATGGGCGATTACATGCAGGTGATCGTGCGCGAGGGGCTGGCCGCGGCGCAGAGCCTGGTGCTGCTGACGACGGGAGGCTTCTGACATGTCGGAGGAAGCCGCCGGCGACAAGACAGAAGCCCCAACCCAGAAGCGCAAGGACGACGCCCGCGACAAGGGCGATATCCTCAAGAGCCGCGAATTCGCCACCGCGCTCGTGGTGCTGGCGGGCACCGCGTGGATGATCTTCTTCGGCCCCGGGCTGATCGCGGCATGCCGCGCGGTGATGCGCGCGAGCTTCACCTTCGGGCGTACCGACGTGGAGGATTTCCAGCCGTTCCGCCCGCTGGTGGAGGCCGGATGGAAGGTCGCACCGCCGGTCGCGATCCTGTTCGCGATCACCATCGCCGCCGCGATCGTCAGCCAGGCGGGGCTGGGCAGCCTGCGCTTCAACGCCTCGCTGATGGCGCCCAAGCCGCAGCGCCTGAATCCGGCCAACGGGCTGAAGAAGATTTTCGGCCTGAACGGCTGGACCGAGCTGGGCAAGTCGCTGCTGAAGGTCGTGCTGCTGGGCGCGATCGGCGCGTGGATGCTGTGGAAGACCGCGCATTTCAGCTTCGGGCTGGCCGCCTCCAACCTGCCGGTCGCGCTCGCCTCGCTGGGGGAGACGCTGAACGGCATCATGCTGGCGATGGCCGCCGGGCTGGTCGGGATCGCCGCGCTCGACGTGCCGACCCAGATCCTCCAGCTGCTGCGCAAGCTGCGCATGACCAAGCAGGAGGTGAAGGACGAGAACAAGGAGAGCGAGGGCAACCCCGAGATGAAGGGCCACCTGCGCCAGAAGCAGCGCGAGGTGCTGTCGGGCGGGATGCGCAAGGCGATCGCGGAGGCGCATGTCGTGCTGACCAACCCGACGCATTTCGCGGTCGCGCTGCGCTACGATCGCGGGCGCGATCAGGTGCCGGTGGTGGTCGCCAAGGGCCGCGGCGCGACCGCGCTGGCGATCCGCGAGCGCGCGGGCGAGATCGGGCTCCAGATCCTCGAATATCCCGCGCTGGCGCGCGCCGTCTATTACACCAGCCGCGAAGGGCAGGAGATCCGCGACGACCTGTACCTGGCGGTCGCCACCGTGCTGGCGTTCGTCTTCGGCCTCAACGCGCAGGCCGGCGGCACGATGCCGGCGATCGACGTTCCCCCCACCGCCCGGTTCGACGAAAATGGCGTCCAGCAGGCATAAAGCCCGCCGCCGTCCGGTCGTTTAGAAAGGACGATCATGGCTACCGTCAGCAGCACCAGCAGCAGCTCGTCCACGAGCACCACGTCCGCCGCGACGACGGCCAAGACGTCGGCGGCGGCGCTGGCCAGCAAGACCGCCAAGTCGCTGCTCGATTCGCTCAACGGCAGCGACAATATCGATACCGGCGCGCTGGTCGGCCAGCTGGTCGATGCGCAGTTCGCGACCCGCAAGGCGCAGCTGGCGGCCAAGAGCGATCAGCTGACCGCGCAGATTTCCGGCGTGTCGACGATCAAGGACACGATCGCCACCTTCACCAAGGCGGTGAAGTCGCTGGCCGACGGCGGCACACTGACGTCGCAGCCGGTCAGCAGCAACGCCGCGGCGATCACCGGCACGACGATATCGGGCGCGTCGATCGCGGACCTCAACACCACCATCAAGGTGACCGCGCTCGCCACCGCGCAGGTCAGCACTAGCGCTAAGGTGACGTCGCCGGGCACCGCGACCTTCGGCACCGGCACGCTGACGCTGAAGCTAGGCACCGCCACCTACGGCAGCGACGGCCAGATGACCGGCTTCACCACCGGGACCAACGCCGACAATTCGGCCAAGTCGTTCGACATCGCGATCGATTCCAGCAACAACACGCTGTCGGGGATCGCCGCAGCGATCAACGCGAAGAAGACCGGCGTCACCGCATCGGTGCTGACCGATGCCGACGGATCGGCGTTCCTGTCGCTGAAGGGCGCGACCGGCACGCAATCGGCGTTCCAGCTGACCGCGGACGATCCGGCCAGCGACCTGGGCAAGTTCGACGTCCGCGCGCGCGGGTCCGGCGATCCGGCCACGCTGCCCACCAAGCTGACCGGACAGGCCGCCAATGCGGTGCTGGACGTCGATGGCGCCCGCGTCGAGCGCGCCTCGAACGAGGTGACCGATCTGGTCGCGGGGGTGAAGCTGTCGCTGACCGGCACCGGCACCGCGACGCTGACCGCCAAGCGCCCCACCGCGCAGCTGACCGACGCGGTCAAGGCGTTCGTGGAAACCTATAATCAGGTGCTGGCGGTCGTGAAGGAACAGACCGACCCGATCAACGGCAAGCTGCGCGGCGATACGGCGGCGCGCGCGCTCCAGCGCACGCTCCAGTCGCTTTCCAGCACCTCGCTGCTGCCCAATGCCGCCAGCGGCACGCCCTCCTCGCTCGCCGCGATCGGGGTCCGCACGCTCAAGGACGGCACGCTGGAGGTCGACGACAAGGCGCTGTCCGCCGCGATGACGCGCTCGCCCGACGCGATCGAGGCGATGTTCGCCTACAGCCCGGTCAGCAAGACCGGCCTGTACCAGGTGATGCAGTCGATCCAGCTCAACAGCAGCAGCTCACTGTACGGGCTGGGCGCCTCGACCAACGCCTATCGCGAGGCGCAGGCCGATCTGACCAAGCGGCAGTCGACGCTGGACGATCAGGTGACCCGCACGACCGATCGCATGACGCAGCAATTCTCCAGCATGGGCGCGCGCGTCAACGCCTACAAGACGACGCAATCCTTCATGGATCAGCAGATCAAGACCTGGACGAAGGGCTGACATGGCATACGCATCCGCCCTGTTGCGCGATCCGGCGCGCACCTATCGCGACATCGACCTGGCCGGGCGCACCGCCGCGGCCGATGGACCGGCGCTGGTGCAGCTGCTGTACGAGGAACTGATGCAGGCGCTGCGCGTCGCCGCCTGGGCCGCCGACCGCGACCAATATACCACCAAGAGCGAGCGCGTGACCCGCGCCACCGCGATCCTGTTCGCGCTGGAGGCGAACCTCGATTTCGAGCGCGGCGGCGCGGTGTCGCAGGCGCTGGCGCGCTTCTACGCCGGCTGCCGCAAGCAGGTGGTGGAAGCCGCGATCGGATCGAATGGCGACCGCTTCCGCGCGGTCGCCGCCGAGTTGGAGGAGATCGCCGGCGCGTGGCGACAGGCACGCGCCGCCTGAGCGGTTATCGTCCGGTCGACCGATCCAAGGCCGTCATCCCAGCGCAGGCTGGGATCTCCCGGCGACGGCAGCGGGCAGGAGCTGCCGGATCCCCAGCCTGCGCTGGGCCGACGGTTTCGATCAGGTGGGTCGAACGCACGATACGCGCTGACGCGCCCCCGCGCGCCTACCCGCGAAACCAGTGCCGCCGCAGGAAATAGATCGTCACCCCCGCCGCCACCGCGGCGCATATCCCCATCACCGCGTCAAACGCCCATGGCTGATCGGCATAGGGCAGCCCCTTCACGTTCATCCCGTACAGGCCGGTGATGAACGTCAGCGGCAGGAACACCATCGCGACGATCGCGATCACCAGGCTGCGCTGATCGAGCTGTTCGGCGCGCAGGTCGGTCAGCGCCTCGTGCATCAGCGCGGCCCGCTCGCGGATCGCCTCCACCTCCTCGGCCATGCGCGCCGCGCGGTCGGCGGCGGCGGCCAGATGCGCGCGGTCGTCGTCGGCCAGCCAGTCGCCCGGCAGCGCCGCCAGCCGTTCCAGCGCGGTCCGCTGCGGGTTCAGGAACCGGCGATAGGTGATCGATTCCGACCGCACCTTCGTCACCCCGCGGCGCAGTTCGAACACGCGATCGGTGCGCAGGCCCTGTTCGCAATCGTCCAGCCAGTCGCCCAGGTCGGCGACGACCGGGTCGAGATCCTCGGTGATCGCGGTGGCGAAGGCGGCGATCAGGTCGCCGGGATCGCGCAATTCGCCCGCCTTCACCGCCGCGACGACGTCTCCCATGGCGACCAGGTGCTTGCGCGTCACCGACACCACGCGGCCCTTGGCGGCCCAGATGCGGATCGACGCCAGCACGTCGGACGATCCGACATCCTCGTCGGTGCGCCCGCGCAGGTTCACGAACGCGCTGTCGCCCATCTTCTCGCAGCGCGGGCGCGTCTCCCCGGCGGTTAGCGCGTCGACGACATAGGCGGGCAGTTGCGCCTCGTCGCGCAGCCACGTCTGCGCATGGTCGGTGTTGGTGGTCAGGTGCACCCAGACGAACGGCGCCCCGCACGTCAGCGCGCCAGCGACCGGCACCTGCTCCGCGCGGCCCTCCGCCGTGATCCGCCAAGCATAGCCGCTCATCGCATCATCGCCACATCGACCACCCGTTCCCCCGACGCCGCCGTCGCCGGGGGCGCGTCGGTCGCTTCGCGCGCGGCATCGGCGCGCGCGCGGTCCAGGATCGCGCGCGGCACGTCGGCGCGGTGCGTGACCCGGTCCGCCCCCGCCAGCCAGCGCGCGTGGCGCAGCGTCAGGTCGTCGGGATCGCGCGACGCCAGCACGATCCGCCGCACCGCCCCCGCGCCATCGTCGCCGGTCAGCGCCGCCAGCACCTCCACGTCGCCGTGATCGTCGAGCGGATCGAGCGCGCCGCCCGGCGCCAGTGCCGCCGCTATCGCCCGCCGCCGCGCCGCGCCGTCGGGGAACCGCGCGCGCAGTCCCCCCCGCGCCGCATACAGCCCGCGCGCCAGCTGCCCCAGCGACGCGGGCAGCAGCCCCTCCAGCCGCTGGCGCAGCGCCGCCGCCAGCCCGGCGGACACGCCCCCGGTGCCTATCGCGATCAGCACCGGGTCGCGATCGACGATCGCTGGCAGCGTGAAATCGCACAATTCGGGGCGGTCGACCGCATTGACCAGCACCCCGCGCGCCTTGAGCCGCGCGACCGCCGCCTCGTCGTCCGCGACGATCGCCAGCACCGCCGCGGCCTCGTCCTCGCCGACGATCCTCGCGCCGGCGCGCTCCAGCAACCGGCGCTTGGCGGCCGCCGCCTCGCCCTCCCCTACCAGGATGACGGCGCGCCCGGCCAGCCGCACGAATAGCGGCAGGCTGTTGAGCGGGGCGGGCGCGCTCACGCCGTTACAGCCACTCGGGAACGCGCTCGGCCGCCAGGATCGTCTCGGCCGCGATCCGGTCGGCGACCACGGCATAACGATCGCCATCGACCAGCACCTCGGGCACCAGCGCGCGGCTGTTGTACGTCGATGCCATCGTCGCGCCATAGGCGCCGGCGGTGCGGAACACCGCCAGATCGCCCTTCGCCACCCGGTCCACCTCGCGCGCCATCGCGAAGGTGTCGCCGGTCTCGCACACCGGGCCGGCGATGTTCGCGGTCATCCGCGCGCCATCGGGGGTCACCGCCGCGAAATCGTGCCATGCGTCGTACAGCGCCGGACGCGCCAGATCGTTCATCGCCGCATCGACGATGACATAGGGGTGGACGACACCGGGCTTGACCCAGATCACCCTGGTCAGCAGCACGCCGGCATTGCCCGCGATCGCGCGCCCCGGCTCGAACATCAGCCGGACGTCCCAGCCCTTCGTCGCGCGCTCCACCATCGCGCCGTAATCGGCCAGCGTCGGGGGTACGTCGCCCGCCTTGTACGCCACGCCCACACCGCCGCCCAGGTCGACGCGCGCGATCCGGTGGCCCGCCGCGCGCAGCTCGTCGACCAGCCGCTTGACCCGCGCATAGGCGGCCTCCAGCGGCGCCAGGTCCATCAGCTGGCTGCCGATGTGGATCGCCACGCCTTCCAGCGACAGGCCGGGCAAGCCCGCCAGCCGCGCGAAGATCGCCGGCGCCTGGTCGATCGGCACGCCGAACTTGTTCTCCTTGCGCCCGGTCGAAATCTTGGCGTGGGTGCCGGCATCGACGTCGGGGTTGACGCGCAGCACCGCGGTCGCGGTCAGCCCGCGTTCCGCCGCCAGCCGCGCCAAGACGACGCCTTCCTCCTCCAGCTCCAGGTTGAACTGGCCGATCCCGGCCTCCAGCCCGCGGACCAGCTCCTCCTCGGTCTTGCCGACGCCCGAAAAGACGATGCCGTCGGCGGGCATCCCGGCCGCCAGCGCGCGCGCCATCTCGCCGCCGGACACCACGTCCGCGCCATAGCCTTCATGGGCCAGCACCCGCAGCACCGCCAGGTTCGGATTGGCCTTGATCGCATAGGCCAGGTGCGTGTCGGCGATCCCCGACAGGCCGTCGCGGAATTCCCGCGCGCGCTGCCGGAACGCGGCGGCGGAATAGACGTAGACGGGGGTGCCCACCTCGGCGGCGATCCGCGCCATCGGCACGCCTTCGCACCACAGCGCGCCGTCCTGGTAATGAAAATGATCCATGGTCGTCCGTATCGGGTCAGCTCGGGGGCAGGTCGAACGCGTCGTTCTGCCGTTCGTGCGAGCGGGTCATGATCTCGCTGTTGCGCTGCGGGCGTTCCTGCACCGACGGGGTCAGGAGGTCCGCGACGGTCGGCGTCGCAGGGGCGCCATACGGCGCTGCGGGCAATTGCTCACCCGCGGCCGGTTTCAGCGCCTGCGTCGATCCGCACGCCGCGAGCGGCAGCGCGGCCAGCAACAGGGACCAGCGTGCGCGCGTCATGTGCGCGCCTCGCGCGCGGCGCGGATCGCGGCGCGGACATTGTCGGGGGCGGTCCCGCCGAAGCTCCGCCGGCTCGCCACCGAGGCATCGACCGACAGCACGCCATACACCGCATCGGTGATCCGCGCGTCGATCGCCTGCAGGTCCGCCAGCGGCACCGCGTCCAGCGTGCAGCCCAGCGCCTCGGCCCGCGCGACCGCGCGACCGGTGATGTGGTGCGCCTCGCGGAACGGCACGTTCGCCTCGCGCACCAGCCAGTCGGCCAGGTCGGTGGCGGTGGCATAGCCGCTTTCGGCGAGGCCGCGCATGCGGTCGGTGCGGAAGGTCGCGCTTTCGATCATGCCGGTCATCGCCGCGATCGAGATCGCCAGCAGGTCATGGCATTCGAACACCGGCGGCTTGTCGTCCTGCATGTCCTTCGAATAGGCCAGCGGCAGCCCCTTCATCGTCACCATCAGGCTGACGAGGCAGCCGGAAATGCGCCCCGCATGGCCGCGCACCAGCTCGGCGGCATCGGGGTTGCGCTTCTGCGGCATGATCGAGCTGCCGGTCGACCATTGGTCGGACAGCGCGACGAAGCCGAACGGCTGCGACGCCCACAGCACGAATTCCTCCGCCAGCCGGCTGAGGTGGAGCGAGCATTGCACCGCCGCCATCAGGTAATCGAGCGCGAAGTCGCGGTCGCTGACCGAATCGAGGCTGTTGCGCGTTGGCCCGTCGAACCCCAGCGCCGCGGCGGTCGCGTGGCGATCGATCGGAAAGCCGGTGCCCGCCAGCGCCGCCGATCCCAGCGGGCACAGGTTGCCGCGCGCGCGATTGTCGCGGAACCGGCTGATGTCGCGCGACACCATCTCGTGATAGGCCATCAGGTGATGGCCCAGCGTCACTGGCTGCGCCGATTGCAGGTGGGTGAAGCCGGGCATCACGCTGCCGGCATGGTCCTCGGCGCGCGCCAGCAGCGCATCGTCCAGCGCGGCCAGCGCGGCCAGCACCTGGTCGGTCGCGTCGCGCACCCACAGGCGAAAATCGGTCGCGACCTGGTCGTTGCGGCTGCGCGCGGTGTGCAGCCGCCCGGCGGCGGGACCGATCGCGTCGGACAGCCGCGCCTCGGTCAGCATATGGATGTCCTCCATCGCCAGGTCGTCGGGCACTCCGTCCGCGGCATAGCCGGCCGCGACCTCTTCCAGCCCGGCGTCGATCGCGGCGACGTCATCGGCGGCGACGATCCCCTGCGCGCCCAGCATCGCGACATGCGCGCGGCTGCCCGCGACGTCCTGCCGCCACATCCGCTTGTCGAAGGGAATCGACGCGTTTATCTCACGCATCACGGCCGCCGGTCCTTCGGCGAACCGCCCGCCCCACATCTGGTTGGAACCGCTCATGGCCTCCCGCGTCGCGATCGTCTGTCTCCTGGGGGTCGCCGTCGCGACCGCGGCCTGCGATAGGGCGTCACCGGGCAACGGGCAAGCACAGGCGGACACCGCCGCCACGACGGCGGCCAGCCCGGACGAGGCCGCCCCCGCCAATGCCGGCGCCAGGAACGACAAGGTCGACCGCAGCCACAAGGGCGAGGGCGCGCCCGATGTCGCCTTCGCCGCGCCGGGCGGGAAGGAAGGTCCCGTGACGCTCGCCGCGTTCAAGGGCAAGCCGGTGCTGGTCAACCTGTGGGCGACGTGGTGCGCGCCGTGCGTCAAGGAAATGCCGACGCTCGACGCCGCCGCCGCGACGCTGGGCGATCGCGTGCCCGTGCTGGCGATCAGCCAGGACATGGACCCGGCCAAGGCGATCGCCTTCCTCGACCAGCGCAAATTCGCGCACCTGCGCCCCTATCTCGACGCCAAGCTGGGGCTGAGCCTCGCCTATGGCACCAACCTGCCGACGACGATCCTGTACGGCGCGGACGGCAAGGAAATCTGGCGCGTCACCGGCGACCTCGACTGGACCGGCGAGGAGGCGAAGGCGCTGCTCGCCGAGGCACGCTGACGCCCGTACCGACCCCCGCGCACGGCGACCTGCTCGTCGCCCGCGTGTTCCGGCGCAGGCCGGGCCGGTGGCGGTCACGCGCAACGGCCGTGCCGCGCGCCACCCCGTGTTACGGCGAACGCCGGAACCCAGGGCCACGCACGCATCGTGCGCGGTTACCGCGTCCCCTCATCCGCCGCGCGGCGGCGTTCGTCGTCGCGTGCACGTCCCCGCTCGCGCAGGTCGGCGCCGGCATCCTCCAGCGCGGCGCCCGCGTGGTCGCGCGCCGTGTCGACATGGCCGCGAATGTCGCGTTGCAGGTCGTCCGACGCGCGGTCCAGCCGGTCCGCGGCGCGGTCGAGCGAGCGCGCCGCCGCGCCGTCCAGCTGGTTGGCGACCGTGCCGGTCAGCGCATCGACGCTGTCGACGACATTGCTGGTCGCGGCATGGACATCCGCAGCGATCGCATTGCCGGTACGTTCGGCATGATCCTCCACGCGGTCGCCGCACCCCGCCAGCGACAGCGCGGCGGCGGTGGCAACGGACAGGATGGCGAACGGCTTGACGGTCATCATGGCATCTCCTTTGCCGATGCCCAATCCGCGACGCCGGCGTTTCGTTGCGCCCGCGTCCCGCCAGCCGCCTAGCCGGTCGCCTGGATCACGTCGTCCAGCCGCGCGCGCAGCATCCGCGGCGCACACGGCTTGGCGCACACCAGCGCGCCGGGGTAGCGGTCCTCCAGCCCCTGCCGGTCGGCATGGCCGGAATGGAAGATGATCGGCACCCCCGCCTTGGCCAGCCGGTCGGCGGCCGGGAACACCTCGCCGTCGCGCAGCCGCACGTCCAGGATCGCGCACAGGTAGAAGCCCGGCGGCTGGCGCTCCATCGCGTCCAGCGCCTCGGCCAGCGAGCTGTACGGCCCGTCGACCGACAGGCCGGCGTCCTCGACCGTCATCTGCACGTCCAGCGCAACGAACAGTTCGTCCTCGACCAGCAATACCGGCTTAGCCATGCGCCAGCACCGACCCCGGCAGCCGCAGCGCCAGCGTGAAGCGGCCCTCGTCGGCCGCGCGCGTCACCGTCGCGCCCAGCTGGCGTGCGGAGGTGTCGACCAGCAACGTGCCGAAGCCGCGCACGTCGCCGGCGCGGTCGTCGTCGGATGCCGCGCCGCCAACCCCGCCGCGCTCCACCCAGTCCAGCACCACACCGTCCCCATCACGCCGCCATGTCACGTCCAGCCTGCCCTCGCTTCCTTCCGCCAGCGCCCCGTATTTCACCGAATTGGTCGCCCACTCGTGCAGCATCAGCGCGAGCGAGGAAAGGCAGCTGCGGTCGATCCGAACGTCCGGGCCGGCCACAACGATCCCGGCGTGATCGCGATAGGGCGCGATCGTCGCGGCGACGAGATCGGCGAGCGCGATCGCCTGCTGCTCGCCGGTGGGGGAAGCGAGCGCATGCGCGCGCCCCAGCGCGGCGATCCGTTCGCGCATGTCGTCGGCGAAGGTGCGCACGTCGTCATGGCTGCGCGCCGCGGTGCTCACCATCCCGCCGATGATCGCGAACAGGTTCTTCACGCGATGGTTCATCTCGCGCAGCATCAGCTCGCGGGTTTCGGCGACCGCATATTCGGGGGTCACGTCGATCGACACACCCACCATCCGGCGCGGGCTGGCACCCGCGATGGTGCGCCCGAATCCCTTGATCCAGCGGGTGTCGCCGGTCGGGGTCAGGACGCGGAAGCTCGCCTCGAAATCGGCCTCGCCGCGCTCGGCGATGCGCAACGCATCCTCCACGCGGGGGCGGTCCTCGGGGTCGATCCGCGCCATCAGCCCGTCGATCGCCATCCCCGGCACGCCCTCCACCCCGAACAGCGCCTGTTCCGCGCCGTCCAGCACCGTCTCGCCGGTATCCGGGCAATATTCCCACACGCCGATCCCGCCGGCGCGGATCGCCAGCCCCAGCCGCTCGCGCTCGTCGGCCAGCTGGCGTTCCAGCGCCAGCGCATCGGTGATGTCGGTCAGCACCAGCGTCGCGCCATCGATCCGGCCGTTCTGCAAGCGGTAGGGCAGCGTGCGCAGCGCGAAGGTGCGGGCGCCGTCGCGACTGGTGACGCGCCGCTGCGTCGCGGGCGCGCCCGCAGCGACCGCGCGCGCGTCGGCGACGTAGTCGGCATCGTCCAGCCCGCTCGCCACATCGGTCAGCGGGCGTCCGCGATCGACCGGCTGGAGCGGGAAGATCGTGGTCGCGGCGGCGGTATAGTTGCGGATGCGCAGATCGGCATCGACCACCACCACCGCCAGATCGGTCGATTCGAAGAAATTGCGCAGGTCGGCATTGGCGACGGTCAGCTGGTCGACCTTGGTCTTCAACTCGTCGTTGACGGTCGACAGCTCTTCGTTGGTCGATTGAAGCTCCTCGTTCATCGACATCATTTCTTCGTTGGAGCTCTTCAGTTCCTCGTTCGCGGTCTCCAGTTCCTCCACCGCGGAACGCAGCCGGTGGCGCGTCAGCCGCAGTTCGTCCTCCAGCGCCTCCAGATGGTCGTCGCCCTCCGCCAGGTCGACCGCGTCGGGATCGTCGGCGGGGCGGAACGGGCCGGCATCGCGGAACACGAACAGCAAGGTGCCGTCGCCCAGCGGGTCGCACACCACCTCCACCGGCTGGATGCCGAATTCGTTCGCCACCTCGACGTCGCGGGCCACCACCTGCCGGCGCCCGTCGCGCGCCTGCCGCAGCAGCGGGCCGATGACGTCGCGCAGGCCAGGCCGCGCCAGCGTGATCGCACTCGATCCGCCGGTGCGCGATACGGGGAAGTCGAAATAGCGGCTCAGCCGCCCGTGCGCCGCCAGGATCGCGCCGTCCTGGTCCAGCACCATGCTGGGCGGGGCGTAACGATCGACCAGCCGGCGCATCGCGGCCTGATCCTCGGCCAGCGTGCCCGCGCCGTCGCGCCCCGCCCGGTCGCGGCGCGGCGCGGCCTGGCGCAGCCCGCCGGGCAGGTCGATCGGATAGGCCGGGGCGCCCGGCGACCGGGTGAACAGCCGCGCATGGCGATCGATCGCGGGGAACAGATGCTCGAACCGCCCGACGCTTTCGGACGGCCCAAGGAACAGGAAGCCGCCGGGCCGGATTGCATAATGCAGCAGCGGCAGCACCGTCTGCTGCAACCGGTCATCGAAATAAATCAGCAGGTTGCGGCACGACACCAGGTCGACGCGCGAAAACGGCGGATCCTTGACCAGGCTATGGTTGGAGAAGCGGATGAGGTCGCGGATCGCGGTCGTCATCGTGAACCGCTCGCCATGCGGCACGGTATAGCGTTCGCGCAACGCCGCCGGAATGTCCGCCAGCGCCGCGACCGGATAGGTGCCCTCCCGCGCGATCGCCAGCATCTGTTCGTCGATGTCGGTGGCGAAGATCTGCACCGCCGCCGGCTCCCCCGCCTCGCGCGCGGCCTCGGCGAACAGCATCGCGATCGTGTACGCTTCCTCCCCGCTCGAACAACCGGGAATCCAAACGCGCACGTCCTCGCCCGGGTCCCGCCCCGCCAGCAGCGGCGCGATCGCCTCGGCGCGCAGCAGCTCGAACAAAGCGGCGTCGCGGAAGAAGCGCGTGACATTGATCAGCAGGTCGCGGAACAGCGCCTCGCATTCGTCGGCGTCGCTACGAATCCGCGCCAGATAGCCGCGCCCGCTGTCGATCCCTAGGACGTGCATCCGCCGCTCGACCCGGCGGATCAGCGTCGAGCGCTTGTAGCCCGAGAAGTCGTGCCCGACCGCCTGGCGCAGCACGCGGCACAGGTCGTCGACATGGTCGGCGACCACGGTCGCCTCGCTTTCCAGCGGATCGCCCGCGCGCCGCGCGAAGAAGCTGGACAGGCATGCGATGATCTCGCCGGGCGGGCGCACGTAATCGACCAGCCCGGTGCCGACCGCCGACAGCGGCATCCCGTCGTAACGCGCGGTGTCCGGCTGCTGGACGACGCACACACCGCCGTTTTCCTTCACCGCGCGCAGGCCCGTGGTGCCGTCCGCGCCGGTGCCCGACAGGATCACGCACGCCGCATCCGCCTGCCGGTCGACCGCCAGCGACTGGAAGAAATCGTCGATCGGCCGGCGCAGCCCGCGCGGCTGCGCAAAATCGGTCAGTTCCAGCACGCCGTCGCGAATCGCCAGCCCGTGGCCGGGCGGATGATATAGACGCGGTCCGGCTCCAGCCGCTCGCCGCCCTCGCACTGCAACACCTCCAGCGCGGTATGCCGGTCGAGCAGCTGCGCCAGCATGCTTTCGTGATTGGGGTCCAGATGCTGGACGATCACGAACGCCATGCCGGTGGACGTGCGCACCGGCGACAGCATGTCGCGCAGCGCCTCCAGCCCCCCCGCCGACGCGCCGATGCCGACGACGGGGAACGCGGCCTTGCCGGGCATGTCCGTCTCTCCGCCGGGTCGCTCCTGCGTGTCGCCGCTCACGGGAAGCGGACGTCGTCGAGCTCGGCCAGCGTCAACTTGGCCTGTGCGATGGTCGCGGCGGTATTGCCGATCGTCATCAGCGATCCTTCCAGCACCATCCCCGCCTCGGCGACCAAAGGGGTCAGCCGCGACAGCGTCATCCCCAGTTCGCGGTCGTAATCGGCCAGCAGTTCGGGCTGCGCATGGCTGACGTCGAATTGCGAGGCGAAGATGAACGGGATCGCGCCGTCGCCCGTGCGCAGTTTCGACATGTAGAGCAGGTTCACGAACGGCCGGCCGTCCTTGCGGAAATTGACGATCGACGTGCGCACGTTGACGTGCCGGTCGCTGCCCAGGAATTCGTGGATCCGCTCGCGCGCCTCCACATTGGGCGCGTCGCGCTGCAACAGGCGGCAGTTCTGCCCCACCACCTCCGCCGCGCTATAGCCGGTCAGCGCCTCGAACGGCGCATTGACCGTCAGCAGCGCATGATCGTCGGTCACGCCGGCGATCGCCAGCGCGATCCGCGACTGGCGGCAATAGTCCGACAGATGATGGGGAATAATCTGGTTCACACTCACGCCCTTAACGTGGACTAATCGCGAGCGCGAGAACAGTTCCCGCCGATCGACGCCCGCGATCACAACGAGCGGGGCGAAGCCGCGTTCAGCGGAGGAAGGGATGGATGCCCGACAAGGATTCGAACCTTGATTGACGGAGTCAGAGTCCGCTCTCTTACCATTAGAGGATCGGGCAACGAGGCGGCGCGTCTAGCGGCTGCGACCGCGCCGGTCAACCCCCACTGCCCCTTCCCGGTCCGCGTGCCTTGCCGCGCGGCAGGCGAGCGTGTAGCCTGATGGTCAAGCACCGGCCGGCAGCGCGTGCATTCCGTTGCGCGACGCCGGCACGGCAGACAGAAGAAAGTGGACGGCAATGGTGGACGTCACCGCCCAATTGCCGCGCCGGCAGGGACAGCGCCCTGCCCGTTCGGCCCCCCATTCGCCGTCGCCCGCGCGCGGCGGCCCGCGGCATTATGCCGCGCTCGACCTTGGCACCAACAATTGCCGGCTGCTGATCGCGCGCCCGCAGGGAGACGGCTTTGCGGTCGTCGACGCCTTTTCGCGGATCGTGCGGCTCGGCGAAGGGCTGTCGGCGAACGGCGCGCTGTCCGATGCGGCGATCGAACGGACGATCGCGGCGCTGCGCGTGTGCGCGGACAAGCTGAAGCGCCGCAACGTCCGCCTCGCGCGGTCGGTCGCGACCGAGGCGTGCCGCCGCGCCACCAACGGCGCGGCGTTCATCGCGCGGGTGCTGGACGAAACCGGCATCCATCTCGACATCATCTCGGCGGAGGAGGAGGCGCGGCTGGCGGTGCTCGGCTGCCACGCGCTGCTCGAACCCGGGACCGGCCCCGCGCTGGTGTTCGACATCGGCGGCGGCTCGACCGAACTGGTGCTGGTCGATGCCGACACCACCGTGCCGCGCGTGCGCGACTGGCATTCGGCGCCCTGGGGGGTCGTGTCGCTGACCGAGAGCGCGGGCGGCGGCGGGTCGGCGGAGGAACGCGCCGCCGCCTATCGCCGGATGCGCGCGCTCGTCACCGAAAGCTTCGCGCCGTTCGCCGCGCGGCTGCCGCGCCCCGCGGTGACCCCGCGGCTGCTGGGCACCAGCGGCACGGTGACGACGCTGGCCAGCGTGCATCTGGGGCTGGAGCGCTATGACCGCGCGCAGGTCGACGGGCTGATCGCGCCCGCCGCGGCGATGCGCGCGATCAGCCAGGAACTGGCGGGCATGTCGCTGACCGAACGCGCGCAATTGCCGTGCATCGGGCGCGAGCGTGCCGACCTGGTCGTCGCGGGCTGCGCTATCCTGGAGGGGATATTGGACCTATGGCCCGCGCAGCGGCTGGGCGTCGCCGATCGCGGCATCCGCGAGGGCATCCTGCGCCGGCTGATGGAAACCGGAGCGTAAGGGCGGATCATGCGGGGAACCGGAGCGGGGCGCCAGCGCGTCAAGACCGCGCGCAAGCGCAGCGCGCAATCGACCCGCTGGCTCGCGCGCCAGCTCAACGATCCGTACGTCCACCGCGCGAAGGCGGAGGGCTATCGCAGCCGCGCGGCATTCAAGCTGATCGAACTGGACGAACGCTTCGGCCTTCTGAAGGGCGTGAAACGCGTCGTCGACCTGGGGATCGCGCCTGGTGGGTGGAGCCAGGTGGTGCGCCGCCAGGCGCCCGGTGCCGCGATCGTCGGCATCGACCTGCTGCCGGTCGATCCGATCGACGGCGTCACCATCTTCGAGATGGATTTCATGGCCGACAAAGCGCCCGGCGTGCTGATGGAGGCGCTGGGCGGCGCGCCCGATCTGGTCATGTCGGACATGGCCGCCAACACCGTCGGCCATCCGCAGACCGACGCGCTGCGCACCATGGCGCTGGTCGAAACCGCGCTCGCCTTCGCGATCGACGTGCTGCGCCCCGGCGGCACCTTCGTGTCGAAGGTGTTCGCCGGCGGCGCCGATGCCGCGCTGGTGGCGGAGATGAAGCGCAACTTCACCACCGTCAAACACGCCAAGCCGCCGTCGAGCCGCAAGGGATCGGTGGAATGGTTCGTCGTGGCGCAGGGGTTCAAGGGGCGCGCGGTGCCGACGGACGACGGGGCGGCGGAATAGGGTCACGGCGGGCGGAGTGAGGGGCTTCTCACCCGTTCGCCCGCCGGTCCGTTCACCGCCCCCTTCCGTTCGCCCTAAGGAGCCGTTGAGCCTGTCGAAACGGCGTCTCGAAGGGTGGTGAGGCTACCGCACGTGCCTCGAGACGAGGCTTCGACACGCTCAGCCGCTCCTCGGCACGAACGGTTGCCCCCTTCCCGTCATGCCGGACCTGTTCCGGCATCCACCGCGCCGCATCCTCGCGATCGGTCGATCTCGCGGAACGCTGGACCCCGGAACACGCCCGGGGTGACGATTCCTGCGTGTTGGGCGGTGCGCGCTTCGCCATGGCGACGGATGGACATCCCCTCAGCATAACGAAACGGGCGCCGGTGTTGCCACCGACGCCCGATCGTCTTTAGCGATGTACCGCCGGCTTACGCCGCCTGGGGCAGCGCCGCCTTGGCCTGCGCGATGATCGCGGAGAAGGCCTCGCCCTCGTGCATCGCGATATCGGCCAGCACCTTGCGGTCCAGCTCCACGCCGGCCAGCTTCAGGCCGTGCATGAACTGGCTGTAGGTCAGCCCTTCGGCGCGGACGCCGGCGTTGATGCGCTGGATCCACAGGCCGCGGAAGGTGCGCTTCTTCACCTTGCGGTCGCGATAGGCGTACTGGCCGGCCTTCTCGACCGCCTGACGGGCGACGCGGATCGTGTTCTTGCGACGACCGCGATAGCCCTTGGCCTGTTCCAGGATGTTCTTGTGCTTGGCGCGAGTGGTTACGCCCCGCTTGACGCGTGCCATATCTTATTCCTCCTCGTCGCTCAGTTCAGGCCGTACGGCGCCCAGGCCTTCACCGTCGCGGTGTCGGCCTTCGACAGCACCGTGGTGCCGCGGTTCTGGCGGATGTACTTGCCGTTATGGCTGATGAGGCGGTGGCGCTTGCCGGCGACGCCGTGCTTGAGCTTGCCGGTGGCGGTGAGCTTGAAGCGCTTCTTGACGCCGCTCTTGGTCTTGAGCTTGGGCATTTTGGTCCTTTCGTTAAGAGCGCTGAGGCTGGACGGCCGCGGCAGCCCTTGATGGCCGGGCCGTCGTCAAGCACCTGTCGCTCGAGAAGCGGGCCGCCTAGCCGAACGCGTCGCGAAAAGCAACCTTCGGGAACCGCCGGCACGGCGCGGCGATTGTGCCGCCATGGCAACGACCGCTCCCGCCCCAGCTGCGTCCGCCGAACCGCCGACCCGCGCGCGCCGCATCGCACGGGTGGCGGCGCGCGTCGCGCTGGGCGTGCTGGCGCTGCTGTTCGCGATCTGGCTGGTGCTGTTCGTCACCAAGGGCCGCTTCCTGAAACATCCTTTCGAATCGGTCGCCGGTCGCCTGACGAACCGCACCGTTACCGTCGGCGGCGATTTCCGGCTCTATTTCTCGCCGCTGCGCCTCACTTTCTATGCCGAGAAGCTGTCGGTATCGAACCCGGGCTGGGCGACGCGCCCGTACCTGTTCACCGCCGAGCGGATCGATTCGCGGATCGCGCCGCTGTCGCTGCTGTTCGGCAAGCGGCGGTTCCACTGGCTGGACCTGACGCGCGGCGCGGTCGATCTGGAATGGAACGCCGCGCACGATCGCAACACCTGGACGTTCAGCGAGAAGAAGGGCTCGGGCAAGCCGCTCGACCTGCCGCGGATCGATCGCGCGACGATCGCCGGGACGAGCGTGCGCTATCGCGATCCTCGCATGAAGCTGACGACGCAACTGGCGCTCGACACGATCCGCTCCACCGACGCGCGGATCGGGCAGGCGGTCGGCGTTAACGGATCCGGGGTGCTGCGCGACACGCCGTTCACGCTCGCCGCGCGACTGCTGTCGCCCGATGCCACCGTCGCGCGCGGCAAGAACGAATTGGTGATGCGCGCCCGCGCGGCCGGCAACGTCATCGACGTCACCGGCACCCTGCCCAGCCTGGCGCAGGTGGAGGGCGTGCCGCTGGCGGTGCGTGCGCGCGGGCGCAACCTGGCGGCGCTGCTGGGGATCATCGACGTCGCCATCCCCAATACGCGCACCTATCGCCTGCGCGCGCAATTGGTGCAGCAGGGGCAGGAATATCGCTTCACGCGGATGGCCGGGACGTTCGGCGACAGCGACCTGGCCGGGCGGCTGACCGTCACCAACGGCGATCGCCTGCACCTCGATTCGCGACTGGAGACGAAGCGGCTCGATATCGTCGATGCCGCGCCGTTCATCGGCTACAATCCCGATATCGTCGCGACGAAGGGCGCGGTCGCCGCCGCCGCCGCGACCGGTGCCGCGCCCGCGCGGCTGCTGCCCGATGCCGAGCTGCCGGTCGCGACGATGCAGCGGTTCGACGCCGACCTCATCTGGCATATCGCCACGGTCCGCTCGCGCCGGGTGCCGGTGTCCGATGTCGATCTGACGCTGAAGCTGGCGGACGGACGGCTGGCGCTGTCACCGCTCACCTTCGCGATGGCGCGCGGCAATGTCGCGTCGGACCTCGTCTTCGACACGCGCCAGCGTCCCAGCGCGATCCGCTACGACATCCGCCTGGCGCCCACCCCGCTCGGCCGGCTGCTGGCGGGCTATGGCGTGGCGGAGGCGGGGACGACGGGGACGATCGGCGGGCGCATCCAGCTGGCCGGGCGCGGCGATTCGCTCCACGATTCGCTCGCCACCGCCAACGGCCGCATCGCCTTCGTCATTCCCGCCGGCACGCTGTGGACCCGCAACGTCCAGCTGGCGGAACTGGATATCGGCACCTTCGTCCAGAAGATGTTCGCCGATCAGCTGAAGGAGCCGGTGCGGATCAACTGCGGCCTCATCGCCTTCACCGTGCGCGGCGGGCTGGCGGCGGCGGACCCGATCCTGATCGACACGACCAAGAACGTCATCCTCGGCCGCGGCGGGTTCAGCTTCCGCAGCGAGGGCGTGGACATCGCGGTGCGCGCCGATGCGAAGAAGTTCAGCCTGTTTTCCGGCCAGTCGCCGGTCGGGATCACCGGCACCTTCGCGCAGCCGGGGCTAACCGTCATCACGCCGCAGCTGCTGGCTCGCGCCGGCGCCGGGCTGGGGCTGGCGGTGGTGGCGACGCCGGTCGCCGGCATCCTCGCCTTCGTCGATCCGGGCGATGCCAAGGCGGCGCAATGCGGCCCGGTGCTGTCCGGGCGCACCGCCGCGGCACAGCGCACCGACAAGGGCGAACCGCGCACCGACGTGGGCGACGGGCGATCAGCGACCCCCGACCAGCAGCCGGCGAAGCGCAAGAAGTTCCTGGGCATCTTCTAGGCCGCCGCCGTTGCCGCCCCGCCGCGCACGCCGTACAAGGCGCCGCGATGCCCGTCGTGCCGATCCTCCTGTCCGCGCTGGCGATGGCCGCGATCGTCGCGGTGCGCTATCTGCTGGCCAGCGGCGGGTTCGCGCTGGCGACGCGGCTGCGCCACCGTGGCCTCTACACCGGGCTGGACCCGCAGATCCGGCGGGAGATCGCGTGGAGCCTCGCCTCCGCCGCGATCTACGGCCTGCCCGCCGGGGTCATCGCCTGGGGCTGGCAGAACCGCGGCTGGACGCGAATCTATTCCGACATCCACGCCTTCCCCCTGTGGTACTGGCCGCTGTCGGTGCTGCTGTACCTGATCGCGCACGACACCTGGTTCTACTGGACGCACCGCTGGATGCACCGCCCGCGCGTGTTCCGCGTCGCGCATGCCGTCCACCACGCCAGCCGCCCGCCCACCGCCTGGGCGGCGATGGCGTTCCACCCGGTCGAGGCGCTGACCGGGGCTGTGGCCATTCCGCTACTGGTGTTCGTGATTCCGATCCATGTCGGCGCACTCGCATTGGTGCTGACGATGATGACCGTTATGGGGGTGACCAACCATATGGGGTGGGAGGTTTTCCCGCGGTTCATGTGGGGGGGGATAATGGGGCGCTGGCTGATCACCGCCAGCCACCATCAGCGGCATCATGAGCGGTACGGGTGCAATTATGGACTGTATTTCCGGTTCTGGGACCGCCTGTGCGGCACCGACGAGGGGTTGGGGGATTTCGCGCGCGCGCATGCGCAGGCTGGCCGTCGCGGGGGCGATGGCGGTCGGCGCGATGCCGCTGGTGGGGGCGGCGCCGGTCGGGGCGCTTGACGTCGCGCTTGACCATCTGCGCTCGGCGAAGGGGTCGATCCGCGTCTGCCTGACCGCGGACCCGGACAATTTCCCCAATTGCATCGACGATCGTCACGCGGTCACCCGCTCGATCCCCGCCGATCAGCACAGCTTCCGCTTCGGCGCGCTGCCGCGCGGCGATTATGCGATCGCGGTGATCCATGACGAAAACAACAACGCGAAGCTCGATACGTTCGCGGGCATTCCGAAGGAAGGGTTCGGCTTTTCGCGCAACCCGCCGATCCGCTTCGGCCCGCCGCGCTTCACCGCGGCGCGCTTCACGCTCGACAGTGATGCCGAAATGCAACAGGTGACGATGCGCTACATCCTGTAGCGCGGCGACACGGAACCGGAATTCTTTCTCCTTTGTTGCGCCCCGGTATCATTCCGGGGGAAAGTTCCGTGTCCATCCTGCCTCATGTCGCGATCCGCGCGACGCTCGCCGCCGCGCTGGCGGTGCTCGCCGTTCCCGCGACCGCGCAGACCGTCAATGCGCCCGCCGAACCCAATGCGATGCCCGATCCGGCGATGGGCGGCGATACCGTCACCGTCGCGATCGCCGGCGCGTATCTGCCCGATTACGAGGGGTCGGACGACTATCGGCTGGTCCCCGGCCCGGCGGCGATCGGCTCGGTCGGCGGCCATGCCTTCACCATCCTGGGCAACCGCGCCTCGATCGACCTGATCCCCAACCAGCCCGGCCCGACGTGGGACGTGCAACTGGGGCCGGTCGGCGTCATCAACTTCAACCGCAACAGCGTGAACTCGATCGACGATCCGCGGATCAAGGCGCTGGGCAAGGTCGGCACCGCGATCGAGCTGGGCGGCTATGCCGGGATCGGCAAGACAGGGGTGCTGACCAGTCCCTATGACAAATTGTCTGCCTCGATCAGCTATCGCTACGACGTCAACGGCGTGCACAAGAGCGGCATCCTGACCCCGTCGATCAACTATTTCACCCCGCTCAGCCTCAAGGCCGCGGTCGGTCTGTTCGCCGCCGCGGAGCGGGTCGAAAGCAAGTTCGGCCAGACCTATTTCTCGGTCGACGCCGCCGCCGCGGCGCGCAGCGGCCTGCCGCAGTACCAGGCGCGCGGCGGGTGGAAGCACTGGACCGTCGGCCTGGCCGGAACCTATTCGCTGACCGGCAACCTTTTGAAGGGCGTGAAGCTGATCGCGGGCGGCAGCTACAAGCGCATGCTGAACGACTATGGCGATTCGCCATTGGTCTCGATCGCCGGATCGCGCAGCCAGTGGCTGGGCGCGGTCGGCATCGGCTACACGTTCTGAGGGGATATCGGCAGGCTTATGCCGTCTCGACGGCTTTTCGGCAGGCGGTCGGCGGTTATGTCGTGCGGAGCGTAAAGCGTGCCTTGCGGAGGACCGTCGCCCCTTCGCGCCGATAGAACCGGATGGCGCCTTCGTTCCATTCGGGCGTCTGCCACTGGATTTCGGCCATGCCCCGCGATGCCGCAGTGGCGCGCACCGCAGCCAGAAGTTGCGCGCCAACACCCCGCCCCCGGCACTGCTCCTGCACGAAGAGGCAATCGAGGTAGAGGAACGACTGTCCGCTCCACGTCGAAAAGTCCGCCGTCGCAGTGGCATAGCCCACCGGTTCGCCGGTCTGCGTAGCGATCCAGGCAGTAAGAACGACCGGCGGGTCGTCCAGAGCGGATCGCAACGCCGCTTCGCTGACATTGGCCTCCACGCATTCATATTCGGCATGGCGGCGGATCAGCGGAAGCATGGCCGCCGCGTCGGCTCCGCTGGCAGGACGGACGCAGACGGGATCGTGGCGGCTGCCTGTCGGGATGTGCGGATCAGGCACGCGGTTGATGGCTTTCCAGCGGGAAGCCCTCGTCGATCCAGCCTGTCACGCCCCCGGTCATGATCTTCACCGGCCGACCCAGCCTTGCCAGGCGAAGTGCGCCCCGCGCCGCGCCGTTGCAATGCGGGCCCGCGCAATAGGTGACGAACAGCGTATCGGCCGGCCACGCCGCCATCTTGGAGGCGATGATCTTGCCGTGGGGCAGGTTGCTGGCGCCCGGCACATGTCCTTTGTCAAACATGTCGGGACCACGCACGTCGAGCAGGACAAAACCGGGCTCCGGGCGCGACAGCGCCTCGTGGACGTCCCAGCAGTCGGTCTCGAAACGGAAGCGATCGGCGAAATGCGCCTCGGCCTCCGGGGCCGAAGCTGCGGGTATGTCGATGACGGCGTTGGTCATGAAGCGTCTCCTGTGGGCGCCCCCTTCATGCCGGTGCGGCGGCGTCGCTGGCCAGTGACTGCATTGCCGTTTATCGTAAGGATCATGCCAATCGCTGCCACCGCAACCGATCACTTGGTCGTCGCGCTCGCATATGACGGGCTTTGCACCTTCGAGTTCGGCATCACCGCCGAAGTGTTCGGTCTGGAGCGCCCTGAGATGGGGGACGACTGGTACAGCTTCACCACGTGCGCGGAGCGTCCCGGCCGTCTCGCGACCAATGCGGGCCTGGCGATCCACGTCGATCACGGCCTGGATATGTTGAGCGCGGCGACGACGATCGTCATCCCCGGTTGGCGATCGGATGGGGCGGCACCATCAGATCCGCTGCGTAACGCTTTGCTCAATGCGCATGCCCGCGGCGCGCGTCTGGTTTCAATCTGCTCGGGAGCCTTCCTGCTTGCGGCCACGGGTCTGCTCGACGGTCGTCGCGCGACAACGCATTGGCGCTACGCCAAGAGTTTGCAAACGGCCCATCCGGCCGTCGTTGTTGATGCCGATACACTCTATGCCGGTGATGATCGTATCTTCACGTCGGCCGGGTCAGCAGCCGGGATCGACTTGCTGCTCCATCTGGTCCGCCTCGACTTCGGCCCGGACGCCGCGAACATCGTCGCGCGACGCTTGGTGGTTGCCGCTCATCGCAGTGGAGGCCAGGCGCAATTCATCGAGCGTCCGGTCCTGACGCGCCCGGATGGCGTATTGAGGCCTTTGCTCGACCGGCTTCGCAGCGATCCGGCCGCGCGGTGGACGATCGGACGGATGGCGCGCACCGCCGCCATGAGCGAACGCACATTGGCGCGGCGCTTCCGCGAAGAAACGGGTGAAAGCCCGTTGGCGTGGCTGACCGCGCAGCGGCTCGCCCTGGCGCGCGATCTCCTCGAGACGACGAACCTGTCGATGGAACATATCGCCGACCGGGCCGGCATGGGAACCGCCGCCAATCTGCGCCTGCACTTCACGTCGACGGTCGGGATACCGCCAAACCTCTATCGCAAACAATTTCGACGTGCCGACGCCTGAAACGCCGCGGGTCCGTTGCTGCGTGACGCAACGGTGGCGGGTGTGCCGCGCGCCACGGTGGCGGTTGCACCACGTATGTCACGTCCGCGACGGCACGGCCCATGTCGGGAAGCATGTCGACGGCGATCTGGATCGGCCGCACGCGATCGTGACTCACCACATCGCGCGGGGCGACCCGCAGGAGTGGAAGCGCCAGCGAGGCAACCTGCGCCGATTTCGCCGCTTGGGCGTTTCCCTTCGGCGCGCGGGTGGATATGCCCCTCGCCCTGCCGTATCGCACGCGTTAGGGGTGCGAGGCTTTGGCCAGTGAGAGTAGGAAAGGGTCTGCGATGACGGATAGCGAGCATCAGATGGAGGCGCCGTCCGCGCCCGAACCGCGCCGCGCGTCCCGGCGGTCCTTCTTCACCGGCGCGCTGGGCACCGGGCTGGCGGCGGCGACGCTGGCCGGCCGCGCAGTGGCACAAACGACGCCGGCGCCGTCCCCCTCGCCCTCTCCGTCGCCTTCCCCCTCGCCGTCGCCCACCGGCACACCGACGCCGGGGCTGAGCGACGTCGACATCCTGAACTTCGCGCTCAACCTCGAATATCTTCAGGCGAATTATTATTCCTACGCGATCGGCAGCGGCGCACTCGCCGCCACCGACATCAGCGGCACCGGCACCGCCGGGGCGGCAAGCGGCGGTCGGGCGGTGTCGTTCGGCACCGAAACCGTGATCCAGGCCTATGCCCGCGAAATCGCCGCGGATTCGCTGGCGCAGGTGCGTTTCCTGCGCGGGCAGCTGCCCAGCACCGCGGTGATCGCGCAGCCCGCGATCGACCTGTCGGTCAGTCCGACCAGCGCGTTCAGCGTCGCCGCGCGCCGCGCCGGGATCATCGCCGGCACCGGCGATTCGTTCGACCCTTACGCCTCGGTCGACAATTTCCTGATCGGCGCCTTCCTGTTCAAGGATGTCGCGGTCACCGCCTACAAGGGCGCGGCGCCGCTGATCTTCAACAAGACCTTCCTGGAGTCCGCGGCCGGGATCATGGCGACCCACGCCTATCACGCCGCGACGATCCGCACCTTGCTGTACCGCCGCGGGCAGGCGAACGCGGTGCTGATCCCGTGGACGACCGGCATCGCCGCCGCGCGCGACGCGCTGGACGGCGCGCCGACGGAGGATCTGATCCGCGGCATCGCCCCCAACGACGACCAGGGCGTGGCGAAGGTGTCCACCCCCGACGGCGACCGCGCGAACATCGTGCCCAGCAACAGCAACGGCATCACGTTCAGCCGCTCGCCGACGCAGGTGCTCAACATCGTCTATCTCAACGCCGCGGCGGTGACGTCGGGCGGCTTCTTCCCCAGCGGGGTGAACGGAACGGCCAAGACTAGCGCGGCATCGGGCTGACGCGCCCGGTCGCGTCGCGCCACCCCCGTCTTTCCCCCTTTCCCATCAGGGACATGCCGTCATGATCAAGGATTCCGTCTTCGCCGCCCTCGACCTCGCCAACCAGCGGCGGGCAGAGCGGCGCCGCTTCATCAAGCTGGCCGCCGGCTCCACCGCGGTGGCCGGCAGCCTGGCGCTGCTGTCCGCGTGCGGCGGCAGCAACGACGATAGCACCAGCCCGTCGCCGACCCCGTCGCCCTCGCCCACGCCGACCAGCACCGGCGTCGCGACGGACATCGGCATCCTGCAACTGGCGCTCAACCTCGAATATCTGGAAGCGCAATTCTATTCGATCGCGGTGCTCGGCCGCCCGCTGCCCGACGCCAGCCTGACCGGCAGCGTCGGCACGCGCGGCGCGGTGACCGGCGGGCGCAGCGTCGGGCTGACCGGCACGCTGGCCGAACTGGCGCGCGAGATCGCCTATGACGAGATCGCGCACGTCACCGCGCTGCGCAGCGCGATCACCACCGCCGGGGGCGCCGCGCTGCTCATCAACCAGCCCGCGATCAACATCGACGGCGGCACGAACGGCGCCTTCACCGCCGCTGCGCGCGCCGCCGGGCTGGTCGGCGCGACCGAGACGTTCGACCCGTACGCCAACGAACAGAATTTCCTGCTCGCCGCCTTCCTGTTCGAGGATGTCGGCGTCACCGCGTACAAGGGCGCCTCGCCGCTCATCACCAGCACCACCTATCTGGAGGCGGCGGCGGGCATCCTGGCGGCGGAGGCGTATCACGCCGGGCTGATCCGCAGCGAATTGTTCGCGCGCGGCACCGCGGCGCAGCTGGCCGCGAACAAGATCGCCGCCGCGCGCGACACGCTGGACGGCACCGGTACGCGCGATGCCGGGATCGCGGTGGTCGATGCCAGCGGCAATCCGACCGGCGCGTCGAACATCAGCGCCGCCGACGGCAATGGCATCGCCTACAGCCGCTCGACCGCGCAGGTGCACAACATCGTCTACCTGCGCCGCGACGCCGGGATCGGCGGCGGCTTCTTCCCGGCCGGCACCAACAATTCGATCGAGGCATTGCGCACCAGCGGCGCGACCGCCTGATCGGACGCGGCCCTTTCCTTCTTCCCCGGGAGCGCTATGCTGCGCGTCACCCCGGGGGGCCGCTGACGCGCGGCTGAGAGGGGGGCAGCAGCCCCCGACCCGTCGAACCTGATCCGGCGCCCCCTTCGGGGCCCACCGGCGTAGGGAGGGAGCGGCGTCGTGACCGGCAAACCGTCTTCCCTCCGTGAGTAGGAGAAGACGTGATGGCCGACATTCCCGCCCGCGCCGAAATCGGCGTCACCACCGGCCCGATCCGCGGCAGCCGCAAGATCCACGTCGGCCCGCTCAAGGTGGCGATGCGCGCGATCGACCTGGAGCCGTCGTGCGGCGAACCGCCGCTCAACGTCTACGACACCTCCGGCCCCTATACCGATCCCGATGCGCGGATCGATATCATGGCCGGGCTGCCCGCGCTGCGCCGCGACTGGATCGTCGCGCGCGGCGATGTCGAAAGCTATGACGCCCGCGCCATCCGGCCCGAGGATAACGGCCAGCTCGGCCCCGATCGCTCGGGCGGGGTGCAGCCCTTCCCCAATGTCGTGAAGCGTCCGCTGCGCGCGCGTGCGGGCGCCAACGTCAGCCAGATGCACTATGCCCGCCGCGGCATCATCACGCCCGAGATGGAATATGTCGCGGTGCGCGAGAATATCGGGCGCGAGATGCTCAAGGACCATGTCCGCGACGGCGAAAGCTTCGGCGCGGCGATCCCCGATCACGTCACCCCCGAATTCGTCCGTGACGAGGTCGCGCGCGGCCGCGCGATCATCCCGTCGAACATCAACCACCCCGAATCCGAACCGATGGCGATCGGCCGCAACTTCCTGGTCAAGATCAACGCCAACATCGGCAATTCCGCGGTCGCCAGCAACGTAGCGTCGGAGGTCGACAAGCTGGTCTGGTCGATCCGCTGGGGCGCGGACACGGTCATGGACCTATCGACCGGGCGCAACATCCACGACACGCGCGAATGGATCATCCGCAATTCGCCCGTGCCGATCGGCACCGTCCCCATCTATCAGGCGCTGGAGAAGGTCGGCGGCATCGCCGAGGAGCTGACGTGGGAGATCTTCCGCGACACGCTGGTCGAACAGGCCGAACAGGGCGTCGATTACTTCACCATCCACGCCGGCGTGCGCCTGCCGTACATCCCGCTGACCGCGAAGCGCGTCACCGGCATCGTCAGCCGCGGCGGCTCGATCATGGCGAAATGGTGCCTGGCGCATCACAAGGAATCGTTCCTCTACGAACGCTTCGACGAGATCACCGAGATCATGAAGGCCTATGACATCGCCTATTCGCTGGGCGACGGCCTGCGCCCCGGCGCGATCGCGGACGCCAATGACGAGGCGCAGTTCGCCGAGCTGTACACGCTGGGCGAGCTGACCAAGCGCGCCTGGGCGCAGGACGTGCAGGTGATGATCGAGGGGCCGGGCCACGTGCCCATGCACAAGATCAAGCAGAACATGGACAAGCAGCTGGAGGCGTGCGGCGAAGCGCCCTTCTACACGCTCGGGCCGCTCACCACCGATATCGCGCCGGGATACGACCATATCACCAGCGGGATCGGCGCGGCGATGATCGGCTGGTACGGCACGGCGATGCTCTGCTACGTCACCCCCAAGGAGCATCTGGGCCTGCCGGATCGCGACGACGTGAAGGTTGGCGTCGTCACCTACAAGCTGGCCGCCCACGCCGCCGACCTGGCGAAGGGCCACCCCGCCGCCAAGCTGCGCGACGACGCCCTGTCCCGCGCACGCTTCGAATTCCGCTGGCGCGACCAGTTCAACCTGTCGCTCGACCCCGACACGGCGGAGCAATATCACGACCAGACGCTGCCCGCCGAGGGCGCCAAGACCGCGCACTTCTGCTCGATGTGCGGCCCGAAGTTCTGCTCGATGAAGATCACGCAGGAGGTTCGGGACTTCGCGGCGAAGCAGAACGCCCCGGTCGACACCTTTGTCGCCGCACAATCCTCCCCGAGCTCGCTCGGGGAGGTGCAGCCGAATGGTGGAGGGGCTGGTCAGGCGAACACCGCGCCACTGGACGAGGCCGAAGCGGAAGCGGGCATGGCGGCGATGAGCGACCTCTACCACCAGACCGGGCGCGAACTGTACATGGGTGCGGGCGATCGGGAGCGGGATTAGTAGACGTGTATCCGTTAGCGGTCTCGGTGGTTCTGCCGTGCGTCCGCAGTCAATCTACGACAGGACGAAGATCAGCTGCGTTGTAGGACTGCCGCATAGATAAAGAATAATTGAACTCGGCTCATCCCGTAAAAGAGGTCGCGATTTAGCGAATGCCAAGATCAAGCATGAGGAAACGTTGGAGTAGCTGGACCCTACCAACTAGGCTGACCCTCATATTTACATTCGTCGGATTGCTTATTTCCATACTTCAGCTCTTCGAAGCTCCAAGAAGGCTGTCGCAGTGGATATGGCCGGCTGCGCCGCCGCCTTATGACCTAGCTCTTGAGGCTTCAATAACATCACTTCACCAATCAAATATATGCCTCACGTCCAAGCTAATCGAACTTTGACCCTGACGAAAACGATTCGAAATCGATGGTAAATTATCCCACCTCTAGTTGTAAGATTGATTTAGCACCGCTTCAGCTCTTTGCTGAAAATTACACAAACTATCTATCACAGATTCCTTATTCAGGCGCAGAAAGCTTCAAAAACTTCACCGCCACCCTTATCGAATCTCAAATAGAGATAAACAAGGCCAATAGTATTGATGATCTTTTGACAGCGCAAAAAAAGATTGGCATGAGTTTGTCAGAGGTTGGCTTCTGGATGTGCGGGATGGAGTGGTATCTTCGGTTGGCCCCGGAGGGAGTAGGACCTGATAAGGCACCGTTCAAGGGTATTAGCCTGACAGATACTTGGAACGAGTGGGATAAGAAACACGCAAAATTTTTTCTCGGAATCGGTCAAGCGGAGGCTTAATTATCAATATGGCGACAAAACTAATACATGCAGTGGATTTATAGATCTCATCGACTGATTGCGCAGGGAAATCGTAATTTATCACCTGTATCTTATTGAAATAATCAATAATGATAGCGGCACTGCGCCGCCTGCAACACCTGCTCGTCGCCGCTGCCCGCCACCCGATACACTAGCCGATGCTCATGGCTGATCCGGCGCGACCACCAGCCTGACAGGTTGCCGCCCAGCGGTTCGGGCTTGCCGATCCCATTGAACGGTTGACGGCGGCATTCCTCGATCACTGCGTTGAGCTTGCCGAACAGCTTCGCGTCATGATCATGGAGGTCGAGATATTCGGCCCATGATCGGGACGAGAACTGGACCTTCACGGCTGGATGAGATCGGGCGTTTCGCCGCCGCCTGCTTCCAGCACCGCCTTCAAATTCTCGCGCGCTTCAGAATAAACGACCGTCCGCATGACGGCTCATATGGACAGGTTCTTGTCCAATGTGAATATTAGCCGCCACCCGCGCCTTCCGTCCCCTGTCCTACACACGCCCTCTTGTGCCTTACCCTGCCGGATGACGCACACCCCCGCACCGCCCGCCCCCGCCCGCGCGCGCTGGACCCCAGCCCGCCAGCGCATCTTCCTCGCCGCGCTGCATGACAGCGGCAGTGTCGCGCAGGCGGCGCGCGCCGCGGGGATGTCGCGGTCGAGCGCGCATCGGTTGCGCATCCGGCTGGCGGGCACGCCGTTCGTCGGCATGTGGGATCACATCCTCGCCGATCATCGCCGCCGGCTCGGCGATCCGTTCGTCCCCGCGCCGGACGCCGCGCCGGCCGCGCCGCCCGCCCGCCCGTGATGTGCGTGTCGCGTCACCGTCGCCCGGATGGCGCGGTCGTGGCGCGTGCCGGTAGCGCGAGCGTCGCGCCGCGGGCGCGTCGCCGTTGCGCCAGCGGCGCGTCCGTCCGCAAACCGCGTCAGCGTCACAACGTTCGCAACATTCGCCGGCGCGCGCGCCCGCGCTCACACCGTCGCGGGCAGCGCCCAGTCGATCGTGCCCCGGCCGTGCTCCGCCAGGAACGCATTGGCGCGGCTGAAATGCCGCGACCCGAACCAGCCCTTGTACGCCGACAAGGGCGAGGGGTGCGGCGCGGTGAGGACCAGATGGTGCCCGCCGCGGCGCACGTCCGTCACGAACGCGGCCTTCTTCTGCGCATGGCTACCCCACAGCAGGAAGACGACCGGCTCTTCCTTCGCCGCGACCAGCCGGATCACCGCGTCGGTGAACCCCTCCCACCCGCGGTCGCGGTGCGAGGCGGCCTGCCCTTCCTCGACGGTCAGCACGGTGTTGAGCAGCAACACCCCCTGCCGCGCCCAATGTTCCAGGAAACCGTGCGCGGGCGGCGTGACGCCGCAATCGTCGGCCAGTTCCTTGTAGATGTTGATGAGGCTGGGCGGCGGCTTCACCCCTGGTCGCACGGAGAAGCACAGGCCGTGCGCCTGTCCCGCGCCATGATAGGGGTCCTGCCCCAGGATCACGACGCGCACGTCGGGCAGCGCGGTCAGTTCCAGCGCGCGGAACCAGTCCGCCGAATGCGGGAAGATGCGCTTGCCCGCCGCCTTCTCCTCGCGAAGGAACGTGCGCAGCGCCGCCATCCCCGCGCCCGCCAGCACCGGGCGCAGCGGCTCCAGCCATGTCGTGTCGATGCGCGGATCGGCCATGGCCCGCCTCCTATCGCGGCGGCGCGGGCGCGTCCATGCGGGGCCTGCGGGCGGCGCCTAGTCGGGGATGCCGCTCGCCGAATCGGCGCCGGTGGCGCGGCCGCCGCCCTTCTTCGGGTAATCCTCGGGCGCAACCGTCGACTGGTTCTTCACCGCCTGTTCGTCGCCCGCGTCGCGGATGGTGCCGTCGTCGCGCACGTCGCCGCCGGGCTTGTTGGGTTGCCGTTCCATCGTCCGTCTCCTTCGCCGCACCAACGGGTGGCGACGGCGGACGGATCCGGCGCCCCGGCCGCGTCAGCCCTCGGTACGCCGCTCGATCAGCCACGGGCGCGGGCGGCCGGTCGGCCTGGGCGTGCCGTCCAGCCGGATGACGCGGTCGACGCGGACGGGCTTGAGCATCAGCGTGCCCTTCATCCCGCCGCCGGTCTTCTCCGCCAGGATGCGGCGCACGGTCGCCTGTCCGGCGACGACGCGCCCGAACGCGGCATAGCCGGGGTTGGCGGGGGACCAGTCCATCGACGGCATCGCGCCGACGGTGATGAAAAAATTGCCGTTGGCCGATCCCGGTGGCCCCTTGCGTGCCATGGAGATGGTCATGTCGAGGTGGCGGATGCCGGTCTTCTTCGTCGATTCGTGCGGGATCATGTCCAGGAAACGGCGCGCATCGGTGCGGATGCCCGACTGGATGAAGCCATATTGCGGCGCGCGGCGGTTGCGCGCGGTGCGGTAGAAACTGACCCCGTCGAACCGCCCGTCGTCGACATAGCGCAGGAAATTGGCGGTGGTGATCGGCGCGCGCCGCTGGTTCAGCGCCAGCACGATCGGCCCGTCGGCGGTTTCCATCCGTACCCGCACCCAGCCGGGTGTCGCCCGGTCGGCGCGCTGCGCCGTCACGGGCATGGCGGCGAGGAGGGGGATCAGCAAAAGGGAGAGGAAACGCATGTCCGCCCTATCCGGCGCGTCACGGTCCCGCGCAACCCTTCACACGCCCAGCCATTCCAGCGGCGCGGCCAGCGGATCGGCGGCATAGTCGACCTGCACCACCCGCCGCCGCCGCGCGCCGGTCGCCGCGGCGGAGGCGTGCAGGATCGGGGTGGCATAGGCCCAGATGTCGCCCGCGCGCGCCCGGCACGTCCGGCACCCGTGCCGCGCCACCACATCGGCGATCGCCGGCTCCGCGATCCGCCCCAGCCGGTGCGATCCCGGCGCGATCAGCAGCGGCGCATTGTCGTCCGGCACATCGTCCAGATGGATGCGCAGCGTCACCATCGCCTCGATCACCGCAAAGGGTGGCTCGACATGCAATATCCCCTGCTTGCGCGTCCACGGCCCGTAACCGGGGACGTCATGCCGCGCGCGCACTGCGACGGTACGATCCTGGTGCCACGCCAGCGACCAGTTCGCGGCGGGCGACTTGTCGAACAGCAAGGCGCGGACCGGCCGCGCCCGCTCGCCCAGATAATGCGTCGCCACGCCATGGATCACGCCCGCGGACAGCAGCGCGGTCAGGTCCGGCACGCGGTGCAACCGCACCCCCGCCCGCCCCTGCGGCTGCGCTGCCGCGATGGCGAGCAGCGCGCCGAGCACGCCGTCTGCCGCGCCGGCATGATGCACCGCCCCCACCGACGAAAAGAGGGCGGTCGCCCGGTCGGCGCCGCCCTCCTTCGCGTCGGTCATGGAGCGGTCGCCCCGCGCCGTTCGTTACAGCTTCTCGGTCAGTTCCGGTACGATCTTGAACAGATCGCCGACCAGGCCGATGTCAGCCACCTGGAAGATTGGTGCGTCCTCGTCCTTGTTGATCGCGATGATCGTCTTGCTGTCCTTCATCCCCGCCAGATGCTGGATCGCGCCCGAGATGCCGACCGCGACATAGACTTCCGGGGCGACGATCTTGCCGGTCTGGCCGACCTGGTAGTCGTTGGGGACGTACCCTGCGTCCACCGCCGCGCGGCTGGCGCCGACGCCAGCGCCCAGCTTGTCGGCCAGCGGCTCGATCACCTCGGTGAACTTCTCCGCCGAACCCAGCGCGCGGCCGCCCGACACGATGATCTTCGCGCTGGTCAGTTCCGGCCGGGTCAGCTCGGCGATCTCCTGCCCCTCGAACGTCGACAGGCCGGCCTCGCCGGTCGTCGCGACCGCCTCGACGCTGCCCGATCCGCCTTCGGCCGCAGCCTTGTCGAAGGCGGTGCCGCGCACGGTGATGACCTTCTTGGCATCCGACGTCTGCACGGTGGCGATGGCATTGCCGGCGTAGATCGGGCGGGTGAACGTGTCCTCGCCCTCCACCGACAGGATGTCGCTGATCTGCATGACGTCGAGCAGCGCGGCGACGCGCGGCGCGATTGCCTTGCCCGAAGTGGTGGCCGGGGCGACGAAGGCGTCGTGACCGTCCATCAGCTGCTTGACCAGCGGCGCGACATTCTCGGCCAGCTGATGGGCATAAGCGGCATCGTCCGCGACATGCACCTTGCCCACGCCGGCGATCCTCGCCGCCGCCTCGGCGACGCCGCCAACGCCCTGTCCGGCGACGAGCAGGTGCACTTCGCCCAGCTTCGACGCGGCGGTGACCGCCGACAGCGTGGCGTCCTTGACGGCATTGCCGTCGTGTTCGACCCAAACGAGAGTCTTCATGTCTCTATCCTCTCTGCCCGGCGATTACTTGGCGATGCCCATCGACTTGAGCTTGTTCACCAGCTCGTCGACATCGGCGACCTTGATCCCGGCCTGGCGCTTGGCCGGTTCGGTGACCTTCAGCGTCTTGATCCGCGGCGTAACGTCGACGCCGAAATCGGCGGCGGTCTTCTGCGCGAGCGGCTTCGACTTGGCCTTCATGATGTTCGGCAGGCTGGCGTAGCGCGGCTCGTTGAGGCGCAGGTCGGTCGTGACGATCGCCGGCAGCTTGTAGCTGTCGGTCTCCAGCCCGCCGTCGACCTCGCGGGTCACCCTGGCGGCATCGGCGGTCAGTTCAATCTTCGATGCGAAGGTCGCCTGTCCCCAGCCGAGCAGCCCGGCCAGCATCTGGCCGGTCTGGTTGTTGTCGTCATCGATCGCCTGCTTGCCCAGGATGACGAGCGAGGGCTGTTCCTCCTCGACGATCTTGGCGAGGATCTTGGCGACGCCCAGCGGCTCGACCTTGTCCTCGGCGGTGACCAGGATCGCGCGGTCCGCGCCCATCGCCAGCGCGGTGCGCAGCGTCTCCTGCGCCTTGGCCTCGCCGATCGAGACGGCGACGATCTCGGTCACCGTGCCCTTTTCCTTGAGCCGGATCGCCTCCTCGACGGCGATCTCGTCAAAGGGGTTCATGCTCATCTTCACGTTGGCGAGGTCCACGCCGGACCCATCCGCCTTCACGCGGGGCTTCACGTTATAGTCAAGCACGCGCTTGACCGGCACCAAGACCTTCATCGAGGCTCCTTCCTCATCCTGTCCTTACGCGGTCGCGTTGGCGATCCACATGGCTGTTCAGGCCGTCTTTCGCAAGTGCGGTATGGCGTCGCGCGCGTCGGAGCGCCATTCCGTAGCGTCAGCGGCACGACAAGAAACGGCCCGGACGATCAACGCCCGGGCCGTGCGATTCGCTTCAAAAGTAACGACGCCGGGTCACGCCGCCTTCTGCACCTCGGCGACTATCTTCTTCGCCGCATCGCCCAGATCGTTCGCCGGCACGATGGCGAGGCCCGAGTTGGACAGGATTTCCTTGCCCTGCTCGACGTTGGTGCCCTCCAGACGGACGACCAGCGGCACCGACAGATTCACTTCCTTCGCCGCCGCGACGATGCCCTCGGCGATGATGTCGCACTTCATGATCCCGCCGAAGATGTTGACGAGGATGCCCTTCACCGCCGGATCGGCGAGGATGATCTTGAACGCCGCGGTCACCTTCGCCTTGTCGGCGCCGCCGCCGACGTCGAGGAAGTTGGCCGGGAACATGCCGTTCAGCTTGATGATGTCCATCGTCGCCATCGCCAGACCCGCGCCGTTGACCATGCAGCCGATGTCGCCGTCCAGCTTGATGTACGCCAGGTCGTACTTCGATGCTTCCAGTTCGGCGGGATCTTCCTCGGTTTCGTCGCGCAGTTCCATCAGGTCCTTGTGACGGAACATTGCATTGCCGTCGAAGCCGACCTTGGCGTCGAGCACCATCAGCTTGCCGTCTTCGGTGACAGCGAGCGGGTTGATCTCGATCTGCGACGAATCGGTGCCCAGGAACGCGTCGTACACCTTGCCCGCCAGGCTCTGCGCCTGCTTGGCCAGATCACCCTCGAGGCCCAGCGCATTGGCGACGGCGCGGCCGTGATGCGGCTGGAAGCCGGTGGCGGGATCGACGTCGAACGTGTGGATCTTCTCCGGCGTGTCGTGCGCGACGGTCTCGATATCCATCCCGCCCTCGGTCGACACGACGAAGGCGACGCGGCCGGTGGCGCGATCGACCAGCAGCGCGAGGTAGAATTCCTTGGCGATGTCGACGCCGTCGGTCACGTACAGGCGGTTGACCTGCTTGCCGGCCTCACCCGTCTGGATCGTCACCAGCGTGTTCCCCAGCATCTCGGCCGCGGCGTGGCGCACCTCTTCCTCGGTCTTGGCGAGGCGGACGCCGCCCTTGCTGCCCTCCGGCAGTTCCTTGAACTTGCCCTTGCCGCGGCCACCGGCATGGATCTGCGCCTTGACGACATAGAGCGGTCCGGGAAGCTTCTTCGAGACGTCGACCGCCTCCTCCACGCTCATCGCGGCGTAACCAGCCGGCACGGGGACGCCGAACTTCGCGAGCAATTCCTTGGCCTGGTATTCGTGGATGTTCACGGGCCGATCCTCCAGCAATTGATAGAGTCGAATGCGTTCCCACGGCCTAAAGCACACGGCTTGACGCGAATCCACCTTCATATGTGCAGCTGCGAAGCATTTGCGGTATCGTTTCCTAGGTTGCCAATCTGTTCCCTGGAGCGCACCTAGGGGCGGTGACGCCGCTTCCCTATCCCGCGCTGCACGCCAGCCATTCCGGCATCTGGATGGCGCAGGGCGACGAACCCGTGCGCGCATTGTCGCGGGGCGAGGCGATCCGGCTGGCGGCGGACACGCCGGTGATCCTGCTCAACGCGCCGCTGGTCGGGCAGCGGCTGGGCTATGCCGATCTGTCGGGGCTGGACGTGCTGGAGCTGTTCGCCTTCCTCCATCCTGCACGTTTCATGGTACCGACGCCCAAGGGCGTGGCGCAGGCGACCGGGCTCACGCCGCCGGGGTCGGATGCCGATGTCGCGCCCTTCCTGCTGGAGGCGACCGCGCGGATGCTGGCCGTCACCGATACCGACTGGCCGGAGCGGGAGGGCGCATGGACCGCCGCGCAATCGCTGACGCGCGCGCGCTGGGCGTGGGCGCCGGTGGTGACGCCGCGCCTGCGCAAGCCGGCGCAGAATGAACGCTGGCTGTTCACGCGCCTGCCCGAATGGAGCGAGGCCGCGCCGCGCCCCGCCCCGCGCACCGTGACGCTGGACGATCGCCAGGTTGCCGAGCGGCTGACGACGCTGACCGGCGCCGGGGCGGAGGCACGCGGTGGCCAGCGCGCCTATGCCGCCGCCGCCGCGGGCGCCTTCGCCCCGCGCGTCGCGCGCGAGGTGCCGAACCTGGTGCTGGCGGAGGCGGGAACGGGGATCGGCAAGACGCTCGGCTATCTCGCGCCGGCGTCGCTGTGGGCCGAACAGGCGGGCGGGGCGGTGTGGATCTCCACCTACACCAAGGCGCTGCAACGCCAGCTGGGGCATGAGACGACGCGCCTCCACCCCAATCGCGCCATCCGCAAGGCCAAGGTAGTGACGCGCAAGGGACGCGAGAATTACCTGTGCCTGCTCAACCTGGAGGATGCGTTGCAGGGCGGGTTCGCGGGACGCGCCGCGATCCTGGCGCATCTGGTCGCGCGCTGGGCCGCCTATACCGACGACGGCGACATGGTGGGCGGCGACCTGCCGGGGTGGCTGACCACGCTGTTCCGCCGCAACGGCTCCGCCGCGCTGACCGACCGACGCGGGGAATGCATCTATGCCGGCTGCCCGCATTATCGGAAATGCTTCATTGAACGCGCCGCGCGCGCCTCGGCGGAGGCGGACCTGGTGATCGCCAACCATGCGCTGGTGATGGTCAACGCCGCGCGCGGCCGCGAACTGGCGACGCGCCCGACCCGCTACGTCTTCGACGAAGGGCATCATTTGTTCGACGCGGCCGACGCGATGTTCGGCACCGCGCTGACCGGGCAGGAGACGATTGAGCTGCGCCGCTGGATCGTCGGGCCGGAGGGCGGGTCGCGCGGCCGCCGCCGCGGGCTGCAGGCGCGGCTGTCCGATGTCGCGGGTTATGACGAAGCGGGCGCGCGCGCGATCACCGATATTGTCGCGGCGGCGGGATCGCTGGCGGCGGACGGCTGGCTGGCGCGGATCGCGGAGGGTGCGCCGTTCGGCGCGATCGAGCATCTGCTCGCCGCGGTGCGCGGGCTGGCCTATGCGCGTGCCGAACAGGATGCCGAGGCGGGATACGGGCTGGAGACCGAACTGGCGGCACCCTCCCCCGAACTGATCGAGGCCGCCGCCCCCGCTGCACACGCCCTCGACGCGCTCGTCCGCCCGATGGTCGCGCTGGGCAAAAGGCTGGAGGCGGTGCTGGCCGAGGCGCCCGACTGGATGGACGGCCCGGCGCGCGCGCGGATTGAGGGGGCGATCGCCTCGCTCAGCTGGCGCGCGGAAACGGTGGCGGGGTGGCTGGCGCTGCTGGCGCGCATCGGCGGACCGGCGGACGACCGCTTCGTCGACTGGCTGGCGGTCGACCGGGTCGAAGGGCGCGAGTTCGACATGGGGCTCCACCGCCGCTGGGTCGATCCGACCATCCCCTTCGTCGAGACCGTTCTGAAGCCCGCGCATGGCGCGCTCGTCACCTCGGCGACGCTGACCGGCGGGGGCGACTGGTCGATCGCGGAGGCGCGGGTCGGCGCTCCGCATCTGGCGCGCGCGCCCGAACGCTTCGCCGCCCCCAGTCCGTTCGATTACGCCACCCAGGCCGAGGTGCTGATCGTCACCGACGTGAAGCGCGGCGACGTGCCGGGACTGGCCAACGCCTATGCCCGGCTGATCGAGGCGAGCGCGGGCGGTGCGCTTGGGCTGTTCACCGCGATCCGCCGGCTGCGCGCGGTCCATGCGCGGATCGCCGACCGGCTGTCGCGCGCGGGGCTGCCGCTTCACGCCCAGCACGTCGACCCGGTCGATACGGGCACGCTGGTCGATATCTTCCGCGACGATCCGCATTCCAGTCTGCTCGGCACCGATGCGCTGCGCGACGGGGTGGACGTGCCGGGGGACTCGCTGCGGCTGGTGGTGATGGAGGGCGTTCCCTGGCCCAAGCCGACGGTGCTGCACGCCGCGCGACGGATGGCCGACGCGGGGCCCGGCGGGGGTGGGGGCAACACCTATGACGACCGGATCGTGCGCGCGCGGCTGGCGCAGGCGTTCGGGCGGCTGATCCGGCGCCGCGACGACAACGGGCTGTTCGTGCTGCTGTCCTCGGCGATGCCGTCGCGCCTGCTCGACGCCTTTCCGCCGGGCGTACCGGTGGCGCGTGTTCCGCTGGACGAGGCGATCGTGCGGGTACGACAGCGGCTTTCCTCGACGCGCGCGATCGGGCATGAGGCGGCGCACGACATCGCCTAACGGAGATCAGGACCGGTGAAGACGCTGACGCTGCTGCGCCACGCCAAATCGGGCTGGGACGATCCGGTGGCGCGCGATTTCGACCGCCCGCTCAACCCGCGCGGGCGCCGCGCGGCCGCGACGATGGGGCGCCACCTGCGCGCGCTGGACATGGCGTTCGACCGGGTGATCGCGTCCCCGGCGGTACGGGTTCAGGAAACGCTGGACGATGTCGGCCAGGGATTCGGGCGGATGGCGCCGGAATGGGACCGGCGGCTGTACCTGGCGTCCGCGGCCAGCCTGCTCGACGTGATCCGCGAATGCCCGGCCGATATCGGCTCGCTCCTGCTGGTCGGGCACAATCCGGGGCTGGAGGATCTGGTGCTGATGCTGGTCCCCGACGAACGCGGTGGGCTGCGCGACAGCGTGGAGGAGAAATATCCGACCGCGACGCTGGCGCAGATGACCTTCGCGGTCGACGACTGGGCAGCGGTGGCGCCCGGCGGCGCAACACTGACGCACTTCATCCGCCCACGCGACGTCGACCCGGAGCTCGGCCCGGAAGCCTGATCCTCAGCGGATCGCCGCCGTACACCGCACCTGCGAATCGGTCGACGCGCGCACGGTGCACGCCGCGTTACCCGCGACGTCGACCACGCTGCCCGCCGACGCGCGCACCGTCGCGGTCGACCGCGCGGCGGCGCGGACCTGCGCGGCATCGCCCGCCTGGATGACGAGCCGGTCGGTGACGAGGCCCGCCGCATCGATCGTGCCGGCATCCGATCCGATCCCGCTCGCCGCCAGCCGCACCTCCGCCGCGCGCCCCGCCAGCGACACGCTGCCACCGCCGATCAGCGTGGCGACCAATTGGGGCGTGTCGAGCGCGGTAACGGTCAACGCCCCCTTCCCCGTCACCGTCAGCATGACGCGGTCGCCGCGCATCCCCGCCACGCTCACCGGCGCATCGGCGAAGAGCGCCACCGACTGGAGCCGCGGCACCGCCACCGTGACCGCGCCGCGCAGCGACGTCGCCGGACGCACGGCATTGCCCGCCAGCCGGATCAGCAGCGTTCCCGCATTGACCGTGACCTCCAGCGCCTCCAGCACGCGCGGATCGTCGGCGGTGGCGCGCACCGCATTGCCCGCGCCGGTGGTGACGGTCACCGCCAGCGGTGCTTCGACCTGCAGCCGTTCGGCGCTGCCCAGATGCCAGCTGCGCTCCGAAGCGGATGCGGGGCTCGCCCCCAGCGCCAGCCCCAGCCCCAGCATCGCCCCGGCGATCAACCGCATCGTCCGCCCGATCATCGTCGCCCCCAATGTTGTCAATGTTGAGTCGATCGCAGGGGTTGCGCAAACGAAAAGGGGCGACCCGTCCGGACCGCCCCCTTTCGTCGCCGGAAGGATGCCGGGTCAGGCCGGCACCTTGTCCTTGTTGTAGATCGCCGCGGCGGTGCGCAGGATCTCCAGGATCTTTTCCTGCGCCGCCGGCTCGTCGATCTGCTCCATAGCAGCCAGCTCGCGCGCCAGGCGGCTGCAGGCACCCTCGAAGATCTGCCGCTCGGAATAGCTCTGCTCGGGCTGGTCGTCGGCGCGGAAGAGGTCGCGGACCACCTCGGCGATCGACGCCAGGTCGCCCGAGTTGATCTTCGCTTCATATTCCTGCGCGCGGCGGGACCACATGGTACGCTTCACCTTGGGCTTGCCCTTCAGCGTTTCCATCGCCTCGCGCATCGTCTTGTCCGACGACAGCTTGCGCATCCCGACCGATTCGGCCTTGTTGGTGGGAACGCGCAGCGTCATGCGCTCCTTCTCGAACCGCAGCACGTACAGCTCCAGCTGCATGCCCGCGATTTCCTGTTTCTGCAGCTCGATCACACGGCCGACACCGTGCTTGGGATAGACGACATAGTCACCGACATCGAAATGCAGAGCCTTGGCAGCCATAGGTGGCCTTTCCGGTGTTGTTGCCCGGGACGCGGTTGCCGCGACAAGGACCGTCGCGGGAGGGCGTCGTCAGGGACAGATAGGTTGGACGTCTCCATCGGGCGCGGGAAATGACAAAGCGCCCGTGCCGGACGTATGTAGCACCGTCGCAATAAAATTTCCAGCGCCTTTGGGACAGCACGGCTGACGCGCGGGAACCTTTCCGGTTCCGCGACGGGACGGTGCGTCCGATGGTAGCGGCGGGCAGCAACCGCGCCGGGCGGCGATATCAGTCGCCCGCGCCCGGCTCCGCCGAGAAATATTTGTCGTACTTGCCCTCTTCGCCCTTGTGCTCATCGGCGTCGGCGGGAGTCTGGTCGGCCTTACGCGTGACATTGGGCCACTGCGCGGAGAAGGTGTTGTTCAGCTCCAGCCATTGTTCCAGCCCGCTTTCGGTATCGGGCAGGATCGCCTCGGCAGGACATTCCGGCTCGCACACGCCGCAGTCGATGCACTCGGACGGGTTGATGACGAGCATGTTCTCGCCCTCGTAGAAACAGTCGACCGGACACACTTCGACGCAGTCCATATATTTGCAGCGGATGCAGGCGTCGGTGACGACGTAGGTCATGGATCGGGTTCCTCTGTTCCGGCGCACGCTTTTGCGAAGCCTGACGCCTGCGTCAACGCCCCACCGCCGTGATGCGGCACGTTTGCGGGCGGATCGGTCACCAGATCCTGGTAACAGGCCTGCGCCTCCGGAGCCGGGCCGCGCCGGTGCGGCAGCGCCTCGACACGCAGCACGCGCACCCGCCCGGCGTGGACGAAGGTCAGGATATTGCCGATGCGGACCGGCGCGTGCGCGCGGTCGATCGCGCGACCGTCGATGCGCAGATGGCCGGCACAGGCCATGTCCTGCGCCGCATCGCGCGAGCGCGCCAGCCGCGCGAACCACAGGAAGCGGTCGAGCCGCATCGCCGCCGCGCTCACGCCACGGGACTCACGATCGTCCCCAGTCCGCCAGCGCGGCAAAGGCATTGTCCGGGGCCGGACGCACCGACGGCGCGGGCGCGCGTCCCCGGCCGCGCCAGACATAGCGCGTCACCCCTTCGCTGTCGGGGGCGGGACGGAACCCCAGTTCCGCCATCAACCGCGCGATCGTCCCCGGCTCCAGCCCGATCGACACCGCCAGCGCCGGATCGAGAACGAAGGGCGCGCGCGGCGATGCGGCATCGCGCGCATCGTGCACCGCGCGCGCGATCCGTTCGACCATGTCGATTCGCACCGCCTGCGCCGCGATCGGGCGATAGCCCATCGCCGGCACCGCGCCGGGCGCGCCGCGCGGGAATATCGTCGCGCCCTGCGCCGGCGCCATCGTCCGGGGGGCACCGGCGGCCTGCAACAGCGCGCGGCGCCACGGCTGCGCGGCGGGCTTGAGCAGCCGCGGGTCGAACAGGTCGAGCGCGCCGATCGTCACCCCCTGCCGCCGCAACCAGCGGCGCTGGTCGGGCGTCAGCGCGTCGACCGACGAACGCAGCGGCAATCGCTCGGCAAAGCCGCCGCCCGCCTCCAGCGCGCCGGCGATGCTGCGCAGCGCAGGGCCGGCCGCCTTCGCCCGCGCCGCTTCCGACAGCGCGGCCAGCGCGGGCAGTGCCGCGGCGGCGGCGGTCGCCACCCAGTCGCGCAGCCGCGCCGCGACCCGGTCGCGCACGCCCGCGTCGAGGCAATCGAGCGCGGGATCGAGCACGAGCTGCGGCCGCATCAGCGACGGCCCGCGCGCCAGCCGCGCGACCGCCAGTCCGTGCGATAGGATCGCGCCGTCTTCCGCCAGCGCGAAGCCGTCGTCCTGCGCCGCGATCAGCGTTTCGGCGCGGCGCCGCCGCTCCCCCGCCAGCCGCTTCTCGGCGGTAGCCAGCAACAGGCGCTTGTCCGCGGCATTGGCATCGGGTGCGACCAGGAAACGAAAGCCCTCAAGCCTGCCGATCGGGTGGGTGTCGATCGTCACCTCGCCCCCGGCATCGATCTCGACCGGCAGCGCCCCCGCCCCGCCACCGATCTTGCGCGCCAGCGCGGTCGTCCGCTTGTCGACGAACCGCTGTGTCAGCCCGGCGTGGAGCGCATCGGACAGGCGCTCCTCGATCGCCAGCGTGCGTGCGGCCCAATGCGCCGGATCGGCGAGCCAGTCGGAACGCTGCGCGATATAGGCCCAGCTGCGGATCGCCGCGATCCGCCCCGCGATCGTCTCGACATCGCCCTCGACGCGGTCGAGCCGCGCGACCTCGTCCGCGAACCATCGGTGCGGGATATGCCCCTGCGCCAGATAGCCGAACACGCGCCCGACAAAGCGCGCATGGGGATCGAGGCCCAGCTTGGCGAAATCGGGGATGCCGCACGCCGCCCACAGCCGCGCGACATTGTCCCCGCGCGCCCGCTCGCGCACGCCGGCCTCCTCGGCCAGCCGCTTCAGCACCTTGACGTCGATCGCCTCGGGCGCAGGGCGCAGCCGTTCGTGATCGGGGCGCCGCGCCAAGCTGGCGATCAGCGCGTCGAGACTGGACAGGTCCGGCTCGCCCTCGCGCCAGTACAGCCAGTCGAGCTTCGGGAAGCGATGCCCCTCGATCGCGGCGACCTCCTCCGGCTCGAACGCATCCGGCCCCTCGGCGACCAGCGCGCCGAACGTCCCGTCGCGCTGGTGCCGTCCGGCCCGCCCGGCGATCTGCGCCATTTCCGCCACCGTCAGCCGACGGCGCTGATAGCCGTCGAACTTGGTCAGCCCGGCGAAGGCGACATGCCCGACGTCGAGGTTCAGCCCCATGCCGATCGCGTCGGTCGCCACCAGGTAATCGACCTCGCCCGCCTGGAACATCGCGACCTGTGCATTGCGGGTGCGCGGCGACAGCGCCCCCATCACCACCGCCGCCCCGCCGCGCAACCGCCGCAGCATCTCCGCGGTGGCATAGACTTCCTCTGCGGAGAAGGCGACGACCGCGGAGCGGCGCGGCAATCGCGACAGCTTCTTCGCACCGGCATAGCTGAGCGTCGAGAAGCGTGGCCGCTCGACGATCTCGACGCCGGGGATCAGCGCGCGCAGCACCGGGCGCAGCGCCTCCGACCCCAGGATCATCGTCTCCTCGCGCCCCCGCGCGCGCAGCAACCGGTCGGTGAAGACGTGCCCGCGCTCGCGGTCCGCGCCCAGTTGCGCCTCGTCCAGCGCGACGAACGCGACGTCGCGCTGCAGCGGCATGCTTTCGGCGGTGCACAGGAACCAGCGCGCGTCGGGCGGGACGATCCGCTCCTCCCCGGTGATCAGCGCCACCCGCTCGCGCCCCTTGATCGCGACGACGCGGTCATAGACCTCACGCGCCAGCAGGCGCAGCGGGAAGCCGATCATCCCGCTGGAATGCGCGCACATCCGCTCGATCGCGAGATGCGTCTTGCCGGTGTTGGTCGGCCCCAGCACGGCGGTGACGCGCGGGCGATCGTGAAGCGTCATGACGATGGTGTACATCGGGTGTCGGCGCGCGCGATGCAATCACTGTCGTACATGCCGCGCGACTCGGCGCGGCACGCCCACGCTTGGGCGCAGGCGCGCGCGCCAAGTCACCGGGTTAATTTGACTTTAGCCTTTGGCGTCCACAACGCTCCCCACCTCACGCCGGGGGGTGTCGGCGTTCGTACAAAAGGGGCTGACGCGGGCGTGTTCCTACGCGAGCAACAGGGTTGGGAGTTTGCCGGCGGCGCGGGGACGCGCGCGTTCGGACGGCAATTGGTCCCGCTCGCGGACCGCAGCCTGTCCGACCGCCTGCGCATCGCCGCCGCCCATACCGACTGGACGCCCGACCTGGGGCAGCGGATCGGCAGCCGCGACTGGTGGCGCGGGCTGGCGACCTGCACCGCGCTGTGCGCGGGCGCGTGGATGCTGTCGCCCGGCTGGCACCCGATCATGGGCTATGCCGCTCCGGTCGAAAGCGGCGCCGCGTTCGAGGAGACCCGCACCCAGTCGATCGCACCGATCGCGCTGGGCGCCACCACCGGCCGCCGGATGGCCGCCGGGGCGCTGGTCCGCCCGCTCGCCGAAACCCCCGAACGCCCGCAGGTGGAACTGACCGCCGCGCTTGCTGATGGCGATACGCTGCGCAACGCATTGCAGCGCGCCGGCGTCGGCGGCGGCGAGGCGGGGCGCGTCGCCGATCTGGTCGCCGGCGCGGTGAAGCTGGACGATATCCGCCCCGGCACCGTCCTGTCGCTGACGCTGGGACGGCGCGCGACGCGGTTCCAGCCGCGGCCGCTGGAACAGCTGGCGTTCCGCGCCGCCTTCGACCTCAACCTGACGATCCGCCGCAGCGGCGACGACCTGTCGCTCGACCGGCGGCCGATCGCGATCGACCGTACCCCGTTGCGCGTGCGCGGGATCGTCGGCCCCAGCCTGTACCGCTCGGCGCGCGCCGCGGGCGTCCCCGCGCGAATCGTAGAAGGCTATATCAAGGCGCTGGCCGCGCGCATGCCGATCGGCGACGTGCGCGCGTCCGACACGTTCGAGATCGTCGCCGACCAGGCGCGCGCCGCGACCGGCGAGGTGGAGGTCGGCCAGCTGCAATATGCCGGGCTGGACCAGGGGCGGCGCAAGCTCCAGTTGGTCCGCTGGGGCGATCGCGACGGATCGGGCGGCAGTTTCCAGGATGCCGACGGCCAGTACGAACAGCGCGGCGGCATGGGGATGCCGGTCGCGGGCCGGGTCACCTCCACCTTCGGGATGCGGATGCACCCGCTGCTCGGCTTCATGCGGATGCACAAGGGCATGGATATCGCTGCCCCCTATGGCAGCCCGATCTATGCCGCGATCGACGGGGTGGTGCAGTTCGCCGGCCGATCGGGCGGCTACGGCAATTTCGTCAAGCTCGCGCACACCGGGGGCCTGGCCACCGGCTATGGCCATATGAGCCGGATCGCAGTGGGCCCGGGCGCGCATGTGCGGCGTGGCCAGGTGATCGGCTATGTCGGATCGACCGGCATCTCCACCGGCCCGCACCTCCACTGGGAAGTCTGGAAGAACGGCCGGCCGGTCAACCCGCGCTCGCTGTCGCTGTCCAGCGTCCAGGTGCTGTCGCGCGAGACGATGCGCGCGATGAAGGCGAAGATCGGGCGGCTGCTGGGTCGCTGACCGGCCCGGTCCGGGGCGGGGCGCGAACGTCGATCCGTCTAGCGGCCCAGCCGCCATCGCTGGATGGTGCGCGCGATGCTCTGATCCTCGCCCCCCTGTTCGCGCCACAGCTCCGAGAAGATCGGGTCGGCGGATGCCGGACGCTGATCCTCGTCCAGCGTGTCGAACGAGGCGCGGATCGGGATCGACACGCCCTCGCCGCAGATGATGCATTCGCGGTTGCGGAGCGCCGGCAGCGTGTCGAGGAAACCGCGCGCGCCCTCCGGCATCGCCGCGCGGACGAACGCCTGGTCCCGTTCGTTGTTGAGCCGCATCGCGATGATCGTGCCGCATTGCGACAACACGCCCTCGGCCAGATCGGACGGCCGCTGCGTCACCAGACCCAGCGAGACGCCATATTTGCGCCCCTCCTTCGCGATGCGACCCAGGATACGCGATACCGAACTGCCCGCCTCGCGATCGGAGGGGACGTAGCGGTGCGCCTCCTCGCACATCAGCAGGACGGGGCGGCGCGGTTCGTTGCGCGACCAGATCGCGAAGTCGAACACCATCCGGCTCAGCACCGCGACCACCACCGACGTCACCTCGCTGGGGACGCCCGACAGGTCGATGATCGAGATCGGTCGGCCATCACCGGGCAGGCGGAACACGCGGCTGACGAACGCCGCCATCGAATCGGCCACCAGCATCCCCGCGAACATGAACGCGTAGCGCGGGTCGCCCTTGATCTCGTCCAGCTTGTTCTTGATGCGCAGATAGGGCGCGACGTCGCCCGCGCGGTCCATCTTGCCCATTTCCTGTTGCAGGATCTGCGACAGGTCGCTCAGCAGATAGGGGACCGGCGCGTCGACGGTCAGCTTGGGAATGTCCTGTCCCAGCCGGCCCTTGGCGCGCGCGGCGAGCAGGCACTTGGCCAGGATGTCCGTTTCCAGCTGCCGGTCGGGGCCGCTCGACTGGAGCAGCACCTCGCAATGCTCCTCGAAATTCATCAGCCAGTACGGCATCTGCAGGTTCGACACGTCGAGCAATTCGCCGCGCCCGCGGAACGCGGCGCCATATTCGCCGTGCGGGTCGATCATGACGATGTGCGCTTCCGGCGCGCTGTCGCACAGGCGATGCAGGATCAGCGCCGCCGCGGTCGACTTGCCGGTGCCGGTCGAGCCGAGGAGCGCGAAATGCTTGCCGAGCAGCGGATCGACGAACAGCGACGCGCGCACGTCGCGCGTGGGATAAACGCGGCCGATGGTGATGACGGGCTTGTCGCTGACCGCATAGACCTGTCGCAGATCCTCCTCGGTCATCGGATAGGCTTCGTCCCCCGGCATCGGATAGCGGGTCACACCGCGACGGAAGCCGCGCAGGCCGTCGCCGGCGGCATCCACCTGCGCCTCACCCATGAAATCGATCCGTGCGACGATCCGGTCGGTGCGGCCTTCCGACAGGCCGAGCGAGCGGACGCTGGCGACCAGCCAGCGATCGTCGACGCGCACCTTCACTTGCCCGCCCATTTGCCCCGCGGCGGCGACGATCGGATCGTGATGGCCCGCCAGCGGCGCGAGCGCCGCCACATCGAACACCAGTTCGCTGCCCGCGCCGCCGACGCCGGAGACATAGCCGATCGGCTCGGACGTGGGCGCGCAGGCGCCGAAAGCGGCCTGGATCGCGCTGTGGAAACTGCCGGTGGCGGACAGGTCGTTCAAACGGGCTTCTCGCACGATGGCCGATGATTGCGCCGATGGTTACCGGGAAACGGTTAACGTACGGTGCAGCCGATCACGTCCGCACGGCGATCCGCCCCGCGGCCCAGCCCAGCAGCACCGACAGTGCTACCGCGAACAGTCCGTAGAGGATCGCGTGACGATCCGCCGCCTGCGCCACGAACCGTTCGAACCCGGATTTGCGGATGTCGATGTCACGCACCGCCGCCGCCAGCACGCGCCCGTCGCGGATCAGGAAGGTTTCCGCGGTGAACCGTCCGACGGGAACGCGCGCGGGGATCGACACGCGCGCGCGGTACAACACGCCGTCGGTGATCTCCACCGCGCCCGGCGCCTCGTAGAACAGCCCTGCGCGACGGCGCAGATCGACCAGCCCACGCGTGAAGCGGTCCTGCACCGCGGACGGTTCGGCCGAGGCGGGGGACAATTGGAGGCTGTCGAGCCCGAGTTCATAGATGGCGCGGGTGCGCGCATCGACCACCTGGTCGAGCGGGCGCGACGAGGCGACCGCGTAGAACGACGGCGCCGAGCGATAGCGCAGCCGCCCGGCATTGACCCAGATGCCCGCCACCTTTTCCTTTTCCCGGATCACGATCGACTGGGTCGGCCCCTTCACGACGATCACCACGTCGGTCGGGGCATCGTTCCGGGGCGAACGTCCGCCGGGATCGAGAACGGCGCCGAACAGCAGCAGCTCGGCGCCGGTGAAGCTGTAGGCAATGTCGATGTTGCGCTGGGACACGTCGGGAACCAGCACCGGCTTGGCCTGCGCGGTCAGCAGCGGTGCCGCCAGCCCCAGCCCCGCGGCGAACACCGCACGCCTCACGACAGCTCCACCGAATAGATGTCGTCGGGGCGCCAGCCCAGTCCCAGCCCGATCCGGAACGCCACCGCCAGCACCATCAGCGCCAGCGCGAGGCGCAGATATTCGGGCTTCGCACGCGCCGCGAACCGCGCGCCGACCTGCGCGCCCACCACCGACCCCACCAGCAGCAGCCCGGCCAGCACGATATCGACCGCCTTGGTCGTGGTGGCGTGGACCATCGTGGCGGCGGCGGTCACGAACAGGATCTGGAACAGGCTGGTCCCGACGACGACCTGCGTCGACATGCCCAGCAGGAAGATCATCGCGGGCACCAGCACGAAGCCGCCGCCCACCCCCAGCAGGATCGTCAGGATGCCGGTCGCAAAGCCCAGCAGCAGCGGCGCGAGCGGCGAGATGTACAGGCCCGAGGCGTAGAAGCGCATCCGGAACGGCAGCGCCGCGACCAGCGGGTGGTGCCGCCGGCGGCGCGGCGGCGGGGCGCGGCGGCCGCGCGCCACCGCGATCGCCCCCACCGCCTCGCGCAGCATCAGCAGCCCGATGGTGCCGAGCAGCAGGACGTAGGTGATCGCGATCGTCGTATCGATTTGCCCCCATTGCTGAAGCAGCCGGAAGAGCCAGGCGCCGAACAGCGACCCCAGCACGCCGCCGGCCACCAGCACCCCGCCCATCACGGTGTCCACCCCGCCGCGGCGGAAATGCGCGAACACGCCCGAGACGCTGGCGCCGGTCACCTGCGACGCCGCCGACGCGGCGGCGACGGTCGGCGGAATGCCGTAGACGATCAGCAGCGGCGTCGTCAGGAATCCGCCGCCGACGCCGAACATGCCCGACAATAGCCCGACGCCGGCCCCGAGCGCGATCATCACCCAGGCGTTCACCGACAGGTTCGCGATCGGCAGGTAGATGTCCATCGTGCGCCCGTCGCTAGCGAATTCGCGCGCTGCGCGCCATCAGAAGTCGGTGCCGATCGACAGCGCCGGGCCGGACACGGGCCGCGCATCGCCCGCGATCCGCTGGCGCCAGTCGAACGAGACGCGCAGCGCGCGGGTGCCAAGCGGCAGCGTGATCGCGGCGGAGGGGCCGATGTCCAGCCGCGCGGCACCGCGCTGCGCCGCGCCCCATGCGCCGATCCCCAGATCGAGCGCGATGCCGCCGCTGGCGCCGGCCACCGGGCGCGCCACGCGCAGCGCGCCGTCGGCATAGCCCTCCCCGCCGCCGCGCGCGATCACCCCAGCCTGTCCGTAACCGTCGAGGCGGAAACCGAGCGCGAGCGGCTGGTCGCCGACCCCGCCGACCGCCCCCAGCGCGAACCCGCCGGCGGTGCGCGCGATGCCGATGCGGCGTTCGGCGACCAACCGCAGCGGGCTGCCGCGCAGGCGCCATTCCACGCCGATCGCCGCTTCCTGCTGGCGGGTGGACAAGGCGCCGGCGATGCGGCCGGCGATCGCCAGTCCGCCGTGATCGTCGAGCGCATAGGCGATGCGCGCGCCCGCCTGGCTGCCGCCCAGTTGCGGCGTCGCGACGCCGCCCGGCTGCCGCCCGCCGCGTGCGACCGCCCAGAGGCTCGCCGACCAGCGGCCTGGCCCGGCGGGCGGCGGCTCGGCATTGCCGTAACGGACCAGCCCCAGCATCGCGAGCGTATAGGCGTCGGGGCGCGGCCCGTGATCGTGGGCCGGCGAAGCCGGAGGCGGCATGCGATACAGCTCCGGCGGCTGCCGCATCGCCAGTCTGGCGGGATGGCCGCGGAGCGCCAGCGGTGGGATCGCGCGAGTCGTCGGCCATTGCGGCAGCGGATCGCCCGCGATCGCCAGCGTGGTGCGCCGGGCGTACCGGTCGGCGATCTCCAGCGCGGCGGGCGCAGCGGGCGGGCGCGGTTCTTCCCGCCGCGCGACGACCGGCGGGGCGGGCCAGACGCACCAGATGCGTATCGCCACCCAGCCGCCCAGCACCACCGCCAGGAACCGCAGCGGCCGCCCGCCGCGCCTCACGCGCGATCCGGCAGGATGGCGGGAAAACGATGCGCCGTCTTGTCCCAGTGCGGCGGTGCCCCCCACAATAGCCGCCAATATTGGGCGAGTGCGCGCCGCGCCGCCATCATCGCGATCATGTTGGCCGCCACCACGCGCGGGATGGCGCCGATCCCTTCGCGCCAGCCATGGTCCGCCGCGGTCAGCCGTACACGCATCCACAACCGCCACGTCAACAGCCCGGCATTGACGATCAGCAGCGCGCGCAGCCCCGCAGCGGCCACCGGCGCCGCATCGCCGCGCCAGACATGCGCCGCGACCGATATCGCTTCCCCCGCCAGCGTGGCATAAGCCGCGAGCAGGACGAGTGCCGCAAGGAGCCCGCGCCGGTCGCGCATCCGCATCCACAGTTCGGCCGGGCGGCGCTGCTGGCCCCAGCCGATCCGGTCCCAGCCCGCCAGCGCGATTCCCGTCAGCCAGCGCGCCTTCTGCCGGACCGCGGCATCGACCGTGTCGGGGAAATAGGCGCGCGTCGCGACCAGCGGCCCGCCCGCGCGCTCGCGCCAGCGCGCGAAACACGCGCCCAGTCCCATCGCCCCGACGCGCAGCCCCAGTTCGTAATCCTCGGTCAGGCTTTGCGCCTCGAACGGCGCACCGTCGCGCATCGCCGTCAGCCGATCCAGCGCGTCGCGCCGGATCGCGCAGCCGACCCCGGCGAGCGGCAACGCCGCCCCCAGTGCGGCCCGCGCCGGCAGGTCGCGGGAATGGGCGCCGGCAAATTCGTCCGCATAATGGCCCGACACTAGCCGGGTGCGCGGGTCGATCAACGGCACGACCGGCACCTGCACCAGTGCGGCGGTGCGCAGGTGATGGTCGAAAACGCGCAACTCGGCGGGATGCACGACGTCCTCGGCATCGTGGAGCACGATCGCATCGGTAGGCCGCCCGGCCGCCGCGTCGTGCGCGACCAGCGCGCGCCACAGGCTGTTGAGGCAATCGGCCTTGGTGGTCGGACCGGGCACGGGGTTGAGCACCAGCCGCACGCGCACGTCCTGCGCGGCGACCGCCTGCACCGCCGCGATGGTCTCGCCATCATTGGGATAACAGCCGACGCACAGCGTGTAATCGGGATGATCGTAACGGGCGAGCGCAGCGCGCAGCATCGCGCCGATGACCCGCGCCTCGTCCCACGCCGGGATGAACACCGCCAGTCGCAACGGTGGCGCGTACGGCAGGTCGGCGAGCAGCGGATCGGGGCGGCGATGCCAGCGCCACACGATATCCACCGCCAGATCGTCCAGCCCACCGATCAGGATCATCACGCCCGCGAACAGCGCCACTTCCGCCAGCGCCGCGTCGAGCAGCGCCAGGGCCGCGACCGCCATCTCCGTCATGATTCCCCCGTGCAGCCCCCCTTGCACGGCGATCATCCTTACGCGGGTGTGGCCGATCCGCAACGCCTTTCGCACAAGGTGACGTCGACGCGCAGAGACGCGAACCAAAGGCGAAACGAGGCGTTAAGCGCCCCGGTCCCTTTCCCCCTTTCGGGACCGGTGCCGACCCCAAGCCGGTACCGGCCGCGTCGCCGCGTGTTGGCGGCGCGGCCGAACCGTGCCGGCCTACCAGTAGAAGCCGCGGATCACGTCCAGCACGATACCGCGGCGGTAATCGACCAGCAGGGCATCGTCATAGTGGCGGACCCAGCGCGCGGTGCGCGGCGCGGCGGGCAGGCGATACCGCCACGGATCGGCGATGACGTAGCGCGTGCCGTAATAGGCCGGGGCGATCCGAACGCCGGGGCGGAACGGCTGGTAACGGAACGGCGCGCGCCAGTTGCCGCGGGCATAGAGCGGGCGGTTGGCGTCGTGCCAGCGCCGCCAGTCGTCGCGGCGCCAGTCGCGCTGCCATTCGCGGCGATCGCGCAGATCCTCGCGATATTCGCGCCGCGCATCGCGCAGGTCGCCACGCTGCTCGCGCACGCCGCGCCAGTCGCCGCGCGCATAGGCCCGGTCCAGCTGGCGCTGTTCGCGGTGGATGTCCTGTCGGTCGCGGTACAGCTCGGCACGCGACTGGGCGAAGGCCGCTCCGGGCACCAGGGTCGCGGCGATCAGCGCCGCAGTCATCAGCTTACGCATCACATACCTCCGTTCACGACGATGGCGTGTCGCTGCCACCGTTGCAGGAGGGCTACACCGCGCCGGCTGAACGCTGCGGGAATGGTCGCGTCAGCGAAACGACAGCTTCGCAGCGCCGACGCCGGATCAGTTCGGCCCGGTCGGCCCGCGCCCGCTCGGCCCGCCGGCGCCCGCACCCGGCGCACCGACCGTGCCGATGTTGCCGAACAGATCCTGGAAGAAGCCGCGCTTGCGGCCCAGCGTCGGCGTCGTCTTGCTGTCAGGCTTGATTGTGGCGACCTGGTCCATCCCGGACTTGCGCACCGCGGTGACGTTGCCGGCCTGGTCGAAGCTGATCTGCAGCGTCAGCTGCTCCTTCGGCTTGGGCGGGTTGAACGCCAGATTGCGGCTATCGCGCGCGATATAATACCAATCGCCCTGGTTGAACTGCGCCGCGAAGCTGGGCGTGCCCAGCGTCGCGAGCACCGACTGGCGATTGTCCACACCCGGCTGGATCGCGTTCACCAGATCGGCATCAACGATATAGCCCTGGTGCGAGCGGAGCGGGGTGCAGCCCGCGGCGGCGACGCCGGCGAGAAGCGTCAGGACGAGAAGGGGGCGCATCGATACTCCGCTCAACAGGCGATCGGCCGCGGGGGTCCGGTGCGGGGCACATGGACTTTGCGGCCGTCCGCCTCAATATGCCGCCCGAACCGGCGAGACAAGCACGCCGCGATACAGGATGGACGCATTTGGGTTGGTGGCAACGAATAACCGGCGGGCGCGGCGACCAGCAGGCGGCGCTGCCGCTGTACGATGCGGTGGTGGCGCGCGCGCGCCAGCCGCACTGGTATCTGGCCGGGCACGTTCCCGACACGCTGGACGGGCGGTTCGACATGGTCGCGGCGGTGCTGTCGATGGTGCTGCTGCGGCTGGAGGCGGAACCGGCGGGCGCGACGCCGACCGCGCAGCTGACGGAGCGGTTCATCGAGGACATGGACGCGCAGGTCCGCCAGATCGGCTTCGGCGACCTGGTGGTGGGCAAGCATGTCGGGCGGATGATGGGGATGCTGGGCGGGCGGCTGGGCGCGTATCGCGACGGTCTGGCGGGCACGGCCGACATGGATGCGGCGCTGGTGCGCAACCTGTACCGTGGCGAGGCGCCGCCCGCCGAAGCGGTGGCGCATGTGCGTGACGGGCTGGCGGCGCTGCGCCGCGCGCTGGACGAGGTGTCGATCGACGCGATGATGCGGGGGGAACTGCCGTGACGCCGGAATTTTCGCGTATCGAGCGGCTCGATACGATCGGCGGCGACGAGCGGGTGGTGTCGATCGTCGCCGACGAAGCCGAGCGCGCGGCGCTGGCGGCGCGGTTCGGGCTGGTGGCGATCGAGCGGTTGGAGGCGCGGCTGGCGATCCGGCGCGGGTCCGCCGGGATCGACGTGCACGGCACCGTCGCGGCGGCGGTGGTGCAGGCATGTTCGGTGACGGGCGACCCGCTGCCCGCGACGATCGACGAGCCGGTCGCGCTGCGCTTCGTCGAGCCGGCGGCGGCGGGGGACGAGATCGCGCTGGACGAGGTTGAGCTGGACGGGGACGCGCTCGACATCGTCGAGATCGAGGGCGGCGGAATCGACCTGGGCGAGGCGGCGGCGGAGACGATGGCGCTGGCGCTCGATCCCTTTCCGCGCAGCCCGCGCGCCGCCGCGGTGCTGAAGGAAGCGGGCGTCGTCAGCGAGGAGGAGGCCGGGCCGTTCGGTGCGCTGGCCGGGCTGAAGGCGAAGCTGGCCGGCGGGGAGACAGGCTAGATCAGCGCCAGGTCGCTGAGCCGGCCGATCAGCGCGGGCGGCATCGCGGCGAGGCTGTCGCTCGCCTCCCCGCCCAGGTCGCCCGGCGCGTCCGCCGCCTCCAGATAGCGCCAGCCCTGATGCGCGCGCTTCGGGCGGGACTGGACCAGCCGTAGCGCCGGATCGATGTGGATCGCGACGCGCCCGCCCTCGGCCTCTCCGAACGCCAGGATCGGGGAGCGCGCCACCAGCGTGTGCTTGATGATCCAGAACAGCGAGCCTTGCCCGGCGATCTCCTCATGCCGCTTGGGCAGGTAGCGCGTGGTCAGGAACACCGGGCCGTCGGCGGCGCGCGCGGCGAGCCGCTGGCCCAGAAGGTCGACGCTGGCCGCGCCGAAGGCGACCTTGGTTAGGTGAAGCGGCATCGTCGCGCCGATGTGGGTCAGCCCCCCAGCCCCCACAAGGTCGCCAGACCGAGGAACGAGAGGAAGCCCATGACGTCGGTGATCGTCGTGACGAACACCGCCGACGACACCGCCGGATCGACGTTCGCCTTGTCCAGCGCGACCGGCACGATCACCCCGACCAGTCCGGCGACGACGCTGTTGATCATCATCGCCAGCGCGAACACCACCGACAGACCGCCATGGCCGAGCAGCACGTAGCTGCCCGTCGCCCCCACGGCGGCGAGCGCGAGGCCGTTGCAGATCGCGACGCGGAATTCGCGCAGCAGCATCCGCAGCGTGTTCGAACTGGTCAGCTGGTTGGTGGCGAGCGCGCGGACCATCACCGCCAGCGTCTGCGTCCCCGCATTGCCGCCCAGCGCCGAGACGATCGGCATCAGCGCGGCGAGCAGCGCGAAGCGCGCGATCTCGCCCTGGAACAGCCCGACCACCGAGGCCGACAGGATCGTCGCGCCCAGGTTGACGATGAGCCACGCGACGCGCGTGCGCACCGTCACCGCGATCGGTTCGTTGATGTCGCCGTCGCCCGCACCGGCGAGCCGCAGCGTATCCTCGCCCGCTTCCTCCTGGATGATGTGGACGATGTCGTCGACGGTGATCATGCCCACCAGCCGCCCCGCGGCATCGGTGACCGCGGCGGAGATCAGCGCATATTTCTGGAAGCGCAGCGCGACCTCTTCCTGATCCATGTCGACCGGGATCAGCGTCTGTTCGCGCTTCATCACGTCGCCCACCGGGATGCTGCGGGGGGTGCGAAGGATCCACGACAGCGCGCAGGTGCCGATCGGGCGATGCGCAGGATCGACGACGAAGATCTCCCAGAAATCGGTGGTCAGTTCCTCGTCGCCGCGCAGATAGTCGAGGACGTCGCCGACCGTCCAATGTTCGGGCACCGCGACCAGATCGCGCTGCATCAGGCGCCCGGCGGATTCCTCCGGATAGGACAGCGCCTCCTCGATCGCGGCGCGATCGTCCGGCTCCATCGCGCGCAGGACCTCGCGCTGGTCCTCCGGCTCCATGTCCTCGATGATCGCGACGGCATCGTCGGTATCGAGTTCGCTGGCGATGTCCGCGACCTGCCGCGCGTCGAGCGCGTCGATCAGCGCCTCGCGGACGTAATCGTTCATCTCCGCGAACACGTCGGCATCGACGAGGTCGGCGATCGCGGCGGCCAGGTCCTTGCGCCGGTCCTCCGGCGTCAGTTCGAACAGGTCGGCGATGTCGGCGGGGTGGAGCGGCTCCACCAGCGCGCGCGCCGCTTCGGCATCGCCGTCCTCGACCGCGTCGAGCACCGCGGTGACGAATTCGGGCTTCAGCCGGTCATCCTCGTCCAGCCGGGTGTCGTCGGCCGGGTCCAGCGTATCGGGAAGATCGGTGTCGGTCATGGTCCGCCTCCCGGAACGTTAACGGCGCCGCCCCTAGCGCGGCGGCTGCGCATTTGCCAGCCGCGCCCGGCATCACTACGTGCGCGCCCAAGCAAACGTAAAGGATTCCCCATGGCCGATACCTATTCGACGCTGACGATGACGCTCGACGGCGGCGACGTCACGATCAAGCTGCGCCCCGACCTGGCGCCCAACCACGTCCAGCGCATCGCCGAACTGGCGAACGAGGGCTTCTACGACGGCGTGCCGTTCCATCGCGTCATCCCCGGCTTCATGGCGCAGGGCGGCGACGGCGGAAACCACAACGGCACCGGCGGTTCGTCGAAGCCCAACCTGAAGCAGGAGTTCAACAAGGAGCCGCATGTGCGCGGCGTGTGCTCGATGGCGCGCACGATGGACCCGAACAGCGCCAATTCGCAGTTCTTCATCTGCTTCGACGACGCGCGCTTCCTCGACGGCCAGTATACCGTGTGGGGCGAAGTGACCGAGGGCATGGAGTTGATCGACGCGCTGCCCAAGGGCGAGCCGCCCGCGAACCCGGGCAAGATCGTCACGATGAAGGCGCAGTGACGTGCGGCGGCGGGGCGCGGGCGATATCGCCCGCCCCCGTCGCGCACGCCGAATGTTGCGAATGTTGAGCCGCTGGCGGGGTAAATCGCCGTCCGGCGGCGCGTCGTGGCGCCGGGGTGGCGCGTCACGGGAGCGTGGGGGTCGCATCATCCTGCCGCGCAGGCTGCGCGATGTTGGCGGGTGTAGGACAGGGGGCGGCACGGTTCGCCGGAGAAGCGAGACGGTCGCGAAAGGACAAGGCGATTCGTGCCCCTCTTCGGGAAATCCCAGCCTTCGCTGGGATGACGTGTGGAGCGCCAACGGGCGCTCGAGCCGCGCGCCCATCGATCCGATCGGCATTCAGGCATGTGACCCATCCATACTGAGGAGAGGCTGAGCCTGCCGAGGCCTCGTCCCAAAGCACCCTTCGAGACGCCGTTTCGGCAAGCTCAACAGCTCCTCAGGGCGAACGGGGCGAATGTTGCCCCCTCAATCCTCGCGCAGGGTGCGGATCAGCCAGTCGCGGAACAGCCGCACCGGCTTGGTCTGCAGCGCGCGCGGGCGGCAGGCGAACCAGTAGCTGTACGGGCTGGTCACCTGGAAATCGAACAGCTTCACCAGTCGCGAATCGTTGGCGTCGTGGAAATGGCTTTCGTGCATGAACGCGACGCCCAGCCCCTGCGCCGCGGCCTCCAGCATCAGCGCGCCCGAATCGAAATAGTCGATCGCCGCCGGCTCGATCGCGGTCAGCCCGGCGGCGTGGCGCCAGGCGACGAACGTGTCGATCATCTCGCGGTGGAGCAGCACGGTATGCCGCGCGAGCTGCTCGGGGGCGACCAGCGGGTCCGGCCCCTCCACCAGCCGTCGCGCCGCGATCGGATAGACCATGTTACGGTCTAGCCGTTCGGCATGGAGCGTGGGGTCGATGTCGCGCGCCAGCACGATCACCGCGTCCAGCCCCTCCCCCAGCCGCGCGATCGCGTTGCTGCCGGTGTCGATATCGAGATGCAGTTCCGGGTGGGCGGCGCGCAATTCGCCCAGCCGCGGGAACAGCCGTTGCGAGGCGTAGAGCGGCAGCACGCCGAGCCGCAGCCGCAGTACCTCCGTCCCGCTGGTCATCGATTCGATCGCGTCGGACAGCCCGTCCAGCGCCGGGGCGATCGCCGACAGCAGCCGGTCGCCGTCGGCATTGGGCACCATCGCCTGGTGCCGGCGATCGAACAGCGGGCGCGCCAGGAAGCGTTCGAGCGTCTGGATCCGGCGGCTGAGCGCGGGCGGGGAGAGCGCCAGTTCTTGCGCCGCCGCCTTGATCGAGCCAAGCCGCGCCACGGCCACGAAGGCTTCGATCGCGGTCAGGGGCGGGAGGCGGCGCATCGATCATCCAACCTGGGTTATGTGCGCCGCATCATGCAAGTGAAACGTTCACATACGAGCGCGATCGTTGATTGATTGCACTTTATGCAATCGTGCGCAACGTTTTTCGCATTTGCACATCGCGATGCTGCGCTGCACATAGGGCGGGCCTTTCAGGCATCCTCTCCTATAAAACTTTCACGGGCCGGCCCTTCGGGGCTGGCCCTTTTTTTTCGGCGCGCGCACCGGCCCGCGCGGCGCGCGCCCTCGCAATCGGGAACCCGGCCCCTATCTCCTGCGCTCGACCGCGAGCCGCACGAAAGGGACCCAATGGCCGACGCCGACGAACGCACGATCAAGCTGCAGGTCGCCAATGCCCGGCCCGAGGACAGCGGCCGCGGGATCGCGCACCTGCCGCGGTCGGTGATGGCGGCGCTGGGGCTGGGCGACGGTGACGTGGTGGAGATCGTCGGCAAGAAGACCACGCCGGCGCGCGCGGTCGGCCCCTATGCCGAGGACGAGGGGCTGGAGTTGCTGCGCATCGACGGGTTGCAGCGCGCCAACGCCGGGGTCGGATCGGGCGATTTCGTCGAGGTGCGGCGCGTCGAGAGCAAGGCCGCGACGCGCGTCGTCTTCGCGCCGGCGCAGCAGAACCTGCGGTTGCAGGGATCGACCAACGCGCTGAAGCGCACCTTTTTCGGACGGCCGCTGTGCGCGGGCGACGTCGTCGCGACCGCCGGGCACCAGCGCGTGCAGAACATGCCGCCGGGCATGGAGCGGTTCGTCAACGCGCCCGCCTATGCGCTGCAGGAAATCCGCCTGACCGTAGTGTCGGCCAGCCCGAAGGGCGTCGTCCATATCGACGAGCATACCGACGTCGAGCTGCGCCCCGAATATGAGGAGCCGGACGCCGCGCGGCGCGCCGACGTCACCTATGACGATATCGGCGGGATGGCGACGACGATCGACCAGCTGCGCGAAATGGTCGAGCTGCCGCTGCGCTACCCCGAATTGTTCGAGCGGCTGGGCGTCGAGCCGCCCAAGGGCGTGTTGCTGCACGGCCCGCCCGGCACCGGCAAGACGCGGCTGGCGCGCGCGGTGGCGAACGAATCGGATGCGCAATTCTTCCTCATCAACGGGCCGGAGATCATGGGATCGGCCTATGGCGAGAGCGAGCAGCGGCTGCGGCAGGTGTTCGAGGAAGCGACCAAGGCCGCGCCGTCGATCGTGTTCATCGACGAGATCGATTCGATCGCGCCCAAGCGCGGGCAGGTGTCGGGCGAGGCCGAGAAGCGGCTGGTCGCGCAGCTGCTGACGCTGATGGACGGGCTGGAGGCGCGCGCCAATCTGGTGGTGATCGCGGCGACCAACCGGCCGGAGGCGATCGACGAGGCGCTGCGCCGGCCGGGGCGGTTCGACCGCGAGATCGTCGTCGGCGTCCCCGACGAGCGCGGGCGGCGCGAGATCCTGGGCATCCACACTCGCGGGATGCCGCTGGGCGAGCGGGTCGACCTGGACGAGCTGGCGCGCACGACCTTCGGCTTCGTCGGCGCGGACCTGTCGGCGCTGACGCGCGAGGCGGCGATCGAGACGGTGCGGCGGATGATGCCGCGGCTGAACCTGGAGGACCGCACGATCCCGACCGAAGTGCTGGAGACGCTGGCGGTCACGCGCGAGGATTTCATGGAGGCGTTGAAGCGCGTCCAGCCGAGCGCGATGCGCGAGGTGATGGTGCAGGCGCCGACGACGCAGTGGAGCGACGTCGGCGGGCTGGACGATGCGCAGATGCGGCTGAAGGAAGGCGTCGAGCTGCCGCTGAAGGACCCCGATGCGTTCCGCCGGCTGGGCATCCGCCCGGCCAAGGGCTTCCTGCTGTACGGGCCGCCTGGAACGGGCAAGACGCTGCTCGCCAAGGCGGTGGCGCGCGAGGCGCAGGCCAATTTCATCGCCACCAAGTCGAGCGACCTCTTGTCCAAATGGTATGGCGAGAGCGAGCAGCAGATCAGCCGTCTGTTCGCGCGCGCGCGGCAGGTGGCGCCGACGGTGATCTTCATCGACGAGCTCGATTCGCTGGTCCCCGCGCGCGGTGGCGGGCTGGGCGAGCCGCAGGTGACCGAGCGAGTGGTCAACACCATCCTGGCGGAGATGGACGGGCTGGAGGAACTCCAGTCGGTGGTGGTGATCGGCGCGACCAACCGGCCCAATCTGGTCGATCCCGCGCTGCTGCGCCCGGGGCGGTTCGACGAGCTGATCTATGTCGGCGTGCCGAGCGCGGAGGGGCGGCGGCGCATCCTGGCGATCCAGACGCAGAAGATGCCGCTCGCCGACGATGTCGACCTGGACGCGATCGCGGCGCGGGCGGAGCGGTTCACCGGCGCGGACCTGGAGGATGTGGTGCGGCGCGCCGGGTTGATCGCGCTGCGCGAATCGCTCCAGACGCGGGAAGTGCGGCACGAGCATTTCGAACGCGCGCTGGCCGAAAGCCGCGCCAGCGTGACGCCCGAGGTGGAGCGCGAATACGAACAGATGGCCGCGCGGCTGAAGCAGGAAGCGAATGCGATCCAGCCGATCGGCTTCATCGCGCCGGGCCAGCTGTCGCCGCGCGGGCCGAAGGGGAGCGACTGACCGGCTGACCTGATCCGTCGCCCCGGCCCGGGCTGTGGCTTTTCGCGGTTGATCGTGCGCGCATCGCGGAAGATCCCAGCCTGCGCTGGGATGACGTCCAGGTCGGCGCTACACCACCGGGTCGTCATAGGCGGCGACGGTGGGGGCGGCGTCGCGCAGCGCGGCCCAGCACCAGACGAACAGCACCAGGCACGCCAGCCCGGCGGTCAGATACGGCAGCGGGTGCCACAATTCGTAGAGGCCTACGCCGATCGACGGGCCGAGCACGAAGCTGGCGCCGTTGATGCTGGTGACCTTGCCCGCGACCGACCCCTGCGCCTCCGGCCCGACCGCCAGGCTGGACCCGGCGGTGAAGCCGGGCCGCGTGAAGCCGAACCCCAAGCTCGCGAGCGCATAGGCGGTGGCGATGCCGTACAGCGACGGCGCGAGGCCCGTCAGCGCGGTGCCCGCCGCCGCCAGCACCAGCCCGACCAGCACCAGCGCGCGCGGTTTCAGGTTGAGCAGCGGGATCAGCCCCCATTGCGCGAGCAGCGCCGCGCCCGCCCCCATCATCAGCACGATCCCGGTCGATTCCAGCGCCATGCGCGGCGGCAGCCCCAGCCGGTCGATGACGAGGAAACCGATCGCCTGCCCGGTCATCGCCTGTGCATGGCCCATCACCAGCCCGGCCGCCATCCAGGTGCGGATGCGCGGATCGAGATAGCCGACACGCGTCCCCGGCGGGGCGATCGCAGCCTGCACGCTGGCGCCGGACGACTGCCCGCCGATCGAGGGATAGGCGTTTACCGCGCCATGCGCCTCCGCGGTCAGCCCGCGATCGTCTGGCAGCATCCGCCGCACCGTCACGAAGATGACGAGGCCGAAGGCGGCAAAGACGAAGGCGGGTCCGGCCAGCCCGACCTCCACCGTACCGACATGCCCCAGCAGCAGGTAGGGCGCGACCGCCGGCCCGAGGATGGTCCCCAGCCCGAAGGCGGAGGCCAGCAGGGTCAGCGCGCGCGTCCGCTCCTCCCGCGTGGTGTTGCCGGCGACCAGCGCCTGTACCGCGGGCGGCGCGGCGGACCCGAAGGTGCCGTAGATCAGCCGCCCGGCGATGAAGAGCAGGAACGCGGTGGTCCCGCCGATCCAGCCGTTGATCCCCGCCGCCAGGAACAGGCCGCACAGCAGCAGGCTGATGCAGAAGCCACCCAGCCCCAGCAGGATCATCAGCCGCCGCCCGTGCCGGTCCGACCGGTTCGCCCAGAAGGGCGCGGCGAGCACCCACAAGAGCGCCGACACCGAAAAGGCCGCCGCCACCGCCGAATCCTTGACCCCCAGGGATCGCCCCAGCGCGGGCAGCACCGATTGCAGCGCGGTATTGCCCGCCGCGATCGTCAGCATGACGAGGAACATCAGCCCGAAGGTGGATTCGACACCGCGCCGCACCGGCCTTCCCCTCTCCATCTGTACCGTTCGTCGTGTCCTTATCCCGATTAGGCGCTTGGGGGCCGCGCGCAACCCCGCTATGGCAACCGGGTCGCTTGCAGCGCGTTCGTCATGAAGGTGTCGTGGAAACGTCACCGATCAGGGTTCAGGAGTCCGATCTTTCGACATGGCTAGTTCGACCAACGCCATCCGGCGCAGCCGCCGCAACGCCGCCGGCGTGCCCAGTCCGTGGCAGATGTTCTTTTCGGGGTTTCTGAAGCACCCCGTGATGGTCGGATCGATCATCCCGTCGTCCGACCGGCTGATCGCCAAGATGCTCGGCCCGGTGGACTGGGCGAACACCAAGCTGTTCGTCGAATACGGCCCGGGCGTCGGCACCTTCTGCCGCCCGATCCTGGAGAAGATGGCGCCCGACGCGATGCTGATCGCGATCGACACCAACCCGGATTTCATCCGCTACCTCGACCATACGATCACCGATCCGCGCTTCGTCGCGGTCCACGGGTCGGCGGCGGACGTCGAGCGGATCGTCGCCGAACACGGGCATGAGGCAGCCGACTACGTTCTGTCGGGCCTGCCCTTCTCCACGCTGCCGGACGGCGTCGGGCCGCAGATCGCCGCGGCGACGCAGCGCGTGCTGCGCCCCGGCGGCGCGTTCCTGGTCTATCAGTTCAGCCCGAGGGTGCGCGACTTCATCGCGCCGCATTTCGAGCGGATCGACCATGACATGGAATGGTGGAACGTGCCGCCGGCGCAGCTGTACTGGGGCTGGAAGGACTAGGTCGGACCGACATCCGGCGGTCCGAATTCGACCGGCCGTCATCCCGGCGCAGGCCGGGATCTCCAGGAGAGAGCAGGAGGCAGGAGCCGCGTGAGGCCCCAGCCTTCGCTGGGGCGACGGCTACGGTCAGGCGGCCTTCACTGAACCGCCTCCGGCCATGCCGCTCCTCAATCGTGACGCGCCAGTCCCTTCGCCAGCATCGCGGCGATCGTGTCGGCGATCGCGGCGGGGTCTTCCTCGGCCGACCAGATGCCGTAGCGCAGCCCCAGGAACACGTTCATCCCCATGATCGCCCAGGCGTGTACCTCGCCGACATCGGCGATCACCTCGCCACGGTCGGCGGCGCGGCGCAGGCGGGCGGCGATGCGGTCGGCGGTGGTGGCATAGTGGCGGCGGAAGCTGTCGGGGTCGACGAATTCGGATTCGTCGATGATCCGGTAGATTTCCTTGTGTGCGCGCGCGAATTCCAGAAAGCCGAGCAGACCGGCGCGTTCCGCCGCGATCTGGTCCGGCGCGGCGCCGATCGCGGGGGCGACATGATCGCGCACGCGGTTCGACATGTCCGCCACCAGCGCGCGGAACACCGCATCCTTGCTGTCGAACCAAGTGTAGAAGCTGCCCAGCGCCACCCCGGCGCGGCGGGTGATCCCGCTGATTGAGGCGTCGTGGAAGCCGCGTTCGCCGAATTCGGCCGCCGCCGCATCGAGGATCGCGCGCTGCGTGCGTCGCCCGCGTTCGGTGCGCGGCACCTTGTCGCCACTGTCCGCGTCCGTCGCGGCCCGCCGATCGCTCATCCCACCCCTCCCGATCCGGCGCCCACATGATCGCATCATGAAAGTTGAAAGCCGGTTCAAGTTTCAGTATAGCGCGATCGACGTGCCGGCAACCCGCCAGAGGGATCGGCCAACAAAGGGGAGGAAGGCGATGCGCCGCACCACGACGACCGTTCGATCGATCCTGCTGCTGGGCAGCGCGCTGGCCGCAATACCCGCCGCCGCGCAGACCACATCCTCCGTCGCGCCTCCCTCCACCGAAACCGCGCCGACCCCCGAAACCGCCACCGCCGCCAGCGAGGAGACGGGCGAGAACATCGTCGTCACCGCGCGCCGCCGCGAGGAAAGCGTGATCGACGTGCCGATCGCGATGTCGGTCGTCTCGGGCGACCTGCTGGAGAAGCAGGGCGCGGTCGATATCACCGCCTTGCAGGACAAGACGCCGAACCTGACGCTGCAGATCGCGCGCGGCTCCAACTCCACGCTGATCGCGTTCAGCCGCGGCGTCGGCCAGCAGGACCCGCTGTGGGGGTTCGAACCGGGTGTCGGCCTGTACATCGACGACGTCTATGTCGCGCGGCCGCAGGGCGCGGTACTCGATATCTTCGACGTGGAGCGGGTGGAGGTGCTGCGCGGGCCGCAGGGCACGTTGTACGGCCGCAACACGATCGGCGGCGCAATCAAATACGTCACCAAGCGGCTGGGGCACGACGTGTCGGGCATGGTGCGCGGGTCGTACGGTTCGTACAACCAGTTCGACCTGGTCGGGCAGATCGCGCTGCCGATCACCGACACGCTGTCGATCGGCGCGGCGGTGGCGCGGTACAAGCGTGACGGGTTCGGCACCAACCTGACCACCGGCGCGGACCAGTATGACAAGGACGTGATCGCGGCGCGCGTGTCCGCCGAATGGTCGCCGACCGACGCGATCTTCGTGCGGCTGGCGGGCGACCGCACGCTCGACAAGTCGAACCCGCGCCACGGCACCCGGCTGGTCGGCAACGGCGGCGACCCGCGCTACGCCCCCACCGCCAGCGTGTACGATACGCGCGCCGGGATCGGCGACAACAACCGCGTGCTGGCGCAGGGGCTGTCGCTGACCGGCGAGTTCGGCCTGTCCGACACGCTGACCTTCAAGACGATCAGCGCGTATCGCGACGGCCAGACCGACACGGTGATCGATTTCGACAATACCGCGCTGCCGACGCTGGACGTGCCCGCCTATTACGAGGACTGGCAGTTCACGCAGGAATTGCAGCTGCTGTACCAGGGCAGCCGCGTGCAGGGGGTGTTCGGCCTCTATTACCTCGACGCGCGCGCATCCGGCGCGTTCGACACGGTGCTGGGGCTGCTCAACACCACCACGCTGACGTCGGGGTCGGTCAAGACCAAGAGCTATGCCGCGTTCGGCGACTTCAGCGTCGACGTGACCGACCAGCTGAAGGTGTCGGCGGGACTGCGCTACACCAAGGACGACAAGACCGGCACCGTCTTCCGTCGCAACTACACCGGCATCCGCTCGCCGCGGTTCGGCAATGCCGCGGCGGTGCCGGGCCTGATCCGCACCGATTACACCAACAGCCGCAGCTTCGATCAGGTCACGCCGCGCATCTCGATCAGCTATGAGCCGCGCCGCGACCTCAACCTCTATGCCTCATGGGGCAAGGGGTTCAAATCGGGCGGGTTCGACATGCGCGGCGACGCGGTGTTCACCCCCACCACGGTCAACGGCTACGATCCGGAGAAGATCAGCAGCTACGAACTGGGGTTGAAGGGCGCGTTCCTGGACCGCACCCTGTTCCTGAACCTGGCGGGCTATTATTCGCGCTACACCGACCAGCAGGTGACGATTCAGGTCCCCAACGTCGCCGGCGGCATCGCCAGCTTCGTCGACAATGCGGGCAAGGCCGACATCTACGGCGTCGAGATCGAGGCGCGCGCGGTACCGTCGCGCTGGTTCTCGGCACAGGCGTCGTTCGGGTACACCCATGCCAAGTATCTGGAATTCCTGACCTTCATCAACGGCGGGACGACGCCGGTGGACGTCGCCAACCAGCGCGTGTTCCAGAACACGCCGCGCTTCACCGCCGCGGCATCGTTCACCGCGTCGACCGGATTTGCGGGCGGCACCATCTCGATCACGCCCGAAGTGACGCTGCGCAGCGACTATACCTTGTTCGAGATCCCGACCCCGGCGCTAGACCAGGACGGCTATGCGCTGGTCAACGCATCGGCCAACTGGATTTCGGGCGACGGGCATTACCGCGTGGCGATGAACCTCAGGAACCTCGCCGACCAGCGGTACCGGGTGGGCGGGTACAACTTCCCCGGCGCGGTGTTCGGCAATTCGATCATCGGATATTACGGCCCGCCGCGCACTGCCACCGCGACGTTCGAGGTGCGGTTCTGATCGTGACCTGCCCCACCGACTTCGTCACCCCGGCGCAGGCCGGGGTCTCCCTCCGTATCGCACGGCGCCCGACCGGCGGGAGATCCCAGCTTTCGCTGGGATGACGTTCGTGGGGCAGACGAACCAATCCGCCGCGCCCACCCGTCCGGGCGTCACGCTGGCGATGCTGTTGCTGGTCTACAGCTTCAACTTCCTCGACCGGCAGATCCTGTCGATCCTGGCGCAGCCGGTGAAGGCCGACCTGGACCTCACCGATGCGCAGCTGGGGATGCTGGGCGGGCTGGCGTTCGCGATCCTGTATTCCACGCTGGCGATCCCGCTGGCGCTGCTCGCCGATCGCACCAGCCGTACCTGGGTCATCACCATCAGCCTGGCGGTGTGGAGCGGGTTCACCGCGCTGTGCGGCGCGGCCGGCAGCTTCACACAGATGTTCCTGTTCCGGCTGGGCGTGGGCGTGGGCGAGGCGGGCGGGGTGGCACCATCCTATGCGCTGATCGCCGACACGTTCCGCCCCGAATGGCGCGCGCGGGCGCTGGCGATCTATTCGCTGGGCATCCCGCTGGGCGCCGCCGCGGGCGTGCTGCTGGGCGGCTATATCGCCGCGGCGGTGGAGTGGCGCACCGCCTTCTTCGCGGTCGGCATCGCCGGGCTGGCGATCGCGCCGGCGTTCCGCTGGCTGGTGCGCGATCCGCCGCGCGCCGCCGCGACGACGGACCGCGAGCCGATCGGGCGGGTGTTCGCGATCCTGGCGGTGAAACCCGCCTTCTGGCTGCTGGCGTTCGGCGCGGCGGCCGGGTCGATGTGCGGCTATGGCGTCGCCTTCTGGCTGCCCAGCCTGGTGATGCGCAGCTTCGGGCTGACGTTGGTGGGGACCGGGCAGTTCATCGGTGCGCTACTGCTGAGCGGCGGGGTGGCGGGCATCCTGCTGGGCGGCACGCTGGGCGACCGGCTGGGCGCGCGCGACCGGCGCTGGTACGCGCTGCTGCCAGCGCTCTGCTATGTCGCGGGGACGCCGCTGTTCATCGCGGGCGTCCTGTCGGGCAGCGCGACCGCCGCCTTCGCGCTGTTCGTGGTGCCGCAGGCGCTGGTCTATGTGTGGCTCGGCCCGGTGCTGACCGCGGTGCAGCACCTGGTGCCCGCGCACATGCGCGCGACCGCATCGGCCAGCTTCCTGCTGATCAACAACCTGATCGGGCTGGGGCTGGGCAGCTGGGTGATCGGGCGATTGTCCGACACGCTGGTGCCGACGTACGGCGCGCAATCGCTGCGCTATGCGATCGCGGCGGGGCTGTGCCTGTACCTGGTCGCCGGCGCGCTGATGGCGCTGGCGAGCCGGCGGCTGGCGCGCGACTGGGTGGCGTAGCGGGGGCGCTGGAAGGACGCCCTGACACCTGCCCTTCGAGACGCCGTTTCGACAGGCTCAACGGCTCCTCAGGGCGAACGGCAGGCGGTCCCGTCAGCGTTCGCGGGTCGCGGCGAAGCGGACCTTGGGATAGCGATCCTGGATGTAGCCGACTTCCCACGCGCTCTTGGCCAGGAACACGGGGTTGCCGTCGCGGTCCTTCGCCATCGCGGCGCGGTTGACGTCGGTGAAATCCTTGAGGTCGGCGGGGTTCTCCGCCGACACCCAGCGCGCGGTGTCGAACGGCGCGGGTTCCAGCGCGGCCGCGACCTTGTATTCGGCGTCGAGGCGCGAGAGCAGCACGTCGAGCTGGAGCTGCCCGACGACGCCGATCACCCAGTTGGAGCCGATTTCGGGGTAGAAGACCTGCGTCACCCCTTCCTCCGCCATGTCGTCCAGCGCCTTGCGCAGCTGCTTGGTCTTGGTGGGATCCTTGAGCGCGACGCGGCGCAGGATCTCCGGCGCGAAATTGGGCAGGCCGGTGAAGCGGATGTCGGCGCGTTCCGACAGCGTGTCGCCCACCCGCAACGTGCCGTGGTTGGGGATGCCGATGATGTCGCCGGGAAACGCCTCGTCAGCGACCTCGCGGTTCTGCGCGAAGAACAGGATCGGCGAATGGACCGCGATCGGCTTGCCATGACCGGTCGGGGTCAGCTTCATGCCGCGCCGGAACGTGCCCGAACACAGCCGCATGAACGCGATCCGGTCGCGGTGCTGCGGGTCCATGTTGGCCTGCACCTTGAAGACGAAGCCGGTCACTTCCTTCTCGTCCGGGGATACCGGCGCCGGCTCGGCCGGCTGCGGGCGCGGCGGGGGCGCATAGTCGGCCAGCGCGGCGATCAGGTCCGCCGGGCCGAAATCCTTGAGCGCGGAACCGAAATAGACCGGCGTCAGATCGCCGTGACGATAGGCTGCCGCGTCGAAGGCGGCATAGCCGGCCTCGGCCAGTTCGATCTCCTCGGCGACGTCGTCGGGCAGCGCGGGATCGGCCTCCACCTTCCCCTGGAAGGTGCGGCTGTCGCCCTCCGGTCGGGTGATCTGGCGCGTCGCAAGGTTCAGGATGCCCTGGAACGTGCCGCCCATGCCGACCGGCCAGGTCATCGGGCAGACGTCGAGCGCGAGCATGTCGGCGATCTCGTCCAGCAGTTCGAACACCGGGCGGCCTTCGCGATCGACCTTGTTGACGAAGGTGATGATCGGGACCGAACGCAGCCGGCACACCTCGAACAGCTTGCGCGTCTGCGGCTCGATGCCCTTGGCCGCGTCGATCACCATGATCGCCGAATCGACCGCGGTCAGCGTGCGGTACGTGTCCTCGCTGAAATCCTCGTGCCCCGGCGTGTCGAGCAGGTTGAAGGTGATGCCGGCATGTTCGAACGTCATCACGCTGGACGTCACCGAAATGCCGCGCTGCTGTTCGATCTTCATCCAGTCCGACCGCGCGCGGCGGTTTGCCCCGCGCGCCTTTACCTCGCCCGCCAGATGGATCGCGCCGCCGAAATACAGCAGCTTTTCGGTCAGTGTCGTCTTGCCCGCGTCGGGGTGGGAAATGATCGCGAAGGTGCGGCGGGGGGAGGTCATGGACGGGTCCGGGAAACAGGGGCGGCGGGCGCCGCGGGAAACGAAAAGGGGCAGCGCCCGCGGGCGCGCGCGGCGTCGATAGCAGGGGTTGCGCGGCGTGCACAGGGGAGCGCGCGGGCGCAGGATCATCGTCACGGTTGATCCGGGGCTTGCCGAACCGCTACGGCGGGGCGGCCCGGCCGCCAGCGTGCGGCCCGGCGCAACAACGGATTGGCGCATGAGCGATATCGACGAGCTGAAGACCCACCTGCTGACCGCGATCGAGGCGTCGGCCGCGCTCGACGCGCTGGAGGCGGTGCGCGTGGAGGCGCTGGGCAAGCAGGGGCGCGTGACCCAGCTGCTCAAGACGATGGGCGCGATGTCGCCCGAGGAGCGGCAAGCCAACGGCCCCGCGATCCACGGCCTGCGCGAGGCGGTGACGAACGCGATCGCGGCGCGCAAGGCGGTGCTGGAGCAGATTGCGCTCGACGCGCAGCTGGCGGGCGAGGCGCTGGACATGACGCTGCCGGTCGACGTGCCCGCGGCGGGGACGGTCCATCCGGTCGCGCAGGTGATGGACGAACTGGCGGAGATCTTCGCCGACCTGGGCTTTGCGGTGGCGACCGGGCCGGAGATCGAGGACGACTGGCACAATTTCGGCGCGCTCAACATTCCCGAGACGCATCCGGCGCGCGCGATGCAGGATACGTTCTATATCGCCAAGCCCGAGGGGGCGGCCGACGATGCCGCGCCGATGGTGCTGCGCACGCATACCTCGCCGGTGCAGATCCGCACGATGGTGGAGGTGGCCAGGCGCCACGCCGGTGCCGGTTCGGCGGGCGGCGCGCCGATCCGCATCATCGCGCCGGGGCGCGTGTACCGGTCCGACTGGGACGCCACGCACACCCCGATGTTCCACCAGGTCGAAGGGCTGGTGATCGACAAGGGGATCACGCTGGCGCACCTGAAATGGACGCTGGAGACGTTCCTGCGCGCGTTCTTCGAGCGCGACGACGTCGTGCTGCGGCTGCGCCCCAGCTATTTCCCGTTCACCGAACCGTCCGCTGAAGTCGACGTCGGCTTCTCGGTGGAGAAGGGCAAGCGCGTGATCGGCGGCGACGAAGGCTGGATGGAGGTGCTGGGCAGCGGGATGGTGCATCCGCGCGTCATCGCCGCCTGCGGCCTGGACCCGGACGAATGGCAGGGGTTCGCCTTCGGCTGCGGGATCGACCGGCTGGCGATGCTGAAATACGGCATCGACGATTTGCGCCCGGTGTTCGAGGCGGACGTGCGCTGGCTGAAGCATTACGGCTTTGCCGCGCTGGACGTGCCGACGCTGTCGGGCGGCGTGGGAACCGCGGCGTAGCGACCACGTCATCCCGGCGAAGGCCGGGATCTCCCGCGGAAGGAGCGATCCGCCCGCCCCGAAAAGGCCCCCGCCTGCGCTGGGGCGACGGAAGAAGAAGAACATGAAATTCACGCTTTCCTGGCTCAAGGACCATCTCGACACCGATGCGTCGCTGGACGCGATCCTCGATGCGCTGACGCGCGTCGGGCTGGAGGTGGAGGGGGTCGAGAATCCGGCCGCGAAGCTGGACGGCTTCACCGTGGCGCGGGTGCTGACCGCCGAGCGCCACCCGCAGGCCGACAAATTGCAGGTGCTGTCGGTCGACGCAGGCGACGGCCCGTTGCAGGTGGTGTGCGGCGCGCCCAATGCGCGCGCAGGGCTGGTCGGCGTGTTCGGCAGGCCGGGCGCGGCGGTGCCCGCCAACGGCATGGTCCTGAAAGTCGCGGCGATCCGCGGGGTCGAATCGAACGGCATGATGTGTTCGACGCGCGAGCTGGAGCTGGGCGAGGATCACGACGGGATCATCGAGCTGCCCGACGACGCGCCGGTCGGCAGCGCCTTTGCCGCTTATGCGGGCCTCGACGATCCGGTGATCGACGTGGCGATCACCCCCAACCGGCAGGATTGCATGGGCGTGCGCGGGATCGCACGCGATCTGGCGGCGGCGGGTCTGGGGACGCTCAAGCCGCTGACCGTGCCCGAAGTGCCGGGGAGCGGCGCTGGGCCGGACGTGCGGATCGAGGATGCGGCGGGCTGCCCCGCCTTTTATGCGCAAGGCGTGTCGGGGCTGACCAACGGCGCGGCGCCGGAATGGATGGCCAAACGGCTGCGCGCGATCGGGCAGAAGCCGATCAGCGCACTGGTCGACATCACCAATTACCTGACCGCCGACCTGGGCCGGCCGCTGCACGTCTATGACAAGGCGAAGCTGTCGGGCGGGCTGGTCGCGCGGGCGGCGCGTGCGGGCGAGACGATCGAGGCGCTGAACGGCAAGACCTATACGCTGGCGGCGGGGATGACCGTGATCGCCGACGACGTGGCGGTGCACGATATCGGCGGGATCATGGGCGGCGCGCATTCGGGCGTGTCCGAGGCGACCACCGAGGTGGTGATCGAATGCGCGTTCTTCGACCCCGATACGATCGCGCGGACGGGCCAGACGCTGCAACTGACCAGCGATGCGCGCCAGCGGTTCGAACGCGGGGTGGACCCGGCGTTCCTGGACGACGGGCTGGCGATCGCGACGTTCCTGGTGCTGGAATATTGCGGTGGCACCGCCACCGGCGTGACGCGCGCGGGCGCGGCGCCGCTGGGCACGCGCAGCTATGCCTATGATCCGGCCCGCGCAGCGACGCTGGGCGGGCTGGCGATCGCGCCGGAGCGCCAGCGCGCGATCCTCGAATCGCTGGGCTTCACGGTCGGCGACGACTGGCAGGTGACGCCGCCGACGTGGCGCCGCGACATCGACGGCCCGGCCGACCTGGTCGAGGAAGTGATCCGCATCGAGGGGCTGGACAAGGTGCCGTCGGTGCCGCTGCCGCGCGACGCCGGCGTCGCGCGCCCGACCGCGACCCCCGAACAGAAGCTGGAACGCCGCATCCGCCGCGCCGCCGCCGCGCGCGGGCTGGACGAGGCGGTGACGTGGAGCTTCGTCCCCGAAAAGCACGCCGCGCTGTTCGGCGGCGGCGCGTGGCGCGTCGCCAATCCGATCAGCGAGGAGCTGAAGGTGATGCGCCCGTCGCTGCTGATCGGCGTGCTGGCCGCGGCCGAGCGCAACCTGCGGCAGGGCGCGGAGGGCGTGCGACTGTTCGAGCTGGGCCGCCGCTATCTGGATGAGGGCGGCGCTCCGCGCGAGCGGGTGACGCTGGGCCTCGTTCTGGCGGGCGATCGCCGCCCGCGCGGCTGGCGCGAGGGCAAGGCGGCACCGTTCGACGCCTATGACGCGAAGGCCGAGGCGCTGGCGCTGCTGGCGGCGGCGGGCGCGCCGGTCGACAACCTTCAGGTGATGGGCGAGGCAGGCGCGGCGTTCCACCCCGGCCGGTCGGGCACGCTGCGGCTGGGGCCGAAGACGGTGCTGGCGGCGTTCGGCGCGGTCCATCCCGCGGTGCTCAAGGCGTTCGACCTGTCCGGGCCGGTCGCGGCGGTGGAACTGTACCTCGACGCGATTCCCGCGAAGCGCGGCGCGGGCGGGTTCATGCGCCCGGCCTATACGCCGCCGGCGTTGCAGCCGGTGCGGCGCGACTTCGCGTTCCTGGTCCCCGCCGACGTCAATGCCGAGGCGCTGACCCGCGCGGTGAAGGGCGCCGACAAGGCCGCGATCGTGCGCGCGCGCGTCTTCGACGTGTTCACCGGCGCGGGCGTGCCGGAGGGCCACGCCTCGGTCGCGATCGAGACAGTGCTGCAACCGGGCGAGAAGAGCTTCACCGACGCCGATCTGAAGGCGATCGCCGACCGGGTGATCGCCGCGGCGGCCAAGCTGGGGGCGCAGCTGCGTGGCTGAGCGGGGGGCTGAGCGGGACTGGATCCGCATCGGCAACGGGATGCTGGCGGCGGCGATCAACCCGCATGGCGCGGAACTGTCGTCGCTGACCGACGCCGACGGGCGCGAGTTGATGACCGACGCCGATCCGCGCTTCTGGACCGGGCGCGCGCCGATCCTGTTCCCGGTCGTCGGGCGGCCGAGCGGCGAGACGATCCGCGTCGACGGGCGCGAATATCCGATGAAGCAGCACGGCTTCGCGCGCCACCGCGACTTCGCGGTGGTGGAGGCCGGGCCGACGCGCGCGGTGTTCGCGCTGGAGGACGATGACGCGACGCGCGCGGTCTATCCGTTCGCGTTCCGGCTGGAGGTGGCGTTCGAGGTGACGGGCGCGACGCTCGCTGTGGCGGTGACGGTCGCCAATCCGGCGACGGACGCGACGCTCTACGCCAGTTTCGGTTTCCACCCCGCCTTCGCCTGGCCGCTGCCCTATGGCCGGGCGCGTGGCGACCATCGCATCACCTTCGCCGCGGACGAGCCGGGGGCGCTGAAGGCGATCGCGGCGGACGGGACGATCGCGGCGCAGGAAACCCCCTCGCCGCTCGACGGCCGGGTGCTGCATCTGGCGGACGATCTGTTCGCACACGATGCTTTGGTGTGGGACCCGGTCGCGTCGGACGCGGTCCGCTATGGCGCGGCGGACGGGCCGCAGCTCGACATCGCGTTCCCCGACACGCCGATGCTGGGCATCTGGACCAAGCCGGGCGCGGCCTATGTCTGCGTCGAGCCGTGGCACGGGATCGCCGATCCGGAAGGCTATGCGGGCGAGTTCCGCGACAAGCCCGGCGTGTTCGCGGTCGCGCCGGGCGCGGCGAAGCGGATCGCGATGACGGCGACGCTGGCGGCGTGAGGCGGCGGGCATGTAGCCGTCGCTCCTGCGCAGGCAGGAGCCTTTGGCGAGTGGAAGCGCTCTAACCGCGGGAGATCCCGGCCTTCGCCGGGATGAGGTTTGGGGCCAATGACGTTCGATGTTCCGACGCGAAAAGGCCCGCGACTCGCATGACGAGTCGCGGGCCTTTTCAGCGGCACCTCGTGCGCGCGTCAGCCGTCGTAGTCGGCGCCGACGTTCTGATTGCGCGGCGGGGCGACGGCGGTGAGGCGCAGCGCCTCGGCCGAGGCGGCCAGGCTGCCGATTTCGTCGGCCTCTTCCTCATCGTCGATCTGGACGCGCTGCAGACTCTGCACCACGGCTTCCTGAAGGTCGCGCGGCCTGACCGTCTCCTCGGCGATCTCGCGCAGCGCGACCACCGGGTTCTTGTCACGATCGCGGTCGATCGTCAGTTCCGCACCGCCCGACACCTGCCGCGCGCGCTGCGCGGCTAGCAGGACCAGATCGAAACGGTTCGGGATCTTGTCGACGCAATCCTCGACGGTGACGCGCGCCATCCGCGTATCCTCTTGAAGGTAAGCTAAGGGAAGGGTCGGGCATCTAGAGACTCACCCGCCATCCGTCAAGGAAAGCCCGCGCTTGCGGTGCGCGCGCGCAACCGCCATGCCGCGGCGCGATGGAGGATGCCACCGCCCAGCCGACCTTCGCGGTCGACGGCAACCGGCTGACGTTGCTCGATACCGGGCCGCGGCGGCTGGACGCGCTGCTGGCGCTGATCGATGGCGCGCGGCGGTCGCTGCGTATCCTCTATTACATCTACGCCGACGACGAATCGGGGCGGCGCGTCAATGCCGCGCTGGCGCGCGCGGCGCAGCGCGGGGTGACGGTGGCGCTGATCGTCGACGGATTCGGCAGCGCCGCGGACGAGGCTTTCTTCGCCCCGGTGGAGGCGGCCGGGGTCAGCGTGTGCCGGTTCGCGCCGCGGTTCGGGCGGCGCTACCTGCTGCGCAACCACCAGAAACTGGCGCTGGCCGATGCCGAGGAGTTGGGCGCGGCGCGGATCATCATCGGCGGGTTCAACATCGAGGACGATTATTTCGGCACGCCCGCCGAGCGCGCGTGGCGCGACCTGGGGCTGCTGGTCGAAGGCGCGGCGGCGGGGCGGATCGCGGGCTATTTCGACGCGCTGGAACAGGGCATCCGCCACGGCGGGCGCGTCCGCCGGCTCAACAAGGCACTGGCGCAGTGGAGCGAGGCGCGCGGCGCGTTGCGCTGGACGATCGGCGGGCCGACGCGGCGGCTGTCGCCATGGGCGCGCGCGATCCGCGAGGACATGGCGCGCGCGGCGCGGATCGACATCATCGCGGGTTATTTCACGCCCTCCCCCACGATGCTGCGCCGGCTGGACCGCGCGGGCAAGCGCGCGGCGCGGGTGCGGGTGGTGACGGCGGCGCTGTCCGACAACAACGTCACGATCGCGGCGGCGCGCTTCACCTATGCCGGGCTGCTCAGGCGCGGTGTGCGGGTGTTTGAATATGCGCCGACCAAGCTGCACACCAAGCTGTACGTCGTCGACGATGCAGTGTGGGTGGGCAGCGCCAATTTCGACATGCGCAGCCTGTTCATCAACCTGGAACTGATGCTGCGGATCGAGGATCGCGCCTTCGCCGACCATGTCCGCCGCTATGTCGACGCGGAAATCACGCGATCGAACGAGGTGACGCCCGAGGCGTACAAGGCGGCGACCGGCTGGTGGCAGCGCGCCAAGCAGTTCGTCGCCTATCTGCTGACCGCGGTCGCCGACCCGGCGATCTCGCGCGGGCTGAACTGGGGGATCGACGCGGACGAGTGAGACGCGCGCGTCAGCGCGGACGCGTCCACAGCAGCGGATCGCGCGGGGTATCGGGAATGACGTGACGGCGGCTGGCCTGCGCCGCGGCGCGCGCGATCCAGGCGAGCTTGGCGGCCTTGCCCGTGGTCACGCGTCGGTCCCAGGCGTGCGCGCCGCGGCGTGCGACGGTGCGCGCGATATCGCCGTAGATGCCCGCCGCCGCCAGCACCGCCCAGGCCGATCGCCACGACAGCGCGCGCGTGCCGACCCGCGCGCTCGCTTCGTGCAGCGCGGCGCGGTCCGCCAGCCGCCGCGCGATCATCACCAGCGCATCGCGGTGCGCCGGCGCCATCACCGCATCGGCGGGGATCCCCGCCTGCGCCAGCCACGCCTGCGGCAGATAGCAGCGGCCGGCGCGTGCATCCTCATCCACGTCGCGCGCGATATTGGCCAGCTGGAACGCCAGCCCCAGGTCGCACGCGCGGTCCAGCGTCGCCTCGTCCTCCGGGGGCACGCCCATGACGATCGCCATGATGCACCCGACCGCGCCGGCGACATGATAGCAATAACGGTACAGGTCGTCCTCGCCGACCGGGCGCCAGTCGTCGGCGTCGAGCTGGAACCCGTCGATCAGGTGGTGGACGTAACGCGGCGGCATCCGCGTTTCGGCGGCGACGACGCCGAGCGCGTCGAACGCCGGATCGCCGGTCGGCTGCCCGGCGAGCGCCGCGACGCTGAGCGCGCGGACCCGCGTGACGCGGCGCTGCGCGTCGGTGACCGCGACCCGTTCGCCGCCATGGTCCTGCCCGTCGACCAGATCGTCGCACGCGCGGCACCAGGCGTAGAGCAGCCACGCGCGCTCGCGCACGGCGGGGGCGAACAGGGTGGAGGCGGCGGCGAAGCTTTTCGAGCCGCGCGCGATCGACACGCGCGCCGCCTCCACCAGCGCCGCGCGCTCGGGCATCACAGGTCGGACGCCGCCATGCGCACGATCGGCTGGGTCGGGACATGCGCCGCCATCCGGCCGAGCAGCGCATCCAGCGTATCGGCGACGATCAGCAGCTCGCGATGCTGCGCGCGCAGGAAGCCGACGTCGCCCATCTTGTGCCAGAAGGCGACGATATCGTCATAATAGCCGCGCGCGTTGAGCAGCCCGACCGGATCGGCGTGATAGCCCAGCTGCGCCCAGCTGAGCGCCTCCCACAATTCGTCCATCGTGCCGGTGCCGCCCGGCAGCGTGACGAACCCATCGGCCAGGTCGGTGAACGCCTGCTTGCGCTGGTGCATGCCCGTGACGACGTGGAGTTCGGTAAGGCCGCGGTGCGCGACCTCCGCATCGACCAGCGCCTGCGGGATGACGCCGATCACCTCGCCCCCCGCGGCGAGCGCCGAATCGGCGATCGCGCCCATCAGCCCCAGCCGCCCGCCGCCATACACGACGCCGATCCCGCGCCGCGCCAGCGTGTCGCCGACCTGCCGCGCCAGATCGAGGTAGAAGGGGTCGGCGGGCGTGGCCGAGCCGCAATAGATGGCAAGACGCTTCATGCCGCCGCGCTACTGCCAACGCGGGGAAAGGGGAAGGGGCTGACCTATCCCCGCGCCAGCTGGGGGCCTATCTCCGTTCCAGCATCAGCGCCGCGGTCGCCTTCGCACTGCCGACCACGCCGGGGATGCCGGCGCCGGGGTGCGTGCCCGCGCCGGTGAAGAACAGGTTGTGGATCGAATCGTCGCGGTTGTGGACGCGGAAATAGGCGCTCTGCGTCAGGATCGGTTCCAGCGAGAAGGCGCTGCCGAGATGCGCGTTGAGATCCTGCGCGAAATCGGTCGGCGCGTAGCTGAACTTCGTGACGATGCGGTCGTGGATGTCGGGGATCAGCCGCCGCCCGACCTCGTCCAGGATGCGCTTTTCCAGGATCGGGCGCACCGTTTCCCAGTCGCCGGCGTACTTGCCCATGTGCGGGACGGGGGCGAGCGCGTAGAAGGTCGAATGCCCCTCCGGCGCCAGCGACGGGTCGGTGACGGTCGGGTGGTGGAGGTAGAGCGAGAAATCCTCGCTCAGCATCCCGTGTTCGTAGATGTCGTCGAGCAGCCCCTTATAGCGCGGGCCGAACAGGATCATGTGGTGCGGGATGCCCGGCCACGTCCCCTTGATGCCGAAGTGGACGACGAACAGCGACGGGGAGAAGCGCTTGCGTTCCAGCCGGGCGGCGGTGCGCCGCGCCGCGCCCGACCCGGGCAGCAGATCGCGATAGACGTGCATGATGTCGGCATTGGCGGCCAGCATGTCGACCTCCGCGCGGAAGCCGCCCTGCGTCTCCACCGCGGTGACGCGGTCGCCCAGCGTCTCGATCCGCGCGACCGGATCGGCAAGGCGCAGCGTGCCGCCCAGCCGTTCGAACAGCGCGACCATCCCGGCGACCAGTCGGTTGGTACCGCCGCGCGCGAACCACACGCCGCCGTCGCGCTCCAGCTTGTGGATCAGCGCGTAGATCGCGCTGGTGGTCATCGGATTGCCGCCGACCAGCAGGGTGTGGAACGACAGCGCCTGGCGCAGCCGTTCGTCCTGCACGAACGTCGACACCATCGCATAGACCGATCGCCACGCCTGATATTTCATCAGCGCGGGCGCCGCCTTGATCATCGAGGCGAAGTCGAGGAAAGCGACGTGCCCGAGCTTCTCATAGCCCTCGCGATAGACGCCCGCGGAATATTCGAGGAATCTGGCATAGCCGGCATTGTCGGCCGGGTTGAGCTTCGCGATCTCGGCATGGAGCAGCGTGTCGTCGTTGGTATAGTCGAACGTCGACCCGTCGGGCCAGTGCAGCCGGTAGAAGGGCTGGACCGGTTCCAGCACGACGTCGTCGGCCATGCGGTTGCCCGACAGCGCCCACAATTCCTCCAGGCACGCCGGATCGGTGATGACCGTCGGGCCGCCGTCGAACACGAAGCCGTCGCGTTCCCAATAATAGGCGCGCCCACCGGGCTTGTCGCGCGATTCGAGGATCGTCGTCTCGACCCCGGCCGATTGCAGCCGGATCGCCAGCGCCAGCCCGCCGAAGCCGGCGCCCACCACCACCGCGCGGGTCATGCCGCGGCCCCCGCGAGCGCGGTAATCGCGCGCCCGATCGGCACCGGCGGGCGCCCGCTGAGCACACGCAGCTTGTCGAACGCAGTCGATCGCGCGGCGTAGAAGCGCGCCACCAGCGACGGCGACAGGCGGTAGAAGCGTTCCAGCACGCGATAGCGCTGATCGGGATCGGCGGCCTTGAAGAGCATGAGGTCGAGCATCCGGTAGAAGCGCCGCGCGGCCCAGGCGCGCGCCGCGTGATCGTGGGTGACATCGTGCAGCGCCGCGCCCGACAGGTCACGTTGCGCGGCGATCAGCGTGGCGAGCCGCGCGGCATCGGGCAGCGAATAGCCGGTGGTCGGGTGGAACAGCCCCGCACGCGCGCCCGCCTTGGCCACCTTTGCACCCCCCGATCGCCAGTATCGCGCGAAATCCCCCCCCATGACGACCGGCAGCACGCCTTGTTCCCGATGCAGCGGTTCGCCCACCTGCCAGCCGCGCGCCGCAGCATAATCGCCGATGCGCCGCGTCAGCAGCGCGCGGTCGAGCGCGGGCGTGTCGCTGTAATAGGTATCCTCCACCAGCAGCCGGTCATCGCTGAACGGCAACAGATAAACGAAGCGATAGCCGTCGTCCTGCACGACAGTGGCGTCCATCACCAGCGGGCGTTCGATGCCGTGACCGCCCGCGACGGGCAGTTCGTGGCCGACGAATTTCTGCCACCCGCAGTCGAGGAGCGAGAGATCGGCGGGGCCGCGCGCGTCGATCACCGCGCCGGCGTTGAGCCGGTCGCCCTCCGCCAAGATCACCGCGGTCGCACTGCATGCCACGACCTGCCGCCCGGTCATGATCGCGCGGCGCGGCAACGCGGCGCGGACATGCGCATCGAGCCGGTCGGACCGCACCGAATAATAGGATTGCGCCAGCGTGCGCGCATGGGAGGGGAACCGCACGTCATAGGACGGCCAGGCATGGTCGACGATCGGCGCCAGTAGCGCGCGTTCCGCCTCCCCCACGTCGGCGCCGAAGAACGACCAGACGTGGCGCCCGCCGATCGTGTCGTCGCCCTCGATCAGGCGGACGTCGCATTGCGGGTGGCGCGCCGCCACCGCCAGCGCGATCAGCGCCCCCGACAGGCCGCCGCCGACGATCGCCAGGTCGCATTTGTTGATCGTCGCCATCCCCGCCAGCGCTACCCGATTGCGCAGATGGCGGAAACCTCAATGATGCCCATGCTCGTGATCGTGATCGTGATCGTGCCCGGCGGCGTGCAGCGCCTCCAGCACCTCGTCGGTGCGCGCCGGATCGCCGATCGCCAGCACGTGACCGGCGCTGTCGGCGGTCAGCGGATCGCCGTTCCAGTCGCACATCCGCCCGCCCGCGCCCTCCACGATCGGCGCCAGCGCGGCAAAATCGTACAGTTTCAGCCCCGATTCGCAGACGATGTCCAGAAAGCCGCTGGCGAGCAGGCCGTAGTTATAGCAGTCGCCGCCATAGACCGGACCCTGCCGCGGCGCGCCGCCGCTGGCCGCAGCGACCAGCGCCAGATAATGCGGCACGTCGCCGTCGTCGAACAGATGCGGGCTGGTGGTGGCGACGATCGCCCCCTCCAGCGCGGGGCAGGGGCGCGTCGCGGCGGGCGCGCCGTTGAACAGGGTGGGCCGCCCCGCCACCCCCAGCCAGCGTTCGCGCTGCACCGGCTGGTCGATGACGCCCAGCACCGGCCAGCCATCCTCCACCAGCGCGATCAGCGTGCCGAAGATCGCGCGCCCGGCGGTGAAGCTGCGCGTGCCGTCGATCGGATCGAGCACCCACTGGCGCCCGGTCACGCCGTCCTTCACGCCATGTTCCTCCCCCACGATGCCGTCGCCGGAGCGTTCGGCGTCGAGGATGCGACGCATCGCCTCCTCCGCCTCGCGGTCGGCGCGGGTCACGGGGGAGCGATCGGCCTTCATCTCCAGCCCGGCGGGGCGGCGGAAATAGGGGCGGATGACCGCCCCCGCCGCATCGGCGAGGCGGTGGGCGAGGTCGATGTCGGAGGGGCGCACGGGCATGACCGGCGGCCTATCGCGCCCCGCCGCCGCGCGCTAGGGTGTCGGCAACGTCAAGGAGTATTCCCCGATGCGCTTCCTGCCTGCCGCCGCGATGACCGCCGCCTTTGCCGCCTCGTTCTCGCTCGGTGCCGCGCCGGCCGCCGCCGCGCTTGCCCCCGGGGCGGTCGCGCCCGATTTCAGCACCCGCGGCGCGATCGCCGGCAAGGTGGTGGCGATCAACCTGAAGCAGCAGCTGCGCCGCGGGCCGGTGGTGCTGTACTTCTTCCCGGCGGCGTTCACCTCCGGCTGCAACGCGGAGGCGCGCGCCTTCGCCGAGAAGGTCGATGCGTTCAAGGCGGCGGGCGCGACCGTCATCGGCATGTCGGCGGACGATGTCGCCGACCTCCAGAAATTCTCGTCCAGCGAATGCGCGGGCAAGTTCGCGGTGGCCAGCGCCGGGCCGCGCGTCATCGCGGGCTATGACGTCGCGCTGGGGCGGCAGGTGAAGGGGCGCGATGCGACCACCCGCACCAGCTATGTCATCGGGCGCGACGGGCGCATCGCGTTCGTCCATTCCGACATGAACCCGGCGGAGCATGTCGCGCTGACGCTGGCGGCGGTGCAGAAGCTGCGCGGACGGTAAATTCGGCGCACATACGATCTATTAGCACCTGTCCCCTATGTTCCGGCCGTTCGATCATTGCAGCGCCGAAACGGCGCCCGGGAGACGGTGGTGGCAGGAAAGACGGATCACGCGGCGCAGGCATCGACCGGGGATCGGCTGTTCGCGAAGATCGGCGCGTTCCTGACCGCCAACCGGCTGAGCCCCGATCCGGCGCATTACAGCTTCGCCCATGCCGTGCTGGCCAATGCCGACGGCTTGCTGGCGCGGCGCGTGGCGGAGATCACCGACGGCGGCGTGCGGCTGACCGCGCAGGACATCGTGCGGCTGGGCGGGCAGGCGAAGACCGGCGCGCCCATCGCCGCCGCGGCCGGCGCGGACAATGACGACGACGACCGGATGGTCGCCGATCCCGCCACGCACCAGGCGATGATCGAACGCGTGCTGATGCAAATCGCCGGGTTCGACGACACGATCACGATCGCGCATGCCGAGGCGAACAATTTCGGCCGCGACCTGGCCCGCAGCGCCGCGCAGATGCGCGACGTCGGCCCCGCCGCCAGCGCCGAGGAGATCGGGCGGCTGACCAACGACATGATCGCGCGCGTCCACCAGGCCGAAGAGCGGCTGGACGCCGCCCGCCGCGAAACCGAAGAGCTGCGCGCCGCGCTGGACGAGGCACGCGGATCGGCGCGGACCGACCCGTTGACGGAGCTTCCCAACCGGCGCGCGTTCGACGAAGCCTTCGCCGGGCTGGATCGCGACCGGCCGATCGCGGTCGCGATCTGCGACATCGACCATTTCAAGCGGATCAACGACAATTTCGGCCATGCGGTGGGTGACCGCGTGATCCGCGCGGTGGCGCATACGCTGGCCAGCGAATGCGGCTGCCTGGTCGCGCGCTATGGCGGCGAGGAATTCGCGCTGCTGTTCGACCGAATCGGGCTGGACGAGGCCGCCGAGCGGATCGAAAGCGCGCGCCAGGCGATCACCGGGCGCCGGCTGCGCGTGCGCGAGACGGGCGAGCTGGTCGGCACGGTGTCCTTCTCCGCCGGGGTTGCCGAAGGCTGTCCGGGCGAGGGGCGCGCCGCGCTGATGCTGCGTGCCGACGCCGCGCTGTATCGCGCCAAGGACCAGGGCCGCGCCCGCACGATCACCGCACCACATGTTGGCGAAACGTGCGAACGGCAGGTGGCGTAATCCGCCGGCCCGCGGCGGCAGAAATAGCCAATTCCTTGTAACGCGTGGATTCTCCATTTCTGGCACGATCGATGCTGAAGCGGTGGCATGGCCGGATCAGCCGGTCGACCACTATCGGAGACTTGCCATGTACCGTTCCGCCGACCTGCGCCGTATCGCCGCTTCGCTGTTCGCCGCCATCGCCGTCGCCACGCTGCTGGTCGGCGCCGCCGTCCCGCTCGCACCGATCGCCTGACCGCCCGGAGCCGTCTCGCCATGCGCCGCCACCCCGATCCGTATCGCACCGTGATGCTGTTCGCCGCCGCTTTCTCCACCACCGGGCTGCTGCTCTACGTCGATGCGGCGAGCGCGTTCGGCATCTGACCGGCACGCCGGCCGCGTCCGTGCGTTGTGCCGCCATGGAGCTTGACCGGTTCGTCGCCGCCCAGTCGCACGATTACGCCATCGCGCTGGCCGAACTGCGCGCGGGGGCGAAGCGGCATCACTGGATGTGGTACGTCTTCCCGCAGATCGCGGGACTGGGGCGCAGCACGACCGCGCGCCATTACGCCATCGCCGACCTGGCAGAGGCGCGCGCCTATCTGGCGCATCCGCTGCTGGGGTCGCGCTATATCGAGTGCGTCGCCGCGGTCGCCGGGCACCCCGACCGATCGGCCGAGGCGATGCTGGGCGCGGTCGACGCGATGAAGCTGCGGTCGTCGCTGACGCTGTTCGACGCCGCGGGCGCGCCGCCGATCGTGGCGGCGACGCTCCGCCACTTGTTCGGCGCGCCCGACGCGGCGACGCTGGCGTTGATCGCCGCAAACTAGCTGGCGGCGGGCGCCGGGCTGCCGGCCACAGGCGCGACGGCGGCGATGCCGTCATTGCCGATCGCGACCAGCCAGTGCGAATCATTGTCGCACGTCGCCACCCAGGCGGGCTTCCCCGCCACCGCGGGCACGGCCGTCGACCGTTCCACGCCCTGGCATTCGCGCCCGGCGTCGCGAATCGCGCGGAACAGGACGGCGTTGCGCTCCCCTTCGTTCATCGCGGCGATTCGCGCGATCGTGTCGCCGGCATTCGCCGGCTCGGCGGTATTGGTCGGCGCGGACCCGCTGCCCCCGCAGGCGGCCAGCGGCGCGGCGGCCAGCATCACAAGCGCAAAACGACGCATTCGCTCTCCTTCCCGGTCGTGTCGGGCTGCCGAGGGCGGCAGCCCGTGACGGCACGCGAAACACCTGATGACGCGCGCCGGTGCCCGCTATAACGTAGGGCAGTTTCAGGGGGTACGGGTGATGCGTAGCGGTCGGCGTCGGGTGGTGGGACTGGTGGCGCTGGCGGCGATGCTCGCCTCGTGCGGCGGCGGGGACGGCGGGGGCAGCGGCGGCTCTGGCTTCGGCGGATCGACCGGCACCGCGCCCACCCCCTCGCCGTCCCCGTCCCCTTCCAGCAGCGGATCGTGCAGCCTGCGCGCGCGACAGGATTGGGTGCTGGCGCAGATGCGCGAATGGTATCTGTTCCCCGATACGCTGCCGGCGTCGATCGACCCGTCGCGCTACGGCGATGTCGATACGTTCCTGGACGCGCTGACCGCGACGGCGCGGGCGCAGAACAAGGACCGCTATTTCACCTATCTGACGTCGGTGAAGGAAGAGAACGCCTATTACGGCTCCGGCACTACCGCCGGGTTCGGCGTGCGGCTGACGCTGGACCGGTCGAACCGGCTGCTGGTGACCGAATCGTTCGAGGGCGGGCCGGCGCTGGCCGCCAATGTCGATCGCGGCGCTCAGATCGACGCGGTGGGCACCAGCAGCAGCAACCTGCGGACCGTCAGCAGCCTGTTGTCGTCGGGCAATACCGATGCGCTGAACGACGCGCTGGGCCCCGACACGCCGGGCACGACGCGCGTATTCCGCGTCATCGATACGTCGGGCACGCGCGTGGTGACGCTGTCCAAGGCCGATTTCTCGCTCGCACCGGTATCGCCGCGCTACGGCTACAAGGTGATCGACGACGGCGGGCGCAAGGTCGGCTACGTCAACCTGCGCACCTTCATCAGCACCGCCGACGACCAGCTGCGCACCGCCTTCGGCGTGTTCCGCGCGCAGGGTATCACCAACGTCATCGTCGACCTGCGCTACAATGGCGGGGGGCTGCTGGCGACGGCGGAGACGTTCACCGACCTGCTCGGCGGCGCGCGCAGCACCAGCGACGTGCAGACCTATATCGCGTTCCGCCCGAGCAAGTCGAGCAACGACGAGACGATCTATTTCGGACGCGAAGCCAATGCGATCACGCCGACCAAGGTGGCGTTCATCGGCACCGAGGGGACCGCATCGGCCAGCGAATATGTCATCAACGCGATGATCCCGTACCTGCACGGCAATGCCGCGCTGATCGGCAGCAACACCTATGGCAAGCCCGTCGGGCAGATCCCGCTCGACAACCCCGCCTGCCCCGACGACCGGCTGCGCGTGATCGCGCTGGCGCTGCAGAATGCCGCGCGGCAGGGCGATTACTACAACGGGCTGGCGGGCAAGGTAGAGGCCAGCTGCCAGGCGAGCGACGACCTGACCCGCCCGCTGGGCGATGCGAACGAGGCGTCGGTGCGCGCGGCGCTGAACTATCTGGGCGGGCGCGGCTGCACCCCGATCGGCGCGAGCGCATCGGCGCAACGCACCGCCGGACTGACCGCGCAGGCGCGCACGCTGCTGACGCCCGGCCGCCCGCGCACCGCACAGCGCGAGACGCCGGGCCTGTACTGAGGCGCGGCACGCCAGAATCGCGGGTTATGGCCGGTGGTGCGTTTTTCGCTGTCGTGGGCGCCGATGATATGATGTTCTGCGGCGCATGATCGCGCTTTTCCTGGCCCAGGCCGCCGCCGCCGCCGCCGCATCCCCCGCCCCTGCCGCCACCCCGCCCGTCCCGGCGCGGATCGAACGGTTGCTGGAACGCACGCCGGTGATCGACGGGCACAACGATCTGCCGTGGGAAATTCGCCAGCACTATGGCGCGAAGGTCGAGGCGCTGGACCTGCGCACCGATTCGACGCGCTGGCCCTATCCGCTGCAGACCGACATCGCGCGGTTGCGGCGCGGGCACGTCGGCGGGCAGTTCTGGTCGGTCTATATCCCCGCCAGCGCCACCGGGCCGCGCGCGGTGGAAATGACGCTGGAGGAAATCGACATCGTCCGGCGGATGGCGGCGGCCTGGCCCGACGCCTTCGCGCTGGCGGACAGTGCCGACGACGTGCGCCGCGCGCAGAAGAGCGGGCGGATCGCGTCGCTGATCGGGGTCGAGGGCGGGCACCAGATCGACAAACGGCTGTCGGTGCTGCGCCAGTATCGCGCGCTGGGCGTGCGCTACATGACGCTGACCCACGGCAAGAGCCTGGAATGGGCCGACAGCAGCACCGATGCCCCGCGCGCCGGCGGGCTCAACGAATTCGGCCGCCAGGTGGTGAAGGAGATGAACCGCATCGGCATGATCGTCGACGTCAGCCATGTCGCCGACACGACGATGGCCGCCGCGCTGGACGTATCGCGCGCGCCGGTGATCGCCTCGCACTCCTCCGCGCGCGCGATCGCCGATGCGCCGCGCAACATCCCCGACGCGCTGCTCAAGCGGATCGGCGACGGCGGCGGGGTGGTGATGGTCAATTTCTACCCCAGCTTCGTGTCGGCCAAATGGCGCGCCTGGGACGCAGCGCGCACCGCCTTCGCCAAGGGGGCGGGGCTGGCAAGCGACGAATATGGCCCGCGCGCTCCGGCGCCGCTGGTCGCGTGGGACGCGCAGCACCCGGAACCGGTGGTGACCGTCGCCGACGTCGCCGATCATATCGAGCATGTCGCGAAGGTCGCGGGGCGCGGCGCGGTCGGGCTGGGCGGCGATTTCGACGGGATCAGCGGGACCGGGCCGATCGGGCTGAAGGGCGTCGAAGGCTATCCGCTGATCTTCGCCGAGCTGGCGCGGCGCGGGTGGAGCGATGCCGACCTGTCGGGACTGGCGCAGGGCAATATCCTGCGCGTGATCGAGCGGGTGGACGCGGTGGCGGCGTCGATGGCGAAGGAACCGCCGGTCGACGCCACCGCCCCCGACTGACGCGCGCCGGCCGCGATCCCGGCCGGCGCACGCACGATCGTCAGGCCGCGGCCGTCTCCAGCGCGGGATAGTCGATATATCCCTCCGGCCCGGGGGCGTAGAAGGTCTTCGGATTGGGCGTGTTGAGGGCCGCGTCGCGGCGGAACCGCTCCGGCAGGTCGGGATTGGCGATGAACAGCCGGCCCCAGGCGACCGCGTCGGCGACGCCCGAATCGAGATCGGCCTGCGCGGCCTCCTTCGAATAATCCTGGTTCAGCACCAGCGGACCGGTGAACACCTGCCGGATCTTCGGGCTGAGCTTGGGCACCGAACTGGCGCCGAAGGTGCCGTTCTCGGCCTGCTCGCGCAGTTCCAGGAAGGCGATGCCGAGGTCGTTCAGCACCTTCGCCGCGGGGACGAACACCGCTTCAGGGTTTGAATCGTCCGCGCCCTGCGTTTCGCCGTTCGGGGACAGGCGGATCGAGGTGCGCCCCGCGCCGACCTCCGCGATGACGCGCTCCACCACCTCGCGCATCAAACGGATGCGATTTTCCGGCGAGCCGCCGTAATCGTCGTCGCGGTGGTTGGTGTTGTCGCGCAGGAACTGGTCGATGAAATAGCCGTTCGCGCCGTGAATCTGCACCCCGTCGAAACCGGCCGCGATCGCGTTGCGCGCGGCGGCGGCATAATCGTCCAGCGTCTGGCGGATGTCGTCCAGCGTCGCAGCGCGCGGCGTGTCATAGGGGTTCTTGTCGGGATCGTGATAGGGCGCGCGATCGGTCGAGGACGACAGCGACTGCAGCCCGGTGACGTCCGGACGCGCCAGCCGGCCCATGTGCCACAATTGCGCGACGATCCGCCCACCCGCGTCATGCACCGCTTCGGTCACCGGCTTCCACGCCTCGGTCTGTTCCTGCGTCCACAGGCCCGGGGCATTCGGCCAGCCCAGCCCCTGGCGGCTGATCCCGGTCGCCTCGGAGATGATGAGGCCCGCGCCGGCGCGCTGCCGGTAATATTCGATCATCAGATCGGTGGGAACATGGCCGTCGGTGGCGCGGGTACGCGTCAGCGGGGCCATGAAGATGCGGTTCGGGGCAGTGATCGCGCCGATCGTGATCGGGTCGAACAGGCTGGGCATGGAGATGATTTCCTTTGTCACAAAGGTACCTGACGCCGCCAAGCTAGGAAGCTAAGGGGCCACATGCACGCACGTTCGTCGCCTAGAAAAGCTATGCCGGCCCCAAGCGGCGGGCACACCGCCGGTTTCGTCGCTGCGGTGGTGGCCAATGTCGCGCTGGCGTTCGGGCCGATGTTCGTGCGGCTGACCGATACCGGGCCGGTCGCGGCGGCGTTCTGGCGGATGGCGCTGGCACTGCCGCTGCTGTGCGCGGCGGCGTGGATGGCGCGCAACCGCACCGTGCGCGTGCCGCTGTCGTGGCGCAGCGGATTGTTGCTGGCGGGCGCGGGCATCGCTTTCGCCGGCGATCTGGGCAGCTGGCATATCGGCATCCTGCATACGACGCTCGCCAATGCGACGCTGTTCGGCAATGCCGCGACATTCATCTTCCCGATCTGGGGCTTCCTGGTCGCGCGGGCGTGGCCGTCGCGCGGGCAGGCGCTGGCATTGGTGCTGGCGGCGGCGGGTGCGGGGCTGCTGATGGGGCGATCGTACCAGCTGGACCCGCGGCACCTGGTCGGCGACCTGCTGTCCGTCGCGGCAGGCGTGCTGTACGCGGTCTATTTCATCATGATGGCCGATGTGCGCCGGACGATGGCGCCGCTGCCGGCGCTGGCGCTGTCGTCGGCGGCCGCGCTGCTACCGCTGCTGGGATTCGCGCTGCTGCTGGGCGAGCGGGTGGTGCCGACCAACTGGACCCCGGTGATCGGGCTGGCACTGGTCAGCCAGGTCCTGGGGCAGGGGTGCATGATCTATGCGCTGGGCACGCTGTCGCCGCTGGCGATAGGGCTGGCGCTGCTGATCCAGCCGGTGGTCGCAGCGGCGATCGGCTGGATCGGGTTCGGCGAGCAGCTGGGCGCCCCCGATCTGGTCGGCGTGGCGATGGTCGCCGCCGCACTGGTGCTGGTGCGGCGCGAGCCCGGACCTGCTATGGCGGAGATCGACACGCCCACCAACCCGGTGACGGAGGAAACGCGATGACCGATGACCCGACGACCGCGGATCTGACGCTGGACGAGGTGCGCGCGCGGCTGGCAGCCGATCTGGCCGCCAATGCCGCGTTCGACGGCTGGGGCGATGCCGCGCGCGACATGGCCGCCGACGCCGCCGGGATCGACCGTGACATCGCGAGGCTGGCGTTCGCCGGGGGTGCGGGGGCGATGATCGATGCATGGTTCGACGCGATCGACGCGCGTATGGCGCAGGCGCTGCCCCCGGAACGGCTGGCGGCGATGAAGATCCGCGAGCGGATCACCGCGCTGGTCACCGCGCGGCTCGACGCGCTGGCCCCCGACCGCGAAGCGCTGCGCCGCGCGCGCGCGATTCTGGCGCTGCCGACCAACCTGGCCGCCGCGGCGCGACTGGGCTGGCGCAGCGTCGATCGGATGTGGCGGCTGGCCGGCGATACCGCCACCGATTACAACCATTATACCAAGCGCGCGATGTTGCTGGGCGTCTATACCGCGACGATCACCGTGTTCCTGGACGACGAGAGTGAGGGGCAAGCGGAAACGCGGGCGTTCCTGGCGCGGCGGATCGATGGGATCATGCGGTTCGAGCGCGCCAAGGCGGGCATGGCGCGCCGCGCGATCCGCCGCCCCAGCCTGAGCCGGTTCGTCGGACGGCTTCGCTATCCGGTGGTGTAACCGCCAATTGATAATCAGTCGCAGTCGTTATATAGCCGCGGCGTGACGTCGATACTCACCCTGGAAACGCTCCCGCGCCATCAACCCGCCGCGGTCGACACGATCGACTGGGACAGGCTGGCGGCGCCCGAGGCACGGCGGCTGCGCGAACTGGGGTTCGACCAGGGCGTGGCGGTGGAGGTGCTGCATCGCGCGCGGCTGGGCAGCGGGCCGATCGCGTGCCGGATCGGGCGGATGACGGTGGCGCTGCGCCGCGCGGTCGCGCGGTCGATCCGCGTATCGACCGCCACCCTGCCGGCCGAATGACGTCGCCCCCCCCCGCCGCAGCATCGGCCCGGATCGGCTGATGGAGCTTTCCCCGCTGGTCGCGATGGTCGGCAATCCCAATGCCGGCAAGAGCGCATTGTTCAACGCCCTGACCGGTGCCCGCCAGAAAGTGGGCAATTACCCCGGCGTGACCGTGGAACGCCATTCGGGGCGCCTTGCGCTGGACGACGGGCGAGCGGTCGAACTGGTCGACCTGCCCGGCGCCTATAGCCTCGACCCGTCCTCCCCCGACGAGCGCGTGACCCGCGACGTCGTGACGGGGACGCAGGCGGGCGAGCGGCTGCCCGACGCGCTGGTGGTGGTGGTGGATGCCGCCAACCTCGACAACCATCTGCGCTTCGCGTTGCAGCTGATCGCGCTGGGGCTGCCGGTGGTGGTGGCGCTCAACATGGTCGACCTGGCCGAGCGCGACGGGCTGGTGCTCGACCCGGCGGTGCTGGAGCGCGAGCTGGGCGTACCGGTGGTGCCGACCGTCGCGGTGCGCCGCCGCGGGATCGACGTGCTGCGCGCACGGCTGACCGCGCTGGTCGGGGGCACGACCGCGGACCTGCGCCGGCTGCGCCCGTCGGACGGCAGCGTCGACGACGATATCGTCACGCTGCAACGTCGCGCGCGCGCGATCGCCGCCGCGGCGACCGTCAGCGAGACGCCGGTGCGCCGCTGGAACCACGCGGTGGACGCGGTCGCGCTCCACCCGGTCGTGGGGCCGGTGCTGCTCGCCACGCTGCTGTTCGTGATGTTCCAGGCGGTGTTCAGCTGGTCGCAGGCGCCGGTCGCGTGGATCGAGAGCGCGTTCGCTGCGCTGGACGATGTCGTGCGCGCGGCGATGCCCGACGGCTTTCTGCGCTCGCTGCTGACCGACGGGGTAATCGCGGGCGTCGGCGCGGTGCTCGTGTTCCTGCCGCTGATCCTGATCCTGTTCCTGTTCATCCTGGTGCTGGAAGCGTCCGGCTATATGGTGCGCGCGGCGTTCCTGATGGACCGGTTGATGGCCGGGGTCGGGCTGTCGGGGCGCGCTTTCATCCCGCTGCTGTCCAGCTTCGCCTGTGCGGTGCCGGGGATCATGGCGACGCGCACCATCGACGACGAGAAGGACCGGCTGACCACGATCCTGATCGCGCCGCTGATGACCTGTTCGGCACGGCTGCCGGTCTATTCGATCATCATCGCCGCGTTCATCCCCGCGCGGCAGGTGGCGCCGTTCATCGGGCTGCAGGGGCTGGTGCTGTTCGGCCTGTACGTGATGGGGATCGTCGGCGCGTTCGTCGCCGCGCTGGCGCTGCGCCGTACCGTCACCAAGGGCGACAGCTCCGGCTTCATGATGGAGATGCCCAAATACCAGATGCCGCGGCTGGGCGACATCGCGATCGGGCTGTGGAGCCGGGCGTGGATTTTCCTGAAGCGCGCGGGCACCACGATCGCGCTGACCACGGTGATCCTGTGGGCGTTGCTGAGCTTCCCGCAGGCGCCCGCCGGGCAGAAGCAGGCCGAATATTCGGTCGCCGGGCGGATCGCGAGCGGGCTGGAGGTGATCGTCCGCCCGATCGGCTTCAACCACGACATCGCGCTGGCGCTGATCCCCGCGATGGCCGCGCGCGAGGTGGCGGTGGCGGCGATCGGCACCGTCTATGCCATCGACGATGTCGAGGACACGCGCGGCGAGCGCAGCCTGGTCGACAATCTGCGCGGGCGCTGGTCGCTGCCGACCGCGCTGGCGTTCCTGATGTGGTTCGTGTTCGCGCCGCAGTGCATCTCCACCATCGCGGTGACTCGGCGCGAAACGAACGGATGGCGATGGCCCGCGTTCATGGTTGGCTATCTGTTCGCAACCGCCTACGTGATGGCAGGCATTACATATTGGCTGGCGGTGTTCGCCGGCCTCTAAGAGGTTTCCATGGCAGGCAGCGTCAACAAGGTCATTCTCGTCGGCAACCTGGGGCGCGACCCCGAATCGCGGTCGTTCCAGAACGGCGGCAAGGTGGTGAACCTGCGCATCGCGACGTCCGAATCGTGGAAGGACCGCAACACCGGCGAGCGCAAGGAAAAGACCGAATGGCATTCGGTCGCGATCTTCAACGAAGGGCTGGCGAACGTCGCCGAACGCTTCCTGCGCAAGGGTAGCAAGGTCTATGTCGAGGGCCAGTTGCAGACCCGCAAGTGGCAGGACCAGAACGGCCAGGACCGTTATTCCACCGAAGTGGTGCTGCAGGGGTTCAACTCCGTCCTGACGATGCTGGACGGGCCGGGCGGCGGCAATGGCGGCGGCGGTGGCGGCGCACGTGACGATTTCGGCGGCGGCGACGATTTCGGCAGCAGCGGCGGCGGTTACGGCGGCGGCGGCGGCGCACGCGGTGGCGGATCGCGCGGCGGTGCGCCGGCGGGCGGCGGCGGCGGTGCGCGCGGCGGCAATTTCGGCGGCGGCTTCGCGGACGACCTCGACGACGACGTGCCGTTCTAAATGATCGACCTGCCCTGCATCGCGCCGGACGCGAGCGACGAGGCCGAACGGCTTCGCGTGCTCGCCGCGCATCACCCCGCGATGCTCGACGGTGCGGCCGCGCTGCGCCAGATCACCGATTTCGCCGCCCGGCTGTGCGATGCGCCCACCGCGCTGGTCAGCCTGGTCGACGACCAGCGCCAGTTCTTCCTGGCGCGCACCGGGCTGGACGTCACGGAGACGCCGCGCGAACAGTCGTTCTGCGCCCATGCGATGTGGGAACGGGTGCTGATGGTGGTGCCCGATGCGCGCGACGACCTGCGCTTTGCCGACAATCCGCTGGTAACGGGCGAGATGGGGCTGCGTTTCTATGCCGGGATGCCGCTGATTTCGGCCGACGGCTTCCCGCTCGGCTCGCTGTGCGTGATCGACACCCGGCCGCGGCCCGAGGGGCTGACCGACTTGCAGCGCGACGGTCTGGCGGTGCTGGCACAGGCGGTGATGGCGCGGCTGACCGAAACGCGCGACGGCGTCGCACGGCGCGATTCGGAACGCGCCGCACGCCGCGCGGCCACCGACAGCGAAACGCGGTTCCGCACGCTGGCCGACACGATGCCGCAGATGGTGTGGTCGACGCTGCCCGACGGCTATCACGATTATTACAACGCGCGCTGGTACGAATTCACCGGCGCGCCGGCAGGCACCACCGATGGCGAGGGGTGGAACGACATGTTCCATGCCGACGACCAAGAGCGCGCCTGGACGGTGTGGCGCCATTCGTTGGCCACCGGCGATCCCTACCAGATCGAATACCGGCTGCGGCACCATGACGGCACCTATCGCTGGGTGCTGGGGCGCGCGCTGCCGATCCGCAACGCCGACGGGCGGATCACCCGCTGGTTCGGCACCTGCACCGACATTCACGAACAGAAACTGGCGATCGAGGAACGCGAGGTCATCAGCCAGGAGCTGAGCCACCGTATCAAGAACATCTTCTCGGTCATCGCCGGGCTGATCCAGTTCGCCGCGCGCACCCATCCGGAGGCGGCGGGAGTGGCGCACGATCTGCGCCATCGCATCACCGCACTGGGCCGCGCGCACGATTTCGTCCGCCCGCACAGCCCGCAGTCGCGGCCGAGTGTCCAGCAGGACAGCCTGCACGGGCTGTTGGGCGAGTTGTTCGTGCCGTACCGGCGCGACGACGGCGACCGGGTGCGCGTGTCGGGGGACGATGTCGCGGTGGACGATCGCGCGGCGACCCCGCTGGCGCTGCTGTTCCACGAACTGGCCACCAACGCGAGCAAATATGGCGCGCTGTCGGTGCTGGACGGGCGGGTCGACCTGTCGGTTGCGCGCCGGGACGAGGTGGTGACGCTGACCTGGGCCGAACGAGACGGGCCCGCGGTATCACCGCCGCCTGCTTCGCAGCACGGCTTCGGCAGCCAGTTGATCGAAATGAGCGCCGTGCGTCAGCTGGGCGGCAGCGTCACGCGCGACTGGCAACCCGCCGGGCTGGTGGTCGAGGTCACCGTGCCCGTGCCGGCGTTCAGCCGGGTTGCCGCCACCTGACGAAATCCTGGCTGACGCTGGTCGCCTCTCCCGCGGTCGCAATCTGCGCCGCGGTCAGGATCGCTTCGTCGTTGAACGGCTTGCGGATGTAACCCAGCGACACGCCGGGATCGGCGATCTGGCCGGGATTGGCGGTGACGAACACCACCTTCACGCCATGATCGCGCATGATCCGCTCCGCGATCACCGGGCCGGTCGGCCCGTCGCGCAGGTTCACGTCGACGAACGCAAAGGAACATCCCGGCGCCGCCTGAAGCGCGGTATCGGCATCGGCAGCGATCGCGGCGACGCGATATCCGGCATCGATCAGGATGCGTTCGAGGTCGAGGGCGACGAAAATCTCGTCTTCAACGATGAGCGCGGTCTTTTGCATCAAAGTGGTTCCGATCGCCGCCTTAACCGAAATCAAACCGACTTGTTCCGTGTCAGCAGAAATACGGCGTGTTCGGCCAGCATATTCGCGGCGGCCCCGCCGGTGCTCTTGTCCCCCGACAGGAACCACGCGCCCTCCACCGTCACCGCGCGTTCGCGCAGGTAGGCACGGAAATCGTCGATCGTCAGGTGGTGGATGTTGGGCGTGTCGTACCAGCGTTCGGGCAGCAGCCGCGTCACCGGCATCCGCCCGCCCCACAACAGCGACAGCCGCACGCGCCAGTGCGCGAAATTGGGGAAGCTGACGAAGGCATGGCGGCCGATCCGCAGCAATTCGTCCAGCACGCGGTCGGGGGCGCGCGCGGTCTGCAGCGTCTGGCTGAGGATCGCGTAATCGAAACTCTGGTCCGGATAGCCGGCCAGATCGGTATCGGCATCGCCCTGGATCACCGACAGCCCGCGCGCCACCGCGGCGGCGACATTGCCGCGGTCAAGCTCCAGCCCGCGCGCATCGACGTCGCGGGTATCGCGCAGCGCGGCCATCAGTTCGCCGTCGCCGCAGCCGACGTCCAGCACGCGCGCGCCGGTGGGGACGTGGCCCGCGATGATCGCCAGATCGGGACGCAGGCTCATCGCACCGCCCCCAGGAAGCCGGCGATCACCCGTTCGAGGTCGGGCGAATCGAGCAGGAAGGCGTCATGGCCATAGGGGCTGGACAGTTCGACGAAGCTGGCCGGCGCGCCGGCGGCGTTCAGCGCCTGCACAATGCTGCGCGATTCGGCGGTGGGATAGAGCCAGTCGGTATCGAAACTGACCAGGCAGAAGCGCGTGCCCGTGCCGCGGAACGCCTGCGCCAGCAGCCCGCCATGTTCCTCCGCCAGATCGAAATAATCCATCGCGCGGGTGATATAGAGGTACGAATTGGCGTCGAACCGGTCGGTGAAGGCCAGCCCTTGGTGTCGCAGATAGCTTTCGACCTGGAAATCGGCGTCGAAGCCGAAGCTCTTGCGCTCGCGCGCCTGCAACCGGCGGCCGAACTTCTCGGTCAGCCCGGCTTCGGACAGATAGGTGATGTGCGCCGCCATCCGCGCCACCGCCAGCCCGGCGGCAGGCGGATCGCCGTCGTAATAATCGCCGCCGCGCCAGTTGGGATCGGCCATCACCGCCTGTCGCCCCACCTCGTGAAAGGCGATGTTCTGCGCGGTGTGGCGCGCGGTGGAGGCGATGACGACCGCGGCGGGCACCCGATCGGGATAGGTCGCCGCCCAGCTGAGCGCCTGCATCCCGCCCATCGACCCGCCGACCACCGCCGCCAGCCGCGCGACGCCCAGGTGATCGAGCAGCAGCGCCTGCGCACGGACCATGTCGCGGATCGTGATGACCGGGAAGTCCATGGCATAGGGGCGGCCGGTCGCGGGATCGGTGCTGGCCGGGCCGGACGTGCCCATGCAGCTGCCCAGCACGTTGGCGCACACCACGAAGAAGCGGTCGGTGTCGATCGGCCGCCCCGGCCCCACCACCCGCGTCCACCACCCCGGCTTGCCGGTGCGCGGGTTGGGGCCGGCGACATGCTGGTCCATGGTCAGCGCATGGCAGACCAGCAGCGCGTTGCCGCGATCAGCCGCCAGCGTACCATAGGTTTCGTAGGCGATCTCGACCGGCGCGAGCAGCGCGCCGCTGTCCAGTTTCAGCGGGCCGGGCAGCGTCACCCGCCGCGCGAGGCCGAACCGCTGGTCGATGGGGTCGGTAGTGGTAAGCATCGAACCACCGCCTTAGCCCCGTCGTCCCCACGAAGTCGAGCAGTGCCGGCCCGCACCCGCGTTGCCACGCGCGCGTCCGCCCCGTACAGCGCAGCGCCATGACGCAGACCCCCAACGCCCCCGTCGCCAAGCCCTGGATCCTGGGCATCGCCCCCTACATCCCCGGTCGCGCCACGTCCGAGGACGGGCGCCCGGTGATCAAGCTGTCGTCGAACGAAAATCCGTTCGGCACGCCGGAGGCGGCGCGCGCCGCCTATCGCGATGCCGCCGGCGAGCTGGAACGCTATCCCGATGCCGCCGCCGCCGACCTGCGCGACGCGCTGGCCGCGCATTACGGGATCGAGGCCGATCGCATCATCTACGGCACCGGTTCGGACGAGGTGCTTCACCTGGCCGCCGGCACCTTCGCCGGGGTGGGCGACGAGATCGTGTTCGTCCGCTACGGCTTTGCGGTGTACGAGATCGCGACGCGGCGCGTCGGCGCGGTGCCGGTGGTGGCGCCCGACGCCGATTACGCCACCGACGTCGACGCGATCCTGGCGGCGGTGACCGAGCGGACGCGCGTCGTGTTCGTCGCCAACCCCAACAACCCGACCGGCACCTATACGCCGCGTGGCGAAATCGCGCGGCTGCACGCGGCGTTGCCGCGCGACGTGCTGCTGGTGATCGACCAGGCCTATACCGAGTATCTGGAGCCGGAGGACGACGACGGCGCGCTGGAGCTGGCGCGCACCCAGCCCAACGTGCTGGTGACGCGCACCTTCTCCAAGATCTTCGGGCTGGCGGCGGAGCGGGTCGGCTGGGGCTATGGCGCGGCGGAACTGATCCGGGCGATGCACCGCATCCGCGCGCCGTTCAGCTTCGGCATCGGCGCGCAGCGCGCGGCGATCGCGGCGCTGGGCGACGACGCCTTCGTGCGCCACAGCCGCGAGCACAACCGCCAGTGGCGTGCATGGTTCGCCGACCAGATCGCGGCGATGGGCAACGCCGGGCTGCGCGCGGTGCCCAGCAAGGCCAATTTCGTGCTGGTGCTGTTCGAAGGGGCGCTGACCGCGGAGGTCGCCTATCACGCGCTGATGGCCGCGGGCTATGCCACGCGCTGGCTGCCGGGACAGGGGCTGCCGCACGGGCTGCGCATCACGATCGGCAGCGAGGCGGACATGCGCGCGGTGCTGGGCGTGCTGCGCGCCGAGGTGGAGAAGGCGGGCTGATGCTGCCGTTCTCGCGGGTCAGCATCATCGGGCTGGGGCTGATCGGCAGCTCGATCGCGCGCGCGGTGCGCCAGTCGATGCCGACCGTCCGGCTGACCGGGCATGACGCCAGCGCCGCGGTGCGCGAGGTGGCGCGGCGCATCGACCTGACCGACGATGTCGCCGACACGGCCGGCGCGGCGGTGATCGACGCCGATCTGGTGATCCTGTGCGTGCCGGTCGGCGCGATGGGCGACGTCGCCGCCGCGATCGCCCCCGACCTGCCCGACGATGCGATCGTCAGCGACGTGGGCAGTTGCAAGACATCGGTGGCGCAGGCGCTGTCGGCGGTGCTGCCGGAGGCGCGCGTCGTCCCCGCGCATCCCGTCGCGGGGACCGAGCAGAGCGGACCGGAGGCAGGATTCGCCACCTTGTTCCGCGGCCGCTGGTGCATCGTCACCCCCCTGCCCGGCAGCGATGCGGCGGCGACCGCGCGGGTCGAGGAATTCTGGCGCCGGCTGGGCGCCGACGTGGAGCGGATGGCCCCCGACCACCACGACCTGGTGCTGGCGGTGACCAGCCACCTGCCGCACCTGATCGCCTATACGATCGTGGGCACCGCCGACGATCTGGAGCAGGTGACCCAGTCGGAGGTCATCAAGTTTTCCGCCGGCGGCTTCCGCGACTTCACGCGCATCGCCGCGTCCGATCCGACGATGTGGCGCGACGTGTTCCTGGCGAACAAGGATGCGGTGCTGGAGATGCTGCAACGGTTCAGCGAGGATCTGAGCCAGTTGCAGCGCGCGATCCGCTGGGGCGACGGCGATGCACTGTTCGACCGGTTCGCGCGCACCCGCATGATCCGCCGCTCGATCGTCGACCAGGGACAGGACGATCCGGCCGCCGATTTCGGCCGGCGGCACGACTGACCGGCGGGTCATACGTAGCGGAAGAACAGGAACGTCCGGCAATGGCCGTCGCCCGCGTCGATCCGCCAGGCATAGTCGCATTCCTGCGCGAACGCTTTGAGGTTGGCGAGCGCGCGCCGGTGCATCGCACCCTCCCCCCGCGGCGTCGCGATCAGGCAGCCGAGCCGCCGGTCGGTATGCGTCTTCTCGATCGCGGCGGCGCATCGCACCGCCGCCGCCATCACCTGTTCCAGGCGATCGGCGGTGAACCGGGTCTTGATCTGCTTGAACTCCAGCCCGCAGTGGAACCGGTCGGTGCCCATCCACATGTCCCAGCGGCCGCGAACATAGCGGCGTCCGCGCCCGATCCCGCGCTTTTCCTGCGTAAATTCGGCCAATGCCAGTTGACCCGAGGCCATCGCGGCGGAGCATAACAGGCTGACGCTGGCGGTTTCGTTATAGGCGAACGGATCATCGTCGCATTCGCGGTAGAACCGTTCAGCCAGCAAGGCGGCGTGATCCAGCCATGACTGGAAATAGCGATATTCGCGGTGCGTTTCGTTGCCCTTCAGCTTTTCCGCGCCGACACCCGCCATGGCCATCCCCTTGTTGGTGGGGATGCAGGAGAACGGGGGAGCCGCGGGGTACGCAAGCCCGCGGAACCACGATCCATCCGATACGGATCAGTCGTTGAGCGCGTTGATCGCCGCGTGGACACGCGCCTCCACCTCCGCGCGCGGCAGGCCGGGGGGGATCGGCGTACCGAAGCGCAGCGTCAGCGTGCCGGGCCGCGCGGTGCCGTGGCGCGGCACCAGCCGCCCGGAATCGCTGGCGATCGGCACCACCGGCAGTCCCATCGCCTTGTACAGGCCGACGAAGCCGGGTTTGAGCGCGGAGCGCTCGCCATGCGGCACGCGCGTCCCCTCCGGGAAGATCAGAACCGACCGGCCGGCGGCGCGCACCGCCGCGCCCTCGCGCAGCAGCTGGCGCATCGCCTTGCCGCCTGCCTCCCGGTCGATCGCAACCGCGCCGTAGTTCCTGGCCATCGCGCCCCAGACCGGGATGCGCAGCAATTCCTGCTTCAGGACGATCAGCGGGCCGTCGATCCGGTCGACCAGTTCGAACGTTTCGAACATCGTCTCATGCTTGGCGACGTAGAGCGCCGGGCCGTCGTACAGCGCGCCCTCCATCCGCACCCGCACGCCCAGAATCGCGCGCGCCAGCCAGCGGTGCATCCGCACCCAGCCATGCGCATAGCGCTGCACCGCGCGGCGCCCGAACGGGATCGCCAGCGGCCCGGCCAGCACCACCGGCACCGACAGCGCGTAGAAGGCGAAACGGAAGGCATAGGTGCGCAGCGCGTTCATGCGATCGCCGCCCACCACAGGACGACGCGGCGCAGCAGCAGCTTGTGATATTCGTTCATCGCCTGACCGATCGTCGGAAAACTGGGGACGCCGTCGACCACCACCGTCACGTCGCGCCCCAGCGCCGACCCCAGTTCCAGCCGCGCGCGCCGCGCATGCCAGTCCGACGTCACCAGGCGGATCGTGCGATAGCCGTGCGCGCGGACCCAGGCAGCGGTTTCCTCCGCATTGCCGCGGGTATCGACCGCCTCCGCGCCCAGATCGACGCAACAGGCGATCGTGCGCGCATGGCCCGCGACCCGCGCCAGATCGGCGCGCGTCACCCCCGGCGCAGTGCCGGTCACCAGCATCCGCCGCGCGCGGCCATGTTCCAGCAGGTCCAGCCCGCGCGCGATCCGCCCGGCCGCGCCGGTCGGCACGACGATCGCGTCGGTGGTCACGTCGTCCGCCGCGGGGCCGGGCAGCATCAGCATGAACGCGGCGAAGCCCAGCGCCCAGCCGAGCACCACCAGCGCCGCCAGCCGCCGGATCACAGCTGCCGCCCCATGGTGCGCATGATCGCGCGGCGCGCGACGAGGGCAGCGAGCGCGACGAACGCGAACGGCAGCGCGATCACCGCGCCCCAGCCGCCCTGCCCCAGCGTGATCCCGCCCAGCAGCTGCGATCCGCTGCCCGATGCCTGCATGCCCAGCCCGCCCACCACCAGCCAGCCGGCCACGCCGCCGACGCACGCCCCCAGCGCCGCGTCGCGCGCGATCCGCCGCTGGAACAGCCGCGCGACCTGCACGTCGGTGGCGCCCAGCCCGTGCATCACCTCGATCGTGGCGCGATGCGCCTCCAGCCCGGACCGCGCCGCCAGCACGATCACCGCCGCCGATGCCGCCGCCATCAACGCCACCAGCGCCGCGGCCAGCGCGGTCAGCAGCCGCAGCAGCCGCCCGACCGCCGCCAGCGCATCGCCATGCCGGTCGACCCGCGCGCCCGGCGCCAGTCGCGCCGCCAGCGTGCGGACGCGGTCGAGCGCATCGGCGCGCTCGGCCAGGTCGACGTCGATCAGCGCGGGCACCGGCAGATCGGCATCGCGCGCCGCATCGCCCAGCCACGGCCCCAGCAGCCGCGCCAGTTCCTGCCGCGACACGGGAGTGGCGCCCCTCACTGCCGACGACTGGCGCAGCGCGGCCAGCACCCGCGCCGCGGCGGCGGTGCGCGCGGCGGAATCGGCATCGACGATCTGCACCGTCGCACGCCCGGCCAGCGCCTGTCCCAGCGCGGCGGCGGCGCGCGCGGTGCCGATGCCCGCCGCGGTTGCGAGCACGGTCAGGAACAGCATGATCGCCAGCACCCACGCCATCGCGCGTCCCTGTCGGGCGGCATCGAGGATCCGGGCGGTCGCCGCGGTCATGCCGGCCCCCGCCCCGGCGGGAAGCGCAGCGCGCCGGTGGGATCGTGCAGCTGGCCGTCGACGATGCGCATCATCTGCGCGGCCTTGATCCTGTTGAGCAGGGTCAGGTCGTGGGTGGCGACCACCACCGTGGTGCCCAGCCCATTGAGCGAACCGAACAGCTGCATCAGCCGCTCCGCCATCGCTTCGTCCACGTTGCCGGTGGGTTCGTCGGCGACCAGCAGTTCGGGGCGGCCGATCACCGCGCGCGCGATCGCGACGCGCTGCTGCTCCCCGCCCGACAGCGTCGGCGGGCGCGCATCGGCGCGGTGCGACAGCCCGACCCAGGCCAACATCTCGCGCACCGCGTCGCGCACCTCGGTTTCCAGCACCCCGGCGATGCGCAGCGGCAGCGCGACATTGTCGGCGATCGACAGATGCGGGACCAGCCGGAAATCCTGATAGACGACGCCGATCCGCCGCCGGAATCCGGGCATCCGCGCGCGCGGCAGCGTGACGACATCGGTGCCGAACAGCCGGATCACCCCGCGGCTGGGACGCTGCGCCAGGTACAACAGCTTCAACAGCGAGGTCTTGCCCGCGCCGCTGGCCCCGGTCAGGAAATAGAATTCCCCCGCCGCCAGCGTGAAGCTGAGGTCGCGCAGCACCTCGTCGCCATGGCCGTAGCGCAATCCGACATTCTCGAACTGGACGATGCCCGCCACGCGGCCCTGACCTATCCCTGCTTTGTTCCGCGACGCGCGGCCGCCCCGACGCCATCGCATGGGGCCGTGTGCGCATCAAGCGCGGCGACACCGGCTTGCCATTGCCGGTAAGCCGGTGTTTAGATTCCGTTCCCGTCCAGCCGGTGCCCCGCGTCCATGATCCTTGAATGTCCCGAATGCCGCGCCCGCTATCTGGTGCCCGACAGCGCGATCGGCCCCACCGGCCGCACCGTGCGCTGCGCCAATTGCCGCCACAGCTGGCATCAGGACGGGCCGGAACTGCCACCGCCGCCGCCACCCGCACCCGAACCCGCCGCCTTCGCGCCGGCCGACCTGCCGCCCGAAACCGCGGTGGTCGCGGTGCCGGCGCAGCCCGAGCCGTCCTATTCCGCCCCGCCCCCGCCCGGCGTGGCGGCGACATATGTCGATCCGGCGGTGGACGCGGGTGCGGCGGGCGGCGCAGGGTACGATGCCTTCGCGCACCGCCCGCCGTTCAAGCGCACGCGCAACACCACGCGGATGCGCACCATCGCCAGCTTGGCGGCGGGGCTGCTGATGCTGGTGGCGGTCGGCATCATCCTGTGGACCACCGCGCCGGGGCTGGCGCAGCAGATCGGGCTGTCGATCGGGCCGGACGAACTGCCGCTGACGATCGACGACAACCCGATCGAGCGGCGCAAGATGGCCAATGGATCGGAGCTGTTCGCGGTCAGCGGACAGATCACCAATCCCTCCGCCACGCGCCAGCGCGTCCCCGACATCCGCGCGGACCTGCGCGATTCGCAGGGGAAGATCGTGTTCAGCTGGACGATCACGCCGCAACAGCGCTCGCTCGCGCCCAATGCGGTGATCGACTTCAACTCCGCACAGGTGGACGTGCCGGCCAGTTCGAAGCGGCTCGACCTCAGCTTCGTCGGCGAGGCGAGCTGAGCGCGAACATATCCGTTGCCAGCCCCCGGCCGCGATGCTAGGGGCGCGTCCCTGCCAAACCCCGGCGCTGCCCGGTGGTCATCACGTGCGGCCGTGGCGGAATTGGTAGACGCGCAACGTTGAGGTCGTTGTGTCCGAAAGGACGTGGAAGTTCGAGTCTTCTCGGCCGCACCACACTAATGAAAGTGGACCCCATATGAGGACAGGGCCGGGCGCCCGTTCGTGGGGGTGATCGCGTTCGACGCTTAACTTATTGGTCAATGTTGCTCAGATGTTCTTGCCGCAATGACAGGCGGGGCGGCATGAATCAGACACCACGCGGTAGGACGTCGAGCGCTTTTTCATGGTGGCTGCGAACAGGCGGGCTGCCCCGAGCGGTCAGTCCTGACGGCCTCGAACTCAAATTCAACCCATGGCACGATCCGGCGGACGGTCGGTTCACCTTTGCCGGCGCGGGACGCCACTATGGTGCCGATGCGACCGGCGGGGCGAGCCGTCGCACGTCCGCCCGCTCCGGCGCCGCGCGTGCTTCACGGAGGAACTGAACCCCGACACCGCAGTGAAGATGATGGAGGCCTTGGCTGGTCATCTTCAAGAAATGGACAAGGGATTTCTTCGTGAACTGGTGGTCGCATTTCAGATCATAGCCGAGAACTACAGCGGCGAGGAGCAAAAGGTAGTGCGCAGCATAGCTGATGGCTATTATCTCGAAGAGGCGTTGGCGGCCGACGGCCCCGTCAAGCTGGCGGAGTTGGAAGCGTTGCGCGACGCGAGGGATTGAACGACATGATGTGGACCCGTGGAAAATCTCAAGGCCGCCTGATGTCGGCGTCGACACTTGCATCATGTGACGTGCGACCGACCGAAATTCCCGAACGATCCGAGTGCCCGATTTTATGCCCTGTGGGGCACCAGATTGCCGGCATGTGACCGGTGGCGATGCCACGGGGCACACCTGCCCCCTGACACGCCCGTCGCGCGTTATATGCCGCGATGAGCCCCGACGCCGACGGCATCACCCCGCATATCCACGCGATCGGCACCGCCGTTCCCGCACAGGATATCCATGACGCGTTCCGCCGCTGGGCGGGCGCGCGGCTGCCGGCGCGCGAGGCGCAGCTGTTCGAGCGGATGGCGGCGCGATCGGGCATCCGCCACCGCTGGTCCGTGCTGCCGCAGACGCCTGGATCACCGATCGACGACGGCGGCTTCTACGCGGTCGATCCGTTGCCCGGCACGGCGGCGCGGATGGCGATCTATGCCGAGGCCGCGCCCAAATTGGCGCTGGCGGCGATCGCCGATCTGGCGACGCGCGTGCCGGTCGACGGCATCACGCATCTGGTGGTGGCCAGCTGCACCGGCTTCGTCGCGCCGGGCATCGACCAGATCATCGCCGCGCGCCTTAGCCTGTCCCCAGCGGTCGAGCGCACATTGGTGGGGTTCATGGGATGCTATGCCGCGGTCGCGGCGCTGCGCACCGCGCGGCATATCGTGCGGTCCGAACCGGCGGCGCGGGTGCTGGTGGTGACGGTGGAGCTGTCGACGCTGCACCTGCAGGCGGTCGGCACGCTGGAGCCGTTGCTGGCGATGCTCCAGTTCGGCGACGGCGCGGCGGCGGCGCTGGTCAGCGCCGAGGCGCATGGCATCACGATCGGCGCGCCGTTCGTCGCGACGCTGCCGGATTCGGCGGCGCTGATCCGCTGGGACATCACCGACCGTGGCTTTGCGATGCATTTATCGGGCGAAGTGCCGGGGCGGATCGCCGCCGCGCTGCGCGACCCGGCGCTGGTCGCCGTGATCACCGGCGGGGCGGCGGTCGACGGCTGGGCGGTCCATGCCGGGGGCCGGTCGATCCTGGACGCGGTGCAGCAGGCGCTGGCGCTGGACGAGGACGCGCTGGCGGCGTCGCGCGCGGTACTGGCCGATAACGGCAACATGTCGTCGGCGACGCTGATGTTCGTGCTGGCGCGCGTGCTGGCCGGGCCGCCCGTGACGCGCGGCGTGGCGCTGGCGTTCGGGCCGGGGCTGGCCGCCGAGGGATTTGCGTTCGGGCACGCAGCGCCATGACGCCGGCGACCCGCGCCATCGCCGAGGAGCTGATGGACGCGGACGACCTGTCCGCCGGAACCTATGCCGATGTCGTGTCCGACCTGGCGCGGGTGAACGTAGTGACGATGGCGGCGCGCCCGACGCTGGCGTTCCTGCGCCGCACCTGCCGCGTGGGCGGGCGCTATCGCGTGCTCGACGTCGGTTACGGCGACGGCGACATGCTGCGCCGGATCGCACGCTGGGGCGAGCGGCGCGGGATCGCATTCGAGCTGGTCGGCATCGACCTGAACCCGCGCAGCGCGGCGGCGGCGCGCGCGCACACGCCGGACGCGATGGCGATCGACTGGCGCACCGGCGATTACGCCGATCTGGCGGGCGAGCCGTGGGACATCATCCTGTCCAGCCTGGTCGCGCACCATATGAGCCATGACCAGCTGGTCGCGTTCCTGCGCTTCATGCAGCGGCACGCGCGGGTCGGCTGGCTGGTCAACGACCTGCACCGCCACGGTTTCGCCTATCGCGGCTGGCCGCTGCTGGCGGCGCTGTTCCGCTGGCACCCGATCGTGCGGCATGACGGGCATCTGTCGATCGCGCGCAGCTATCGCCCCGACGAATGGCCGCCGATCCTGGCGGAGGCGGGCGTTACCGACGCGCGTATCCACCGCGTGTTCCCGTTCCGGCTGTGCGTCGAGCGCCGCTGATCCTGGGCGCCGGGCCGGCGGGCGCCAGCGCGGCGATCGTGCTGGCGCGCGCGGGCGCCGCGCCGCAGGTGATCGAGCGGCAGCGCGAGATTCCCGATGCGCTGTGCGGCGGGTTTCTGAGCTGGCGGACGCTGGCGGCGCTGGAGCGGCTGGGCATCGCCGCCGACCGGCTGAACCCGACGCGGATCGGCACCGTGCGGCTGTTCGCCGCCCGGCGGATGGTAGCGGCGCCGCTGCCCGCGCCCGCGCTGGCGGTGTCGCGTCGCCGCCTCGACACCGTGCTGGCGGACGTGGCGACCGCTGCGGGCGCGCGGATCGAACGCGGGGTGACGGTACGCGCGGTCGACGAGGCAGGCGTGCGCACCGCCGATGGCGCGACGCTGGACAGCGGCGCGATGTTCCTGGCCAACGGCAAGCATGACGTGCGCGGCGCAGCGCGCCCGGCGGCGGCGCGCGGGGACGATCCGACGCTGGGGCTGCGCTGGCGCTGCCCGCCCGCCCCCGCGCTGACGCGGATGGTGGCGGGGGCGATCGAGCTGCACCTGGTGGCACGCGGCTATGTCGGCATCGCGTTGCAGGAGGACGGCAGCGCCAATGTGTGCATGGCGATCCGCCGCTCACGGCTCCATGCGGCGGGCGGCCCGGCGGCGCTGCTGCGCGTGCTGGCGGCGGAGGCGCCGGCGCTGGCCGAGCGGCTGGCGTTCGTGGGCGAAGGCGCGGGCGATGCGATCGCCAACGTCCCCTATGGCTGGCGCGCGACCGCCGGTGCGGTAGGCCGCTATCGGCTGGGCGATCAGGCCGCGGTCATCCCGTCGCTGGCGGGCGAGGGGATCGGGATCGCGGTGGCGAGCGGCGCGTCGGCGGCCGCCGCGTATCTGCGCGACGGAGCGACAGGCGCGCAAGGGTGGCAGCGGAGCTTCGCGCGCCGCGCCGCAGCGCCGCTCGGCTGGGCGGGGGCGGTGTGGCGCATCGCCGAGCGCCCCGCGCTCGCGGCGCTGCTGTTGCCCGCGGCGCGTGCGGGACGGGTGATCCCGCTGATCGCTGCGCTGACGCGGATCGACGGGCGGCACGGCGAATAGCGTCGGGCGAGGCGCCCCGCATATATCTTGTTAACCATCGCCTAAGCCTCTATCCGCCAAGGGCGACGACATGGCCCGCGCCCGTTCCTCCGCAACCCGTACCGCCGCCCCGCCGGCATGGCGCCGCCGGCTGATGCTGGCGGTCAAGATATCCGCGTTCCTGGCGGTGCTGGGGCTGGGGGCGCTGGCGACCGCCGTGTTCATCGCGCGATCGCAGCTGCCCAGTTTCGAAAGCCTCAAATCCTCCCCCAACGGGCAGATGATCCGCGTCCATGCCGCCGACGGATCGGTGCTGGTGTCGCTGGGGCCGAGCTATGGTGAATGGCTGCCGTATGATCGCATCCCCGCGGTGATGCGCGACGCGACGATCGCGGTCGAGGACCGGCGGTTCCGCAGCCACCTGGGCGTCGACCCGATCGGCATAGCGCGATCGGTGATGATCCGCATCGAACGCGGCCGCTGGGTGCAGGGCGGGTCGACCGTCACGCAGCAGCTGGCGCGCAACATCTTCCTGAACAATCAGAAGAAATTCGGGCGCAAGTTTCGCGAATGGATCCTCGCGCTCGCGCTGGAGCGCAAGTTCGACAAGGACCAGATCCTCGAGCTGTATCTGAACAAGGTCTACTATGGCGGGGGCGCATACGGCATCGACGCGGCCAGCCGGAAATTCTTCGGCCATGGTGCCGACCGGCTGAGCCTGGCCGAGGCGGCGGTAATCGCCGGGCTGGTCAAGGCGCCGTCCAATTATTCCCCGACCGCCGACGCCGATGCCGCCAAGGGGCGGGCAGGCGTCGTGCTGCAGCAGATGGTGCGCAACGGCTTCGTCACGCAGGCGCAGGCCGCCAGCGCCGATCCGGGCGAGGTGAAGCTCGCCCCCCCCGCGCGGCAGAACAGCGTGCGCTATTTCACCGACTGGGCGCTGCCGCAGCTGGACCTGCTGATCGACGAGACGGTCAAGCCGCTGGAGGTGTGGACCACGCTGGACCCCGCGATGCAGCGTGAGGCGGATGCCGCGATCCGCGCCAACGTGCCCAAGGGCGCACAGGGCGCGCTGGTGGCGATCGACCGCGACGGCGCGGTGCGCGCGATGGTGGGCGGGACCGATTACGTCAGCTCGATCTACAACCGCGCCACCCAGGCGCAGCGCCAGCCGGGATCGGCGTTCAAGCTGTTCGTCTATCTCGCCGCGCTGGAAGCCGGGCGGACGCCAGAGGACAAGGAGATCGACGAGCCGGTGACGATCGACGGCTGGTCGCCGCGCAACGATTCGCGCCGCAATTCGGGCGAGGTCACGCTGCGCACCGCCTTCGCCTATTCGCTCAACACGATCGCCGCGAAGCTGGGGCAGGCGGTGGGGTTCCAGACCGTCGCCGACATGGCACGCCGGTTCGGCATCACCACCCCGGTCAACACCCATCCGTCGATGGTGCTGGGCACCTCGGACGTGCGGCTGATCGACATGACCCACGCCTTCGCCAGTATCGGCAACAAGGGCGTCGACGTCGCACCGTTCGGCATCACCCGCGTCACCGCCGAGAATGAGACGATCTACACGCATGAGGTGGACCGCAGCCGCGTGCTGGTGGCCCCCACCGTCGCGGCGCAAATGACCGACCTGTTGCAGACCGCGGTCAACACCGGCACGGGCCGCGCGGCGCAGATCGGTCGCCCGGTGGCGGGCAAGACCGGTACCACCACCAGCAGCAAGGACGGCTGGTTCCTGGGCTTCTCCTCCGGGCTGACCACGGGCATCTGGATGGGGCGCGACGATGCCCGGCCGGTCGCCGGGCTGCACGGCGGCACGGCGCCCGCGCGCGCCTTCGCGCAGTTCATGAAGGCGGCGGTCGCGGGCCGACCGATCGAGCAGTTCGACACGCAGGTGACGCTGCCCGAGGCGCAGCTGGAGCCTGATGCCGAGAGCTATTACGGCGCGCCCGACAATATGAGCTTCGTCGACGACGACGGGAACCCGCTGCCGGTGGATGCTCCGCGCGCGCCGGCGGGCGACCCGGATTACTACCCCGATCGCCCCGGCGGCCCGCCGCCGCCGGCCGGCATCCAGCAACCCTTGCAGGGGCCACAGCGCCCGCGCGACGACCTGGCGCCGCCCGATACCGGGGGCGAACGGCTGGACCAGGACTGGCTGGATCGAGTGACCGGCCAGGGTGTGCCCCGCCGCGATCCGCGTCGCGACCCCGGGCGCGCTCAGCCGCCGCGCGAATCCCCGGACCGCCCGAACCAGTGAAGCGCCGCGCCATGCGCGCGCAGCCACCAACGCTCGGCCACAGGATCGCGCCCATAAAGCGTCGCGACCAGCGCATGGAACGCGGGCGAATGGTTCATGTGGACGCGGTGCGCCACCTCGTGCGCGGCGGTCGCGCGGCGCACCTCGGCGGGCGCCAGGATCAGCCGCCAGCTGTAGCGGATCGCGCCATGCGAGGCGCAGCTGCCCCAGCGGCCGCGCGGATCGCCGACCGTCACCCCGGTCACCCCCACCCCCGCGCGCGCGGCGTAGAAAGCGGTGTCGTCCGCCAGCACCGCCAACGCGTGGCGGCGTAGCCAGGCCGCGACGCGGCGCGGCACCATCTCCGCCGGCCCGCCGACGACCAGCCGGTCTCCCTCAAGCCGCGGCAGCCGCCCGGCGCCCGCATCCCAGACGATGCGGCGGTCGACGCCCTCCACCGGCACGATCGCGTCGGCGACGAACGGGCGCGGGTGCGGCAGCATATTGCGCTGGCGTTCGATCCACTCGCCCTGCCCGCGCGCCCACTCCAGCGCGCGCTGCAGCGAGGCGCGCGGCGGCAGCGTCAGCCGCGCCCGCCCGCTGACCGGATCGAACGACAATTTCGTGCGGCGCGCCTGCGGGTGGCGGACGACATCGACGTCGCCATCCTCCAGCCCCACGCTCACAGCGTGCGGTCGACCATGTGATGTTCGAGGTCGCCGGCGTCATCCTCGCTGATCGTCCAGCCACGCACCGATTCGCCTACGCGGTGCACCGCCTCGCGATCGCCCGAGACGAGATAATGCCAGTCGGGCAGCGGCAGCCCCGCGGCACGCAGGCGATAGGCGCAGGTCGACGGCAGCCAGTCGATCGAATCGACATTGCCCGCCGTCAGCCGCACGCATTCGCTGACGAAGGCGCGGCGGTGACGATAGTTGGAACATTGCCCGCTGCGCCGGTCAAGCAGGCGGCACGCGACGTTGGTCGCGATCAGCTCACCGGTCTCTTCATCCTCCAGCTTGTGCAGGCAGCATTTGCCGCAGCCGTCGCACAGCGCCTCCCACTGTGCGCGGTCGAGCTTCGCAAGCGGCACGTCGTCCCAGAAGCGGCCGGTCAATGCGCCCATTTCGTCACCTCGTCCGCGATCGCCTGCGGCGGGCCTTCGGGCAGCAGCGCCAGCGGCTTGCCGTCGGGACCGAACAGATAGATCTGGCGGCTGTGGTCCATCATATAGCCGTCGGCAGTGCCGGCGCCGCGCGCGTAATAGATGCCATATTCCTTCGCGGTCTTCGCGATCGCCTCCGCACTGCCGGTCAGCCCGACCAGCCGGGGGTGGAAGGCGGCGGTGAACTTCTTGAGCACCGCGGGCGTATCGCGCGCGGGATCGACGGTGACGAAGATCGGCACGATCCGTTTGCCGAGCGCCGCATCCTTCGCCTCGACCAGCTTCAGCGCGGCGGAGATGTTCTGGACATCGACCGGGCAGACGTCCGGGCAGAAGGTGTAGCCGAAATAGACGATACGATAGCGGCCCGCGAAATCGCGGTCGGTGACGGTGCGGCCGTTCTGGTCGGTCAGCGTGAACGGCCCGCCGATCCGCGCCCCCGCCAGCGGCGGGGTGGCGGCGGGCTGGGCCGAACAGGCCGCGAGCGCCAGCGCGAGCGCGGCGGCGACCCGGCGACCCGCGGGCAGGATGGGCATGTTCATGGCGGGGCCAGATGTGATGCGTTATAGGGTGGTGCGCAACCCCGCCTGCAACGATCGAGGCCTATGTTCCGTCGCTCCCTCCGCCCGCTTTTCGGTACCGCCCTGCTGGTGACCGCTGCCGCTCCCGTCGCTGCGCAACAGCAGTCGCAAAGCTACAAGTTCCTCGACGCGGTGCGAAAGGGTGACGGCAACGCGGTCATCTCGATCCTCGACCAGCCGGGGCAGACGATCATCAACACCCGTGACGTCACCAATGGCGAGGGCGCGCTGCACATCGTGGTGAAGCGCGGCGATTCGACGTATCTGCGCTATCTGCTGGCCAAGGGCGCCGATCCGAACATCCGCGACGGGCATGGCGACACGCCGATGCTGCTGGCGGTCCAGTACGGCCAGCCGGAGATCGTCAAGATCCTCGCGGCGGCGAAGGCCAATGCCAACCTCGCCAACGGCAGCGGCGAGACGCCGCTGATCCGCGCGGTGCAGCGCCGCGACCTGACGCTGGTGCGCGAAGTGCTGGCGGCGGGCGGCAACCCCGACCAGACCGACAATGTCGCGGGCCTTTCGGCGCGTGATTATGCCGCGCGCGATGCCCGCGCGACCGCGATCGCGAAATTGTTCGACGATACGCCCAAGCAGACGGTGCGCGCGGTCGCGGGGCCGAAGCTGCGCTGAACCGGCGCGAGCGGGGGGGTCAGAACCCCTGCACCGCTTCCGGATCGTGCGCCGCGATCAACCGGCGCGCGGCGCGGCGCGCGAAGGCGAGCGTGCAGCGCTTGCGGACATGCGCGGGCAACGGATTGGTCCGCGCCTCGCGCACGATCGCGGCGTCGTAGCGATCCGCGACGATCAGCCCGGTGCGTTCGGGCAGGAACGCCGCGCCGTCGATCGGTGAGGCATCGAACCCCGCCGGCACCGCCCAGTAGAAGCGGTCGCAATGGGCGAGATAATCCTGCCACTTGGCATCGCCGAGCAGGTCGGCGCGCGACACCTTGATCTCCACGATCACCAATTGCCCGCGCGCATCGATCGCCATCAGATCGGCACGGCGCCCGCCGTCCAGCGGCACCTCGGCAATGGCGGTCAGTTCGTGGCGCAGCAGCATCCGCGTCACGCCGCGCGCCACATCGGCGGCGCACAGCGCATCGGACGCGGGATCAGCGGAGCAGGGCTCAAGGCAGGAGGAGGGGGTCGTCAGCATCGTCCCCCGAATAGAACATCATGCGAACAGACGCAAAGCCTGTCCGCGCGACGCGCGGCCGGTTTAGCGATAGAAGATGTGGTTGCCGATCGCCGCGACCTTCACCCGCGAGGGGCGGCCGACGTGGCGGGCGTTGAAATACATCGCCTCGGACGCATTGCTTTCCCAGGCGTTCTTCAGCGCCACCTTGGCGACGGCGACCGCGGTGCGCCAGTCGTTGTTGACCGGGGCGCTGGGGATCTTCCCGCCCCGGACGAACGAGAACTGGCCGCGCTGGGTGATGACGTCGCACACGCTGCCGCCGAAACGGCGCGACTGCGAGCGGTTGAGGATCACCTCCGCGACGGCGAGCTGGCCGGCGAGCGGTTCGCCGCGCGATTCGAAATAGATCGCGCCGGCCAGGCAACGCAGGTCTTCGCCGGCGTTCGAGGGCACCGACTGATCGGCGACCGCCGCGGCCAGGGTGGGATAGGCGACCTCTTCCTCGACGTCGTCGGACGGAGTGGCGGAGGTATCGGCTGCGGTCTGGGCGGAAAGCGGTGTCGTCGTGGCGACGATCGCGGGAATCGGGGCGGGAACCGGCGCCGGCGCGGCGAGTTGGTTCACCGAAGCGGTGGTGGGAAGCGTGGGCGACTCAGCGGCAATGCCCGCGGAGCTTTGGGCGATCATCCCGACCAGCGAAAGAGAAAGCGCGGCAAAGGTAGCGACGCGCGAGGCAAACGACATTCGACAACAACGATATGCGGTGGGTATGCGGAAACGATCGCCGGTGAAGCGTTAAAGCCCCCAGGATCGCCCGGATTCCCCCCCGGCTGCGTCACCGTCCGATATCGCACACCGGCGCGGCACAACGCGAAACACGATGCGCCGTCTATTCCCGGCAAACGTTAACAGGGTCAATCTGACAGGATCGTTTCAGCGACGAACCGTTCGGCGCCTGCGACGCTCAGTTCCACGACCCACAGATCGGGGTCGCGCGCGCGGCGGGCGCGCCAATATTCCTCGACGTCGCGCTCCTCGCCGCTGGCCGGGCCGCACGCGACCATCGAGTCGCGGTCGTCCAGTCCGCGCATCCGCTCGATCGCGCGCATGTGCCGGCCCTCCCCCATCAGGATCAGCAGCGCGCCGGTCGCCGGATCGCCCGACGCGCGCACCATCCCCATCCCGCCCGAATCGCTGACCCGCCGCAGCAGCGCCGCGACCGACAGATGCGTGGGCAGCCGCGCGCTCACCCCGCGGCGTAGCCCGGCAGCGTCGCGAGCGGGATGCGCGAGCGCATGAACGTGCCGGTGCCGCGCGCCACTTCCTCGCCATCGGCGGCAACCAGCCGCGCCTCGGCGATGAACACGCGGCGCTGGCCGCTGATCCAGCGACCCTCCGCCACCACCGGTCCTTCGCCCATCGGCCGAGTCAGCAGCAGGCTGAACTGCGTGGTCAGCAGGAAGCGATCGGTGACCAGGCTGTTGCAGGCGTAGAACGCCGCATCGTCCAGCATCTTGAAGTAGCTGGTGCCGTGCGCGGCGCCGGCGGCGTGGAAATGGCGCTGGTCCACGGTGAAATGGATGCGCGATTCGCCCGCCGCCGGGATCGCCAGCCGCGATTCGAAGAAGCGGTTGATCGGCGCCGCCGCATAAAGCGATTCGAGCGCGCGATAATGCGCCTGTGCCCCCTCAGGCGGCGTCACGGCCAAGATCCGATGCCAGCAGCGCGTAGATGGCGTCGGGCGATCCCGCACCGCGCAGTTTCGCGACGAACAGCCGGTCGCGGAACCGCCGCGACACGCGCGCCAGCGCCTTGAGATGCTCGGCGCCGGCGCGCGGCGGCGACAGCATCGCGACGACCACATCCACCGGACGGTCGTCCACCGCATCGAAATCGACCGGCTGCGCCAGCCGCGCGACGCCGATGACGATCCGTTCCAGCCCGGCGACGCGCGCGTGCGGAATCGCTACGCCACCGCCGAAACCGGTCGACCCCGCCTTCTCCCGCGCCGCCAGCGCCTCCGCCACGGCGCGCGGGTCCAGCCCCAGCGCCGGGGCCATCAGGCCGCCGAGCTGGGGAAACAGGCTTTTTCGTGAGGCCGCGGACAGGTCCACGGCGACCAGCTCGGGCATGAGCAGGTCACTCAGGTCGGTCATGGGGATCGTTTCTTTGAAAGGAGCAGGACGGCATCATCCGCCGCGCTGCGGTTCGACCCAGCCGATCGTCCCGTCGCCGCGGCGATAGACCATGTTGTACGCGCCGGTGCCGGCGTTCTTGAACAGCAATGCCTGGGTGTTGCGCAGGTCCAGCATCATCACCGCATCGGACACGCTGGCGTCGGGGACGTCGACACGGGTTTCGGCGATCACCAGCGGCGCATCGCCGGCATCCTCCTCATCGACCGGCTCCGCGAACAGCGTGTAGCCGGCATTGTCATAGCCGCTGCGATCCTGTTCAGCGGCGATCTCCGCATGGGCGGGCGAGCGATCCTTGAGCCGGCGGGTGTAGCGGCGCAGCTGCTTCTCAATCTTGTCGGCGGCGCCGTCGAAGCACAGATGCGCGTCGTGCGCGCCATGCCCGCCCTTCAGCACCAGCCCGCGCGTGACGTGCGCGACGATGTCGCACTTGAAGCCCGCATCGTGCGGGCCCTTGCCGAAGGTGACTTCGGCGGAAATGGCGCGGGCGAAATATTTGTCCGCGATACCCTGGAGCCGGTCCTGCACATGCGACTTCAGCGCATCGCCGATCGTCACCTGATGACCTGAAACCCGGATATCCATAAGCTGCTCTCCATGTCGTCGTACCGGCCCGGCCCCTTATCGCCGGTACGTCGGCGTCAACCGGACGCCGCGGTCCCCCACAACGGTTCTTTTATCTTCTGAACAAACGCAGCATGCGCCGCCAGTTCCTCCGGCGGTGCGGAAAAGACACGCAGCGGGCGTGCGCGCGGCGGCGCGGCGGGCGCCGCCGCAACGATGACCGGCGCGGCGGACTCGCTGACCAGCCCCAGCCCGATCTGCCGCCCGCCGAGCAGTTCGACATAGACCTGCGCCAGCAATTGCGCGTCGAGCAGCGCGCCGTGCAGCACGCGGTGCGAACGGTCGACACCGAAGCGGCTGCACAGCGCGTCCAGCGTATGCTTGGCCCCGGGGTGCCGCGTGCGCGCAATCTGCAGCGTATCGACCATCCGCGACCGGCATACCGGGTCGCGCCCGCAGCGTTCCAGCTCGCCGTTCAGGAAGGAAAAGTCGAACCCGGCATTGTGCGCGACCAAGGGCGCATCGCCGATGAACTCCAGCAGCCCGTCGACCCCGGCGGCGAACACCGGATGCTTGGAGAGGAAGTCGATGCGCAGCCCGTGCACCCGCGCCGCTTCCTCCGGCACGTCGCGCTCGGGATGGAAATAGGCGTGGAAGGTGCGCCCGGTCTCACACCGGTTGACCAGCTCGACGCAGCCAATCTCGACCATCCGGTCGCCGCCCGCGAAGCTGAGGCCGGTGGTTTCGGTATCGAAGACGATTTCGCGCATGGTCGGATCGTTATCCGCCCTCGCCGCGCTGCACGCAAGCGATGACGCGCCGGACCGCCGCACGCGTTTCATCGAGCGGCACGTCGGTGGGGATCACCCAGTCGGCCCGCGCGCGCTTGTCCGCATCCGGCAGCTGGCGCGCCAGGATCGCGTCGAACTTCGCGGCGGTCATGCCAGGGCGCGCCAGCGTGCGGGCACGCTGCACGTCCGGCGCGGCGGAAACGACCGCCACCTTGTCCATGGCCCGGTCGCCGCCGGTTTCGAACAACAGCGGCACGTCGAACACGACCAGCGGCGCGGCGGCGTGGCGCGACAGGAAGGCGGCGCGCTCCGCCCCGACTGCGGGATGGACGATCGCCTCCAGCGCCTTCATCGCCGCATCGTCGCCCAGCACCGCCGCGCCCAGCGCGATGCGATCGACGCCGTTCGCGCCGGTGGTGCCGGGAAAGCGCGCCTCGATCGCGGCCACGATCGCGCCGCCCGGCCCCTGCAGCCGGTGGACCGCGGCGTCGGCGTCGAACACCGGCACGCCTTCGTCGGCGAACATCTGCGCCACGGTCGACTTGCCCATGCCGATCGATCCGGTGAGGCCCAGGAGAACGGGCCGGGGAAGGGCATACCCGGTCATGCCAGCAGCCGTTCGCGCAATTCCTCGTCATGCTCACGCGGGGGGGCGGCGCCGAAGAACAGTTCGAACGCCAGCGCGGCCTGCCCGACCAGCATCTCCAGTCCGTCGACCGTGTCCAGCCCGCGCGCCGCCGCCGCGGCCAGCAGCGGCGTCTCCAGCGGGGCGTAGACGATGTCATAGACCACCGCCTCGTCCGGCAGCGGCGACAGGTCGAGGTCGAGCGGCGGCTGACCGGTCATGCCCAGCGCGCTGGTGTTGACCAGCAGCGTCGCCGCCGGCAGCCGCGCGGTCAGCGGCAGCGCATCGCCCTTCAGACCGAACTGCGCGAGCAGCGCGGCGCCCTTCAGCGGGGTACGATTGAGCAAGGTGACACGCCCGACGCCGAGCCGCGCCAGCGCGAACAGCACCGCGCGCGCCGCGCCGCCAGCGCCGACCACCGCCACCGGCTGACCCGCCAGGTCCAGCCCCGCGATCGGCGAGACGAAGCCCGCCGCATCGGTATTGGTGCCGACCAACGCGCCGCTCTCGTCACGAAACACGGTGTTGATCGCACCGATCGACGCGCGAAGGTCGCCCGGATCGGGCACGTGATCGAGCGCCGCGACCTTATGGGGCACGGTGACGTTGCAACCGCGCCACGCCGGATCGGCGGCGCGATCGGCGAAGAAGCGCGACAGATCCTCGGGCGCGACGCGGGTGGCGCGATAATCGGCGGCGATCCCGAGCTGTTCGAGCCAGAAACCATGGATCAGCGGCGATTTGGAATGCGCGATAGGATCGCCGATCACCTCGGCATAGGCTTGGGTCACGCCGGCAGCACCTTTCGCACGCGCAGATAGTCGAGCACCGGGAGCAGCGGCATCCCCAGCACGGTGAACTGGCTGCCGTCGATTCGCGCGAACAATTGCGCACCCGGCCCCTCGATCCGGTAGCAGCCGACGCAGCCGGCGATCGCGGGCCATTCGGCATCGAGATAGACGTCGATGAAGGCATCGGACAGCGGGCGGACGAACATCTTCGCCTTATCCACCACGCGCCACACCGGCTGGCCGTTCTCCGCGACCACCGCCGCGCTGACGAGATCGTGGCGCACGCCGGACATGCGGCGCAGGTGCTCGCGCGCCTCCGCGCGGCTGGTCGGCTTGTCGAGAATCGTGCCGTCGGCGAGCACGGCCAGGCTGTCCGACCCCAGCACCAGCCGGCCGGGGTGGCGCGCCGATACCTTGAGCGCCTTCAGCTCGGCCAGCGCATCGGCCACCTCGCGCGGATGGGCACCGGCCATTGCCGCCTTCAGCGCCGCTTCGTCGGCGTGCGCGGGTTCGGCGGTGAAGGGCACGCCCGCGGCGGACAACATCGCGGTGCGCGACGCGCTCTGGGACGCCAGGATCAGCACGTCATTCTCCCGTGGCGCGCGGCGCCTGCCCGCGGCGTTCGTTGACCAGCGCGATGATCGCGGCGGCGGTCTCCTCGATCGACCGGCGCGTGACGTCGATCACCGGCCAGCCGTTGTCGGCGAACATCCGCCGCGCGAATGCGATCTCGCGCGTGACCGCATCCTGATCGACATAATCGGTCTGCGCCGCCTGGTTGAGTGACAGCAGGCGGTTGCGCCGCACCTGGATCAGCCGGTCGGCGCTGGTGGTCAGCCCGACGACCAGCGGGTTCTTGAGCTCGAACAGGAAGCGCGGCGGCGGGCTTTCGACGACGATCGGGATGTTCGCGGTCTTGAAGCCCCGGTTGGCGAGATAGATCGAGGTCGGCGTCTTCGACGAGCGGCTGACCCCCGCCAGCACGATATCGGCTTCCTCCCAATCCTCGTGCGCGATTCCGTCATCGTGCGCGATCGTGAACTGGATCGCATCGACGCGCGCAAAATAGGCGGCGTCCAGTACGTGCTGACGCCCCGGGCGCGCCTTCGCCTGCTGACCGAGCAGCATCGACAGCGCATCGTTGACGGGATCGAGCGGCGCGACCGTCGGCAGGCCCAAGGCGCGGCAGCGGTTTTCCAGCGCCGCGCGCGTCACCGGGTTCACCAGCGTGAAGATGACGAGGCCGGGGTTCTGCGCGATTTCCTGTAGGATGCGGTCGAGGTGCATTTCGGTGCGCACCATCGGCCAGAAATGGCGCACCGTCTCGACATCGTCATATTGCGCCAGCGCCGCCTTGGCGATGTTCTCCAGCGTCTCGCCGGTCGAATCCGAGAGGAGATGGAGGTGAAGCCGGACCATCAGCGGGTCAGCGGGGCCGATCTGTGGACAACATGGGGACAGGCGCTAGCGCAACTTCGCCGCGCGGCCAAGCGAGCGATCAGACCGTGGATGAAGGCGATTCCATCCACAATCCCTTCCCCAGCCCGGCATATCGTCCACAGCCTGTGGATAACGGGGACAACCGGCGCCGAATCCGCCGCTTCGCGAGGGCGACCCCCGCGTCAAGCTGTTGGCATTTCCGGGGCGAACGCATAAGCCCCGCAACTCACCCGCCATCATCATCAACAATCCCTTTAAGAATCTCTTAATAGGAAGAAGGAACGGTCGCCGATCGTGGACAAGCCGCTGCTCAGCGTCCTGAAGGGCCATCGTCAGGCCCGCCCCCCGATGTGGCTGATGCGACAGGCGGGACGGTATCTGCCGGAATATCGCGCACTGCGGGCGGAGAAGGGCGGCTTCCTGGCGCTCGCCACCGATCCGGTCGCCGCGGCCGAGGTGACGATGCAGCCGATCCGCCGTTTCGGCTTCGACGGGGCGATCCTGTTCTCCGACATCCTGATGGTGCCGTGGGCGCTGGGCCAGGACCTGTCGTTCGGTGCCGGTGAGGGCCCGCGGCTGGTCCCTGCGCTGGTCGATCATGCGTTGGCGACGCTCGCAGCAGTGCCGGAGCGGCTCGACCCGGTCTATGCCACCGTGCGCGGCGTCGCGGCCCAGCTGCCCGCGGGCGTCACCTTCCTGGGGTTCGCCGGATCGCCGTGGACCGTCGCGACCTATATGGTCGCCGGGCAGGGCAGCCGCGACCAGGAGGTGACGCGGACGCTCGCCTATCGCGATCCCGCCGCGTTCGACGCGATCGTCGATGCGATCGTGGCGATGACGATCGACTATCTGGCGGCGCAGATCGCCGCGGGGGTGGAGGCGGTGCAGCTGTTCGACAGCTGGGCGGGCAGCCTGTCGCCCGACCAGTTCGACCGCTGGGTGGTCGCGCCCAACCGCCGCATCGTCGAGGGGCTGCGCGCGCGCTGCCCGGGCGTACCGGTGATCGGCTTTCCGAAAGGGGCGGGGGGCAAGCTGCCCGCCTATGCCGCCGGGACCGGGGTCGACGCGATCGGGCTGGACGAGACGGTCGACCCCGCCTGGGCCGATGCCGTCCTGCCCACCGGGCTGCCGGTGCAGGGCAATCTCGATCCGCTGGCGCTGCTGGCCGGGGGCGAGGCGCTGGACCGCGGGATCGACCGCGTGCTGGCGGCGTTCCCGGAACGGCCACACGTCTTCAATCTGGGCCACGGGATCGGGCAGCATACCCCGATCGCGCATGTCGAGCGCCTGCTGGCGCGGGTAAGGGGTGAGGAATGATGGCCGGTTTCCTGGGCGCCACCTATGACTGGGTGAAGGCCGCGCATGTGATCTTCGTGATCTTCTGGATGGCGGGGCTGTTCATGCTGCCGCGCTATCTGGTCTATCATCAGGAAGGGATGGGCGATCCGGCCGAGGCGGCGCGGTGGGTCGATCGCGAGACCAAGCTGCGCCACATCATCCTGACGCCGGCGATGATCGTCGCGTGGGTGCTGGGCCTCGCGCTGGCGTTCAACGCGGGGATTGCGGACGGCGTGCCCGGGCTGGGATGGCTCCATGCCAAGCTGGCGCTGGTGCTGCTGCTGTCGGCGTATCACGGCTGGGCGGTCGGCTATGCCAAGAAGCTGGCGCGCGGGCAGGCCACCGTCGCCAACCGCACGCTGCGGATGCTGAACGAGGTGCCCGCGATCGGCGCGGTGCTGATCGTCGTACTGGTGATCGTGAAGCCGTTCTGAGGGGCCGGGGCGACCAAGGCGCTTGACTAAGGGAGGCGCGAATCCTACGTCGCGCCCACGGCGCAGACGGGTCCCCGGCGCGTCGCCTCCTCTACAGCTTCGTTTCTCGAGCGTTCTCCATCGCCGGCCGAGCTTCCCCTGACACCCCGATCATATCGGACACCCGTAGATGCATCTGAAAGACCTGAAGAAGAAGGCGCCGGCCGAGCTGGTGCAGCTGGCCGAGGAACTCGGTGTCGAGGGCGCCTCGACGCTGCGCAAGCAGGACCTGATGTTCGCCATCCTGAAGGTGCAGGCCGAGAACGGCGAGCAGATCATGGGCGAGGGCACGATCGAGGTGCTGGCCGACGGCTTCGGCTTCCTGCGGTCGGCGCAGGCGAATTATCTGGCCGGGCCGGACGATATCTATGTCAGCCCCAACCAGGTGCGTAAGCACGGGCTGCGCACCGGCGACACTGTCGAGGGCGAGATCCGCGGGCCGAAGGACGGCGAACGCTATTTTGCGCTGACCCGCCTCACCAGCGTGAATTTCGAGGACCCCGACCGGGTTCGCCACCGCGTCAACTTCGACAACCTGACGCCGCTTTATCCCGATCAGCGGCTGAAGATGGAAATCGAGGATCCCACGATCAAGGACAAGTCGGGCCGCGTGCTCGACGTCGTCGCCCCGATCGGCAAGGGCCAGCGCTGCCTGATCGTCGCCCCGCCGCGCGTCGGCAAGACGATCATGATGCAGAATATCGCCAAGGCGATCAGTGCGAACCACCCCGAGGTGTTCCTGATCGTCCTGCTGATCGACGAGCGGCCCGAGGAAGTCACCGACATGCAGCGCACGGTGAACGGCGAGGTGGTGTCGTCCACCTTCGACGAACCGGCGACGCGCCACGTCCAGGTCGCCGAAATGGTGATCGAGAAGGCCAAGCGGCTGGTCGAGCACAAGAAGGACGTGGTGATCCTGCTCGACAACATCACCCGTCTGGGCCGCGCCTACAACACCGTCGTCCCGTCGTCGGGCAAGGTGCTGACCGGCGGCGTCGACGCCAATGCGCTGCAGCGGCCGAAGCGCTTCTTCGGCGCGGCGCGCAACATCGAGGAAGGCGGGTCGCTGACGATCATCTCCACGTCGCTGATCGACACCGGCAGCCGCATGGACGAGGTGATCTTCGAAGAGTTCAAGGGCACCGGCAACGCCGAGATCGTGCTGGACCGCAAGGTGGCGGACAAGCGCATCTTCCCGGCGATCGACGTGGGCAAGTCGGGCACCCGCAAGGAAGAATTGCTGGTCGAGAAGGGGCAGCTGTCCAAGATGTGGGTGCTGCGCCGCATCCTGATGCAGATGGGCACCGTCGACGCGATGGAATTCCTGCTTGGCAAGATGAAGGATTCGAAGACCAACGAGGATTTCTTCGATTCGATGAACCAGTGATCGGATGCAGCCGGCGCCATGCTGGCGCAGGCCGCATCGGTCCGGCCGGCGGGTGCGCCGTATGGCGCACCCGATCGACGACGCGGGCTTCGCCCGCGGCACCGTGGGGCGGTGCGTTCGCGCTGCTCCAGCGGTAGCATTCCACGCCCGGAACGTTATGCCGGCCCGCATCATTGAAGCCGTTCGACGTCGGGAGTCACGTTCTTGAGCCTCATCGCCACGCTTGCCGCTGCCGCTGCTGCCGCGCCCATTCAGGGGCCGGGATCGCTGGGCGACATCTGGCAGCATATCGTCGCCGATTTCTCGAACCTGTCCGATCCCGCCGCGCTGGCGGCGTTTGGGTCGGTGCTGATGATCGATCTGGTGCTGGCGGGCGACAATGCGATCGTCGTCGGTGCGCTGGCGGCGGGTCTGCCGTCCGACCAGCGGCGCAAGGTGATTCTGATCGGCATCGGCGCAGCACTGGTGCTGCGCATCCTGTTCGCGCTGATCGTCACCTGGCTGATGGGGATCGTCGGGCTGATCTTCGCCGGGGGGCTGCTGCTGCTATGGGTCAGCTGGAAATTCTGGCGCGAGATTCGCGCGGGCGCACATAACGAGGGGTCGGCGGAGATCGCCGGCGACGAATCCTCGGGGCTGAAGCCGGCGAAGAGCTTCGCCGCCGCCGCCTGGGCGGTCGCGGTCGCCGACGTGTCGATGAGCCTCGACAACGTGCTGGCGGTGGCAGGCGCGGCGCGCGAACATCCCGGCATTCTGGTGATCGGCCTGCTGCTGTCGGTGGCGCTGATGGGGCTGGCAGCCAATTTCATCGCGCGGATCATCAATCGCTATCGCTGGATCGCCTATGTCGGCCTTGCCGTGATCGTCTTCGTCGCGTTCCGCATGATCTACGAAGGCTGGGTGGGTGCCGAGACGACGCCGGGGCTGGTCACGCTGTTCAGCTGAACGGGCGGACATTCGCGGGTTCAGTGCGCGTTCAACGCGGTGCCCGTATCACTCGGGCCGGTAATAGTCGGAGACCGCATGTCGAAGTTCCTCCTGCCGCTGGCGGCGGCGACGGTGATCGTCGCCCCCGCCGCCACGGCGCAGACCAATCCCGATCTGGCCGCGGTGCAGCGGCACCTGTCGGGCGTCGAATCGATGACCGCCGCGTTCAGCCAGACCGATCGCAACGGCCAGGTGCTGACCGGCACGCTGACGCTCAAGAAGCCGGGCAAGATCCGCTTCCAGTATCAAAAGGGTGTGCCGTTGCTGATCGTCGGTGACGGCAAGGCGTTGACCTTCATCGATTATTCGGTGCGGCAGGTGCAGCGCTGGCCGATCGGCAATTCACCGCTGGGCGTGCTGCTCGACCCGAAACGCGACATCACGCGCTTTGCCAAGATCGTGCCGTCTAACGCGCCGGGTGTGGTGTCGGTCGAAGCCTATGACCCCGGCCGTCCGCAATATGGGCGGATCACCTTGGTGTTCGCGCGGCAGGCAAGCGCGCCGGCGGGGCTGATGCTGCAGGGGTGGGTCGCGCTGGACAGTCAGGGCAACCGCACGACGATCCGGCTGAGCGACCAGAAGTTCAACGTGCCGGTCGACGACGCGGCGTTCCGGTGGACCGATCCGCGGCGGCAAGGGCGCGCCGGCTGAACGGTTACTGCCAATTCCGTTCATCGGGGCGACAGCTGCACTTACCTAAAAGCAGCGTGCGGTCGCGGGGCCGTTTCGGGATTTTCCCCCTGTTGCCCGACCCCCCCGCTTCCCGCCTGCGTGACGAACGCCAGGTCGGCCCTCGCTCCTTGCCCCCGGAGCGAGGGCCTTTCCATGCCGGGCACACGGCTTGTCGATGAACCGTCCCCGGTCTAACCATCGCGGCGTGAAGATCGTCTCCTGGAACATCAACTCGGTCCGTTTCCGCCTCGACATCGTCGAGCAGTTCCTGCGCGAGGTGCAGCCCGATGTGCTGTGCCTTCAGGAAACCAAGGTCGTGGATGCCGACTTCCCGGTCGCGGCCTTCCATGCGCTCGGTTACGATCACGTCCTGTTGCACGGCCAGCGGATGCACCACGGCGTCGCGATCGTCAGCCGCGTGCCCGTGGAGGCCGACGACCGGCTCGACTGGCAGGCGAATCGCGAGGCGCGGCACCTGGGGGTGCGGTTGGCGGGCGGGGTGCGGCTGGAGAATGTCTATGTCCCCGCCGGCGGTGACGTCCCCGACCGCGAGGTGAACCCGAAATTCGGGCAGAAGCTGGATTTTGTCGAGCGGATGACGCGCTGGTCCGAAACGCTCGACTGCCCGACGATCCTGACCGGCGATTTCAACATCGCCCCGCTGCCCAGCGACGTGTGGAGCCACAAGGCGCTGTTGAAGGTGGTCAGCCATACCCCGATCGAGGTCGAGGCGCTCGACCGGTTGAAGGCATCGAACGACTGGGTCGACCTGGGGCGGCATTTCCACCCCGCGCCGGCGCGGCTTCATACCTGGTGGAGCTATCGGTCACCCGACTGGACCAAGAACGACCGCGGGCGGCGGCTGGACCATATGTGGGCGACGGGCGACGTGGCGAAGACCGCGACCGCCCATACCGTGTTCGAGGCGTGCCGCAGCTGGCTGAGACCATCGGACCATGTGCCGATCATGACCGAGTTCGCGTGGTGAGCGACGCGCGCGCCGCGGCCCGCGCGATCGACGCGATGCGGCGCGGCTGGCCGATCGCCATCGCGGCCCCGGGCGAGGCGCCGGTGACGATGCTGGCGATCGAGACTGCCGATGCCGGGCGGCTGGCGGTGTTCGGTGGCGATTATGCGCTGCTGATCTCCAGCGGGCGGGCCGAGACGCTCAAGCTGACCAACCAGCGCGCCGCCGCCGACCCCGACCTGCCGGTGGTGATCGAGCGTGCGCCGTGGTTCGACATGGCGACCGCGACCGCGCTGGCCGATCCCCAGCTCGATCTGGCCACCCCGCTCAAGGGGCCGTTCCGTACCGTGCCGGTCGATCGTCCGCGCGCGCTGGCGGCGGCGTTGCGGCTGGCGCGGGTCGCGGGGCTGCTGCCGGCGTTCTTCATCGATGGTGACGCGGCGCCGGAGGTGACGGTCGACGTCGCCGATATCGACGCGCACGAGGATGCGGTGCGGTTGCAGATCGCGGTGCGCGCGCGTCTGCCGGTGGCGCAGGCCGAGGATGCCGAGATCGTCGCGTTCCGCTCGCCCGAAAGCGCCGACGAGCATGTCGCGCTGGTGATCGGCGCGCCCGACGGCAATGCCCCGCTGGTGCGGCTGCACAGCGAATGCCTGACGGGGGACGTGCTGGGCAGCCTGAAATGCGATTGTGGGCCGCAGCTGGATGCCGCAATCGCCGCGATTAAGGCGTCGGGTTGGGGTATCCTGTTGTATCTGCGTCAGGAAGGGCGCGGCATCGGGCTGGTCAACAAGCTGCGCGCCTATGCGTTGCAGGACCAGGGGTTCGACACGGTCGACGCCAATACGCGGCTGGGCTTCGCGATCGATGCGCGCGATTTCGGCGTCGCGGCGCGGATGCTGAAGCTGCTGGGGCAGGAGCGGGTGCGGCTACTGACCAACAATCCCGCCAAGGTCGCCGGACTGGAGGCGGCCGGGGTCGCGGTGGCCGAGCGGGTCCCGCATTCGCTGCCGCCGAACCCGCACAACGAACGCTATCTGGCGACCAAGCGCGACCGCACCGGCCACCAGCTGTAGTCAGCTGAGCAGCGCCGCTACCTCGTTGAAATCACGCGCGATCGCATGGACGCCGATCGCGCGGAGTCGGTCGGCATGGTCGGGCGCGCAATGCGAGCCGGCGACCAGCCCGATGACGAACGCGCCGCTCGCCACCGCGCCGGTCGCGCCGACGGGCGAGTCCTCGATGATCGCGCAGCGTTCGATCGGGACGCCCAGCCGCTCGGCGCCGAGCCAGTAGAGATCGGGCGCGGGCTTGCCGTTGGCGACATGCTCGGTGCCGGAATAGAGGTGGTCGCCGAAGACGTCGGCGATGCCCAGATGATCCAGGTGGGTGCGGATCCAGTGCACCCGGCTGGACGAGACGACCGCGCGCGGCAGGTCGGCGGGGAGCGAGCGCACGAAGCGCACTGCGCCCGCAACTTCCTCGATTCCCTCGACAAGGCAGCGTTCGTTCTCGGTCACGCGGGCGTCGTGGAAATCATCGGGGACGGGGCGGCCCAGGAAGCCTTCCATCTCGCGCAGGAAATCCGCGCCCGAGCGGCCCATGAAGCGCGCCATCGATTCCTTGGCGCTGATCGGGTGGCCGATCGCGGTGAGATAGCCGGCGATGTGGCGGTTGCCGCTTGCCTCGCTTTCGATCAGCACGCCGTCGAAATCGAACAGCAAGGCGGCGAAGCGGGGGGCGGTCATGCGCGCGCCCCGAACAGCGCGGAGCCGACGCGGACGTGCGTCGCGCCCAGCGTGACGGCGGTATCCAGATCGTCCGACATGCCCATGCTCAACCCCGTAACTCCTTCGTCGCGCGCGATTTTTGCCAGCAGTGCGAAATATGGCGCGGCGTCCAGCCCGGCGGGCGGGATCGCCATCAGCCCCGCCACCGGAAGCGCCGCGGCGCGCGCCTCGGCCAGCAGGGCGGGGAGGTCGGCGATCGCGCAGCCGCCCTTCTGCTCCTCCATGCCGATATTGACCTGGACGAAACAGGCGGGGCGGCGGCCGGTCGCGTCCATCGCGCGCGCCAGCGCGGCGATCAGCGAGGGGCGGTCGACGCTGTGGACCGCATCGGCGATCGCGACCGCATCACCGGCCTTGTTCGATTGCAGCTGGCCGATCAGGTGGAGCCGCGCGTCGGGGAATTCATCACGCAATTCCGGCCACTTGGCCTGCGCCTCCTGGACGCGGTTCTCGCCGAAATCGCGCTGGCCGAGCGCCAGGAACGGGCGGATCGCGGCGGCGTCATGGGTTTTGGAGACGGCGATCAGCGTCGCCTCGGCCGGGTCGCGGCGGGCGATGCGCGCGGCGCGGGCGATGCGGTCGCGGATCGCGGACAGACGGTCGTCGGGGGTCATCGGGGGCGCTATACGGGCGGGGATGCGCGCCCGCCACCCCATCCCGACGCCGATCCCGACACGCTGGCTGATGACCGACGAACGGCTGGGGGAGGGGCTGTGGCGCGCCCTGGAGCGGTTGCCGCGCGGCGGCGGCGTGGTGTTTCGCCACTATCGTACCCCGGTGCGGGAGCGGCGCGCGCTGTTCCGGCAGGTGGTGCGGGTGGCGCGGCGACGGCATCTGACCGTGGTGGGGGCCGGCCCACGCGGGCTTTCGGGTGCGGACGGAACGCACCAAAGCGTTGCATTCGGCGTGGTGACGTGGTCGGTCCACAATCGCCGGGAGGCGGTGCGCGCACGCCGCGCGGGCGCCGACGTGCTGTTCGTGTCGCCGATTTTCGCGACACGATCGCATCCGGGGGCGCGCGCGAAAGGCCCGCTGCGCGCACGGTTGGCGGCGGGGCGCGGCGCCGGCGTGCTGATCGCGCTGGGTGGGATGGACGAAACGCGGTTCCGGCGCGTCAGGCCGCTGGGATTCGCCGGTTATGCCGCGATCGATGCGTGGAGCCGCTAGCCCCGACGCGTGACATCAGAAGCGGAAGGCAGTGCCCACATAGACCGCCTGGCTGTCGCGGCGATCGTCGTCGAGGCGGGCGAGCCGGTCACGTTCGGTCTTGAGCCGCATCCCGGCGGTCAGATCGATATTGCGGGTGAGCGCATAGCTGCCGCCGACATCCAGCGAATAGCTGGACGGTTCGCTGACCGCACGCACGGTGCCCGGCAGCGCGCGATCAGCGCCGGCGCTGATCCGCCCGGTCCATTTGTTGCCCGAATAGCTGAGCGCGACGTCCCCTGCCTCCCGGCTGCCCGGGACGGGGCCGAGATCGACCTTGGCGAGATCGCCCGACACCGCGAACCGCTTCCACCCGACGGCGACGCCCAGGTTGTAGGCGATCGGCGCCACGCCGACGGTCGGCGCGCTGGCGGCGTAGCGAGTCGAGTCGCGACCCGCCGATGCCGAACGCGCGCGGACCGCGACGGTGACCGCGCGGTTGCCGTTGCGCGCCTCTGACGGGGTGAAGTGGAAATCGCCGCCGTCCAGCCCGCCGCGCGCGAACAGCGCGGCCAGTTTCGGATCGGCGGCGGAGGGGGTGAAGGAACCGGCGATACGCGGCGTCGTCACCGATTTGCGCGGCGCGCGGACGCTGGTGTCAGCCGCGCCGATCGCCGGCACGGCCGCCACCGCGGCGACCAGAGCGGCCGCGGTCATTCCAACAGCGATGTGGCGCGCATATGCCACGAATCGAACCCATCCCCTTTTGCCCCGGCGTCATATACCGGACGACATGAAGGCGGGGTAACAGGAATCGGTTCCTTGTCCATCGCCGCCGGCACGCTTTTCGACAGGCTGTTGCATCATGTCCACAATGTGGCGTGCTTGCGGGGGGCGGAGGGCGCGGGTACTAGCGAAGGCATAGACGAGATTTCCTGAAGGACGATGCCGATGTTCCGCCCCTCGCGTACCGCGGTTGCGCTGTGTGCCGCTCTTGCCCTGGCCGCCTGTGGCGGCGGGCGCGGCGCCCGCCCGCAGGGCGATATCGCCGCGTCGAAGGTGACGACGATCGGCGTCAACAGCTATCTGTGGCGCGCCACGCTGGACACGCTGAGCTTCATGCCGCTGGTCCAGACCGATTCCAACGGCGGCGTCATCGTCACCGACTGGTACGTCAACCCGCAGCTGCCGACCGAGCGGATGAAGCTGACCGTGTCGATCCTGGACCAGGACCTGCGCGCCGATGCGGTGCGCGTCGCCGCGCTGCGCGAGGTGAACCGCGGCGGCCAGTGGGTGGCCGCCCCGGTCGAGGCGGCGACGACGCAGAAGCTGGAAGACATCATTCTGACCCGTGCACGCGACCTGCGCCGCGGCGCGATCACCGGCTGAGGCGGGCGACCACGCGACCATGGCATCCCGTTTCAACGCCCTGAAGGCGGACGCGCACTGGCAACAGGTGTGGGACGAGGCGCGCACCTTCGCCGCCGACGACCATAGTGCCAGGCCCAAGACCTATGTGCTGGAGATGTTCCCCTATCCGTCGGGGAAGATCCACATGGGGCACGTGCGCAACTATACGATGGGCGACGTGCTGGCGCGGTATCGCCGGATGACCGGGCACGAGGTGCTGCACCCGATGGGCTGGGACGCCTTCGGCATGCCGGCTGAAAATGCCGCGATGGAAAAGAAGGTGCATCCCGGCACCTGGACGCGCGCCAATATCGGCACGATGAAGGCGCAGCTCAAACGGCTGGGCTTCGCGCTGGACTGGACGCGCGAGCTGGCGACGTGCGAGCCGGATTATTACGGCCACGAACAGGCGCTGTTCCTCGATTTCTACCAATCCGGCCTCGTCTATCGCAAGGAGTCGGCGGTCAACTGGGACCCGGTCGACATGACCGTGCTGGCCAACGAACAGGTGATCGACGGGCGCGGCTGGCGCTCCGGCGCGCTGGTCGAGAAGCGCAAGCTGAGCCAGTGGTTCCTGAAGATCACGCAGTTCGCCGATGAATTGCTCGACGGGCTGGGATCACTGGAACATTGGCCGGACAAGGTGCGGCTGATGCAGGAGAACTGGATCGGCAAGAGCCAGGGGCTGCAATTCCGCTTCGCGCTGTCGGACGGCGGCAGCGTCGAGGTGTTTACGACGCGCCCCGACACGATGTTCGGCGCCAGCTTCGTCGCGGTCGCCGCCGATCACCCGATCGCGCAGGCGGTGGCGGCGGGCAACCCGGACGCGGCGGCGTTCATCGAACGCTGTAAGCAAGGCGGAACCACCGCCGCCGAACTGGAAACGCAGGAAAAGCTGGGGTTCGACACCGGGCTGACCGCGACCCATCCGCTCGGCGCGGGCGAGCTGCCAGTGTATATCGCGAACTTCGTGCTGATGGAGTACGGCACCGGCGCGGTGTTCGGCGTGCCCGCGCACGACCAGCGCGATTTCGACTTCGCGACCAAATACGCGCTGCCGATCCGCCGCGTGGTGTCGGACGGCGACAAGCCCGACCCCGACTTCCGCGAGCCGGAGGCCTATACCGGGCCGGGGACGCTGGTGAATTCGCACTTCCTGGACGGGATGGACGTCGAGGACGCCAAGCGCGCAGTGATCGCGCGGGCCGAGGATGGCGGCTGGGGCAAGGGCTCGACCGTCTATCGCCTGCGCGACTGGGGCGTCAGCCGCCAGCGTTACTGGGGCACGCCGATCCCGATCATCCACTGCCCGACGTGCGGCGAGGTGGCGGTGCCGCGCGAGCAATTGCCGGTGACGCTGCCCGATGACGTCACCTTCGACGTGCCGGGCAATCCGCTCGACCGGCACCCGACGTGGAAGCATGTGGCGTGCCCGCACTGCGGCGGTGAGGCGCTGCGCGATACCGACACGCTCGATACGTTCGCCGATTCGTCGTGGTATTTCATCCGCTTTGCCAGCCAGCCCAAGGACCGGCCGTTCGATCGCTCGGTCGCCGAAAGCTGGCTGCCGGTGGCGCAATATATCGGCGGGGTCGAACATGCGATCCTGCACCTGCTCTATGCGCGCTTCTGGACCCGGGCGTTGCGGCATGTCGGGCTGATCGACCTGGCCGAGCCGTTCACCGGGCTGTTCACGCAGGGCATGGTGACGCACGAGACGTACAAGGCCGCGGACGGGCGCTGGCTGGCGCCCGACGAGGTACGCGACGGCGTGGAGATCGCGGGCGGCGGCGCGGTGACGGTCGGCCGCGTCGAGAAGATGTCCAAGTCGAAGAAGAACACCGTCGATCCCGAGCCGATCGTCGATCAGTATGGCGCGGATGCGGTGCGGTGGTTCATGCTTTCCGACAGCCCGCCCGAGCGCGACCTGGAATGGAGCGAGAACGGCATCGAGGGCGCGTGGCGCTTCGTCCAGCGGCTGTGGCGCTTGTTCGACGGCGAGGCTTCCGGCGCGACGGGCAGCGACGCGGCGCTGGACCGCAAGCTGCACCAGACGATCGCGGGCGTCGGCGCGGATATCGAGGCGCTGTCGTTCAACAAGGCGGTCGCCAAGCTGTACGAACTGACCAGCGCGATCGAAAAGGCCGCGCCGTCCGCGTCGCGCGACACCGCGATCGCCACGCTGATGCGGCTCGTGGCGCCGATGGTGCCGCATATCGCTGAGGAAGCCTGGGCCGCGCGCGCGCAGGGCGGGTTGATCGCCGATACCGAATGGCCGGCGGTCGACCCGGCGCTGCTGGTCGAGGATGAGGTGACGATCGCGATCCAGGTCAACGGCAAGCTGCGCGAGACGCTGACGCTGGCGAAGGGGCTGCCCAAGGACGAGGTCGAGGCTGCGGCGCTGGCGGTCGACAAGATCGTCCGCGCGCTGGACGGCAACGCGCCGCGCAAGGTGATCGTGGTGCCCGACCGGCTGGTCAACGTGGTCCTGTGATGCGCGGCGCGCTTCTCCTGATGCCGTTGCTGCTGGCGGCGGGCGGGTGCACGTTGCAGCCGCTGTACGCCGGCGGTGCGGCGGGGCCGGTCGCCGCCTCGCTGTCGGGGATTGAGGTGGCGCCGATCCAGGGCAAGGCGGGCTGGCTGGTCGCCAACGCGCTGCGCGACCGGCTGGGTGCGATGGGCGGCGCACAGGGCGGGGGCGCGGCGCGCTATCGGCTCAACGTCGTGCTCGACGACCAGATCATCGGCCTTGGCGCGCGCGCCGACGATGCGGTGTCGCGCGAGCGGCGGACGCTCCGCGCGCGCTTCCAGCTGATCGAGGCGGGCAAGGGCACCGTGGTGCTCGATGCGACCGCCGGATCGGATGCGGGAATCGACGTGGTCGGTTCGGAATATGCGACGATCGCGGCGGAAAGCACCGCGCTGGAGCGATTGTCGGACACGGTCGCCGAACAGATCGTCGGGCGGCTGGCGCTGTATGCGCGGCGCACGCAGGCGACAGCCGGGGCGACCGCCGGAACCGCGGCGGGTACGCCCGCGCCATGAAGGTGACCGAGCCGCGGCTGACGGCTGCGCTCGACCGGCCGCCGGCGGATATCCGGCTCTACCTGCTCCACGGTCCCGACGAATCGACCGCGATGGCGTTCGCCGCGCGGCTGGGCAAGGCGCTGGGCGCGGGGGCGGAGCGTGTCGACCTCGACGGCGCGACGCTGCGCGGCGATCCGGCACGGTTGAGCGACGAGGCGGCGGCGATCTCGCTGTTCGGCGATGCGCGCTGGATCCGCGTGACCGGGGCGGGGGAGGAATCGGTCGAGGCGGTCGAGGCGCTGCTGGCGGCGGAGCAGGCGGGCAATCCGGCGGTGATGATCGCCTCGAGCGTCAAGGCGACCGGCAAGCTGGTGAAGGCCGCGATCGATTCGGATCGCGCGATGGCGTTCGCCTGCTATCCGCCGAACGCGCGCGATGCCGGCGCGGTGGTCAACGATCTGGCGCGCACGCACGGGCTGCGGATCGCGCCGGCGGCGGTGCAGCGGATCGTCCGCGCCGCGGACGGCGACCGCGCGGTGATGGCACGCGAGGTCGAGAAGCTGGCGCTGTACGTCGATGCCGCGCCCGACCGGCCCGCCGACGCGGATGAAGCGGCGCTGGACGCGATCGGTGCCGACATTGCGGAGGGCGAGATCGGCGAGATCGTGCTGGCGGCGACCGCGGGCGAGGTGGCGGTGCTGGTCGAGGCGCTTCGGCGGATGAACGGCGCGGATGCCTCGCCGATCCCGATCCTGCGCGCGCTCGGGCGACGGCTGGTGACGCTGGCGGAGATGCGTGCGGCGGTCGAGGGCGGGGAGGGCATCGATCAGGTGATGAAGCGCCACCGCGTCTTCTGGAAGGAAGAGGCCGCGACAGCGGCGGCGGTGCGCAAGTGGAAGCTGGCCGATCTGGTCGCCGCGCAGGCGGCGGCGCGGCGCACCGAGCGCGAGGCGATCGCGCTGGGGCCGGCGGGGCGCGTCGCGGCGGACGCCTTCCTGCTGCGGCTGGCGCGGCGGGTGGGCTAGATCCGCTCCCCGCTCAGCCGCTGGCAGACCATGTCGAGCTGGTCGAGCGTGCTGTAGTCGAGCGTGATCGAGCCATGGCCTTCGGGATGGAAGGCGATGTGCACCTTCAGCCCGAGAAGGTCGGCGAGCTGGCGTTCCAGCGCCTCGATATCGGCGCTGCCGGTAGCATGATCCGAAAAGCCCGCACGGCGTGGTGCCGAACCGCCGGAGCCGCCGCGCTTGACGTCAGCGGCGAGCTTCTCGGTCTGGCGGACCGACAGGCCCTGCGCCACCACCTGGTCGGCGAGCGCCATCGGATCGGCCGCGCCCAGGATCGCGCGGGCGTGCCCCATGGTCAGCGCCCCCTCCACGACGCGGGCCTGGATTTCGGCAGGAAGATCGAGCAATCGCAACAGGTTGGCGACATGGCTGCGCGATTTGTGGACCGCCTTGGCCAGTGCCTCCTGCGTGTGGCCGAATTCGTCGAGCAGCCGCTGATAGGCCTGCGCCTCCTCGATCGCGTTGAGATCCTGCCGCTGGATATTCTCCAGAAGAGCGATCTGCAGCGTTTCGCTGTCGGAATAGTCGCGGACGACGACCGGCACCTCGTGGAGACGCGCGCGCTGCGCCGCGCGCCAGCGGCGTTCGCCGGCGACGATCTGGTAATCATGGCCGTGGGGGCGGACGATGATCGGCTGGATCACGCCGCGCTCGGCGATCGAGGCGGCGAGTTCCTCCAGCGCGGCTTCGTCGAAATGGCGGCGCGGCTGGCCGGGGTGGGGGGCGATCGCGCTGACCGGTATCATCCGCACCGCGCCGCGCGCCGGGCCGTCGGCGGCGGTATCGCGTTCGTCGCGGGCGACGTCGCCGAGCAGCGCGTTGAGGCCGCGGCCGAGGCCGCTGCGGTTCCGGCGGGCGTCGGTCATGCTACTTCCTTCTCTCTCGGTAGCCGCTGGAGCACTTCGCGCGCGAGGGCCATATAGGCCTCCGACCCGCTGCAGCGATGATCGTAGATCAGCGCGGGCAGGCCGTGGCTGGGCGCCTCCGACAGGCGCACGTTACGCGGGATGACGGTGTCGAACACCACCTTGCCCAGCACCGCGCGCACGTCGTTCGATACCTGATCGGTCAGGCGGTTGCGGCGATCGTACATGGTCAACGCGACGCCGAGTATCGACAGCGACGGGTTGAAGCGCGCACGGATCCGCTCGACGGTGTTGAGCAGCTGGCTCAACCCCTCCAGCGCGAAGAATTCGCATTGCAGCGGCACCAGCAAGGCATCGGCGGCGACCATCGCGTTGATCGTCAGCAACCCGAGCGAGGGCGGGCAATCAATGAGGACGATGTCCCAGCGATCCTCCGCCAGCTCCATCGCGCGATACAGGCGGTGGGTGCGCTGATCGAGTTCGACCAGCTCAATCTCCGCGCCGGACAGATCGACGGTGGCGGGGACGATATCGAGCTTGGGGATGCTGGTGGGCACGGCGGCGGGGACCAACCCATCGCGTTCGATCAGCACATCATAGCTCGACCGGCCGCGCTGTGCCTGCGCAATGCCTAGCCCGGTCGAGGCGTTGCCTTGCGGATCGAGATCGATCAGCAGGACGCGATGCCCGGACGCGGCCAGCGCGGTGGCGACGTTGATGGCGCTGGTGGTCTTCCCCACGCCACCCTTTTGATTGGCCACGGCGATGCAGAACATCAGCGGGTCACTCCCTTGCCGAGGATGATCGACGATTCAGGATCGGTGAGACTCTGTTCCACGTGAAACAATCCCTGCCACTCACGCCGTAGTGTTTCAAGGTCCGACCGCCCCGAGCGGCCGCGCGGGAGGATATAAAGCGTGCGCTGGTCGCGGACGTGACGGGTCATGTCGACGATATCGTCGAGTGAGGCGACCGCACGCGCGGAGATCACCCCGAAGCGCGCGACCGGGATCGTTTCGACCCGCGACTGAACAACCGTGACGTGATCTAGGCCCAGTGCCGCCGCGCTGTCCGATAGAAATTTGGCCCGCTTGGCGCGCGGCTCGACCAATGTGGTCGGCGCGTCCCGCAGCATCGCCACCACGATGCCGGGGAAGCCCGCGCCGGTGCCTACGTCCAGCCATGCCCCGGCGACACCATCGACATGGGCGAGCAGTTGCGCCGAATCGAGCAGGTGGCGCACCCAGATATGCGGGATCGTGGAGGGCGAAATAAGGTTCTGGCGCGCCGTTTCCTCCACCACGATCGCGGCGAAGGCGGCAAGCCGATCGACGGCGGCGGCGCCGTGGCGCTCGGCGATCCAGGCGCGGGCGTCGTCTTCGCTCGCGATCATGCGGACTTCCTTGCGTGCAGCCACAGCGCAGCGAGCGCTGCGGGGGTGACGCCCCGCACCCGCGACGCCTCATCGAGCGTCGTCGGGGCGGCGGTGGTCAGGCGTTCGATCATCTCGTTCGACAGGCCTGCGATCGTGTGGAGGGCGGCGCCGGTCGGGATGGCAATCGCGCCGTCACGGCGCATCCGGTCGATCTCCTCGGCCTGCCGGGCAAGATAGGGGGCGTAGCGCGCGTCCTCCTCGACCTCGCGCGCGATGTCGGGGTCGACCTCAGATACCGCCACCTGGCCGGCGCGCAGGTTGTCGCGTTGCCCCATGCGGCGCGCAACATGGGCGCGGCGTTGCTCGCTAAGACAGTTGGCGGCCTCACCGAGCGCGGACAGGCGCGTCTCGGCATTGTCGGCGCGCAGCGCGAGGCGATATTCGGCGCGAGCGGTGAGCATCCGATAGGGTTCGCTGACCCCTTGCAGTACCAGATCGTCGATCATCACGCCGACATAGGCGCTGGCGCGATCAAAGATGACGGGCGCGTCGTCGCGCGCAACGGCGGCGGCGTTGAGCCCGGCGATCAGTCCCTGCGCGGCGGCTTCCTCATAGCCCGTGGTGCCGTTGATCTGCCCGGCGCAGAATAGGCCGGGCAGGGCGGCGAGCGCCAGCCGGTGGTCGAGCGCGCGCGGATCGAGGTGATCGTATTCGACCGCATAGCCGGGGACGGTGATGACCGCGCGCTCCAGCCCCTCGACTGAGCGGACCATCGCGATTTGCACGTCGGTGGCAAGCGAGGTGGAAATGCCGTTCGGATAGACGGTGGTGTCGTCGAGTCCCTCCGGCTCCAGAAATATCTGATGCCCGTCGCGATCGCCGAAACGGTGGACCTTGTCCTCGATCGACGGGCAATAGCGTGGTCCCTGACCCTCGATCGCGCCGGAGAAGAGCGGCGAATTGTCCAGCCCGGCGCGGATGATATCATGGGTGGCGATGTTCGTGCGGGTCACCGCGCAGGCCAGTTGCGGCAGGCGCGGGCCATACGTCATCGGCGACATGCGCCACGGGTCGTCGTCGGAGGGCTGGGGGGTCAACCGCGCCCAGTCGATCGTGCGACCGTCGAGGCGCGGCGGAGTGCCGGTCTTGAGGCGGCGCATGGGGAGGCCGAGCGAGCGGAGCTGTTCGCCAAGTTCGAGCGCCGGGCGTTCGCCGACGCGCCCGCCGGCCTCGCGCTCGCTGCCGCGATAGATGCGGCCGCCGAGGAAAGTGCCGGTGGCGAGAACGACGGCGGGTGCCGTGATCGTGCTGTTGTCGGCGAGGCGGACGCCGGTCAGGCGATCGTGGTCAAGCGTCAGCGCCGCCGCCTCGCCCTCGACGATTGTAAGGTTGGGGGTGGCGGTGAGCAGGTCGTGGATGGCCGCGCGATAGCGGCGGCGGTCGGCCTGGATGCGCGGCCCCTGGACGGCTAGCCCCTTCGACCGGTTGAGCATGCGATAATGGATCGCCCCGGCATCGGCGGCGCGTGCCATCAGTCCGTCGAGCGCGTCGACCTCGCGAACGAGATGGCCTTTGCCCAGTCCGCCGATCGAGGGATTGCACGACATGGTGCCGATCTGCGCGCCGGACTGCGAGAGCAGCGCCACGCGCGCGCCGCGGCGGGCGGCAGCGGCAGCCGCCTCCGTGCCGGCGTGCCCGCCGCCAACGACGATCACATCAAACTGTTTCACGTGGAACATCTATTTCCCGAGGCAGAAGCGGCCGAACAGCGCGTCCAGCATCGCCTCCGTAGCGTCCCGACCAAGTAGCCCAGCGAGCGGGCGGGTGGCAACGCGCAACTGCTCGGCGACGATCAACAGGTCACTGGTCCTCGCGGCAAGATCAAGCGCGGCGGCGGCATCGGCAAGCGCGTCACGCTGGCTCTGGCGAAGCGCCATATCGCCGTCGATCGCCAGCATCATGCGTGCGCGATCGGCAAGCAATGCCCATAGCGCCGCCACCGTATCGGGCAGGCGCGCCGATACGGCAAGGTCGGCGTCGTTAGAGCCCGTGTCGGGGAGGTCCGCTTTCCCGGCGAGGATGACCGCGCCTCGCGGAGCCACGGCGGGGGCACCCATCCACAGCAGCATATCGGCGCTGGCGATCGCGGCGGCGGCGCGGTCGATGCCGATGCGCTCGACCTCATCATCGGTCGCCTCGGCCAATCCGGCGGTGTCGGTGAGGCGGTAGGGAATGCCGTCGCGCATCACCGCGGCTTCCAAAATATCCCGCGTGGTGCCGGCGATCGGGGTGACGATCGCGGCGTCGCGATCGACGAGCGCGTTGAACAGTGACGACTTGCCGGCATTGGGCGGGCCGGCGATGACGACCCGGATACCGTCGCGCAGCCGCTCGACGCTGGGCGCGGCGAGCGTGGCGTGCCACTCGGCGAGCAGCGCGGAGATCGCGGGGGCGGGATCATAACCGCCGGCATCCTCGACATCGGCTTCGTCGGCGAAGTCGAGTTGAGCCTCGACCCGCGCGGCGATAGCAGACAGTCGGTCGAGCCAGCCGGCCACGGCGCGGCCGACCGCGCCCTCCGCGGCGGCAAGGGCGGTGCGGCGCTGCGTCTCGGTCTCCGCCTCCAGCAGATCGGCCAGCCCCTGCGCCTGCGCCAGGTCGATGCGGCCGTTCTCCAGTGCGCGGCGCGTGAATTCACCGGGGCGGGCCGGGCGCAGCCCCGGGAGCGCCGCCAGCGCATGCTCGACTGCGGCGACCACCGCGCGTCCGCCGTGGCAATGCAGTTCGACCAGATCCTCGCCGGTCGCCGTGGCGGGGCCGGGAAAGTAGAGGACCAGCGCGCGATCGAGCGGGGCGCCGGCCGCATCGCGCACGGTGCGCAGCGAGGCGCGGCGGGGCGGGGGGCAGCGCCCGGCGAGCGCCTCCGCCGCGGTACGGGCCGCCGGGCCGCTGATGCGCAGCACCGCGATCGCGGCGGGCGGGCGGCCGCTCGACAGCGCGAAGATCGTGTCGCTCACCCCGCGGGCTTGCCGGTGCTCGCGGCGAACAGCGACCGCCACATATCCATCCCGGCGTCGTTCATCGGCGCCCAGCTCTTGAGCATCGCGCCGACGATCTCGGGGCCGATCGTGCCGTTCTCGACGGCGTCCTGCATCTTCGCCAGATAGCGGTCGTGCAGCGGCGTCAGATCCGGCAGGCCCATCATGCGCCGCGCCTCCTCTGGGGTACAATCGACCTCGATGGTCACCTTCATGCGCATTGATCCCTTGAGCGCGCCCGTCGCGCGCCATACCCATAGGTCGATCTATGCCCGCGAACCGCCATCCACCGCAACGCCATGCGGCCGGATGCGCTGCGGGACGTTGACGCCGGAATGCCAAGGGAGACGACGAATATGACGGACGTGACCATCGCCACGCTCGACGGACAGCAGATGCCCGCCTATCGCGCCGACCCCGCGGGGGCGCCCAGGGGAGCGATCGTGGTCATCCAGGAAATCTTCGGCGTGAACGCCGGCATCCGCCGCAAGTGCGACACGCTGGCGGCCGCGGGCTATCTGGCGATCGCGCCCGACCTGTTCTGGCGGATGGAGCCGGGGATCGAACTGGACCCGGATGTCGATGCCGAAATGCAGCGCGCGCTATCGGTCATGGGCGACTTCGACCAGGACGCCGGCATCCGCGATGTCGAAGCGACGATCCGCTATGCCCGCGCGGAAAGCGGCGCGAAGGTCGGCGCGGTCGGTTACTGCCTGGGCGGGCGGCTGGCCTATATGACCGCGGCGCGCACCGACGTGGATGCCTCGGTCGGCTATTATGCGGTGGGCGTCGACGCGTTGCTGGGGGAAAAGCACGCGATTGCCAACCCGCTGATGCTGCATATTGCGGGCGACGACGGCTTCGTCGATGCGGCGACCCAGGCGGCGATGCACGCGGGGCTGGACGATCACCCCAAGGTGACGCTGCACGATTATCCGGGCGAGGATCACGGCTTCGCTACCGAATTCGGCAAGCGCCGGTCGGACGCAGCGGCGACGCTGGCGGACGAGCGGACCGCCGCCTTCTTCGCCGAACATATCGGCTGACCGCCCACGATCCACCGCCGCCCGCGATCAGGCGGGCGGCGGCGCGATCAACCGATCACCAGCTCGCCCAGTCGGATCAACGCCGTCGCGAGCAGCTGCGCGAACAGTACCGCGACCGCGAACAACAGCACCATGCCAACCGCCTCGGCACTGTAGTGGGGAATGTCTCTGATCGTCATGACCCATCCTCTCCAAAGGAGCCGGGCCTTCCGCTCATCCGGGAAAGTCCCGGCCTGTCGCTAATATAGCAGGTTTCGACGATTCTTCAACGCGCCGGCCCGTCCCATCACACCGGGTTCCCGTCGGTATCGCGCAGCACTTCGCGGCGGCCGACATGGTCGGGGCGGCTGACGACGCCTTCCTTCTCCATCCGCTCGATCAGGCGTGCGGCGGAATTGTAGCCGACGCGCAGCTGGCGTTGCAGCCATGAGGTCGAGGCTTTCTGACTGCCGCAGACAAGCGCGACCGCGGCGCGATATTGTTGATCTTCCTCGGAATCCTCGCCGGTGGGGGCGCCATCCAGCGCGAAGCTCTGTTCCGGCTCCTCGGTGACCGATTCGATATAGTCGGGCTGGCCCTGCGCGCGCCAGTGATCGGTCACCGCGCGTACCTCGTCATCCGACACGAACGGGCCGTGGACGCGCACGATGCCCTTGCCGCCGGGCATGTAGAGCATGTCGCCGCGACCCAGCAGCTGTTCGGCGCCCTGTTCGCCCAGGATAGTGCGCGAATCGATCTTCGACGTGACGTGGAAGCTGATGCGCGTCGGCAGGTTCGCCTTGATGACGCCGGTGATGACGTCGACCGACGGCCGCTGCGTCGCCATGATGAGGTGGATGCCCGCGGCGCGCGCTTTCTGCGCGAGGCGCTGGATCAGGAATTCCACTTCCTTGCCGGCGGTCATCATCAGGTCCGCCAGTTCGTCGACGATGACGACGATCTGCGGCAGCACGTCGTAATCGAGCTGCTCCTCTTCATAGATCGGCTGGCCGTTCTCGCCATAGCCGGTCTGGACGCGGCGGCCGAGCGGGGCGCCCTTGGCGCGCGCGGCGCGGACCTTGTCGTTGAAGCTGGCGAGGCTGCGCACGCCGACCGACGACATCTGGCGATAGCGGTCCTCCATCGTCTCGACCGCCCATTTGAGCGCGCGCACCGCCTTGGCCGGATCGGTGACGACGGGGGAGAGGAGGTGCGGGATATCGTCGTACATGCTCAGTTCGAGCATCTTGGGGTCGATCATGATCATCCGGCACTGGTCCGGGGTCAGCCGGTACAGCAACGACAGGATCATGCAGTTGAGGCCCACCGATTTGCCCGACCCGGTGGTGCCCGCAACCAGCAGGTGCGGCATCGGCGCCAGATCGGCGATCACCGGATCGCCGGCGATATTCTTGCCCAGGATCACCGGCAGCTGCGCGGCCTGATCCTCGAACGCCTGGCTGGCGACCAGTTCGTGGAGCGCGACCATCTCGCGCTTGGCATTGGGCAGTTCGATGCCGATCACCGTGCGACCCGGAATCGTCGCGACGCGCGCGGAGATCGCCGACATGTTGCGCGCGATATCATCGGCGAGGCTGATGACGCGCGTGGCCTTGATCCCCGGCGCCGGCTCCAGTTCGTACATCGTCACGACCGGGCCGGGGCGCACCTCGGTGATCGTGCCCTTGACGTTGAAATCGTCGAGCACGGTTTCGAGCAGGCGGGCGTTGCGTTCCAGCGCCGCCTTGTCGATCGGCGCGCCCTGCGGCGCGGGGGCGGGGGTCAACAGGTCGATCGACGGCAGCGCGAAACTGTCGCGCAGGTCGAGCCGCTGCTGTTGCGCCTGCGGCCGCGCGCGCGCGGCGGAGGGGGCGAGGTTGCGATCGGCGATCGTCGGGGCGGGGCGATCGTCGGGCTGCGCCACCGCGCGGGGGGCCGGGGTGCGCACGAACGGCGCGCTATCCGCCTCGTCATCGTCGTCGAGATCGTAGATGTCGTCGTCGCCGTCGATCGCGGCGCGCCGGCCGCGCACGCGCGGGGTGAAGCGCGCGAAGTCGATCTCCAGGCTGCGGCCCCAGACGGTCGCACCCGCGATCCCCGCGACGATGCCGAGCGCGACGACGCCCCACCACGTCACCTGCGCATCGCCGATCAGCGCCAGCCCGGCGCGCGCGCCCGCCACGGCGCCCAGCCCGATCGCACCGCCCCAGCCGAACGGCAGCGCCGGCACCGCGCCGGGCGCGACGCACCCCAGTGCGACCGCCATCAACGAGACGCCCAGCAGCGCGAAACGCAGCATCCGCGGCCATTCCCCGGCGGGCTGCTCGCGCCACAGTCGCACCGCGACGATCGGCGGGATCGGCAGCAGCAGCGCGATCGCCGGGCCGAGCAGCGTCAGCGCCAGATCCGCGAACCACGCGCCGGGCGCCCCCAGCAAGTTGCCGGCCACCCCGCCCGCCGCGGTATTGAACGCCGCATCGCCCGGCCGATAGCTGGCGAGCGCGAGCGCCATCGCGACGGTGCCCGCGAACAGCAGGATCGCCAGCAGCAACGCCCCGCTGCGCAGCGCGCCTGCCTTGACCGTTTCACGCCACAGCGGCGCCCCAGCCCGGCTCGCCATCCACCCAACCCCGCAACGATGTGAGAAAACAGCCGCCATTGTCCGCGCGCGCGAGTCCGACGTCAAGATGGCGCGGGTGGGGGGAGGGATCGCGAGCGCGAGGCGGGGACACCGCTTCAGGTGGCCGTGACCTGCGACTTCCGCGTGGGGACGTTGGGCGCCATTCCCGTAAACGAGGGTAAAACGGCCCGCGCGGCGGCTTCCGGGCCTTCGCACCTGGAGGCCGCCGATCACGGGAACCGGCTAGAGCTTCACGGCAGCGTTGCCGCCATCTGCCCAGAGCGCCGATCCCGTGACGAAACTCGACATATCACTGGCGAGGAACAGCGCTGCCTGCGCGATCTCCTCGGGGCGGGCGATCCGCTTCATCGCGTGGAGACCGGCAGCCCATTCGCGCTGGGCGGCGTCGCCGGCCATGTCGGTCGCGGTGCCGCCAGGTAGGAGAGCGTTGGCGCGGATGCCGGCCGCGGCGTAATCGGCCGTGATGCCGCGGACCAAGCCCATGAGGCCCGCCTTGGCTGCGCCATACGGCCCCATGCCCGGCAACCCCACGCTATTGCCGACGAAGCTGCTCGTAAAGACCAGCGTGCCGCCCCCTTGCTCGATCATGGCAGGAATTTGCGCGCGGGTACCCAGGAAGGCCGCGGTCAAATTCGACGCCAGCACCTCCGCCCATTGGCGAGGCTCGATCTCCGCGAGCGGCCCCATGGTGCCGACCGAGCCGGCATTGTTGAACGCGACGTCCACGCCACCAAATGTCGCGCGTGCGGCGGCAACCGCCTTATCGTGCGTACCCGCTTCGGTGACGTCTCCAACGACGGCGAGCGCGCGACCGCCTTGCGCCTCGATTTCATCGACCGCCGATGCCAGCGCCGCATCGCGCCGGGCGACGAGCACCACAGACGCGCCGTGCGCGGCAAACAGTTTGGCGGCCGCTTTCCCGATCCCGGAACTGGCACCCGTGATGATCGCGACCTTGCCGTCCAGCATTCTCATTCGATGGCTCCCTTGATGGAGCCGATCAGCTAGCGAGCCTTTCCGCTGCACGCGTCTCGTTTCTTGTCATCAAATTGACGAAGCGGCTCTGCGCGGGACGAGCTTTCCCGAAGCGGTCGACGGGTCACCGAATATCGGGAAAGCCGGGACGTCGCGGCGGCGTCGGGCGGATCAGAACGCGGGTTCTTCGCCCGGCTTTTCCGGCACGTGGATGCCGCATTCCACCTTGTCCCAGCCGCGCCAGCGGCCGGCGCGCGGATCTTCGCCGGGGCGGACCTTCGACGTGCAGGGGGCGCAGCCGATCGAGAGATAGCCCTGCGCCTCCAGCGGATGGCGGGGCAGGTCGTGGGCGTCGAAATAGGCGTCGAGCCGCGCCTTGTCCCAATCGGCGAGCGGGTTGATCTTCAACCGGCCCTCATCCGCCTCGAACCGCGGCAGCGCGCGGCGCGAGCTGGCCTGGAAGCCCTTGCGCCCGGAAATCCAGGCGTCGAAGGGCATCAGCGCGCGGCGCAGCGGCTCAACCTTGCGCAGGTCGCAACAACCGTCGGGGTCGTAGGACCAGCGCAGCCCCTTGTTGTCCTTCAGCCGCAGCAGCCGCGGGTCGGGGCGGAAGACGCGCAGGTCGGTGAAGCCCAGCCGCTCGGCCAGTTCGTCGCGATAGGCCAGCGTCTCGCCGAACATCTTCTGCGTGTTGGTGAAGATGACTGGCACGTCGCGGTCGACAGCGGCAATCATGTGCAGCAGCACCGCCGATTCGGCCCCGAACGAGGAGACCGCGGCGACGCGCCCCTTCAACTCGCCTGCCAGCAGCGCGGCGAGCAGGTCCGGCGTCGCGACCCCGGCGAAGCGCGCCTCCATCGCGGCGGCATCCTCGGCGGTGAAGACCGGGCGCACGTCGATCGTGTCGAGCTGGCGCGCGGGTTCAGCCATGACGCAGCTTCCACACCGGGGCCGCGCCGTCCGCGGCCTTCTGATACGGTTGCGGATAGCGGGCGAGCGAGCGTTGCAGCACCGCGGCGTCGATCGGCGCAGCGGGCGCGAAGCTGTCGAAGCCGCAGCGGCGCATCAGCGGGATCTGATCGACCAGCACGTCGCCCTCGGCGCGCAACTCGCCGCGATACCCCGCCTCGCGCAGGATGCGCGCGGTGGAATAGCCGCGACCGTCGCGGAAGCTGGGGAACGACACCTCGATCAGCGCCAGCCGGTCGAGATGCGGGATCAGCGCGCGCGCCTCATCCCCCGGCTCGACACGCACCGCGGTGGCGTTCGACTGGTCCGCGAGGAAGGAATCGAGCGTCACCGCCGGCTCCTCATGCGGGGTGTCGTCGCGAAAGCGCAGGAATGCGGCTTCCTCAGCCATAGATCGCCTCCTTGAACGGCGTCATCCCGACGCGGCGATAGGTGTCGACGAACCGTTCGCCGGGGTCGCGCACTTCCAGATATTTGTCGGTGACGCGCTCGATCGCGTCGACCACGCCGTCCTCGTCGAACCCCGGGCCGGTGATCTTGCCCAGCGACACGTCCTCGGCGCCCGAACCGCCCAGCAGCAGCTGGAAATTCTCGGTCCCCTTCCGGTCGACGCCCAGGATGCCGATGTGCCCGGCGTGATGGTGGCCGCAGGCGTTGATGCAGCCGGAGATCTTGAGCTTCAGTTCGCCCAGGTCGCGCTGGCGTGCCGGATCGGCGAACCGCTCGCCGATCTTCTGCGCCAGCGGGATCGAGCGCGCGTTGGCGAGGCTGCAATAATCGAGCCCGGGGCAGGCGATGATGTCGCTGATGAGGTCGAGGTTCGCCTCCGCCAGCCCGGCGTCGACCAGCGCGGTCCACACCGCTTTCAGATCGGCGATGCGGACGTGCGGCAGGACGATGTTCTGCGCATGGGTGACGCGCAGTTCGTCGAAGCCGTAGCGCTGCGCCAGGTCCGCCATGACGTCGATCTGGTCGGCGCTGGCATCGCCGGGGATGCCGCCGACGGGCTTGAGCGAGATGTTGACGATCGCATAACCCGGCTGGCGGTGTGCGCGCACGTTCTGGTCCAGCCAGACCGCGAAATCGGGGTCGGTGCGATCGGCGACGTCACCGGCGGCGGCCGCGTCGAAGGCGGGGGGCGCGAACATCGCGGTGATCCGCGCCAGCTCCGCCGCGGGCGGATCGATGCCCAGCGCCTTGACCTGCGCGAACTCCTCCTCGACCTGTCGGCGATAGTCGTCGGGGCCGATTTCGTGGAGCAGGATCTTGATCCGCGCCTTGTAGATATTGTCGCGCCGGCCGTAGCGATTGTAGACGCGCAGGCACGCCTCCAGATAGCTCATCAGGTCGTCGGCGGTGACGAAGTCCCTGATTTCATGCGCGATCATCGGGGTGCGGCCCATGCCGCCGCCGACGAAGATCGCCGCGCCCAGCACGCCGTCGCGCTCATGCAGCCGGATGCCGATATCGTGGAGCCGCATCGCCGCGCGGTCTTCCTCCGCGGCGATCACCGCGATCTTGAACTTGCGCGGCAGGTAGGTGAATTCGGGGTGGAAGGTGCTCCACTGCCGGATCAGCTCGGCCCAGGGGCGCGGGTCGGTCACCTCGTCCGCGGCGGCGCCGGCATATTGGTCCGAACTGATGTTGCGGATGCAATTGCCGCTGGTCTGGATCGCGTGCATCTCCACCGTCGCCAGCTCGGTGAGGATGTCGGGCGCCTGGTCCAGCCGGATCCAGTTGTACTGGATGTTCTGGCGCGTGGTGAAATGGCCGTAGCCGCGGTCATAGGTGCGCGCGACATGCGCCAGCATCCGCATCTGGCGGCTGTCGAGCGTGCCATAGGGGACGGCGACGCGCAGCATATAGGCGTGCAGCTGGAGATACAGGCCGTTCATCAGCCGCAGCGGCTTGAACTGGTCCTCGGTGATCTCGCCCGCCAGCCGGCGGCGCACCTGGTCGCGGAATTCGTCGACGCGCGCGTCGACGATCGCCTGGTCGTATTCGTCGTACCTGTACATCAGATCACCCAGCTTCCCGCCGCCGGATCGGCGGGCTTCAACGTCAGGTCGGGGCGCACGGTCGGGCCGAGCGCGCGGATACGGTCCTTGATATGCGCGGGGCGCGGACCGTCGGCGGTCGCGGTCGCCTCGATCACATAGGGGACGTTGACTCGCCGCGCGGCTTCCTCCTCACGCGCGATCGCCTCGGCGCGATCGCCCGCGTCCACCGCCTGTTCGATATGGCGGGACCAATCGCCGCCGGTCCACCACACCACGTCGCCGGTCGCCAGATCGTTGCCGGTAATCAGTCTCACGCCGCATTCCCCACTGCCATGCCATCCGCCACGCGCGCATAGCCGGCCAGACGGTCCTGCGCATCCGACAGTTCCACCACTTCGCCCACCACGATGATCGCGGGGCTGGCCACCTTCTCGCGCGCGACCATCGCGCCCAGATCGGCCAGCAGCGTGCGCAGCGCGCGGTGACCGGGCAGCGTGCCCTTTTCCAACACCGCGACCGGCATGTCGGGGGCGACGCCATCGGCCATCAGCTTGTCGGCGATCGCCTCCGCGGTGGCGACACCCATGTAGATCACCAAGGTGCGCCCCTGGCCGGCCAGCCCGGACCAGTCCTGTTCCGCCAGCCCCTTGCACTGGCCCGCGACGAAGCTGACCGCGCTGCTGTGATCGCGGTGGGTCAGCGGCAGCATTGCCTCTGCCGCGCAGCCCAGTGCCGCCGACACGCCCGGAATCACCTCCACGGCGAGGCCGGCGGCGCGCACCGCTTCCACTTCCTCGCCGCCGCGGCCGAAGATGAACGGGTCGCCGCCCTTCAGCCGCACGACCACGCTGCCGGCGATGACATGCGCGACAATCAGCGCATTGATCGCCTCCTGCGGCAAGGTATGGCGCGCGCGGCGCTTGGCGACCGAGATACGCTGTGCCGCCGGGGGGGCGAGATCGAGCACGCGCGGGTCGATCAGCCCGTCGTGGACGACGACATCGGCCTGGCGCAGCGCCTCGACCGCGCGCACCGTCAGCAGCCCCGGATCGCCCGGACCGGCGCCGACCAGGATGACGCGCCCGCGCGCCTCGGGATCGAGAAGACTTGCCATGCTCGCCAGATGGGCCGCCGCCGGTCCGCGCGCAAATCATCGCTGCTTGGCAAGCACGTAGGACAGGTTTGCACTCCATTGGCAGGCACGCGCCGGTGGCGTAGGGCAGGGGCATGGACCAGGCGACGGATAAAGCGGCGGATCACGCCGACGTGCTCATCCTCGGCGGCGGGCTGGTGGGCGCGTGCCTTGCCGTCGCGCTCGACCGGCATGGCCTGTCCTCGATCGTGGTCGATCCGGCGGACCCGGCGGTGACGCTGTCGGCCGGGTTCGACGGCCGCGCCTCCGCCGTCGCCAGCGCCAGCCACAAGATGCTCGACGCGATCGGCGTGGGCCAGGCGCTGGCGGGCAAGGGCTGCGCGATCCGGCAGATCCGCGTCAGCGACGGGCTGGCGCCCGGCAAGCTCGATTTCATCCCCGCGCCCGACGATGCTGCGCTGGGGACGATGTACGAAAACCGCCTGCTGCGCCGCGCGCTGTACGATGCGGCGGTGGCCGCGCCGCACGTCGACCTGAGGATGCAGACCCGCGCGACCGAGGTGGAGCGCGATGCCGACGGAGTGCGCGCGACGCTGTCGTCGGGCGCGCGCGTCACCGCCGACCTGCTGGTGGCGGCGGAGGGGCGCCAGTCGCCCACGCGCGAGGCGGCGGGGATCACCGTCGCGCGCTGGCAATACGATCACACTGCGATCATCGGCGCGTTCCACCACGAACGCAGCCATGAGGATATCGCCTATGAGATCTTCTATCCCGAAGGACCGTTCGCGCTGCTGCCGCTGCCCGACGACGATATCGGCCACCGCTGTGCGATCGTGTGGACGGTGCCCGGGGACCAGGCGCCTGGGCTGCTGAAGCTGGGCGACCGCGGCTTCCTGGCGGAGGCGGAAAAGCGGATGGGCGGGTTCCTGGGCGCACTGTCGCATGCCAGCCCCCGCGCCAGCTACCCGCTGGGCTTCCACCATGCCGCGCGGATCACCGACACGCGGCTGGCGCTGGTCGGCGATGCCGCGCACGGCATCCATCCGATCGCGGGGCAGGGGGTGAACCTGGGCTATCGCGACGTCGCGACCCTGGTCGAGGTGCTGGTGGAGGGCCGGCGGCTGGGGCTGGAGGCGGGCGATGCGCAGCTGCTGGCGCGCTACCAGAACTGGCGCAGCCTCGACACGTTCATGGTCGCCGCCGCCACCGACACGCTGACCCGCCTGTTCGGCCTGCCCGGCAAGGCGGCCAGCGCGATCCGCCGGCTGGGCATCACCGCGGTCGACCGCCTGCCCCCGCTGAAGGACCGCTTCATGGCCGAGGCGCGCGGCGAAAGCGGCGACCTGCCGCGGCTGCTGATGGGGGTGGGGGTCTAGGCGGGTCGGCTTCCGTTGCGTCGGCAGGCCTAACCGCCGTCCCCGTCAGGAAAATTCGCCATCCACACCATTCGTTAACCAACAAAATTTACCCTGATGCGCATATCCGCCGACCGGTACCCGCCGGCATCGGCGCGACGCGCGAGGGGGCCGGTTGGCATGACGACGTTTCACCGCATCTGGTTCGGCGACAAGCCGATTCCGCCGGCCTACGAAGATTACTGGCGGGCGTGGCAACGCCAGTATCCGGGGCATGAATTCGTCACCTGGCGCGACGAGGATATCGACCGGCTGCCGCGGATGCGCGACCGGATCCGCCAGCTGCGCGTGCCGTCGATGCGCGCGGACCTGGGGTCGTTCGAGATCCTGCACGCGCATGGCGGCGTCTACCTCGATTGTGACGTCATGCCGTGGCACCGCTTCCGCCCGGAGGAGATGGCGCGCGAGCTGACCGTGTGCAACGAATCCGACTCGACCGAATATTGCTCGCTCGGGTTCGTCGCCTCGCCGCCGGGGCACCCGGTGTTCGACGCGATGATCGAATATCTGCGCGATGCCGATATCGACGAAGGCAACCCGCATATCGCGACCGGCCCGTGGCTGTTCGGGCGGTTCCTGGCCGGGCACGAATGCCGCCGCCTGCCGTCCAGCGCCTTCTATCCCTATGCCGCGGTCGAGCCGCTGTCGGTTGTGCGCCGCCGCGACCTGTCGGGGACGCTGGGCATCCATGTGTGGGGTGGATCGTGGCTGCCCGGCACCGCCAAGCAGGACAAGGTGATGCAGATGATCGCGCGCGGTGACGTCGCCGAACCGGCGGTGCTGCTGCGCGGCTTCGAGGGCGATGTCGAGCATGCCGACTGGGCGCGCGACGTCGGCCTTATGATCGAGGCGGTGCGCGACATCCGAGAGAAGACGCTGCAGATCGTGCCGCTACTAGGCTACGATTTCTCGGTCAACGCCAAGGATGCGGCGGTGTTCGAACTGGCGAAGGTCGCGCACTGGCTGTTCGCGCGCGCGCCCGACACCCGCGTGTGGCAGGTCGGCACGTCGCGCGAACGCCCCGACCCGCTGCGTGCCGCGCTGGTCAACGACGATCCTCCGGCGCTGCTGATCGACAGCGATACCGCGCGGGTCGCCGCGCTGGCCGCCGATCATGCCGCCCATGCCAATGCCCGCGCGGTCGCGCTCGCGCCCGCCGAAGGGGGCATGGCCTGGGAGGAGATCTGGGCCGCTGCGGGCGACGTCCCCCCCGACGTGCTGGTGCTGCACGACGGCGCGGGCAGCGCGGCGGTGATCGCCGACGTGCTGGACCGCGGGCACCGCCCGGCGGTGATCCATTTCGACATGGTGGGGATGGATCCGGCCGACCTGCGGATGCTGCTGGGGCGGCTGGGCGACGATTATGCGACGCTGGAATATGGCGCGCACATGGCGGCGTACCGCTTCGACCTCATCATGGAATACGCCGGCGCGCTCTATGTCGAGAACGGGATCGCGACGGTCTTCTCCGAAGGTGTGAAGACCCTGAATGGAGTCGAGGCATGACGACCTTCCACCGTGTGTGGTTCGGCGCGAAGCCGATCCCGGATGCCTATGAAGCGTATTGGCAGGCGTGGCAGCGCCAGTTCCCCGATCATCGGTTCGTCACGTGGCGCGACGCCGATATCGATCGCCTGCCGCGCGTTCGCGATCGCCTGCGCACCCTCACCAGCATGGCGGCGCGCGCCGACCTGGCACGGTACGAGATTCTCTATAACGAGGGCGGCATCTACCTCGATTGCGATATCATGCCCTACCGGCATTTCGACCCGGGGGCGCTGACCGCCGAACTGACCGTCTGCAACGAGACGTCGTCGCGCGATTTCTGCTCGAACAGCTTCATCGGCGCGCCCGCCGGGCACCCGATCTTCGCGCAGATGATCGACCATGCACTGGCGCACGACATCGACGAGGAGCGGCCGGACAAGTCGACCGGGCCGTGGCTGCTGGGGGCGTTCCTCAAGAAACATTATTACGAGCCGCTGCCGACCGCGACCTTCTACCCCTATCTGCCCGGCGAGCCGATGTCGGCGACCTATATGCGCGATCTGGGCAACACCTATGGCATCCACATCTGGAAGGGATCGTGGCTGTCGCAGGAGGTGCAGCAGGACAAGCTGTTGCGGATGGTCGCGATGGGCGACCTGTCCTGTCCCACCGGTATGCTGCCCGATTTCGCGGACGAATGGGGCGAGGATGTCGGGCTGATGCTCGACACCATCCGCGACGCGCGCCGCAGCCTGGTGCAGATCGCGCCGGTCCTGTCCCCCGACCTGGGGCTGACGCCGGAGGATCAGGTTGCCTTCTGTTTCGCCAAGGTCGTCCACTGGCTGCTGGCGGCGGACCGTGATCGCATGGTGTGGCAGATCGGCGCGGCGGACGGCGTGCTGGTCGACCCGCTGCGCAGCGCACTGGTCAATTACGATCCGCCCGCGCTCCTGATGGAGCCGAACCCGCATCTGTTCGCGGCGCTGGAGCGTCATTACGCCAACAACCGCCACGTCCGGCTGCTGCCGCTGGCATACGGCATGGCGGTGGGCGAACTGGTGCTGAATGCGGTCGATCCGGCGAAGGTCGCCCCGCTAGGGCTGCCGGCATGGGTAGCGGGCATTTCGTCGGCCTACCAGGATCGCAATCCGTTGAAGGACGGTACCCACCCCGCGGAAATGACCGCGCGCATCTGGCAATGTATCGAGCCGATCACCGTGCCTGTCGTGGACTATGACACGGTGCTGGCCCGGTCCGACGGGCGCGCGCCCGACATCCTGGTCATCGATGCCGAGGGGATGGACAAGGAGATCATGGAGGACGTGCTGGCGCGCGGCTGCCGCCCGCTGGTGATCCATTTCGAGGTACAGTGGATGACGCAGGAGGAGCAGGACGCGCTGCTCGACGCGATGGCGGGCAACTATGCGGTGCTGACCTTCGGCAACGACATGACCGCCTACCGCCATGACGTGCTGATGGACTATGCCCGCCACCTGTATGTCGAACACGGCCTGCCGACGGTGTTCGCCGACGGACTGCGCAAGGCGGCGGGGCTGCCGCTGGTGGCGTGAGGGCGGGCCGGCGAGCGCAGGTCGGTCGTCCGCGAATCCGGGCCCGGCACGCGGCCTGTTTCGAAACGGGTGACGATCGACTAACGGACGGGCATGGTTCATGTCCGTTCTGCGCGCCGATCCTCCTTCCGACCGGATCTGCCCCTTGCCCTCGCGCTCGTGATGATCGTCCTGTTGTGGGTGGCGGGCGGTGCCTCGCGCGCCGACGCCATGGGGCAGGTGGTGGTTCGTGCGGGGGCGTGGGCGTTGCTGGTCGTCGCCTCGCTGGCCGGGCCGCGACCCGATCTGGCTGGGTGCCGGGCGATCGTATGGCTGTTGGCCGCCACGATTGCGCTGCCATTCATCCAGCTTATCCCGCTGCCGCCGGCGTGGTGGCAGGCGCTGCCGGGCCGTGCCATCCTGTCGACGCCGGGACAGGCGGTTCCCTGGCGGCCGTGGACGATGACGCCGGGTGCGACGCGCAACGCGCTGGCCTCGCTGGTCGTGCCGGTGGCGATGTTCGTGATCCTGGCGCAGGGCAAGGCGCGTGTGCATCGCTGGATGCCGACGATGCTGCTGGGAATGATCGGTGCCGCGGTCCTGCTGGGCCTGCTGCAATTTTCGGGAGCGGGGTTCAACAGCCCCTTCCTCAACGACACGCCCGGACTGGTCAGCAGCATCTTCGCTAACCGCAACCATTTCGCGCTGTTCGTCGCGATGGGCTGCCTGATCGCTCCGGCATGGGCGTTTATGGACCGCGAGGCGCTGCGCTGGCGCGGTCCGCTCGCCGCTGGGCTGGTGATTGTGTTCGTCCTGACGATCCTGGCCACTGGGTCGCGCGCCGGCATCCTTCTCGGCGGCGTCGCGCTCGCGCTTGCTCTGCTGCTGGTCGGCCGGAACTTGCGCCGCCGGTTGCGGGGCGGACCGCGCTGGCTGCTGCCAGCGTGTGTTGTCGCTGCCATTTTGGTGATCGGCGGTTTCATCGCGCTGAGCTTCGCGGCGGATCGCGCGGTCGGAATCAGTCGGCTGATCACGCTGGAGGTGGGCGAGGACATGCGATCGCGCGCGCGCCCCACCGTTCTGGCGATGATCGCGCTGTATATGCCGTTCGGGTCGGGACTGGGCGGTTTCGACCCGGTATTCCGCATCCACGAGCCGTTCGCTCTGTTGAAGCCGACCTATTTCAATCAAGCGCACAACGATTATCTCGGGATCGCACTTGACGCCGGGATCGCGGGGATCCTCATCCTCGTCGCCGCCATCGGCTGGTGGGCGCTCGCCTCGATCCGGGTGTGGCGGGCGAAGGGCGATCACGACATCCTGCTGGGACGGCTGGGATCGGCGATGATCCTGCTGGTCCTGATCGCCAGCACCGCCGACTATCCTGCCCGCACGCCGACGGTCATGGCGTTGGTCGTCGTCGCCGCAATGTGGCTTGCGCGCGGTAAAGCCCATGCAAACGGTGTGGCTTTACCGTCCTGATCGGCAAATCTATAGAGCGCGTCACCTTCCCTTTTCTCCGGAACATCCAAGCGAATGCGCTTTCCGATTGCCATCCTGTGCATCGCCCTGGCGACGACTGCGTGCGGTTCGCCCGAACCGCTCCGGTCGAACGGTAGCCTGACCGTCGTCGACGGTGCCAATGTGCTGCCACCGCCCAACCGTAGCGACCTGGTTGCGGCTGACCGCCCCGCGTTGATCGGGCCGCTCGACACGATCGAGGTCAGCGTGTTCGGCATCCCTGATCTCGATCGCGAGATGCAGGTCGACGCCAGCGGGCGGATAGCGATGCCGCTGGCCGGCGCGATCGACGCACGCGGCAAGACTGCGGAAGAGCTTGCGGCCGCGATCGAGACCTCCCTGAAGGCGCACTACGTCCGCGACCCCAAGGTGACGGTGAACATCAAGAGTTCGGTCAGCCAGGTCGTGACCATCGACGGCTCGGTAGTAGAACCCGGCCTTTACCCGGTCACCAATCAGATGACGCTGATGCGCGTCGTCGCCTCGGCCAAAGGGCTGACCGAATTCGCGCGGCAGAACGATGTCGTGATCCTGCGGACGGTGGGCGACAAGCGGATGGCTGGTCTTTACGATATCTCGGCGATCCGCCGCGGTGCCTATGACGACCCGCCCGTTTACGCCAATGACGTCATCATCGTTGGCGATTCGCCGCAGCGTCGTCTGTTCCGTGATTTCGTGTCGTTGTCTCCGGTGCTTGCGGCGCCGTTGATCGCCGTGCTGCAATAAGGCCCATCTTCATGAACCTCGTCAGTTCCTCCCTCCGCCCTGCATCTCCCGGGGTGATGCTTACGCCGGCCCCGCCGGCCAATGAGGACACGCTGCCGTTTCTGCGGCAATATTGGCGCGTGGCGGTGCGCTGGCGGTACGTGATCGGGGGGGCGGTAGTCGCCAGCCTGCTGATCGGGCTAATCGCCACCTTCCTGATGACGCCGAAATATACCGCAATTTCGACGATCGAGATTTCGCGAGAATCCAGCCAGCTGACCAATTTCCAGGGCGTCGAGCGCGAGACAAGCATCGCCGACCAAGAATTCTATCAGACGCAGTACGGCCTGCTGCGCTCGCGCGTGCTTGCAGAGCGCGTCGCGACGCAGTTGCGGCTTGTGGACGACAAGAGGTTCTTCGAGCGGTTCGGCGAACGTGACAACGACATTGCGTTCCAGGAGGTCAATGGACGCTACACTGCGGCGGGGCGCGCCGAACGGCAGCGGATCGCCGGCGAAATCCTCCTCAAGCATGCGAGCATCGAGCCGACCCGCCTGTCGCGCCTGGTCAACATTTCCTTCACCAGTCCGGACGCCGAATTCTCGCAGCGGATCGCCAATGCCTGGGCCGAGAATTTCATCCAGACCAATCTCGAGCGAAAGGTTCAGGCGACTTCCTACGGGCGCAACCTCCTCCAGCGCGAACTGGCACAGACCAAGGAACGGCTGGACGGGTCGCAGCGTCAGCTCGTCGCCTATGCCGAGCAGCAGCGCATCATCAACCTGCCCAGCCAGGGCGCCGGGGAGAATCAGACCAGCGAGCGGTCGATCGTCGCGGACGAGTTGGCGACGCTGAACGCCGCGTTGTCGCAGGCGACCGCCGATCGCATCGCCGCCGAATCCCGCTCGCGCGAGACCAGTGGTGCGGGGCAGTCGAGCGAGGCGCTTCGCAACCAGGCGATCAACGCGTTGCGTCAACGCCGCGCCGAACTTTCCGCCGACTATCAGCGGATGATGGTGCAGTTCGAGCCGGACTATCCCCCGGCGCGCGCGCTCCAGTCGCAGATCAGCCAGCTCGACCGCTCGATCGCTCGCGAGGAAAGCCGCGTTGCTGGATCGGTACAGGCCGAATATCGTCAGGCGATGGACCGTGAAAGCGCACTGCGTGCGCGCGTCGAGCGATTGAAGTCTAGCTACTTGGACCTGCGTCGGCGCAGCATCCAGTACAATATCTATCAGCAGGAGGTGGATACCAACCGCGCACTGTATGACGGCCTGTTGCAGCGGTTCAAGGAGATCGGCGTCGCCGGCGGCGTAGGTGTCAATAATATCGCGATCGTCGATCCGGCCGATCTGCCGCAGAAGCCGTCCAGCCCGCGGCTGGTCCTCAACCTCATCGTGGCATTGCTCGCCGGGCTTGCCGTCGGCGCCGCAGCGGCCTTCGCCCTCGAACAGATGGACGAGGCGATCGCGGATCCGGCCGAGGTCGAACGGCGGCTGGGGCTGCCGTTGTTGGGGTCGGTACCCAAGGTCGAGGGCGTGGCGCCGCGCGATGCGCTTCTCGACCGCAAGTCGGATCTGGTCGATGCGTATCTGGCGATCCAGACCAGCCTGGGTTTCACGACCGAACACGGCGTCCCGCGATCGCTGGCCATCACCTCGACCCGACCGGCCGAGGGCAAGTCGACCACCGCGCTTGCGGTAGCCACAATGCTGGCCCGTGCGCACAAGAAGGTCATCCTGGTCGATGGCGACATGCGGTCGCCGTCGGTCCATCACCTGGGCGGTGTCGATCACGATCGCGGCCTGTCGAACTATCTGGCCGGGCAGGACGATATCAGCCAGCTGACCTTCGAGATGACCGACCTAGGCTTCACCGGCATGTCGGCCGGGCCGATCCCGCCGAACGCGGCCGAGCTGCTGACCGGCCACCGCCTGCAGGTTCTGATCGCGCAGTTGCTCGAAAGTTACGATCATGTCGTTATCGACAGCCCGCCGGTAATGGGCTTGGCCGATGCGCCGCTGATCGCAAGCCGCGTCGAAGGCGTCATCTATGCCGTCGAATCGCACGGCATCCGCTCCAGCATTGTCAAGACCGCGCTTCAGCGGCTGATCGCGTCGAACGCGCGCATCCTGGGCGGCGTCCTGACGAAGTTCGAGGCGCGTAAGGCGCATTACGGCTACGGCTATGAATATGGCTATGGCTATGGTCGTGAGAAGGGCGCCGGCAACGCCTGATGCCCGGTGCCGCGACCCTTCGTCCGCGCCGGTCGCGCTCGCCGCGCGAATGGGCGTTTCGTGGCGGCTTCGCGATCGTCGCGCTGGCGCTCGGTTACGTCTCGACGTCGGAGACGCTAGCGCTGGTGCTGTCGCGTTCGAATCCCGCGCGTGCGTATGCAATCAACGATCACGACGGCCGGATCGGCGTCAGGCTGGCCGAACAGCTCGTCACATCGGGCAACGCCGGTCCGGCGCAATTCGCGCATGCAGAGCGGATCGCGCGACGGGCGCTGCGCGACGAGCCGCTGTCAGCCGGTGCTTTGACGGTCCTGGGTCTCAACGCCCAGCGCCGCGGTGACACGGCCGCGGCCCGCGCGCTGTTCGCCCGTTCCGACGCGCTGTCGCGTCGTGAACTCGGGACGCGGCTGTGGCTGATCGAGGACGCGGTGGCGCGGGGCGATATCGCCGGGGCGCTGCGCCATTACGACATCGCGCTCCGCACTTCGACTCGTGCGCCCGACCTGCTCTACCCCGTGCTGGCGTCGGCGATCGCCGACCCGCGGATCGCGCGCGAAACAGTACGGGTTCTCGAGGGACGACCTGCGTGGAGCGGTATGTTTGTCGATTATCTGGCGACGTCGGGCCCCGACGCGCGCAGTACGGCACGGCTGTTCCGCGCGCTGGCGCAGGCGCACGTGCCCGTGCCAGAGGTGGCGACCGCAAACGCGGTCAACGCGCTGATCACCGCCGGGGCATTCGACGCCGCTTGGAATTATTACAGCGCGCTGCGCAAGGGCGCCGATCGCCGCCGCTCGCGCGATGCCGATTTCGGGGCGCAGGTGGCGGTTCCCACCGCACTCGACTGGACGCCGGTGATGCTGGATGCAGGTGTCACGGCATCGATCCAGCAATCGACCACCGATGGCGTATTCGATTTCGCGGCGCCGGCGACCGTGGGCGGCGTGGTTCTCCAGCAGATGCAGGTGCTTCCCCCCGGCCGCTACCGGATCGAAGGACGCAGCGTGGGGATCGCGCAGGATGACGGCCAGCGGCCCTATTGGACGCTCTTGTGCATTGATGGACGTGAACTCGGCCGGGTCGAGGTACCCAATTCTTCGCAGGCAGAGGGCCGATTCTTTGGCGAACTCACGGTCGGTGCAGGGTGTCCGGCACAGACCCTACGCTTGGTGGTTCGGCCGTCGAACGCGATCGGGGGCGTGTCGGGGCAGATCGACCGCGTGGAGCTGCGACCGTCATGACCGTGGTGCGCCTTCTCCTATCAGGCCTCGCCCTAACGACGCTGCTGGCAGCACCGCTTCGGTCCCAGCAGGTCCGCGCGCCGGCCGAGGAGCCGATCCCGGTCGTCGCGCCGGAGGTGTCGCGGACGGTCGACGTCGCAGCCGGGCGGGTCGGGCAACGGCAGAACCGTGACACCGCAGCGATGGAGGTGACAGGCCAGCCGATGGCGCGGATCAGCAACCGTATCGCCAACCGGGTGCAATCACGGCTGCGCAACCGTATCGACCAGAATTACGATCCGCAGGCCAACGCAGCCTCGCCGTTCCGTGTCGCCGGCGATCGCGCCCGTTCCCCCACCGGAGCGGTGCGCCGCTAGAGCTGCGCAACGGGCGCGGGCAGGGCGGGGATCGCGCGGCGTTCGTTGTTGAGGAACAACAAGCCCCCGATCACCAGGAACGTCGGGTACATGCTGCTCCATACCAAGATACTGATAAGGAATGACGTGTACACAAAGCCACAGAACACAATATAATAGGCAACGCTCCACGACGCTTTTGGATTGCGCACCATCACCACGTAGATCAGATTGCTGATGAATCCGATCGCGTACATGAGTACGATAGAGCCGAACAGCGTGAAATCCGTAATCAGCCCGCGAAACATCGTGTAGATATTGGTTTGAAGAAACCAGCTGTACTGATAATATTCGTCGAAGAAGCCTGGCGGTACTTCCTTTGTGGATCCCAGGGCCTTGAAAAGCGACATGAAGGTGTAGAAGCCCCCCGTCACGTCTTCCCTGGCGTAGACCAGGTTTGATTTCATGCCGATGTACCAGCTGAACCAGTCGGAAAACGCATAGATGTGCGCCGAGGAGTAGCTGATGAAATTTCGGTAGAGCTGCGCCGACAGATCGATCATGCCCGCATCGTTGTACAGGCCGCGCGACAGAAACGAGACGATGATGAACGGCAGCAACAACAGAAAGAGCGTGAAGGCCCGCGTCAGCGTCCGGGCGTCGAGGATCCGATTGTCGCCGGCGCGTAAGCGTCGGACCAATACTCCGCCGTAGAATAATGCAATGCACAGAAAGACGGTACCCTTCGCGCCGGCGACCGTCATCAACACCAGCGCCGGCGCCATCGACAGCACGAGAACGCGCGCCTTGCCTGCCAGTGAGCGATAGCCAGGCAGGATTAGTCCGCCGAGGCCCACGGTGATGTACGTGAAGACGTTGGCGATCTGCGCGAACACGTTCTCGACGGTCGACTGGTTGTAGCGGTCGGCGATCAACGAGCTCGACGTTTCGAAAAAGTTCGTCGTCAACCCTGACAGCGTCACGCCCTGAATCGACAGGTGCACCGCCAGCGCGACCAGCGTGATCACCGCGAACAGATGGAACGATGCGCGCAGGAACGCGGTGTCGAACAGCCCCCACGCCGCGTCACCCGCCGCGACCGTGACCTGCGACCACCGCACGCCCAGCACGGGCAGTGTGAAAGCAATGGTCGCCGCCAGGATGTACAGGATCGCAAGCGGATTCGACGGCACCGACGGCACCGCCGCCAGCGGGATGAACGTCAGTAGGAACCAGCCCACGCACCAGATGCCCGCCGGTGTCAGCCACGTGCCCGACACGCGCCGTGCGACTAGGGCGACGTAGAAGATCCCCGCGCTCAGAAACAGGCTGACGAACTTCAGGGAAATGTCCATTCAACTCGCTCGATTGCTGCTCGACCATCCGCCCGCCGCGGTCCGCTCCGCGTCCTCCCGCACCGTCATGACGCGGGGCGTTCGGTCCTGAGCACCCGCGCCGCACCGCCCAGCACGACCGGGACGCCACCACTGCCATAGCCGTCGACCGGCTTGATGACCAGCGATCGCACAAGCGTGTTGATGAACACCGGCCTGAATCGCCGGTCGCCGCGCGTGGCGGGCTCCGCGGTTCCGCCGCCCAGGGTCAGCGTCTCGATCGGCTGGGGGTGTCCGGTCTGCTCCACCGCGTCCCCAGCGGCGATCGCCATCGTGCGCGACGGCGCCAGCCCGGTCCAGCGGTTGCCGGTCAGCGTGATCGACCCCAGTCCGGCGCCGGGCGCGGTGCGCAGGAAGCTGCCGAAGGTCAGCCCGTCGCCGATATTGCCCGTCACGCTGATGGCGTCATGTCGCCGATCCCCGCTCGCCCCCCCCGTCACCACGACGAAAGCGGCGGTGATGGCGTGCCCCTTCTTCGTCGCGACGTTGCCAGTGACCGCGATCTTCCGCTGCGCATATTCCGATGCGATCTGGACGGCCGCCTTCAGGTCCAGACGCGACAGGCGCGCGATCGCGGTATCGTCGAATGCGAAGCGATTGCGCTCGATGCGCGTGTCGACCACTTCGCGCGCGCTTGGCCGATCATGGAAGAAGTCGACGCCATAGAAGACGGGACGAAAATCATTGTCCGCCACCAGCGTATCGACGGTGGGGGCGGAGAAGTTGTTGGCGACCCAGATGCCGCGCATCATGTTGACGAACGTGGATCGCGTGATTCGCTGGCGCGCGCCATGCACTTCGATCGCGGTGTTCACCCCCGTTCCATCGAACGGCCGGGCATTGACGAAACGGCAGCTGTTGATCGCCACCTCCTCGGCCCAGGCGAAGATCGAGGAATGATCGTCGGTGTCGTGTCCGTTTTCCTCGAACCGGCAACGGTCGATCGTCCATCCGCGCCCGAGCAATGCGGCCGGGTCGCTATTCTGCGCCATGACGATGCACGATACGCCATTGGCATCGCGGAACGACACGTCTGCGATCCGCGCCCGGTCGATCCGGGCAGCCGGCGCGCCGTCGCGGCTCGATACGAAGATCTGCGCCTGCGGATAGCGCGCGTAATGGCCCGCCGCCCGATCGGGGCTGATCGGGTTGGCACGGCCGTTCATGTCGAGCGTCAGGCCCGACAGCTCTACATCCGCGACCGATGCATCGGCACCGAACATCACCCCGGCACGCGGGCGCGCGTCCGTCGAATATCCCGCGGCGACGCGCAGCGTCGTCCCCGCTTCGCCGGCGATCCGCATGCCGGACAGGATCCGGATCGCCGCCAGACACTCGAAGTGATCTGCATGGATGAGCGGGATCGCGGGGAGTACGGTATACAGCCCCCGCGGTAGCCACAGCACGCTGTGTGCCGCGATCGAATCGCGCAGCGCGCGCGCGATCAGGGGCGCGACGTCGAGGTCGCTGGTCCCGGCTGCGATCCGCTGGTGTTCGGCAGGCGGCAGATAGTCGAGCAGCGAGATGCGCGCCGAGCCGGCAGCGCTGCACGCCCCCGCGGTCAACGCCGCGACTCCGCCGGCCAGGACGTCGCGGCGTCGCATCGGATCGTGCCGGACCATGGCGGGGTCGTAGGCGGGCTCGCCTGAACCGTTCATGAGGGCGAGTCGATCCGCCCAATCCCATGTTCCTCTGCAGTACGCTCGATCCATTCAGCCCAGCGGCGGGCCAGATCGTCGCGCGCGAACTGCGTTTCGGCCAGCGCGCGGGCGCGCTGCCCGCGGGCACCGGTTGCGTCGCGATCGTCGGCGAATGCCTGTAGCGCGTCGGCAAATGCCTCGGGATCGCGCGGCGGCACCGCGATGCCGCAATCGGCCTCAGCGATCAGTCCCGCCAGCCAGCCGGGATAATTGTTAAGGACAGGCAGCCCGATGGCGATGTAATCGAAGAACTTGTTCGGCGACGTACCGTAATAGAAAGCGGGGACGTCGGCGAGCAGCTGAAGCCCCACGTCGGCTCGGTTCATCAACCCGACCAGCTCGGTCTTTCGCACCGCGTCGAGGAAGACGACATTGTCCAGCCCCTCGCGCGTAGCGCGCTCCACAAGCGCCGGCTTCTTCATGCCGTTCCCGATCAGGACGATGCGGATGTCGTCGCGACCGCGGCGCTTCAGCACGGCGGCAGCGTCAAGCGCGGCGTCCAGCCCGTTGGCGATGCCGTGTGCCCCGGCGAAGATCGCGACCAGATCATCATCGCGGATGCCGGCGGGCTGATGCACCGGGACGTCGGTAGCGAAGATATCGAGATCGCAACCGTTTGGGATCATCGCGATCGCGCCGCGATCAACGCCGCGATGCGCGATCCCCTCGACGATGCCGGGGGACAGCCCGATCAGCCGATGCGCCGAACGATAGCTGGCCCATTCGAGCACGCCCATCGCCCACAATATCACCGGATTGCGGATCACGCCCATCGCACGCGGCAATTCCGGCCAAAGATCACGCACCTCGAACACGAACGGCTTGCGCCGCAGCCACCGCCCCAGCACGCCCGGCACCCCCACCGTCAACGGTGTCGTCGTGGCGAAGAGCAGGTCGTATTTCTCGGTCAGGACGAACCGGCTGGTGCGCACCATGAACGACAGGAACGTCATCGTCCGTTTCACGAAGCCGTCGCGGTTCGAATAGGACAGGTCGACTTCGATCACGTCGATCCCATCGACTTGGCCGCGCCGCACGCCGCGCTCGAACGGCCCGGACAGGCCGGTCTGTCCGTCGATGCCGCGCCCGCATAGCATCGTCACGCCGTGCCCGCGCGCCACCATGCGCCGGGCCATCTGGTACGATCGTATCCCGCCGCTGCCGCGCGGGGTGGCGAAATGCTGATGGATATAGAGGATTCTCATGACGCCCAGCGATACTCGGTGACGATGCGGCCCGGCGCGATGACCACGGCTTCCACGACGGGAAGCGGCGTACGCTCGAGATAGTGACGCGATTCCCAGCCGCTGGTCAGTACCATGTCGGCGAGCCCCTGATTCGCGGTGACGGTCAACCGGTGCTCCCCGTTGGTTGCGCTGTCATTCGCAAGCTGCCAGTCGCCGGGGGCCAGACGCCAGCGCAGACGCGCCTCCCGAGCGAAGCCGTCGATCGTGTCGATGACGGTCAGCCCTTCCGCCGCCGGCCGGATCTCGCGCCGGTGATGCCAGCCGGCGCGATGCCGGTAGGATGCGGCGAAGCCGTCCGCGGTCGCGCCATGTTCGTCGCTCTCCAGCCAGTCGCCCAGCAGGAAGCGTGACAGGCGCGGCATCTGCGGCTGTCCGTCGAACATGATGGTGTTGTGCGAGGCGGCGCCGCCGAAATAGTCGATCCATTCGGCGTCGGTATTGTAGCTGTACGATCCTGCGTCGCGCAGCAGGTTCACGCCGTCGTGCCACAAATCGACGTGGAGCGCATCCGCTTGGCTGGGGCGAAAGCGGAAGCGCGGGTAGCGAAGCAGCGCCATCGCGTCATCCCGCCGCAGCACCGCGAAGCCGCCATCGTCGAAGATCGCGCGCTCTGGGAAGGGCAGAATCTTCTCCCGACCGCCGACGCCCAGCCAGTTGAGCTGATCGTCCCACGGCCCGGGAGAATAAGCACGCCCGTCGGCGAACAGTGCCGTGGCCAGCTGGACCGACGGGCGGAAGTCGCGATAGCCCGCGTCGGTCAGTTGCAGAAGGTTCGCGCCGTCGTTGGCGCCCAGGTTGGGCGCGTCGCCGCTCAACGGGTCGGTCATGACGCGCAGCCACTCCGCCGCCGCCCGCGCGCGTTCCCGCCATGCGGCGCTGAATGGTGCCAGCGACGCGCGCTGCCGCCACAGTTCCGCGATTGACAGCGTATCGAGCGCGACCCGGTGATAGTTCAACGAATATTGGCTGAAGCTGCCGTCGCGCGCGAACAGGCGGAGCACGGTTCGCTCAAGTCGGGCGCGCCCCTTTCGCAACAATGGTTCGGCGCCCGCGATGCCCGCGACCTTCAGCCACGCACCTGCGACGAACAGGGCGCCAGCTTCCGAGGTAGCATGATTGTTGTCCTGCGCCCGCGCGTACGACAGCGTCGGCAAAATCCGGCGGACATGCGCATCAAGAAGCGCGCGCATAGCGGGCGTCATTCCCGACTCGGCCCCCAGCAGCATCGCGGCGACTGCCAAGTGAAGGACGCGGATCGACGCTTCCTGCGCGCATTTCCAGTTGGGCCCGCGATAGGCAGGGTTGGCGGTGGCCCAATCGCCCAGCCAGGCCTCCAGCCGATTCAGCGCGCCTGATTCGCCGGCGCGCGCCTGCTGTGCGAACGCGAGCGCCCAGTCGAAGCGGGAATATTCCCAGGTCCGCTTGATGTCGCCGCCCGCGAAGTCACCGATCGTCCACCACGGGGCGAGCGGGGGGCCTTGCCGGTCATCGCCATCGTCCGACAGCGGATCGACCGTCCACGCCGGAGGCGCAACCCCGATCGGCCGCCGGTAGCGGCCGAACAGCAACGCCTCATCCCGCCAGTGGCCGGGCACCGGAGCCGGCGCGCCATCGTCCGCACGCGGTGGTACGAAGAAGGGGCCGGAGGCCGGCAGCGTCGCGGCGATCCGTTGAACCGGGTGGATGCCCAGTTTCAACCCAGCGCGATACGCCAGCGCGCGCGCGGCGTTGCCCGCGCCTAGCGCCGCGATCGTCCTGACACGGGTTGCCAGCGCGTTCATTGGCGGCGCAGGATCGCCGCCGCCTCGATCGTGGCGCGTGCGACCTCGAACAACTCCGCAGGCGGGATGGCGGGCGTGCCGCGCTTCACGCTGTCGACGAAAGCCGCCGCGCAGGCTGCCTGCCCCTTGTCCTGCCGCAACAGGTTCTGCTTGCGGAAGCCCGGCCAGCCGAACCCGGTCATGCGCCGGAAGTTGTCGATCTGCAACACGCGGCCAGCAGCGAACACCTCGATCCGCTCCTTGGGAAAAGACGCAGCGCCGTTCGCCAGATACATGATCGTCCCGAACGAGCCGTCGGCGAAGCCCAGCGTGATCGACGCCTTGTCCTCGGTCACCTCGAGATGCGGCGTATCGCCTATGCGGCGGGCGGCGACCTCCACGATCGGCGCACCGGCCAGAAAGCGCATCAGGTCGACGAAGTGGCAGGCCTCGCCGATGATGCGGCCGCCGCCGATCGCGTCATCCTGCGTCCAGTGCTTCGCGGGGATCGCGCCTGCGTTCATCACCATCAGGAAGCTCTTCGGCTCGCCCACGCGGTCGATCAGCGCCTTCATCCGAAGGACCTGCGGCGCGAAGCGGCGGTTGAAGCCGACCATGAGTTGCGGCGCGGGGCCGCGCTCTGCGGCGGCGGCGTAGGCGCTCTCCACCGCCTCGACCTGAGCCAGGTCGAGCGCGAGCGGCTTTTCCACGAACACGTTCTTGCCGTTGGAGAGCGCCTCGGCGGCAAGCGCGGCATGGCTGTCGTGGCGGGTCGCGATCACCATCGTATCGATGGCGGGGTTAGCCATCACCTCCGCCGTGTCGGTGCTCGCGACGACGAATCCGTCTCGCCGGCCGGCGATCGACCCGCTCAGTCCGCCCGAGGTCACGACCGTATGAAGCTGGGCGTCGGCGGCCTTGAGCGCGGGGATGAGTACGCGCGACGCATAGTTTCCGGCACCGACCACCGCGATGACCGGCCGGTCGGTGGTGAAACCGGCCGCGCTGGCAAAGTGCGTCGAGGTGGTGCGCCGGTCCGCGAGCGGCGCATGATATTCGAGGACGAAGCCCAGCCCGGATCCGTCCGCGGTCAACGCGCCATAGGCGGTTTCGGCTTCCTCGAAGGCGAAACGGCGCGTCACCAGATCATCGGTGCGCAGTTGCCCGCTGGCGATAAGGTCAAGGATCGCCTCGAAATTGCGCTGCTCAGTCCAGCGGACGAAGGCGAGCGGATAGTCGCGGCCGCCTTCCTCGTAAGCGGGGTCGTAGCGGCCCGGGCCATAGGAACAGGAGACTTGGAACGACAGTTCCTTTTCGTAGAAATCGGCGCGGTTCAGCTCAAGGCCGGTAACCCCGACCAGAATGATGCGGCCACGCTTGCGGCTCATCTGCGCGGCGTGCGTGACCGGATCGTTCGATTTCGTCGAGGCGGTGATGATGACCCCGTCGACCCCGCGCCCGCGGCTGAAGCCCATGCCGGCGGCCACTGGATCCTCGCCCCGCGCCGGATTGCACGTCTCTGCCCCGTACCGCCGCGCGAGTTCGAGCTTGCTCTCGTCAAAGTCGATCGCCAGCACGCGACAGCCCTGCGCGCGCAGCAACTGGATCGTCAACAGGCCGATCAGACCCGCGCCGGTCACGACGAAGCTTTCGCCGATCGTCGGTTCGGCAAGGCGGATACCCTGCAACCCGATGCTCGCCACTACGGTGAAGGCCGCCGCCTCGTCGGTGACGTCGTCGGGGATCCGCGCGCAAAGGTTGGCGGGCACGCGGACGATATCGGCGTGTGGGCCGTTGGAGACCACGCGGTCGCCGGGCTTGAAGTCGGTGACGTCCGCGCCGACCTCGATCACCTCGCCGACGTTGCAATAGCCGAGCGGCAGCGGCTGCCCCAGCTTCGACCGCACGGCATCGACCGTCGCCAGCAGGCCGTCGGTCTTCACCTTGCCCAGCACGTCCATCACCCGATCGGGCTGCTGGCGCGCCTTGGCGAGCAGCGAGGCCTTGCCGAACCCGACCAGCATCCGTTCGGTTCCCGCCGAGATAAGGCTACGCGTCGTCTTGATGAGAAGCGTCCCGCGGGTGACGCGCGGGGCAGGGGCCTCAACGATCGCGGTGACGCCGCTGTCGAGTTGCTGGACGATCTGCTTCATGAAGGGTGCTCGCTGGAATGGGGGGCGGACGCCCGGTCAGATCGCGACCTGCTGTTGCAGCGCGGCGCGTTCGGGGTGGCTGGGATAGCTAATCAGGACCGCGCGGTACTGCCCCTTGAAAACGAAGAAGCTTCCCGCGGCAAGCCCGATCGTGCCAAGCTTCTGGACCGCTTGGCGCATATGGTCGAGCGAACCGGCCCCGCCCAGGATCGTCAGCGGCAGGCGGGTCGCTTCGCGCACTTGGGCGGCGATCGTGAGGTCGTAACCGTCCATCATCCCGTCATGGTCGATCGCGTTCAGCATGATCTCCCCCGCGCCCAGCGCCTCCGCCTCGCGCGCGAAATCGACGGGCGAGATCTTGGCGTCGGTCCGGCCGTTGTGCGTGTAGGCGCGATAGCCGCCCAGCAGCTTCTTCTTCACGTCGAGGACGACGACGACGCTCTGGTTGCCGACCTGTTCGGCGATTTCGGAGATGAGCGGTGGGTGCGCGATCGCTGCGGCGCTCAGTGCGACCTTCTCGACGCCCAGGCCCATGATCCGCTTCGCCTGCGCCGCGCCGGTCACGCCGCCGCCGTAGCACAGCGGCATGCGGCATTCCGCCGCCAGATGCTCGATCATCGCATAGTCCGGCTCCCGCCCCTCGACGGTGGCGTCGATGTCGACGACGATCAGTTCGTCGACCTCCTTTTCATTGAAGATGCGTACCGCGTTGATCGGATCGCCGACATATTTGTCGTCGCCGAACTTGCGGGTCTTCACTAGGCCGCCGCCGCGGACGAGCAGGCACGGGATGATGCGGGCACGCGGCATCGCGTCAGGCCTCCGCGAAATTCTTGAGGAGCCGGATACCGTTGTGGTGGCTCTTCTCCGGGTGGAACTGCACGCCGTGCACGTTGCCGTGGCGCACCGCGCAGTGGAAGCGCGTGGCATAGTCGGCGGTCGCGACGACGTCGGCCTCGTCGTCGCAGACGAAGCGATAGGAATGCAGGAAATAGAAGCCGAGCGCATCGTCGAGCCCGGCGAGCAGCGGCTCGTCGGCGCGCGGGCTGATCGTGCTCCATCCCATGTGCGGCAAGAGGCCACGCGGCGCATCGTCGGGGAAACGGATCTTCTCCACCGTCCCGTCGATCCAGCCGAGACCCGGCTCGCTGCCTTCCTCGCTCGATCGCGCCAACATCTGCATGCCGACACACACGCCCAGCACCGGCGTACCGCGCGCCAGCACGGCGTCCTCCAGTGCCTCGAACAGCCCGGAGGCCTTCAGCCGCTGCATCGCGTGATCGAACGATCCGACGCCGGGCAGGATGATACGATCCGCCGCCGCGAGCGTCTGCCGATCCTCGGCCACGACGCAGGCGATATTGAGCTCGCGGTAGATGTTCTGGAACGCCTTGACGTTGCCAAGACCGTAACCGAGGATTGAGATCACCGCTTGACCGCCTTTTCCACGCCGATCGCCTGGAGTACCTTGGCGCCCGCGTTGAACATCCAGCGCTGGTTCTTGTAATCCTTGTACGACTTCTTCGGCATCGTGAAATAGCCGCGAAGCTCGTCGCTGGAGATGCCCAGCTTGCGCGCGATGTAATCGAATTCGTGCGCGATCGTTTCGGGGTCGTAGGCAGGCTTCTTCAGGGCCTCGATCGCGTCGGCGCGGGTCATCTGGCCAGTCAGGATCAGGCTGGAGTACTGAACCCGCCGGGTGTCGTAGCCGAACCGTTCGGGCAGCCAGTACCCTTCGTAAAAGCGCGTGAAGCGTGATTCGAAATGCTTCTGCGGATAGGGCTTCCAGCCGTAGAGATCGGCGAGCGTCGTGCGCGCCATCTCTTTCGTATAGTCCATCCAGTCGAGCGGCTTGATGACTTGGACCCCGCGGACGTAGCGCAGCCAGAATTTGTGGCGAAGCACGCTGCTGAACGGATAGGTGCGCATCGGCACCGTGCCGAACTGGCGCCGAATGTCGTTCAGTTGCGCCATGTCGGTGCCGTAATACAGCCAGTTCAGCGGATTGCGAACGCATTCGGTCGCGATGTTGCCGCCGTTGAGGATGTACTTGATCTTGTGCTTGTCAGCGAAGTTGTAGAGCGTCGCGATAAACGCATGGTCCTGCGGGATGTCGATATGCGGCACGCCCGACTTGAAGAAGGCCAGTTGGAAGTCGCGCATCTCGTTCCAGTTGATGACCTCGGTATATAAATCGAGGCCAAGGCCGTCGACCAGCGACTGGATGTTACTGACGGCGATGTCGGTGTTCCATCCGCCATCGACATGAAACACCAGCGGGCGCAGGCCGAAGTCCTTCACCGCCTTGTGCAGCAGGAACGAACTGTCCAGGCCGCCGCTCATCCCCAGGATGCAGTCGAAATCGCGGCCCTTGCCGTCTTCCTTGATCTTTTCGACCACCGCGGCGAAGCGTCGCTCCCCCTCTTCGTTGGGGAACCAGTTGGGCTCGACATGTTCCTTGAACCCGCGGCAATGGTCGCACACACCGTTCTCGTCGAACGAGATGCCGGTATCCGCCGTATCCATCACGCAGTTCGAGCAGATCTGATACTCTCGCATTACCCGTCGCTTTTCGGTGTGTATTGATGGTCCTGGCGGTGCCAAGGCTTGACGTAGCGCCGATAGACGCGATGCGCATCGCGTGCCAGCCTCCACATCTTTCGCGCCGGCACATTTTCGATCGCACCGTTGCAGCGATGGCGGATGCGGATGCGCGGGTCGTAATAGGTCATGAAGCCACGCTCGCCGAGCTGCCGGCTGAGAAAGAATTCCTCGCCCATCATGAACGTCGGCGCCCACAGCCGCTCGAACTCGGCGAAAAAGCGCGGTGTCAGCACATAGCAGGAGCCGTGCCCCTGATAGATGTATTGCGCGGTCGCATGGCCGGCCTCGTCATGGCGATCGGTCACGGCGGCGGTGCGGCGCGCCATTGCGCGGATCAGTTTGGCGAGGTGGTAATTGGCGTAATACAGGTCGTAGACGAGCTCCCGCCCGCGACTGATCCCGGCCACGACGTGCGGGTTCTGCGGCATCCCGTCCAGCGTTTCGATATAGGGCGACACCACCGGGCGATCGGCGGCGTCCGCCACCACAGCGGCCAACCGGTCGCCGAAGTCGGCCGGAAACTCCAGATCGTTGTTGCCGATGACCATGGTCGTCACGTCGGGATCCAGAGCGCGCGCGCGCGCGATTCCGTCGTTCAGACCGGCGAAATATCCCACGTTGTCGGGATTAAGCACCAGTTCGACATTGGGATGGGCCGCCGCGATCGCGCGCAGCGCGGTGACGTCCTGCGGAGTCGACTGGTTGTCGACCACGACGATCCGGGCAGGAGGTACTGTGCCGCCGTTGATCGTGCGGACCGCGTCGCGCGTGTAGTGCGCGTTGTTATAGTTGGTGCAGACGTAAGCGTACTTCATGCGCGCCCTTTCCGGGGATCGACAGGCGTGACCAAATAGCGCGCGATCACGAGCGCGAAGAGCATCGCTTCGGCCAAGACGAAACAGATCGCCGCCCCCATCGCGCCCAACGCCGCGCCGAGCGCGAAGCAGCCCGCGACGCTCGCAGTGCCGGTCGCGACGATCGCAAGGAATAGATAGCCGCGCTGTCCCAGCGCATTGAGTCCCGCGGTGCCGAACATGAAATTGGCGATGCCGAACAACATGGCGGGCGCCATGATGGCAGACATCGTCCAGACGCCGGGCAGCGCGCCCAATGTGGCAAGCCGCGGGGAAAGCCCGGCGGCAAGCCCGTAGGCCGCCGGGAGGGCGACGATGAGCGCGAGCACAGCGCCGAGTTGCGGCACGGTATAGCGCCCGATCAGCCGCGCGACCGTCCGGTCGGGCGCGGCATGGCCGGACAGCGCACCCAGCACCTTGGGAAAATAGAATTGGTTCAGAGGTCGGGTCACCGCCTGGAGCATCTTGATCGACTTCTCGACCAGTGCGTAGGTCGAGATTCCTGCTGCCGGAACCCCCAAGACGCCCAGGATCACCACGTTCATCTCTCGATACAGCGATACCGCGACGTTGCCCGCGAACACCGCCTTGCCGTGGCGCAACCCGTCGATGATCGGGCCGATGTGAACGCTGCGCAAAGGGATGTGCAGCCGCAGGACGATATAGAGGGTCGATACCAGCCCGCCCAGCACGAACGGTCCGCCGATTGCCAGCGGGATCAGCGCCGCGTCGGCGGGGCCGCGCACCGCACCGAAGACGATCGCCAGCGTCACCACGCGCGAGCCAAGCGTGATTGCCGCCGGTGGTACGTTGCGCTCGATCGCCTGGTAGAACCAGTAGGCGTGAAAGATGTGGCCCAGCGGGACGAGCAGCCAAAACGCAAGAAGCAGCGGGCGTTGCCCGCCGGCCAGGCGATAGACGCCGATCGTCAGCGGCGCGACCAGCACGAACATCGCGAGGCGGGCCAGCAAAATTTCCGCCAGGATCGCGCCGCGCTGCTCCGCTGTGGCGTCGCGGCCGGTCCGCGACAGACGCGCGACCCCGTCCACGTCGAAGCTGTAGAGTACCGCGGCCAGCACCAGAGCTGAAATCGCCTCAGTGATCGCTACCTGCGCATAGGCACCCGCGCCGACGGTCGCGATCGCGAACGGTACGATCAGCAGCGGGATCAGCGCGTTGCTGCCTTGGATGACGGTCAGCGCGGCGAGGTTATGAAGCCCCGGTCGCAGTAGGAAATGGCGCATCGCCGTCGATCCCCGGCGACATCAGCGCCGCGAGGCGCCGTTCCATTGCCCGCGGGTGTCGATGACAACGGCGTCGGGTGCGAGGTGAACGTGCGCATCGGCGAAGACGATGTGATCGACCAGCAGCAGCACGATGTCGGCTCCGGCGATCGCGGTCTGTGCATCCGCGAGGTCAACGCGCCCGGCGAGCCGGGCGGGCAGCGCGTCGACATGCGGCTCGACTGCGACGATGCTCAGCCCCGGTTCGTTCGCGAGGCGATCGCAGATCGCCAACGCCGGGCTTTCCCGCAGGTCGTCAATGTTAGGCTTGAAGGCCAGGCCCAGGCACGCGACCCGCGCCGGCCCACCGCGGTCCGCGCGCCGCTCGGCGGCGGCGCGGACCTGGTCGATGACCCATTCCGGCTTTCCGTCATTGACCTCGCGCGCAGTGCGGATCAGCCGTGCCTGGTCGGGCGCGGACGCGACGATGAACCATGGATCGACGGCGATGCAATGGCCGCCTACGCCCGGTCCGGGCTGGAGGATGTTGACGCGCGGGTGCCGATTGGCGAGCCGGATCAGTTCCCACACGTTGATGCCCAGCTGGTCGCTGACCAGCGACAATTCGTTCGCGAAGGCGATGTTGACGTCGCGGAACGCATTTTCGGTCAGCTTGCATAGCTCGGCGGTGCGCGCGTCGGTCAGGATGCATTCGCCCTCGACGAAGAAGTCGTAGGCGGCGCTGGCGCGCTCCGCGCAGGCGGGGGTTAGCCCGCCGATGACGCGGTCGTTGCGGACCAGTTCCGTCAGCACGTTGCCCGGCAGGACGCGCTCCGGGCAATAAGCGATCGCAAGGTCGCCAGCCGACCCGCCCGGCTGCGGCAGCCGCAGGTCGGGGCGCGCCGCCGCCAGCCATCCGGCCATCTGTTCGGTCGCGCCCACGGGGGACGTCGATTCGAGAATGACGATGTCGCCGGCCTTGAGCACCGGCGCGATCGCCTCGCACGCGCTGCGGACATAGGCCAGGTTCGGCGACCGGTCGTCGTTGAAGGGCGTCGGTACCGCGATTAGGAAGGCGTCGGCCGGCTCGGGTGTGGTCGTCGCGCGGAGACGGCCGTCGGCGACAACCCGCGCCACAACGTCGGCCAGTCCCGGCTCGACGATGTGGATGCACCCGTCGTTGATCGTATCCACCGCGCGCTGGTTCACATCGACCCCAACGACGCGGCAACCCGCATCGGCCAGCACGGCCGCAGTCGGCAGGCCGATATAGCCCAGGCCCACGACGGAAATCGTCTCGATCGTCATCTTATGCTGCACCCTTTACCCCTGTCCGGTCAGCAGACCACGCCAGCAACCCCTCGACGATCCGGCCGCAGGCCGCACCGTCGCCGTAGGGATTGTGCGCGAAACTCATTGCCGCATACGCCGCCTCATCGGTCAGCAGCCGTTCGATCTCGGCCACGATCCGCTCGACGTCGGTGCCGACAAGACGCACCGTGCCGGCGGCGACCGCCTCGGGCCGCTCGGTGGTGTCGCGCATCACCAGCACCGGCTTGCCCAGCGACGGCGCCTCTTCCTGGACGCCGCCCGAATCGGTCAGCACCAGGTACGACCGGTTCATAAGATAGACGAAGGGCAGATAGTCCTGCGGCTCGATCAGATGGATGTTGGCGATCCCTGCGAGCAGCCGGTTGACCGGTTCCTGGACGCTGGGATTGAGGTGCACCGGATAGACGATGTCGACGTCCGGGAAGCGCCCGGCGATGCGCGCCAAGGCTTCGCAGATGCGCTCGAACCCTCCGCCGAAGCTTTCGCGACGATGCCCGGTGACCAGGATCATGCGGCGGTTGGGCGCCAGCGCCGGCAGTCCGCCCGCGATCCCGTCGACCAGCGCGCCGTCGGTGTGAAGCCGCTCGACCACCTGCAACAGCGCGTCGATCACCGTATTGCCCGTCACGGTAACGCTCGCGGGGGCCACGCCCTCGCGATGCAGGTTCTGCGCCGACGATTCGGTAGGGGCGAAATGCAGCGCGGCCAGCGCGCCGGTCAGCTTCCGGTTCGCTTCCTCGGGCCAAGGTGAATAGAGATTGTGCGTGCGCAGGCCCGCTTCGACATGGCCCACGGGGATTTGGTGGTAATAGGCCGCCAGCGTCGCGGCGAACGTGGTGGCGGTGTCGCCGTGGACAAGCACGATGTCCGGCGTAAACGCGCGGAACACGTCGCGCATGCCCAGCAGCACCGCGCTGGTCACGTCGCTCAGATCTTGGTTCGGGCGCATGATGCTCAGGTCGTAGGCGGCCTCCAGCGCGAAGATGCGCAGCACCTGATCGAGCATCTGGCGATGCTGTCCGGTGACACATATACGGCAATCGAAACGCGGGTCGGCGATCAGCCGCAGCGCAAGCGGCGCCATCTTGATGGCTTCGGGGCGTGTCCCGAAGACCAGCATTGCCTTGATCGTCATTGAAATTGTCGCCTGAATCCGGGAAACGGCGGCGCCCTGCCACAAATCGTTTCCGGGGGCTACCCCCGCGCCGCGATGGCGACCGAACCGCGATCCGGCGGAACGTCCGGGACAGGTCGCTTGTATCAGGTACCTGCGGGGGCTATTCGCGTCCCCTGCATCGTTTCGCCCGGTGAACCAGAAACGACGCGAGTAGCGTAGCGTATTCAGGGAAGCACGTCGACATGCACGATATGGTCGTCGGACAATTGCTCGCGTTGCCGCGCGTTTTCAAGCGGCTCATCTCGATCTTGGTCGATATGGCGTTGTGCACGCTCGCGGTATGGCTCGCTTATTACCTGCGTCTGGGCGTGTTCATCCCGCTGGACGGTCGGCCGACGATCGCCGTGGCCGCGTCGATCGCACTAGCAGTGCCGATGTTCGTGGTGTCGGGGCTGTACCGGGCCGTGCTGCGCTATGCCGGACAGGAGGTGGTGTGGGCGACGATGCGCGCCTGTGCGGGCTATGGCGCAATCTACGCCGCGATCTTCGCAGGTTATGGTATAGACGACGTGCCGCGCACCGTCGGCATCATCCAGCCGCTGATCCTGTTCGCGCTGGTGTTCCTGTCGCGCTCCGGCGCGGGCTATTTCCTTGGCGGTGCGTATCGCAAGCTCAGCCGCCCGGCGCCGCGCGACCGCACGATGATCTATGGCGCCGGCATGTCTGGCCAGCAGCTTGCAGCGGCGATCGCCGATGCGGGAACGATGAAGGTGGTCGGCTTTCTCGACGACGACCGCTCGCTTCACGGGCGCAGCATCGGCGGCGTGTGCGTCTATGATCCCAAGACGCTGCGCGGGTTGCTGCTGCGGCATGAAGTCCATCACGTGTTGCTGGCGATCCCCTCGGCCTCGCGCCAGCGCCGGAACGAGATCATCGAGCAGCTGCGCGATGCCCAGGTCGAGGTCCGCACCCTTCCGGGTGTCCTCGACCTTGCGCATGGCGAGGTGCGCATCGACGACCTGCGCCCGCTGTCGATCGAGGATTTGTTGAGCCGCCCACCCGTCCCGCCCGAGGTTGAGCGGCTGTCGGCGCGCATCTCCGACCGGGTGGTGATGGTGACGGGCGCGGGCGGCTCGATCGGCAGTGAGCTGACGCGGCAGGTGCTCGCGCTCGGGCCGCGCCGGCTTCTTCTCGTCGAATCGAGCGAATACGCGCTGTACTCGATCCATCGCGAGCTCGAGTCGCTGGGTGTCGAGGGATGCGAGCTGGTGCCGCTGCTCGCCTCGGTCGTCGACCGCGAGCGGATGGCGCGGATCTTCGAAACCTGGTCGCCGCATCAGGTTTATCATGCTGCCGCGTACAAGCATGTGCCGCTGGTCGAGCACAACGTCCTGGAGGGCATTCGCAACAACGCGTTGGGCACGCTGGTGATCGCCGAACTGGCGATGGAGCAGGGCGTCGAGAATTTCGTGCTGGTCAGCACGGATAAGGCGGTGCGACCCTCGAACACGATGGGCGCGTCGAAGCGGCTGGCCGAATTGATCTTGCAAGGGCTGGCGACGCGCGAATCGCGGACCTGTTTTTCGATGGTGCGGTTCGGCAACGTGCTGGGATCGAGCGGCTCGGTCGTGCCGCTGTTCCGCGAACAGATCCGCCACGGCGGCCCGGTGACGATCACGCACATGGAAATGACCCGGTACTTCATGACCATCCCCGAGGCGGCGCAGCTGGTGATGCAGGCCGGCGCGATGGCGCGGGGCGGCGAAGTGTTCGTGCTGGACATGGGTCAGCCGGTTCGCATCCTCGATCTGGCACGCAACATGATCGAGCTGTCGGGGCTCACCGTCCGCGATGAGGACGGCAACGGCGAGATAGAGATTCGTGCGGTCGGCCTGCGTCCCGGCGAGAAGCTCTACGAGGAACTGCTTATCGGCAACAATCCCGAGCCGACCGACCATCCGCGAATCATGATGGCGCAGGAGAAATCGCTGCCTTGGCCCGAGCTGCGCAAGCGGCTGGACCTGATGGCCTGGCATATCCAGCGGCAGGACACGGTCGCCAGCCGGCATCTGCTCCAGTCGCTCGTCGAGGAATTCGCGCCGACCGACGGGCTGGTCGACTGGACCCACCTGGCCGCCGACCTGCGCCTTGACGAGAAAGTAGCATGAGCATCGCACGTAGCACATGGCCGGCCTTCACCGCCGAGGAGGCCGACGCGGTCGCATCGGTCGTGCGGTCCAACCGCGTCAATTACTGGACGGGAGAGATCGGGCGCGACTTTGAGCGTGAATTCGGGGCGTGGGCCGGGGCGGCCCATGCCGTCGCGCTGGCGAACGGCACGCTGGCGCTGGACCTTGCGCTGAAGGCGCTGGGCGTCGGCCCGGGCAACGAAGTGATTGTCACCCCGCGCACCTTCATCGCCTCGATCTCATGCGTGGTGAATGCGGGCGCGATCCCGGTCTTCGCCGATGTCGACCGCGACAGCGGGAATATCAGCGCGGCAACGATCGCGCCGTGCATCACCGACCGCACCCGCGCGATCATTCCCGTCCACTTGGCCGGCTGGCCATGCGACATGGATGCGATCATGTCGCTCGCCGCCCGGCACGGGCTGTCGGTGATCGAGGATTGCGCACAGGCGCATGGTGCACGCATCGGAACCCGCAGCGTTGGCACCATCGCACATGTAGGCGCTTGGTCGTTCTGTCAGGACAAGATCATGACGACCGGTGGCGAAGGCGGGATGGTGACCACCGATGACCCGGCGCTATGGTCCGCGATGTGGTCGTTCAAGGATCACGGCAAAAGCTGGGAGGCGGTGTACGAGCGCCAGCATCCGCCCGGTTTCCGCTGGGTCCATGAAAGCTTTGGTACGAACTGGCGGATGCTGGAGATGCAGGCGGCGATCGGGCGTATCCAGCTTGGACGCATGGCGGACTGGACCGCGCGGCGGACCGCGATCGCGGTCCGCCTCGCCGGGGCACTGGCGCCGTTTGCGGGTGCGGTGCGGGTGCCGCTGCCCGACGCCGGCGTAACCCATGCCTTCTATCGCCTGTACGCTTATGTTCGGCCCGGCGGGCTGGCCGATGGTTGGTCGCGCGACCGGATCGTCGCCGAACTTTCCGCCGCCGGGGTGCAGGTGCTGCACGGTACCTGCTCTGAGGTGTACCAAGAGAAGGCATTCGACGGCACGCCGTACCGGCCGGCCGAACGTCTGCCGGTAGCGCGCGAACTGGGTGAGACGAGCCTGATGTTCCTCACTCATCCCACGATGACCGAAGGCGAGGTGGATCACGCCGTTGCGATGATCGACCGGGTGATGACCCTCGCGGCGCGCTGACGCCGCCGGGAAACGACGCTTACCCCCGCGGCGCCATTGGCCGGGCGGGGTTTCCGATCACCGTTTCCCCGGGTGCCACGTCCTTCGTCACGACCGCGCCCATGCCGACCACGGCGCCGCGGCCGATGCGCAACGGTTTGTCCGGTGTTCCCTGCTTCAGGATCGCGCCTGTGCCGATATACGCGTGGTCGTCGATATGCACATTGCCGTTGCACATCACACCGGGCGCGAAGGTCACGAAATCGCCGATCACGCAATCGTGCGCGACATAGGAGTAGATGTTGGCGTGAAAGTGCCGCCCGATGCGGATCGTCGAGGTCAGGTGCGTGAAACCGCACAGTATCGCACCCTCGCCGATATCCACATCGTCGTACACCAGCGCGTTCGCCGCGCACACGTTCGTGAAGCCGAAACCTGCCTCGATACAGCGCGCCGCCAGCTTCTCTCGGACGGCAGAGTTGGCGATCGTGATCGAGACCAGCTTCTCGTCATGCGGCAAGGCAGTGAAGCTGGCGAAGTCGAGGATGCTCTCGCCGTCCGCGGTCCCGTCGTCGACGAACACGATGTCGACGCCCTGCGCTGCATATTGGGCACGCACAATGGGCATGACCTCGCGCCCGAATCCGCTCGAGCCGTAGATGCCGATGCAACGCATGTCTGTCTCCCTATTGATCGGGGGCGCCGGAAAAGGGCGGCATGGTCGCTTCGCCATCGGCGGAGATGCCATCGCGGACCAGCACCTTGCGCACCGTTAGCCACAGAATACGCAGGTCGAGGGCGAAACTGCGATTGTCGACGTACCATACGTCCAGCGCGAATTTCTGCGACCAGCTGATTGCGTTGCGCCCGTTGACCTGCGCCCAGCCGGTCACGCCCGGGCGGACCGCATGGCGTCGCGCCTGCTCGGCGGAGTAGAGTGGCAGATACTGCATCAGCAGCGGGCGTGGGCCGACCAAGCTCATGTCCCCACGCACAACGTTCCACAGTTCGGGCAATTCGTCGAGGCTGGTTGCGCGCAGCTTGGCACCAAACGCCGTCAACCGCGCCGCGTCGGGAAGCGGTTGTCCGTCGCGATCGATGGCGTCGCGCATCGTGCGGAACTTCACCATGCGGAACGGCCGACCGCCGCGCCCGGGGCGCACCTGGCTGAAGAACACCGGGCTGCCCAGCTTGCGTCGGATCAGCACCGCCACCACGAGCAGGACGGGGCTCAGCACGACAAGCGCGACGCTCGCGACAACCACATCAAATGCACGCTTCACAAGGACGTTCTCGCTGGGGCTGGTTCCGGCCGATGCGGTGCACGAAGGGAACGATCGGCGCAAGCCGGAGGGATGCCGCGATGGAAGCGGTTGGACGGTAGATCGGGGATCGCGACCATAATCAACGCCGCACCGCACCTAATCCATCGTAGCAACACGTATCACGTGTGACCAGTTTGTCACGTTCTTGTAAAAATCTACGGCAGCGTCGTTGACGGACTTGTCACGGCATCGTCATCGGTTTCTCATGCGACCCATAAAGAAACAGAGGGTCAGCATCATGAAATTGCACCAGTATCTGGCCGCCACCGCGCTGGCGGGGGCGATCGTCGCGGCGTGTCCGGGCGTCGCGATGGCGCAGGCGACCGCACCGGTCGCGCAGGACGACGTCACCGCGCCCGCCGGCCAGCAGCAGGACGTGCAGGACGAGGCGCCGGGCGGCGAGATCGTCGTCACCGGATCGCGCATCCGTCGCCCCAACGACGATTCGCCGATCCCGATCACCTCGCTGGGATCGCAGGAAATCTTCGAGACCGGCCGTGTGTCGGTCGGCGACACGCTGAACCAGCTGCCGCAGTTCCGCGCCTCGCTCGGCTCGCAGAATTCGACTTCCGGGCTGGGTGTGCGCGGCCTGAACCTGCCCGATCTTCGCGGCCTTGGCCGGGCCCGCACGCTGACGCTGGTCAACGGCCGCCGTCACGTCACCGCGGACATCATCAACAACGGCAATGCCGTCGACCTCAACACCATGCCGACCGACCTGATCGAGCGGATCGACGTCGTCACCGGCGGCGTGTCCTCGGTCTACGGTTCCGACGCCATCGCGGGCGTCGTCAACTTCGTGCTGAAGGACAGCTACGAGGGGCTGGAGCTCCACGGCCAGAACGGCGTCAGCAAATATGGCGATGCCGGCAACCAATATGTCTCGATCGTCGCGGGCAAGAATTTCGCCGACGGACGTGGCAACATCGCGATCAACGCCGAATTCGCGCATCAGGAGGATTATTACGCCTCCGGCCGGCCGAACCTGCGCCAGAACAACGGCTTCGTCGTCGTCGACACCGACACGACCAGCTCGTCCGACGACACGCCCGACCGGCGGTTCTTCCGCGACATCCGTTCGACCACCCTCTCGCCCGGCGGGCAGCTGGGCTTCCGCTATTCGTCGGCGGCGGCGCCGTGCGGGCGCGATCCGGTCGGTTCGGCCAATTCGGCCTTCACCTGCGCCTATCTGTTCCAGCCCGACGGGTCGCTGGCGGCGCAGACCGGCCAGCGCGTCGGCATCGGCCCCAACGGCAGCTTCCTCGGCGGCAACGGCCAGACCGGGCGCGAGGGCAATCTGCTGGTCCTGTCGCCGGACGTGAAGCGCTACGTCGTCAACGCGCTGGGCCATTTCGAGGTGTCGCGCGGGTTCGTCCCGTTCTTCGAGGCCAAGTACGTGCGCACCGAGGCGTTCGGATCGCAGAGCGGGCCGTTCTTCTCGCAGGGGCAGACGCTGGGCGATTTCACCGCGATCGACGGGCTGACCGACCGGTCCTATTCGAACGGCGGGCTGGGCTTCGTCAATCGTGAGGGTATCCGTCTCGACAATCCGTATCTGGGGGATGCGGCGCGCGCGACGATCGCCGCGCAGCTGGCCGCGTCGATCAACTCGGGCGTCAATCCCAACACCGGCGCGGCGTTCACCGGTGCTAATGCCGCCGCCAATCAGGCTGCGGCGCTGGCGCAAGTCGCGGCGGGCACCTATCGCTTCTCGCTGCGGCGCAACTGGCTCGACCTGGGCACCCGGGACGAGCAGCTGACGCGCGAGACGTATCGCGCGGTCGTGGGCGTGCGCGGCGATTTCAACGACGACTGGCATTACGAAGTGTCGGCCAACTACGGCCAGCACAAGGAAAACAGCGTCATCACCGGCAACGTGAACACCCAGCGGTACCTGCTGGCGCTGGACACGACCCGCAACGCGGCCGGGCAGATCGTCTGCCGGTCGCAGGTGAACCCGGCCTATGCCGGCGAAGACGTCGGCGGCAATCCGGCGCAGCTGGCGGCGGACGTCGCGGCGTGCGTGCCGCTCAATCCGTTCGGCCAGGGTTCCGCCAGCGATGCGGCGCGCGCCTATCTGGTCACGCCGACCACCGCCGACGGCAAGGCGACGCAGTTCGTCGGCAGCGCGTTCGTGTCGGGCGATCTGAGCCAGCTCTTCTCGCTGCCCGGCGGGCCGGTCGGCTTCGCGGTCGGCGCCGAATATCGTCGCGAGACGCTGAGCTACAATCTCGATCCGCTGACGCAGGCGGGCTACGCCTTCTACAACGCCATTCCCAGCTTCCGCGCGCCCGCGTTCGAAGTGAAGGAAGCCTATGGCGAGGTGTCCGTCCCGCTCATCAAGGACGTGTTCCTCATCAAGGAACTGACGCTGACCGGCGCGGCGCGCGTCGCCGATTACAAGGGATCGACCGGCACCGTCTGGGCGTGGAACGGCAACGCCACCTGGCGCCCGGTCAGCGACCTGATGCTGCGCGGCGGCTATTCGCGGTCGGTGCGTGCGCCGTACCTGGGCGAACAGTTCGCGCCACTGGGGCAGAATTACACCCCGGCGCCCAACGATCCGTGCTCGACGCGCAACATCAACACCGGATCGGCGACCCGCGCCGCCAATTGCGCCGCGGCCGGCCGCCCGGACGGCTATGACTATGTCTACACCGCCTCGCTGGAGATCCAGAGCGGCGGCAATGCCAACCTGCGCGCCGAGGAATCCAATGCGCTGACGCTGGGCGGGGTGTTCCAGCCCAGCTTCATCCCCGGGCTGGCGGTGTCGGTCGATTATTACGACATCACCGTCAACAACGTCATCACCTCGCCCGCGGTGCAGCAGGCGCTCAACGCCTGTTACGATTCGCCCACGCTCGACAACCAGTTCTGCGCGCTGTTCCAGCGGGCGGGCGCGGACGGCGGACCGAACGGCGAGATCCCGTTCCAGATCCTTGAGGGGACGTACCAGGACCTGCCGCAGAATTATGCGCGGCTGAAGGCGCGGGGCCTCGATACGCAGGTCGGCTACAACCACGATTTCGGCGTGGTGCGCGCCAATCTGAAGGGCGTGTGGAGCCACGTGTTCCAGCGCGACGATTACACCGACCCGGCGCGCCCCGATTACCGCAACGTGCTGCTCAACGAACTGAGCTATCCGCAGGACCAGTTCAACATCAACACCGACCTGAAGTTTGGGCGTTTCACGATCGGGCACACGCTGCGCTGGATCGGCGGCATGTACCTGAATACGTTCGAGGATTATAACGGTGTCAACGGCGAGCCGCCGCAGAACCCCGATTATGCGGAAATCGCCAAATATCCGGCGGTGACGTACAATGACGTGCGTTTCGACCTGGAGATGACCGACCGGTTCAACTTCTACGGCGGGGTCACCAACATCGGCGACGTCGATCCGCCCTATGGGCTGACGGGCGTGGGCGAAGGCTCGGGCATCTACGACAACCGTGGCCGGTTCTTCTACGCCGGGCTCCGCGCGCGCTTCTGAATCCGCGCGCCGGATACCGACATTGGGGGGGCCGGAGCGGGAACGCGCCGGCCCCTTTCGTCGTGAGGCACGGGCCCGTGCCGCCCCCGTTCCGGGAGACCGCCGTTGACCCCGTCCCGATCCGCCGCCGAACGGGCGCGCAGCCTGGCCGAGACTGGCGATGCGACTGCCGCCGCCGCGGTCCTCGAACATGCCGGTGCGGCAGGGGATGCCGATGCGCTGATGCAGCTGGCGGTGTGGCGGCTCGTCGGCACGCCGCTGCCGCGTGACCTGACCGTGGCGCGCGCCCTGCTCGCCCGCGCCGCCGCGATCGGGCATGTCGACGCCGCGTTGATGCAGGTGGCGCTGACCGCGAATGGCAGTGGCGCCGCCGCGCCCGACTGGCGCGGGGCGCTGGCGCTGCTGCGCGTCGCGGCGGCTGGCGATCCGGTCGCGGCGGCGCAGCTGGCGCTGGTCGATGCGATGACGATCGACGCGGCGGGGCGGCCGGTGCGTGCGCCGGTCGGCGAGCTGCTATGCGATGCGCCGCGGGTGGTGCGGTTCCGCGGCTTCCTGTCGGCGGCCGAATGCGCGCATGTTGCGGGCGTGGCGGCGCCGATGCTGGCGCCCGCGCGGGTGATCGACCCGGCGAGCGGGCGCTGGGTCACGCATCCGGTACGCACCGCCGACGATGCCGCGATCGGCCCCGCGAACGAGGACATGGTGGTCCGCGCGATCAACGCGCGGATCGCGGCGGCCAGCGGCACAGATATCGCCGCGGGCGAGCCGCTGACGGTGCTGCGCTACCGCCCGGGGCAGCAATATCGTCCGCATCTCGATACGATGGCGGGTGCCGCGAACCAGCGCGTGATGACGATGCTGCTCTATCTCAACGCCGGATATCGCGGCGGCGACACGCACTTTCCCGCACCCGGCCTCTCCGTCGTACCGGTGCCCGGCGACGCGCTGCTGTTCCGCAACACGCTGCCCGATGATCGCCCCGACCCGCTCAGCCGCCACGCCGGGCAACCGGTGCTGGCCGGCACTAAATGGCTCGCCACCCGCTGGATCCGCGCCGCCCCGCTCGATCCGTGGGCATTGTCGGGGTGACGACGCGGTGGACATGCCGAGATATCGACATCGCACCAATACGGTCCCTGCATCATGTTCCGCGACGGCGGGGACGCGCCCAGGATCAAGCGGTACACCGGACCGGTCGACTGGATAGCCCCCCGGGTCCGCTGCGCGGACGGCTTACCGCGTCGAGGAGGCGCCGACGCACGGTCCCGGAATCGCGACGACGCGCCAGCGGCCGACGGGTGTCGCGACCGGTCCCCACGCGGCGAGCCTGCGCTGGATCCGCGGTCCCACCTCATGTACCAGCCAAACGGCGTGGGTGGCGCCCCAGCGGGCGGCAATCGCGCGGCGATCGCAGTCCGGGAGGCGATAGTCGAAGAAGCGACGGACGTCGGCCTGGCGCGCGGCGTCGGTCGGGCTGAGCGGCATCGGTCTCGGAAACGCAGCTACCGTCGTCCCGAACGCCGGCATCACCAGCGCTGCGCTGTCCCACCCGATCACCCGTGCGCCTGGCGGCAGCGCGGCATGGACCCGGGGTCCCTCGTCTAGGATAGGGCGCAGCGGCTGGGGCGGTCCCGCCAGCGCCCACGGCTGGATCACCTGCTGGACACCCAGCATTAGATGCGCGGCGATCAGCAGCCCGGCGATCCAGCGCGCGACCCGCCACGATGTCGGCGACAGCGCATCGAGCGGCGCCGCCGGCGGGCGCTGATCGATCAGATCCAGTATCAGCCACGTCAGCATCATCTGCAGCGCCAGCGCGATATAATCGAGGAAGCGGTGCGCGACCGACAGGTCGGCGGCCGCGCCGGCGAGATAGCCGGCGAAGATCGCCAGGAACGCCAGCGCCGGCACGCGCGTGCGCGCCGCACGCAGTTGCCCCGGCAGGACCAGCAATGCCGCCATCGCGGGCCACAGCATCGCGATGACGAACAGCGGATTGTAAAAGAAGGGGAAATCGTTGAACGTCGCCTGTCCGCGGACCGTCCCCGGCCCGGCCAGATCCAGTGGGTTGAACCACGGCCAAAGCGTGCTGACGGCGATCCCTGTCGTCAGCAACGCAAGCACCATGCCGCGCCGCGCGATTGCTATCCCCGGATCGAACACCGCCAGAGCCGTCGCGCCGGCCAGCAGGAACAGGGCGTTGAGAGGATGCGTGACGATCGCGATCGCTACCAGTGCCACCAGCGCCAGCGCCAGCGCCCCGGCGGCGACGCCGCGCTGTCGGGCACGCAGCAGCCTCACCACAGCGGCCCATCCCAGAAAGGTTAGCGCGAACACCAACTCCGCCGGATAGTAATTGCCGTGCAGTTGCGAGCGTAGCGGATGAAAACCCGTCCAGATCAGCGGCGGCACGCCCCAGGCGCAGGTCACGGTGGCCAGCAGAACGGCGGGTGCCCAACGGTGCGCGTAATAGGCGCGGGCGAAGGCGTGAATGCCCGCCAGAAACAGCGCCGACACCAACAGCGCCCCCAGCATCATCGCGGTGTCGACGCCCCAACCGGTCCAGCGCGCGACATAGGCGAGCAGGAACGTCCATGGCGTGAACTGCCGCGAGGAAGCCCCTTCGGCATAGATCGGGTCGAGCGGATGCAGGCCGTGGCGGATCACCTCCGCCACGATCGCGCGATGTTCCCAATAGTCGGTAATGTACAGGAGCGTCGGGGGCCGCACGACGACATAGGCCAGGACGCACAGCAGCGCATAGACGCCTGCCCCCGCCCACCAAGCGCGGCGCGGAGTCAGCCAGTCGGGCGCACGCCAGTCGGCGGCGCTGTGATCGGTGGTAGGACCCTGCATTGTCGTTCCCCCTTGCCTTCCCCGCCGCCCGACCGGCCCGTCGCTCGAGGCAGTGGCGGGGTACGAAGCGGATTTCTGATCGCCCGGCAATGTCCCGTCATCGGTGAACGTCGTATATGACGAGATGCCGATCCGCAGCCGGTCCCGCCGGCGGGGGATCGGGCATGTGCGCAGGCGGGCGATCGGCGACGACGATATCACCGGCTATTCTATCGATACTGTCCGCGGCAGTACGGCATGCGCAGGGGCCTCACCGTTGCGCGGCGTGCCGGTGGATCAGGCATGTCGAAGCGACGCGCGAACCAGTCAGGCAGTGTGTCCGCGCCTCCCGGTCCCGGTTGCGCGAACAGCCACAATGCGGGGTGCGCGCAGGTGAAGGCACGCGCCTGCGCGACGCGCACACGCGGATCGATCGCAGCCCAGCGCAGCACCTGGTTCCGGTTGGTGGGATCGGGCGAGGGAATGTCCGGCGTGTCGAGATAGACAAGGCGGCGCGCGATCTCGGGGCGCGCATTCTCCGCCATTTCCAGGAAGCGCAGTCCGCTGCCGGTGACGATGGGGGCGTTGCCCGGTACGCGCGCGACCGCATCGAGCGCGTCGAGCCGGTCGCGCTTGGCGATCTCCCCGCCCCAACGCCCCGCGTCATTGCCCGGGACGAGCAGCGCCAACGCCACGAGGCCTATCGCCCTGCCGTTTTCGTCGAGTCGCGCGACCAGCCAGGCGGCGAGCAATCCAGCCCCCAGCGCGGCAGATACGACATAGCGGTCGGTGAAGCTGTGGCTGACCAGCAATGCGAAGGCGAACACGACCAGCGGCACCGCCAACAGGCCCAACGCGGGAACGGGCACCGGCAGCGCCCGCGCGCGGCGCAGCGCGACGATGATCAGCAAGCCCAACAGCAACAGGGCAGGCCAGCCGAGCGTCAGTGCGTAGCTCGACAGCAACGCATCCAGCGTCGGGCGCGCGTAATAGCCGGGTGCCCCCGTATCGGCGCCGCTGTAGTGATGTGCCGCGACCAGGATCGGCAACCAGGCGGCGATCGAAGCCGCCGCGACGGCGCTCGCGGCCAGCACGCCCCGCGATGGCGGTCGGCGTTCCGCCAGCTCGATCGCGACCAGCACCGCGACCAGCAGCAACGCGTAGAAATGCAGCGCCACCATCACCACCAGCAACAGCGCCAGAAGCGCGCAGCGCCTGGGTGACGGCTGCGCGCCGGCGGGCCGTTCGCGTATCGCCAGCGCCAGCGCGAAGACGGCGATCAGCAGTGCATAGGGGCGCGCCTGTACCGCATAGGCGAACAGGCCCGAAGACAGCACTATCCCGGCCGCCAGCGCTGCAGGCACCCGTCCATATCGTCGCCATGCGATCGAACCGAGCGCGATCGCGGCGGCATAGCCCGCCACGATCGACGGAAGGCGCCAGCCAATCGGCGTGTCGACCCCCAGTGCATGCAGCCACCCCAGCAGCATGTCGTAAAGGGGCGGGGAAAACTCGGCGCCGTGCACCAATGCATGCCAGATCGCCGCCGGATCGGTCAGCCGCGCGGTGCGTACCGCCAGCACCTCGTCCATCCACAGCGGGGCGCTTGCGGCAAGCGTGATGGAGGCGACGGCATAATGTACGCTGACCAGCAGGAAAAGCAGGACGGCGAGGACATCGGCGCGGCCGAAGCGCGGAATCATGGGCTAGCCTGCCCGCCGGAGCTCTGGTGTCGAGCAGAGGCGGCGGGCCAGTGCTCCGGCGATGCGATCGGCATTGGCCATGATCGTCAGGGTCGGGTGGCGCGCTGAAAGGAAGGGCAGTGCCGCGCCGTCCGCTACGAAGACGCCCGGCACGTTGGTGAGCGCCCCCATGTTATCGGTCGCTGCGGGGCCGATACCGCCCATCGGCAGCGTTGCCGCGGGATGCGCATCGGCTCCGGGGGGAAGCAGTTGCAGCGACCCCGGCACCCCGAATGCGCCGCGGCGCCGGGCGTGGCGTGTCAGTTGCGCGAAGCTGGCGCGCAGCAGGCCTGTCGCCGTATCGGTCTGGTGGCCGCGGATCGTCATCCGGCCGGCGGCGCCATCCTCCTCGATCGTCAGCACATTGTCGCTGAAGCGCCCGGGCAGGTAGCCGGTTGCCAGCAGCAGCGCAGGCGCCAGCGCGCGGGCGGCGCGCAGCGCGGTCGCGCGGGTGAAGGGCAGGCGATCCGCGATCGCGGCGAGCGGCAGCGTATCCGCGCCATAGAAGACGCCTGCCGCCTCGACGCCCGCGTCGGTCGCCAGCGTGTAGAACAATTGTCCCAGACCGAACGAACGATCGGGCAGCGCACGGCCGATCAGGTGCGGCATCAGGAAGGCGATCCCGCCGACCGGATTGCTTTCCAGCCGCAAAGGCCGCCCCGCCAGCCCCATCCGGCGCACGGCCAGGCTGGTCGTCATCAGCGTACCCGCCGCCAGCACCACGATCGGCGCGGCGAACCGCAGCGATTGCGCGCCGGCGCGTGCCTCCACGACGTTCATTCCCGCATCGCTCGCCAGTCGTTCGACGCGCATGCCGCTGCGATAGGTGAAATGGCGGAAGCGACGCAGCGCGGGCAGTTCGGTTGCGGCATGATAGATGCTGCCGCGCGCGCACCCGTGCAGGCACAGGCCGCAGGCGGTGCAGGCGCCGCGCCCTTCGCGCTCCTCGCCGACCAGCACCGCATTGGGGGCAGCGCGAAGATCGAATCCGCCGTCTCTGCGCGCCATGTGGCGTGCTGCGAACCGTGCGGCGGGCGGCGTCAGTGCGGCGGGGTCAGGCCGATCGCCGCCGCTGACACCGATGCGACGTGCGACGCGGTCGTAATGGGGGCCGAGGTCAGCAGGGAAGGCGGCGAGGTCCTCGGCACCGTAGCGGGCGGCGAGCGCACCCCAGATCCGCGACAGCCCGCCCGCGGCGAGCGCGCCGATCGCAACATAGTCCCGCGTCGACAGACCCGCGGCGGTATCGAACCCGGCCAGCGTCGCGCGGGCGAGCGGGGTGGCGAACTTGGGCGACATCGCGCTGTCGGCCAGCGCGCCGTCACGGCCGATTTCCGCCTGCCAGCGGTGCGGGTCGGCGCGCCATTGCGCCAGCGTCGCGTGCGTGGGGCTGGCGGGCAATTCCGTGTCCGCCGCGTCGAGCATCAGGACGCGCACGCCGGCTTCCACCAGTGGCCACGCGGCGCTGACCCCGGCGGGACCGCTGCCGACGATGATGACGTCGGCGTCCGACACGCTGGTCATGCGCGCCCCAGGACGAGGCGTAGCGGCAGACACAGTGCGTCATACGCCCCATGCGCGGCCAGTCTGGCGAGCCGGGCGATGCGCGAGCCGGCGGCGAGCGCCGCCTCGCCGGGCGCGCTCGCCTCCGCGATGCGCGCAGCGACACGCAGCCGGCGGCCGAGCGGTGTGTCGCTGCCCAGCGGCTCGCACCAGCGCAGCGGCAGTCGTGGGCGCGCGATCGCCCCCTCCGGCCAGGCGCGCGCGTAACGGCGCAGCAGCGCCGGCGTGGGTGCGATCCCGGCGTGACGCAGGAAGGCGCGTCCCTCTGCCAACAACGCGCGGCGGCCCGCCGGCTCGCGCGCCAGCCGTTCCCCCATCGGACGGACGGCAACGCCCAGCGCGGCAAGATCGGCGGCGCTGTCGATCGGTTCGGTCCCCGCCAGCCCCAATACGCGCTCGCGATCGACGGTGGGGATCAGCGGCAGGCGCGCGGTCATGTCGCAGGCGAACAGTGCCAGCGACAGCGGAACCGGGATGATCGGCAGTCGCCGCCCGCGATACTGGCGTGCCAGCAAGCGCAGCACGTCGCCGAAGGCCACCTGCTGCGGCCCCGCGAGCGCGCGCACGCCCCCCGCCTGCCCGTCTGCTGCGGCAAGGATGCCGTCGACCACCTCGTCGAGGTGGATCGGCTGGACCGTGCGGTGCGGCTCGATCATCGGTAGCAGCGGCAGAGTCGCCAGCTTCGCGAGCAGGCCGTACATCGCGGTCAGCGTGCCGCCATAGACCAGCCCGACGCGCAGGCTGGTGGCATCGCCGATCCGCTGTTCGGTCGCCCATTTGAGGCGGCCGTAGCGGTTGAGCGCGTGCTCGCGCGCGCTTTGCGAGGAGATGAAGACGCGGGTGGCGATGCCGGCCGTGCGGGCACCATCGAACAGCCGCGCGGTGGCGGCGATGCTGTCCTGCCCGCTGGCCTGCCAGTCGTGTGCGAGGTGGACGAGCGCGGCCTGCTGCCCGGGGATGTGCGCCGGAAAGCGATCGCCGAGCGCCCAGGTGACATGGTGCGTGCCGACCGGGCCGGGGCGACGACCAAGCAGCGTTACCGTCCTGCCCTCGCGCAGCGCGCGTGCGACCAGCGCGGCGCCGATATAGCCGGTGCCGCCGGTGACGATCAGGTGCGCGGCGCGCGTCATCGCCTCACTCTACCGGAAAGGCGGCGCGCAGCCGCGCCTGCTGCGCACGCACGCTGCCGGGGCGAAGGTCGAGCACGCCCAGAAGGAAGCCCGACAGCCCCAGCTGCACCGCGACGACGATCGCGCTCATCGACAGCAGCATGATGCGCAAAAGCTTACCGTCGGCGATCGCGCCGAAATGCGCATCGGCCCACACGCCCGTGGCATAGGCGATCCCGCCGACACCGGCCGCCAGCAGCACCGCGGCGGCCTGGAGGATGCGTTCCATGCTGACCGCGTCGAGCAGATGTTGCGCGCGGCGGTGCGCCGGCAACAACTGGTGCATCGCGGCAAAGCGGCGTGCGATCACGCCGTGCACGATCGCCTGCACCCCGACCACGATCGCCATGCAGCCGACCAGGAAGGCGCGGATGTCGAGCGAGACGCCGTCCCACAGCGACAATTGCCCCGGCAGCAGCGCGGCGACCAGCGCCATCCCGGCGATCATCAGCACCGCGCCCGGATAGCCGAACGACCAGCGCGGCGAATGCAGCATCAGGAAGCGCAGGTGCCGCCAGCCGTCGCGCCAGGTGCGCAGGTGCGGCGGGCGGCTGCGCCCGTCCTTGGCCAGCACCGTCGGCACCTCGCGGATGTCGAGATGCGCGAGCGAGGCGGACACGACCATCTCGCTGGCGAATTCCATGCCTGTCGTGCGCAGGTCGAGGTCGATGATCGACTGGCGATCGAACCCGCGCAGCCCGCAGTGAAAATCGCCGACCGGGATGCGGAAGAACAGCCGCCCGATCGCCGACAGCACGGGATTGCCGAGATAGCGATGCAGCAACGGCATCGCGCCGGGCAGGATGCCGCCCTTGAACCGGTTGCCCATCACCAGCTGTCCGCCATCGCGCAATGCCGCGACAAAGGCGGAAAGGTCGCTGAAGTCGTAGCTGTCGTCGGCATCGCCCATGATGACGTAGCGCCCGCGCGCGGCGTGGATGCCGCAGCCCAATGCCCCGCCATAGCCCGCGATCGGCGCATGAACGACGCGCGCGCCCGCCGCCTGCGCGATCGCGATCGACCCGTCGGTACTGCCGTTGTCGGACACCAGCACCTCGCCCGCGATGCCGGCACGTTCGAAATAGCCAACCGCCTTGCGGACGCAGGTCGCAATCGTCTCGGCTTCGTTGAGGCACGGGATCAGGATCGTGAACTCGATCGAGGGCGCGGCGCCGTCCACCGTGTCCGGCCGTCCGCCCTCTTGTGCCAGTCCCTGCATCGCCTACCCCCCTGTCGGTTGGAAGCTGGGCTAGACCCGTGATGGTTAAGTCATCGCTAAGCCGCCAGCGGGAAGCGCAGCAGGCGGTTGTCGATCGGGATCAGCGCCTCCGCGATGCCGCCGGTGGCGCGCAGGATTTCGGGGTGGGTGACGTCCAGCCCCCCGGTCAGCGCGCCGAAGGCGGGGAAAATCAGCTTGTGCGCCGTCGCCACGAAGCAGCGCCGCGACACCAGCTTGCCGCGCACGCGCACACGCAGCTTGGGGTGGAAATGCCCCGACAGTTCGGGGCGCGGGTCGGCCGGGTCGGCTTCGTGGCGCAGCAGCACGCCGTCCACCCACGCCTCGTCCGTCACCGCCCCGCCGCAGCGGTCGGCGATCGCGCGGTCATGGTTGCCGGCGATCCATGTCCAGCGCGTCCGCGCGGTCATCGCGGTCAGCAGCGCGCGCGCGGCGGCGGGCAGCCGGTCGCACCCGGCGCTGTCGTGAAAACTGTCGCCCAGGCACCACACCTCCGCCGCATCGGTCGCGCGGACCAGCGCGTCGAGCGCGGTCAGCGTCGCGATCGAATCATACGGGGGCAGCATCTGCCCGCGCGCCCCGAACCAGCTGGCCTTTTCCAGATGGAGGTCGGCGACCAGCAACGCGCGCCGCGCCGGCCAGAACAGCGCGCCGTCGGGCAAGGCGTGCCAGGCATGCCCCGCAAAGGAGAGGTCGGCGAACGGAACGGGAACCATTCCGTTCGCCATGCCGCAACCCGGCCCGGCGATCAATGGCGCACGGTCAATGGCTTGCGGCCGGGCCTGCGGGGGTGGGGCCGCCGTCGACGCGGCCCGACCGCTCCAGCTTGCCCCAGCCGACGATCCGCCCGCGCACCGCCGCGGAAATCGCACGGATGACCACCCCGTACATGATCTGGCGATAGACCAGCCGCTGCGCGACCAGCAGATGGGCGGGGTAGCGCAGCTTCTTGCCGTCCAGCCGGTACGCCAGCCACCCGCACAGCACGTCGATCGTGGTGAACGCCGCCCAGTAGAGGCCCATCGTGCCGACGTCGCCGGCGGTCTGCGCCCAGCCATGCTGCGCGACGCGCATCGACGTGCCGACGATCGACAGGATCAGCGCCAGGTCGATCAGCGGGGAGATCGCCGCGAACAGGATCTGGAACAGCCACGCCTGCGGCATCCCGACCAGCGCCAGCCCCGACGGCTTGCGCCGCCACAGCACCGCGCGATGCTTCCACAGGCATTGCAGCGTCCCGAACGCCCAGCGGAACCGCTGCCGGGCGAGCGCGCGGAAGCTTTCCGGCGCCTCGGTCCAGGCGACCGCCGCCGGATCGTAGGTGACACGCCAGCCCGCGCGCTGGATCGCGATCGTCATGTCCTGATCCTCGGCCAGCGTATCCTCGGGATAGCCGCCGACCTCGTCCAGCGCCGCGCGCCGCCATGCGCCGACCGCGCCGGGCACCACCGTCATCGCATCGAAGCCGGCCAGCGCGCGGCGTTCCAGGTTCTGCGCGGTGATATATTCGATCGCCTGCCAGCGGGTGACCAGGTTCACGCGGTTGCCGACGCGGGCATCGCCCGCCACCGCGCCGATCCGCGGGTCGGCGAACCATCGTGCCAGCCGGCGGATCGTGGCGGGTTCGAACTGCGTATCGGCGTCCAGCGCGATGACGACGTCGCCGCGCGCCTGCTGCAGCGCGCGGTTGAGCGCCGCCGCCTTGCCGCCGTTGGCCAGCGTCAGCAATTCGACACGCGGATCGCCGTCGAACGCGGCGGCGACGAGCTCGCTGGTGGCATCGCTCGATCCGTCGTCGGCGACGATCACCTGCAACGCCGGATAGTCGCTGGCCAATACCCGCGTGACCGAGGCGACGATCACCCGCTCCTCGTTGAAGGCGGGGATGATCACCGACACGCTGGGCGTATAGGCCGGCGGCTCGGCGCGCTTGCGGCGCGCCTGGATCCACGCCAGCCCCGCCATCATCACCGCGCGCGCGATGCCCAGCGAGATCGCCAGGTAGAACAGCCACGATACCGTCGCGGTGATCGCCGCCAGCGCGACGAACACCGCGACGTCGGTGCGCACCGCCCACAGATCGTGGTCGGGGACCGGCGGCATCGCCTGCGCCGGGGTGACGCCGATCAGCCCGGAGGCGGGGACGAACCTGTAGCCCTCCGCGCGCAGCGTCGCGATGATCCGCGGCAGCGCCGCCACCGTTTCCGACCGGTCGCCGCCGCCGTCGTGCAGCAGGATGATGTTGGCGGAATTCTCGGCGGTGCCGGCATGGACCTGGTCGATCACCTGCTGGTAGATCGAATCGGCGCCGGGGCGCTGCCAGTCGTTGGGATCGACGTGCAGCCCGACGACGGTATAGCCCGCCTGCTGCGCGGCCAGCGCCGGCCCCAGTTCGTCGGCGGTGGTCGGTTCCGCGTCACCGAAATAGGGCGCGCGGAACAACCGCATCTCGCGCTCGGTATAGGCCTGCACCAACCGCTGCGTCGCGTTCAGCTCCAGCATCGTCTCGTTGGGGCCCAGCGTCGCCATATTGGGATGGGTGTAGCTGTGGTTCCCGATCTCACCGCCGCCCGCGATGATGCGGTTGAGCAGCGCGGGGTGCTGCAGCGCGTTGCCGCCGATGACGAAGAAGGTGCCCGGCACGTGCGCGCGCTCCAGCACGTCCAGGATGCGCGGCGTCCAGGTTGCGTCCGGCCCGTCGTCGAACGTCAGCGCCAGCAGTTTGGGATTGGCGCCGCCCGTGCGCTGGACGACATAGGGGGTGGGCAAGGTGACGTAGCGTTCGTCGCGCACGATCCCGTCGGCATCGGCGGTCAGCACGCGCTGCCCGTCGGTGGGCGTGGCGGTGATGCGCAGGATCTCGCCGGTGCCCGACACGTCGGTATTGAGCAGCGAGGCGATGTGGCGCAGGTCCGGCGTGCCGCCGGTGCGGAACGCGGTCAGGTCCGCCCAGAAGCCGGGATCCTCGCTGCCCAGCCGCCACAGCGCGACATCGTCGATCCCCAGTTTCTTGAGCGCGCGCAGCTGGTTCCAGCTGGTCGCCGCGTCCATCATCCATATCGCGTGATGCTGGCCGTCCTCCTCATAGGCGAAGGTGGGGTTGCCGCTGCCCGGATCGAAGGTGATCGGCGCCTGGCTGTCGTGCGCGGCCAGCCACGCTTCCTCGATCGACAGCGCGTCGGTATCGTCGCCGTGCCAGTCATAGGCGTAGCTGCCCAGCGCCACGACCAGTTTGTCGCGCGGGATCACGCGCAGCGCGGCCTCCACCTGCGTCACGAACCAGTCCTGCGCGGCGATCGGGCCGGGGGTGCCGCCCTCCCAATGCTGGTCATAGGCCATGAAGATCACGCGGTCGGCGACCTGCCCGAACGCGGCCAGCGGCCATGCCTCATCCTCGGCGGGGACGGTGACCGCCAGTTCGGTGCCCGCGGGCAGCGCGGTCTTCAGCGTGCGCAGGAACGCCAGATAATCGCGCATCGCGCCTTCGGGCAGCGATTCGAAATCCATCACCACGCCGCCCTGGCGGCGCTGCTTGACCATCAGCGCCAGCTTGCGCGCGAAATCGTTGCGCTGCGTAGGATCGCGCAGCAGCGCCGCGGCGCTTGCGCCGTCCCATTCGGACGCCCCGAAATTCTGCACCATCGGCAGCACCTTGGGCGGGCGCGGCATGGCGGCGATCATCCGGTCGAACGGGGCGTCCTCCTCGACCGAGACCTGGTGGCGCGGGCCGCTGACGCTGATCAGCGCAGGCACGACCCAGTCGAGCGAGCCGACGTGCCGGCGCAGCGAGGCGATGCTGGTGTCGTCGCCGGGGACGTAGAAACCGATGCTGAGCGGGGTGTGCGGATCCTTCGCCGCGCGCAGCGGCAGCCAGCGCGCCAGACCGTGCGGCTTCACCGCGCCGCGCGCGGCGGCGGCGCGCGGTTGCGGCAACGGCAGCGCGATGTCGCGGCGCGGCGACATCGACAGCAGCGTGGTCGCGAACAGCACCGCCGCCAGCACGACGATGGCCAGCAGCGCGGCCAGGACACGCTTCGACCTGCGGCTGCGCCGGCCGGTCGGATCGAAGAAGATCGGTGCGGCCATGGCGTCAGCCCTGCGGCCGGTCGGTGCCGGCGGCGCGGCGGGAAGCGATGCGGTTCATGATACCCCGGTTCGTCTGCTGCCGGCCATGTGCCGACGGTCGCCGGCCTAACCCTAGCGCGATGGAATGCCGCTGGGCACCGCCTTAATTCTTCGTCATGATCCGGCCCGTCACGATCCGCCCAGCCAGCCGGACCGGTACCAGCGCCGCAGTGTCGGCAGCCGCGTCAGGTCGCAGCCGCAGCGGCGGCAGCGGGCGTGCTGGACGCCGTTTTCATCGGTGACCACCCGCGCGCCGGCCAGATGGTGGCCGGCGGCACATTCCGGCGGCACCGCGGCGGCCGGACCGGGGGCAGGGTGCGGACCGCTCATGCCGCGACCCCGGCGGTCGTCGCCGCCGCCGCATTGTTCGCCGCCGGGGGCGGGGTAGGCGGGCGATCCGCGCCGCCGTCGCCGCGCGCGGGCCGCGCGGGAAGCACCAGATGCGGCGACGATGCCTCCACCATCGGCCGGCCGACCAGCCGCGACAGGTCGCGCAGCGCCTTCAGCATCCCCAGCCCGTGCGGCCCGGCGATATAGCGCGGCTCCCATTCGGGGGCGTATTTCTCCTTGTAGGCGCGCAGGCCGCGGAACCCGTAGAAGCGTTCGCCGTGGCGGAACACCAGCGCCGCCGCCTTCGCCCAGGCGGGCGCCAGCCGCCGCCCCTCGATCCCCGACAGCGGCGCGATGCCGAGCGTGAAGCGGCGATAGCCGCGCGCCTGCGCCCATTGCAGCAGGTGGACGAACAGGAAATCCATCGTCCCGGGCGGGGCGGCATCCACCTGGCGCATCAGGTCGACCGACGCCTCGCTGCGGTCGGCGGTCAGCCAGAGGTTTGCGAAGGCGACGATCCGCCCGTCGATCAGCACCAGCGCGATGTCGAAATGGCGCAGGTAGTCGCGGTCGAACCGCCCCAGGCTGAAGCCCTTTTCCTCATGCCGCTTGGCGCGCACCCATTCGTCGGAGACGCGCGCCAGTTCGTCCATGATGACCGGCACCGCCGCGGCGGGGACGATGCGGAATTCGGCGCCCTTGCGCGCGACCGCACGCTCCGCCTTGCGGACCGAGCGCAGCCGCGGCGTGTCGAGCGTGAAGGCGGACAGGTCGACCACCGCCTCCTCGCCATATTTGATGATCTCCAGCCCCATGCCGATCGCCAGGTCCAGCATCGGCGCGGTGATCTGGTACAGCAGCAGCCGCCCCTGCGCGCGGTCGGCCATGTCGCGCATCTGCCACAGCAGCGCGGGCCAGGCGGCGGGCGCGCCGACGGGATCGCCCATTACGATCCAGCTCGACCCGCGCACCTGGTACATCAGCAGCGCGGTTTCGTCGTCGGACAGCAGGAAGCGCTTGTCGCCGGTCAGCGCCAGCATCGCGTCGGTGCGCGTCGCGGTGGCCAGGATGCGCGCGATCGCATCGGCATCGGCGGGCGGGTGCGCGGCGACCCGCGCCGGCCCCATCAGCCGCCAGATCGTCGCCCCCGCCAGCATCACCGCCACCGCCAGCGTCGCGCGCAGGAAGCGCGGCGCATCGCCCTTCAGCGCGACCTGCCACCACAGGTCGTCGGCATAGGGCACGCGGCGATAGGCGAAGAACCCCGCCCAGGTCGCCAGCGCGACGATCGTGGCGATCGACGCGATCCACCCGGCGGTCAGCGGCGCCTGCGTCAGCGCGCTGCGCCGGTAGAAAGCCGGGCGCGTCCATTGCAGCAGCCCCGCCAGCGCCAGGCAGACGATCGCTTCCTCGACGTCGATCCCTTTCGCCAGCGAAAAGGCGGCGGCGGCCAGCAGCAGCGCGCGCGTCGCTACGAACGCGCCGTCCAGCCGCCGGTACAGCGCCGGGGCCATCAGCAGCAGCCCGGTGCCCGCCAGGCTCGCGGCGATATGGCTCGCCTCGATGAACGGCAGCGGCAGGATATGCCCCAGAACGCCCATGCGCGCATGGAGCGAGGGCAGCGACCCCGACAGCAGCAGCATCCCGCCGCCCAGGAACGTCGCCGCCGCCATCGCCAGCGGCGCGATCCCGCTGGCGACCGCGCGCCCCTCCGCCAGCAGCCGCGCGGGCAGTGCGCGGTGGCGCCGCCCCTCGTGCCACGCCAGCAACGCCACCCCCAAAGCCAGCGGTGCGAGGTAATAGATGACGCGATAGGCGATCAGCGCGGCGAACAGGTCGGCCCGGTCGCCGGGGATCACCGCCAGCACCACCGCCTCGAAGACGCCGATCCCGCCGGGGACGTGCGTCACCACCGCCGCGACGATGCCGAGCGCATAGGCCAGGACGAAGGCGGGCAGCAGCGCCGGCTGCGCGCCGGGGATCAGCACGTACAGCGCGGCGGCGGCGGCGGCGGTGTCCAGCGCGGCGATCGCGATCTGCGCCAGCGCCTGCCGCGCGCCGGGCAGCGGCACCGAGAGCCGCCACAGCCGCAGCGGCGCACGCCGTACCGCGCAGGCTGCGACCAGCGCCGCCGCCAGCGCCAATATGCCGACGCCCGCGGCATGCGCCGCATCGGCGCCGATCGTCGCCCCGGCAATGGTCAGTGCGCCGTCGCGCAGCGCCAGCGCCAGCCCGGCGACGGTGACGATCCCGGCCCAGAAGGTCGCGCTGGCGATCCCGACGACGCGCGCGACGTCCGGCCCGTCCAGCCCGGCGGCGCTGTAGATGCGATAGCGCGCCGACCCGCCGGTCAGCAGCGACAGCCCCAGATTGTGGCTGAGCGTGTAACTGGTGAACGACGCCAGCGCCGCGGTGCGCCACGGCAGCGGCCGCCCGATGATGCGCAGCGCCATGACGTCGTACAGCGTCAGCGCCAGGTAACTGAGCGCGGTGAACCCCAGCGCCATCGCTACCTGCGTGCCGGACAGGTCGTGCAGCGCGGCGCGCACCTGCGCGAAGTGGATCTCGCGCGTCAGCCGCGCGAGCGCCGCGAACCCCAGCGCCACCAGCGCCAGCACCGCCGCGACCGCGATGGTCGTGCGATGCCGCGCCAGCCGGATCAGCCGCTCAGGCATGGGGTGGCTGCCCGATGCGGCGCCACGTCTGCGACTTGCACAGCAACCCGCCCAGCACGCACCCCTTGATCACCATGTGATCGGGTTCGGACTGTTCGATCCGCGATGCGAACCGCCGCCCCATGTCGGGGACGAACACCGTGCCCGCCCAGGCACCCGATCCCAGCGGGCGATAATCCTCCAGCAACTGGACGCCGATCAGCGGATCGACCCCGCTGTCGCGCGCATCGTCGCGCGCCTCCGCGCTGGCCCAGACGATCCATCCGCACAGATGGGCGCCGCACGCGCCGGTACGCACCGCGACGGTGCCGCGCGGGTTCATCCAGAACCCCTCCGGCCCGGCTCCTTCGGCGAAGAAGCCGGCCTGCGCCGCCCCCGCCGGCAGCAGTGCGGCGGCCAGCGCGATTCCCGTCGCCATGCCGCGCCATCCCATCGTCATCGTTCGCCTCCCCTGTTGGTTCTTGGCCGGTCGCCACCCTGCGCCCCCGCGCATGACGCCCGCTTCATCGTTCGCTGACATTTTCGTCATCCGGCGCGCCCGGCGGTTTCGGCGATCGCGCGCCACAGCACCCGCGTCAGCGCCGCCGTGTCGTGGTTGAGGTAATGATCGCCCGGCAGCGCGACGGCGCGCACGTTGCGCTGGTGCCATGACGGGCACAGGCTGGTTTCCTCGCGAACGCCGTGGATGCACAGCACCGGCACCCAGCCGATGCGCCGCGCGCTGGGCAGGGCGGGGCCGTCGGGCGCGCCGTCCAGCAGTCCGCCGGGCGATGCCTTGAACAGCAGCGTATCGCCCGGCACCACCAGCGCGACCAGCGGCACCCGCGCGCGCAGCGACGCGGGCAGCCGCGCCGCGCTCGCCTGCAGCATGTCGGCGCCGAACGACTGGCCGATCAGTACCACCCGTCGCGCGCCCGGCAGCGCCAGCGCGCGGCGTGCGGCGGCGGTGACGAAGGCGGCGGCCTCGGCCCGGGTGCGGCGGTGGCGGAAATAGACCAGCGAATTGACCTCCAGCACCGGTACGCCGCGCGCGGCGATCGCGGGGGCGACCGTCGCGGTCATCCCCATGTTGAACCCGGCATCGCCCGACAGGTAGATCGCCACCGTGCCCGCTAGTGCGGGCGGCGGCGCGGCGGTGGCGGGCGCCAGCCGGTACAGCGGCCCGCCGAACCACCCGACATAGCCCAGGAAACCGGTGACGATCACCGCCAGCGCGGCCAGCACGCCCATCGCGGCGGCCAGCGGGTTCGAACGGCGGGTGGGATCGGCCATGGTCAGGAACTCAGCGCATAGGTGATGACGAAACACGCCGCGGTCAGCAGCAGCATGGCGGCGATGAACGCGGCGTCGGCAGTCCGTTCCAGCCGGTGCAGCCGGCGGTTGGGCAGCGTGCGCAGCGCCATGTACGACGCCAGCGTCGCGACCAGGAACAGCAGCGAATCGATCGCCAGCAGGTCGTCGGCGATCCCCGCCGGTGCGCCCACCCCCGTCGCCAGATGCAACAGGCCGATCCCGGTCAGGCACACGCCGACCATCGCCGACGCGATCGGGCAGATCATCCGGCAGATCCGCTCGTCCAGCGCCCGTGCGCGGCCGGCGCTGCTGTTCGGGGTCGGGGGGTCGGGGCGGTTGCGCACTGGCATCGCGGTGCTGATGGCGCAGCGCGGCTGGCGCGCGCCTGTCGGGAACATGAGCGATTGGTCATGTTGCGCCCACATGCCGATCACCGGGCGTGCGCTACGCCATCGATCGAAAGGAACCGTCGATGGCCAGCAATCCCCTCCATCTCCTCGCCGCGCGGCTGATCGGCAAGGCGCCCGCCGCGCTCGATGCCGAAGAGCGCAACGTGCTGGCCAAGATGCAGGAACGCCGCCCGATCGCGCGCGACGCCGCCGACGTCGCTGACGAACGCGCGACGCTGGGCGACCGGCTGGCGGACCGGGTGGCGGCGGTCGGCGGATCGTGGGGCTTCATTATCGCCTTCACGCTGGTGCTGGTCGGCTGGATGGTGCTCAACAGCGACGTGCTGGCGCGCTGGGGTCACCCGTTCGATCCCTATCCGTACATCTTCCTCAACCTGATGCTGTCGACGCTGGCCGCGGTGCAGGCGCCGGTGATCATGATGAGCCAGAACCGCCAGGCCGCGAAGGACCGGCTGGCCGCCAGCCTGGATTACGAGGTGAATTTGCGCACCGAGCTGGAAATGCTGCGGATGCATGAGGTGATCGACCAGTCGATCATGGCGCGGCTCGACGAACTGCTGTCGCTGGCGCGCGCGCAGGGCGGCGGCGTACCGGATCGGGCACGGGCGGAGGGGGCGGGATGACGACGCTGCGGATGCTGGGACGTGCGGCACTGGCGTTCCTGGTGCTGGCGACGCTGGGGGCGCTGATGTCGATCCATGCGATGCGCGCGCCGCGGGCCGCGGGGCCGGACGCGACCGGCGCCACCTTCGTCGCGGCGCCGGCGGGGCTGCCCGCGGGGCTGGTCGTCACCAGTCTGCGCGCCGGCGGCCGGGCCGAGGCGGCGGGGCTGCGCGTCGGTGACGTGGTGGAGCGCGTCGACGGCCATGCGCCCGATTCGCTTGCGGAGGTCGATCGCGCGGTGGCATCAGGGGTCGATGTCGACCTGGTGGTGCTGCGCGATGCGGCCGAGGTGCGCATGACGATGCCGAAGGAGGGCGGGCCGCTTGTCAGCGAAGATACTGCTGGTGGAGGACGATACCGCCACATCTGATTACGTCGCCAAGGGGCTGGTGGAGGAAGGGTTCACCGTCGATCGCGCCGACAACGGCCGCGATGGCCTGTTCCACGCCACCGACGGCAGCTACGACTGCATCGTCCTCGACCGGATGCTGCCAGGGATCGACGGCATGGCGGTGCTGGCCGCGCTGCGGGGCGCGGGGATCGACACGCCGGTGATCGTGCTGTCCGCGCTCGGCTCGCCCGAGGACCGCGTGAAGGGGCTGACCGGCGGCGGCGACGATTATCTGGTCAAGCCGTTCGCCTTCGCGGAGCTTCTGGCGCGCATCCGCCTGCTGATCCGCCGCGGCAAGGCGGCGCCCGCGGTGCAGACGGTGCTGGTGTGCGACGATCTGGAGATGGACCTGCTGGCGCGCCGCGTTAAGCGCGCCGGGCGCGTCGTGGAACTCCAGCCGCGCGAATTCCGGCTGCTCGAATTCCTGCTGCGCCATGTCGATCAGGTGGTGACCCGCACGATGTTGCTGGAGGGGGTGTGGGACTATCACTTCGACCCCGGTACCAACGTGATCGACGTGCACCTTAGCCGGTTGCGCAAGAAGGTGGACGAAGGCTTCGCGCGCCCGCTGCTGCATACCGTGCGCGGCGCGGGCTACCGTCTGGGCGCGACGCCCTGACGCGCGCGATGCTGTGGCGGTCCACCACCTTCCGGTTCGCCGCTCTGGTGTTCCTGTTGCAGATCGCGGCCGCCGCGACGCTGCTCGCCGCGATCCGCATCGTCGTGCTGCGGCAGGTCAGCGCCGGCGCGGCGGAGGCGGGGGAGGTGCTGCGCCAGGATCTGCTGGCGGTGCGCGCGGCGGGGGGCGATGCCGAACTGGCGCGCGCGATCGCGCTGCGCACCACCCGCGTGGTGACGCCGGGCAGCGTGATGCTGCTCGCCGATGCGCGCGGGCGGCGGATCGCGGGCAATCTGGCCGCCTTTCCCCCGAATGTCGCGGTCGATCGCGGTGCGGCGCAGGTGGAGCTTTACCGCATCACGCATGACGCGCCGGAGGCGATGCTGCTGCGCGCCACCGCGCTGCCCGGCGGGCTCCGCTTGCTGACCGGCAGCGTGGTGGAGGGCGAGCGCCGCGCGGTGCGGCTGCTGGAGGCGGCGACGCTGTTTGCACTGTCGCTGGCGATCGCCTTCGCCGCGCTGGCGGCGTGGCTGGCGGCGCGGATGATCGTGCTGCGGCTGGATGCGACGGTCGCGACGCTGGATGCGGTGCGCGACGGCGACCTGTCGCGGCGCGTGCCCGCCGACCGCTCCGGCGATGCCTTCGCCGCGCTGGCGCAGTCGGTCAATGCGATGCTGGGCCGCGTCGACGGGCTGGTCGCCGAACTGACGATCGCGACCGACGGGCTGGCGCACGACCTGAAATCGCCGCTCACCCGGTTGCGCTCGGCGCTGGAACGCGCTGCCGCCGCGGTCACCGAACCGGCCGCGCAGGATGCGGTCGACCGCGCGCTGGCGGAGGGCGAACGGCTGCTGGCGATGGTCGAAACCGCGCTGCGCATCACCCGCGCGGAGGCGGGGATCGGCAAGGAGAGCTTCACCCCCGTCGACCTGGCTGTCGAGCTGGAGGAGATCGCCGAGATCTACGGCCCCGTTGCCGAAGATGCGGGGCGCGCGATCCGCGTCGCCATCGCCGCCCCCGCCACGCTGCCGCTGCACCGCGAGCTTTTGGGGCAGGCGCTGGGCAATCTGGTCGACAATGCGCTGAAATACGGCGCCGGCACGATCACGCTCGCGCTGGATGCCGGCGAGGATCGCGTCACCGTATCGGTCGTCGACGAAGGCAGCGGGATCGCGCCGGCCGACCGCGACGCCGCGCTGCGCCGTTTCGGCCGGCTCGATACGGCGCGCGGCGGCACCGGCGCGGGGCTGGGCCTGTCGCTGGTCGCGGCGGTGGCGCGGCTGCACGGCGGCACGGTGCGGCTGGGCGACGCCGCCCCCGGGCTGGTGGTGGCGATCGACCTGCCGCGCTAGCGGCGCCAGGTCTGTCTTCGGTACCGCTCGTGTTGAGACGGGGCTTCGGCAGGCGAAAGGTTGCGGTCGGAAACCGCTCCAGATGCCGCCTTACCCCGCATAGGCCTTCACCAGATCGAACAGGTAATCGCGCGCGGCGTAGAGCGAGCTGACGCGGATCCGTTCGTTGAGGCCGTGGATGCCGTTGAAATCGGGGTCGAGGAACGTGCCCGGTGCGCCGTAGACGGGGATGCCCACCGCCTCCAGGAACACGCCGTCGGTCGCGCCGGTCGACATGCTGGGCAGCATCGGCACGCCGGGGAAATGCTTGCTTGCCACCGCCTGCATCGGCCCCAGCACCTTCGGGTCGAGCGTCGGGGGCACCGCGGTGGGGCGGATCGGCTGGTTGGCGGTCACCGTCACCTTGTCCCCCGCCAGCCGCTTCAACTCGGCCAGCGTCTGGTCGACGGTTTCGCCGGGGAAGATGCGGCAATTGACGTTGGCGGTGGCGCGCTGCGGCAGCGCGTTCTCGGCATGGCCGGCGTTCACCAACGTGGCGACACAGGTGGTGCGCAGCGTCGAGTGCAGCACCTTGTCGCGGCTGACGATCGCGTCGGCGGCCGTGTCGGTCGGATCGGCGAGCAGCCGGGTGATCGCCGCGCCCAGTTCTCCGCCGCGTACCTTCGCGGTCTGCGTGAAGAAAGCGCGTGTCGTATCGGTGAAGCGGATCGGGAATTCGTGCCCCTGTACCGCCTTGATCGCGTCGGCCAGTTCGTAGATCGCATTCTCGGGGGTCGGCGCCGAGCTGTGCCCGCCCGGATTGGTCGCGACGAGGGTGAAGTTCTGTGCCGCCTTCTCGCCTACCTGCACGCTCAGCAGCTGGCGCTTGCCCGCGGCGTCGAGCAGCCCGCCGCCGCCCTCGTTGAGCGCGAATTCGGCGTCGATCAGCTCGCGCTTGTTCTTCGCCAGCCATTCGGCGCCGTTGAACGCCCAGGTCGTCTCCTCGCCGCAGGTCAGCGCCAGCTTCAGCGTGCGCTTCGGCGTCCACCCAGTCTGTTTGAAGCGGACGAAGGCGTCGGCCCAGATCGCCGACATCGCCTTGTCGTCGACGGTGCCGCGGCCGTAGTAATAGCCGTTCTCCTCCACCAGCGTGAACGGGTCGCGCGTCCAGTCGGCGCGCTTGGCCTCGACCACGTCGAGATGGCCGAGCAGCAGGATCGGCTTGGCCGCACGGTCGCTGCCCGGCAGGATCGCGACGATCCCGCCGTCGTCGGGATGATCGGGCGTGGAAAACAGCGTGATGTCGGCATCGCGATAGCCCGCCGCCTTCAGCCGCGCCGCCACCTGCGACGCGGCCTTGGTGCAGCTGCCGACCTTGGCGACGGTGTTGGTCTCGACCATCTCCTTGTACAGGTCGAAGAACGCCTTTTCGTCGGGGCGGTTCTGCGCCGCGGCGGCGGTGGCTATCCCGGTGCCCGCCAGCATCGCTGCCAGCCCTGCGATCAATCCTGCCGTGCGCATCGCATCCCCGCTCTTCTTCGTGTCGCGCCAAGGTTGCAGCGAAACGGGCCGCGTGCAAATCAAAAGGCGGCGGCGGTCGCCTGTCGCGGCATCGCCAGCCGTAGCTCGCGCCGGGCGAAGTCGATCTCCACCCGGCGGAACAGTCGCAGCGCGTCCATCCCCAGCAGGATCGCGGGCTTGTCGGCCAGGCCGAAGGCGCGGAACGGCGCCGCCTCGGCAAAGGCAACCGGCAGGGTCTGGATCGTCGCGCTGCCCAGCGTCATTTCGCGCACGATCGCATAATCGCCGGTCATCGGCTGCCCCAGCACGCCGGTGAACGTCTCCGACGCGATCGGATCGCGCTTGCCCAGCAGGCGGCGCAGCGCGGCATTGCCGATGCTGATCGAGGTGCCGGTGTCCAGGATCACGCGCACCTTGCGCCCCGCGACGCTGGCCTGGGTCACCACCAACTGGCCGAACAGGTTGCGCGCCTGGATGACGATTTCGTCCGCGGCGGCGCGGCGGGTGCGGCGCTCGGCAGAGGAAGGGGTGACGGTCATCCGCTCCGCGGCGAAATCGATCGCCAGCCGCCGGCCCTGCAACGTGTCGATCCCCAGCATCCCCGGCGCGCCGAGCAGCGCGTGGTCGATCGCCGGCGCCTCGATCCGCTCGCCGCCCAATGTGCCGGCGGTGACCGTATCAACGCTAAGTCGCGGCACGATCACCGTATCGGCCTCGCCGGTGCTCGACATCGCGATCAACCGCACCCGCGGCCCCGCCGCCAGCCCCAGCCGCCGCGCCAGCTGGCGCGAGATGACGGTGCGCTGCGCGCCGGTGTCGATCACGAACGGGAACGGCCCTTCGCCCGCGACGCGCACCGGCACGGTCATGCGCGTGTCGGCGGTCAGGAACGACAGGTCCTCGCCGGTGGCGGAATCGATCGCGGCGGGCGGCGTGGCCATGGCCGGTGCAGCGGGTGGGGCGACGGCTGGCGGCTGTGCCACGGCCTCCGTACCCGCCGCGATCAACGCCAGGGCGATCCACCTCTCCATGCGCGGCAGGGTACGCCCGATCCGGCCATTAGCCTAATGAAATCAATCGACCGCCATCGCCTCGGCGGCCAGCGCCTCCGCCTCGATCAGCAGCGCGTCGTCGGCGCTGCCGGTCGCCACCTTCTCGCGCCCGATCAGCGTCAGGACGGGCACCGCCAGCGGCGTGACGCGCGGCAGGTCGACATGCACCATCGTGTCGGCGGCGCGGTCCATCAGGTCCGCCAGCCGCCCGACGTCGGTCATCCGCGCGCGCGCATCGGCCCAGGCCGCCTCCAGCAGGACGTGCCCCGGCTCGTACTTGCGCAGCACGTCGTAGATGAGGTCGGTGGAAAAGGTCACCTGACGCCCGGTCTTGCGCTTGCCGGGGTGCTGGCGCTCGACCAGTCCGCCGATCACCGCCACCTCGCGGAACGCGCGCTTCAACAGGTGCGAGCGTTCCACCCAGTCGACGAACTCATGTTCCAGGATGTCGGCGGAAAACAGCGCCGCGGGATGGGCGACCGGCTCCAGCGAATAAGTGGCGATGGCGTAATCGTTGGCGACGAAGCCCAGCGGCTTCAGCCCCTGTGTCTCCATTCGCTTCGTCACCAGCATCCCCAGCGACTGGTGCGCATTCCACCCCTCAAAACTGTACGCGACCATATAATGCCGCCCCTCGCGCGGGAAGGTCTCGACCAGCAGCTGGTCGGGGCGCGGCAGGGTGGAGCGGCGCTGCTGGATCTCCAGCCATTCGCGCACGTCGTCGGGAAAGCGGTGCCACTCGCCCGGCTCGGCCAGGAAATGGCGCACGCGCGCGGCCAGGTTCGTCGACAGCGGCATCCGCGCGCCGCCATAGGTGGGGATGCGCGCCGGCCGGGTGGTGGCGCGCACCACCAGATCCTCGGTATCGATCTTCTCCACCTCCAGGCTCAGCCCGGCGAAGAAGAAGGTGTCGCCATGGCTCAGCGTCGCGGCGAAGCCTTCCTCCACCTTGCCCAGCGCGCGCCCGTTGCGGAAGCGGACGGTCACCATCGTCGCCTCCACGATGATCCCGGCGTTCAGGCGGTGCTGCGCGACGAATTGCGGATGGCTGACCCGCCAGCGCCCGTCGGCATCCTGCGTCAGCCGGCGGAACCGGTCATAGGCGCGCAGCGAATAGCCGCCGTCGCGGATGAACCCCAGCACGCGCTCGAACAGATCGTCGGTCAGCGCCGAATAGGGCAGTGCGCCCCGCACCTCCGCCAGCAAGTCGGCCTGATCGAAAGGCGCGGCGCAGGCGCAGGCCATGACATGCTGCGCCAGCACGTCGAGCGCCCCCATGCGGAACACGTCGGCGTCCAGCTCGCCCGCCTCCACCGCGTCCAGCGCGGCGCGCGCCTCCAGATATTCGAAGCGGTTGCCGGGGACCAGGATCGCTTCCGACGGTTCGTCCAGCCGGTGGTTCGACCGCCCGATTCGTTGCAGCAGCCGCGACGATCCCTTGGGCGCGCCCATCTGGATCACGCAATCGACGTCGCCCCAGTCGACCCCCAGGTCCAGGCTGGCAGTGGCAACCAGCGCGCGCAGCCGCCCGGCGGCCATCGCGCCCTCCACCTTGCGCCGCGCCTCCTTTTCCAGGCTGCCGTGGTGGATGCCGATCGGCAGCTGCATCGCATTGGCCTTCCACAGATCCTGGAAGATCAGCTCGGCCAGGCTGCGGGTGTTGCAGAACACGATCGTGGTGCGGTGCGTCTCGATCTCCGCCATCACCTGTTCGGCGGCATAGCGGCCCGAATGGCCCGCCCAGGGGACGCGATCCTCGGGCAGCAGGATCGCGATGTTCGGATCGACCCCGGTATCGCCCGCGACCAGCGCCACCGTGTCGATATCCCCGTCGGGCGCCAGCCATGCGCGATAGCCGTCCGGGTCCGCCACCGTCGCCGACAGCGCGACGCGGCGGCACTCCGGCGCGATCGCCTGCAACCGCGCCATGCACAGCGACAACAGGTCGCCGCGTTTGGTGGTGGCGAAGGCGTGCACCTCGTCCACCACGATCGTCTTCAGGCGCGCGAACATCAGGAAACTGTCGGGATAGCTCAGCAGCAGCGACAACGATTCGGGGGTGGTCAGCAGGATCTGCGGCGGCTTCGCGCGCTGCCGCGCCTTGCGGTCGGACGGGGTATCGCCGGTGCGCGTCTCGACGCGGATGTCGACGCCCATCTCCTCGATCGGCGTCATCAGGTTGCGCTGGATATCGACCGCCAGCGCCTTCAGCGGGGAGACGTACAGCGTGTGCAGCCCGTCGTGCGGATGCGCGATCAGTTCGGCCAGCGTCGGCAGGAACCCGGCCAGCGTCTTGCCCGCGCCGGTCGCGGCGATCAGCAGCGCGTGCCGCCCCGCGCGCGCCTGTTCCAGCATCGCCAGCTGATGCCCGCGCGGGCACCAGCCGCGCGCGGCGAACCAGTCGGGGAGGGCGGGGGGGAGCGTGGCGGTCAAGGCGCTGATCTAGGAAGCGCATCCGCGTGCCGCCAGAGCAGATGGTTCACGCGGAGGCGCGGAGAGGGTGCGACATGGACCAGCGGCGCAGCCGACCAGCGCGCGCTCGCTGTCTTCCGATGGGCCTGTTCCGCGCGGTGCATCTCCGCGTCTCCGCGTGAACCCTTTCACGGCAGCGGATACGATCCGGCCGCTCGCGGGTTGAAAGGCGATGGCGACCCTGGGCGATTGGCTGGAACCGCATCCGACCGGAATCTACGTCCGCCCCGCCGACGCCTGGGTCGATCCCTCCACCCCGCAGCCGCGCGCGTTGGTCACGCACGGCCATGCCGATCACGCGCGCGGCGGGCATGGCGCGGTATGGGCGACGCCGGAGACGCTGGCGATTATGGCGGCGCGCTACGGCCCGCAGGCGGGCGTGCCGGTCGGCTATGGCGAGACGATCCGGCTGGGTGAGGTGGAGGTGGGCTACGTCCCCGCCGGCCATGTGCTGGGATCGGCGCAGATCGTGCTGACCCATCGCGGCGAACGGGTGGTGGTGTCGGGCGACTACAAGCGCCGCCCCGACCCCACCTGCGCCGCGTTCGAGCCGGTGGCGTGCGACGTTTTCATCACCGAAGCGACGTTCGGCCTGCCGGTGTTCCGCCACCCGGACACGGGGGACGAGATCGACAAGCTGGTCGCGCGGCTCCACGCCAATCCGACACGCTGCGTGCTGGTCGGCGCCTATGCGCTGGGCAAGGCGCAGCGCGTGATCGCGGAGCTGCGCGCGCGCGGCCATGACGCGCCGATCTATATTCACGGCGCGCTCCAGCGCCTGTGCGATCTCTACGCGGACCTGGGCGTATCGCTGGGCGAGCTGATCCCGGTGGCGGGCGTGCCCAAGGCGGCGATGGCGGGGTATGTGGTGATGTGCCCGCCCTCCGCCCTCAACGACCGCTGGTCGCGGCGGCTGCCCGATCCGATCACCGCGATGGCATCGGGCTGGATGCGGGTGCGCCAGCGCGCGCGGCAGAAGAATGTCGAGTTGCCGCTGATTCTGTCCGACCATGCCGACTGGGACGAGCTGACCGCGACGCTGGAGGAGATCGCGCCGAAGGAGGTGTGGGTCACCCACGGGCGCGAGGAGGCGCTGGTCCATTGGTGCATGACGCGCCAGATCCGCGCCCGCGCGCTGGCGCTGGCGGGGTTCGAGGACGAGGACGACTGAGCCGGTCGGCGACGTCCGCCGCCGCATCGACGGTCGCGTCCACGGCCCGACTGTTGCCTGATCGTGGCGGATGACACACAACTTGCGCATGGCCCACGCCGCCGATTAGATCAGCGACCCTGACCGATCGAAGGATGTCTTTCATGCGTTTGCGCCTTGCCGCCGGGTTGTTGTTGGCCACTTCCACGATCGCGGCGGCGCAGGATCGCTCCGCGCCCGCCGGCAAGCCTTCCCGCGCCGCGGAGAAGACCGCCGCGGAGGCGCAGAAGGACGCGGTGGAGGCGGGCACCGCGGTCGCCCCGGTGGAGGAGCGCGAGGAACGGTCGAAGGGCGCGGTGACGGTCGCGGGACGGCGGCTGCCCTATACCGCGACCGCCGGGACGCTGACGCTGCGCGATACGGAGGGAAAGCCGACTGCGTCGATGTTCTACACCGCCTATACGCTCGACGGCACGCAGCCGGGCACCAAACGCCCGATCACCTTCTTCTACAACGGCGGGCCGGGCAGCCCGACGTTCTGGCTGCACATGGGGTCGTTCGCCCCGGTTCGGCTCAAGACCGGCAACCCCGAATTCATCCGCCCCGCGCCCTATGACTTCGGGCCGAATCCCTACACGCTGCTCGACAAGACCGACATGGTGTTCCTGGACGCGATCGGCGCGGGCTATTCGCGCCCGCTGGGGGATATGAAGCCCGCGGCCTTCTATGGCGTGGACGAGGATGCCGACGCCTTCGCCAAGGCGATCCTTCGCTACGCCACCAAGTTCGGGCGGTGGAACAGCCCCAAGTTCCTGTTCGGCGAAAGCTACGGCACGCTGCGTTCCGGCGCGCTGGCCTATCAGTTGCAGGACCGCGGCATGGCGCTGAACGGCGTGGTGCTGCTCAGCTCGATCATGAACTACGGCTATCGTCAGCCGGGGCTGGACCAGGTCTATCTCAACTATCTGCCCAGCTATGCCGCCACTGCCTGGTATCACAACCGCCTCGTCAACCGCCCGGCGGACGTCGCGACGGTGGTGCAGCAGGCGCGCGAGTTCGCGACCGGGCCGTACATGTCGGCGCTGGCCAAGGGGCAGAACATCTCCGATGCGGAACGCGACCAGGTGGCGGAGGGGATAAGCCGGCTGATCGGCTTGTCGCCCGATTTCATCAAACGCGCGAACCTGCGCATCGATTTGCCGCGCTTCCAGAAGGAATTGCTGCGCGGCACGCGCCAGACGGTCGGCCGGTTCGATTCGCGCTACACCGGCACCGACAGCGATGCCGCCGGCGAGCGGCCGGAAACCGACGTGTCGTCGGACGCGATCTCGGGCGCGTTCATCGCCACGTTCAACGATTATACGACCCACACCTTAGGGTATAAGACCGACATGCCCTACCGCCTGTCGGCGCGCGACGCCGCGGGGTGGACGTGGAACTGGAAGCATGACGCCCCCAATCGCATGGGGCAGCAGAACAACCCCAATACCGCGATCGACCTGGCCGCCGCGATGCGCGCCAACCCGTACCTGCAGGTGCTGTCGATGAACGGCTGGTACGACATGGCCACCCCGTTCTTCGGGACCGAGAACGACCTTGGCCACATGATGCTGGAACCGGGGCAGCGCGCGAACCTGCGCTTCGTCTATTATCCCGCCGGTCACATGACATATCTGAACCCGGAGGCGCTGGTGGCGATGAAGCGCGACCTGTCCGACTGGTACGACCGCGCGGTCGCGGTCGCGCGCTCGGGCACGCCGCCGGTCGCGCCGTCGATCGCGGCGGCGGGGCCGACGCCGAATTGATTACCCGTCGCCCCGTATCGAGTCGCCCCAGCGAAGGCTGGGGCCTCCCCGTGATGACCGACATCCTTTGCCGCGTAAGATCCCAGCCTTTGCTGGGATGACGGTCGTTCGGGAAGCGCTACGCCCCCTGCAACGCCTTCGCCCGGCGCCGCTGCACAGAGCTGCCGATCCCCATCGCCTCGCGATATTTCGCCACCGTGCGCCGCGCGATGCCGAAGCCCTTGGCGTTCAGCATCTCCACCAGCGTATCGTCGGACAGGATCGTGTCGCCCTCGCTCGCGATCAGCGCGCGGATCGCGCTCTTGACCGCTTCGGCCGACACCGCATCGCCGCCGTCCGCCGCCTGGATCGCGGAGGTGAAGAAATATTTCAGCTCGAACAACCCGCGCGCGCAGCTGAGATATTTGTTGCTGGTGACGCGGCTGACGGTCGATTCGTGCATCTCGATCGCCTCGGCCACCTGCCGCAGCGTCAGCGGCTTGAGATGCGCGACGCCTTTCAGGAAGAACGCCTCCTGCTGCTTCACGATCTCGGTCGCGACGCGGATGATCGTGCGCTGCCGCTGGTCCAGCGCCTTGACCAGCCAGTTGGCGCTGGCCAGCTTCTCGGCCAGCCATGCCTTGCTGCCCTTGTCCTGCGGCCCCGCCGACAATTCGCCGTAATAGCGCCGGTTGACTAGCACGCGCGGCAGCGTCGCGCTGTTCATCTCGATCGCCCAGCCGTCGCGCGTGCGCACCACCGTCAGGTCGGGGATCACCGGCATCGGCGCGTCCCCGCCGAAGCGGCAGCCCGGCTTGGGATCATAGCCGCGCAATTCGCGGATCATGTCGGCCAGATCCTCGTCATCGACCCCGCACAGCCGCTTGAGCCGCGGCAGGTCGCCGCGTGCCAGCCAGTCGAGATGGTCGATCAGCCGCGCCATGCACGGGTCGTAGCGGTCGGCCTCGCGCGCCTGGATCGCCAGGCATTCGGCCAGGTCGCGCGCGCCCACCCCGGTCGGCTCGAAGCGCTGGATGCCGGCCAGCACCGTCTCGACATGGCGCAGCGGCACGCCCAGCCGCTGCGAGATATCGATCAGGTCGGCGCGCAGATAGCCGGCCTCGTCGATCTGATCGATCAGCGCGCGCGCGATCAGCAGGTCGGCGCCCGCGAACGCCGCCCCGGCCTGCGCCAGCAGCACGTCGGCCAAGCTTTCGCTGGTGTCGGCGAAGCTGTCGAAATCCACCGCCTCGCCCGATGCCGATCCGCTGCCGGTCGCCCCGGCGGACGGGCCGGCGTGGTCGCCCGGCCCGTCGTCGAACCGTTCGGCGGCGATATCGACGTCCAGCGATTCGCCCGCGCCCTCGCCGGCCATCACCAGTTCGTCCGCGCCCGCCGGCTCGTCGCGCGCGGGGGCGGGCGCATCCGCCGGAGCGGTGGCGGGGGCGTCGCCGGCCGCGGGGGCGGTCTCCAGCAGCGGGTTCTTCTCGATCTCCTCGGCGATCACCCCCTCGATCTCGAGGTTGGACAGCGTCAGCAGTTTGATCGCCTGCTGCAGCTGCGGCGTCATCACCAGCGATTGCGACTGGCGCAGGTCGAGGCGCGGCGCGAGGCTCATGCGGGGCGGGGGCTGTGGGAGGCGAGCGGCCGGGCCATGCGGCTAGAGCGTGAAGCCCTCGCCCAGGTACAAGCGGCGCACGTTCTCGTCGCGGACCAGCTCGTCCGGGCTGCCGGTGAACAGTACCTTGCCGTCGTAGATGATGTAGCCGCGGTCGACGATGTCCAGCGTCTCGCGCACATTGTGGTCGGTGATGAGCACGCCGATCCCGCGCTCCTTCAGCTGGCACACCAGGTCGCGGATGTCCGCGATCGAGATCGGGTCGATTCCCGCGAACGGTTCGTCCAGCAGCATGATCGACGGATCGGCGGCCAGCGCGCGCGCGATCTCGGCGCGGCGACGCTCGCCGCCCGACAGCGCCATTGCCGGCGCATCGCGCAGCCGCGTCAGCCCGAATTCGCCCAGCAGCTTCTCCAGCTTCTCGGCGCGCGCCGCCGCATCCGGCTCGGCCAGTTCGAGCACGGTCAGGATGTTCTTCTCGATCGTCAGCCCGCGGAAGATCGACGTTTCCTGTGGCAGATAGCCAAGGCCGAGGATCGCGCGGCGGTACATCGGCAGGCCGGTGATATCGTGCCCGTCCAGCATGATGCGGCCCGAATCGGGCTTCACCAGCCCCATCACCGAATAGAAACAGGTCGTCTTGCCCGCGCCATTGGGGCCGAGCAGTCCTATCACCTCGCCGCGCCCGACCGATACCGACACGTCGGTCAGCACGACGCGCTTGTCATAGCTCTTGGCGATCGACACCACCTGCAGCCCGTCCGCGACGGGCGCCTCGTGGATCGCCTCGACCTGATCGAGCGGGGTGGTCATCACATCCATCGGCGTACGGCCTCACGTCACAACGGGCGGCGGCGTGCGGGCACGGCGCCTTGGCAGGATTCATGCATGATGGCGCGCGCGCGGCATAGCCCCGACGTGCCGTACCGCGCCGTCTTGCCGGTCAGTTGTTGCGTTTGGGCACCGCGAACGTGCCGGTGACCCGCCCGTTGGGGGCCGGCTGGACGCCGTTCGCGCCGCTGCCCCCGCCCGCGACCGACGATCCGTCGATCACCGCGCGCCCCGAATCGAGGTTGATGGTCAGCCGCCCGCCGTTGACCGTGCTGCCGCCCTGCGTCAGCCGCACTGCGCCCAGCATGGTGATAATGCGGCGGTTGAGGTCATAGACCGCGAACTGGCTGCGCGCGGTCTGGTCCGGGCGGATCACCGTCACCCCGCCGCTGGCGTCCATGCGCGAGATCTGCGGATTCCCGCCCTCGATCTGCCCGGTGTAGGTCAGCACGATACGCTGTGCGCGCAGCGTCATTTCCGCCTGCTGGACCTGAACGTTGCCCGCGAAGACCGCGCGGTTGGCGCGATCCTGCAACTCGATATGGTCCGCCGCGACGTTGACCGGCGCGTTGGTGTCGTGGCGCGTCTGCGCCGTGGCCGGCGCCGCAGCAGCGAGCGCGAGGATCAGGAAGGCGGCGTGGCGCATGGCGGGCTATTTCGTCGCTCGCGGGTCGATCCGCAAGCGCGCATTGCCGTCCAGCCGCACGGTACGCGATTCGAGGTCCGCGCGCATCGAATTGGCGCTGAACGTGCCCTGGCGCACGGTGCCGGTCACCGCGCCGGTCGATTGCAGTTGGCGAGTCTTCAGGTCGACGACCGCATCCTGCGTGTCGAGCGCGTAATTGTTCGGCCCGCGCACCGCGATCGGCCCGTCCACCTTCACCTGTTCGGTGTCCATGTCGTAGCGGCCCGACGGCGCCTTCACCGTCGCGGGGCCGTCCGACAGGCGGATCGCGGCGGCCAGGTCCTGGATGCGCACGATCGGTTCGGCGGAGCTTTTCTGCACCGCGGAGCCGGCGTCCAGCTCGAACGGCTGCCCCTTGCCATCGGTGCCGCGATAGCGCGCGGCCTCGATCTTCATCCGTTCCTTGGCCACCTCGACCTTGTTCTTGTCGAGCACGAACGACGATTCGCCCCCCATCGTCAGCGGGGCGAGCACCAGGAACGCGGCCAGCACGCCGATCGACACCGGCAGCAGCCAGTTGGCGGTGGCGATCACATGGTCGTGCCGCCCGCCGGGCAGCGCCCAGCGTTGCCGCGCCGACCGCGATCGCGCCGCCACGTCAGACATGCGCGAAGATGTCCGTCTCCGGCCAGCCGGCCAGATCCAGTTCCGCGCGCGCCGGCAGGAAATCGAAACAGGCCTGCGCCAGCGCGGTCCGCCCCTCGCGCGACAGCCGCCGGTCCAGTTCCTCGCGCAGGCGATGGAGGTAGCGGACGTCCGACGCGGCATAGTCGCGCTGCGCCTCCGACAGGTCCGGGCCGCCCCAGTCGGACGATTGCTGCTGCTTGGAAATGTCCTGCCCCAGCAACTCGCGCACCAGCTCCTTCAGCCCGTGGCGATCGGTGTAGGTGCGCACCAGCCGCGACGCGATCTTGGTGCAATAGACCGGCGCGGCGACGACGCCCAGGTAGTGGCGGATCGCGGCGATATCGAATCGGCCGAAATGGTACAGCTTCAACCGCCCCGGATCGGCCAGGACCGCGCGCAGCACCGGCGCGGCATAATCGCTGCCGGGGCCGAAGCGCACCAGATGCTCGTCGCCAAGCCCGTCGGACAGCTGGACCAAGCACAGCCGGTCGCGCGGGGTGATCAGCCCCATCGTCTCGGTATCCACCGCGATCGCGGCGCCGGGGGCGAACACGTCGCCCGGCAGGTCTTCTTCGTGAAAAAATACGGCCATGATCGCGCTCTAGCGGGGCCGGGCGCGCGGCTCAACGTTTCACGTCACCGGCGGCGCGATTGCGGCATGAGCGGGGCGGGGCCGGTGCGACGTGCGATGAATTGTGCCCAAGTTGCGATCGTTGCGACCAAAATCGACGTCCGGACACGAAAAGATGCGCAAAACGATTCGCCGGGCGTGATCGGATCGGCTATGGATAGGATGAGGCGCGATTGTCATCTGCGCCCGGGGAGCCGCGTTCGCCGTCCTGCGCGTGGCCTCGATGCAATCGTTCGGGCGGACCGGGAAGACGAACAGGGTTATGGGTTACGACAAGGGCGGCCGCGGCAATCGCGGCGGGCGTGGGCGCGACAAGCGCGATGGTTTCGGCGGCGGCAGTGACGATTTCGGCGGCGGCGGTGGCTTCGGCGGCGGCGGTTTCGGTTATGAGGACCGCGGCGGCTTCGGCGGCGGCGGTGGTGGTCGCAGCTTCGGCGGCGGCGGCGGTGGTTTCGGTGGCGGCGGCTTCGGCGGTGGCGGTGGCGGCGGCGGTGGTCGCGGCTTCGGTGGTGGCGGCAGCGGCGGCGGTTTCGGCGGCGGTGGCCGCGGGATGCCCCCGCAGGTCGTCGGCGAAGGCACCGGCGTGGTCAAGTTCTTCAACGGCCAGAAGGGCTTCGGCTTCATTGTCCGCGACGACGGTGGTGAGGACGTGTTCGTCCACATCTCCGCCGTGGAGCAGGCCGGCCTGACCGGCCTGGCCGAGGGGCAGCCGCTCGGCTTCACCTTGGTCGATCGCGGCGGCCGCATCTCGGCCACTGATCTCAAGATCGACGGCGAGCCGATGGCGGTGCAGGAACGCGCGCCCCGCGACGGCGGCTTCGGCGGCGGCGATCGTGGTCCGCGCGCCGGCGGTGCCGGTGGTGCCCCACAGCGTCAGCTGACCGGTGAGAAGGCGACCGGCACGGTCAAGTTCTTCAATGCGATGAAGGGCTTCGGCTTTATCCAGCGCGACGACGGGCAGCCTGATGCGTTCGTCCACATCTCCGCCGTCGAGCGTGCGGGGATGCCGACCCTGAACGAGGGCGACCGCCTCAGCTTCGAGATCGAAGTCGATCGTCGCGGCAAATATGCGGCGGTGAACCTCGAAACGGGCAGCTGATCGCTTCCTGACCGACGTTGATCGAACGACGGCCCGTCCGGCACCCGCCGGGCGGGCCGTTGTCGTTCTTGCCTGCGGCGTTTGTCTCCATGCGCACCGTCATCTGCCGACGATGCCATGACCGGCGCGATGACCCTCCCGTCATGCCGGATGGGTTCCGGCGTCCATACTGCCGCGTTCGCGCGCGCCGGCCGGGTCGCGGGACCGCACAGCTCGCACCTCGGCGACCGCGATTCATCCCTACGCCGACGATCCGTCCGTCGACCGGCAGCGGCGGCTACGGGACTCGACGCTGATTCCCGCGCCACGCGGCGGCGGGGCATCGATCTCGCGCAGAGCCGCGGAGACGCACGGAATGGCGTGCTGCCACCGGCGTGTCGTTGTCACCATCATGTCGTCGAGGACGGGTGCCTGGCGCCGGGCATCTTGCCGGTCGCTCCCGTCACTGCCCGCGGCGGGGCGCTGGATCAACGTTGCGGCGGCGCTCGCATCGGCGGTCCCGACCGCCACCAGCGCTTCGCGCCTCCGCGTGAACCACCTTCTTCCGCCCCCTCCCACGCCCCCAGGCTAAAGCCGATGACGCGCCCCGCGATCCGCGGTAAGCCGGTCGCGATGACGCGCTGGTTCCTCCTCCCGCTCGTGGCGCTGGTCGCGCCTGCCTCCGCCGTACCGCAGGCGGCGACCCCCGTCGCCGCCGCCGCGCCGCGCCCGGCGCTGATCGTCCCCACGGTCGTCGCGCGCTATCCGCACGATTCCGCCGCCTTCACCGAGGGGCTGATCTGGAACGGCGGGCAGCTGGTCGAAAGCGTCGGGTTGGAGGGGCAGTCGGACGTGCGCCGCGTTGACCTGGCCACCGGCAAGGTCACTGCGCGGGCGACGATCCCCGCGGCGCAGTTCGGCGAAGGGCTGGCGGCGTGGAAGGGACAGTTGGTCAGCCTGACCTGGCATGACGGCATCGCCCACCGCTGGTCCGCGACCAGCCTCAAGCGGCTGGGCACGCTGCGCTATTCGGGCGAGGGCTGGGGACTGGCGAGCGACGCGACCGGCTTGGTCCGGTCGGACGGCAGCGCGACGCTGACCTTCCACGATCCCGCGACGCTGGCGGTTCGCCGCACGCTGACGGTGTCTTTCGCGGGGCGGCCGCTGACCCAGCTCAACGAGCTGGAGGTGGTCGACGGTGCGATCCTTGCCAATGTCTGGCATCAACCGTTCATCGTCCGCATCGACCCCGCATCGGGGCGTGTCACCGGGGTCATCGACCTGCGAGCAATCGTCGCGGAGGTCGGCGCGACCGATCCAGAGGCGGTTGCCAACGGCATCGCCTGGGACGCGGCGAAGCGCCGGCTGTTCGTCACCGGCAAACGCTGGCCCACCGTGTTCGAGATCCGCCTGCCGCGCTAGCGCGCGTCGCGACCGCATACCGCCACCGCGAAAAATGACCCGGTACGTTGCCGTACCGGGTCGAGGTGTGTCCGCAGGAGGAACCTGGTGAGCGGCGGCGGGCCGTCCCGCCGCCGCAATTTCGTCAACTGTTGTAGGCGCGCTCGCCATGCTCGCCGAGGTCGAGGCCTTCGCGCTCGACCTCCGCACTGACGCGCAGCCCGGTCAGCGCCTTGGCGGCATAGGTGGCGATCACGGTGCCGATCGTCGCCCACACGATGGTGGTGACCACCGCGATGACCTGCGTGGTCAGCTGCGATCCGATCGCGAAGTCCGGCTTGCCCGGCCCGCCAAGCGACGGGGCGTAGACGATCGCGGTGCCGATCGCGCCGATCATGCCGCCGATGCCATGGACGCCGAACGCGTCGAGCGCGTCGTCATAGCCCAGCTTCGGCTTGAGCATCGACACGGCGTAGAAGCAGATCACCGAAGCGACCGCGCCCAGCACGATCGCGCCGAACGGGCCGGAATTGCCCGCCGCCGGGGTGACCGCGACCAGCCCCGCGACGATCCCCGAGCAGAAGCCCAGCGCCGAACCCTTGTGGCCGTTCAGCCGCTCCGCCAGCATCCAGAACAGGCCGCCCGCCGCGGTCGCGACGAAGGTGTTGATCATCGCCAGCGCGGCCGAGCCGTTGGCCTCCAGCGCCGAACCGGCGTTGAACCCGAACCAGCCGACCCACAGCAGGCCGGTGCCCACGCCGGTCATCGTCAGCGAGTGCGGCACGATCCGCTCGGTCGGGTAACCGATGCGCTTGCCCAGGATCAGCGACGCGACCAGCGCCGACACGCCGGCGTTGATGTGCACGACGGTGCCGCCCGCGAAGTCCAGCGCACCCATCTTGAAGAACAGCCCGCCCGATGCCCACACCATGTGCGCGATCGGGAAATAGACGATCGTCAGCCAGATGGCGCCGAACACCATCACCGCGGAAAACTTCATCCGCTCGACGACCGACCCCAGCACCAGCGCGACGGTGATCGCGGCGAAGGTCATCTGGAAGCAGACGAAGACATATTCGGGGATCGCGACCCCGGCGGTGAAGGTGGCGGCGACCGAATCCGGGGTGATCCCCTTCAGGAACGCCTTGCCGAAGCCGGAGATGAAGTCGTTGCCACCGTCGCCGAAGGCCATGGTATAGCCGTAAATCACCCAGATCAGCATCGCGAGGCACGCGACCGCACCGATCTGCGTCATCGTCGACAGCATGTTCTTCGCGCGGGTGAGGCCGCCGTAGAACAGCGCCAGCCCCGGCACGATCATCATCAGCACCAGCACGGTGGAGGTCATCATCCACGCCGTGTCGCCCTTGTTGACCGTCGGCGCGGCGGCGGCGGCCTGCGCGAACGCCGGGCTGGCGGCCAGCGCGCCGAGCGCCAGCATCGCGCCCCCGCCGATCGTCTTCTTCGATAGCGTCATTGTCACCCCCCTCAGAGTGCGGTGTCGTCGGTTTCGCCGGTGCGGATGCGCACCGCCTGCCCGACGTCCAGGACGAAGATCTTGCCGTCGCCGATCGCGCCGGTGTTGGCCGATGCCTGCACCGCTTCCACGACGCGATCGGCGATGTCGGACGCGCAGACGACCTCGATCTTGATCTTGGGCACCATGTTGGTGCTGTATTCGGCACCGCGGTAGATTTCGGTCTGGCCCTTCTGCCGGCCGAACCCCTTGACCTCGGATACCGTCATCCCGGCCACGCCGATCGTGGTGAGCGCCTCGCGCACCTCGTCCAGCTTGAACGGTTTGATGATGGCTATGACCAGCTTCATCGCGCCCCCTTCCGAATAACCCGGAACAGCGCATCGCAAACCGCGTGCCAACCGCCGCCACGGCGTGCGGCGGGCTGCCGCGCGGGCCGACGGGTCTTAACGGAACGTAAAAATTGTGCAGCGCGGCGGAGCTGCCCGTTTTTTAGGCAGGTCCGGCCACCGCCTGCGCCGCGGCCAGATCGTCCTCGTCCACCATCACCCGCACCGGGATCAGCAGCCAGCTGCCATCGGCGATCGACGCGCCGCCGTCGAACGCCAGCGCGGGGATACCGTCCGCCTCCAGCCGCGACACCAGGATGTTCGCCAGATTGCGGTCGTACCGCCCCAGCTCCACCAGTGCCATCAGGCGGGCGCCGTCATGCGGGCGGCTGCGTCGGGTTGCGCACCGGCAGGCCGTCGATGCTCGTCGTCCGCACGGCATATTTGGCGAAGCGCGTCGCATCGCCGTTGGCGGTGTGATATTTGCTCAGCGTCGGGCGCTCGCGCTCGAACGCCATGTACGGCACGCCCCAGCCGCACGAGGTTTGCACCTGCTCCACCGCGATCACGAAGATCTGCCGCGTGCCGGGCAGCAAGGTGAAGTGCCGCGCCAGTTCCGCCCAATCGTCGTCCTGCGGCAGCACCGGGCGTCCGCGGCCGTAGATGCGGAAGATCAGCGCGGGATTGTCGAAGGCGCAGAACATGATCGTGATCCGACCGTCGGCGATCAGATGCGCATTGGTCTCGTTCCCCGAACCCGCGACGTCGAGATAGGCGACGGTGCGATCGTCCAATACCCGGAAACTGTCCATCCCCTTGGGGCTGAGGTTGATCCGCGCATCCGCCGCGGCGGTGGCCACGAAAAACACCGGCTGCTTCGCAACGAACGCGCGGTGATCGTCGGTCAAAGCGGGGAAGAACTCGGCCATCGTGCGCTCCGTTGACGCGCATGGAGGATGCGCATAGCGTGAGTGTATGAGACATGAAAACCTCCAGACGGGCAAGCCGAAACGCCAATCGGTCAACCTGTCGCTCGACACCGGCATCGTGGCCGCGGCGCGCGAGACGGGGCTGAACCTGTCGCAGATCAGCGAGGACGCGATCCGCCGTGCGACCAAGGCCGAGCAGGAGCGTCGCTGGCAGGAACAGAACCGACCGGCGATCGACGCGTGGAGCCGCTGGTACGAACAGAACGGTCACCCGCTGGAAAAGCACAAGGCGAGGTGAGGGCGCAGTTCGACGTCTATCGGCTGTCCGACGCGACGCTCGTGGTGGATGTCCAGTCGCCGCTCGCCTCGGTGCATGCGACGCGCTTCGTCATTCCGCTGCTGCCCCTGGACGACGCCACGCCGCCGATCCCGCGGCTCAACCCACAGGTCAGCATGGAGGGGCAGCCATGGGTTCTGGCCACGCATTTCGCGACCACGGTTGACAACCGTATCCTTACGTCCCTCGCAGGGTCGCTGGCGGATCAGGAAGGGGCGATCAAGGGCGCGCTCGACTTCCTGGTCAACGGGTTCTGACCGCCTAGGCCGCCGCGGTCCCGCCCACCGTCAGCCCACCGACCAAGAGCGTCGGCTGCCCGACGCCGGCGGGCACGCTCTGCCCGCCCTTGCCGCACACGCCGATCCCCTCGTCCAGCGCCATGTCGTTGCCGATGCCCTGCACGCGCGTCAGCACGCTCGGCCCGTCGCCGATCAGCGTCGCGCCCTTGATCGGCGCGCCCAGCTTCCCGTCCTCGATCAGATAGGCCTCGGTGCAGGAGAAGACGAACTTCCCCGACACGATGTCGACCTGCCCGCCGCCGAACGACTTGGCGAAGATGCCCTTATTCACGCGCGACAGCAGTTCGGCCGGATCGTCCTGCCCGCCCTTCATGAAGGTGTTGGTCATCCGCGGCATCGGCGCGTGCGCATAGCTTTCGCGGCGGCCGTTGCCGGTCGGCTCGACCCCCATCAGCCGCGCGTTGAGCCGGTCCTGCATATAGCCCTTGAGGAAGCCGTCCTCGATCAGGATTGTCTCGCGCGTCGGCGTGCCCTCGTCATCGATGGTCAGGCTGCCGCGGCGGTCGGCGATCGCGCCGTCGTCGACCACGGTCACGCCGCGCGCCGCCACCTGCTCGCCGATCCGGCCGGAGAAGGCCGACGTGCCCTTGCGGTTGAAATCACCCTCCAGCCCGTGGCCGATCGCCTCGTGCAGCAGCACGCCGGGCCAGCCCGGCCCGAGCAGCACCGTCATCTCGCCCGCTGGTGCCGCGACCGATTCCAGGTTCACCAGCGCCTGCGCCAGCGCCTCGTCGATCGCGCGATTCCACGTCGCCGGATCGAACAGCTGGTCGTACAGATAGCGCCCGCCGATCCCGAAGGTCCCCGTCTCGCGCCGCCCGTTCGTCTCCGCGACGATCGACACGTTCAGCCGCACCAGCGGGCGTACGTCGGTGGCGACGAACCCGTCGGGGCGCACCACCTCCACAACGCTCCACGTCCCCGACAGCGAGACCGACACCTGCGCCACGCGCGGATCGCGCGCGCGGGCGGCGGCGTCGATCGTCTGGCACAAGTTCACCTTGTCGGCGAAGGGGATCAGGTCGAGCGGATCGGCGTCGGTGTACAGGCGATGGTTGGTGCGCGCGGGCGGCGCGGCGCGGGCGGCAATCGACGGGTCGATCAGCGCCATCGTCTCGCCCGCGCGGCGGATCGCCGCCTCCGACAGTTCGTTGGCGTGCGCGAAGGCGGTCATCTCGCCCGATACCGCGCGCAGGCCGAAACCGGCATTGGTGTCGTAGGTCGCGGTCTTCAGCCGCCCGTCGTCGAATCCGAACGCCTCCGCGCGGCGATATTGCAGGAACAGCTCGCCATCGTCGGCCTTCGCCAGGACGTCGGCGGTGACGCGCAGCGCGGTGTCGGGATCGAGCGTGTCGCGGTACAGGAAGGAGCGGGGGTCGGTCATCGCGCCAAGATAGGCGCGCACGCTGCCTGATACTACTGCGGGCTCGCGCCTTCGGAAATGTCGGGCAGGCGGCTGTGGTCGGCCCCGTCGGCGGGGCCGCCGATCAGCACGAAGCGCCGGTCGCAATAGCCGCAATCGACATAGCCATGCTCGTCGATCTGCAGCCACACGCGCGGATGGCCCAGCGCCGCGCCGCCGGGAATGTCGCTCGCCCCGTCGCAGGCGATGCGGGTCTGGGAAACGCGGACGATTTCGGGCGGCGGCAACATGGCCGATCCGTTAGCAAGCCGCGCGCGATGCGACAATTCCTTTCGCCGCAAGGATTGGAATCGCTCGCCCGCGCGCGTAATCCCCGCGCATGACCGACGCCGCTATCGCCATCCGCGACCTGTGCAAGACCTATCAGGGCGGCAAGCGCGCGCTCGACGGGGTCAGTTTCGACGTGCCGCGCGGCAGCATCTTCGGATTGCTCGGCCCCAATGGCGCGGGCAAGTCGACGCTCATCAACATCCTGGCCGGGTTGGTCAACAAGACCAGCGGCAGCGCCGAGATCTGGGGCTTCGACATCGACGCGCATCCCCGCAATGCGAAGGCGTCGATCGGCATCGTCAACCAAGAGATATTGTTCGACCCGTTCTTCACCCCGGTGGAGACGCTGGAGATCCAGGCCGGCCTGTACGGCGTGCCGAAGAAGGATCGCCGCTCGATGGAGCTGCTGCGCGCGGTCCATCTGGAGGACAAGGCGAAGGCCTATGCCCGCACGCTGTCGGGCGGCATGAAGCGGCGGCTGATGGTGGCCAAGGCGATGGTCCATTCGCCGCCCGTGCTGGTGCTGGACGAGCCCACCGCGGGCGTCGACATCGAGCTGCGTCAGCAATTGTGGAGCTATGTGCGCAGCCTCAACGACGCGGGCGTGACGGTGGTGCTGACCACCCACTATCTGGAGGAGGCGGAGGAGCTGTGCGATCGCATCGCGATCATCAACCACGGCCGCGTCATCGCCAACGAACCGACCGCCGAGCTGCTTGGCAAGGCGCAGGAGAAGATCGTCGCGGTCACCGTCGACCGCGACGTCGCCGCGCTGCCGCGCTCGACCTGTTTCGAGAAGATCGTGCTGAAGGGCACGCGCACGCTGGAGATCACCTATTCCAAGGACCGGGTGAACGCCGGCGAGGTGCTGGGCGCGGTGCAGGCCGAAGGTTTCGGGATCGTCGACGTCTCCACCAAGGAAGCCGATCTGGAGGACGTGTTCCTCAGTCTCACCCGCGCCGCCAACGCGGGGTAGGGGGGCGGTCCCCGGCCTGCCGTGACCCCGGGGCCGCGCGCGGTGACGACGGTTGCGATCCCAACCCTGGGTTCCGGCGCACGCCGGAACCCAGGGCCGCGCTACCGCCAACGATATCAGCAACACCGCTACACCCCCTGTCCCACACCCCCCGATCTATGCCACATGATCGTCATGCCCCGCCTGATCCCCGCTGCGACACCCCGCTTCCGTCTCAACATTCGCAACATTCGCGGCGGCGCACGATGAGCGCCGGCGATGTCCTGATCGTCGGATCGGGGGCTGCCGGGCTGACCGCCGCGCTCAACCTGGCGGACCGGTTCAGGGTCACCGTGCTGGCCAAGGGCGCGCTCAACGAAGGGTCGACCGCTTGGGCGCAGGGCGGGATCGCCGCGGTGCTGGAACCGGGCGACACGTTCGACAACCATGTCGAGGATACGATGGTCGCGGGCGCCGGCCTCAACGACCGCGACGTGGTGGAGATGGTGGTGGAGCGCGCGCCCGCCGCGATCCACCGGCTGCAGGAACTGGGCGTCCCCTTCGCCGAGGAAGGCGGCGCGCTGCACCTGACGCGCGAGGGCGGCCATTCGCACCGTCGCATCGTCCATGTCGCCGACGCCACCGGCTGGGCGGTGCAGGAGGCGTTGCAACGCGCGGCGGAGGCGCATCCGAACATCACGCTGGTGCCCGATCAGGTCGCGATCGACCTGGCGACCAGCCGGCACGAGCAACGCTATTCGGGTGCGGGCAACGTGTGGGGCGTCTATGCGATCGACCGGCAGAGCGGGCGGGTCGCGCTGCACACCGCGCGCGCGACGGTGCTGGCGACCGGCGGCGCGGGGCGCACCTATCTGTTCTCCACCGCGCCGCGCGGCGCGACCGGGGACGGGATCGCGATGGCCTGGAGGGCGGGAGCCCGGGTGGCCAACATGGAATTCATGCAGTTCCACCCGACCTGCCTCTATCACCTGGAGGTCAAGAACTTCCTGATCACCGAGGCGGTGCGCGGCGAGGGCGGGCGGCTGATCAACCCGGTCACCGGCAGGCGCTTCATGCCTTACTACGACGAGCGGCTGGAACTGGCGCCGCGCGACGTGGTGGCGCGCGCGATCGACGCGGAGATCAAGCGCTACGGCCTCGATTACGTCCATCTCGACATCAGCCACATGCCCGCCGACTTCATCCGCGGGCATTTCCCGAACATCTACGACAAATTGCTGGGGCTGGGCATCGACATGACGGTCGCGCCGATCCCGGTGGTGCCGGCGCAGCATTATACCTGCGGCGGGATCATGGTGGATCAGGACGGGCGCACCGACCTGCCGGGGCTGTACGCGGCCGGGGAATGCACCGAAAGCGGGCTGCACGGCGCCAATCGCCTCGCCAGCAATTCGCTGCTGGAATGTTTCGTGTTCGGCGAGGCGGCGGCGCGCCACATCGCCGCCAATTGGGACGCGCTGCCCGCCGTCCCGTCGATCCGCCCATGGGACGAAAGCCGCGTGACCGATTCCGACGAGGAAGTAGTCATCAAGCAGAACTGGACCGAAATCCGCCGCTTCATGTGGAATTACGTCGGCATCGTGCGGACGACCAAGCGGCTGGAGCGGGCGAAGCACCGCATCGACCTGCTCCGGTCGGAGATCGAGGATTATTACGGCCATTTCCGCGTGACGCCGGACCTGATCGAGCTGCGCAATCTGCTCCAGACCGCCGACCTCATCGTCCGCTCGGCGCTGCACCGCAAGGAAAGCCGCGGGCTGCACTATACGCTCGACTATCCGCAGCTGGTCGATCCGCCGGTCGATACGGTGCTGGTGCCGTGATGCGCGCGGCGCGATCGGCATCGGAATCAACGGCTTGATCGTCGGCGGCCGACCGGTCGCGACTCGTCGCACGTCCGGGGGCGGTCGTCGCACCGGCACGTCCGCCGGGATTGCCACGCCCGTCCCCCCCGCCGAAGGCTCCGGTTCGGCAGGGGTGGGCGTACACGACATGGACAGCAGGACTTTGGGACGCCGCGCGATCATGATCGGCTGGTCGCTGCTGATCGCCGGATGCGGCGCCGGGGCGGGATCCGCGCTGATCCCCGCCGCCCCGCCCGCGCCGCTGGTGTCGATCCCGCTACCCCCGCCGCCGGTGCAGACCCGCCCGTCGCTGCCGCCGCGCGCGTTGCAGGGGCGCGTCAGCGAGCTGATCCGCGCCTTCCCCGGAAAGGCGGGGGCGGCGATCCGCTCGGTCGACGAAGGCTGGGTGGTGGGGCAGGGCGGCGACCTGTCGCTGCCGCAGCAGAGTGTCAGCAAATTGTGGGTCGCGATGACGGTGCTGGCGCAGCGCGACGCCGGGCGGCTGAAGCTGGACGAGCAGGTGCTGGTCACGCGCGACGACCTGACCCTGTTCCACCAGCCGATCGCCGCGCTGGTGAAGGGTGAGGGGTATCGCACCACGTTGTCCGGGCTGCTGACGCGCGCCCTGACGCAGAGCGACAATACCGCCAACGACCGGCTGCTGACCTATGTCGGCGGCCCGGCGGCGGTGCGGCGTTTCCTGGCGTCGAAGGAACTGACCGGCATCCGCTTCGGACCCGGTGAACGCCTGCTGCAAAGCGGCACCGCCGGGCTGACGTGGAAACAGTCGATGGCGCTGGGCCGCGGGTTCGAGGCGGCGCGCGCCCGGCTGGCGCCGGCGGTGCGGCAGGCGGCGATGCAGCGCTATATCGACAATCCGCCCGACGGGGCGTCGCCCAACGGCATCACCGCCGCGCTGGCGCGGCTGGCGCGCGGCGAGTTGCTGACCGAAACCTCGACGCGCATCCTGCTCGACACGATGGCCGCCTCGCGCACCGGACATGCCCGGCTGCGCGCGGCGACGCCCGCCGGGTGGCAGCTGGCGCACAAGACCGGGACGGGGCAGGAACTGGGCCGTCGCAACGCCGGGTTCAACGACGTCGGGCTGCTGACCGCGCCCGATGGCCGGCGCTATGCCATCGCGGTGATGATCGGCGACACGACCGCGCCGATGCGCGACCGGCAGAAACTGATCCAGGACGTGTGCGCCGCGCTGACCGGCGCGCAGCCGCGGCGCGGGGCGGCGGAGGTGGACGAAAGCGTCGAATAGCTTGGCGGTTTCGCCCGCGCGCGAATCGCTTTAGGGCAGGGCCATGCCGCACCTCTACCTCGTCGACGGATCGGGCTACATCTTCCGTGCCTATCACCGTCTGCCCCCCCTCACCAACAAGCATGGCGAGCCGGTCGGCGCGGTCTATGGCTATACCGCGATGCTGTGGAAACTGGCCGACCAGCTCCACAAGGCGGATGGCCCGACGCACATGGCGGTGGTGCTCGACAAGTCCAGCAAGACGTTCCGCAACGATTTGTACGACCAGTACAAGGCGCATCGCCCGCCCCCGCCGGAGGATCTGGTCCCGCAATTCCCGATGATCCGCGATGCCACCCGCGCCTTCTCGCTGCCGTGCATCGAGACCGAGGGGCTCGAGGCGGACGACATCATCGCCTGCTACACCCAGGCCGCGCTGGCGGAAGGGTGGCAGGTGACGATCGTCAGCTCCGACAAGGATCTGATGCAGCTGATGACCGATCCCTCGGTCGACATGCTCGACACGATGAACAACCGCACGCTCGGCCCCGATTACGTGGTCGAGAAGTTCGGCGTTGGCCCGGAGAAGCTGGGCGACGTGCTGGCGCTGATGGGGGACAGCGTCGACAACGTCCCCGGTGTCCCGGGTGTCGGCCCCAAGACCGCCGCGAAGCTGATCGCCGAGCATGGCGATCTGGAAGCGGTGCTCGCCGCCGCGCCGGACATGAAGAAGGGCAAGCTGCGCGACAATCTGATCGACCATGCCGACAATGCCCGGCTGTCGAAGGTGCTGGTGACGCTGAAATGCGACGCGCCGCTGCCGCAGCCACTCGACGAACTGGCGCTGCAGGGGATTCCCGATGCGCCGCTGCGCGCCTTCCTGGAGCATCACGGGTTCCGCACCCTGCTGTCGCGGTTGGGCCAGGTCGCCGACGCGCCGGTCGCCGAGCCGGCCGGCGTGCCGCCTGAGCAGGACCCGCCGTGCAACCACGACGGCTACGAAACCGTGGTGGACGAAGGCGCGCTGGACCGCTGGATCGCGGTCGCGCGGCACCAGGGCTGGGTGGCGATCGATACCGAGACGACCGGCAAGGATCCGATGGCCGCCGAGCTGGTCGGCATCTCGCTCGCGCTCCACCCCAATCTGGCCTGTTACGTGCCGCTGGCGCATGGCGGCACCGACATGTTCGCCGAAAAGCCGGTGCAGCTCGACGCCGCGGTCGCGCTGGCGAAGCTGAAGCCGCTGCTGGAGGACGCCAGCGTCCTCAAGATCGGGCACAACCTCAAATACGATATGATCGTGCTGGCGCGCGCCTATGCCGCGAGCGGGGGCGTCGTGCTGGCGCCTTATGACGACACGATCGTGATGAGCTTCGCGCTCGACGCCGGGCTGCACGGCCATGGCATGGACGAACTCGCCGCGACGCATCTGTCGCACAGCTGCATCGCGTACAAGGATGTCGTCGGCACCGGCAAGAAGGCACTGGGTTTCCACGAAGTCGACCTGAAGGCCGCGACCCGCTACGCCGCGGAGGATGCCGACGTCACGCTGCGGCTGTGGCGGCGGTTCGGGCCGCGCCTGCCGGTGGAAAGCGCGACGCGCGTCTACCAGATGGTCGACCGCCCGCTGGTCGCGGTGGTCGCGCGGATGGAGCAGCGCGGGGTGAAGGTCGACCGCGAGCGGCTGGCACAGCTGTCCGGCGACTTTTCCGCGCAGATCGCGACGCTGGAGACGGTCGTCCACGACCTTGCCGGCGGGCCGTTCACGATCGGCAGCCCCAAGCAACTGGGCGACGTCCTGTTCGAGCGGATGGGGCTGAAGGGCGGACGCAAGGGCAAGAGCGGGGTCTATTCCACCGACGTGACCGAGCTGGAGCGGCTGTCGGTCGACAAGGACTCTCCGGGCGCCGCGATTGCGACCAAGGTGCTGGAATGGCGCCAGCTGACCAAGCTGAAGAACACCTATACCGATGCGTTGCAGGAACAGATCAACCCCGCCACCGGGCGCGTCCACACCAGCTATTCGCTGACCGGCGCGCAGACCGGGCGACTGTCGTCGACCGACCCCAATCTTCAGAACATCCCGATCCGTACCGAGGTGGGGCGGCAGATCCGCGATGCCTTCGTCGCCGAACCGGGCAACGTCATCCTGGCGGCCGACTATTCGCAGATCGAGCTGCGGCTGGCCGCGCACATGGCCGACGTGCCGCAGCTGAAGGAAGCGTTCGCGCGGGGCGACGACATCCACAGCCTGACGGCGCAGGAATTGTTCGGTGAGGTGACGCGCGACACCCGCGCCAGCGCCAAGACGATCAACTTCGCGATCCTCTACGGCATCAGCCGCTGGGGGCTGGCGGGGCGGCTGGATATCTCGGCGGACGAGGCGCAGTCGATGATCGACCGCTATTTCGATCGCTTCCCCGGCATCAACCGCTACATCGCCGAAACGCTGACCCAGGTGCGCGAGCGCGGCTACACCACCACGCTGTTCGGACGGAAGACGCATTTCCCGCGCATCCGGAGCAAGGTGCAGCACGAACGCCAGGGCGCCGAGCGCGCCGCGATCAACGCGCCGATCCAGGGCACTAGCGCCGATATCATCAAGCGCGCGATGCTGCGCATGGAACCCGCGCTCGCCGAGGCCGGGCTGACCGACGTGCGGATGCTGCTCCAGGTCCATGACGAACTGGTGTTCGAATTGCCCGAGCGCGACGTGGATGCGGCGCGCGCGGTGATCGCGCGGGTGATGGCGGGAGCCGCCGAACCGGCGGTGGTGCTGGACGTGCCGCTGGGCGTGGAGATCGGCGTCGGGAAGAGCTGGGGAGAGGCGCATTGACCGCGCAGCTTGGCAGCGGGCTGCAGCCCGCTGACTCAAGCAAGCGCGGCCGGCGGGCACTGCCCGTCCGGACCTGTCCTGACCGCCTGCCTTGCAGGCAGTCGAAGGGCGGCTTTGCCGCGCCGCGCCCCACCCACAAGGCCGTTCGCCTCGAGCAGCCGTGGAGCGAAGCCGAGACGGCGTGTCGAGAGGTGGCCCGGCGCCGCACCTTCTCGACGGACGGGTTCTCGACGGTGCTCGAACCCTGCTCGAAGCGAACGGTGGTGGGGCGCTGCTCGGCATGACCGCCACCGACCAGAGCGAGGATATCGCCGCGCTCGCCAAGGGCGGCCGCACCAACGTGGCCGGTTTCGTCCTGCGGCTGGGCGCTCGCATCCCGTTCCTGTTCATCGCGGGCCATATGTATGGCGCGGAACTGGTCGGGCGGTTCGCGATCGCGGTCGTCGTGGTCGAATTTGCGGCGCTGCTCGCCACGCTCGGGCTGAAGCGCGGGCTGGCGCAGGCGCTGTCCTCCACGCAGCGCCCGCACAATCACGTCGTCTTCGACGCGCTTGCGCTCGCCACGATTGCCAGCCTGCTCGCCAGCCTGGCGCTGTTCGCCTTTCCCGAGGCGATGTACCCCAATTCGGCGATCGGCGGGCTGGACCGGTTCTTCCCGCTCATCATCCTGGCCCCGGCGCTGTCCGACGTCAGCCTCGCCGCGCTCGCCTATCGCCACGATGTGAAGGCCAGCGTCACCGCGCGCGCGGTGATCGAGCCGTGGACGCTGTCGATCTTCGCGTTCGTCTTCTCGTTCTTCACGCATAAGGACGGGCTGGTGCTGGCGTACGTTGCCAGCATGGTTGCCGCGCTGACAGCCAGTATCGTGCCGCTGATCCGCAGCTATGGCGTGCCGCACGGCTGGTCGCCGCATGTCGGGCAATTGTGGCAGATGACGCGCGCGAACACCCCGCTGGCGGGCGCCGACGCGCTGGAATGGGGCAGCCGCAACGTCGACCGGCTGATCCTGGGCACGCTGTTCCCGCCCAGCGTGGTCGGCATCTATTACATGGCGCAACAGGTCGCCAGCCTGCCGCAGAAGCTGAAGACCAGCTTCGACCCGATCCTGGGCCCGGTCGTGACGCAGAGCCTGGCGCGCGGCGATCTGGCGGCGATCGCGCGGCAGGTGCGGCAGGTGGCGTTCTGGATCATCGCCGCGCAACTGGCGCTGGCGATCACCGCCTCGATCCCGCGCGAGGGGGTGATGGCGACGATCGGCCCGCAGTTCGTCAGCGGCGCGGCGGCGATGGTGTTCCTGCTGTTCGCGGAAGTCTTCGCCTCGACCGGCGCGGTATCCGAATCGGCGCTGGTCTATATGGCGCGGCACCGCAATCTGCTGGTGTCGATGTCGATGCTGGCGTTGCAGATCGCGCTGTCGTTCGCGCTGATCCTGGCGCTGCGTGCGGCGGGCTATGGCGTGACGGTGCAGGCCGCGGGTGCGCCGGTCGCGCTGATGCTGGTGCTGCTGCTCACCTCGTTCATCAAGGCATGGATGCTCGGCCGGCTGCTGGGCAGCAGCGTCTCGCCGATGCGCTGGCCGCTGGTCTGGGCGGCGTGCGCGGGGGCGCTGGTGGGCGGGGCGTTCGCGCTGCTGCCGCCGGGTTGGCGCTGGGCGCAGGTGTCGATCGGGGTGGCCGCGACGCTGGCCGCGTATCTGTTCGTGATCTGGCGCTACGCCTTCGGTCCGGAGGACCGCGCGCTGTTCAGCAAGATGCCGAGCGCGGAGGAAGCGACCTTGCCGAACGAGGGCGGGTTCATCCGCTGAACCGGTCTCCCCCGCGTCAGACCGTCGCGGGGGCGCGGGCGGCGGATCAATGGCGGAAGTGGCGCATGCCGGTGAAGATCATCGCCAGCCCCGCCTTGTCCGCCGCCGCGATCACGTCGGCGTCGCGGATCGACCCGCCCGGCTGGATCACCGCGGTCGCCCCGGCTTCCACCGCCGCCAGCAGACCGTCGGCGAAGGGGAAGAAGGCGTCGCTGGCCACCGCCGAGCCGATCGTGCGGGGCGCGTCCCACCCCGCCTTGTCGGCGGCATCCTTCGCCTTCCACGCCGCGATCCGCGCCGATTCCAGGCGGTTCATCTGTCCCGCGCCGACGCCCGCGGTCGCGCCGTCCCTGGCATAGACGATCGCGTTCGACTTGACGTGCTTGGCCACCGTCCAGGCGAACAGGCAGTCGGCCAGTTCCTGGTCGGTCGGCTGGCGCTGCGTCACCACCTTCAGGTCGGACCGCCCGATCCGCCCGGCATCGCGCGACTGGACCAGCCAGCCGCCGGCGATCGTCTTCGCGGTCAGCCCGGCGCGCGCCGGATCGGGCAGGTCGCCGGTCAGCAGCAGGCGCAAGTTCTTCTTCGCCGCGAACAGCGCGATCGCTTCCTCATCGGCGTCGGGCGCCACCACCACTTCGGTGAAGATGCCGGTGATCGCCTCCGCAGTGGCGCGGTCGAGCGGGCGGTTGACCGCGATGATCCCGCCGAACGCGCTGACCGTGTCGCACGCGAACGCGGCCCGATACGCCTCGGTCAGCGTCGCGCCGGTGGCGACGCCGCACGGATTGGCATGCTTGACGATCACGCAGGCGGGATCGCCGTCGCGAAATTCGCTGACCAGTTCCAGCGCGGCATCGGCATCGTTGTAATTGTTGTAGCTCAGCGCCTTGCCCTGCACCTGCCGCGCCTGGCCGATCCCGCGCGCCTGCGTGCCCGCGGCGGCGTAGAAGGCGGCGTGCTGGTGCGGGTTCTCGCCATAGCGAAGCTCAGGCCCGGCGCGCTTGAGCACGAACGGCAGCGTATCCGGGAAGGTCAGCCCCTGGTCGGCGAACGCGAACCAGCTGGCGATCGCGGCGTCATATTCGGCCGTCAGCGCGAACGCCTTGGCCGCCAGCCGCTTGCGGTCGGCCAGCGTCGTTTCGCCCGAGATGACCAGCGGATAGTCGGCCGGATCGGTGACGATCGCGACATAGGCGTGGTTCTTCGCCGCGGAGCGCACCATCGACGGGCCGCCGATGTCGATATTCTCGACCACCTCGTCACGCCCGGCGCCCTTTGCCACCGTCTGCTGGAAGGGATAGAGGTTGACGACGACCAGGTCGATCGCGCCGATCCCGTGTTCCTCCATCGACGCGGCATGTGCGGCATCGTCACGCACCGCCAGCAGCCCGCCATGCACCTTGGGGTGGAGCGTCTTGACCCGCCCGTCCATCATCTCCGGGAAGCCGGTCACGTCGGAAATGTCGCGCACCGGCAGGCCGGCGTCGCGTAGCGCCTTCGCGGTGCCGCCGGTGGAGATCAGGTCGACGCCATTGGCTGCCAGCGCGGTGGCGAGTTCGACGATGCCGGTCTTGTCGGATACTGACAGGAGCGCGCGACGGATGGGGAGGGTGGTCGTCATCCGCGCGCGGATAGGCGCTGGGGCCGGATCGCTCAAGCCATTAGCGGCCGTGCGCCGCTCAACGCGCTCGCTTCATCACCCAGCTGACATGCGCGCCGCCGGCCTGCGCCTGCCCCTCGATCACCACCTGGCGCGTGGGGACCAGCCGGCCGGCGGGGTCGGTCCAGATGCTGTCTTCCACCACCAGCCGCTCGCCGCGTGCGCGCAGCTGCCAGAACGCGCCCGCCGGGGTGCGCAGCATCGCCGCCTGCCCGTCGGCGGTGGCGACTGCCTCGACCCCGGGGCCCAAGTGGAAGCGCAGCGAGAAGGGCGTCGGCCCGCGCGGCGATCGGCGCGGCCACGCCGGGCCGGTGCGCGGCGCGGGCAGCAGCGAATCCTCGCCGCGCAGCTCGCGCCCGTCGCCGGTCAGTAGCAGCTGGCGACGGTGGTACAGGCCGTGGCGGCGGACATAGCCGTCGTGGCGCGCCTCGATCCGGCTGCCCGCCTCCGATTCCTGGCGTGCCAGCTCCACCTCCGCCACCCCCCGGCCCAGCGTGCCGTCGGGGTGGAGCGCGGTCGAATGCGAATCGGCCAATACCAGCGTGGAATGCGCGGCGGTGGAGCGCAGCCCCAGCGCGACGTCGGGCGAATAGCGCGCGGCGGCCAGCACCGCGCCGCCGCAGCCGACGACCAGCCGCTCCGCCCCGTCCGACAGCTCGAACGCCAGTGTCGATGCCGAACCGCAGCCCGCGACGGGCGTGGCAGGCGGGGGTGCGGCGTCCATCACCAGCACGCATCCGCCCGCGGCCAGACGTTGATAGCCCCAGTCGCGCGACTGGCGCAGCGGGCGGCCGTGCGCACCGCTGGCCATCAGCACGTCGTTGAGGCGCAGCGCATCGACCGGCAACCCGCCCTGCCAGCTCGACAATCCGCCGTCGCCCATCGCGACGCCCAGCAGCGCGGGCGTCATCCGCGACAATATCTGCTGCACGACCAGCGGCAGCGACTGGCGCCGCGCGTCATAGGCGGCGCGCAGCAACCCGATCGTGGCCATCGCGTCGAGCAGCGCGGTCGGCGAGCGGCTGACGATGCCGCCGTCGTCGGTGATCGACGCGTCCAGCGCGCGTGCCAGCCCGACCTCGCCGATCGCCAGCCGCGTTTCCCCGCCGGGGATCAGCAGCCCGGCGACGACCACCCCGGCCCAGGCGATGATCCGCTCGGCGCCCGCGGGGGCCTTGTCCGCGGTGCGATCGAGGTGGCGGGCGGCGCGCGCGATGCCGTTCAGGATGCGTGAGCGGAAGACAAGGTCGGTCGACGACAGCAGCAACGGCGCGTGGAACGACCATTGGATCAGCCGCCGCGCGACCACGTCGGGGCGCCACGCCACGTCGGACACGTGATCGCCATGCGCCGCCAGCCAGCGCGCGGCCAGCGCCTCGGCCGCGGGAACGGTGCGCGCACGGTCGCCGACCGCGTCGAGATCGCGCAGCCATTCGAAGCCGTGGACATGCGCCACGAACGCCGCCCCGCCGGTCAGCCGCGCGATATCCAGATCGGCGAGCGGACGGCGTTCCCCGCCCGCGACCATCCACCCGTCGAGCAGCGCGTGGCCCGCGTCCTCATCGCCCGGCAGCGGATCGACCGGCACGGCCACCAGCCTGACCGGGTGGCGCCCGTCCAGCCGCCGGTCGTGGAGCGGGGTTCGCCACGTCAGCCGTTCCAGATAGTGCGCCAGCCGGTGCGACAGCGACAGCGCGGCATTCGGCTCCACCTTGATGAGCCGTTTGCCCTGTTCGATCCCGTCCGGTGCGTCGTCGGTCATCCGCCGCGCAGCATCCGGATATTGTCGGCATAGCGTTCCGGCCCGCCGCGGAAGGTGGCGGTCCCGGCGACCAGCGCGTCCGCCCCGGCCTCGATCGCGCGGCGGCAGGTCGCGGCGTCGATCCCGCCGTCGACCTCCAGATCGATATCGCGGCCCGACTGATCGATCATCTTGCGGATCGCGGCGATCTTCTTGAGCTGGCTGTCGATGAAATGCTGTCCGCCGAAGCCGGGATTGACGCTCATCACCAGCACCAGGTCGACCATGTCGATCAGGTAATCGAGCATCTTGGCCGGGGTGCCGGGGTTCAGCACCACGCCGGCGCGCTTGCCCAGCCCCTTGATGTGCTGGAGCGAGCGGTGGATGTGCGGCCCCGCCTCCGTGTGGACGGTAATCGTGTCGGCTCCTGCCTCGGCAAAGGCGTCCAGATAGGCGTCGACCGGCGAGATCATCAGGTGGACGTCGAACGGCTTGGCGGTGTGCGGGCGCAGCGCCTTCACCACCGCCGGGCCGATCGTGATGTTGGGGACGAAATGCCCGTCCATCACGTCGATATGGATCCAGTCCGCCCCCGCCGCGTCGATCGCGCGAACTTCCTCGCCCAGGCGGGCGAAATCGGCGGACAGGATCGACGGGGCGATGCGGACGGGCTTGGTCATCCGGCCCCGATAGCGCGCCCGCGCGTCACGTCAAAGCACGACGCCACCGCGCGATGAAGAAGCCGTCGCATCCGCCCGCTTCCTCCAACATCCCCGGCAGCGTCCGTACCCAGCCTTCGGGCGTGGCGGGGATGCCGGCGGGCAGTTCGTCCGCGGTGGCCGGCAGCGGGGAGAAGCCGGGATGCGTGGCCGCGAAGCGCGTCGCCTGATCCTCACCCTCGGTCCGTTCCAGCGAGCAGGTGGCGTAGACGAGCACGCCACCCGGCGCGACCCAGTCGGCGGCGCGATCGAGGATGCGGGCCTGAACGTCGGCCATTTCCGCGATCATCGCGTCATGCGCGCGGTAGAGGACGTCGGGGTGCCGGCGGAAGATGCCGGTCGCGCTGCATGGCGCATCGACCAGCACCGCCGCGGCCGGGGCGGGGGGCTGCCAGTCGAGCACGTCGGCGATCGCAATGTCGAAGGACAGGCGCGTGCGCGCGCGGTTTTCCTCAAGTCGCGCGGCGCGACTTTCCGATGCCTCCACGGCGGTCACGCGCCAGCCAGCGGCGGCCAGTTGCAGCGTCTTGCCGCCCGGCGCGGCGCACAGGTCGAGCGCCGTGCCCGCGCCGCGGCCGATCAGCCGCGCCGGGATCGACGCGGCGATATCCTGCACCCACCAGGCGCCGTCGTCATAGCCGGGCAGGTCGCCGATCGTGCTGCCCGCGTGCACGCGGCGGTGCGCGGGCGCCAGCGACGGCGCGTCGATCCCCTCCCAGGCGGGGTCGGCGAGCGACAGGTCGATCGGCGGCGGTGCGGTGATTGCACGCGCGGCCGCGACGGCGACCTCATCACCCCATGTCACGCGCCAGCGATCTGCGACCGCGGCGGGCAGCGTCGGCACCTCCGGCAATGTCGCGCCGCCGCGCATCAGCGTGCCGAACACACCATGCACCAGCTTGCGCGGGCCGCCGTCGACCAGCGGCAGAACGGTGGAAATCGCGGCGTGCGGCGGCGTGCCCAGTCCCAATACCTGCGCTAGCGCGATGCGCAGCACGAACCGCGCCTTGGCATCGTCGGGCAGCCGGTTGCGCGTCGCCGAATCGATCAGCGCATCCAGATCGGGCAGCCGCCGCAGTGTTTCGGCGGCGATGGCATGCGCCAGCCCGCGGTCGGGGCCGCCGTGCAGCGCGCGTGTCGCCAGCCCCAGCGCCGATTCGAGCGGCTCGCCCCGCCGCAGCACCGCATCGAGCAGGCGCAGCGCGGCGCGGCGCGCGGCCGTGCCCAGCGGCTCGCCCGCGCGGGTCATGTCGCGCGCCATGTCAGGCGAACGGGTCGAGGGCGCTGGCGCGACGGCGGGTGACGGGGACGGAAGCGGCGCGGCGGCCGGTGGGGGGAGCGATCATTCCCATCTCCTGCGCGATTGCGTGCAGCGCGGCAATGCGGTTGCCGGTGTCGGGATGCGTCGCGAACAGGCTGTCGGCGGATCGGCCGGGGACGATATACAGCTGCTGCGCGGCGGGGACGCGCGTGGCGGTGGCACCGGGAATCGCCTCCGCACCGCGTTGCAGCTTGGCCAGCGCGCGGGCGAGCGCATGCGGTTGGCCCGATATCTCCGCGCCCGCGCGGTCGGCGGCATATTCGCGCGTCCGGCTGATCGCCATCTGCACGATCATCGCGGCAAAGGGCGCGACCAGCACCGCCAGCAATCCCGCCCAGCCCGGCCCGCGCCCGCCGCCGTGGCGGAAGAACAGCCCGAAATTGGCCAGCATCGACACCGCGCCCGCGATCGTCGCGACCATCGTCATGATCAGCGTGTCGCGGTTGCGGACATGCCCCAGTTCGTGCGCCATCACCCCGGCCAACTCGTCACGGGTCAGCATCGACAGCAGCCCGGTGGTCGCCGCGACCGCGGCATGGGCCGGGTCGCGCCCGGTCGCGAAGGCATTGGGGGAGGGATCGTCGACGATATAGACACGCGGCATCGGCAGGTTCGCGCGCGCCGCCAGATCGCGCACCAGCCCGACCAGTTCGGGTGCGTCGGCATCGCCCACTTCCTGTGCCCGGTGCATCGACAGGACGATGCGGTCCGCGTTCCAGAAGGTGAACAGGTTCATTCCCGCCGCCACGATCAACGCCAGGATCGCGCCGCCGGAGCCGCCCAGGGTGAAGCCCAGCGCCATGAACAGGGCGGTCAGCGCGGCGAGCAGCATGGTCGTCTTGAAGCCGTTCATGCCGCGTCATATGTGCGGCATTCCCGCACGGTTCAACGCCGCCGCCCCGCCGAAGGACAGCGCATCATGGGCAAGCGCCCCGATCACGTCACCCCGCCCGACTATCTGACGCCCAACACGCCGGTGCCCGAACCCGAACCGATCGAGCGGCCCGACCACGACCCGTTGGGTCGCGACCCGGTGCGGTTCGGCGACTGGGAGCTGAAGGGCATCGCGGTCGATTTCTGACCTGATCGCGCCGCCGCCATCCCAGCGAAAGCTGGGATCTTCCGCTTGGCGGGTGAGCCGTCGTATTCGAGAGAGACCCCAGCTTTCGCTGGGGTGACGGTTATCAGTGCTACTCCCCACGCAATGGCCTGGCCAGCAGCGCGCCGATCACATCGCGGACCGCATCGCCCGCCAGCAATCGGCACACCGCCTCGGTGATCGGCATCTCCACGTCGATCGCGCGCGCCGCATCGCGCAGCACAGGGGCGGTGTGCGCGCCCTCTGCGACGGTGCGGCGGTTTGCCAGCAGCGCCGCCGCCTGTTCGCCCCGACCGATCCCGACGCCGAGCGAGAAATTGCGCGAGGCGGTCGACGAACAGGTCAGCACCAGATCGCCCAGCCCCGACAGGCCGGCGAGCGTTTCCGCACGCGCGCCTTTCGCCAGGCCGAAGCGCGTCATCTCGGCAAAGCCGCGCGCGATCAGCGCGGCGCGTGCATTCTCACCCAGTTCCGCGCCGGCGATCACCCCGCAGGCAATCGCCAGCACGTTCTTCACCGCGCCGCCGATCTCCGCGCCGATCACGTCGTTGCTGGCATAGGGGCGGAAATGCGGTGCCGCGATCCGCGCGGTCAGCGCGCGCCCGGTCGCCTCGTCCGCGGCGGCCAGCGTCACCGCGGTGGGAAGGCCGCGCGCCACCTCCGCGGCGAAGGTCGGCCCGGACAGGACCATGACCGGGGAGGTGGGGTGCACCGCCTGCGCCACCTCGCTCATCAGCAGGTGGGACCCCGCCTCGATCCCCTTGCAGCACAGGATCAGCGGCTGGCCGTGCTGCGGCAGGACGGCGAGCACTGCGCGCATCGCCTGTGCCGGGGTGACGATCAGATTGGCCTCCGCCGTGGCCACATGCGTGAGGTCGCCGGTGGCCCGGATCAGCGGCGACAGCGCGATGCCCGGCAGATAGGCGGCGTTTTCCTGGCGTTCGTTGATCGCCGCGACCAGCGCCGGATCGCGCGCCCATAGCCGCACATGATGCCCGTTGGCGGCGGCGACCTGCGCCAGCGCGGTGCCCCAAGCGCCCGCGCCGATGACGCCGATGCACCCTTTTTCCGCTCTGTCGCTCACGCCTTCACCCCCGCTCCGCGCACCTTCTCCGCGGTGGGATCGAGCGGCCAGCGTGGGCGTGCCGCGACGTCGAGCGGATCGGTCAGCCCGGCGGCGAACCGCTCCGCGCCCGCCCAGGCGATCATCGCGGCATTGTCGGTGCACAGCCACAGCGGCGGCGCGACGAAGCGCAGCCCGTGCTCGTCCGCCAGCGACTTCAGCGCCGCGCGCACCGCGCCATTGGCGGCGACCCCGCCCGCGACGACCAGTGCGGTTGCGCCGCCGGCGATGCGCAGCGCTCGCCGCGTCCGGTCGATCAGGCAATCGACCACCGCCTGCTGGAAACTCGCCGCGACGTCCGCCGCGGCATGGTCGGGCGCGGCGCGCGCCACCGCCGCCTTGAGCCCCGCGAACGAGAAATGCGGCTCCGCCGACCCCTTCAGCGGGCGTGGCAGCGGGACGGCGTTCGCATTGCCGCCAGCGGCGGCGCGTTCCACCGCGGGTCCGCCGGGAAAGCCGAGGCCGAGGATCTTGGCGGTCTTGTCGAACGCTTCCCCCGCGGCATCGTCGATCGTCGTGCCCAGCCGGCGATAGGTGCCGACCCCCTCGACCAGCAGCAGCTGGCAATGCCCGCCCGATACCAGCAGCAGCAGGTACGGGAAATCGAGATCCGGGTCGGCGAGCCGCGGGCTGAGCGCGTGGCCCTCCAGATGGTTGACCGCGACCAGCGGCTTGCCCGCGGCATGCGCCAGCGCCTTGCCGGTGACCAGCCCGACCATCACCCCGCCGATCAGCCCCGGTCCGGCGGTGGCGGCGACCGCATCGACATCCGCCAGCGTCACCCCGGCGTCGGCGAAGGCGGCGTGGATCAGCGGCTCCAGCGCCTCGACATGCGCGCGTGCGGCGATTTCGGGGACCACACCGCCATAGGGGCGATGCGCCGCCTCCTGCCCGGCCAGGCGGTGCGCCAGCACGCGGCGGTCGCCGGTCACCAGCGCGGCGGCGGTTTCGTCGCAGGAGGATTCGAGGCCCAGGATCAGCATCGCCGCTATCTAGGGAGGTTGCAGCCGCTTGTCGAAGGCGGCAAGGCGGTGGCCATGTTCCGGCTCGGCACCCGTGGTTCACCGCTTGCGCTCACCCAGGCAGGGATGGTGCGCGACGCGTTGATGGCGGCGCACGGCTGGGATGATGTCGAGATCGTCGTGATCCGCACCACCGGCGACCGCGTGCAGGATCGCGCGCTGGCGGAGATCGGCGGCAAGGCGCTGTGGACCAAGGAGCTCGACCGCGCGCTGCTGGCGGGCGAGGTCGACGCCTGCGTCCATTCGATGAAGGATGTCGAGACGCTGCGCCCCGATGCGATCGCGATCGCCGCGATGCTGCCGCGCGCCGACGTGCGTGATCGGCTGATCGGCGCGGAGACGATTGCCGCGCTGCCGCAGGGGGCGACTGTCGGCACCAGCAGCCCGCGCCGCGCGGCGCAGGTGCGGCGGCTGCGCCCCGATGTCGTCACCACGCTGTTCCGCGGCAATGTCGACACCCGGCTGGGAAAGCTGGCGGCGGGGGAGGTGGATGCGACGCTGCTCGCCGCGGCGGGGCTGGAGCGGCTGGGGCGGCACGATACCGGCGCGGTCATCGCGCTCGACGTGATGCTGCCCGCCCCGGCGCAGGGGGCGGTCGGGATCGAGACGCTGGCGGACGGCCCCGCCCGCGCACTGGTCGCGGCGATCGACGATGCCGCCACGCATCGCGCGGTGGCGACGGAGCGGGCGTTCCTGGCGGCGCTGCGGGCGGATTGCCACTCGCCGGTGGCGGCGCTGGCGCAGGGGGAGGAAGGCGGCGGGCTGCTGCTGCGGGCGCAGTTGCTGTCGCCCGATGGCGGCTGTTCGGTGGAAGGCAGCGCGCGGGGTGACGATCCGGTCGAGCTGGGCGCGCGGCTGGCGGGGGAGCTGCTGGCCGGAGCGCCGCCGGTCATCCGCGACCTGTTCGGCTGATGCCGCCGCGCCGCGCGCTGGTGCTGCGGCCCGAGCCTGGGGCCACGCGCACCTGCGCCGCGCTGGCCGCCGCGGGGGTGGAAGCGAGCGCGCTGCCGCTGTTCGAAACGCGCGCGGTGGCGTGGACCGCGCCCGATCCGGCGCGATTCGATGCGCTGTTGCTGACCAGTGCGAACGCGCCGCGGCACGCCGGAACCGCGCTCGACACGCTGTCGGTACTGCCGGTGGTGGCGGTGGGGGCGGCGACAGCGGCGGCGGCGAGGGCGGCGGGGCTGCGTATCGCGCATGTCGGGACGGGCAATGCGCGCGATTCCGTCGCCGGGGCGCCGCACTTTTCGCGGCTTTTGCACTTGGCGGGACGCGATCGGATCGACGTGCCGGACGTCACCGCGATTACCGTTTACGCCAGCGAAGCGCGGCCGGAAGCGGCCGATGCGTTGGAAATGGCATCATCGGGAGCGGTCGTGCTGCTCCATTCGGTGCGTGCGGCGACGCATTTTGCGGCCCGGATCGCCCAAAAGCGACGGTCGGGGACGCGAATCGCGGCGCTGAGCGCGGCGGTGGCGGCCGCGGCGGGCGACGGCTGGGGCGCGACGGCGATCGCCCCCGCACCGACCGATGCGGCGCTGGTCGCTACGGCGGTGCGGCTCGCGATTGACCCGTAACGCGCAGCCGGGGATAAGCGGCGCATGACCGACCGTTCCGGCTTCGAGCGCAGCGCCCCGCGGCCACGGTTCGGCCCCGTCCTGACCATCGCGATCATCGGCCTTCTGATCGGGCTGGGGCTGATGGCCTATGCGGTGCGCAACACCCCGGGCTTCTTCCGCACATCGGCGAGCACCCCGGCCGCCGCGGCATCGGGCGCGACGCCGGCCCCGGCGGGCGCGCCGACCGCCGCCGCCGCCGGCGCGCCCGCCACCGCGACGCTGTCGGCCGAGGCGGCGACGCTGGCGCTGCGCGAAAGCGCGCTGGCGGCGCAGCTGGCCAATCTGGAGGCGCGCGCCGCGCGGATCGACAGCGACAGCGCCGCCGCCGCGGGCCGCGCGGGCCGTGCCGAGGCGATCCTGACCGCGTTCGCCGCGCGCCGCGCGATCGAGCGCGGGGTGGGGCTGGGCTATCTGGAGGGGGAATTGCGCGAGCGGTTCGGCCCGACGCTGCCCAATGACGTCAACGCGGTGATCCGGTCGGCACGCGCGCCGGTGACGCTGGAGGACCTGCGCAACAGCCTGAACGCGGCGGCGCCGACGCTGCTGGCGAGCCGCAGCGACTGGTGGAGCGGGCTGGGCGCCGAACTGCGCAACCTGGTGGTGATCCACAAGGCGGGCACGCCCTCCCCGCTGCCGTCGGACCGGCTGGCGCGGGCGCGGCGGATGATCGAGACCGGCAATGTCGAGGGCGCGCTGGCCGAGGTGCAGCGGCTGCCCGGCGCCGCCGGCGCGGGCAGCTGGACCGCCGCGGCGCAACGCTGGATCGACGCGCGCCGCGCGCTCGACACGCTGGAAGCCGCCGCGATCACCGGCGCGATCGCGCCGCCGCGTACCGCGCCGATCGCCGCGGCGCCGCTGCCGGGGGCGGTGCCGTCGCCGGTACCGGAATCGGGCGAGGCGGCACCGGCGGAGAGCGGCGGGCTGTTCTAGAGCGGTTTCCGAGCGGTCGGAAACCGCGCTAGGCGGGGTTGGCTGACGTCGGCCGAAGGTATGAGGTCGCTGCGGCGTCCGTTTCGTCATGCCGGACCCTTCGGCTTCGCTCAGGAGAACCCTGTTCCGGCATCCACTGGTCCGCATCGTCGCAGGCCGCTGATCTGGTGGAACGGTGGACCCCGGAACGTGTCCGGCGTGACGGCCTCCATGAGGCGTGGGGTGCGCGACTCACATGGGCGTGGGGGGCCGCGACCGCTGGACGTCGGTATTGCCCCGGCGGTTTTCGGACTCGCGCAGAGACGCGGAGAGGAACCGTGACGCGCAGCGTCACCCACGTTCATCAAATAGCGACAAAGCCGTGTGCGGGCGGCAGGCGCTCCATCTCTGCGCCTGCGCGAATCCACTTTTTTCCGTTTTCCCGCTGTCCCGACCCCGTCACCCGCCCGGCGCGGGCGACAAACCTATGCCGCCGCGAGCGCCTCGGCGATCAGGGCGCGGGTGTTGGCCACGCCGTAAAGGCGGATGAAGCTGCCCATGCGCGGTCCCTGGCTGGACCCCAGCAGCGTTTCGTACAGCGCCTTGAACCAGTCGCGCAGTTCCGCGAATCCCCCCTCTTCACCAAAACGGCTCTTGCCGATCTCGTAGACGATGTTCTGGATATCCTCTGCGCTCGCCTCCTCGGGCAGCGCGGCGAGTTCGGCGTCGAGCCGCTCCAGCGCCGCCACCTCGACCCCGGCGGGTGCGCGGCGCTTCAGCGTCGGGGCGATATGGTCGCGGTGATAGGCCAGCGCATGGCCGATCAGCCGGTCGAGCTCGGGATAGGCGGCGGGGGTCGCATCGGCGACGTAGTTGGCCAGATAGGCCCACACCTGCTCGCGCGTCGCGCCTTCGCCCATCACCCCGACCAGGTTGAGCAGCAGCCCGAACGTCACCGGCAGCGTGCCGTCGGGCAGCTTCCCGTCATGGACGTGATGGACGGGGTTGCCGAGCTTCTCCTTCACCGCCTGTCCGGCGTAATTGCCGCGGAACTGCCAGTAATCGTCCACCGCGCGCGGGATGACGCCCATGTGCAGCTGCTTGGCCTTCTTCGGCTCGCGATAGATGTAGAAGGCGAGGCTCTCTTCCGGCCCGTAGGTCAGCCATTGTTCGATCGACAGGCCATTGCCCTTCGACTTGGAAATCTTCTCGCCCTTGTCGTCGAGGAACATCTCGTAGTTGAAGCCTTCCGGCGGCCGCCCGCCGAGCACGCGCGCGATCTTCGACGATTGCGTGACCGAATCGATCAGATCCTTGCCCGCCATTTCGTAATCGACGCCCAGCGCGACCCAGCGCATCGCCCAGTCGACCTTCCATTGCAGCTTGCTGAGGCCGCCCAGCGCCGACTGAACGATGCGTTCCCCTTCGTCCTGGAACGCGATCGTGCCCGCTTCGGCATCGACCACCTCGACCGGCACCTGCAGCACCACGCCGCTCTTCGGGCTGACCGGCAGGACCGGCGAATAGGTGGCGCGGCGTTCGGCGCGCAGCGTGGGAAGCATGACGTCCATCACGCCCTGCCAGTGGCGCAGCACGCCGCGGATCGCATCGTCGAAGCGGCCGGAGGCGTAGTAATCGGTGGACGAGGCGAATTCATAGTCGAAGCCGTAGCGGTCGAGGAAGTCGCGCAGCATCGCGTTGTTGTGCGCAGCGAAACTGTCGAACTTGCCGAACGGATCGGGGATGCGCGTCAGCGGCTTGCCGAGGTGTTCGCGCAGCATGTCGCCGTTGGGGACGTTGTCCGGCACCTTGCGCAGCCCGTCCATGTCGTCGCTGAACGCGATCAGCCGGGTCGGCAGGTCGCTGAGCGTGTGGAAGGCGTTGCGCACCATCGTGGTGCGCAGCACTTCGTTGAACGTGCCGATATGCGGCAGGCCGGACGGGCCGTAGCCGGTCTCGAACAGCACCGGCGCGCCGCCGGGCTTTCCATCCGGGTAGCGCTTGAGGAGCTTGCGCGCCTCCTCATAGGGCCAGGCCTTGGATTCGAGAGCGGCGGAGCGGAGTTCGTCGGTCATGATGCACCGCGACGTAGCGGTCGCGCGCCGCGATGGCTATATGCGCGCGATCATGTCCTTCTGGGCCGCGCTTTCCCTGTTCCTCGTCACCGTCGCGCTGATGGAGGGTTTCGCTTATGTCATGCACCGCTGGGTGATGCATGGGCCGGGCTGGTTCCTGCACGAAAGCCATCATCGCGCGCGCCACGGCAACTGGGAGCTGAACGACCTGTATGCAGTGATCTTCGCGGTGCCGTCGATCGTGCTGCTGCTGGGCGGGGTGCAGCTGGGCTGGTGGCCGGGGTTCACGTGGATCGGCGCGGGGATCGCGGCGTACGGCGCGATCTATTTCGGGTTCCACGACGTGATCGTGCATCAGCGGATACCGACCCGCTATTTGCCGAAGTCCGCCTATATGAAGCGGATCGTCCAGGCGCACCGGCTGCACCATGTGGTGGAGACGCGCGAGGGCAATGTCAGCTTCGGCTTCCTGGTGGCGCCGCGGCCGGAGGCGCTGAAGGCCGAGCTGAAGCGGCGTGGGCGCGCGGGCGTGCGGCGTGCCGCGACGGGCCGCGCGGCACCGCCCCCGGCGGCGCCGGCACCCGCGGCGTTTGTGGAAGATTAACCCGACTCTGCCAGTGTGCGGCGCCATGGAACAGGCCGTCCCGCTTCCCATCCCGTCGGACGACGACAATCACCGCCACGCGCTGCGCCGCGCGGTGAAGATGCGCGCGCATCTGCGCGACCGTGGGACGACCCGGTTCGAGATCGAGGTCGTCGATTTGTCGGTCACCGGATTTCGCGCGCAGACCAGCTTCACGATGTGGCCCGGTACGACGGTGTGGCTGACGCTGCCGGGCCTCGCCGCGCTGGAGGCGGTGGTCGCGTGGCGCGACAAGACCAGCTATGGCTGCGCGTTCAGCAAGCCGCTGCATCCGGCGGTGTTCGATCACATCGTGGCGCTGGGGAACCGGTAGGCGCGGCGACGCCGCGCCGTTCGCGTAGCGAGACGATTGCCCGGCCGGTGGGCCGGCCCGCCGGCCGGGCTGCCGCTTGCGCGATGCGCACCGCCACCGCTCGCGCGGTGGCTAGCGGCATCAATCAAACAAGCTGCTCACGCTCGATTCGTCGGCGATGCGGCGCACCGCCTCGGCCAGCAGGGGCGCGATCGTCAGGTGGCGGATCTTCTGCGCGCCGGCGATTGCTTCCTGGTTGCCGATCGAATCGGTGATGACCAGTTCGTGCAGCGCCGACCCCTCGACCCGCGCCACCGCGCCGCCCGACAGCACGCCGTGGGTGACATAGGCGACGACGTCCTCCGCGCCGGCTTCCTTCAGTGCGGCGGCGGCGTTGCACAACGTGCCGGCCGAATCGACGATATCGTCGATCAGGATGCAGAACCGCCCCTCGACGTCGCCGATGATGTTCATCACTTCCGATTCGCCGGCGCGCTCGCGGCGCTTGTCGACGATCGCGAGCGGGGCGTTGTCCAGCCGCTTCGACAAAGCGCGCGCACGCACCACGCCGCCGACGTCGGGGGAGACGACCATCAGGTTCTTCTCGCCGAAGCGCGAGCGGATGTCCGCGCTCATCACCGGCGCGGCGAAGAGGTTGTCGGTGGGAATGTCGAAGAAGCCCTGGATCTGCCCGGCGTGCAGATCGACCGACAGCACCCGGTCGGCGCCGGCGGTGGTGATGAGGTTGGCGACCAGCTTGGCGGAGATGGGGGTGCGCGGGCCGGGCTTCCGATCCTGCCGGGCATAGCCGAAATAGGGCAGCACCGCGGTGATCCGCTTGGCCGACGCGCGCTTCAGCGCGTCGATGATGATCAGCAATTCCATCAGGTTGTCGTTGGCGGGATAGCTGGTCGACTGGATGACGAACACGTCCTCGCCGCGGACGTTCTCCATGATCTCGACGAAGATCTCCTCGTCCGCGAACCGCCGCACCAGCGCCTCGGTCAGCGGGATTTCGAGATAGTTCGCGATCGCGCGAGACAGAGGGAGGTTGGAATTGCCCGCCAGTAGCTTCATGGGTCGCCCGTCCATGATGGATGTAAGATGCGCGCGCCATAGAGGGCGCCGGGCGTTTGTGAAAGCCATGTGACGCAACGGAGCATGATGATGATCGAGGTCGCCTTCACGCCGACGCCGGACGATTACGTCGCGGTCCAGCGTGCGATGTTCGCGCGCCAGCTGCGGTCGCGCCGGGTGACCATCCGTCTGGCGTTGCTGGTGGCGGCGGCGATCGCGGTCGTGGTGCTCGTCACGCTGCCGGCGGGCGTGGGCGTCGCGCTCCGTGCGGCGACGGGCGGGCTTGGCGGCGGATTGATCGGGGTGGCGGTGCTGCTGGCCATCACCTGGTGGCTGCTGCCGCGGCGGTCGCGCCGGCTGTTCGCGCAGCAGCGCACGCTGCACCACGAACATCGCACGACCTTCGACGCGGAGGGGATGCGGCAGGTCAGCGTGCGCGCGGACGTGCAGATCCCATGGAGCGACTTTCCCTATTGGCATCTGGGGCGCGATGTCCTGCTGCTCTACAGCAACGACTATCTGGCGTATTTCGTCCCGCGGCGCGCCTTTGCCGGGGACCAGCTCGAGGCGACGGTCGCGCTGATCGCGGCGGCGGGCGTCGAGCGGCGCTGACGCGGTTGCCGCGCCGCCGGGCGCTACCTACACGGGCGGGATGATCGTCACCCGTTTCGCGCCGTCGCCGACCGGCACCCTGCACGTCGGCAATATCCGCACCGCGCTGCACAACTGGATGTTCGCGCGCGCGCACGGCGGACGCTTCCTGCTGCGGATCGACGATACCGACGCGCAGCGCAGCGAGGAGCGGTTCGTCGACGCGATCCGTGCCGACCTGGCGTGGCTGGGGCTGGTGCCCGATGCCGAGGAGCGCCAGTCGGCGCGCGTCGCGCGGTACGAGACGGTGTTTGAGGAGCTGCGCGCCGCGGGCCATATCTATCCCGCCTACGAAACCGCGCAGGAACTGGACCTGAAGCGCAAGATCGCGCGCGGGCGCGGGTTGCCGCCGGTGTACGACCGCGCGGCGCTCTCGCTCACCGACGACGAGCGCGCGCGGCTGGAGGGGGACGGCGTGCGTCCGCACTGGCGGTTCCGGCTGGACCATGACGCGCCGATCGCATGGGACGACCTGATCCGCGGGCCGCAGTCGTTCGATCCGCGCACGATGAGCGATCCCGTCATCCGCCGCGCCGACGGATCGTGGCTGTACATGCTGCCTAGCGCGATCGACGACCGCGACATGGGCGTGACGCATGTCGTGCGCGGCGAGGATCACGTCACCAACACCGCGCTGCAATTGCAGATGTTCGCGGCGATGGGCGCGGCCCCCCCGGCGTTCGCGCACGAGGCGCTGCTGACCGGGGCGGAGGGCAAATTGTCCAAGCGGCTGGGCAGCCTGGGCGTCGAGGCGCTGCGCGCGGAGGGCGTCGAGCCGGCCGCGATCGTGTCGCTGCTGGCGCGGCTGGGCACCAGCCAGCCGGTCGAGCCGCTGGCCGATCCCGCCCCGCTGGTGGCCGCGTTCGACTTCGCGCAGTTCGGCCGCGCGCCGGCGCGCTTCGACGAGCGCGAGCTGGCGCAGGTCAATGCGCGGATCGTCCATCAGCTGACTTTCGAGGCGGTCGCCGATCGCCTGCCGCCGGGGATGGACGCCGCGGCCTGGGAGGCGGTGCGCCCCAATCTGTCGACGGTTGCCGAGGCGGCGGACTGGTGGGCGGTGGTCGAAGGGCCGGTAGCTGCGCCAGCGCCCGACGCGGACGATGCCGCCTACCTGCAAAAGGCCGCTGCCGTCGCGCGCACGATCGACTGGGGCGCGGACCCGTGGCACGCGCTGACTGCCGCGCTGAAGGAGGCGACCGGGCGCAAGGGCAAGCCGCTGTTCCTGCCGCTGCGCCGAGCGCTGACCGGGCGCGACCACGGCCCGGACATGGCCGCGCTGCTGCCGCTGATCGGGCGCGCGCGCGCGGTCGCGCGGCTGGACTCGAACACGGGCGCGTGAACGCCTATATCGCCGTGATGCCCACGTTCCTCGCCCGTCTGTCGCCAACCAATGCGTACCGCGACCTGCGCTTCTTCCTGCGCACGCGCGAGCGGTACGAGTGGAGCTTCTTCGCGCTGTCGATCACGATCACCGCGCTGATCATCTGGGCGTTCTTCGTCGATTCGCACTTCGAGAAGGCGTACAAGCCCAACATCATCTATTTCCAGCAATGGACGCTGGACCGCACCGATGAGCAGATCATCGCGCAGCAGAAGATCGACGAGGCCAAGCGCGTCATCGCCGAGCGCGAGCAGAAGGCGCGCGAGGAAAAGCTGCGGCAGGGGTTCAAGCGGCTGGACGAGAAGCTCGACGCGCTGGGCATATGACCCTTGGCTGACGATGCGCGCTGGATGGCGGCGGCGCTGGCGCTGGCGGAGCGGACGCGCGGGCGCACCGCGCCCAACCCTAATGTCGGATGTATCATCGTCGATGTGCACGGCCGCGTCGCCGGGCGCGGGTGGACGCAGCCGGGCGGGCGCCCGCATGCCGAGGCCGCCGCGCTGGCGCAGGCCGGCGCGCGTGCGCGCGGCGCGACCGCCTATGTCACGCTGGAGCCGTGCGCGCACGTTTCGCCACGCGGGCCGGCGTGCAGCGACCTGTTGGTCGCCGCCGGGGTGGCGCGCGTCGTCGTGGCGTTGCGCGATCCCGATCCGCGCACCGACGGGCAGGGGATGGCGCGGCTGCGCGCCGCCGGGATCGACGTGGCGACCGGCGTCGGCGACGATGCCGCGCGGCGCGGCATGGCCGGTTTCCTGACGCGGCGGCGCGCGGCGCGCCCGCTGGTCACGCTGAAACTGGCGCTGTCGCTGGACGGCGCGGCGGCGATGGCGGACGGGCGCAGCCAGTGGATCAGCGGGCCGGAGGCGCGCGCGCATGCGCATCTGGAACGCAGCCGGCACGAAGCGATCCTGGTCGGCCGCGGCACATGGGAGGCCGATCGCCCGCGGCTGGACGTGCGATTGCCGGGGCTGGAGGCGCGATCGCCGGTGCGCGTCGTGCTGTCGTCGCGCCGCGACGGGATGCCCGGTGACGTGGTGCGGATCGCCGCCCCGCACGCGATCGCGACGTTGCCGGGCGACCATGTGCTGATCGAGGGCGGGATGGCGACCGCCGCGGCGTTCCTGCGCGCCGGGCTGGTCGACCGGCTGCTGCTGTATCGCGCGCCGATCGTGATCGGCGGCGGGCGGACGCTGGCCGATATCGGACTGGCCGATCTGGGACAGGCGCACGGGCGCTGGCGATTGCACGACGCGCGCCAGCTTGGCAGCGACCGGATCGAGGTCTACGGGGCGGGTTGAGAGGGTTTATGTTCACGGGCATCGTCACCGACATCGGCACCATCCGCGACGTGGAGCGGCGCGGCGACACGCGCGTCGTGATCGACACCGCCTATGACACGGCGACCATCGACATGGGCGCGTCGATCGCCTGTTCGGGCGTGTGCCTGACGGTGGTGGACAAGGGGCCGGGCTGGTTTGCGGTCGACGTGTCGGGCGAAACGATCGCGCGCACCGCGCAGGGGCAGTGGACGCAGGGGCGCCGGCTGAACCTGGAACGTGCGATGAAGCTGGGCGACGAACTGGGCGGGCATATCGTCACGGGCCACGTCGACGGCGTGGCCGAGGTGACCGATGTTGCCCCCGAGGGCGATTCGAAGCGCATCGGCTTTCGCGTCACCCCCGATCTGGCGCCGTTCCTGGCGGCCAAGGGATCGGTGACGGTCGACGGCGTGTCGCTGACCGTCAACGAGGTGCGCGACGAACGTGCGGATGAGGGCGGATCGACGCATTTCGCGATCAACCTGATCCCGCATACGCAAGCGGTGACGACGCTGGGCGGGCTGGAGGCCGGCACCGCCGTCAACATCGAGATCGACGTGCTGGCGCGTTACCTGCAACGGATGGAGCATTATCGTGGTCGCTAAGCCCGCGGAACTGGCGCGCCTGCGCCACGGATACCTTTCCTCGCCCGAGGAGATCATCGAGGAAGCGCGCAACGGGCGCATGTTCATCCTGGTCGATGACGAGGATCGGGAGAACGAGGGCGACTTGGTGATCCCGGCGCAGATGGCGACGCCGGAGAAGATCAATTTCATGGCGCGCCACGGCCGCGGGCTGATCTGCCTGGCTATGACCAAGGGGCGCATCGACGCGCTGGGCCTGCCGTTGATGAGCCGCAACAACGGCACCCGGCACGAAACCGCTTTCACCGTCTCGATCGAGGCGCGCGAGGGCGTCACCACGGGCATTTCCGCCGCCGACCGCGCGCGCACTGTCGCGGTGGCGATCGATTCGACCAAGGACAAGGCCGACATCGTGACGCCGGGCCATGTCTTCCCGCTGGTCGCGCGCGACGGCGGCGTGCTGGTGCGCGCGGGCCATACCGAGGCGGCGGTGGACGTGTCGCGGCTGGCCGGCCTCAACCCCTCGGGCGTGATCTGCGAGATCATGAACGAGGACGGGACGATGGCGCGGCTGGACGACCTGGTGTCTTTCGCGCAGCTCCATTCGCTCAAGATCGGGACGATCCGCGACCTGATCGCCTATCGCCGCCGCCACGACCATCTGGTCGAGCTGGTGTCCGAGGCGCCGTTCAAGAGCCGCTGGGGCGGGGACTGGACCGTCCGCGCCTATCGCAACAAGGCGACCGGCACCGAACAGATCGCGCTGGTGAAGGGCCGCATCGACCCGGCGCGCCCCACGTTGGTGCGGATGCACGCGCTGTCGCCGTTCGCCGACATGTTCGGCGAGGACAGCGAGCGAAGCAACATCCTGTCGCGGTCGATGGAGATCATCGCGGGCGAGGGCGCGGGCGTGATCGTCGTGGTCAACCGCCAGCGCGAGGATGCCTTCACCACCGCGGTGCGGCGCAAGGCGGGCGAGCCGATCGACCTGCCGATGGAGGAATTGCGCGACTATGGCGTCGGCGCGATGATCCTGGCCGAACTGGGCGTGCACGACATGGTGCTGCTGACCAACACGCATCACACGCTGGTGGGTCTCGACGGCTATGGCCTGTCGATCGTCGGCGAAAGGGAAATCGACTGATGGCCAATGTGCTGATCGTGGAAGCGCGCTTCTACGACCATTTGAACGACATGTTGGTGGCGGGCGCGAAGGCCGCGATCGCGGGCGCGGGCCATAACGCCGAGGTGCTGACCGTGCCCGGCGCGCTGGAGGTGCCCGGCGCGATCGCGCTGGCCGCCGAAAGCGGGCGGTGGGACGCCTTCGTCGCGCTGGGCGTGGTGATCCGCGGCGAAACCTATCATTTCGAGATCGTCGCCAACGAAAGCGCGCGCGGCATCATGGCGCTGACCATGGACGGCATCGCGATCGGCAACGGCATCCTGACCACCGAGGACGAGGCGCAGGCGATCGCGCGCGCCGATCCGGCGCAGCTCGACAAGGGCGGCGGCGCGGCGAAGGCGGCGCTGGCGATGCTGGACCTGAAAGACCGGCTGGGCTGACGCGGTAGCGGCGGGAGGGGCGGCGCGGATGTTCCCGTTCGCCGGATTGCGCCTGTTGCTGCCGGCGATCGTCCCGTCGTGGCGGTTCTTTGACACGGTCGCGGCCAGCCCGCGCGTCGATTATGCGCTACTCGCCGATGCCGATGACGAGGCGCAGTGGCAGGCGTTCCGGCCGCGCCCGGCGGTGCTGACCGTCGGCGCGATGCTGCGGCGGCTGGTGTGGAATGCGCAGTGGAACGAGGATCTGTTCCTGGTCAGCCTGGCCGAGCGGCTGATCCACGACCCTGACGCGGCGACGCGCGCGCATAGCGAGCGGGAACTGGTGATGCGCGTCGCGCGCCATCTGTCGCGGCAGGGCGCGGGCGCGCCGCTGGCACAGATCCGCATCCGGCTGATCGCGCGCGGCGAGGACGGCGAACGGCTGGGCGAGCAGGTGGTGTATTGCACCGATCCGTTCGCGATTGCGGATGGCGCATGACGCTGGACGGCGCGATCGCGGCGAGCACCGCCATGATGGCGGCGGCGTTCGTCCAGCAGAGCGCCGAGCATCTGCGCCCCGCCGCGCGCGCCGCGGAACGGCGGCTGTTCGCGGTGCGGATCGCGCTGTCCGCCGCGCTGCTGGCGGGGGTGCCGCTGGCCCCCGTAGCGGTGCCGGCGTTGCTGGCGGGGCTGATGCTGCTGCACCTTGCCATCCTGCCGTTCTTCAACGGGCCGTATAACGGCGGCGCGGACCGGATGAGCCTGTTGCTGCTGGTATGCCTGACGCTGGCATGGTGGCTGCCCGCGGCGCGCGAGCCGGCGTTCGGCTATCTGGCGATGCAATTGCTGCTCAGCTACGCGATTGCCGGCTGGGTAAAGCTGGTGAACCCTGCGTGGCGGCGGGGCCGCGCGCTGCGCGACGTGTTCGCGCTTTCAGCCTATCCGGTGGGGGAGAATGTGCGTGCGCTGGCGGGGCGGCCGCGGCTGCTGCTGGTCGCCGGCTGGGGGGTGATCCTGTTCGAACTGGCGTTGCCGCTCGCCTTCCTGTCGCGCCCGGCGCTGATCGCGGCGCTGGCGGTGGCGGCGCTGTTCCACTTCGCCAACGCCTGCCTGTTCGGGCTGAACCGCTTCTTCTGGATCTGGATCGCGGCCTATCCGTCGATCCTGTGGCTCAACGAACGGGTCATGGGTTGAACGAGGATCACGGTATCCGCTCGATCAGCGCCATCGCGCCATGCGGCGCACGCACCTTCGCACCGTTGATGAAGAAGACGAAGGCGTCGCGCGGGCGCACCGGCGCGGGATCGGCGACATAGGGCAGCCCCGCAGGGCTTTCCCCGGCCGCCCAGCCACGCGCGACCTGCGCCCAGCGATCGAGCGCATCGGGGGCGTAGCCGGCGGGCTCCTCCTCGCGCGCATTCTCCAGCCGCGCATAGGTGAAGTCGCCCGACACGTCGGCGAGTGCGGGATGGTCCGCCGAATCGGCGAAGACGATCGCCACCCCGGCGGCGCGGCACAGGGCGACGAATTCCGGCACCAGGAAACTGCCATGCCGCACCTGGATCGCATGGCGCAGCCGCACCCCGCCCTCGGCAGCGGGCAGCAGCGCCAGGAAGGCGGCGATATCGTCGGCGTCGAACGCCTTGGTCGCGGGCAATTGCCACAGGATCGGCCCCAGCTTGTCGCCCAGCTCGACGATCCCCTGCCCGACGAAGCGCGCGACCGATTCGCCCGCCTCGCCCAGCCGCTTGCGCGACACGCAATAGCGCGACGCCTTCAGCGCGAAGACGAAGCCGTCGGGCGCCGTATCGCGCCACCCGGCGAAGGTCGCCGGCTTGAACGAGGAATAGAAGGTGCCGTTGACCTCGATCGCGGTGACGTGGCGGCTGGCATATTCCAGCTCGCGCTTCTGCGGCCATTTCGGCGGGTAGAAGCTGTCGCGCCACGGCTCATAGGTCCAGCCGCCGATGCCGATTCGGATGGGGGAGGTCATGCCGCGACGATAGGGCAGCAAACGCGCCGCGGCAAAGCGGCCCGTTACGGATCGAGGCGGCTGAGGTCGGTCAGGTAATCCTCCGCGAAATCGACCTTGAACGCCGACCACAGCACCAGATGGTCGGACATCTGATAGGTCTTCCACTCCTTGTACTTCGGCAGCTTGCCCGACTTGGTCGGCGTCATCTCGGGCGTGTAGAGCGCCTCGTCCTCGGCGCGGAACACCGCTTCGTAGAAATCGAACACGCCGCCGCGCGGCGTCTCGTCGAAGCGCTTGCCGCGCCACACCGCGATCTGATCGTAGAATTTGTCCTTGCCCATGTTGCTGCCCTTGCGGTCGGTCAGCACCTTGGGAACGACGAAGCCGGCGTCGGTGATCGCCTTCAGCGTCGCATCCTTGGGGTCGAAGATGTTGAAGTCGCCCAGCAGGATCAGCGTATCCGGTTCGGGCGGGCGCACCGCGACCGCCGCGCCCTGACCGGCGGGCGGCTGCGCGGCCTTTTTCGCGCGTTTCGCCAGGAAGTCGGCGAGATGACGGATCTCCGCGAGGCGGCGCGCGTCGAGCGGCTGGCTTTCGCCGTAATAGATGTGGACGGTGCACAGGTCGATCTTCGCCCAGCCCGCGCGGAAGCCGCAGACGAACGGCGTGCGCGCGAACTGCAGCACCTCGGTATCGACCTTCGACGGCGGCAGGACGATCTCGCCCGCCAGCCCGCCGAACGTGACCTTCCGGCTGTCGTAGAGGAACGCCATCCGCTCGCCATTTCCCCCCAGCGCGCGGTCGGTGACGTCGGTGACGACATATTTCCACCAGCTGCCCAGCAGCCCCTGTACCCGTTCCAGCGCGGACAGATCCTCGCGCACTTCCTGGATCGCGATCAGATCGAAATGGCTGAGGATTTCGGCGATATAATAGGAAGCGTCGGTCAGCCGGCCGCCATATTTGCGGCTGTCGAACTCGCGGATGTTCCAGCTGGCGATCAGCACGTCGCCCGCCAGCGTGCGCGGCGGCACCCCCTGGGCGACGATTGCCTGGCGCAACCGCAGCAGCCCCGCGGCGATCCGCGCCCGTGTAGCCGGCGTTTCCCGCCGCAAGCTGGCATAATAGGGCATCGCGCACCTCCCCCCGATCGGACCTGAGCGCGGATGCTAATGGGCGATCGCGGCGGTGAGAAGCCCGCGTGGCCCGAAGGCGAACATCCCGTCGATGTCGGAAAAGTCGCTGGAGCGGGCGAAGGGATTCGAACCCTCGACCCCAACCTTGGCAAGGTTGTGCTCTACCCCTGAGCTACGCCCGCTCTGGCGCCGTGGGCCGAAAGCGGACGCTTCGGCCGGGTGAGGCGGCGCCACTAGCACCCACCCCCGGGGGCCGCAACCCCCCTGTCGTTCGCGTTACACTTTTTTTCCCGCCACGGGTGCGACGTTGACCGCGCTGGCGCGCGACTCTACCTCACCGGCATGACCGCCCCCACGATTTTGCTCGTCGAGGACGATCCGTCGCTGCGGATGCTGACGGCGCGGGCGTTGCAGGAAAACGGCTTTTCGGTGCGCCCGGCCTCCGCCGCGCCGGAAATGTGGCTGGCGCTCGATTCGGGGCCGGTCGACCTCGTCCTGCTCGACATCATGCTGCCGGGAACCAGCGGGATCGACCTGTGCCGGTCGCTGCGCCAGAAAAGCGACGTGCCGATCATCTTCATGTCGGCGCGCGCGAGCGAGACCGACCGCGTCGTCGGGCTGGAGCTGGGCGCCGACGATTATATCGCCAAGCCGTTCGGCACGCGCGAGCTGGTGGCGCGGGTGCGCGCGGTGCTGCGCCGGCCCGCGCTGGACCGGCGCGCGGGTGCGAGCGACCAGGGGATGCTGACGTTCGATGGCTGGACGGTGAACCTGCCGCGGCGTGAGCTGACCAGCCCGACCGGCGCGATCGTCGACCTGACCGGTGCGGAGTTCGACCTGCTGGTGGTGCTGGCCGACCATGCGCAGCGCGTGATCGCGCGCGAGCGCTTGATCGAGCTGTCGCGCACGCGGCTCGGCGACAGTTCGGACCGGTCGATCGACGTTTTGGTCAGCCGGTTGCGCCGCAAGCTGGGCAGTGCGGGCGCCCCCGCGCCGATCGTCACGGTGCGCGGCGTCGGCTATATGCTCAACGCGCCGGTGGAGCGCCGTTGACCTTCCTGCGCCGGCCCGCGATCGGGCTGCTGGGGCAGGTCGTCGCGATCCTGCTGCTGACGCTGGTGATCGAATTCGGCGCCAGCACCCTGCTGTACGAGCGCGCCAGCCGCTTCGCGGTGCGCGACGACGAGGCGCATCGGCTGGCCGAGCATCTGGTCATCAGCCGCCGCCTGCTGGACGAGCGCCGCCCCGAACAGCGCCCCGGCATGGCGCAGGAGCTGACCACCGACCGCTACGCGCTGCAATGGACCGGCGCGGTCCCGCCGCCGGGGCGGTTCGCGCCGACGCTGGACGAGACGCGCCGCCAGATCGTCGAATGGGAGCCGTCGCTGCGCGGATCGGACCTGCGCGTGCAGCTGCTATCGCCGGGGCGCAGCTCGGTGGTGACGGGCGGGTTGCGGCTGGCGGACGGCAGCTGGCTGCATTTCCGCACGCTGGAGCCGGTCGCGCAGATCAACCTGGCGTTCGAGCGGATCGCGCTGGCGATGGTGCCGGCGATCGCGCTGATGCTGCTGGGGGGGCTGTTGCTGCGCCGTGTGCTGCTGCCGCTCAGGCGGCTGGCGGCGGCGGCGGACGAGGTCGGGCATGGCGATGTCGTGCCGGTGGCGGAGGACGGGCCGGGCGAGGTGCGGCGCGTGATCGTGGCGTTCAACCGGATGCAGGACCGCATCCAGGCGCTGATCGCGGGGCGGACGCAGGCGTTGGCCGCGGTCGGCCACGACCTGCGCACCCCGCTGGCCCGGCTGCACCTGCGGATCGAGGCGCTGGACCAGGATGAAATGCGCGCGGCGATCGCGCGCGACGTGGAGGAGATGGAGGGGATGATCACCTCGCTCCTCGCCTTCCTGGGGGGCGATGCCGATCCGGAGGCGCCCGCCGCGGTGGACCTGGCGGTGCTGTGCGCGACGATCGCCGACGATGCGCAGGATCGCGGGCGCGACGCGGAATATCGCGGGCCGGACCATTTCGAATGGCGCGTGCGGCGGCTGGGGTTCAAGCGCGCGCTGGTCAACCTGGTCGACAACGCGCTGCATTACGGCGCGCGCGCGACGATCGCGCTGCTGCCCGGGGGCGAGACGGTGACGATCCGCGTCGAGGACGATGGCCCCGGCATCCCCGACGACGAACTGGAGCATGTGCTGGAACCGTTCGTGCGGCTGGACCCGGCGCGCGGGCGCGACACGCCGGGGTTCGGGCTGGGCCTGCCGATTGTCCAGCTGGCGGTCGCGCTGGAGGGGGGCACGCTGTCGCTTTCCAATCGGGCGCAGGGCGGGCTGCGCGCGGAAATCACCCTGCCGCACACGGGGCGCGTCCAGCACCTGTGACGCGGATCGTGCCGGGCGGGAAACGAAACAACACAAACCCGCCGGACCGCAGCAAACGGCGGTCGTTAAGGACTGGACGGTTCATCACAGGAGTGATCGCCGTGAACGACGTCCTCGGCCGGGTCTTCAGTTTCGAGAAGCAGGTCTATCCCAACGCGCGCGATCTCTATTCGCGCCTCGCCACCCATGGGCAAAGCCCGAAGGTGCTGATCATCAGCTGTTCCGATTCGCGCGTCGTGCCCGAACATATCATGCAGGCCGAGCCGGGCGACCTGTTCGTGTGCCGCAACGCCGGGAACATCGTGCCGTCCTATGGCACGATGAACGGCGGCGTGATCTCGACGGTCGAATATGCGGTCGCGGCGCTGGGCGTCACCGACATCGTGGTGTGCGGCCATTCGGACTGCGGCGCGATGAAGGCGCTGATGAACCCGGAGATGGTGGCGAACATGCCCAATGTCGCCAACTGGCTGCGCCACAGCCATGCGGCGTGCGAGGTGGTGAAGACCTCCTACCCCGATTTGGACGATCAGGCGGCGGTGCGCGCCGCCAGCCTGGAGAATGTCGTCGTGCAGCTGGCGCATCTGCGCACCCATCCGGCGGTGGCGGCGAAGATCGCGCGCGGCGACCTGTCGCTGCACGGCTGGTTCGTCGACATCCACGAAGGCAATATCCTGGCGGTGGACGGCACCACCGGGCGTTTCGCCCCGGCGCGCGCCGACCGGCCGCTGCCGGTCTATCTGGCCGCGTCGCAGCGGCTGGCCGCCGACTTCATCGCCGAGGCGGCAGAGTGATGGCCAGCATCGCCCCCGCACCCGCCGCCGCGACCGCCGATCCCGGCCGTCCCGGCGTGTCCGTCCCCAGCGTCGCGTTCCTGGGCCGCGACCTTACCGCCTCGATCGTCGTCTTCCTGGTCGCCATGCCGCTGTGCATGGGGATCGCGATCGCGTCCGGCGTGCCCGCCGAAAAGGGCCTCATCACCGGCATCATCGGCGGGATCGTCGTCGGTGCGCTGGCCGGATCGCCGCTGCAGGTCAGCGGCCCGGCGGCGGGGCTGGCGGTGATCGTCTACGAACTGGTGCGCGACCAGGGGCTGAGCGCGCTCGGCCCGATCCTGGTGCTGGCCGGGCTGGTACAGGTCGCCGCCGGCGTGTTCCGGCTGGGCGGCTGGTTCAAGGCGATCTCACCCGCGGTGGTCCACGGGATGCTCGCAGGCATCGGCGTGCTGATCGTCGTCGGGCAGTTCCACGTGCTGTTCGACCACCGCCCGCTGCCCAGCGGGTTGCAGAATCTGGCGGCGATGCCCGGCCGGATGCTGGGGCTGTCGGCGACCAACTGGCAGGCGACCGAATTCGCCTTCGCGATCGCGCTGGTGACGATCGCGGCGATGCTGGGGTGGGAGAAGTTCCGCCCCGCCGCGCTGCGACTGATGCCGGGCGCGCTGGTCGGCGTCGTCGCGGGCACGTTGCTGTCGCTGGTGCTGGGCTTCGACATCGCGCGCGTCACGGTGCCCGATTCGATCGTCGGCGCGATCACCCCGCCGACCGCCGAATCGTTCGCGCGCTGGCTCGATCCGTCGGTGCTGGCGGCGGCGGTGGCGATCGCGTTCATCGCCTCGGCCGAGACATTGCTGTCGGCGGCGGCGGTGGACAAGATGCACGACGGCGTGCGCACCGACTATAACAAGGAATTGCGCGCGCAGGGCGTCGGCAACCTGTTGTGCGGGTTCGCCGGATCGCTGCCGATGACCGGGGTGATCGTGCGCAGCTCCGCCAACGTCCAGGCGGGCGCGATCACGCGGCTGTCCGCGATCCTGCACGGCGTGTGGATCCTGGCGTTCGTCGCGGCGCTGCCGTTCGTGCTGACGCAGATCCCGATGGCGGCGCTGGGCGCGATCCTGGTGGTGACCGGCTGGCGGCTGGTCAGCCTGAAGCACGCCACGCACCTGTTCCGCGATTACGGCGTCCTGCCGGTCATCATCTGGGGCGCGACGCTGGCGATGGTGGTGGCGACCGACCTGCTGACCGGCGTGCTGGTCGGCATCGGCCTGACCATGCTGGAACTGGTGCCGCACCTGCGCCGCCTGCGGCTTAAGGTGTTCGAGACGAGCGAGGGCGATGCGCATTCGATCACGCTGGACGGCACCGCGACGTTCGTGACGCTGCCCAAGCTGAGCGACACGCTGGACCGCGTGCCGCACGGCACCGCGGTGCGCATCGACGCCTCGCGGCTCGACGCGGTCGACCATACCAGCGCGGAGATGCTGCGCGACTGGTTCCAGCGCCGCCGCGCGTCGGGGACGCGGGTGGAGATCACCGGGGCGCGTGGCAGGATCGCCACACTTGCCGAAGGAAGCCACGACAAGAAATAGTTTGACACGAAACGGAAACATTTCCGAAAGTATTACTGCTTTACGTCGGGAGGGTGGCTTAGCGGCTGCCCTCCCGTTTTCGTGGCGGGGGAGAGCGGACGCAGGACACGTGCAGGAGGAGCCTCTGTCGAAAGGGAGGTTCCACATGAAATACACATTCCTCATCCCCGCGGCCTTGCTGGGCCTGTCCGCCGTGCCCGCCGCGGCGCAGGACACCGCACCGCCCAAGCCGGTGACCGTGTCCGGCTCGGTCGGTCTGGTCAGCGACTATCGCTTCCGCGGCGTGTCGCAGTCGGACGAGAACCTGGCAGTCCAGGGCGGCTTCACCATCGCGCACGAAAGCGGGCTGTACATCGGCACCTGGGGGTCGAACCTGGCCGGCTGGGGCACGTTCGGCGGCGCCAACATGGAGCTGGACCTGATCGCCGGGTTCAAGCTGCCGGTCGGCGGCGGTACGCTGGACGTCGGCGCGACCTGGTACATGTATCCGGGCGGGTTCGACAACACCGACTTCATCGAGCCGTACGTCAAGCTGTCGGGCACCGCCGGGCCGGTGAACCTGACCGCCGGCGTCGCCTATGCCCCCAAGCAGGAGGCACTGGGCGCGTGGTACAGCAACGGCACGTCGGCCGCCAACGGCGTCTATGACAATCCCGGCGCGACCGGCGACAACCTGTACGTGTGGGGCGATGCCGCCGCGGCGATCCCGAATACCGGGCTGACCGCCAAGGCGCATGTCGGCTATTCGAGCGGCAACAAGGGCCTTGGCCCGTTCGCGACCAGCGTCGCGCCGACCGGCGAATATGCCGACTGGCTGCTGGGCGTCGACTATGCGATCCCCACGACGCCGCTGACGCTGGGCGTCGCCTATGTCGACACCAACATCTCCGATTCCGAGGCCGCCTACCTCCAGCCCAGCTTCAGCAAGGGGCAGGACGGCGTCGGATCGATCGCCAACGGCAAGGTCGTGGTGTCGCTGACCGCCGCCTTCTGATCGGCCTGTCGGCAGAAAAGCGCGCGGGGCGGGGGTTTGTATCCCCCGCCCCGTTCCCACATAAGGGCGCATCACCATCGAGGAGCGCCCATTGGCCACGCTAGGAATGTCGCCGGCAGAGAAGGAAGCGGTGCAAAGCTTCCGTGCCGAGGTCGTCGAACCGTCGATGACCAAGCTGGTCGTCATCGATTTCTGGGCCGAATGGTGCGGGCCGTGCAAGGCGCTGACGCCGGTGCTGGAAAAGGTGACGGCCGATTACGCCGACAAGGGCGTGGTGCTGGCCAAGATCGACACCGACAAGAACCAGTTCATCGCCGCGCAATTCCAGATCCGCTCGATCCCCACCGTCTATGCGATGTTCCAGGGGCAGCTGGTCGCCGATCTGACCAGCGCGCGCACCGAATCGCAGCTGCGCACGATGCTGGACCAGCTGCTGCGGCAATTGCCGATTGAGGGCGAGGCGCAGGCGCAGGATGCCGAGCTGGAGCCGCTGATCGCGATGGGCGAGGAAGTGCTCGCCGCGGGTGATGCGGCGCGCGCGCTGTCGATCTTCGACCAGCTGGCCGAGATGGCGCCCGATCACCATGCGGTGCTGTCGGGGCGGATCCGCGCGCTGGTCGCCGGCGGGGACGTCGATGCGGCGGAGGCGGCGATCGCCGCGCTGCCCGAAGAAGTGGCGAAGCTGCCGGATATCGAGCGCGCGCGATCGGCGCTGTCGCTGGCGCGATCGGCGCCCGCGGTCGACGATCTGGCGCCGCTGGAGGCCGCGGTCGCGGCCGACCCCGATGATTTGCAGGCGCGCTACGACCTGGCCAACGCGCGCATGGCGGCGGGCGACCGCGACGGCGCGTCCGAAGGCTTCCTGTCGATCGTCGCCGCGGAGCGCGACTGGAACGACGGCGCGGCGCGCCAGCAGCTGCTCAAGCTGTTCGAGGTGGTCGGGCTGGAGGATCCGTGGGTGTCCGCACAGCGCCGCAAGCTGTCCGCCATCCTGTTCGGATGAGCGGCGCACGATGAGCAACGTGACGCGCCTGTCGATCTTCCCGCTGCCCGGGGCGCTGCTGTTCCCCGGATTGCACCTGCCGCTGCACATCTTCGAGCCGCGCTATCGCGCGATGGTATCCGACGCGATGGCGCGCGACCGGCGGATCGCGATGATCCAGCCGCGCCCCGACAGCACCGACCGCGATCGCCCCGCGTTGTTCGACGTCGGCTGCGTCGGGCGGATCGCCGAGGTGGAGGCGATGGACGACGGGCGCTACAATCTGATCCTGGAAGGGCTGACGCTGTTTCGCGTAGGGCACGAGATCGACGTGACCACGCCGTTCCGGCAGGTCGAGGGCATATTGATGCCCGTCACCCCGGACGAGACGCTGGCGCTGGGCGCGCGATCGTCGCTGGAGATGGAATCGCGCCGCTTCGCCGAGGCGCAGGGCTATGCCGTCGACTGGGACGCGGTCGGGCGGCTGGACGATACCAGCCTGGTCAACGGCATCGCGCAGATCGCCCCGTTCGATGTCGCCGCCAAACAGGCGTTGCTGGAGGCGCCGGGGATCGCCGCGCGTGCGGAATTGCTGGTCCAGCTGATGCAGTTCTTCGGCCGCCACGATGGCGAGGACCGGGTGACGTTGCAGTGACCGCGCCTGCCGCGCCGATCGACCCGTGGCTGCTGGAGCGGCTGGTCTGCCCCGCGACGCGCACCCCGTTGCGCTATGATGCGGCGCGCGGCGCACTGGTGTCGGACGCGGCGGGCGTCGCCTATCCGGTCCGCGACGGCGTGCCGGTACTGCTGGTCGAGGAGGCGCGGCCGCTGGAATAGCGCGCGGTCCGGTAAAGCCGTCCGCGTGCTTCCGCCGGTCAGCTCACCAGCCGCGGATAGGCGGCGCGGAAGGCGGCGACTTTGGGCTTGTCCCAGCGGACGATGTAAGGATGCGCCGGGTTCCGCCGGAAGAAGTCCTGGTGATAGGCCTCCGCCGGGTAGAAGGTGCCGCCCTCGATCCGGGTCACGATCGGCGCGGCGAAGGCGTGCGCGCGGCCCAACTGGGCGATGTAGGCGGCGGCGACGGCGCGCTGCTGCGGCGATTGCGGGAAGATCGCGGAGCGATAGCTGGTGCCCTGGTCCGGTCCCTGCCGGTTCAGCTGCGTCGGATCGTGGGCGATCGAGAAATAGACGCGCAGCAGTGTCGCATAGCTGACGACGCGCGGATCGTAGACGACCCGCACCGCCTCGGCATGGCGGGTCGTCTCGCTGCTGACGTCGGCGTAGTTGGCGGTCGCGCGCGTGCCGCCGGCATAGCCGGACGTGACCGAGCGGACCCCCTTCAGCTGTTCGAACACCGCCTCCATGCCCCAGAAGCATCCGCCGGCCAGCACCGCCACCTGCGTGCCGGTGCCGGGCGGCACGTCCTGCGCCGCGGCGGGAAGGGGAACGGCGCGTTCGGCCTGCGCACTGCCGCAGGCGGCAAGCGAGAGCGTCGCGGCGACAGCGAGGGTGCGGAACATCGTCATCGCGCCGATATGGGGAGCGTGGTGGCGGCCCGCCAGTCTAGCCAGACGTCAGCGGACGGCGTGGATCGCGGCGGGGGCGGGGGCGGGGGCGGTCGCGGCGTGCGCGTCGACCACGTGCACCGCACCCATGCCCAGCGTCCCGATCAGGAAGCCGCCGGCGAACTGCCATGCGAAGCTGGACTTGATGAAGCGGGTCATATGTCGTCTTTCTTCGTCTTTTCGGCCGTCTGTGCGGCGGGATCGAACCTGCGGCGATCGTTCGACGCGGGGCCGGCGGATCGTCCGTGGTCGTCTATGGCCGGGACGGGATGAACCGGGGCTGGAACGCTCGTTCATCCGGCGTTGATATAAGCGCGCTGCCGCCGAGCGCACAGCCCGGCGGCGGAAAGTCAGCGTTTCGAAATGCGTCGCGTCAGCGCAGCGCCGCGCACGCCGTCTGGATGCGCGTGCACGCCTCGGTCAGCAGCGCCTCCGACGTGGCGTAGCTGATGCGCATCGCCGGCGACAGGCCGAACGCCACGCCCTGCACCGCCGCGACGCGTGCGTCGTCGAGCAGATAGGTGACGAAATCGCTGTCGCTTTCGATCCGCTTGCCGTCCGGCGTCGTCTTCCCGATCACGCCCGCGATGTCGGGATAGACGTAGAAGGCGCCTTCGGGGCGTGGGCAGGTGATGCCGTCGGCGGCGTTGAGCATCGAGACCACCAGGTCGCGGCGCGTCTGGAACGCGGCGGCGCGCTCCTTCAGGAACGACTGGTCGCCGGTCAGCGCCGCGACCGCCGCCGCCTGCGCGATCGAACAGGGGTTGGACGTCGACTGCGACTGGAGCTTGGCCATCGCCTTGATCAGCCACGGCGCGCCGGCGGCGAAGCCGATCCGCCAGCCGGTCATCGCATAGGCCTTCGAACAGCCGTTGACGGTCAGCGTCCGCTCGTACAGCGACGGGCACACTTGCGCGATCGTGGCGAACTGGAAATCGTCGTAGACGATATGCTCGTACATATCGTCGGCGAAGACCCACACGTGCGGGTGGCGTTCCAGCACCGCGCCCAGCGCCTTCAGCTCGTCCGCCGAATAGGCCGCGCCGGTCGGGTTGGACGGCGAGTTCAGGATCACCCACTTGGTCTGCGGGGTGATCGCCGCCTCCAGCATCGCCGGCGTCAGCTTGTAATCATATTCGGCGCCCGCGGGCACGATCACCGGCACCGCGCCCGCGAACTGGACGACGTCCGGGTAGCTGACCCAGTACGGCGCGGGCACGATCACCTCGTCCCCCGCATCCAGCGTCGCCACCAGCGCGTTGAACAATGTGTGCTTGCCGCCGACGTTCACCGTCACCTGCGCGGGCGTATAATCGAGCGCGTTGTCGCGGCGGAACTTGGCGACGATCGCGTCCTTCAGCTCGGCGGTGCCGTCGACGTTGGTATATTTGGTCTTGCCGTCGCGGATCGCCTGGATTGCGGCTTCCTTCACGAAATCGGGCGTGTCGAAGTCCGGCTCGCCCGCGCCCAGGCCGATGACGTCGACGCCGGCGCGCTTCAGTTCCAGCACGCGGCTGGTGATCGCCAGCGTGGGGGAGGGGTTGATGCGGTCGAGCGCGGCGGAGGTCTTCATGGATGGCGCCTTCGATGGAAAATTGCGTGCGCGCCTATGCGACGTATGCGATCATTGTGCAACCGCGAGCACGGCGGGCATCAGCCCGCGCACCGCATTGCCGAGGTGGAAACCGCCCGCCAGAGCCGCGACGGTGACGTCACCTTCCACCGCCGCGCCGCTGTCGAGCAACTGCGCGCGCAGCACGCCCGGCAGCAGATGGGGGCCACGCGGCGTCACCAGCACGCCGTCGCGCGGGACGAACAGCGAGGTGAAGCTGCCCTCCGTCACATGGCCGCGGTCGTCGACGAACAGCACCTCGTCCGCTCCGCACGCACGGCGCGCGGCGTCGTAGAAGGCGCGGTCGCTGGTCTTGTGCCGCAGCCGCAGGTCGCGCGGCGGGACGGGCAGCGGCGCCACCGCGACGCGCAGCGGCCCTTCGGGCGGCATGGGCATCGGCGCGACCTCGATCGCGATCGCGCCCGATCGCGCGAGCAGCAGGCGGATGCGCATCGCGTCGCGCAGCCGGAAGGTCGCGGCCTGAAGTTCGTTGCGCGCGGCGTGGCGATCGAAGGTGAAGCCCAGCGTCGCGGCGCTCGTGCGCATCCGTTCCAGATGCCGTTCGATCAGCACGATGCCCTCCATCGGATCGAACGCCATCGTCTCGATCAGATCGAACGCCGGGCACGCGCCCGCCAGGAACGCGCCCTTGGCCAGCGCCTCGTCCCATTCGGCGTCGGCGCGCGAATCGGCGACGATCCCGCCGCCCAGCCCGATCGTCGCGTGATCCGCCCCGTCGGCGACCGTCAGCGTGCGGATCGCGACGTTGAACATCGCACCCTGCGCGCCGCGGTCGATCCGGCCGATCGCGCCGGTATAGGCGCCGCGCGGCGAACCGCGCTCCAGCCCGGCGATCGCCTGCATCGCGCGCACCTTCGGGGCGCCGGTGATCGACCCGCACGGGAACAGCGCGGCCAGCACGTCCAGCGCATCGCGACCCGGCGCCAGATCGGCGGTGACCGTCGACGTCATCTGGTGGACGGTCGGATAGTGTTCGACCGCGAACAGGTCGGGCACCGCGACGCTGCCCGCGACCGCGACGCGCGCCAAGTCGTTGCGCATCAGATCGACGATCATCAGGTTTTCGGCGCGCTGCTTGGCACTGGCGGCCAGCGCGGCGGCGGCGTGCGCGTCCGCGGCGGGATCGGCATGGCGGCGCGTGGTCCCCTTCATCGGGCGGCAGGTGAGCCGCCCGCGATCGAGCGCGACGAACAATTCGGGGGAGAAGGACAGCAACGTCTGGCGCCCCGTCGCGACCACCGCGCCCCAGCCCGCGCCGGCGGCCGGCCGCAGCCGGGCGTAGAGCGCGAGCGGATCGCCCGCGAAGGCCGCCCGCGCGCGGAACGTCAGGTTGACCTGATACAGGTCGCCCGCCGCGATCAGTTCCTGTGCGCGGTCGAACATCGCGCGATAGGCCGCGTAGGACGGCTCCGGCACCGGCGGGTCGATGATCGCGCCCGCCGGATCGGGCAGCCATGCGGGAACGTCGTCGACCGCCTGCCACCCGTCGAACAGCGCGAACCACGCCAGCGGGGCGGGCGACGGCTGGATCGGTCCCGCTGCCGGCTCGAACGCGGCGCCCGCCTCGTACGACAGGAACCCCGCGGCATCGAGCGTGCCGTCCGCGGTCGCGGCGCGCACCGCCGCCATGACGTCGCGCACCTCCGGCGCGCTCCACGCCTCCAGCACGCGCACGGGCCGGGTGTAGAGCCGCGCCGCCGCGCCGCCGGGGCGGGCATCGTCGAGGAGGATGAAGGGGTCGCGGGGTGACGTCACCGGGCGGTGATGCCCGTGCGGCCGCGCCACGGCAAGCGGCGTTGCCACCGTGATGGCAGGGGGTTAGCGTCGGCCAACGCATGAGACCAGGAGACCGGATGTCCCGTTACACGTTGCTCGCCATTCCCGCGCTGGTCGCCGCGCCCGCGATCGCGCAGGTCGCGGCGCCGGCGGTGCCGGTGCCCGCCGCAATCACCGCCGACGGCGTGCCGCCGATCCCGGCGGCGCTGGCCGACCGCACGCGCCCGTATCTGGAGGCACGATCGGCGGGCGTGGTGGACTGGAACCCGCGCGACCGGTCGCTGCTGATCGCCACCCGCTTCGCCAATGTCGCGCAGCTCCACACCGTCGCCGCGCCGCTGGCGATGCGCCGCCAGATCACGTTCGAGGCCGATCGCGTGTCGTCGGCACGCTATTCGCCGTCGGGCGACGTGCTGGTGGTGGAAAAGGACAGCGGCGGGGGCGAATTCTACCAGCTCTACACGCTCAACGGCGGGCAACTGACGCTGCTGACCGACGGGAAGAGCCGCAACCAGTTCGGCGCGTTCAGCCATGACGGCCGGCTGGTCGGCTATTCCTCCACGCGCCGCAACGGCGCGGACGGCGACCTGTACGTGATGGACCCGCGCGACCCGAAGAGCGACCGGATGGTCGCGCAGGTGACCGGCGGCGGCTGGAGCATCGTCGATTTCGCGCCCGGCGGCGGCCATGCGCTGGTCGCGCAATATCGCTCGGTGCAGCAATCCACGCTCTACGACCTGGACCTGGCGACCGGGACGCTGCGTGCGATCACCGATCCCAAGGCGGCGGTGGCATGGAGCGGTGCGCATTATGCGCCCGACGGCACCTTGTGGGTCATCGGCGACCAGGGATCGGACGTCGCGCGGCTGGGCACGCTCGACCCGGCGACCGGGCGGTTCACGCCGGTGGCGGGCGATCCGCGCTGGGACGTCGAGGATATGGAGATCGCGCCCGATGGCCGGTTCCTGGTCTTCGTCGTCAACGAAGCGGGCGCCAGCCGGGTGAAGGGCATGGACCTGGCGACGCGCGCGGTGCGCCCCGTCACCGGGCTGCCCGACGGCGTGGCATCGGGGGTGCGGATCGCGCCGTGGGGGACGATCGCGGTGACGGTCAGCGGCGCGGCGACCCCGGGCGACGTCTTCGCGATCGACCCCGCCACGCTGGCGGTGACGCGCTGGACCGAAAGCGAGACCGGCGGGCTGGACCCGGCGCGCAACCCCGCGCCCGAACTGGTGACGGTGAAGAGCTTCGACGGGACGGCGGTGTCGGGCTTCCTCTATCGCCCAGATCCCGCGCGCTTTCCGGGCAAGCGCCCGCTGATCGTCAGCATCCATGGCGGGCCGGAGGGGCAGAGCCGCCCCGGTTTCCAGGGCGCGTCCAATTACTACACCAACGAACTGGGCGTCGCGCGCTTCTATCCCAACGTCCGCGGCTCGACCGGGTTCGGCAAGCGCTTCGTTGCGGCGGACAACGGGCCGTTCAAACGCGAGGATTCGGTCAGGGACATCGGCGCCTTCCTCGACGCGCTGGCAAGGGATCCCGCGATCGACGCCGACCGGATCGGCGTGGAGGGCGGCAGCTATGGCGGATATATGTGCTATGCCTCAGCGATCCGCTACGGCGCGCGGCTGAAGGGCGCGCTGTGCACGGTGGCGATCTCGAACTTCGTGACCTTCCTGGAAAATACCCAGGCCTATCGCCGCGACCTGCGCCGTGTCGAATATGGCGATGAGCGCGATCCGCAGCAGCGCGCGAAGCTGCTGGCGATCTCGCCGATGACGCGGGTGGTCGAATTGCGCGTGCCGCTGATGGTCGTTACCGGCGCCAACGATCCGCGTGTGCCCAAGAGCGAGGCGGACCAGATGGTCGCCGCGGTGCGCGCCAACGGCGGCAGCGCGTGGCACGTCGTCGCCGCGGACGAAGGCCACGGCTATGCCAAGAAGGCCAATCGCGATTACGCCTATTGGGCGGGACTGACCTTCTGGCAGGGCAAGCTGCTGGCGCCTCCGCCGGCCGCGGCGGGAGGCGCCAAGTGACCGCCACCGCGCCGCTGCGCGCCGCGATCGTGCCGGTCACCCCGATCGAGCAGAATTGCACGCTGATCTGGTGCACCGCGACGATGAAGGCCGCGGTGATCGATCCAGGCGGCGACCTGCCGAAGATCCACGCGGCGATCGCGCAGGCCGGGGTCACGGTGGAAAAGGTGCTGCTGACCCACGGCCATATCGACCATGCCGGGGAGGCCAAGCCGCTGGCCGAGGCGCTGGGCGTGCCGATCGAGGGCCCGCACGAGGACGACCGCTTCTGGCTGGCGCGGCTGGCCGACGACGGGCGCAACTGGGGCATCACCGGCGTGCCGTTCGAACCGGATCGCTGGCTGGCCGACGGCGATACGGTGACGGTCGGCGACCTGACGCTGGACGTCTACCACACGCCCGGCCACACCGCCGGGCACGTGATCTTCCACCACGTACCCTCGAAGTTCGCGCAGGTCGGCGACGTGCTGTTCCAGGGATCGGTGGGGCGCACCGACCTGCCGCAGGGCAATCACAAGCAGCTGATCGAATCGATCGTGACGAAGCTGTGGCCGCTGGGCGACGACACCGCGTTCATCCCCGGCCATGGCCGCCCCAGCACCTTCGCGCACGAACGCGCGCACAACATGTTCGTCAGCGACCGCGCGCTGTCCGCCTAGCCCCCGACGCCCCGGCGCGTCAGGCCGATGGCCCGTCGGTGGCGGGGGCCAGCGGGACCGGCGCCGGGCGCGCGCCGTCGGTATAGGCGATCGCGAGCGCCCAGCCGGCCAGCGCCGCCAGTAGCACCCATGTCCCCAGCGCGCCGACCGCACGCAGCGGATTGGGGGCGGGGCGGGTCATCCCCAGCCCGTGCGCGATTCGCACCGCGACGAACGCGCCGCCCAGCCCCCACAGCCACGACGGCGAGCCGCCCGCCAGCTCGATCCCGGCGATCAGGATCAGCGCGAATGGCGCATATTCGATGAAATTGGCGTGCGCGCGTTGCAGCGCGAACAGCCGTTCGTCGCCGCCGTCGCCCAGCATCACCTTGCCGCGCATCCGCCCCGGCACGATTCGCATCGCCAGCCACAGGTTGACCACGGCACAGGCCGCGGCGATCGTCAGCGTCACCGGAAGCACCAGCGTCTTCACCCCTCCCCAAGGCGCACGGGCGCCGCGGGCAAGGTGCCATCGCCCGACGCGGCTTGCAACGTCGCGGAATTTCGCTATAGGCGCGGGGCTTCGCGATGCGAGCCGATGCCCGGCTGCCTGCCGCGGCTGGCCATCGCGCCGGTCGCTGCGGGCGTTGTGTGCCGGCTGGCCGTGTATGGAAACATTAGACAGATCAAGGTGCCGCGATGGCCGTCCCCAAGCGAAAGACTTCTCCCTCCCGCCGTGGCATGCGCCGCGCGCACGACGCGCTGTCGGTCGAGGCGTTCCAGGAATGCCCGAACTGCGGCGAGCTGAAGCGTCCGCACAACCTGTGCACCGCCTGCGGCCATTATAACGGCCGTGAGGTAGTCGCGGTCGACGCCTGATCCACGGGCGCGACACGACCTTACAGGAGCCCGCCTCAGCTATGTCCGACAGATCCCGGATCGCCGTCGATGCGATGGGCGGCGACGAAGGGCTGGCGGTGATGCTGGCGGGTGTCGCGCGGGCGCGCCGCGACTTTGACGACATCAGCTTCCTGCTGGTGGGCGACGAGGAGGCGATTCGCGCCGGGCTGGCCAACCACCCGAACCTGTCGCAGCATTCCGAGATCGTCCACGCCCCCGATGTGATCGCGGGCGACGAAAAGCCCAGCCAGGCGATCCGCCGCGCGCGGACGACGTCGATGGGGATCGCGATCGACTGCGTGAAGCAGGGGCGCGCCGCCGCTGCGGTGTCCGCGGGCAATACCGGCGCGCTGATGTCGATGGCCAAGCTGTCGCTGCGCACGATGCCGGGGATCGACCGGCCGGCACTCGCCGCGCTGCTGCCGACGCTCGGCGACAATGACGTCGTGGTGCTCGATCTGGGCGCCAACACCGAATGCGACGCGCGCAACCTGGTGCAGTTCGCGGTGATGGGCGCGGCCTATGCGCGCACGACGCTGGACCTGTCGGCGCCGCGCGTCGCGCTGCTCAACATCGGCAGCGAGGACCAGAAGGGCACCGGCGAGATCCGCGATGCCGCGCAGCAATTGCGCGACGCGACCCATCTGCCGATGCGCTTCGCCGGCTTCGTCGAGGGCGACCGCCTGTCGCGCGGCGAACATGACGTGATCGTCTGCGACGGCTTCTCGGGCAATATCGCGCTCAAGACCGCGGAGGGCACCGCGCGCTTCGTCGCCGACCTGCTCAAGCGCGCGTTCCGCAGTTCGGTGCGCTCGAAGCTCGGCTTCCTGATCTCGCGCCCGGCGACCGAATTGCTGCGCGATCACCTCGATCCCAACAACCACAATGGCGCGGTCTTCCTCGGCCTCAACGGGCTGGTGGTGAAGAGCCACGGCAGCGCCAACGAGCGCGGCGTGGCGACCGCGATCGGCAATGCCGCCAAGATGGTGAAGGCGGACCTGACCCGCCGCATCATCGAAGACCTGGGCAATTTCGAAGCGAAAGCAGCGGCATGATCCGTTCGGTGCTGATCGGGACGGGATCGGCGCTGCCGGTCCGCCGTGTATCCAATGCCGAACTGGCGGCGCAGGTCGATACCTCCGACGAATGGATCGTCGAGCGCACCGGCATCCGCTTCCGCCACATCGCCGGCGCGGACGAGACCACCGCGACGCTGGCGCGCGACGCGGCCATTGCGGCGATCGAGGCGGCGGGCGTCACCGCGCAGGACATCGACCTGATCGTGCTGGCCACCGCCACGCCCGACAACACCTTCCCCGCGACCGCGACCAAGGTGCAGGCGATGCTGGGCATCGCCGATTGCGTCGCGTTCGACGTCGCGGCGGTGTGTTCCGGCTTCCTCTATGCGGTGCAGGTCGCCGACAGCATGATCCGCGCCGGCGCGCATCGCCGCGCGCTGGTGATCGGCGCGGAGACGTTCAGCCGGATCCTCGACTGGGAAGACCGCACCACCTGCGTGCTGTTCGGCGACGGCGCCGGCGCGATCGTGCTGGAGGCGCGCGACACCGCCGACGATCCCGCCGATGGCGCGGCGCGCGGCATCCTGGCGACGCGGCTCCACGCCGACGGGCGGCACAACGACCTGCTCTACGTCGATGGCGGCCCGTCGACCACCGGCACCGTCGGCAAGCTGAGGATGAAGGGGCGCGAGGTGTTCCGCCATGCCGTGGTCAATCTCGCCGCGGTGATGGAGGAGGCGCTGACCGCCGCGGGCCTCGCCACCGATGCGGTCGACTGGGTCGTCCCGCACCAGGCCAACGCCCGCATCCTCGACGCCACCGCGCGCAAGCTGTCGCTGCCCGCGGACAAGGTGGTGATGACCGTCGACCGCCACGCCAATACCTCGGCCGCGTCGGTGCCGCTCGCGCTCGACACCGCGGTGCGCGACGGGCGCATCATTCCGGGACAGATTATCGTCCTGGAGGCGATGGGCGGCGGATTTACCTGGGGTGCGGCGGTCCTGCGCTACTGATCCAGGTTGGCAATCGGCATCGACAAGCCGGGCTGCGGGCGGTAACGATCGGACACGGCTAACCTTTCTGGGGGGAATGGTACGGACATGACGGACGCAGGCACGCTCACCCGCGCGGATCTGGCAGAGGCGCTGCACCGGCAGGTCGGCCTGTCGCGCGCGGATTCGGCGCGGATGGTCGAACAGATCCTGGAGAAAATGTGCGGCGCGCTGGCGCGTGGCGAGAACGTCAAGATCTCCGGTTTCGGCACCTTCGTCCTGCGCGACAAGGGCGAGCGCGTCGGCCGCAATCCCAAGACCGGCGTCGAGGTGCCGATCGCGCCGCGCCGCGTGCTGACGTTCCGCGCCAGCCAGATGATGCGCGACCGCATCATCGGCGCCGGCTGACGCGCGTGGCGTCGGAAACCAAATCCGCCGCCGCCTTTCGTACCATCGGCGAGGTCGCGGCAGCGACCGGTATCGCCCCGCACATCCTGCGCTATTGGGAGGGCCGCTTCCCGCAGCTGCGCCCGGTGACGCGCGCGGGCAAGCGCCGCTATTATCGCCCCGAGGATGTGGCGCTGGTCGAACGCATCGACCGGCTGCTCAACCGCGAGGGCTATACCGTCAAGGGCGTGCAGCAATTGCTGCACGCCGAGCGTGGCCGGGCATCGCGCCCCGCGGCGACGCTGCGCGGCGTCCGCGACCTGCTGGCCGCCGCGCTGGCGCAGGACGACCGCGCGGCGCGGAGATAGGGCCCGCCGATCGATGGGGAATGCCATGGGCCCGCGCTGTCCGGGTTGTTACGCCGCCGTGCCGTTCTGGCGGACGCAATGGGGGCTGGGCAGGGCGTTCCCCTGCCGCGCGTGCGGCCGGCGCCTCGTCATCCCCAAATCGCTGTCCACGATCGGCATCGGGCTGTTCGTCGTCTACTGGATGCTGAAGGGGCGTGCGGACGGCGCCGCGGAGACGATCGCATCGATCGCGATCCTCGCGGCGGTCGCGTTGGCGCTGAGCTGGCTGCTGGGGAAGCCGCTGGTCGCGCCGGACCAAGGGCATCCGCCCGATGCGGACGCTTCCGCCAAGATTTTTCCCTAGGGCCAGCGCCCATTCTGGCAATGGTCGTGACGGAGCCGGGAAAGGCGCACGGCCAGGAGCGAGGAGGGAGCGATGCGTCAGCATCGTGACTGACGAGCGAGGCTAGCACGTTGCAGGGTGCCCCGACGCCGCCGTGCGCCTTTCCGGCCCGCCGCGCCATGGGCGATCACGAACTTTGGCAGAATGGCTCCTGACCCCAAAGCCGCCACGATCGCGCATCAGAATGCGGGCCATGACCCGGATCAGATACGCCGATTTCCCTGCCGACGTTCCCGCGCTGCTGGCGATCTGGCGAGAGTTCATCGCCAATTCGCCGGTCAATCTGGACTATCAGGGCAACGACGCGGAATTTTCGACACTGCCGGGGAAATACGCTCGCCCGGCGGGATGCGTGTTGCTGGCGGATCGGGCGGGCGAGATCGACGGATGCGTCGCCCTGCGCAAGGTCAGCGCCGACATATGCGAGATGAAGCGGCTGTATGTCCGCCCCGATGCGCGCGGCGCCGCTCTCGGCCGCAGGCTCGTCGAACGGCTGATCGAAGAAGCGCGTGCGATGGGGTATCGGGAGATGCGGCTCGACGTCATGGCGCCATCGGTGTCCGCCCGGCGGCTCTATGCGACGCTCGGCTTCGCGCCGGCCGCGCCAGTGTCCTTCAATCCTGCTCCCGGTGCGGCATTCCTCGGCCTGCGCCTGCAGGGTGCCGCACTTGGTGGAGCGCCGGACGCCGCGCCGTAGCAAGGGCGTCCGGCAGTACCGGGGCGGTGGGGCGCCCCGGTGCGTGTGGGGTCAGATGTGGATCGGCTTGCCCTGCACCGCCATCGCGGCTTCCTTGACCGCTTCCGAATGGGTCGGGTGCGCGTGGCAGGTATAGGCGATGTCCTCGCTGGTGGCGCCGAATTCCATCGCCTGCGCCGCCTGCGCGATCATCGTGCCGCCGACGGTGGCGATGCACCATACGCCCAGCACGCGATCGGTCTTTGCATCCGCGATCACCTTCACGAAGCCGTCCGGTTCGTGGTTGGTCTTGGCGCGGCTGTTGGCGACCATCGGGAACTTGCCGACCTTCACCTCGCCACGCTCCTTCGCCGCTTCCTCGGTCAGGCCGACGCCGGCGATCTCGGGCCAGGTGTAGACGACCGACGGGATGATATCGTGGTTCACGATGCCATGCTGGCCGGCGATGTTCTCCGCGACCGCAATCCCCTCGTCCTCAGCCTTGTGCGCCAGCATCGGGCCGGGGACGACGTCGCCGATCGCCCAGATGCCGTCCACCGCGGTGCGGAAATCGTGGTCGATCTCAATTTGCCCGCGCTGGTTGGTGGACAGGCCCGCGGCGTCGAGCGCGAGGCCGTCGATGTTCGGGCGCCGCCCGATCGACACCAGCACGCAATCCGCCTCGATCGTCGTCGCCTCGCCGCCCGCGGCCGGCTCCAGAGTCAACGTCGCCTTGTCGCCGTCGACGGCGACGCCGGTGACCTTGGTCGACAGCCTGAATTCGATCCCCTGCTTCTTGAAGATCTTGTTCGACTCCTTGCGGATATCGCCGTCGAAGCCGGGCAGGATCTGGTCGAGGAATTCGACGCAGGTGACCTTCGCGCCCAGCCGCCGCCACACGCTGCCCAGCTCCAGCCCGATCACGCCGCCGCCGATGACGACCATATGCTCCGGCACCCTGGGCAGTTCCAGCGCGCCGGTCGAATCGACCACGACCTTCTGGTCGATCGTCACGCCCGGCAGCGGAGTGACCGACGAACCGGTGGCGATGACGATGTTCTTCGCGGTGACGGTCTGCCCGCCGACGTCGACGCTGTGCGCGCCGGTGAAGGCGGCGCGGCCCTTCAGCCAGGTGACCTTGTTCTTCTTGAACAGGAATTCGATCCCGCCGGTCAGCTGCTTCACCGCGTCGCGACGCTGGCCGTGCATCGTGTCGAGGTCGAGTTCGACCGTCGTCTTGATGCCCAGCTTCGCCATCGCGCCGTTGGCGGCGTGGTCGTAGAGTTCGGAGGCGTGGAGCATCGCCTTCGACGGGATGCACCCGACGTTCAGGCAGGTCCCGCCCAGCGTCTCGCGGCTTTCGGCGCAGGCGGTCTTCAGCCCCAGCTGCGCGGCGCGGATCGCGGCGACATAGCCGCCGGGGCCGGCGCCGATCACGAGGACGTCATAGTCGTACTGCTGTTCGTCAGCCATTTCCGTTGCCTCCACCCCGGCGAAAGCCGGGGTCCAGTTACGGGCCGGAGATGGTGAACGCCGCGCCCGGTTACATCTTCCTTCCCAACTGGACCCCGGCTTTCGCCGGGGTGGTACGTTGGGGACGTCTTACAGGTCGATCAGGATCCGGGTCGGGTCCTCAATCGCGTTCTTTAGCGCGACCAAGAAGGTCACCGCCTCGCGGCCGTCGATCAGGCGGTGGTCGTAGCTGAGCGCCAGATACATCATCGGACGCACCACCACCTGGCCGTCGCGGACGACCGGGCGGTCCTCGATGCGATGCAGGCCCAGCACTGCCGACTGCGGCGGGTTGATGATCGGGGTGGACATCAGCGAGCCGAACACGCCGCCGTTGGAGATGGTGAAGGTGCCGCCCTTCATCTCTTCCATCTTGAGCGTGCCGTCCTTGGCGCGCTTGCCGAAATCGCCGATCGTCTTCTCGATCCCCGCGACCGACAGCGCCTGCGCATCGCGAATCACCGGCACGACCAGCCCGTTCGGCGCGCTGACCGCGACCGAGATGTCGGCATAATCGTGATAGACGATCTCGTCGCCCTCGATGCTGGCGTTGACGGACGGAATGTCCTTCAGCGCCATTGTCGCGGCCTTCACGAAGAAGCCCATGAAGCCCAGCCGGACGCCGTGCTTCTTCTCGAACAGGTCCTTGTACTTGGCGCGCGCCTCGATCACCGCGGTCATGTCGACGTCGTTGAACGTCGTCAGCATCGCGGCGGTGTTCTGCGCTTCCTTCAGGCGCTTGGCGATCGTCTGGCGCAGGCGCGTCATCTTGACGCGCTCCTCGTTGCGGCCGCCCGACGATGCCGGGGCGGCGGCAGCCGGTGCGGCCGGGGCGGGGGCGACGGCGGGCTTGGACGAGGCCGCGGCGGCGACGTCTTCCTTGGTCAGGCGGCCGTCGCGCCCGGTGCCCTTGATCGTCGCGGGATCGACGCCGTGCTCCAGCACCGCGCGGCGCACCGACGGGGACAGCGCGGCGGGGGCGTCGCCCTTCGGCTCGGCCGGGGCCTGCTCGCCAGCGGTGGCGGCGGGGGCGGCCTGCGCCGGGGCGGAGGCAGCGCCGTCACCGCTTTCGATCGTGGCGATCATCGCGCCGACCTCGACGGTGTCGCCGACCTTGACCGCATGCTGGCCCATCACGCCGGCGACGGGAGACGGGACCTCGACGGAGACCTTGTCGGTTTCCAGGCTGGCGATCGCCTCGTCGACGGCGACGGGGTCGCCGGGCTGCTTCAGCCATTCGCCGACCGTCGCTTCGGTGATCGATTCGCCCAGCGTGGGGACGAGGACCTCGGTTGCCATGTTACTTCCTGTCCTGTTCATCGTCGATATAGGTGGCGTCGCCGTTCAGCGTGGACAACGGCGCGGTACGTAGGGTGGTGCTTCCGGCGTCGTGGCACGCCATCCGGACGACGGCCGCCATCAGCTGGCGGCCTTGCCCGACTTCTTGGTGGTCTCGGCCTCGCGCGTGCGGCGGATCTCGTCGCGCACGTTATGCCCGAGCGCGTCGGCGATCAGCGCGCCCTGTTCGGCCTGGTGACGTTTCATCAGGCCGGTCGCGGGCGAGGCGGCGGCGGTGCGGCCGGCGTAGCGCGGACGCGCGATCTGCGCATTCGTCATGCCCAGCGCTTCCTCGATGAACGGCTCGACGAAGAACCAATAGCCGTTGTTCTTCGGTTCTTCCTGCGCCCAGACGACATGCTCCAGGTTCGGCATCCGCTCGATCCGCTTCGCCAGCGCCTCGGTGGGGAAGGGATAGAGCTGTTCGATGCGGACGATCTGGGTGGTCTCGTCGCCGGCCGCGTCGCGCGCCTCGATCAGGTCGTAGGCGACCTTGCCGGTGCACAGCACCAGCCGCGTCGTCGCGGCATCCGCCGGCGCCGACGGATCGGACAGGATGCGGCGGAAGTGACTGTCGCCCTGGAAATCCTCGGCGCGGCTGACCGCCAGCTTGTGGCGCAGCAGTGACTTGGGCGTCATCACGATCAGCGGCTTGCGGAACGTGCGGTGCATCTGCCGGCGCAGCAGGTGGAAGTAATTGGCCGGCGTGGTGCAGTTGGCGACCTGCATGTTGTCGCCCGCGCACAATTGCAGGAAGCGTTCCGGACGTGCGGAGCTGTGTTCCGGCCCCTGGCCCTCGTACCCGTGCGGCAGCAGCATCACCAGGCCGTTGGCGCGCAGCCACTTGGCCTCGCCGCTGGCGATGAACTGGTCGATCATGATCTGCGCGCCGTTGACGAAGTCGCCGAACTGCGCCTCCCACAGAACCAGCGTCTTCGGATCGGCGAGCGCATAGCCATATTCGAAGCCCAGCACGCCATATTCGCTCAGCGGGCTGTCCAGTACCTCGAAGCTGCCGTGCGGGACGGTCCACAGCGGCACGTATTTGTGCTCGTCATTCTGGTCGACCCAGACGGCGTGCCGCTGCGAGAAGGTGCCGCGGCCCGAATCCTGGCCGGACAGGCGCACGCCATAGCCTTCGTGCAGCAGCGACCCGAACGCCAGCGCCTCACCGGTCGCCCAGTCGAAATTCTGGCCGGTGGCGAACATCTGCCGCTTGGCGTCCAGCACGCGCGCCAGCGTCTTGTGGATCGCGATGCTGTCGGGAACCGTCGTCAGCGTGCGGCCGATCGAATCGAACAGCTTCGGCTCGATCCCGGTGTCGACGCTGCGCCGCGCGGTTTCGGGGTCGGCGGGGGCGTGCAGCCCCGACCAGCGCCCGGCGAACCAGTCGGCCTTGTTGGGCTTGTAGCTGGCGCCCGCCTCGAACTCGCCCTCCAGCAGCGTGGTCTGCTGCGCGATGGCGTCGTCGATCCACGCCTGATCGACCACCTTCTCCTCGATCAGGCGCTTGCCGTAGATCTCCGACACCGGCGGATGGCTGCGGATCGCCTTGTACATCAGCGGCTGGGTGAAGCCCGGCTCGTCGCCCTCGTTATGGCCGAAGCGGCGATAGCACCACATGTCGACCACCACGTCGCGGTGGAACGTCTGGCGGTATTCGATGGCCATCTTGGTGGCGAAGGTCACCGCCTCGGGATCGTCGCCGTTGACGTGGAAGATCGGTGCCTGCACCCCCTTGGCCACATCCGACGGATAGGGCGAGGAGCGCGCGAATTGCGGGCTGGTGGTGAAGCCGATCTGGTTGTTGATGACGAAATGGACGCAGCCGCCGGTGTTGTAGCCGCGGATGCCGGAAAAGCCGAAGCATTCCCACACGATGCCTTGGCCGGCAAAGGCCGCGTCGCCGTGGATCAGCACCGGCAGCGCGCGCGAATGGGTGTCCAGATCCTTGGCGATCGTCTGGATCGCGCGCACCTTGCCCAGCACAACCGGGTCCGCCGCCTCGAGGTGCGAGGGGTTGGCGACCAGCGACATGTGCACCCTGTGCCCGTCGAATTCACGATCGGTCGAGGTGCCGAGGTGATATTTGACGTCGCCCGAACCGCCGATGTCGTCCGGGTTGGCCGAACCGCCGGCGAATTCGTGGAAGATCACGCGCAGCGGCTTGGCCATCACGTTGGCCAGCACGTTCAGGCGCCCGCGGTGCGCCATGCCGAACACGATCTCGTTCACGCCGGCCGCGCCGCCGTATTTGATGACGCTTTCCAGCGCCGGGATCATGCTTTCGCCGCCGTCGAGGCCGAAGCGCTTGGTGCCGACATATTTGCGGCCCAGGAACTTCTCCCACTGCTCGGCCTCGATCACCTTGTTCAGGATCGCCTTCTTGCCCTGAACCGAGAATTCGATCGCCTTGTCCTTGCCCTCCATGTGCTCCTGAAGGAACTTGCGCTCCTCGACATCGGCGATGTGCATATACTCCAGGCCCACGCTGCCGCAGTAGTTGCGGCGCAGCGTGTCGACGATCTCGCGTACCGTCGCCCATTGCATCCCCAGCGTGCCGCCCAGATAGACCGGGCGGTCGATGTCGGCGTCGGAGAAGCCGTGGTATTCGGTCGTCAGGTCGGCCGGCAGCGCGCGCGGGCCGGACAGGCCGAGGGGGTCGAGATTGGCGGCCAGATGCCCGCGCACGCGATAGGTGCGGATCAGCATCTGCGCGCGGATCGCGTCGCCCGCGGCCTTCACGATATCGTCCTGCGACGGGGCGGGCGCGGCCGGCGCGGCGGGGGCGGGCTTGCCACCGCCCTTCGCGGGCCGGGGCGCCGGCTCCATCTGCGTCGGGTCGAGCGCGGCGGTCAGATCGTCGGTGGTGGTCAGCGGCCACCGCTCGTTGGTCCAGGACGGCGCGTTCAGCGTGCCCTCCAGCCCTTCGAAGAACTGGCGCCAGCCGGGCTCGACAGTGTCGGGCGAGGTCTTGAAGCGCGCGTACAGCGCGTCGATGAACGCGGGGCTGACGCCGCCCGCGATGTCGCCGAAATCCTGACCTTCGTAGCCCATGACGATCCTACCTTCGTCCTCCCGGCACCGGCCGGGATGTCCCGCGGCGCGCCGCCCCGGCCGGAACCGGGGCGGCCGCCTGTTACGCTTACTTGTTCAGCACGCTCAGCAGCGTCGAGCCCAGCTCGCTGGGGCTCGCCGCGACCTTGATGCCGGCTTCTTCCATCGCCGCGATCTTGTCCTCGGCGCCGCCCTGGCCGCCCGACACGATCGCGCCGGCATGGCCCATGCGACGGCCCGGAGGCGCCGTGCGGCCCGCGATGAAGCCGGCCATCGGCTTCTTGCGGCCGCGCTTGGCCTCGTCCTTCAGGAACTGCGCGGCCTCTTCCTCGGCCGAACCGCCGATCTCGCCGATCATGATGATCGACTGGGTCGCCTCGTCCGCCAGGAACAACTCCAGCACGTCGATGAAATTGGTACCGTTGACCGGATCGCCGCCGATGCCGACCGCGGTGGTCTGGCCCAGGCCGGCGTTCGAGGTCTGGAACACCGCCTCATAGGTGAGCGTGCCGGAGCGGCTGACGACGCCGACCGACCCCTTGCGGAAGATGTTGCCCGGCATGATGCCGATCTTGCACTCGCCCGGCGTCAGCACGCCGGGGCAGTTCGGGCCGATCAGCCGCGACTTCGAACCCGACAGCGCGCGCTTCACCTTGACCATGTCGAGTACCGGGATGCCCTCCGTGATCGCGACGATCAGTGGCACCTCGGCGTCGATCGCCTCCAGGATCGAATCGGCGGCGAAGGGCGGCGGCACGTAGATGACCGATGCGGTCGCGCCGGTCTTCTCCACCGCCTCGTGCACGGTGTTGAAGTTGGGCAGGCCCAGTTCCTCGTGGATCGTGCCGCCCTTGCCCGGCGTGACGCCGCCGACCATCTGTGTGCCGTAATCCAGCGCGGTCTTCGTGTGGAAGGTGCCGGTCTTGCCGGTCATCCCTTGCGTGATGACCTTGGTGTTCTTGTCGACGAGGATGCTCATTTCTTCTCCTCACTCCCTTTCGCGGGCGCCGGATCGGTAGCGCCCGGCATGACCCAATCGGCCTTCATCATCAGGCCGGACAATGTCAGCAGCGCCACCACCGGACTGTCGGCGGGGACACTGACGATCTCGAAGCTGTCGGCGTCGTCGGGCGCGCCGATGTCCCAGCCCAGCTTGCTCAGCATCGGCTGGTCGGAGGACGACGTCGGCTTGCGGCCGAGGATGCGCGTCGCCTCCGCAGCGGGGATGCGGCGCGTTTCACCCGGATCGTACAGGCGGCAGCCGACCACCATCGTATCGCCGTTCACGATCCCCGACGGGATCAGGTACAGCCGCTCGCCCGCGACGGTGCGTTCCAGGACGGCGATATCGCCGATGATATGCCCGGTGCCGGACAGCATCGCGCCGCCCATTTCCCTGCCCATCGCTGCCAGCTTGCCGACCGGCGTGGCGGCCGGATCGGCCGCGCGCGTCCAGCCGGCGGGCGTCGCGCCCTTCAGCACCGTGGTCACCGCTGTTGCCGAGGGGCACGCCTCGCGCAACGCCCCGATCACCTCGGCGGCCGGATAGCCGGCCGGAGAAGCGCCCGCCATCGCGGCGGCGAGGAGCAGCGCGGGCGCCACGACGATCAGGCCAGCGAGCCGTCGATGCCCTTGCAGGCGACGAGCAGTTCCTTGACCGCATCGACCGAGACCTGAAGGTTCGCCTTCGCCTCGTCCGACAGCTTGACCTCGACGACCTTCTCGACGCCGCCGGCGCCGATCACGACGGGCACGCCGACGTAGAGGTTGTCGATGCCATATTCACCCGACAGGTGCGCCGCGGCCGGCAGGATACGCTTCTGGTCGTACAGATACGCCTCGGCCATCGCGATGCCGCTGGTGGCGGGCGCGTAATAGGCCGAACCGGTCTTGAGCAGCGCGACGATCTCGCCGCCGCCGCCGCGCGTGCGCTTGATGATCTCGTCGACCTTCTCGCGGGTGGAGAAGCCCATCTCGATCAGGTCGCTGACCGGGATGCCGCTGACGGTCGAATATTCCAGCACCGGCACCATCGTGTCGCCGTGGCCGCCGAGCACGAAGGTGTTCACGTCCTTCACGCTGACGCCGAATTCTTCCGCGAGGAAGTGGCTGAAGCGCGCCGAGTCGAGCACGCCCGCCATGCCGACGACCTTGTTGTGCGGCAGGCCCGAGAATTCGCGCAGCGCCCACACCATCGCGTCGAGCGGGTTGGTGATGCAGATGACGAAAGCGTCCGGGGCGTTCGCCTTGATGCCCTCGCCGACCGCCTTCATGACCTTCAGGTTGATGCCCAGCAGGTCGTCGCGGCTCATGCCCGGCTTGCGGGCCACGCCGGCGGTGACGATGATGACGTCGGCGCCCGCGATGTCGGCATAGTCGTTCGAGCCCTTGATCGTGGCATCGAAGCCCTCGACCGGGCCGCACTGCGACAGATCCAGCGCCTTGCCCTGCGGCACGCCCTCGACCACGTCGAACAGGACGATGTCGCCCAGTCCCTTGAGTGCGGCCAAATGTGCGAGCGTGCCACCGATATTGCCGGCGCCGATCAATGCGATCTTCTTGCGGGCCATCCCATCCCCTTCCGTCGTTGACGTGTGAATGGTCACGCCGCCTACGCCCTTCCGGGCGATGGAGCAACCGCTAAAGCACGAGTCTTAAAAGATTACATGATAATCGTTCGCAAGAGCAATAAGCCGCTGCTCAGGCCACGTCGCCGTGCCCCTGCGCAAGGTAATCGTCGGACCGCATCTCTTCCAAGCGGCTGACCGTCCGCTGGAATTCGAACGCCCCGTCGCCGCGCGGATACAGCGCATCGGGCTGCGCATCAGCCGCCGCCAGCAGCTTCACCTTATGTTCGTACAGCGCGTCGATCAGGCTGACGAAGCGCGCCGCCTCGTTGCGGTTGTCCGGCCCCAGCATGGGGATGCCGACCAGGATCACGGTATGGAACCGGCGCGCGATGGCCAGATAGTCGGCCGATCCGCGCGCCTCGCCGCACAAGCGCCTGAAGCTGAACACCGCGACGCCCTTCAGCGCCTTGGGCACGTGCAGCGTGCGGCCCTGTACGGTCAGTTCCTCCGACGGGATCGGCTCGGTCACCTCATGGTCGGTCAGGCGGAAGAATGCCGCCGACAGCTCCGCCGTCGCCACCGGGCCGTTGGGGACCAGCCAGGTATCCTGCTGCCCCAGCCGGTCGCGGCGGTAGTCGACCGGGCCGTTGAGCGCCAGCACGTCCAGCCGCTCCTCGATCAGCGCGATGAACGGCAGGAAATGCTCGCGGTTCAGCCCGTTCTTGTACAGGTCGCGCGGCGGGCGGTTGGAGGTGGTGACCACCGTCACCCCCGCCTCGATCAGCGCGGTGAACAGCCGCGACAGGATCATCGCGTCGGGGCTGTTGGTCACCATCATCTCGTCGAACGCCAGCAGCCGCGCTTCCTGCGCCAGCGCGGCGGCGACCGGCGGGATCGGATCGCCCAGTTCCTTGCGCCGCTCGATCGCGATGCGGCCGTGCACCTCCAGCATGAACTCGCCGAAATGGACGCGCCGCTTCGCCGCGACGCCGGCCTGCGCGTAGAACAGGTCCATCAGCATCGACTTGCCGCGCCCGACATCGCCCCACAGATAGACCCCGCGCGCCGGCACCACGCGGCGGCGCAGCAGTCCGGTGGTACGCGGATGCTCCAGCTCGCGCGCCAGCGCGTCGAGGCGCGCGGCGGCGGCGGCCTGTTCGGGGTCGGGGCGCAGCTCGCTGGCGGCGATCAGCTGGTCGTAGGCGTGCAATACCGTCATGTCGTTCCCGTCGGCGCGATCACCGGCCAGGCTTGCGGATCGTTCCCGAAAATTCGGTGACCGGCCGGTCCGCCTGCACCAGCAGCCCGCGGAGGAAGATCAGCCGCCCGGTTTCGCGCAGCATCTCCACCCGCGCCTCCAGCGGCTCGTCCAGCTGGCCGCCGCCGATGAAATGGGTGTTGAGATCCAGCGTCACCGCCGGCCCGGCCTCGATCAGGCCGAACGCGCGCACCGCGGCGAACATCGCCACGTCGATGAAGCCCAGCAGCACCCCGCCATGGACATGATCGGCCAGGTTCGAATGCTGCCGCCCCGCGACCATCCGCACCCGCGCGATACCGTCGTCGATGCGCACGATGATCTCGCCCAGAAAGGCGTTGTAGCGCGTCGGGTCGCGCAGCGCCCACAGCATCCAGCCGGGATGGTGCGGATGCTCCTCGTAGATGAACGCGGGGTGCGGGGCGTCCGCGGGCGTCGGGGATCCGGGCATCGAGCGGTCAGACGATCCGCTCGACTTCCATCTTCTTGATCTCCGCGATCGCCTTGGCCGGGGACAGGCCCTTGGGGCAGGCGTTGGCGCAGTTCATGATCGTGTGGCAGCGGTACAGGCGGAACGGATCCTCCAGCGCGTCGAGCCGCTCGCCGGTCATCTCGTCGCGGCTGTCCGCCAGCCAGCGATACGCCTGGAGAAGGATCGCCGGGCCGAGGAACTTGTCGGAATTCCACCAGTAGCTGGGGCACGACGTCGAGCAGCAGGCGCACAGGATACACTCGTACAGGCCGTCGAGCTTCGCACGCTCCTCGGGCGACTGGAGCCGCTCCTTGCCGGCGGGCGGCGGGGTGACGGTCTGCAGCCACGGGGTGATCGAGGCATATTGCGCGTAGAAATGCGTGAAGTCGGGCACCAGGTCCTTGATGACGTCCATCGCGGGCAGCGGGGTGATCTTCACCTCGCCCTTCACGTCCTCGATCGCGGTGGTGCAGGCCAGCCCGTTCTTGCCGTCGATGTTCATCGAACACGATCCGCAGATCCCTTCGCGGCACGACCGGCGGAAGGTGAGCGAACTGTCCTGCTCCGACTTGATCTTGATGAGCGCGTCGAGGACCATCGGCCCGCATTCGTCGAGATTGACCTCGAACGTGTCGTAGCGCGGGTTCTTGCCCGAATCGGGATCGTAGCGATAGACCTTGAAGTTGCGCATGGCGCCGCCGGGCTGCGGCGAGGGAATCGTCCGACCGCCCTTGATCTTGCTGTTCTTCGGGAGCGTGAACTCGGCCATGCGCGTCTCGTCTTCGTAACAGGCGGACCGCCGGCAAGCAGGAGGCGCGCCGACGCCGTTCGTGACGGGCGCGTACATGATCGCGGCAATCGCCGCAAACCCGCGCCCTTGCGCGCCCTAAGTAGCGCGTAAGCCGTCCGGCTCAAGAGGCTTGTCGCGCCGATGCGCCCGCGGGATCACGCGCGCAGATCGAGCAGTACCGAAAAGCCCCCGAACGCCATCCTTTTGCCGTCATAGGGCGGCGGCGCGGCGCCGGTCATCCGCGCGTCGGCCATCACCGTGCCCCAGCCCTGGTCGCGCGCCGCGCGCGAGGGCCATTCGATCCAGCCGAACGCGGGCGCTTCCCCGTCCTGCGCCAGCACCGCGCGGTGGAAATCGGTGGCCTCGCCCGCCGGGACGTCGTCGGCGGCGGTGTCGACCACGCGCCGCGCGCCGTGATCGAGGAAGACCGGCGCGAGCGCGGCGGCATGATCGCGATAGGCCGCGTCCGCGTCGCGGGGCAGCGGCAGGACGACGCCGTCGACGAAGCCCGCCGTCTCCGTCGTCACGCCGGCGTCGCTGACGACACGGAAGCCGCCCCAGATCATGCGGCGCATGTCGAACGGCATCCCCGCGCCGAGCGCCTCCATGCGCGGATCGGTCCTCATCCGCTCGCTCGCGGCATCGCGCGTCGCGCGATCGGGATATTCGAACCACGAGAAGACGACGGTCTCGCCGGCCTGCGCGTCGACCGCCCCCCACAGGTCGTTGACCGTGCCGCGCGGCACGTCCTCGCCCCACGCCTCGACCAGGCGGGTGACCCCGACGTCGCGCAGGATCGCGAACGCCGCGTTGGCATGCGCGACATAATCGTCGCGCCGGTGGCCGGGAACGGGTGTGAGGAAGCCTTCGATATAGGACATGGACCGTCTCCTCGAATCGTCGCTCGCCAAGGATGTGGGCTGGAGTTATTGAAAGCAACCATGAAGTCACAAAAGATAACCAAGTCACCTCCGCGCTGGTATGACGATGCCTGTGGCACGGCGCTGGGCCTGGAATTGCTGGGCGAGCGATGGGCGATGCTGGTGGTGCGCGAGTTGATGTTCGGCCCGCGGCGCTTCTCCGAATTGCGCGCGGGCCTGCCGGGGATCAGCGCCAACGTGCTCACGCAGCGGCTCGACGGGCTGGCGCGCGCGGGCGTGCTGGTGCGGCACGACGCGCCGTCGCGATGCTACGAGCTGACGCCGTGGGGCTATGAGGCGGAGGAGACGATCCAGGCGCTGGGGCGCTGGGCGGCGCGCTCGCCGGATCACGATCCGGCGCTGCCCCTGTCCGCCGCGTCGATGATGCTGTCGCTGCGCACCATGCTGGACCGCGGCCGGGCGGTGGGGCTGTCGCTGACGATCGGGTTCCGCTTTCCGCGCGATTCGTTCGTCGCGCGGCTGGCGGACGGGGCGTTGCCGGTGGTGCGCGCGCCCGCCGCGGGCGATGCCGTGTTCGCGACGACGCCCGAGGTGATGGCCGCGGTGATCTACGCCAAGCGCCCGATCGCCGAGGCGGAGGCGGCGGGCGATCTCGCGTTCGCCGGCAACCGCGCGGCCGCCGCCGCGTTCATCGATCTCTTCCACCTGCCCGCGAAGGCCGTATCGCCGATTGCGGCGGGTTGACGCGAACGCGATCCCTTCTCACTGGTACACACCCCTCCAGCGGACGGCTTATTCCTGATGACCGATATCCCGAACACGCAGCCCGACAGTCGCGACACGACGATCCTCGACGCGCCGGACAGGATGGTGAGCGTGCGCGAGCTGTTCGGGATCGACAGCGACATGGAATGCCCCGCGTTCAGCGAGGCGGACGAACGGGTGCCCGATCTCGACCCGGCCTATGTCTTCGATCCCGATACCACGCTGGCGATCGTCGCGGGCTTCGCGCACAACCGCCGCGTGATGGTGCAGGGCTATCACGGCACCGGCAAGTCGAGCCATATCGAACAGGTCGCCGCGCGGCTGAAATGGCCGTGCATCCGCATCAACCTGGACGCGCATATCAGCCGCATCGACCTGGTCGGGCGCGACGCGATCGTGCTGAAGGACGGGCAGCAGGTCACCGAATTCCGCGAAGGCCTGCTCCCCTGGGCGCTGCAGACGCCGACCGCCTTGGTGTTCGACGAATATGACGCCGGGCGCCCCGACGTGATGTTCGTGATCCAGCGCGTGCTGGAGACGGAGGGCAAGCTGACGCTGCTCGACCAGAACCGCGTGATTCGCCCCAACCCCTATTTCCGGCTGTTCGCGACCGCCAATACGATCGGGCTGGGCGATACCAGCGGGCTGTACCACGGCACGCAGCAGATCAACCAGGGGCAGATGGACCGCTGGAACGTGGTGGTCACGCTCAACTACCTACCCGCGATCACGGAGGCGCAGATCGTGCTCGCCAAGTCGGGCGAATATGACCAGCCCGATGGCAAGAAGGTGGTGGAGAACATGGTCCGCGTTGCCGACCTGACGCGCAAGGGGTTCATCAACGGCGACATCTCCACCGTGATGAGCCCGCGCACGGTCATCACCTGGGCGCAGAACAGCCTGATCTTCGGCGACGTCGGCTTCGCGTTCCGCCTGTCCTTCCTCAACAAGTGCGACGAGGCGGAACGCGCGCTGGTCGCCGAATATTACCAGCGCGTGTTCGGCAAGGACCTGCCCGAAAGCGTGGTGGGCAAGGCCTGAGTGGCACAGGACACCCCCCTCGACCGGTTCAAGGCCGTATTGGGCGGCACCGCGCGTGCGCTGTCGGACGAGGCGGAGGTGGAGCTGGCGTTCACCGCCGATGCGCCCGCGCAGTCGGGCAAGCATCTGAAGGTGCCGATGCCCGCGCGCACGCTGCCCGCCGATCAGGTGGCGGAGGCGCGCGGCTTCGCCGACAGCTTCGCGCTGCGGCTGCGGCTCCACGACGCCGGGCTGCACGCGCGCGGCGCGCCGGTCGATACGGTGGCGCGCGCGGTGTTCGACGCGGTGGAAACCGCGCGAATCGAGGCGCTGGGCAGCCTCGGCTATCAGGGGATCACCGACAATCTGGCGACCGCGCTTGACGTGAAGCTGCGCGCCGACCCGATAACCCGCGCGCGCAACCGTTCCGAAGTGCCGCTGTCGACCGCGCTGCAACTGCTGGTGCGCGAGGCGCTGACCGGCGCGCCCTCCCCGGTCGCGGCGGAGCCGGGGCTGGCGCTGGTGCGCGAATGGATCGGCGAGAAGACCGACCTGAGCGCGCTGGCGCTCGCGCTCGACGACCAGCGGTCCTTCCAGCAACTGGCCACCAAATTGCTGCAGGACCTCGAGCTGGTCGAGGGCGACCAGGTGCCCGAGGAAAGCGACGAGGGCGGCGAGGAGGACGAGGGCCAGGAGGGCCAGGACACCGACGAAGCGGACGAGGGCGACGCCGAACAGTCCGAGGGCGACGCGCAGATGGAACAGCGCGGCCAGCAGCGCGAGGACCAGTCCGAAGAGGGCGAGAGCGAGCAGCTGGAGGGCGACGACCTCGACGATGCCGAGGGCGAGCCGGGGGACGAGGGCGAGGAGGGGATGCAGCCGGTGCGCCCCAACCGTCCGCCCGCCGACATGTCGCAGGCGTTCGACTATCGCATCTGGACCAGCGATTTCGACGAGGTGGTCGCCGCCACCGAACTGTGCGACGCCGACGAGCTGGCGCGGCTGCGCGGCTATCTCGACCAGCAGCTGGTGCATCTGCAATCGGCGGTGTCGAAACTCGCCAACCGGCTCCAGCGGCGGTTGATGGCGCAGCAGTCGCGCTCCTGGGACTTCGACCAGGACGAAGGGTTGCTGGACGCCGCGCGGCTGGCGCGCGTGGTCGTCAACCCGATGCAGTCGCTCAGCTACAAGATCGAGCGCGATACCGAATTCCGCGACACGGTGGTGACGCTGCTGATCGACAATTCCGGATCGATGCGCGGGCGGCCGATCTCGATCGCGGCGATCAGCGCCGACATCCTCGCGCGGACGCTGGAGCGGTGCGGGGTGAAGACCGAGATCCTCGGCTTCACCACCCGCGCGTGGAAGGGCGGGCAGAGCCGCGAGACATGGCTGGCCGCCGGCCGCCCGCCACAGCCGGGCCGGCTCAACGACGTGCGCCACATCGTTTACAAGATGGCGGACGAGCCGTGGCGGCGCGCGCGCAACGCGCTGGGGCTGATGATGCGCGAAGGGCTGCTGAAGGAGAATATCGATGGCGAGGCGCTGATGTGGGCGCATGCGCGGTTGATGGCGCGGCCCGAGGACCGGCGCATCCTGATGGTCATTTCCGACGGCGCGCCGGTCGACGATTCGACGCTCAGCGTCAATTCCGGCTCCTATCTGGAACGCCATTTGCGGCAGGTGATTGGCTGGATCGAGAAGAAGTCGCCGGTGCAGCTGGTCGCGATCGGCATCGGGCATGACGTGACGCGCTATTACAGCCGCGCGGTGACGATCATGGATGCCGAACAGCTGGGCGGCACGATCATCGAGCAGCTGGCGTCGCTGTTCGACGCCGAGTGACGCGCGGATGAGCGATGGCCGCAGGCCGGTCGCCGCGCCCGCCGGGGGCTTCGCCGGGCCGGTAAAACGGTCGATCACGATCGCCGGGCACGCCACGTCGATCAGCCTGGAACCGGCGTTCTGGCGCGCGCTGGAGGCGGCGGCGGCGGCGCGCGGGCTGCCGCTGTCGGCGCTGGTCGCCGCGATCGATGCGCTGCGCATTCGTGCCGACGATCCGCCCAATCTGGCCAGTGCGCTGCGATCATGGCTGTTCGCCGAATATGCGATCGGCTCGCAATAACGTTGACAGTGCGAACGAGTAGCAATAGCTGACCCCGATCAATTCAGGGGGAAAGTCATGTCGTCGTCCGTTCCGTTCCTGGCGCTGTCATGCGTCGGCCTGATCGCATCGGCGCCCGCGCTCGCCGCGCCGGCCGATTCGGCGCCGCGCAGCGATGCGGGGGCGCCATCGGATCAGGACGCGCGCACACGCATCCAGCGTGACGATATCGTCGTCACGGGCATTAACGACCGCAAGCCCGCCGAACTGGAGAGCCCCAAGGCGACCGCCCCGCTGCTCGACACGCCGCAGACGGTGACGGTCATTTCCGACCAGGTGCTGCGCAAGCAGAACCTGCTGACGCTGCGCGATGCGTTGCAGACGATCCCGGGCATCACCTTCGGCGCGGGCGAGGGCGGTGGCGGCTATGGCGATTCGATCAACCTGCGCGGCTTTTCAGCGAACAACGACATCACCATCGACGGCATCCGCGACAGCGCGCAATACAGCCGCACCGATCCGTTCAACCTGCAACAGATCGAGGTCTATAACGGCGCCAATTCGGTCTTCAACGGATCGGGCAGCGTCGGCGGCACGATCAACCTGGTGTCGAAGGAGCCGCGGACCGAGGCGCTGACGATCGCGCAGGCGGCGGTCGGCACCGACAATTACTACCGCGCCGCGATCGACGCCAACGAACCGCTGTCGGACAATGTCGCCGCGCGGCTGAACGCGGTCTATCACCACAATGACGTGCCGGGGCGCGACGTGGAGAAGTTCGAGCGCTGGGGCGTCGCACCGGCGGTGACGATCGGCGCGGGCGGTCCGACCAGCCTGACGCTCGCCTATGTCCATCAGGAGGACCGCAACACGCCGATCTACGGCGTGCCCTATGTCAACAATGCGCTGTCGGGCGGGGTCCTGCCGGGCATCGATCGCAGCGACTATTACGGCTACCGCAACCTCGACCGGCAGGACGTCACCGTCGACCGGCTGACCGCGACGTTCCGCCACGAGGTCGACGATCACATCGCGGTGCGCAACCTGACCCGCTGGCAGCGCGTCGGCCAGTATAGCGTCACCAGCGCGCCGCAGGGCACCTTCTGCCTTTCCGCCACCAATCGCCAGCCGGTGGCGACCAGCGCCACCAATGCGCAAGGACTGCCGTGCACCGCCACGGTCAACGGCGCGACGATCACCATCCCGGCTGGGCAGTGGCTGCCGTCCGGTCCGCGCGGGCTGGTGCGCGATCAGGAGAACCAGCTACTGGTCAACCAGACCGACATCCGGCTGGAATACGGCACCGCCGGCGGCATCCGCAACGTGGCGAACATCGGCGTGTCGGCGCTGGTGGAGGAATATCGCATCACCTCCGGCTCGCTGCTGCGCAACGCCGACGGATCGGCCACCGCGCCGCTGCCGTTCCTGTCGATCAGCAACCCCGACACCGTCTATCGCGGGTCGATCAACTATGTGGAAACCGCGCGCCAGCGCGCGACCAGCGAGAATATCGCGGTCTATGCCTTCGACACGCTGGAGCTGGGGCGTGCGTTCGAGCTGAACGGCGGGGTCCGCTGGGAACAGCAGCGCACCGATTTCCGCAGCCTGCCGCTCGCCACGCTGGCGCCGGGCGTCAGCCAGCCGCTGCCCGCGCAGCTCGCGCCCGCGATCAACCGCGAGCGGCTGTTTTCGTGGCGGGTCGGCGCGGTCTATCACCCGGTGCAGGACGTCAGCCTGTACGCCGGCTACGGCAATGCGCTGACCCCGTCGTCGGCGTCGGTGCGCGCCAGCTGCGTCAGCGTGTCGAACGCGATCGTCACCAACACCTGCGGCGTGGCGCCCGAAAAGGCGCGCAATTACGAGGTCGGGGCCAAGGCCGGGCTGTTCGGGCGCCGGCTGGAGCTGACCGCGGCGCTGTTCCGCAACGAACGCACCAACTATCGCGTACCGTCGAACGACCCGGCGCTGCCGACGGTGCAGGTGCTGGGCGGGCGCAGCCGCGTCGACGGGATCGCGCTGGGCGCGTCGGGCAACCTGACGCGCGCCTGGACGATCTTCGCCAATTACACCTATCTCGACAGCGAGGTGCGCCAGTCGGTATCCGATTACTGCCTGCGCACGCCGGGCGCGAACGGCTGCGGCAATTCGGCGGCCAACCCCGATCCGCAGCGCGGCCGCCCGCTGGTGCAGACCCCGCCGCATTCGGGCAGCCTGTTCACCACCTACCGCCTGCCGTTCGGGTTGGAGCTGGGCTATGGCCTGACCTATCAGGGGGCGTTCACCACCTATGTCCCGGTGCTGGCGAACAACGTCACGCTGGAGACGGACGATTACCTGATCCACCGTGCCTATCTGGGCTATACGTTCGGCAAGGGGCTGACGCTGCAGCTCAACGTCCAGAACCTGACCGATGAGAAATATCTCACCAACGTGCGCAACAACATCAATGCCACGACCGGCGTGGTCACCGGCGGCTGGGCGATGCCGGGCGACCGGCGGCAGGCGGTGCTGAGCCTGTTCTACAGCTTCTGATCGTGGCACGGTCGCGCGCATGCTGATCGCGATCCCCGACGTCCTGGATGCCGCCGCGGTCGCGCGGGTTCGCGCGATCGTCGATGCGGGCGAGTGGGTGGACGGCAACGCCACCTCCGGCCCGCAGGCGGCGCTCGCCAAGCGCAACGCCCAACTGGCCGAGGGCGGCGCGGCGGCGCGCGAGGCGGGGGCGATCATCCTCGACGCGCTGGGCCGCACCCCGCTGTTCGTCGCCGCCGCGCTGCCGGCGAAGGTGTGGCCGCCGATGTTCAACCGCTATGCCGGCGGGCAGGCGTTCGGCGTCCATATCGACAATGCGGTGCGCGTGCGCCGCGACAGCGACTTCCGCCTGCGCAGCGACCTGTCGGCGACCTTGTTCCTGGAGGATCCCGCCGCCTATGACGGCGGCGAGCTGGTGATCGAGGACCGGTTCGGCGAACAGCACGTCAGGCTGCCCGCCGGGCATATGGTACTCTATCCCGCGTCCAGCCTGCACCGCGTCGAGCCGGTGACGCGCGGCGCGCGGGTCGCCAGTTTCTTCTGGATCCAGTCGATGGTGCGCGACGACGGCGCGCGGCGCATCCTGTTCGATCTCGACCAAGGGGTGCAGGCTGTGGCGGCGGCGCAGGGGCAGGACGCGCGCGCCACGGTGGCGCTGACCGGCGTTTACCACAATCTTCTGCGCCGCTGGGTCGAGGCGTAGCGGCGGGGGGCGCGTCACGTACCCTCGCCATATGTGGTCGAGACGTTCGGCACTCATTCGTCATCCCGGCGAAGGCCGGGATCTCACGGTGACAGCGGGCGGCCAGAGCCGCTAGATGCCCCAGCCTTCGCCGGGGCGACGTTTCCGCGCCGCGCCCCGCCTCAGCCGCCGCCGTCGCGCTCGATATCGGCGCCGACCGCCGACAGCTTCTCCTCCAGCCGCTCGTACCCGCGATCGAGGTGATAGACGCGCGCGACGCTCGTCTCGCCCTCGGCGACCAGCCCGGCGATGATGAGGCTCATCGACGCGCGCAGGTCGGTCGCCATCACCGGCGCGCCGACCAGCCGGTCGACGCCCTTCACCACCGCAGTGCGCCCGCGCACCTGGATGTCGGCGCCCATCCGCGCCAGTTCGGGCACGTGCATGTAGCGGTTCTCGAAGATCGTCTCGGTCAGCACGCTGGCGCCCGCCGCCTTGCACAGCATCGCCATGAACTGCGCCTGCATATCGGTGGCGAAGCCGGGGTAGGGGGCGGTGGTCAGCGTCAGCGGCTTGAGCTGGCCGTCGCTGCTGACGACGATGGAATCGCGACGTTCCTCGATCCCGACGCCCGCCTCGCGCAGCGCGGTCAACGTCGCGCCCATCGACGCGACGTCGACGTTGGTCAGCTCCACTTCGCCCCCGGCGACCGCCGCGGCGCAGGCGTAGCTGCCCGCCTCGATCCGGTCGGGCATCACCGCATAGGTGGCGCCATGCAGCTCGGCGACGCCCTCGATCTCCAGCGTCTCGCTGCCGATGCCGTCGATCCGCGCGCCCATCGCCACCAGGCAGCGGCACAGGTCGACGATCTCCGGCTCGCGCGCGGCATTTTCGATCCGGCTCGCGCCCTTCGCGGTCACCGCCGCCATCACGACATTCTCGGTCGCGCCGACCGACACCACCGGGAAGCGATACCGCCCGCCCGACAGCCGCCCGCCGGGAGCGGTGGCGGTGACGTAGCCCGCGCTCATCTCCAGTTCGGCGCCGATCGCCTCCAGCGCCTTCAGGTGCAGGTCGATCGGGCGGTTGCCGATCGCGCAGCCGCCCGGCAGCGACACGCGCGCCTGCCCGGCACGCGCCAGGATCGGGCCGAGCACCAGGATCGACGCGCGCATCTTGCGCACGATGTCATAGGGCGCCTCGGTCGAGGTCAGCTGCCCGGCGCGGATCGTCATGACGCGGCCGAAATCCTCTGGCCGGCTGCCCTCGATCGTGGTCGATGCGCCCAATTGGTTGAGCAGGTGGCCGAAGCCGTCGACATCGGCCAGCCGCGGCAGGTTGCGCAGCGTCAGCGGCTCGTCGGTGAGCAGCCCGCAGGGCATCAGCGTGAGCGCGGCGTTCTTCGCGCCGGAAATGGGGAGCTTGCCGTTCAGGCGGCGGCCGCCGCGGATAAGGATACGGTCCATCCCGATGCTCTAGCCAGTCCGCTTCGCCGCGCCAAGCGAGCGATGGATCAGCGCGCCACGCCCACCGCCGCCAGATGCGTGTCGATCGCCGCCAGCAACCGTGCCAGTCCCCCGGCGTCGCGCGCCTCCGCGCGCAGCGTCAGCGCCGCCTGCGTGTTCGATGCGCGCAGCAGCCACCAGCCGTCGGGGGTGGACACGCGGATGCCGTCGGTGGTGTCGACGCGCGCGCCCTCGGCCGCCACGCGCGCGGCCACCGCCGCGACGATCGCCGTCTTGTCCGCCTCCGCGACGCGCACGCGAATCTCCGGCGTGGCGCGGCGCGGCGGCGCGGCATCGCGCAGCGCGGCCAGCGACATGCCCGACAGATGGACCGCGTGGATCAGCCGAATCGCGGCGTACAGCGCATCGTCGAACCCGAAATAATCGTCGGCGAAGAAGATATGGCCCGACAATTCGCCGGCCAGCGGCGCGCCGGTCTCCTTCATCCGGCGCTTCATCTGGCTGTGCCCCGTCCGGCCCATTACCGGCCGGCCGCCCAGGGTGGCGATCCGGTCGAACAGCGTGTCGCTGGACTTCACGTCGGCGACGATCGTCGCGCCGGGCATCCGCGCCAGCAGCGGCGGCACCAGAATGGACAGGATATCGTCGCCCCACAGCACGCGCCCCGCGCCGTCCACCGCGCCGATCCGGTCGCCGTCGCCGTCGAAAGCCAGTCCGAAATCGAGCTTCTTGTCCGCGACCAACGCCTTGAGATGCACCAGATTGTCCTCGACCGTGGGATCGGGGTGGTGATGCGGGAAGGTGCCGTCGACGTCGCAGAACAGCAGGTGATGCTCGCCGGGCAGCCGGCGCGTCAGCCGTTCGATCGCCGGTCCGGCGGCGCCGCTGCCCGCGTCCCACCCGATGCGGAACGCGCCCCCGGCATAGCCGGCGAGCAGCCGCGCGACATAGGTGTCGGCGACGTCGGCGTCAGTGACGGTCCCGGCGCCGCTTTCCCAGTCGCCGGCGGCGGCGATCCGGGCGAGATCGCGGATCTCCTCCCCGAAAAAGCTGTCGTGTCGAAGTACCAGCTTGAAGCCATTGTCCTCGGCGGGATTATGGCTGCCCGTTACCTGTATGCCGCCATCCACTTCTAGCGTGGCTTCCGCGAAATAGAGCATCGGCGACGGCCCCAGGCCGATGCGCACCACGTCCACCCCGCCCGCGGTCAGCCCGTCGACCAGCGCGGCTTCCAGCAGCGGCGAATGCGTGCGCCCGTCGCGTCCCACCGCCACCCGCCGCCCGCCCGCGCGCCGCACCCGCGTGGCGAAGCTGCGTCCCACCGCGACCGCATCGCCCGCGTCCAGCGTGACGCCGACGGTGCCGCGGATATCGTAGTCGCGCAGGATATCGGGATGAAAGGCGTGCGCCATCACTGCTGCGGCCGGCGCAGTCGCTCCAGCAGCAGGTCGCGCGCCGCGTTGGCGCGGCGCGTCGCCTCGTCCGAACCGCCGCGATCGGGGTGGACGTCCGCCACCAGCCGGCGGTGCGCGGCGCGGATCGCGCCGGCATCGGCCCCCGCCGGCACGCCCAGCAGCGCACGCGCGTCGCGCACCGCCGACGGGCGCCGCGCCGCAGGCTTCTTCAGCAGCCACCACACGCCCCAGATCAGCAGCGCCGCGACGATCCACTTCATATCGGGATCCCCGTCATGCGAACAGCGGCAGCGCCGCCTCGGGCAGCGCCAGCCCGGCCATCATCTCGCGCAGCTCCTGCCGCGCGGCGACATGGCTGATGCCCATGCCGCCGAACGTCTTGGCGTCCAGCAGCGTCAGCCCCTTGGGAAATAACTCGCGATAGATCACCCGCTCGCCAAGCCCGGGAATGATGCGGAAGCCGACGCGGCGCGCCAGCTGGTCCAGTGCCTCCGACACGCGGCGCATGTTGCGCGCCTCCAGATATTGCAGGCGGTTGCGCAGCACGACCCAGTCGATCGTCGTCCCGTCCTCACGCGCGCGGGCCTTGCGCGCGTCCCAGATCAGCTCCGAATAGAAGCTGGGGCGCGTCACCTTGAAGGTTTCGGGGTCGACATGGCCGATCAGGTCGAAATCGACGAAACTGTCGTTCATCGGCGTCACCAGCGTATCGGCCAGCGCCGCCGCGATCCGCGCCGCCGGATCGTCGCGCCCCGGCGTGTCGATCACCAGGAAATCATAGCCGTCGGTGAAGCCGCGGTAGAGTTCGCCGAAATTGCCGTCGGCGCGCCCGTCGCCGGTGGCATGGTGGGGCACGGGCAGGTCGATGCCGGTGCGCGTCACCGTCGCCTCGCGGTTGTCGAGGTAGCGGCCCAGCGTGCGCTGGCGGTGGTCGAGGTCGATGCAGGCGACGCGCGCGCCCTTCGCGGCGAGCGCGATGGCGACATGGACCGCGGTGGTCGACTTGCCGGTGCCGCCCTTTTCATTGGCGAACACAATGACATGCGTTCGCTGCGGCGGCGTCTCGGTCACCATCTCGGACAATTCGTCGCATCCCTCATTGATTGCGCTTCGTCGCGACCATAGAACCCGCCGCCGCGAGTTTCGAGGGGTAAGACGTGGAAGTATATCGCGATCTGGCGGGCCTGCGGGCCGCGCTGGCGGAAGCGCGTGCGGCCGGGCGCGAGGTGGCGCTGGTGCCGACGATGGGGGCGCTCCACGCCGGGCACGTCGCGCTGGTGGAGGCCGCGCGGCGTCCCGGCGCGTGCGTCGTCGCGTCGATCTTCGTCAATCCGAAGCAGTTCGGCGCGAACGAGGATCTGTCGCGCTACCCGCGCAAGGAGATCAGCGACATCGCGATGCTGACCGATGCGGGCTGCGACATCCTGTGGCTGCCGCCGGTCGAGGCGATGTATCCCGACGGCTTTGCCACCAACGTCTCCGTCACCGGGGTCAGCGACGGGTGGGACGGCGCGGCGCGGCCCGGCCATTTCGATGGCGTCGCCACCGTCGTTGCCAAGCTGTTCAACCAGGTCCGCCCGGCGCGCGCCTATTTCGGGGAAAAGGATTTCCAGCAGCTGGCGGTGATCCGCCGGATGGTGACCGACCTGGATTTCGAGATCGAGATCACCGGCGTGCCGACCCAGCGCGAGGATGACGGTTTGGCGCTGTCGTCGCGCAACGTCTACCTGCTGCCGGAGGAGCGCGCGAAGGCGGTGGCGCTGCCCCGCGCGCTGGGGGTGGCGGCGCGCACGATCCTGGGCGGGGGCGAGGTGGCGCGCGCGCTGGAGGATGCCACCGCGACGCTGGTCGGCGCGGGCTTCACGGTCGATTATGTCGCGCTGGTCGATGCCGAGACGCTGGTCGCCGATCCCGCGCCGGGGCGCCGCCGCCAGCTGCTGGCCGCCGCGCGGATCGGCAACACCCGGCTGATCGACAATCTGGCGGTCGACCCTGCTTAGACCAAAGTTGTAAGAAAGCCGGTTAATGCGTTAACCATTTGGTGACGCCGGTTGAGGCACACCCCAAGTCCATCGCAATGGATCGCAAGGGGCATCCGGTGGTAATGAATTTTCAACAGGCGCTGCTGGAGCGCCGGATTGCAGATGCCGGTCGCGGCGATGCGGATGCGGCCTATGACCTGGGCGTCGCCTTCTCGACGGGCACGTCGGGGGCGGTGATCGACCTGGTCGAGGCGCACAAGTGGTTTAACCTGGCGGCCGCATGCGGCAACGCGGATGCCGGCGCGGCGCGCGCCGACGTGGCCGAGGACATGACCGCGCGCGAGATCGCCACCGCGCAGCGTGCGGCACGCGATCTGCTCGCCAGCATCCGGCGACACGCGGCCTGACGTTGCTTTCCCGCTGCGGGCGATTGTGAACGTCCCGGCGGCGATGATATGCGCGCTCCTTTGGGGGCGTGGACACCGCGGCCCCGGACAAGGGGGCGACGGCGGACATGGCATTTGCGGACCGTATCGGCGCGCTGCCCCCTGACGGCACGGGGCCGCTGTACCTGCAATTCGGCGCCATCCTGCGCGGAGCGATCGAGCGCGGCGCGCTGGCGCCCGGCGATGCGCTGCCCGCCGAACGCGAACTGTGCCAGGAATATGGCATCTCCCGCATCACCGTCCGCCGCGCGATCGCGGCGCTGAGCGATGCCGGCCTGTTGGTGGCGCGGCGCGGTGCGGGCACCTTCGTCGCGGGCACAGCCGTGGCGCATGCCGCCCCCGGTCCCGCTGCCGCCCCGGCGCGGGTGGAGAAGAGCTTCGCGCATCTGTCATCCTTCACGCAGGACATGCTGGCGCGCGGGCGCCGCCCCGAAAGCCGCTGGCTGGCGCGCAACGACGGGCTGGTCACTCCCGACGAGGCGCTGTCGCTGGCGCTGTCGCCGGGCACGCCGGTCTATCGTTTCCAGCGGCTGCGGCTGGCGGACGGGCAGCCGCTCGCGATCGAGCATTCGACCATCCCGGCCTATTGCCTGCCGTCGATCGAGGCGGTCGGCGAATCGCTCTATGCCGCGCTGGAGGCGGCCGGCTATCGCCCGACGCGCGCGCTGCAGCGGCTGCGCGCAATCCCGTTCCTGGATGCGCAGGCCGCGCTGCTCGACGTCCCCTCCGGTCATGCCGGGCTGCTGATCGAGCGGCGCGCCTTTCTGGCGGACGGGCGTCCCGCAGAGGTCACGCAATCCTATTATCGCGGCGACGCCTATGATTTCGTCGCCGAACTGGGCGAATGAAATACCAATAACGATCCACTGCAATATCTATTGAAGGCCTATCATGGGCTGTGTAGGGTTGTTGGCGCAGGAGGAACGGCCATTTCTACCGACATGATCGCAGCGCAGCGGGCGACGTTGATGTTCGCCGAGGCCGGGGAGGCGGGGGACGCGGTGGCGCGGTTCCTGGCGGCGAACGGTGCGGCGATCGCGGCGCTGGCGCAGCGGTTGCGCGCGGCGCCGCCGGCGGTGATCGTGACGTGCGCGCGCGGGTCGTCGGACCACGCCGCCACCTATGGCAAATATCTGTTCGAGACGCTGCTGGGCGTGCCCGTCGCGTCTGCCGCGCCGTCGGTGGCGTCGGTCTATGCCGCGCCGGTGGCGCGTGGCGAGGGCGAGCGGCTGGTGATCGCGATCTCGCAATCGGGGCGGAGCCCGGACCTGATCGCGACGGTGGAGGCGCACCGGCGCGCCGGCGCGCATGTCGTGGCGCTGGTCAACGATGCGGAATCGACGCTGGCGACGATGGCCGATACGCTGCTGCCGCTGCACGCGGGGCCGGAAACGTCGGTCGCGGCGACCAAATCCTGCCTGGTGGCGATGGCGGGACTGGCGGCGATCGCGGCGGACTGGGCGGGCGACGATGCACTGAAAGCGGCGGTGGGGACGCTGCCGACGCACCTTCCGACGGCGTTCGCGCAGGACTGGAGCGCGGCGCAAGACGCGTTGGTGCAGGCGAACAACCTGTTCGTCCTGGGGCGCGGATACGGCTTCGGCATCGCGCAGGAAGCGGCATTGAAGCTGAAGGAGACGTGCGCGCTGCATGCCGAGGCGTTCAGCGCCGCCGAAGTGCGCCACGGCCCGATGACGATCGTCGGCGAAGGCTTCCCGATCCTGGCGTTCGCGACGTCGGACGTGGCGGGCGATGCCGTCCGCGCGGTCGCCGCGGAGTTCGCGGATCGCGGCGCGATCGTGCGGATGGCCGATGCGCGCGGCGGCGGGGCGTTGCGGGCGGCGGCCAGCCACCCGGCGATCGAGCCGCTGTTGATGCTGCAAAGCTTCTACCGGCTGGCGAATGCGGTATCGCTGGCGCGCGGGCTGGACCCCGACCAGCCGCCGCATCTGGCGAAGGTGACCCGGACGCTATGACCGATACGATCATCCGGTATGCCAATGGTCATATCGTCACCCCCCGCGGCACCTGGCCCGGCGCGACGATCACGGTCGATGCGGACGGGCGGATCGCGGGGATCGCCCCGCTGCCGCGCGACGCGGGAGGCGGCGCGATCGACCTGGCGGGCGGGTGGATCATGCCCGGTTTCATCGACACGCAGGTGAACGGCGGCGGCGGGGTGCTGTTCAACGACGCGGTCGATGTCGACGGCATCGCCGCGATCGCCGCCGCGCACCGGCCGTACGGCACGACCGCGCTGCTGCCGACCCTCATCAGCGACACGCTGGAGAAGGTCGCCGCCGCGCTGGACGCGGTGGAGGCGGCGATCGCGGCGGGCATAGCCGGCATCGTCGGCACGCATATCGAGGGGCCGTTCCTGAACCCCGCGAAGAAGGGTATCCACAATCCGGCGATGTTCCGCCGGCTGGACGCCGCCACGATCGCGCTGCTGACGCGCCCGCGGCGCGGCCGCGTGCTGCTGACGCTGGCGCCCGAATTGTGCGATCCGCGCGATATCGCGACGCTGGCGGCGGCGGGCGTGCGCGTCGCCGCCGGGCACAGCGACAGCGACTATGACACCGCGATGGCCGCCTTCGCCGCGGGGGCGAGCGGGGTGACCCACCTGTACAATGCGATGACGCCGCTGGGGCACCGCGCGCCGGGGCTGACCGGCGCGGCGCTCGACTGGGGACGCGCGTGGTGCGGGCTGATCGCGGATGGCGTCCACGTCCATCCCGCCGCATTGCGGCTCGCCACCCGGTTGCTGCCCGCCGACCGCGCGATGCTGGTCACCGATGCGATGCCCAGCGTCGGTGCCGCGCAGAAGGATTTCACGCTCTACGGCCAGCCGATCCATGTCGCGGACGGCGTGTGCCGCGGGGCCGACGGGACGCTGGCGGGATCCGACCTCGACATGGCGCAGGCGGTGGCGAACATGGTGCAGCTGATCGGCACCGCGCCGCAGGCGGCGGCCGCGATGGCGGCGACCAATCCCGCGGCGTTCCTGGGCCTGTCGCACGAACGCGGCATGCTGGCACCGGGCTTGCGCGCCGACTGGGTATGGCTGGATGCCGGTTTCCGCGCCCGCGGCACGTGGATCGGCGGCGAGCAGGTGGCGGGCGGCGAATGACGCGCGCCGCCGCAACGGGAGAGACGATCGCGTGACACGCCTGACCCTGCTGTCGCCGCTGCCCGGATGGGTATCCCCGCTGGACGAGGTGCCCGATGCGGTGTTCGCCGGCGGCATGATAGGGGACGGCGTCGCGATCGATCCTACCGGCGCGCAACTGGTCGCGCCCTGCGCCGCGACGGTGCTGTCCGTCCATGCCGGGCGCCATGCGGTGACGCTGCGCACCGATGACGGCGCCGATGTGCTGATCCATCTGGGGATCGACACCGTGGCGCTGGGCGGCGCGGGCTTCACGGTGCGCGTCGCCGCGGGGCAGCGGGTGGCGGCCGGCGATCCGCTGGTCGACCTCGACCTCGACCCGTTGCTGGCGGCGGCGACGAGCATGGTGACTCCGGTACTGGTGACCGACACCGACGCCTTCGAGGTGGTGGAGCGCCACCCCGGCGGGGCGGTGGCGATCGGCGAGCCGTTGCTGGTGATCGCGCGGCGCGGCGCGGCGGATGCCGCCGATGACGCGGCACAGGAGGCGGGGATCGCACGCGACGTCGTCGTCCCGCTGGCGCATGGCCTCCACGCGCGCCCGGCGGCGCGGATCGCGGAGGCGGTGCGCGGGCTGGACGCGCGCGTGACGATCGCAAAGGGCGCGGCGCAGGCGTCGGCGACCGGGGTGACCGCGCTGCTGGCGCTCGACGTGCGGCATGGCGACACGGTCACGCTGCGCGCATCCGGCCCGGATGCCGCCGACGCGATCGAGCGGCTGGCGACCCTGATCGAGGGCGGTATGGGGGAGGCGGCACCCGCCGCCCCCGTCGCTGCCGCGCCCGTCGCCGAACCGCTCCCGCCGCTTCCCGACGGCACGCTGCGCGGCGTCGCGGCGGCGCCGGGGCTGGCGATCGGTACCGCACGCTGGCTGGCGGCGCGCGATCGTGCGGTCGAACGCGACGGCGCCGGTGCGGATGCGGAGCGTGCGCGGCTTGACGCGGCGCTGGCGCAGGCGCGCGGCGCGTTGGACGCGGCGACCGGACCGGCGGCAGCGATCATGGCGGCGCATCGCGGGCTGCTCGACGATCCCGATCTGATCGAGGCGGCGCAGCGGCAGATCGCGGCCGGGCGCAGCGCGGGTCATGCGTGGCGCCACGCACTGCGCGCACAGGCCAAGGCGTTGCGCGCGACCGGCAATCCGCGGCTGGCCGAGCGGGCCGACGACCTGCTGGACGTCGAACGCCGCGTGCTGGCGGTGCTGGCGGGGGAGAGCGACGCCCCGGCCGCGCCGGCCTATCCGGCGGGGACGATCCTGCTGGCCGACGATCTGCTGCCGTCCGATGTCGCCGGGCTGGGCGACGGCGCGGTGGTGGGGCTCTGTTCGACGCGCGGCGGGCCGACGTCGCATGTCGCGATCCTGGCGGCGGGGCTGGGCATTCCCGCGCTGGTCGCGATCGGCGGGCCGCTGGCGGAGGTGGCGGAGGGCGCGACGCTGATCCTCGACGCCGATGCCGCGACGCTGGCGGTCGATCCCGCGCCCGCGGCGCTGGCGGCGACGCGGGCGCGGGCGGATGCCGTGGCGCAGCGCCGCGCCGCGGTGCGCGCGGCGGCGGCCGAGGCGGCGCATACCCGCGACGGCGTGCGGATCGAGGCGTTCGCCAATCTCGGCTCGGTCGCCGATGCGCAGGCGGCGGTGGCGGCGGGCGCGGAGGGGTGCGGGCTGCTGCGCACCGAATTCCTGTTCCTCGACCGCGCGACGCCCCCCGATGCCGACGAACAGGCCGCGCTGTACCGCGCCGTCGCCGACACGCTGGACGGGCGACCGGTGATCGTCCGGCTGCTGGATATCGGCGGTGACAAGCCCGCGCCGTGGCTGCCGCTGCCGGCGGAGGAGAATCCCGCATTGGGCGTGCGCGGCATCCGCGTCGGGCTGCGCCATCGCGACGTGCTGGACACGCAATTGCGCGCGATCCTGTCGGCGGGGGCGGCGTGCCGCATCATGCTGCCGATGGTGGCAAGCGTCGCGGAACTGACCGAGGTGCGCGGCGCGGTGGAGCGGCTGCGCGCCGACATGGGCGTCGCGCATGCGGTGCAGGTGGGGGTGATGGTGGAGACCCCGGCGGCGGCGATCACCGCCGACCTGCTGGCGCGTCACGCCGATTTCCTGTCGATCGGCACCAACGACCTGACGCAATATACGCTGGCGATGGACCGCGGGAACGACGGCGTCGCGGGCGGCGTCGACGGGCTGCACCCGGCGGTGCTGCGGCTGATCGGCGAGACGTGCCGCGGCGCGGCGCGCCACGCGCGCTGGACCGGGGTGTGCGGCGGGCTGGCGTCCGATCCGCTGGCGGTGCCGATCCTGATCGGGCTGGGGGTGACCGAACTGTCCGCCACCCCGGCGCTGGTGCCGGAAGTGAAGGCGGCGATTCGCGCGGCGACGCTGGCCGATTGCCGCGATCTGGCGGCAAGGGCGGTCGCGGCGGACAGCGCGGGCGCGGTGCGCGATCTGGCGCGCGCCTTCGCGCGCGAGATGGTGGCGGGGGAGACGGCGGCATGAAGGCGGTGATGCAGGGGCTGCAATCGCTCGGCCGGGCGTTGATGCTGCCGATCGCGGTGCTACCCGCGGCGGGGCTGCTGCTGCGGCTGGGGCAGCCGGATCTGCTGGACGTCGCGTTCGTCGCGGCGGCGGGGGATGCGATCTTCGCCAATCTGGGGCTGCTGTTCGCGATCGGCGTGGCGACGCAGCTGGCGCGCGACGGCAATGGCGCGGCCAGCCTGGCGGCGGTGGTCTGTTACCTGGTGGCGCGCAACGGCGCGCAGCCGCTGATGATCGTGCCCGGCGATATCACCGGCGACCTGGCGATCGCGGCGTGGAAGGCCAAGGCGATCGGGCGGCTGGACGTGCCGATCGGCATCCTGTCCGGCGTCGCCGGCGGGCTGCTGTACAATCGCTTTGCGACGATCAGGCTGCCCGATTACCTGGCCTTCTTCGGCGGGCGGCGGTTCGTGCCGATCGTCAGCGGCGTGGTGGGGATCGTCATCGCGGCGGGGCTGGGCACCGGTTACGGCGCGATCGCGGCGGGGATCGACCGGCTGAGCTGGGGGATCGCGGCGGCGGGGCCGGCCGGGCTGTTCCTGTACGGCGTGGTCAACCGGCTGCTGCTGGTGACCGGACTGCACCATATCCTCAACAACATCGTCTGGTTCGTGCTGGGCGACTATCACGGCGTCAGCGGCGACCTGCGCCGGTTCTTCGCGGGCGATCCGGCGGCGGGCGCGTTCATGACCGGCTTCTTCCCGGTGATGATGTTCGGTCTGCCCGCCGCGTGCCTGGCGATGTATCACGAGGCGCGGCCCGAACGGCGCCGCGCGGTCGGCGGGATGCTGCTCAGCCTCGCGCTCACCTCGCTGCTGACCGGGGTGACCGAGCCGATCGAATTCTCGTTCATGTTCCTGGCCCCCGCGCTCTACGTGCTGCACGCGGTGCTGACGGGCGTGTCGATGGCGGTCACCTATGCGCTGGGGATGCGGCTGGGGTTCGGCTTTTCGGCGGGGCTGCTCGATTACGTGCTGAACGCGGGCAAGGCGACGCGCCCGCTGCTGCTGCTGCCGATCGGGCTGGCCTATGCGGCGATCTATTACGGCGCGTTCCGGCTGGCGATCCGCCGCTGGAACCTGGCGACGCCGGGCCGCGAGGCGGACGCCGGCGGCGACGCCGCGGCGATGGTGGCCGATGGCGATCGCGGCGCGGCGTTCGTCGCGGCGCTGGGCGGGGCGGCGAATCTGTTGACGGTGGGCGCGTGCACCACCCGGTTGCGGCTGGTGCTGGCGGATACCGCGGCGGTGGACGAGGCGCGGCTGAAGGCGCTGGGCGCACGCGGGGTGTTGCGCCCGTCGCCGACGACGCTGCAGGTGGTGCTAGGCCCGGTCGCCGATCAGGTCGCGGACGCGATCCGCGTGGCCGCCGGGGCTGCGGGTGCGCCCGCGCCGGTGGTCGCCGCGGTGGAACCGCGCGCGCAGGATCTGCCCGTTGCGGTGCTGGCGGCGCTGGGCGGGGAGGCGAACGTGGGCGAGCATCATCGCTATCGCGGGCGGATCGTCGTCACGCTCCACGACGATGCGCGGATCGACCGTGCCGCGCTGGCGGGGGCGGGGGTGCGGATGGTCGCGCCGGTCGGCGGGCGCTGGCACCTGCTGACCGATCCGCGCACCGCTTAACCCGGCGGCACCGGTTCCCATCGGGCGGGCGGCGGGCTAACAGGCGGGGATGACCACCGACACCCTGCTCGATCCGCTGGCGCTGCCCGATTTCGCGGCGCTGACCCCCGATGCGATCGCCGCCGCGCTGGACGCCGCGATCGCGCGCCACGCCGATGCGGTCGCCACCGTCATGCGCGACCGCCCGACCACGTTCGAGGGCGCGTGGCTGCCGCTGGAGCGCGCCGAGGCGGGGATCGACGCGCTGTGGTCGGCGGTGTCGCACCTCCACGGCGTCGCCGACACGCCCGAACTGCGCGCCGCACATGCCGCGGGGCAGGAAAAGCTGGTCGAACATGCGATGGCGGTCGCGCAGAACCGCGACCTGTACGACGTGCTGACCGCGCTGGAGGCATCGCCCGGCTTCGCCGCACTGCCGCAGGCGGACCGCGTCGCGGTGGAACATGCGATCCGCGACTTCCGGCTGGCGGGCGTCGCGCTGGACGACGTCGGGCGCGCGCGCTTCGCCGCGATCTCGGTCGAGCTGTCGGCGCTGTCCACCGCCTTCGGCAGCGCGGTGCTCGACGCGACGCAAGCGTGGGGCGAGCATGTCACCGACGAGGCGCGGCTGGCCGGGATCGCCGCGCCCGACAAGGCGATGTTCGCCGCCGCCGCCGCGGCCAAGGGGCTGGACGGCTGGTGGGTGTCGCTGCAGCAGCCCAGCGTCAATGCGGTGCTGACCTTCGCCGAGGACCGGGCCTTGCGCGCCGCGGTCTACCGCGCGTTCGGCACACGCGCGTCGGATCAGGGGCCGAACGCGGGCGAATTCGACAACGGCCCGCGCATCGCGCGCATCCTGGAACTGCGCCACGAAGCCGCGCGGCTGCTGGGGTTCGCCGATCCCGTTGACTGGTCGCTGGCGACCAAGATGGCGCCCAATGCGGGCGAGGTGCTGGCGTTCCTGCGCGATCTGGGCACGCGCGCGCGCCCGGCGGCGGAGCGCGACCTGGCGGCACTGCGCGCCTTCGCGGCGGAGGAACTGGGGATCGACGATCTCCAGCCGTGGGACACCGGCTTCGTCGCCGACCGGCTACGCCGCGCGCGGTTCGCGGTCGATGAGCAGGAAGTGCGCGGCTATTTCCCGGTAGAGCGGGTGATGGACGGGTGGCAGGCACTGCTGCACCGCCTGTTCGGCATCCGGCTGGTCGAACGCGCCGACGCGCCGCTCTACCACCCCGACGCGCGCTACTTCGACGTGGTCGACGACAGCGGGGAGGTGTTCTCCGGCCTCTACCTCGATCTGCACGCGCGTGACGGCAAGCGCGGCGGCGCGTGGATGGCGCAGGCGCGCCCGCGGCTGCGCGATGGCAACCAGATGCGCGTGCCGGTCGCCTATCTGGTGTGCAATTTCGCGCCGAAGGGCGCCGACCGGCCGTCGCTGCTGAGCCACAATGACGTCGTCACGCTGCTCCACGAAACCGGCCATTGCCTCCACCATCTGTTCACGCGCGTCGATCGCCCGTCGATCGCCGGGACCAGCGGGTTCGAATGGGATGCGGTCGAACTGCCGAGCCAGCTGATGGAGGATTTCGCCTGGGACCGCGCGATCCTGACCGGCATGTCGGGGCATCACGATACCGGCGCGCCGCTGCCGCCCGAACTGTTCGACCGGATGGTCGCGGCGCGGCGGTTCAATTCCGGGCTGTTCGTCGTGCGCCAGCTGGAATTCGCGCTGTTCGACCTGATCCTGCACCTGGGCACCGCGGGATCGGACCCGATGGAGGTGATCGAGGCGGTGCGCGACGAGGTGTCCGTGATGCGCCCGCCCGCATGGCACCGGTTCCCGCACGCCTTCAGCCATATCTTCGCGGGCGGCTATGCCTCGGGCTATTACAGCTATCTGTGGGCCGAGGTGCTGGCCGCCGACGGATTCCAGCGGTTCGCGGAAAACGGCCTGGTCGACCGCGCCACCGGCACCGCGCTGCGCGAGGAAGTGCTGGCCCGCGGTGCGACCCGCCCCGCCGCCGACAGTTTCCGCGCGTTCCGCGGGCGCGATGCCGATCCCACCGCGATGCTGATCCGCCACGGCCTGACCGAGGCGGCGGTGCGATGAGCCTGCTGTTCCTCACCACCGGCGGCACGATCGACAAGCTGTATTTCGATGCGCTGAGCGAATATCAGATCGGCGACAGCATCGTCGAACGCATCCTGCGCACCGCGCGCGTCGCGCTGCCGTTCCGCGTCGCCGAGCTGATGCGCAAGGACAGCCTGGAGCTGACCGACGCCGATCGCGCGACGATCCGCACCGCGGTGGAGGGGGCGCCCGAAACCCGCATCGTCATTACCCACGGCACCGATACGATGACCGATACCGCCCGCGCGCTGGCGGGGGTGGCGGCCACCGGCAAGACGGTGGTGCTGGTGGGCGCGCTGGCGCCCGCGCGCTTCGCGGAGAGCGACGCGACGTTCAACCTGGGGCTGGCCGTGGCCACCGCGCAGGTCGCCGCGCCGGGCGTGTGGATCGCGATGAACGGCACCGTGTTCGACGGCGCGAAGGTGCGCAAGGATCGGTCGATCAACAGCTTCGTCGCTGCCTGAGGGGCGCGACGGAACGACGTCCGGGGGGCGACGAGGGTGAGTGAAAGGGGCGGCGGCGGATCGACGTCCGCCGCCCCCTCCGCCTACGCCGCGCTCATCACCCGGCGGTTGCGCAGCACCTGCGTGCTGTGCCCGATGGACGCGGCGGCGCGGCGTTCCTTGATCGTGTCGACGAACAGCCAGTCGTTGCTGACCCGTTCCGGGGTGATCGTCATCGCCATATAGCCGCGGCGCGACGTGTCGCACCATTTCAGCTCGGGATTGGCGGCGACCATCGCGCGCGCGACATCGGCCGGATCGCGCTTCACCGCCGATTCGTAGCCGGGCGAGGTGACCGCATGGCCCGCGAACTCGACGCCCGCTGGGCGCCCGTCCTGCGCCAGGTCGAACGCCCAGGCATTGTGGCTGTCGCCGCAGATCACGACCAGATTGGCGTCGACCGCCTGCGCGCCCTTCAGGAAGCGCGCGCGGGCGGCGGGGTAGCCGCCCCACGAATCGAGGTTCCCCGGCAGGCCGACGCGCGACGCGGCGATCGCGTCCGATACCCAGGCGGCGGCGCGCGCATTGCCCGGATCGACCCACGCTTGCGCCGCTTCCGGCGTCGACAGATTGCCCATGATCGTGCCGAAGCCGACCACCTGCCACTTTTGCCCCTGCTTCACCGAGCGGGCCAGATCGTGCGCCAGCCAGCTTTCCTGCTGCGACCCCATCATCGTGATCGCGGGATCGACCCAGGCGCCGTCGCGGAACGCCTTGAGCGCGGCCAGCTTGTCGCCGCTGGCCATCACCTGCTCGATCTCGCGCTGGCGCGAGCGGGCGAACAGCCGCGTCTCCGTCCGCCACAGCGTGGCGAGCGTGCCGATGTCATAGGCCTTCCACGGTTCGTCCGACACCGGCATCCATTCGCGATACGCCTGCACCGACGCGGCGCGGCGCTGGTTCCAGTCGCCCTCGGTCGCCGGATCGTGATTCTCCGCGCCGCCTTCCCACGAGTCGTTGGCGCTTTCGTGATCGTCCCACTGGACGATCCACGGCACCTTGGCGTGCAGCGCCTGAAGATCGGGGTCGGCGCGATAGCTGGCGAAGCGCAGGCGGTAGTCGGCGAGGTGGATCGTCTCCGCCAGCGGCTGCGGAATGCGACCGGCGACCTGCGCGGCGGCCGGCGGATACTTGCCCGGCGAATATTCGTAGAAATAGTCGCCCAGGTGGATCGCCGCGTCCAGATCGTCGCGGGCGGCGGCATGGCCATAGGCGTTGAACCAGCCGAATCCGAAGTTGGAGCAGGAGAATACCGCCGCGCGCCACGTCGCCGCCGCATCGTCGGGCAGCGTCTTCGTCCGCCCGACCGGCGAGCGCGTGCCGTCCGCCGCGACGAAGCGGTAGAAATAGCGGCGCCCCGGCGCGAGGCCGTCGAGCGTCACCTTCGCCGTCCAGTCGCGCCACGGCCCGGTGATGATCGCGCCCGATGCGACGATGCGCGCGAAATCCTCGCTCTCGCTGATTTCCGCCACCAGCCGCGCCGAATCGCCGGTCGCGGGGACGTAGCGCGTCCACAGCAGCATCGAATCGGCGCCCGGCTCCCCGCTGGTCACCGAATGGGTGAAGCCGCGCGCGGCGAGCATCGTCTGCGCGATCGAGAAGCCGGGCAGCGCGAACGCGCCCAGGCCCAGCGTGCCGGTGGCGAGCAAGGCGCGGCGGGTGACGGTAACGGTCATGATACGGCTCCTGATCCTCTTAGACGGGGCGTGCACCTGCCCTGCGCCGCGTTCGGTGACGCGGTGATGACAAAGGCGCGCGACGCTACCCGATCCGCGCGCGGGGTTGCGCCGCACGCGCCGCCATGCTGTTGACCGGGGGATGAAGCGCCTGCTTGCCTCGATCCACGACGTCTCGCCCCGGTTCGAGCGCGAGGTGGAACAGTTGCTCGACCGGCTGCGCGGGCATGTCGGCGACCGGCTGGCGATGCTGGTGGTGCCCGACCACTGGAACGGCGCGCCGATGACCCCGGCGTTCGCCGCGAAGCTGCGCGGCTGGGCCGATGCGGGAATCGAGATGTTCGTCCACGGCTGGTCGCATCTCGACGATTCGGCGCATCGCGGCGCGGCGGCGCTGAAGGCGAAGCACATGACCGCCGGGGAGGGCGAGTTCCTGGGGCTGAACCATGGCGAGGCGCTGGCGCGAATGCGGCGCGGCAAGGCGCTGGTGGAGGACGTCACGGGACGCGCGGCGGCGGGGTTCATCGCGCCGGCGTGGCTGTATTCCGGCGCGGCGCGCGCGGCGCTGGGCGATGCGGGCTTCGCGCTGGCGGAGGATCATGCACACGTCTGGGCGCCGGTCGGCGGGCGGGTGCTGGCGCGCGGGCCGGTCATCACCTGGGCCAGCAGGTCGCGGCCGCGGCAGCTGAGCTCGCTGGCCGCCGCCGCTGTGTTGCGCCGCGTGCTGCAACCCAGCGATACGGTGCGCATCGCGGTCCACCCCGGCGACACGCGGGTGCCGCAGCTGCTGGACAGTATCGACCGGACGTTCGCCGCCTTCCCGCGGCACCGGCCGGCCGCCTATGCCGACCTGCTGCGCGCCGTGCCCGTGTCGCGCGCGGCAATCCGCGCCTCGTAATGCGCGACCAGTGCGGCGGCGTGCTGGCGATCGCTCAGCACGCTGTTCGCGCCGATCTCCGCCGCGCGGCGTAGAAGCGCGCGGTCGCGCGACACCAGCCGCACGATCGCGTCCGCCGCGTCATACGGGTCGCCGGCGCGATACGTTTCGGCATAGGCGGGGCGCGCCACCATCGCCGCGCCGCCCGCATCGGGGACGATCAGCGGCAAGCCCGATACCAGCGCCTCCGACGCGACCATCCCGAACGTTTCGGTGTCGCTGCCGTGGATGAAGGCATCCGCGCTGGCCATCACCGTGGCCAACTGCGTCCGGTCGTAGATCGGCTCGAACAGGCGGACGTGCGGGCTTTGCGCGATCTGCCGTTCCAGCGTGCGCGTGTCGGGGCCAAGCCCCAGCAGCATCAGCCCGACCGGGATGCGCGTGCCCGCGCGGCGCACCGCGTTAATGACCATCGGCCATTGCTTTTCCGGGTGGTGCCGCCCGACGCCGATCAGCAGGTGCGCGTCGGCGGGCAGGCCGCATTGCGCCAGCATCGCGGCGCGCAGCGTCTCGCTGCGCAGCCGGGGGGAGAAATGCTGCCGCTCGATCCCCAGCGTCATCACCGCGTCGATCGGGATGCCGCGCGCACCCAGCGTCTTCGCCAGCATCGGGCCGTTCGTGACGATCGTGTCGAACGGCGCCATCGCGCGGATCATCTGGCGATCGTACCAGCCGAACGCCCGTTCGATCGTCGCGGGCGAGGCGACGCGCGCGAACCACCTTTTGGGATAGGTGGCCATATTGTCGTTGTGGAGGATCCACGATTTCAGCGCGGGGCCCTGCCATTCGCCGACGATCCGCGCCGAGCGCCACGGCATGCAATTCTCGACCACGTCGGGCTGCAGTTCGTCGAGCAGCCGGTGGACCGGCGCCATGTCCCGGAACAGGCCGTAGTTCGAATCGAACGGCAGCGCGGGCGATTTGACGTAGATGATGCGCGCGCCGCCGGGCCGCTCCTCGACGCGGTCCTCGCGGCCGGGGGCGATGACGATCTGTTCGTGGCCCAGCGTCGGCATGACCGCCATCTTGCGATCCACGTACGTGCGCACGCCCCCGCCGGTGGGCGAATATAGTTCGTTGACGTCGACGATCCGCATCGGGGATCCCCTTACTTCAGCGGGCCGAAGCCACCAAGCCCGCGCAGATACTGCTCCACGATCTGGGTATTGGTGACGCCGTTGCCAACGTCGATGATCGCATCGGCCAGCTTCGGGCGCGCGCGGCCGATGCGGCGGTTGCTGGGGAAACCGGCGCCGTCGCTCCAGAAATTGAACTTGCGCTTCCCGTCGCGGTCATGCCCCAGGAACAGCGCCCAGCGGCCGGGATTCGGCACGCGGATGCAGATCACCGCGCTGCCGCTGGCGGGCGCGGGAACGGTGATGCGGCGGAACGGGCGGCCGCGCGCCGCCAGTTCGTCGTCGCCGGCCAGGAAATCTTCCTCGGTCGCCGGATACAGCTCCAGCTTCAGCGTGCCCTGCGCATCCTTCAGCCCGGTGATCGTCGCGCGGATCGCCGGGCCTTCGCCGCCGTTGCACGCCGCCGCGTCCGGCCCCAGCACCTGCGCGCCCGCCGGCACCGCCACCGTGGCGAGCGCCGCCGCACATGCGATCGTCAACCCTCGTGCCGCCATGCCTGCGTCCTTTCCACCAGATATTCGATCCCGACGACCGCGATGATGAGCAGATGCACGACCAAGGTTGACGCAGCCGTGAACGCCATCAGATCCGACAATGCCTGATCCTGCCCGATGAACAGGATCGCGAAATTGGCGAAAAGCAGGTCTTTGTTGGGCACCAGCGGCAATCGCGACACCAGTTGCCGCCCTGCGATCAGGAACAGCCACAGCCCGACCGACACCGTCGGCATCGCGAACGACCAGGCGATCGCGATCGTCACGCAATTGACGACGATGCGCAGCATGTCGACGCCGAAGATGAACCACAATTGCCGCCGCGGCAGCGAGAACACCCGCGAGGAGAACAGCAGGAACGCCAGCGTCAGCCCGGTCGCCAGCCCCATTGACCACAGGATCGTGCGCAGCGTCGCCGGCTCGATCAGTTCATAGCCCAGCGGCAGCGCTACCGCGCCCAGCACGATCGCGGAGACGTTGCCCGCGATCCCCGACACGATCGTCACGTCCTTCACCGCGCCGAACGGCGCCGCGACCATTTCCGTGCGTGCGCGCGCCCAGGCGTAGAAATAGGCGTCGCCCGAATAACCGACCAGCACGTCGTTGGCGATCCGCTTGCGGTTCAGCGCGCCGAACGCGCTGGCGGGGACGTGCCACAGCCGGCGGAAGATCACGAAATCGGCGACCGGCAGCGCGAAATAGGAGATGAGGAAGAACAGGTAGAAACCCGCCGCCGTCGGCACCGCGCGGCGCAGCCCCGCCAGCCCCTGTCCCAGCAGTTCGCCCGCCAGCCCGCCCAGCATCGCGGCGGTGACCACCGCGCCCAGCAGCGCGGGCCAGCGCCGCTGGAGCGTCTGCACCGGCTTCAGCGCCGCCAGCGGCGCGACCACCGCCGCCGGGGACGGCGCGGGATCGGCAGCGGGCGGGGCGGGCGGTTCGGCGGCCAATCACGTCATCCAGCAGCGCGCGCCGCGGGCGGGCGGCGCGAGGTTTCGGCGCGAAGTGCCGCGCCATCGCTGCCCTGACAAGCGGATGTGGCAAAAGTGGGACGCGCGCGTCCCGGTGCCGCTACGACGCGGATTGCCCGTCCTCGTTCGCGTCGCCGGTGTCGCCGTCCAGCCGTTCCGAGCGGCGCTCCATCGCGGTCTTGAGCATCGCGGTCATCGGATCGGCGAGCGCCAGGCCCAGGATGCCGAACAGCGCGCTGGCCAGGATCTGCGTCCCCAGCGTCAGCGCGGGCGGCAGGTCGACGGTGCGCTTGGCCACCATCGGTATCACGACATAGCCGTCGAACGTCTGCACCACGACATAGACGACGATCGCGATCACCCCGGTATGGACTCCGGCGGAAAAGCCCACTGCGACCATCAGCGCGCCGGAGATGAACGCGCCGATATTGGGGATGAACGCCAGCAGCCCGGTCAGGATGCCCAGAATCAGTGCCATCGGCACCCCCGCGATCCACAAGGCGATCGCGGTCAGCACGCCTTCCAGCGCCATGCCCAGCAACCGCCCCGCCAGCAGCCGGCGCAGCGTGTCGGCCATCCGCCGCACGGTCAGCGCGAATTCGGCGCGCTGGTCCAGCGGGATCATCCATTGCAGCCCGCGTTCGTAGACGCGCGGGTCGATCGCGACGAACAGCCCGATGACGATCATCATGAACAGGCTGGTGATCGCGCCCGCGGCGGTGCCCAGCCACGACGTCAGCCGCCCGACCGACGACAGCGCCTGCCGCGCCATCCCCGACAGGTCGGACGTGCCCGGCATCAGCCCCTGCGCGGACAGCCATCCGGCGAGGCGCGTCGCCTGCGTCTCCATCGTGGAGCGCAGCTGCATCACCTGTTCGGTGATCTGCACGCCAGCCAGATAGAAGGTGCCGACCAGGAACGCGACCGTCAGCAGGCAGACGATCAGCAACCGCCAGCCGCGCCCGATCGGCAGCGCCCGGCCCAGCAGCCGCACGCCCCCGTCGAGCAGCGCGGCGAACACCAGCCCGCCCAGGATGATGAGCAGCGGCTGGACCAGCAGCACGACCAGCGCGATCGCGCTCGCCATGCCCAGCCATACCGCCGCGCGGCGGATTTCGTCGCGGGTCGCGTCGCTGCGCACCTCGTGCGGGCTGGCGCCGCCGACCACGGGGACGCGGGCGTCGCGACCGCGCTGTCCGTCCGGGGGCGTCACTGGCCGGTCGCCGGGTGGAGCGAGGTGCCTGCGCGCCCGCCGCGCAGCGAACCCGGCCAGGTCAGCGGGTTCCACGTCGCGTCGCCGTCGAGCGAGAAGGTGATGAATTCGGCGCGCCCGCCCAGGTTTTCCCACGGCACCGGCCCGCCCAGCCCGCGTTCGAACCCGCCCAGCGCGAAGCGGCTGTCGGCGGACCGGTCACGGTTGTCGCCCATCAGGAACACATGGTCGGCCGGGATCGTCACCGGACCGTAATTGTCGCCGGGGCTGTTGGGTTCCAGATCTACCGTGTCGTAGCGGCGCCCGCCGGGCAGCGTCTCGGTCACGATCGGCAGGCGGCAGACGAGCCTGCCGTCGGGAAGCACGGTGCGCGCCGGGCCGTATTGCAGCGGGTCGCACGTGGCATTGGCGTCCACCGGCAGCTCGCGATAGTGCATCGGCCCGCGCGCGATCGCGCGCCCGTTGATGTAGACGGTGCCGCCGCGCACCGCGAGCGTTTCGCCCGGCAGGCCAATCACCCGCTTGATATAGTCGCTGGTCTGCCCCGGCGGGGTGACGATCACCACGTCGCCGCGATCGGGCATCCGCCCCCACAGCCGGCCGTGGATGAAGGGCAGCTGCACCGACCAGCCGTCGACCGGGCGGTGGAACACCACGTCCTCCACGATCGCGACCGGATTGGGGATGGTCGGCGACACGAACGACCAGCCATAGGCGAACTTCGACACCACCAGCCGGTCGCCGACCATCAGCCCCGGCAGCATCGATTCGCTGGGGATGTAGAACGGCTTGGCGATGAAGCTGTGGAAGCCCAGCACGGCCACGATCAGCCAGAACAGCCCCTTGACCTCCGCCCACCAGTCGAACCGGGGGGCGGGCGCGCGGTCTACCGGGGTGTTGTCAACCGGCGGGGCGGCGGGCGGTTCGCCGGTCAACGCGATCTCCTCGGCCATAAACTACTCGGCTCCTGCGGGGGGAAGCGGAATCGCCTCGATGATGACGAACGCCTGCGCCCAGGGGTGGTCGTCGGTCAACGTCAGATGGATGCGCGCCGCGTGCCCGGCGGGGATCATCGCGTCCAGCCGCGCCTTCGCCCCGCCGGTCAGCGCCAGCGTCGGCGCCCCCGACGGCGCGTTGACGACGCCGATGTCCTTCATGAACACGCCGCGCTTGAAGCCGGTGCCGACCGCCTTGGAGAACGCCTCCTTCGCGGCGAACCGCTTGGCGTAGGTGCCGGCGCGGGTATAGGGTCGCCGGCCTGCCTTGGCGCGTTCCACGTCGGTGAACACCCGCGCCTCGAACCGCGCGCCGAACCGGTCGAGCGAGGCCTGGATGCGCTCGATGTTGCACAGGTCGGAACCCAGCCCGACGATCATTACCGCGCGCTGTCCATCAGCGTCTTCATCCGCGCGACGCTCGCCTCCAGCCCGACGAAGATCGCCTCGCCGATCAGGAAATGGCCGATGTTCAGCTCGCGCACCTGCGGGATCGCGGCGACGGGGACGACATTGTCGAACGTCAGGCCGTGGCCGGCGTGCACCTCGATCCCGTTCTTCGCCGCCAGCGCCGCGGCGTCCGCCAGCCGGCGCAGCTCGGCCACCTGTTCCTCGCCCGCCAGTTCGGCGTAGCGGCCGGTGTGCAGCTCGACCACCGGCGCGCCCAGCGACACCGCCGCCGCGATCTGCCGCGGGTCGGGTTCGATGAACAGCGACACGCGGATGCCCGCATCGGCCAGTTCGCGCACCATCGGCGCCAACCGACTGTGCTGGCCTGCGGCGTCGATCCCGCCCTCGGTGGTGCGCTCCTCACGCTTTTCGGGGACGATGCAGGCGGCATGCGGGCGGTGGCGCAGCGCGATCGCCAGCATCTCTTCGGTTGCCGCCATCTCCAGGTTGAGCGGGATGGCGAGGCCGGTCGACAGCCGCTCGATATCCGCATCGGTGATGTGGCGGCGATCCTCGCGCAGGTGCGCGGTGATGCCGTCCGCCCCCGCCGCGGCCGCCAGCAGCGCGGCGCGCACCGGATCGGGCAGGCCGCCGCCGCGTGCGTTGCGCACCGTGGCGACATGGTCGATGTTGACCCCCAGCCGCAGCGGGGCGGTATCCCCCGCCATCACGCCGCCCGGCTGCCCGGCTTGATCGCCGGGATCGCCGCCAGCTCCGGCGGCACCGCGTCCGCCTCGTAGGTCGGCACGTCCAGCCGGATCAGCGGGAAGAACGGCACCCCGATGTCCGCCGTCCCGTTCGACCGGTCGACCAGCGCGGCGCCCGCGATCACGCGCCCGCCCGCCGCCTCGATCGCCTTGATCGCCTCCCGGCTGGACAGCCCGGTGGTGACGACGTCCTCCATCATCAGCACGTCCTGGCCCTGCTCCAGCCGGAAGCCGCGGCGCAGCTCGAACGTGCCGGTGGGGCGTTCGACGAACATTGCCTCCACCCCCAGCGCGCGCGCCATTTCGTGCCCGGCGATCACCCCGCCCATTGCGGGGGAGACGACCGCGCTGATCCGCGCGCGCAACTCGGCGGGGATGCGCGCGGCCAGCGCCTCGCACAGCCGCGCGCCGCGGCGCGGGTCCATCAGCACGCGCGCGCATTGCAGGTAGCGCGGGCTGCGCAGTCCCGACGACAGGATGAAATGCCCCTCCAGCAGCGCATCGGCGGCACGGAATTCGGCGAGGACGTCTTGTTCGGTCATCGGGTCGGCAACCTCCTTGCCGCGCTCCATTAGGGATCGGCCGACGGGGGTGCAACGCGCAACGCGCGGCGGTGGATGCGCGCGCCCTCTTGAGGGAGGGGGGTGGTCTGCGTATAGGCCGGTCAGGAGGGGCGTCCTACGCCCGGCGCGCGGACGCGCGTGCCACGAGCAGGGGTGACGATAACACAATGCTGAAAACCGGGATCAAGGGATGGATGCTCGCGGCGAGCCTGGCGATTGCCGGGCTGGCGGGCGCCGCCACCGCGCAGGCGCCAGCGGCCCCCGCTGCGACGACCCCCACCGCAACGACCGGCGCTTCGCCGGCCACCGCCGCCACCGCCGCGCCGACCGGGCTGCGCCCCGCCGATGCGAATCAGGGCACGTCGGGCGGTTCGGTGCAAAAGGCCGATGCCGCCTCGGCCTCTCCGGTGCTGGCGATGGACGGCGCCCCGGCGATGACGGTCAAGCCGATGCTGGGCCAGCCCACCGACGGGCTGATGGGCATCCAGCCGCAGGTCACCAAGAACGGGCTGCGCGCGCACTGGTTTCACGATCGCGTGCTGCTGCCGCTCATCACGATCATCTCGATCTTCGTCCTGATCCTGCTCGTCGTTGTCGTCATCCGCTTCCGCGCCGGCGCGAACCCCAATCCGTCGAAGACCAGCCACAACACCGCGATCGAGATCGTGTGGACGCTGGCCCCGGTGCTGATCCTGGTCGCCATCGCGGTGCCCTCGATCGGGCTGCTCCAGGCGCAGTTCAAGCCCGCGCCGGCCAATGCCGTGACGCTCAAGGCGATCGGCAACCAGTGGTTCTGGAGCTATCAATATCCCGACCATGGCGGGATCGAGATCACCGCCAACATGCTGAAGGAAGCCAATCAGGTCGCGCCCGGCGAGCGCGCGCGCACCGCGGCCGACGGCCCGCGGCTGATGGCGACCGACAACCGCATCGTCCTGCCGGTGGGTGTCCCGATCCGGCTGATCACCACCGCCAATGACGTGATCCACAGCTGGGCGGTCCCCGCCTTCTGGATCAAGCTGGACGCGATCCCCGGCCGCCTGAACGAGACCAGCTTCACGATCGAGAAGCCGGGCCTCTACTTCGGCCAGTGTTCGGAGCTGTGCGGCGCGCGCCATGCGTTCATGCCGATCGCGGTCGAGGCGGTGTCGCCCGCCGAATTCGCCGCCTGGATCCGTGCCAAGGGCGGCAAGATGCCCGCGCCGGGCAAGCCGTCGGACGCGGTGATCCCGCAGCCGGGCGCCGACAATTCGGCGGCGGTGATGACCGAGGCGGCCGACGCCGGCAACATGGCCGGCCCGACCGTCAACGGCACCGATACTCCCCCCACTTCCACGCAGGGCGCGACCGGTAACCCCGGTGGCGTCGGCGAAGCCGGACGCTGAGACCATGACCGACACCGCGCTCCACCCGTCCGCCTTCCAGGCGCACGACCATGGCCACCATGACGCCGATGCCGACCACAAGCCCGGCTTCTTCGCGCGCTGGTTCATGTCCACCAACCACAAGGACATCGGCACGCTGTACCTGATCTTCGCGATCGTCGCGGGGATCATCGGCGGTGCGATCTCCGGCCTGATGCGCGCCGAGCTGATGCATCCGGGCATCCAGTATCTGCCGCAATGGGCCGCGATGCTGCACGGCGGGACCGAACAGTCGTTCGACCAGGCGCTGCACCTGTGGAACGTGCTGGTCACCGCGCACGGCCTGATCATGGTGTTCTTCATGGTGATGCCGGCGATGATCGGCGGGTTCGGCAACTGGTTCGTGCCGATCATGATCGGCGCGCCGGACATGGCGTTCCCGCGGATGAACAACATCAGCTTCTGGCTGCTGATCCCCGCCTTCACGCTGCTACTGGCCTCGCCGTTCTTCGGCGGCGCGGGCACCGGCTGGACCGTCTATGCGCCGCTGTCCACCTATGGCGAGCCGGGGCCGTCGGTCGACATGGCGATCCTGTCGCTGCACCTGGCGGGCGTCAGCTCGATCCTGGGCGCGATCAACTTCATCACCACCATCTTCAACATGCGCGCGCCGGGCATGACGCTGCACAAGATGCCGCTGTTCGCCTGGGCCGTGCTGGTCACCGCGTTCCTGCTGCTGCTGGCGCTGCCGGTGCTGGCCGCGGCGATCACGATGCTGCTGACCGACCGCAATTTCGGCACCACCTTCTACGATCCCGCCGGCGGCGGCGATCCGGTGCTGTACCAGCATCTGTTCTGGTTCTTCGGCCACCCCGAAGTGTACATCATGATCCTGCCGGGCTTCGGCATCATCAGCCACATCGTGGCGACGTTCAGCCGCAAGCCGGTGTTCGGCTATCTCGGCATGGCCTATGCCATGGTCGCGATCGGCGTGGTCGGCTTCGTCGTGTGGGCGCACCACATGTTCACGACCGGCATGAGCGTGAACGTGAAGATGTACTTCACCGCCGCGACGATGGTGATCGCGGTGCCGACCGGCATCAAGATCTTCTCGTGGATCGCGACGATGTGGGGCGGCAGCCTGCGCTTCCCGACCCCGATGGTCTGGGCGATCGGCTTCATCTTCATGTTCACCGTCGGCGGCGTGACCGGCGTCGTCCTCGCCAACGGCGGCGTCGACGACTACATGCAGGACACGTACTACGTGGTGGCGCACTTCCACTACGTGCTGTCGCTGGGCGCGGTGTTCTCGCTGTTCGCTGGCTTCTATTACTGGTTCCCGAAGATGTCCGGGCGGATGTATTCGGAGCTGCTGGGCCAGCTGCACTTCTGGGTGTTCTTCGTCGGCGTGAACCTGTTGTTCTTCCCGATGCACTTCCTGGGCCTGCAGGGCATGCCGCGCCGCTACCCGGACTATCCGGACGCCTTCGCGCACTGGAACAACGTCGCCACGATCGGCTACATGATCATGGCCGCGGGCATGGCGATCTTCTTCGTCAACATCATCTGGTCGCTGATCGCGGGCAAGAAGGCCCCCGACAACCCCTGGGGCGACGGTGCGACGACGCTGGAATGGACGCTGTCCAGCCCGCCACCGTTCCACCAGTTCGAGACGCTGCCGAAGATCGACTGATCGGAAGACCAAGGCCCGGAAGCATCCGCCTCCGGGCCTTTTTCGTTACGGGTCTGGCAGACCGGCCGGCGCATCATTTCACGGCGCCAGAAGGAAGTGCGACTCGCGCAGAGACGCGGAGACGCAGAGAGGGTTCGCCTGACCCGAAGGGTCACCTTGCCTCAGCACCATCGGGGGCGGGCCGCTTCGCGGGGTCATCGAAACATCTCTGCGTCTCCGCGTTCCTGCGCGAACCACCCCCTCTTTTTACCGTCGGGTCTTCGCGTCTTCGCGTGACCCACCGCGCCGCCCCCGTCCCGTAACGGGACGTCCCGAATCGGGCGCTGGAAACCGCGCCGACGCGGGGCCAGCATCGACGCCATGTCCCGCGCGCTCCGCTGCCTGTTCGCCGTCTTCCTGCTGCTCGCCCCCGCCGCGGGGCTGGCGGCGCCGCGGCGGGGGGAGCCGGCGCCCGATGTCCACACCGTGCTGGACGTCGGCCAGCCGCTAGGCCCCGGCGACTATGTGTGGGACACCGACGAAGTGCCCGCCGGCCCGACGCGGATCGTCGTCGATCTCGCCAAGCGGCGGCTCTACGTCTATCGCGCCGGGGTGGAGATCGGCCGGTCCTACATCGTCATCGGCCCGCCGGAACAGCCGACGCCGACCGGTCGCTTCCCGATCCTGCAGAAACATGCCGATCATTATTCCAGCACCTATGGCGGCGCGCCGATGCCGTACATGTTGCGACTGACCTGGGGCGGGGTGGCGATCCACGGCAGCGCGGTGGAGGAGGATTGGGTGACACACGGCTGCATCGGCGTGCCGACCCCGTTCGCCCGCATCCTGTACGCCCATGCGAAGGTCGGCGATCAGGTGATCGTGACGCGCAACTGGCTGCCGGCCGCTTACCCCTGACGCTTGCCGATCGCGCCGGCGCGCGCCACGATCGCGCGATGGACAACCATGCGACGCTGTGCTGGCGGGTCGAGCGTGCCTGCGCCGCGGCCTGGCCCGCGCGCACGACGGACGTGCTCCACGGCTGGGCGGTGGCGCGATCGGGGGGCGGGACGCGGCGGATCAATTCCGCCTCGCCGCTGTCGCCCGGGGCGACGCTGGACCCGCCCGGGCTGGCGGCGATCGTCGCCGCCTATCGCGATGCCGGGCTGCCGGCGATCGTCCGGCTGCCGACGCTGATCGATCCGCCGACGCGCGCGCTGGACGATGCGGGCTTGGCGGCGGCGGAGGGCGCCTCGACCACGCTCGCGCTGGTGCCCGGCGCCATGCCCGCCCCGCCTGCCATGCCCGCCACGCGGATCGCGATCGACCCGGCACCCACCCCGGCATGGCGCGCGGCGCGCCGGCGCCTGTCGCTGGTGGCGGGGGCGGGCGCCGAGGATCACCTGGAACCGCTCGCCCGGCTCCGAGCGCCCGCGTGGTTCGCGTCCGCCGCGATCGATGGCGCGACCCGCGCGGTCGCCTTCGCCGCGCTGACCGACGGCATCGCGATCATCGAGGCGGTGGCGACCGACCCCGACTGGCGCGGACGCGGGCTGGCGGGCGCGTGCGTCGCCGCGCTGGTCGATCGCGCGACCGTCGCCGGCGCGGTGCGGATCGCGCTGCAGGTGGCGCGCGACAATGCCGCGGCGCTTGCGCTCTACCGGCGGCTGGGCTTCACCTGTCAGCTCTACGATTACAGCTACCGAAGGAGAGGATGATGCCCGCATTGCGGATGGTCGACACCGGCACCTTGCGCCTGCGCGTCGCGGTGGAGGGCGAAGGGCCGCTGGTCATCATGGTCCACGGTTTTCCCGAAAGCTGGTATTCCTGGCGGCACCAGATCGGTCCGGTGGCGCAGGCCGGCTTCACCGCCGCGGCGATCGACGTGCGCGGCTATGGCGGGTCGGACAAGCCCCCGGCGGTCGAGGATTACACGCTGGAGGCGATCACCGCCGACGTCGCCGGGGTGGCCGATGCGCTGCAACCCGGCGCGCCCGCGATCCTTCTGGGGCATGACTGGGGGGCGCCGATCGTGTGGAACAGCGCGCTGTCTCGGCCCGATCGTTTCTCGGCGGTCGCGGCGCTGTCGGTGCCGTTCGTCGGTGTGCCGTCGCGCCCGTTCACCGAATCGTTCCGCGCCGCCTTCACCGACAAGGGCCGCTTCTTCTACCAGGAATGGTTCCAGCAACCCGGCCCGGCAGAGGCGGAGGCGGAGGCCGACGTGCGCCGCTTCCTGCGCAGTTTCTATTACGCCATTTCCGGCGATGCCCCGCCGGGCACCTGGCCGGAGAAGCCCGCAGGCGCGACCCTGCTGGAGGGGATGGTCGACCCGGCGGTGTTCCCGGCGTGGCTGGACGATGCCGATCTCGATTATTACGTCGCGGAGTTCGAGGCGTCCGGGCTGCGCGGCCCGCTCAACCGCTATCGCAACCACGAACGCGACTGGGCCTGGGCGCAGCCGTTCAAGGACCGGCGGATCGAGCAGCCCGCGCTGTTCATCGGCGGCACGAAGGATCCGGCGACCAATTTGTTCGGCGCGCTGGCCGATCCGATCGCGGCGATGCGCCCGCACGTCCCGAACGTGGAGGGGCATCTGCTGGAGGGATGCGGCCACTGGACGCAGCAGGAACGCCCGGAGGAGGTCAATCGCCTGCTGCTCGACTGGCTGGCGCGGGTGCGCCCGTGACGGCTAAAATGCGGTAAAACCATTGGTAATCAAGCCGGATTACCCGGGTTGAGGAACGCGCTTTCCGATTCGTAAAGGAAGCGCGCGGTACATGTCGTCCCGGCGCGGCACCCAGGGGGGTGGCCTGCGCGCGGGGTAGGGCATGATGATCGACGGGGAAGGCGCGGCGCCGGCATCGGCGCTGGCGGACGCACACGACGTCCCGACGCGCGACGGGACGGGCGACGCGGCGTGGGGCCGGAACGGGGCGCTGGCATCGGCGCTGTTCCTGGCCGCCTGCGGCTCGGAACAGGCCGGCACATCCGCCACCCCGGCCGGCTCGTCCACGCCTGCGCCGACGCCCGTCACGGTCGCCCCGCCCGCGCCGCCGACCGCCGCGGAGGCCAGCCGGTTTCTGGCGCAGGCGTCGATGGGCGCGACCCGTGCGGAAATCGACAAGGTCGTGTCGCGCGGATATGCCGGCTGGATCGACGATCAGATCGCGATGGCGCGCCCGACCAGCTATTGGGGCTGGCTGGTCGCGGGCGGCTATAACGTCGCGGCCAACAGCAACAGCTATGCCGGCTTCGACGCGATGGTGTGGAGCCAGTTGATCGGCGCCCCCGACCAGCTGCGCCAGCGCGTGACGACCGCGCTGCTCGACATCCTGGTCGTCGGGATCGACGGGCTGAACGCGCAATGGCGCCCGTTCCTGATGGCGGCCTATATGGACGTGCTGGCCGACAATGCGTTCGGCAATTACCGCACGCTGCTGGGGGCGGTGACGACCAGCGCGGCGATGGCCTATTACCTCACCTATCTGAACAACCGGAAGGCGGACGCGCGCACGGGCGCGATGCCGGACGAGAATTACGCCCGCGAACTGATGCAGCTGTTCACGCTGGGCCTATACCGGCTGAACAATGACGGCACGCAGCAGACGTCGAACGGCGCGCCGATCGACACCTATACCCAGGGCGACGTAACGCAGCTGGCGCGCGTGTTTACCGGGCTGCAACTGGCGAACAACGACAATTCCAGCCCCGACCGGATGCGCCTGCCGCTGGTGATGACGGCCTCGCTGCATGAAAGCGGCACCTCGACCGTGCTGGGCGCGTCGATCAACGGCGCGGACGGCATGGGGGCGGTCAATGCCGCGCTCGACACGATCTTCGCGCATCCCAACGTGCCGCCATTCATCGGCAAGCTGCTGATCCAGCGGCTGGTGACCAGCAATCCCAGCCCCGCCTATGTCGCGCGCGTCGCGGCGGTGTTCGCCGACAATGGCAAGCAGGTGCGCGGCGATCTGGCGGCGGTGGTGCGCGCGGTGCTGCTCGACAGCGAGGCGCGCGGCAGCGCGGCGCTGACCAGGGCGCAGGCCGGGCGGCTGCGCACCCCGGTGGAGCGGCTGACCGGATGGGCGCGCGCGTTCGGCGCCACCTCGCCGTCGAACGCCTGGGCGATCGGCGACACGACGTCGGGCACGTCGCGGCTGGGGCAGGGGATCGGGCGCGCGCCGTCGGTCTTCAACTTCTACCGCCCCGGCTACATCCCGCCCGCCACCGCGCTGGCCAGCGCCGGGCTGGTCGCGCCGGAGTTCCAGATCACCAACGAGCAGAGCGTCGTCGGCTACGTCAACTTCATGTATTCGCTGGTCGCCAACGGCATCGGCGACGTGAAGGCCGATTACACCGCGATCCTGACCAAGGCGGGCGACAGCGCCGCGCTGGTGGACGAGGTGAATGTGCTGCTCGCCGCGGGCCAGCTGTCCAGCGCGACGGTCGCGTCGATCCGCGCCGCGGTCGACAGCGTCGCCACCACTGCCACCAACGCCGCGATCAACCGCGTCGGCATCGCGATCATGCTGACGCTGGCATCCCCCGACTATCTGACGCTTCGCTAAAAGGGCCGCGACGATGCACATCCATCACGACGAATCGCGCCGCGCCTTCCTGCGCCGCGCCGCGCTATTGGGAATGGCGGGCACCGCCGCCCCGTTCGTCAACACGCTGGGCGCGATCGGCGAGGCCGCGGCCGCGACCGGATCGGGATACAAGGCGCTGGTCTGCGTCTTCCTGCACGGCGGCAACGATTACGGCAACACGCTGATCCCCTATGACCAGGGCAGCTACGCGGCCTATGCGCAGGCACGCGCCGCGCTGGCGCTGTCGCGCGATGCGCTGTCGCCGCTGGTGCCCGATGTCGCGCTGGCCGGCGGGCGGCAATATGCGATGGCGCCGTCGCTGGCGCCGCTGGCCGATCTGTTCGCGAAGGGCGTGGTCGCGCCGGTGATGAACGTCGGCACGCTGGTGCAGCCGATCACCAAGGCGCAGTATAACGCCCGTAGCGCGCCGGTGCCGCCCAAGCTGTTCAGCCACAACGACCAGAGCAGCTATTTCCAGGCGTCCAGCCCCGAAGGCGCGCAGAGCGGCTGGGGCGGGCGGATCGGCGACCTGATGCAGGCCGGCAACGGCGGGTCGGCGCTGACGTGCATCAACACCGGCGGCAATGCGGTGTACCTGACCGGGCGCCAGGCGGTGCAATATGCGGTCGGTACCGGCGGCCCGGTCGCGCTGCTGAGCAACAGCAAGACGATGTACGGGTCGACCACCGCGGCGACGACGCTGCGCGAGTTGATGACGAAGAGCAACGGCGCGCTGCTCGCCGACGAACATGCCCGCGTCAGCAAGCGCGCGCTGGATACCTATGCGCAGGTCTCGGCCGCGCTCGGCGGCGCGCCGGCGGGCAATTTCCCGTTGTTTCCCAGTGGCAATTCGCTGGCCGATCAGCTGCGGATGGTGGCGCGGATGATCTCCGTCTCCAGCGAACTGGGGCTGTCGCGGCAGGTGTTCTTCGTCGGGATGGGCGGGTTCGACCTGCACGACAACCTGCTGACGCAGCATCCGGTCCTGATGGGGCGCGTCGCCGCGGCGATGCGCGCCTTTTACGACACCACCGTGGCGATGGGCGTCGCCGACAAGGTAACCAGCTTCACCGCCTCCGACTTCGGCCGCACGCTGACCAGCAACGGCGACGGATCCGACCATGGCTGGGGCGGGATGCATTTCGTGATGGGCGGCGCGGTGAAGGGCCGGCGGCTGTACGGCCGCGCGCCCGATGTCGGCGCCAACACCAACGACGACGTCGGGCAGGGGCGGCTGATCCCGACCACCTCGGTCGATCAATATGCCGCGACGATGGCGACCTGGTTCGGCGTGTCCGCGTCGGACCTGCGCACCGTCCTGCCGAACATCGGCAATTACGACGCCTCGACCTGGAATCTCGGCTTCCTGTAAGGCTTTCCTCGCGCCCCGCCGCACGGTAGGGGGTGGTGGTGACCGTCATGAGCACCGCTGCCCCCCTCCTGCCGCCGGCCGACTGGCGCGATTTCCTGGCGCTGACCAAGCCGCGGGTGATGACGCTGGTCGTCTTCACCGGGCTGTGCGGCATGCTGGCCGCGCCGGTCGCGGTCGATCCGGTGCTGGGCTTCACCGCGATCCTGTGCATCGCGCTGGGCGCGGGCGCGGCGGGCGCGCTCAACCAATGGTATGAAGCCGATCTGGACGCGGTGATGAAGCGCACCGCGCAGCGCCCGTTGCCCGCCGGGCGGATGGAGCGGCAGTCGGCGCTGCATTTCGGTGTCGGGCTGGGCGCCTTTTCGGTGATCCTGATGGGGCTGGCGGTCAATCTGGCGGCCGCGGCGATCCTGACCGTGTCGATCCTGTTCTACGTCCTCATCTACACCGTCTGGCTGAAGCGGCGGACGCCGCAGAACATCGTCATCGGCGGCGCGGCCGGGGCGTTCCCGCCGCTGATCGGCTGGGCGGCGGCGACGGGGCAGGTCGCGTTGCTGCCGTTCCTGCTGTTCGCGCTCGTCTTTCTGTGGACGCCGCCGCATTTCTGGGCGCTCGCGCTGTTCGTGAAGACCGACTACGCCAATGCCGGCGTGCCGATGCTGCCCGTCGTGGCGGGGGAGGCGGCGACGCGGCGGCAGATCGGCCTGTATACGATCCCGATGGCGGCGGTGGCGATCGCGCCCTGGCCGCTGGGGCTGACCGGCGCGGTGTACGGCGTCGTCGCGGTCGCGATGACCGCCGCGTTCGGCGTGCTGGCGGCGCTGGTCGCGGCGGGGGCGACTCGCGCGGGGCGGCCGATGGCGTGGGAAAAGCGGCTGTTCGCTTTCTCGATCCTGTATCTGTTCGTGATCTTCGGCGCGCTGGTCGCCGACCGGTGGGTGGCATGATTCCTGACGACGACGATCTGATCCGCCGCCGGCAGAAGGGACGCGCGATCGTGCTGGCATTGTTGCTCGGCGCGTTCGTGGTGCTGATCTTCTTCATCACCATCGCCAAGATCCGCCAGGGAATGGCGCACTGATGCGCGGCGACGGCGCCCGGGGCGCGAAGGCGCGCACCACGCGCACCGTCGTGCTCGCGGTACTGGGCGTCTGCTTCATGACCGGGCTCGCCTTCGCCAGCGTGCCGCTCTACCGGCTGTTCTGCCAGGCGACCGGGCTGAACGGCACCACCAACCGCGGGCTGGCCGCGCCGGGCAGCGTCCATCGCCCGATCACGATCGCGTTCGACGCCAACACCAGCCCCAAGCTGCCGTGGCGCTTCGTGCCCGAGCAGGAGCAGGAAACGGTCGAGATCGGTGCGCGCGACATGGCGTTCTTCACCGCCACCAACCGCGGCGCGCAAGCCGTGACCGGCACCGCCACCTACAACGTCACCCCCGCAATCGCGGGCAAATATTTCACCAAGATCCAGTGTTTCTGCTTCACGCAGCAGACGCTGAAACCGGGCGAGACGCAGCGGATGCCGGTGATCTTCTTCGTCGATCCGAAGATCCTGACCGATCCCGACACCCGCGATGTCGAGACGATCACGCTCAGCTACACCTTTTACCCGGTGGATTCTGCCAAAACGGCAAGCTAGAGCGGGTCCAACAGGCGTATAAACGGGGAGAGCCACGCATGGCTGGCGCGAAGAACCACGACTACCACATCCTGCCACCCAGCCCGTGGCCGCTGCTCAGCTCGCTGGCCGCGCTGGTGCTGGCGACGGGCGGCATCATGTACATGCATTCCGCGGTCGGCGGCGGCTGGGTCTTCCTGATCGGCCTCGCCTTCGTGCTGTTCTGCATGTACGGCTGGTGGCACCAGGTGATCCGCGAGGCGCATGCCGGCGATCATACCCCGGTGGTCCAGCTGCATTTCCGCTACGGCATGATCCTGTTCATCGCCTCCGAAGTGATGTTCTTCGTCGGCTGGTTCTGGGCGTTCTTCGATTTCGCGCTGTTCCCCACCGCGATGCAGTTCGTCGACGGGCAGGTGGAACGCGCCGCCGAGGGGGCCGCCGCGATCGCCGCGCAATGGCCGCCCAAGGGGCTGACCGTCATCAATGCGTTCGAGCTGCCGCTGCTCAACACGCTGATCCTGCTGACGTCGGGCACCACCATCACCTGGGCGCACCATGCGCTGATCCACAACCAGCGCGGCGGCGAGAAGCGCGGCTTCTGGAGCCTGCTGGGCGTGGGCGACCGCGACGGCGTGCTCAAGGGGCTGTGGCTGACGGTGGCGCTGGGCCTGATCTTCAGCTCGATCCAAGCCTATGAATACATGCACGCGCCGTTCCCGTTCAAGGGCATCAACTATGGCGCGGCGTTCTTCATGGCGACGGGCTTCCACGGGTTCCACGTGCTGGTCGGCACGATCTTCCTGATCGTCAACCTGATCCGCGCCTATCAGGGCGAATTCACCCCGAAGCAGCATTTCGGGTTCGAGGCCGCCGCCTGGTACTGGCATTTCGTCGACGTGGTGTGGCTGTTCCTGTTCGTCACCATCTACGTCTGGGGCGGCTGGGGCGCGCCGGTCCACGGCGGCTGACGCGATGACGGGCGGCCCATCGGCCGGGGGCGGCGATTCGGCGGCCCCCGCCCCCGCCGCCGCTTCCCCGGCGGCCCCTGCCGCGGCGGTGCCGACCCCGTTGGAATGCGGACTGAAGGGCCTGTGCCCGCGCTGCGGCGCCGCGACATTGTTCGCCGGCGCCGTTCGCTTTTCCCCGACCTGCGGCGCGTGCGGACTGCGCATCGGCGATTCCAACGTCGGTGACGGGCCCGCGGCGTTCCTGACGCTGATCTGGGGCGCGATCGTCACCGCGCTGGCGATCTGGCTCGAACTGGCATTGGGGCCGCCGTGGTGGGTCCATGCGCTGCTGTGGGTGCCGGTAACCGCCGCCGGGGTGGTCGGGTCGCTGCGCGTCGCCAAGGGCTGGCTGCTCGCGGCGGAGTTCCGCAATGCCGCGCGCGAGGGAAAGATCACCCCGTGAGGCGTATCCCGCTGATCCCGACGCTGGTCGTCGGGATGGCCGTGGCGGCGATGATCGCGCTGGGGCTGTGGCAATTGCTCGATCGGCTGCCGGCCAAGGAAGCGCATATCGCGCGGCTGGCGAGGAATCCGGCGCTGCCCGCGGTCGCCTTCCCGCGCTTTCCCGACGATACGCTGCTTTTCCGGCGCACCAGCGCCTTCTGCCTGGAACCCGTCGGCATCCGCCGCGCCGGGGCGGGATCGGCGGGATACCGGCTGATCGCGACCTGCCGGACGGGCGCCGAGGGGCCGGGGTTCCAAGTGCAGCTGGGCACGACGCGCGATCCGCTGGGCAAGGTGGACTGGCGCGGCGGGAAGGTGTCCGGCTGGATCAGCCATGCCCCCGATTCGCGTCCGCTGATCGCGACCTTGTTCGATCGCCGTCCGCAGGAGATGCTGCTGATCGCCGACACCCCCGCCGCCGGGCTGACCGCGAACACCGCGCCCGACGTGTCGGCGGTGCCCAACAACCACCTTGCCTATGCGGTGCAGTGGTTCCTGTTCGCCGGCATCGCGGCGATCATCTACGCCATCGCGCTGCGCCGCCGGGGGCGGTAGCGCGCTGGGAGGGGTTCACGCGGAGACTCGGAGGGCTAGCGCCGACGCGAGGCGTCCCTCTCCGCCGGTTAACGAAGCAGCCGTCACGCCTGTTGCAAGCGGTACATCGTCGCGTCTTCGCGGCTTTGCGTAAACCAGTTCTTCGTCGCCGCGCAGGCGCGTCAGATCCCCGCCCACCAGTCGTAATCGACGTTATCTTCCCAATAGCCGCCGTGCCCCTTGCCGATTCCGTCGAGCGAAGCGGTCGCGGTGACGCGCATCAGGTATTTGGCGTGCTTGTACCCCAATTGCCGTTCGACCCGCAGCCGCAGCGGCGCGCCGTGGCCGACGTCCAGGAACCGGTCGTTCATCGCCCAGGCCAGGATCGTCTGCGGATGGAAGGCATCGATCAGGTCGATCGATTCGTAATAGGGCGCGCCGCCGTACAGATCGGCGCAGCGGAACACGATATAGCGCGCGCCGTCGCGCAGCCCCGCCGCGCGCAGCACCGCGCCCAGTTGCGGCCCCTGCCACTTGCCGATCGCGCTCCACCCCTCCACGCAATCGTGGCGGGTGATCTGCGCGCGCTGCGGAAAGGCGCCGATGTCCGCCAGCGACAGCGACAGCGGGCGCGCCACCAGCCCGTCGACCGTCAGCCGCCAGTCGGCGAACCGCCCGGCGCGCAGCGCGGCATAATCGGCGGTGCCCGGGTCGCGGGTGCCGTTGGTGCGGAATCGCGGCGACATCTGGTCGGGGCGGAACTCGGGCGCCAGCGCATCGCGGTTCGACAGCGCGCGCTGCAGGCCGCGGTGCATGTCCTCGCCGCGGAACACGATCTCGCGCACCGCCGGCTGGCGGATCACGCGGTCGCACCCCGCCAGCGCGAGCCCGGCGCCCCCGGCGATCAGCGTGCGGCGGCGGATGAACGGCGCGGTCATTCGGGCACCCGCCAGCGACCGGTGACGATCGAACGCAGCTCGTTGCCCACGCCGGCCAGGATCACCAGCACCAGATGCACCACCAGGAACCCCGCGATCGCGGCCATCGCGATGAAGTGCAGCGACCGCGCCGACTGTCGCCCGCCCAGTACGTCCAGCAGCCACGGCCATATGGCGTTCATCCCCGGCGACAGCGCGAGGCCGGTCGCGATCACCAGCGGCAACAGGATGAAGATCACCGCCACATAGCTCAGCTTCTGGAGGATGTTGTAGGCGCCCGGCGCCTCCGGGTCGTGGAACCGCAACGCCAGATGCGCGCGCACGTCCGCCGCCAGATGCGCGCGCGACAGCTCCGCGCGGCGGATGCGCAGGTCGCGCTGGATATGCCGGTTGACCAGGCTGACGATCATGTACGCCAGCAGCGAGAAGGCGAAGATCAGCGCCATGAACAGGTGCCAGCGGCGCGAGATCGCCAGATTGTAGTTCGCCGGTATCGTCAGCCACGCCGGAAAGCGCGGCAATTGCGCCCAGGCATGGTCGAAATTCGCGCCATAGGCGCCCCAGTAGAGCCGCGGATGCGCGTTCGAAATGCCCAGCCCCGACCCGATCAGGACGATGATGCACACCGCATTCACCGCATGCCAGATCCGGGTGACGAGTCGGTGGCGACGGATGACGGTTGCGGCCATGCACCCGTTCTAGCAGAAGGCGCGCGATGACCGAATGGCATTTCTACGAGCCGGCGGCGGGGCACGGGCTGGCGCACGATCCGCTCAACGCGATCGTCGCGCCGCGCCCGATCGGGTGGATCAGCACGCTGTCGGACACCGGCGTGCGCAATCTGGCGCCGTACAGCTTCTTCAACCTGTTCGCCTATCGCCCGCCGATCGTCGGTTTCTGTTCGGCCGGCGCGAAGGATTCGCTCGCCAACGCGCGCGCCACGGGCGAGTTCGTGTGGAACCTGGCGACGCGCGACCAGGCGGAGGCGATGAACGCCACCAGCGCGACGGTGCCGCCGGGCGAGGACGAATTCGCGCTGGCGGGGCTGGAGGCGCTGCCAGCGCGCCGCGTCGCCGTGCCGCGCGTCGCGGGCAGCCCGGTGCAGTTCGAATGCGCGGTGACGCAGATCGTGCAACTGACCGCGCGCGACGGCAGCGATATGCCGTACTGGATGGTGTTTGGGGAGGCGATCGCGATCCACATCGACCGCGCGCTGATCGCGGACGGCGTCTACCAGACCGCGCGCGCCCGCCCGATCCTGCGCGGCGGTGGCCCGGCGGATTATTTCGAGGCGCTGGAGGCCGGGCTGTTCCGGATGCACCGGCCGGGCTGAGCCACCTCAGCCATAGGCGCGGGCGAAGAACACCGCGGTGGTGGCGCCCGTCACCGCCAGCGTCCACCACCGCACCAGCAGCGGCGGCAGCGCGCGGCCGATCAGCGCGCCGCCCCACCCGCCCAGGATCGCGCCCGCGATCATCGGCAGCGCCGCGGGCCAGCGCACCATGCCGGTCGCGACGAACACCAATGCGGCGGCGCTGTTGGCGACCGCCAGCATCATCGTGCGCGGCGCGAACATCGCGCGCACCCCGATCCCGGCGAGCAGGCCGTAGAGCGCGGTCATCATCAGCCCCACGCCGCCCCCGAAATAGCCGCCATAGACGCCCAGCAGCGCCTGCACCGCCAGCAGCGAGCGCGGCCCGATGGTGACGCGCGCCGCCAGCCAGTCCGCCGCGCGCTTTCCCCCCAGCATCGCGATCAGCGCGATCAGCAGCAGCCACGGGATGATGAGGTCGAAGGCGCGCGTCGGGGTCAGCACCAGCAGGATGCTGCCCGCCAGCCCCGCGACGAAGGTGATCGCCGCCAGCACGCGCCAGTCGACCCCGCCCAGTGGCGCCAGTTCGTCGCGATAGCCGTGCGCGCTCGCCGCCGCGCCGGGCAGCAGCGCGACGTTTGACGTCGCATTGGCGATATTGGCGGGCAGGCCGATCGCGATCAGCGCGGGCAGCGTCGCGAACGTGCCGCCCCCCGCCAGCGCGTTCATCGCCCCGCCCAGCGTACCCGCGGCGAAGACCAGCAGCATCGCGCCCGCGTCGATCACGCGCCGCGGCCCCATCGCGTTGTGCGTATCATCGTCCGGCCCCGATGGTCAGGACCGGCGGGCCGCGCCGCCGGCCCCTGTCGCCGGCCGCCACGACCGGCGGGCGGATGGGCGCACGATAACGGTCACGGCCATTCCTTTCGTCGTTCCAGCGGATGGGACAGGCGTCGTCGGGGCGGGGACCGTGGGCGCTGGCGCGTGCTGCGTCAATGCGTTGCGCGGTCGTCGTTGTCACGGCGGCGTGCGGTTCGTAAGGCCCGGTGCTTGGCCGCGGCCGACAGGGGAAACATCAGTGGGCGACCGGACCGACGTGGGGCGCGACCTGTTGTCCGTCGCACTCGATCACATGACCAACGGCATCGTCGTGCTGGATGAGAACGAGACGGTGCTGCTGGTCAACGAGCGGATGCACCGGCTGTTCGCGCTCCCGCCCGGCGCGATCGTGCCCGGGACGACGCTGGCGCAGCTGCTGGAGCATGTCGGGCGCAGCGTGGGCTGGGATACGGCGCGCGTCGCACGGGTGCTCGACAATCATCGCAGCTGGAAGCGCGCGGGGACCGACCGCCAGCTCGATCACCATTATGACGACGGCACGGTGCTGCGCATCGTCTATCGCCCCTATCCGGGCCGCGGCGGGGTGCTGACCTATGACGACATCACGCAGGAGGCGCAGCGGGCGACGCTGGCACGGGCGCGGACCGATGCCGCGCGCCAGTTCCGCGGTGACGTGGGCGAGACGGTGGGCGGCGTCGCGCGCGTCGCCGCCGCGATCCGCGCGCGCGGTGACGATGCCGCGGCGGCGACCGACATCGTCGCCGCACGGGTCGGCGACATCGCCGGCCTGTCGGCGCAGGCATCGACCGGCATGGCCGCGGCGGCGGATGCCGCGGGGCGGCTGAACGACACGATCGGTGAGGCGGCCGACGCGATCGACGATGCCGCGGGCGTCGCGGGCCAGGCGCGCGAGGCCGCGGAGCGCAGCAACGCCGCGGTGGCGAAGCTGGCCGACCACGCGCGCGCGATCGGCCCGGTCCTCGACCAGATCGGCGCGCTGGCGGCGCAGAGCCGGCTGCTGGCGATCAACGCGACGATCGAGGCGGCGCGCGCCGGTGAGGCGGGGCAGGGCTTTCGCGTTGTGGCGCAGGAGGCCAGGCTGCTGACCGACCAGATCAGCCGCGCGGCGGGCGGCATTTCCGACCATGTCGACGCCATCCGTGACGGCGTGGGCGAAGTGGCCGGCGCCCATGCGGTGATCCGCGGCCGCCTGAACGACGTCCATGCGCGCGCCGCCGCGGTGCGCACGATGATGCAGGCGGAGCGGGTGGAGGTCGCCGCGGTGGCGCGGGCCGCGCGCGAGATCGCGGGGAACGGCGACCTGGCGGTCCGCCATGCCCACGCGCTGGAGGACGCGCACCGGCGGCTCGACGCGGCGTTCCGCGACGTCACCGCGCAGGTCGATGCCGCCGAACGGCAGGTGTCGCAGCTGGTCGACGGCGCCGACCGTTTCTGGTCGATGCACCTGGCCGCGCACCACGACGCCGGCTGACGCCGTCCCGGCCGGCGCCGCCGGCGGGGATCAGCCGAGCGCGGCCTGCTTTTCCGCGGCGAGCCGGTCCAGTTCGGCGCGGCTCTTCTTTTCCGCCGCGGTCTTCAGCTGGCCGCACGCCGCGTCGATGTCGCGCCCGCGCGGCGTGCGCACGGGGGCGGAGATGCCGCCCTCGAACACGATCTCGCTGAACCGCCGCACCCGTTCGGGGGTGGAGGTTTCGTACGGCGCGCCCGGCCACGGGTTGAACGGGATCAGGTTGACCTTGGCGGGCAATTTGTACTGGCGCAGCAACCGGACCAGTTCGTGCGCCTCGGCGTCCGAATCGTTCCTGTCCTTCAGCATCACATATTCGAACGTGATGCGCCGGGCGTTGTTGGCGCCGGGATAGTCGGCGCACGCCTGCAACAGTTCCTCGATGCCGTATTTGCGGTTCAGCGGGACGATCTCGTCGCGCACCTCCTTCGTCACGGCATGGAGCGACACCGCCAGGTTGACGCCGATCTCCGCCCCCGCGCGCGCCATCATCGGCACGACGCCCGACGTCGACAACGTGATCCGCCGCTTCGACAGCGCCAGCCCGTCACCGTCCATCACCAGCTTCAGCGCGTCGCGCACCGCGTCGAAATTGTACAGCGGCTCGCCCATCCCCATCATCACGATGTTGGTCAGCATCCGCCCTTCGGGCTGGCTGGGCCATTCGCCCAGCGAATCGCGCGCCAGCATCACCTGCCCGACGATCTCTCCCGCGGTCAGGTTGCGGACCAGCCGCATCGTCCCGGTGTGGCAGAAGCGGCAGTTGAGCGTGCAGCCGACCTGGCTCGACACGCACAACGTCCCCCGATCGGCGTCGGGGATGAACACCATCTCGTAATCCTGCCCGTCGGGGGAGCGCAGCAGCCACTTGCGCGTGCCGTCGGTCGACACCTGCGCCTCCACCACGTCCGGCCGGCCGATCACGAACCGCTCGGCCAGCCACGGGTGCTGCGCCTTGGCGATATCGGTCATCGCGGCGAAATCGGTCGCGCCGCGGTTGTAGATCCAGTGCCAGATCTGCTTGGCGCGCAGCTTGGCCTGGCGCGCGTCCATCCCGGCCGTGGCCAGCGTCTCGCGCAGCTGTTCCTTGGACAGCCCGATCAGGTCGGTGCGGCCATCCTCGCGCAGCTTCGGCGCGCGCGGGACGGGCACGGGATCGATGTGCCCCGGGATGGGCATGGCGGCGGCCGGCTCTGTCAGCATCGCGGCGATATAGCCGGATCGCGCGGGTTTTTCCAGTATCCGCTACCGGCAGCCCAGCTGCGCCGCGTCGATCGCGGTGGCGGCGCCCGCCAGCGGATAGGTGTCCGCGATCGTCCGCCCCGCGGCATCCAGCGTCACCAGCGTCATCGCGCGCGCGCTGCGCATCGCGTTCAGGATCGCGCGGTCGGTCGCCGCGTCGGGCGCGCGCGCGGTTGCTTGGTCGCCGACCAGCGCGAACCGCCGTTCGCCCACGACCAGCGTGATCGCCGCGCCGGCCCCGCGCGCGTACGACAGGCGGAAGAAGACCGCCGGCGCGCGCGCCGCGCCCTGCCGCGCGGCGACGCTGCCGAAGGCGCCGCGCCGGTCGCTGTCGCCGCCGGGCAGCACCGGCCGCGCGATCGCGAAGCAGCGCCGCGGCCCGGCCCCGCCCACGCCGCCGGCCTCGCGAATCGCCGCCCAGCGGTGCCATACGCCCAGCGCGACGCGCTCGCCCGCCAGCGCCAGCGCCAGCGCCCAGATCACCGGTGCGTCACGCCGGCGCGTGCCCCGTGCCCAGGTGCACCACCTGCTCGCGCCCGCGCTCGATCAGCGTCACGGTCCCCTGCGGATAGCCCGGCAGCACCGGCGCGCCGCACGGATCGGCCGGCGCGCCGGTCATCACCCCGCGCAGCACGCGGCTGGAAATGCCGTGCATGATGACCAGCCGGTCGCCCGGATCGTCGTTCGTATCGGCCAGCCAGCCGGACACGCGCGCCGCGATCGCATCGTACCGCTCGCCATCGGGGGCGCATTTCAAGAGGCCGCCGGGCAGGATCACCGGGCCGACCTCCTCCACCACATCGGCGTAATAACGCCCGCCCCATGATCCCATGCCGATCTCGGTCAGTCGTTCGTCGGTGCGCGCCTCGTGCCAGTCGAGCCCCAGATGCTCGGCGACGATCGCCAGCGTCTGCAACGCGCGGCCGGTGGGGCTGGCCCATAGCGTCAGCGCGGGCTTCTCGCCCAGCGCATCGCGCAGCGCTCGGCCCATCTCCTCGGCCTGGGCGAAGCCGGCGCGGGTCAGCGGGGTGTGCGGCGCGTCGCCCTGCAACCGGCGCGCGGCGTTGAAGACGGTTTCGCCGTGGCGGGCGATGAAGTCACGTCCGTGGCGGGTCGCGGTCATTCCCGTCCTGTCCCCCCGCTGTTGCCGAAAAGCAACGATTTTTCCTGTTTAGGCAGGGTTCATGCAACGCCGCCGCGATCCGTTATTTGAACGCCACGCCCCGCGTTCTGGGGTGGGTAACTGGAGTGAGACATGCGTAAGCTTGCAATGGCCACCGCCGCGGCCGCGTTCGGCGCGATGCTGGCGGCCCCCGCGATGGCGCAGGACGGCCCGTTCGCCGGTGGCCGCGTTGAGGCGCTGGCCGGCTATGACAACGTCCAGGACGGCGGCGACGGTTCGTCGGAGGGCACCAGCGGCTTCACCTACGGCGGCCTCGTCGGCTACGATTTCCAGCGCGGCAACACCGTGTTCGGCCTGGAAGGCGAACTGACCGACGCGACCACCAGCACGCGCACCTACAATGCGCTGGCCGCGGGCGACCGTTTCTCGGTCGAGGCGGGACGCGACATCTATCTGGGCGGGCGCATCGGCGCGGTGATCTCGCCGCAGGCGATGGTCTATGCCAAGGGCGGCTACACCAACGCACGGGTCGAAAGCCGCTACACCACCGGCGCCGCCGGCGCGACCGAGACGATCGACAAGGTGAACCTCGACGGGTTCCGCGTCGGAGCGGGGCTTGAGTACAAGCTGTCGCCGACGTCGTTCATCAAGGGCGAATATCGCTATTCGCACTATGGCAATGTCGACAACGTCGACATCGACCTCGACCGGCATCAGTTGATGGCGGGCATCGGCATCCGCTTCTGACGCGCATCGTGCGGCCGGTTTTCCACAGGAAATCGGCCGTGCCACCGGCTTGGGACCGTTATGGAGGGTCGGGGCGCTTGCTCCGGCCCTTCATCTTTGGCTAGGAAAAGTCGGCCAATTGCCCCTGGTGAGTTTGATGACCTGCGGGCCGGGGGAAGAGTTGAGATGAAGGCGACGATCGAACGCGCGACGCTGCTGAAGGGGTTGAGCCACGTCCAGTCGGTGGTGGAGCGGCGCAACACCATTCCGATCCTGTCGAACGTGCTGCTGGAGGCGACCGCCGAGGGGCAGTTGCGGCTGATGGCGACCGACCTCGACCTGCAGATCAACGAATCGGTCGCCGCCGCTGTCGACCAGCCGGGCGCGACCACCGTGTCGGCGCACACGCTGTTCGACATTGCGCGCAAGCTGCCGGAGGGCGCGCAGGTGTCGATCACCGCGGCCGACGGGCGGATGGCGATCGTCGCGGGCCGCGCGCGCTTCTCGCTAGGGACGCTGCCGCGCGACGATTTCCCGGTGATCGCCGAGGGTGAGCTGCCGCACCAGTTCGAGCTGCCGGTCGAGACGCTCCGGCAGATCATCGACAAGACGCGCTTCGCCATCTCCACCGAGGAGACGCGCTATTACCTCAACGGCATTTTCCTCCATACCGCGGAGGGCGTCCTGAAGGCGGCGGCGACCGACGGCCACCGGCTGGCGCGCGTCACCGTCGACCAGCCGCAGGGCGCCGAGGGCATGCCCGACGTGATCGTGCCGCGCAAATGCATCGCCGAACTGCGCAAGCTGCTCGACGAGGTCGACGGCTCGGTCGGCGTGTCGCTGTCGGGGACGAAGATCCGCTTCGACCTGGGGCAGGCGATCCTGACGTCGAAGCTGATCGACGGCACCTTCCCCGATTACAGCCGCGTCATCCCGACCGCCAACGACAAGATCCTGAAGCTCGATCCCAAGAGCTTCATGGAGGGCGTCGACCGCGTCTCGACGATCGCCACCGAGAAGACCCGCGCGGTCAAGATGGCGCTGGATCGCGACAAGATCACGCTGTCGGTGACCAGCCCGGAAAACGGCACCGCGGCGGAGGAAGTGCCCGGCGAATATGTGTCGCTGCCGTTCGAGATCGGCTTCAACAGCCGCTACCTGCTCGACATCCTGGGGCAGATCGACACCGACACGGTCGAGGTCCACCTGGCCGACGCCGCCGCGCCGACGCTGATCCGCGAGAACGACAAGAGCCCGGCGCTCTACGTGCTGATGCCGATGCGCGTGTGACGCCGCCGACCCGCCGCGCGCCCGCCCCGGCGGCGCGCGGTTGATCGGCATCAGCCTGATTGCGCGGAACGAATCGCCCGCGCGGGCCGTATCGTCGGCCCTATGACCATTCCTACCACTCCCATGTTTCCATGGGTTCACGATGCGCAATCCGCGCTGGAGACATTGCTCCAGCGCCACGTCGCGGCGCGCGATTTCCCCTGCGTCGGGGCCAAGGCGGCGCTGGCGCGCGGCACGTTGATGGTGTTGGCGTGCAGCCGTATCGACAGCGCCTGGGACGATCTGCGCATCCACGACGCGCTGATGCGCTTCGCCGCGGACTACCGCGCCGAACCCGGGCTGTTCCGCAGCTTCGCGGTGGTGTTCGACGGGCCGGACGCGCTCGACGAACCCGCGTTCGAGGCGGCGCTGTGGCAGCGGCTGCAGTCGCTGTCGGACAAGGACGTGTGGCGCGGCCAGTCGTATGACGCGCGCGTCAGCGCCGATCCGGACGATCCGCATTTCTCGCTCAGCTTCGGCGGGGAGGCGTTCTTCGTCGTCGGGTTGCACCCCGCCGCGTCGCGCCCGGCGCGGCGGTTCGAACGCCCGACGCTGGTGTTCAACCTCCACGACCAGTTCGAAACGCTGCGCGCCGACGGCCGCTACGAAACGATGCGCGAGGCGATCATGGTCCGCGACGAGGCGATTGCCGGATCGCGCAACCCGATGCTCGCCCGCCACGGCGAGATGAGCGAGGCGCGCCAGTACAGTGGCCGCGCGGTCGATCCGCAATGGCGCTGCCCGTTCCACTACGGCGGCGGGGACACGGCATGAGCGACGCGGGCACGCAGGTGATCGGGCCGCGCAGCGGGGCGGGGTTCCGGCTGGCGGCCGGGCAGCTGCTGACCGTGATCGATGCGGAGGGGCGGCAGGTCGCCGACCTGCTCGCCTATAATGCGGCGGACGTGCGCGAGGTGATCTCGTCGGGTCGCACGCTCGATTATGCCGAGACGATCCGGCTGACCACCGGACACCTGCTCTATTCCAACCGCTCGCGCCCGATGCTGGAGATCGTCGAGGACAGCGTCGGGCGGCACGATTTCCTGCTGACGCCATGTTCTTACGACACGTTCCACCATTTCTACCCCGATCTGCCGCCGCATCGCGGCTGCTTCGGCAATCTGGCGGAGGCGCTGGCGCCGTTCGGGGTGACGGAGGACGCGATCCCGGTCGCGTTCAACTGCTTCATGAACGTGCCGGTTGATGGCGCGACCGGACGGCTGGAGGTGCTGCCCCCCACCAGCGTCGCGGGCGACCGGATCGTGCTGCGCGCGCGGATGGATCTGGTGATCGGGCTGACCGCCTGTTCCGCGCCGGCATCGAACGGCGGCAGTTTCAAGCCGATTCACTATCGGATCGACGACCCGTCCTGACCGCGCGCCGCTACGATCGGGCGGACGTGTCCGCGCTTTTGCGCGCGACGACGTCGCGCAGCCGCTGCGTATAGCGTTCGGCGAGGTCGAGGTGTAGCCGGCGGATCGCCTTGACGTCCGATTCGCGGGCAAGGGCACGTTCCTGATCCGAACGGCGGCGGAAGAATTCGGCATCGTCGGTGGCTGACATGGCGCAACCTTTCTGATCGAGCGAAGGGGGCCGCCGGCACGCGGCGGCGCTGATGCATCATGCGCCGCCCGGCCGCGCGCGGCTATCAACTCGATCAAGATTTCGCCACAATGTCCGGCGCTTGGCCCTCGCGGGCGGTCGCGCTACCCGCCGCCGTGCAGGTTGATCTTCTGCCCCGTGACATAATCGGCATCGGCCGACACGAAGAAGGCGACCGCTGCCGCGACGTCCTCGGGCGTGGAAACGCGGCCGAACGGCGACTGCGCGTCCAGTTCGTGGATGTCGGCCACCCCGCGCGTCGCCATCGCCAGCCGCTTGCCCATGTCGGTGACGGTCAGCCCCGGCGCGACGATGTTGACGCGGATGCCGTGGACGCGCTCCTCCTTGGCCAGCGTCTGCGCCAGCGCCTCCACCGCCGCCTTGCCCATATTGTACGGCGCGCCATTGGCGGCGTGGTACAAGGTCGCCACCGACGAGATCATCACGATATCGCCGCGCGGGCGCTGGCGCATCCACGGGATGACCAGTTTCGACAGATAATGCGGCGCCAGCGCATGGGTGCGCACCACGCGTTCCAGCTCGCCCGGATCGGTATCGGCCACCGATTGCCCGCGGCTGGCGATGCCGGCGTTGTTGACCAATATGTCGATCGCCCCGAAATCCGCCGCCACCGCCTCGACCAGCGCGGCGCAGGCGTCGAACGAATCGACCGATGCGGGATAGGCGCGCGCGCGCCGCCCCATCGCCTCGATCGCGGCGACCACCTTCGCCGCGGCATCGGCATCGCGGCGGTAATTGACCGCCACGTCCGCGCCGTCCTGCGCCAGCCGCAGCGCGATCGCGCGCCCGATCCCGCGCCCTGCGCCCGTCACCAGCGCGACGCGCCCCGCCGGCGCGCTCATGCGCGCGCGACCTTGCTGTAATCGGGGCGGCGCTTCTCCAGGAAGGCGGCCAGCCCCTCGGCAAAGGCGTTGTCGCCGACGGTCAGCATCTGGTTGCGATCCTCCATCGCGATCGCCGCTTCCAGCGAGGGCGCGTCGATGCTCATCCGCAGACACTCCTTGGTCAGCCGCAGCCCCAGCGGCGAGGCATCCAGCATCCGTTCCACCAGCGGCACGGCCGCCGCCTCGAGTTCGGCATCGGGGACGATTCGGCTGACCAGCCCGCACGCCAGCGCGCGCTCGGCATGGATGAAATCGCCGGTCAGCATCAGTTCGGCGGCCAGCGACGCGCCGACCAGCCGCGGCAGGAAATAGCTGACGCCGATATCGCACGCCGACAGGCCGATGCGGATGAAGGCGGCGTTCATCCGCGCACTCTCCCCCGCGATCCGCACGTCCGACGCCAGCGCCATCGCGAAGCCGCCGCCGCATGCCGGGCCGTGGATCAGGCTGACGATCGGCTGCGGGGCGTAGCGCATCGCCATCACGATCTCCGCGATCGACCGCTGGTGGCGCAGCCGGTCGATCGTGTCGCGCTCGACCGGATCGGCCTTCAGGTCCAGCCCCGCGCAATAGGCGCCGCCCGCCCCGCGCAGCACGACGACGCGCACGTCGCGGTCGGTCGCCAGCCCGCGGAAATAAGCCGACAGTTCGCCGACCATCACGTCGTCCAGCGCATTCAGCCGGTCGGGACGGTTCATCGTCACCCATTCGGTCGCGCCGCGCCGCTCCACGACGATCGTCTGCCGCTGCGTCATCATCCTCTCCCAAGACTTCTTTGCTGGGCAAGGTGGCATAACTAAAGTTATCCCGCAACGGCGATGGCGGCACGGCGGCGGATCGGGCACAAGCCGGGGCGCATGGACCATGAATTCTCCCGCGCCTTTCCCCATGGCCGAACCGAGCCGCACCGTCGCGCGATCGCGCAGGAGGCGCCGGTCGCGATCGAGGTCAACGGCCTGGGCTATGCGGTGATGATGGCGACCCCCGCCGACCTTGCCGATTTCGCGACCGGATTCGCGCTGTCCGAACGGATCGTCGCCGATGCGGCGGAGCTGGCGGCGATCGACGTGCATGACACGCCGCGCGGGACGATCGTGCGGCTCGCCGTGCCCCCGGCGCGCGCCGCGGCGGTCGCCGACCGCGTGCGGCGGCGCGCCAGCGACAGTTCGTGCGGGCTGTGCGGGATGGACAATCTCGACGCCATCCACCGCCCGCTGCCGCGCGTCCCCGCCGCGACCGCGCCGATGGCGGCGGTGTTCGCCGCGCTGGCGGCGATGCGCGCGCATCAGCCGCTCAACGTCGCGACCGGCGCCGCCCATGCCGCGATGCTGTGCGCCGCCGACGGCACGATCCGCTGCGCGCGCGAGGATGTCGGCCGCCACAATGCCTTCGACAAATTGATCGGCGCGATGGCGCGGGCTGCGATGGCGTGGGACGGCGGCTTCGCGCTGCTGTCGTCGCGCTGTTCATACGAACTGGTGGAAAAGGCGGCGCTGGCCGCGTGCCCGACGCTGGTCACGGTATCGGCGGCGACCAGTCTGGCGCTGTCGCGCGCCGCCGCGGCGGGGTTGACGCTGGTCAGCCTGGCGCGCGACGACGCGGTGCTGATTGCCGATCCCGTGCGTTAGGTGTGCCATGACCCAGCAACATGACGACCGCCCCGATTTCACCCCCTATCCCGGCCCGGCGGGCGGATGGGGATCGCTCCGCTCGCTGGCGGACATCATCCCGCGGGAGGGCAATCCGGTCGTCACCAGTGCCGAGCTGCTGCGCCAGAACAAGCCCGACGGCTTCGCCTGCGTCAGCTGCGCCTGGGCCAAGCCGAACCCGACGCACACCGCCGAATTCTGCGAGAATGGCGCGAAGGCGACGGCGTGGGAAATCACGTCGCAGCGCGTCACCCCGGCGTTCTTCCGCCGGCACACGCTGACCGAGCTGCGCGGGTGGAGCGACTACCGGCTGGAGGAAGCCGGGCGGCTGACCCATCCGATGCGCTACGACCGCGCGACCGACCGCTATGTCGTCGCGCCGTGGGAGGAGGCGTTCGCCGCGATCGCCGCGCGGCTGAAGCCGCTCGATCCGCGTTCGGTGGTCTTCTACGCCTCGGGTCGTGCCAGCCTGGAAACCTCGTTCCTGTGGCAGCTGATGGCGCGGCTGTACGGCAACCAGAACCTGCCCGACAGTTCGAACATGTGCCACGAATCGACCTCGGTGGGGCTGAAGGCGTCGATCGGCGTGCCGGTGGGCACCGTGAAGATCGAGGATTTCGACCACACCGACTGCATCCTGCACTTCGGGCAGAATGTCGCGACCAACAGCCCGCGGATGCTCCACCAGTTGCGCGGCGTGCACAAGCGCGGCGCACCGATCGTGGTGTTCAACCCGCTGCGCGAACGCGGGCTGGAGCGGTTCACCGATCCGCAGAACCCGATCGAGATGGCGACCGGCGGCGAAACCCCGATCGCGACCCAATATCATCAGGTGATCGCCGGCGGCGATATCGCCGCGATGACCGGCATCGCCAAGTGGCTGATCGACAACGACCGCGTCGACCATGACTTCGTCGCGCGCCACACCCATGGCTATGCCGACTTCGCCGCCAGCGTGCAGGCCGCCGACTGGGCGGATATCGAGCGTGAGTCGGGGCTGACGCGCGCCGCGATCGAGACGGTCGCGGCCACCTATGCGCGCGCCAAGGCGGCGATCGCAATCTATGGCATGGGGCTGACCCAGCATGTGAAGGGCGTCGACAACGTCCGCATGCTCGTCAATCTGATGCTGATGCGCGGCAACATCGGCAAGCCGGGCGCCGGGCTGTGCCCGGTGCGCGGCCACAGCAACGTACAGGGGCAGCGCACCGTCGGCATCACCGAGAAGACCGAGCTGGCCCCGGTCGATGCGCTAAAGGAACGCTACGGCTTCACCCCGCCTACCGAAAAGGGACTGGATACGGTGGAGGCGTGCCGCGGGATCATCGACGGCACGGTGAAGGCATTTCTGTCGCTGGGCGGCAATTTCGCGCGCGCGGTGCCGGAAACCGATCTGGTCGAGGACGGGTGGCAGCGGATGGACCTGTCGGTGCAGATCGCCACCAAGCTCAACCGCAGCCACCTGCTGCCCGCCGCGGGCGACACCTGGCTGCTGCCGTGCCTGGGCCGGATCGAGCGCGATCTTCAGGACAGCGGGCCGCAGCGCGTGACGGTGGAGGATTCGACCAGCGTCATCCACGCCTCGCTGGGGAAGGTCGATCCGGCCAGCCCGCACCTGCTGTCCGAACCCGCGATCGTCGCCGGCATCGCCAGGGCGCTGCTGCCCGCCAATCCGGCGGTGAAATGGGACGAATGGGTCGGCGACTATGCGCTGATCCGCGACGAGATCGCCGCGATCTTCCCGCACTTCTTCGCCCGCTTCAACGAGCGCCTCGCCGAGGAGCCGGCGGGCTTCTGGAAGGGTAACAAGGCATCCGGGCGCGAATGGGACACGCCCAGCGGCAAGGCGGAATTCCTGTCGCCCAAGGAGCTGAACGCCACCGGCTTCGCCGCCGCGGACGGGCGCTACCGCCTGCTGACGCTGCGGTCGAACGACCAGTTCAACACCACCGTCTACGGCTATTCGGACCGGTTCCGCGGGATCAACGGCACGCGGCAGGTGGTGCTGATGAACCGCGACGATATCGCGAAGGCGGGGCTGTCGAGCGGGCAGAAGGTGACGCTGGCGAGCGACGCGGGCGACAATCACGACCGGCGCGTCGGCGACCTGATCGTCGTCGAATACAATGTTCCGCCCGGCTGCATCGCGGCCTATTACCCCGAGTGCAACCCGCTGATCCCGCTGGAACATCATGCGGAGGAAAGCCACGTCCCGGCCGCCAAGTCGGTGCCGGTGCGGATCGTCGCGTAACCACGCCAAGCCTCTTGACGCGCGCGTCACCATAACAGACGTTATCCCTCGATAACCCGACAAGAGGGAGAGGGATGGTGCAGCTTGGCCCCGATATAGCGGCGGTCGTCACCGGGGGCGCGTCCGGGCTCGGGCGCGCCACGGCGGAGGCGCTGATCGCCGCGGGCTGCCGCGTCGCGCTGTTCGATCGCAATGCCGATATCGGCCCCGATGTGGCGCGGGCGATCGGCGCGACATTTTGCCATGTCGACGTCACCGACCAGGCGTCGGTCGATGCCGGTTTCGCCGCGGCGCGCGCCGCCAACGGGCAGGAACGGGTGCTGGTCAATTGCGCCGGCGGCAGCGTCGGCGGCCCGAACAAGACGGTGGCCCGGTCGAAGGACAATGGCGCGATCGTCCCCTATCCGATCGACAATTACCGCGCGACGCTCGAACTCAATCTGGTCGGCACGTTCCGCTGCATCGTCGGCGCGGCGGCGGGGATGATGACGCTGCCGCCGACCGCCGACGGCGATCGCGGCGCGATCGTCAACACCGCCAGCGTCGCGGGGGAGGAAGGGCAGGTCGGCCAGATTTCCTATGCCTCCGCCAAGGCCGGGATCATCGGCATGACCCTGGTCGTCGCACGCGATCTGGCGGCGGAGGCGATCCGCTGCAACACGATCCTGCCCGGCATCTTCGACACCCCGCTGCTGGCGCGCGCCAAGCCGCAGGTGAAGGCGGCGCTGGGCGCGATGGTGCCGTTCCCGAAGCGGCTGGGCCGCGCCGACGAATATGCGCGGCTGGCGCTGGAGATGATCCGCAACCCCTATTTCAATGGCGAGGACGTCCGGCTGGACGGCGCCATCCGCATGCAGCCGAGGTAGCGCCGATGAACTTCGACTATTCCGACGAGCAGAAGATGCTGAAGGAGGAGGCGCGCCGCTTCCTGGGCGCCCGCTGCGACACCGCGGTGGTGCGCGGCGTCCTCGACGATGACGACCGGCATCATGACGACGCGCTGTGGCGCGCGATCGCGGCGCAGGGCTGGCTCGGCGCCGCGATTCCGGAGGCCTATGGCGGGCTGGGGCTGGGCCATGTCGAACTGTGCGCGCTGGCGGAGGAACTGGGCCGCGCGCTCGCGCCGGTGCCGTTCGCCTCCACGGTCTATTTCGTCGCCGAGGCGCTGATGCTGCTGGGCAGCGAGGAACAGAAGACGCGCTGGCTGCCGAAGATCGCGGCGGGCGAGGTCATCGGCGCCTTCGCCACGTCGGAAGGGCCGGGCGCGGTCGCGCCGGGGCGGATCGCGACGCGCGTTGCCGACGGCCGGCTGAGCGGCACCAAGATCCCGGTCACCGACGGGCAGATCGCCGACCTGCTGGTCGTGCTGGCCGACGACGGCCTGTACCTGGTCGAGGGGCCGGTCGCCGCCGAGCCGCTCGCGACGCTCGACCCGACGCGCGCCGCCGCGAGGATCGTGTTCGACAGCGTGCCCGCCGAGCGGCTGGGCGACGAGGACGGCTTCGCCGCGATGCAGGCGGTGTTCGACCGCGCGGCGGTGCTGCTGGCGTTCGAGCAGCTGGGCGGCGCCGATCGCGCGCTGGAAATGGCGAAGGACTATGCGCTCCAGCGGCACGCCTTCGGCCGCGCGATCGGCGGCTATCAGGCGATCAAGCACAAGCTGGCCGACATCTACGTCAAGAACGAGATCGCGCGCTCGAACGCTTATTACGGCGCCTGGGCGCTGGGCAGCGGCGCGGCCGAACTGCCGCTCGCCGCCGCGACCGCGCGCGTCGCCGCCAGCGAGGCCTATTGGTTCGCCGCCAAGGAGAATATCCAGACCCACGGCGGCATCGGCTTCACCTGGGAAGCCGATCCGCAGCTCCACTACCGCCGCTCGCGTCAGCTCGCGCTGGTCGCCGGGGCGCCCGCAGTATGGCGCGAGCGGCTGGTCGCGCAGCTCGAACGCCGCAACGCGGCCTGAAGCGAGGAACGGCACGATGGACTTCAACGATACCGCCGACGAAGCCGAATATCGCGCCCGCGCCCGCGACTGGCTGGCCGCGAACGTCGCCGCGCACAAGGCGATTGACCATGGCGACGACATGGCCGCGGCACGCGCGTGGCAGGCGCGCAAGGCCGCGGCCGGCTATGCGCAGATCACCTGGCCGAAGGAATGGGGCGGGGGCGGCGGCACCCCGATCCAGAGCGTCATCTTCGGACAGGAAGAGGCCAGGCACCCGGTCCAGTACGGCTATTTCACGATCGGGCTGGGGATGTGCATCCCCACCGTCATGGCCTTCGCCGACGATGCGACGAAGCAGCGGTTCGTCGGCCCGGCGCTGCGCGGCGAGGAAATCTGGTCGCAGCTGTTTTCCGAACCCGCCGGCGGATCGGACGTCGCGGCGATCCGCACCCGCGCGGTCCGCGACGGCGACGACTGGGTCGTCAACGGGCAGAAGGTGTGGACGTCGGGCGCGCATTATTCCGACTTCGGCATCGTGCTGGTGCGCACCAACCCCGACGTGCCCAAGCACAAGGGGCTGACGATGTTCTGGCTCGACCTGCGCGCGCCGGGGGTGGAGATCAGGCCGATCCACCAGATGTCGGGCGGCTCGAACTTCAACGAAGTCTATTTCACCGACGTGCGCATCCCCGATTCGCAGCGGCTCGGCGCGGTCGATGCCGGGTGGAAGGTCGCGCTGGTGACGCTGATGAACGAGCGGCTGGCGGTCGGCGGCGGCGGCGGCGCGGGGCCGAAGGAGATATTGAAGCTGGCGCGCGAGGTGGACGGCGCGGACGGCGGCAAGCTGCTCCACGATCCCGCCTTCCGCCAGAAACTGGCCGACTGGTGGGTGCAGGCGGAGGGGCTGCGCAACACGCGGATGCGCACGATCACCGCGCTCAGCCGCGGCCAGACGCCGGGGCCGGAAAGCTCGATCGGGAAGATCATCGCCGCCAACCAGTTGCAGGACATCGGCAACTCAGCGGTCGAGGCGGAGGATCAGTACGGCATCATCGCCGACCCCGCGCTGGCGCCGCTGCGCGGGCTGTTCCAGTCGGCGACGCTCAACGCGCCGGGCCTGCGCATCGCCGGCGGCACCGACGAGATCCTGAAGAACATCATCGCCGAGCGCGTGCTGGGCCTGCCCGGCGAAATCCGCACCGACAAGGATGCGGCGTTTCGTGACCTGCCGGCGTAGCGGGGGCGGAGTGGCTCGTTGCGCGCCATCCGCTCTCCATCCGCCGTCCATCCGTTCGTGCTGAGGAGAGGTTCGACAGGCTCAACGGCTCCTCAGGAGGAACGTAAACGCTCCGGCGCTGGCGAGCGCGCCGCGCGTCAGTTCGTCGTGCTGACCGTCCAGGTCGCGCTGACGATCCCCGGCCGCCGCGCGATATGCGCGACGATCCGGTCGAGGTCGGTGGCCTCCGCGCTGGTCGGCAGCAGCGCGGCGGCCAGTTCGACGGCGGCGTCCGATTCGGTCATCACCTCGATCTCGCGCACCGGATAATCGTGGACCTCCAGCTCCTCGTACAGCAGGTCGCGCGCCATCGATACGCGCTCGGGCGCGCAGACCACGTGGACGCGGTACAGCGCCTCGGTATGGCGTTCGGCGATCGGGCGGCGGTTCACGAAATCGACCAGCGGACGCAGCATCGTATTGCCCGCCAGTACGAAGCCGGCGACCACCGCCGCCTCCGCCAGCCGCCCGACCCCGGCGAACGCGCCGACCGCGGCCGACGTCCACAGCGTCGCGGCGGTGTTGAGGCCGCGCACCTGCGTGCCTTCCTTCATGATGACGCCCGCACCCAGGAAGCCGATGCCCGACACGACATAGGCGATCACCCGTGCGCCGCCGTCCTGCCCGGCGGTCTGCACCCCCAGGTCGACGAACGCCGCCGCGCCCACCGCGACCAGCACGTTGGTGCGCAGCCCCGCGGTGCGTTGCCGCCACTGTCGCTCCAGCCCGATCGCGGTGCCCAGCACGAACGCGGTCGCCAGCGCGCACAGCAGCCGCCAGCTGTCGGTCAGGGGGAAGATCGTCTCCACGGCGCGCGCGGTGCGCCGCGAATGTGACGTTCGCGTGACGCCGGACCCGTTCCCGCCGTCACGACGGGCGCCGGATCGTCAGTTCTGCTTCTTCTCGGCCGGCGCCTGTTCGTCGGCGGCATCGCGGTTGGCGCGCGCGGTCATGCCGGTGACGGAGGCGTCGTCCAGCATCTGCTCGTCGGGCGCGGGCGGCGGCGCCTCGGGCAGCGCGGCGACATTCTCGACCGGAGTCGGCGCGGCGGTGGGCATCGGCTCCGGCGTCGGCGTGGCCTCGGCCGGGGCGATCTCCTCGACCGCCATGTTGGTGTCCGCCGGCGGGGTCTCCGGCTCATCATGGCGCGAACAGCCCGCCAGCGCGGTCGCCGCCAGCACGGTCGCCAGGAAAAGCGGGGTCGAACGCTTGGTCACATGGATTCCTTTGCTCATGTCGTCGCCTGTGCCTGTACCTGCGAACGCCGCTCGATCGTAGCCGCCAGTTTCGCATCCCAGCCATAGGGATCATCCCGGAAGCCGACCTGCCCGTCGGCGCTGGCGAAGGCGGTCCAGTAGAGCAGGTACACCGTGACCGGCTCCGCCATGCGCGCGCGCACCGTCTTGCCGGCCGCGACCGCGGCGTCGATCGCGTCGGGCTGCCATTCGGGGGTGGTCCTCAGCAAGAGCTTGGCCAGTTCGTCGGGCTTTTCCAGCCGGACGCAGCCGTGGCTGGCCAGCCGGTCGAACCGCGAAAAGCCCGATTGCGCGGGCGTGTCGTGCAGGTACACCGCGAAATCGTTGGGGAAATCGAACTTGAACCGGCCCAGCGCGCTGCGCTCCGACGCCTGCTGCAATCTCTTGCTGCCGTCGCCATTGTCGATCACGCGGAAGCCGTTGCGCTTCAGATAGCCGGGGTTGGCGCGTTCCTTGGGCCACAATTCCTTGGTCGCGATCGACGTCGGTACGTTCCATGGCGGGTTGATGACGATGCTGTTGATCTTGGAGATCAGCATCGGCGTCTCGTTCCCCGGACGCCCGGTCACCGCCTTCATCGACATCACCGGCGCATCGCCGTCGAACGCGGTCAGCACCGCCGCGGCGATGTTCACCTGCACGCGCTTCTGGTCCAGCCGCGGCGGCAGCCAGCGCCAGCGTTCCAGATTGGCCATGATCTGGCGGATGCGCCGTTCGACCGGCACGTTGAGCGCAGCCATCGTCTGCGACCCGACGGTGCCAACGGGGTTCAGGCCATAGCGCCGCTGCGCGCGCCGCACCGCGTCGAGCAACGCGGCGTCGAACGTGTCGCCGCTCTTCGCAACCTGCGGGTCCTCCGCCGCCAGCCGCGCGCGCAGCGTGGCGACCGCCGGCCCCCGCGAACCGAAGACGGGCGCGGTCGCCACCACCGGCCAGCCGCCGTCCGCGGCGATCCGGTGATAGCGCGCCAGCCCCGCGACCAGCGCGTCATAGCCGACATAGGGCGGGGGCAGCGCGCGCACCCAGGCCGACAGTCGGTCGTTCGCCACCGCCGCGGCGAAATCGGGCAGCGGATCGTAGGCGGGCGGGCGGATGCCCCAGTCGCGCTGGAAATCCTCCGGCATCAACCGCCCGCTGCGGATCGCGCGTGCATGGTCGAGCGCCGCACGCACCAGCGCCGCGCCGTCCAGCCGGTCGAGGTCGGTGCGCCGGGAATAGCGCAGCCCCTGCGCCACTTCGTCGTCGGCGATCAGCGTCGCCAGCTGCCTCGCCTGCGCCGCAGACAGCGTGGGCAGTGTCACCGGCGCGCGCGCGACCGGCGCCAGCGGGCCGGGCTGAGTGGGGGCGGGCGGGGTGATCGTCGGAACGGGCGCGGGCACCTGCGCCGCCGCCTGCCCCGCGATCGCCGCCGCCGTCACCCCGATCATCGCCTGCCGTGCGAGCCGCGCGATCATCGCCTGCCCCGATCCGTCCACCCTGTCGATCTCCCCGGTCGTCGTCGCGCCCCATATGGCGGTGCACACCCTGCTGGCCAATGAACAAGCGAAAAGAAGCTGCGGTTGCACGGTGGATGTGGTGAAGCGACGTGATGCAGATCAGGCCCGCCACCCCCACCGACGCCGATGCGATCGCCGCGATCCTCCTGCCGGTGTTCCGCGCGGGCGATACCTATGCGATCGAATGCGACATCTCGCGCGACGCCGCGCTCGCTTACTGGATGGCGCCCGCGCACGACGTGTCGGTAGCGGTCGGCGACGATGGCGAACTGCTGGGCACCTTCTACCTGCGCGCGAACCAGCGCGGCGGCGGTGCGCATGTCGCCAATGCCGGTTACGTCACCGCCGCCGCGGCGCGCGGGCGCGGGGTGGCGCGCGCGATGTGCGCGCATTCGCTGGACCGGGCGCGCGCCGCCGGGTTCCGCGCGATGCAGTTCAACTTCGTCGTCGCCACCAACGAACGCGCCGTCGCGCTGTGGCGCGGGTCGGGCTTCGCGGTCGTGGGCACCCTGCCGCGCGCGTTCGACCACCCGCAGCACGGGCTGGTCGATGCGCTGGTGATGTACCGCGATCTGGCACAATAGTTGCCGCGCGCGCGGCCGCGTTCTACGGCTGGGCGATGACCGATACGCTGACCGCCCCCGCTGCCGATTCCGCCCGCGAAACCACCACCGGCGCCGCGCGCCTTGCGCGCCGCATGGAACGCGGCGCGGCGTTCCTGGGCGCGGACGTCGCGATCATGGCGGGCGCGATGTCGTGGGTGTCGGAACGCCATCTGGTCGCGGCGATGTCGAACGCGGGCGGGTTCGGCGTGATCGCGTGCGGCGCGATGACCCCCGAACTGCTCGATGCCGAGATCGCGGGGACGAAGGCGCTGACGACCCGCGCGTTCGGCGTCAACCTCATCACCATGCACCCGCAGCTGACCGATCTGATCGCGGTATGCGCGCGCCACGGCGTCGGGCATGTCGTGCTGGCCGGCGGGCTGCCGCCCAAGGGCTCGCTGGAGGCGATCAAGGCATCGGGCGCGAAGGTCATCTGCTTCGCCCCCACGCTGGCGCTGGCCAAGAAGCTGATCCGGTCGGGCGTCGACGCGCTGGTGATCGAGGGGATGGAGGCCGGCGGCCATATCGGCCCCGTGTCCACCAGCGTGCTGGCGCAGGAAATGCTGCCCGAGATCGCCGATCAGGTGCCGGTGTTCGTCGCCGGCGGGATCGGCCGGGGGGAGGCGATCGCCGGCTATCTCGACATGGGCGCGGCGGGCGTCCAGCTGGGCACGCGCTTCGTCTGCGCGACCGAGAGCATCGCGCACCCCAATTTCAAGAAGGCGTTCATCCGCGCCAGCGCGCGCGACGCGGTCGCCAGCGTGCAGATCGACCCGCGCCTGCCGGTGATCCCGGTGCGCGCGCTCAAGAATGCCGGGTCGGAGCTGTTCACCGCGAAGCAGCGCGAGGTCGCGCAGTCGCTCGACGAGGGCGCGGTCGCGATGGCCGAGGCGCAGTTGCAGATCGAACATTACTGGGCCGGCGCGCTGCGCCGCGCGGTGATCGACGGCGATGTCGAACATGGCAGCGTGATGGCCGGCCAGTCGGTCGGCATGGTGACGAAGGAAGAACCCGTCGCCGACATCATCGCCGCGTTGATGGCGGAGGCCGCCGAGGCGCTGGACCGCCGCACGCGCTGAGCGTCGCGATCCCGGCGTCGAGCCTTCAGTCCATCCTGCAAACCGTCATCCCAGCGAAGGCTGGGATCTCATGCCGGCAGGGCGCCGCAGGAGCCGCGAAAGGCCCCGGCCTTCGCTGGGGCGACGATTCTGGCGACATGCCGGGCGGAAGCACGATCCAACCGCGCGGCATCTCCTTTCCGCATTGCACCATCGGCCGTCGCGGGCCACCTAGGCGCGCATGAGCGCCTCCCTTCCGCCCCCGCCCGCCGATCTGCTGGCCGGCGCCAGCCTGTTCCTCGATTTCGACGGTACGCTGGTCGAGCTGGCCGCCACCCCCGATGCGGTGGCGGTCGCGCCCGAACTGCCCGGTCTGCTCGAACGGCTGGCGGCGCGTCTGCCCGGCGGGGTCGCGATCGTCAGCGGGCGTCCGGTGCATGAGGTGCGCGCGCTGATCGCGCCCGCCGCGCTGGTGATCGCGGGCAGCCACGGGCTGGAGATCGCCGACTCCGACGGCACCGTCCACGCGCCCGATCGCCCCGCCGCGCTAGACGCCGCGCTGGCCGCCGCGCACGACTTGGCCGCTGCGCACGACGGCATGCTGGTGGAGGACAAGCCATTCGGCGTCGGCCTCCACTATCGCCGCGCGCCGCATGCCGGCGATGCCGCCGCCGCGTTTGCCGATAGGCTGGCCGCGCGCCACGGGCTGGTCGTCCAGCATGGCAAGATGGTGGTGGAACTGCGCCTGCCCGGCCGGGACAAGGGCGCGGCGGTCGATCTGTTGATGACGGAACCGGAACGGCGCCACGCGCGTCCTGTGTTCATGGGGGACGACGTGACCGACGAGGCGGGCTTCCATGCCGCGCGTGCGCTGGGTGGCGCCGGCGTGCTGGTCGGTGCGCCGCGCGCGACCGCCGCGTCCTACCGCCTTGCCGGCGTTGCCGACGCGCTCGCCTTTCTTGACGCCGCCACCGCACGGGGGGATGCATGACGACGACGCTGGATCTGTGGCCGATCGGCAATTGCCAGGTCAGCGCGCTGGTCGATCGTGCCGGCCGCTTCGTATGGGGCTGCGTGCCGCGCGTCGATGGCGATCCGTTGTTCTCCGCGCTGCTGGGCGGCGAGGCGCCCGACACCGGCTTCTGGGGGATCGGCCTGGAGGATTCGGTGTCGGTGGAGCAGGAATATATCCGCAACACCCCGATCCTGGTCACCACCCATCGCGACGCGCACGGCGGCGCGATCGAGGTGATCGATTTCTGCCCGCGATTCCAGCGGGAGGGGCGCACCTACCGCCCGGTCGCCTTCGCGCGGATCGTCCGCCCGGTGGCGGGCAGTCCGCGCGTGCGGGTGCAGCTGCGCCCGACCTGCGGCTGGGGCGGGGGGTGCCGCGAACAGATCGGCGGATCGAACCATTTGCGGCTGCTGATGGATACGATCGCGCTGCGGCTGACCACCACCGCGCCGATCGCGATGGTGCAGGGCGAACGCGCGTTCCGCGTCGAACGCCCGCTGCACTTCTTCCTCGGGCCGGACGAAAGCTTCCAGGGCGATCTGGCCGCGACGGTCGACCTGATGCTGTATCGCACGACGCACGAATGGCAGTCGTGGGTGCGCGGGCTGGCCGTCCCGCTGGAATGGCAGGATGTCGTCATCCGCTGCGCGATCACGCTGAAACTGTGCCAGCATGAGGAAACCGGCGCGATCGTCGCGGCGCTGACCACCTCGATCCCCGAACATGCCGGGTCGCAGCGCAACTGGGACTATCGCTTCTGCTGGATCCGCGACGCCTATTACACGGTGCAGGCGCTCAACCGCCTCGGCGCGCTCGACGTGCTGGAGGGCTATCTGGGCTATCTGCGCAACATCGTCGATGCCGCCAGCCATGACGAGCAGCGCGGCGGGCACATCCAGCCGCTGTACGGCGTGCTGGGCGAGGCGCACCTGCCCGAACGGATCGAGACGACGCTGCCCGGCTATCGCGGCATGGGGCCGGTGCGCGTCGGCAACCAGGCGGCCGAACAGATCCAGCACGATGCCTATGGCCAGATCGTGCTGTGTTCGGTCCACGCCTTCTTCGACCAGCGGCTGTTCCGCATCGCGGGGCAGGAGGATTTCGAATCGCTCGAACATGTCGGCGACCGCGCCTGGGCCTATTACGATCAGCCCGACGCCGGCCTGTGGGAGCTGCGCACGCGCCAGAGCGTCCACACCTATTCCTCGGCGATGTGCTGGGCGGCGTGCGACCGGCTGGCAAACGCTGCCGAACGGCTCGGCCTGCCCGAGCGGCGGGCGCTGTGGGCCGGGCGCGCCGACACGATCCGCACGCGCATCGAGGAGGCGGCGTGGCGCGAGGGGACGCGGCGCATGTCCGCGACCTTCGGCGGCGACGACCTGGATGCCAGCGTGCTGCAATTGCTCGACCTGCGCTTCTTCGCCGCCGACGATCCGCGCTTCATCGACACGCTGACCGCGATCGAAACCGGGCTGCGGCGCGGCTCGACGATGCTGCGCTACGATACCGAGGATGATTTCGGCCTGCCCGAAACCGCGTTCAATTTCTGCACCTTCTGGCTGATCGAGGCACTGTTCCTAACCGGGCGCAGCGACGAGGCGCGCGTTTTGTTCGAAGAGATGCTGTCCCGCCGCACCGCCGCGGGGCTGCTGTCGGAGGATATCGATCCGACGACGGGCGAATTGTGGGGCAATTACCCGCAGACCTACTCGCTGGTCGGCATGATCAATTGCGCCGCGATGTTGAGCAAACCATGGAGTAGTATCCGTTGAGCCGCCTGATCGTCATCTCCAACCGGGTCAGCGCCCCCACCGGCTCCACGTCGGGCGCACAGGGCGGGCTGGCGGTGGCGATGGCGGCGGCGCTGCGCGCCAACGGCGGGCTGTGGTTCGGCTGGTCGGGGGAACAGACCGACCAGTTCACCGGCCATATCAACTTCCAGCGCGCGCACGGCGTTACCACCGCGACCGTCGATCTGGAGGAACAGGACGTCCAGGAATATTACGACGGCTACGCCAACCGGACGTTGTGGCCGCTGTTCCACTATCGCATCGACCTGGCCGAATATGAGCGCGATTTCGCCGGCGGCTACCAACGCACGAACCAGCGGTTCGCCGACACGGTGCGTCCGCTGATCGAGGCGGACGATCTGGTGTGGATCCAGGATTACCACATGTTCCCGCTGGGGGCGGAGCTGCGCCAGCGCGGCTGCGACAACCGCATGGGCTTCTTCCTCCACATTCCCTGGCCGCCGCGCCGCCTGCTGGGGACGCTGCCGGGTGCGCGGGCGCTGGTCGAATCGATGTTCGCCTACGACCTGATCGGTTTCCATACCGAGGAATGGCTGGAATCCTTCTGCGACTATGCGCGGCAGGATATGGGCGCGGTGATCGAGGACGGCGTCGCGCGGCTGGGCGACCGTAGCGTCGAATTGATCGCCTGCCCGATCGGGATCGACGCGTCGGCGTTCGCCGACATGTCGAAAAGCGTCAACGCCCGGCTCGCCTATCGCCGGATGCGCGATTCGGCGGACGGGCGCGACATGATCGTCGGGGTCGACCGGCTCGACTATTCGAAGGGGCTGGAGGAGCGATTCCTCGGCTACGAACGCTTCCTGATCGAGCATCCGGAGGAGCGCAAGGAAGTGTTCCTGCTCCAGATCGCGCCGCCCAGCCGCGTCTCGGTCGAAAGCTACCAGCGCATCCGCCAGTCGCTGGAGGGGCTGTCGGGGCGGATCAACGGCGAATATGCCGATGTCGACTGGGTGCCGATCCGCTACGTCAACCAGGGCTATCCGCGCGATCAGCTGGCCGGCATCTACCGCGCGGCGAAGATCGGGCTGGTGACGCCCCTGCGCGACGGCATGAACCTGGTGGCGAAGGAATATGTCGCTGCGCAGGATCCGGAGGATCCCGGCGTGCTGGTGCTGTCGCGCTTCGCCGGTGCGGCGGAACAGATGGGCGATGCGCTGCTGGTCAATCCGTACAGTGCGGAGGAGATGGCCGACGCGATCTGCCAGGCGCTCCGGATGCCGCGCGACGAACGGGTGCGGCGCTGGGAAAAGCTGATGGCCGGGGTGCAGGAACGCGACGTGACGTGGTGGGCGGACCGTTTCCTGGCCGCGCTGCGGCGCGCGGAAGTGGACGCCTGACACCGCCGCGATGACCCGGTCTGCGTCCCCGCATGCACGAGGGGCCGTGCAGGGACGCAGTGGGGGTACCGGCCTTCCCGCCCCCGCTGGAAGGCCGGTGTCTCTAGAGCGCTAGAAGTCGAACCGCGCGGTCACCGACACCGCGCGCCCGTTGAGCAGCCGCCCGCGCACGATCCCGCTCGCGGGGATGCGATCCTCGTCGATCCCGGTCAGCGCCAGCGTGTCGAACAGGTTGGTGGCGTTAAGCGACAGGAGCAGCCGTTCGGCCGGGCGCACCTGGACGAAGGCGTTGGTGGTCACGTAGCCCGGGATCTTCAGCAGGTTGGTGTCCTGCGCATAGGTATCCGTGGTGCCGATGAACACCGCGCCGACCGCGAACCGGTCGGTGCTGACCTGCGGCGTCGCCTGGAAGATCACGCTCGCCTGGTGACGCGGCGTGTTGCCGTTGATGGCCGGGTCCACCCGGTCGCGCACGATCGTGGCGTCGGTGAACGTCGCGCCCGCGGTCAGGCTGAACGCGCCGCGGCGCACGCCCCCTTCGAACTCCAGCCCCTTGGCCTTGTAGTCGCGCGCGATCACCGCGCCGGTGGAGGTGTTGATGTTCGAATCCTGCGCCTCGACATGGAAGCCGGTCAGATTCAGCGTCACGCCCTGGTGGCGGTATTTCACGCCGATCTCGGCCTGCCTGACCGGGTCGTACGCGGCCTGCGGGATCGCCAGCGCGCCGGTGGCATTGTCGATCACGCTGCCGAAGGTGATGCGGTCGGCATTGGCGCGCGCGCCGCGGCTGTAGCGCGCGAACACCGCCAGCGGCTCGGCCACGCGATAGACGACGCCCCCCGAATAGGACAGGTAGCGGTAGCTGTAGTCGACGTATCCCGGCGCGCCCGGGGTCACGCCGACGCGCTGTTCGGGCGGTGAGATGACGCCGTCGCCGTCGATGTCGCGCGCCACCTGCCCGATCCGTCCGCCGCCCAGCTCGACGCCGTAGACGGTGCCCTTCGCGCTGCCGACATCGTAGCGCAGGCTGCCGCCGATCGACACGCGCCCGATCTTGTAATTGGCCGACGCGAACGGCGCGTTGATCGCATAGGCGAGCCGCAGCGTGCGCCGCTGCGTCCCCGACAGCGGGTTGTAGGCATAGATGCCGCCCGCGGTGCGCGCATTGCCGCCCGCATCGACGACGTTGAGCAACGCGGCATCGCCGCCGCCCTTCACCTCGGTCACCGCGACGCCGTACAGGATCGACGTGTCGATCTGCTGGCGCCCGGTGTACAGGCCCGCGGTGGTGGTCAGCACGCCGTCGCCCACGTTCCACACGCGGCTCGCGCGGATGTCGTTGGTGATGCTGCCGACATCCTGCTGCCGGCGGTCGCGGATGTTGTAGATCGCGATCAGTCCGTTGCCGTTGAGCGCGGCGGGATCGGCGATCGCCTGCCCGGCATGGGCGCCGGTGGCATAGCGGAACGACCCGCCCGTCGCGCCCAGCCGGGTCAGCGCGGCGGCGGGGGTCAGATACTGGCTGCTGAACGGCCCGATCAGCCCGCCGGAGCGGCCCGCGGCGCGAAAGCGTTCGGTGATCGTCCAGTCACCCAGCGCGAACTGGCTTTCGACGCCGAACGCGCGTTCCTTGACGTGCTGCCCGTTGCGGATGTCCTCGCGGATCGGCTGGTTGTTCTCGTCCAGCACCAGCACCGATTGCAGGTAGCGGGTCGACAGCGTGTCCTTCGTCGGATCGAACCCGGGCACCGCGGCCAGCGTCGGCGCGTCGTTCGTGCCCGTCACGCGCAGCGGGACCGAATCGTAGAAGGGCGAACGATCGTCCAGATACTTTCCGTAGAGGCGGATATAGCCGCCCGCGAACTGGCGCGTGACATTGGCCTTGATCTGCCCGCCGCGCTGGCCGTCGAAACCGATCCGCCGCGGCCCTTCGCCCTGGCGGTAATAGCCGCCGATGTGGAAGCGCAGCGTCTCGCTCAGCCGGCCGCCGTAATCCACGTCGGCGCGATACTGGTCGAAATCGACCCCGGCGGTCAGCGCGATCGCGCCGCCTTCCTGTTCGCCGGTCTTGCTGATGAAGTTGATGATCCCGCCCGGTGCGTTGCTGGCGAAGGTCGATGCCGAACCGCCGCGGATCGCCTCGACCTGCGCCAGGTTGAGATCCAGGCGCAGGAAGCTGTCGGCGCTGGCGCCGACCACGTCGCCGAATTCCATCACCGGCAGGCCGTCTTCCTGCAGCTGGACGAACTTGGCGCCCGACGATGACAGCGGCAGCCCGCGGATGGTGATGTTGGCGATGCTTTCGCCGTTCGGTGCCTCGGCCAGGATGCCGGGGATGTCGCGCAGCAGCTCGCCGACCGATCGCGGCGCCAGCTTGGCGATCTCCGCCTCGCGCAGGACGCTGGTGGATGTGGCGCTGTCCAGCCGGTCGCGCCCCTTGGCGACGCCGGTGGTGACATTGTCCTGGTCGGCGGCCGGCGCCGGCGCCGCGGTGTCGGCCAGCGCCGGCGTGGCGAGCGCGATAAGCGATACCGCCGCCAGGGCCCGATAGCGGGACATGAGATCCTCCCCCAAAAAGTGCCGGCTCACATCCCGCGGTGAGCCATGGCCGCTGCTTGAGGGCGCATCGATGGAGAATTGTTTAATTGGATGAGGGTGTTAGCCTAAAGTCGTAGGTGCCGGGCCACTTGGGGAGGGCGCCCCCAGCGCGACATCGGCACGCCGCCGGAACAACGCCTGCGGCATTTCCGCCGCGATATACGCCAGCAACCCCTCGCGCACGTCGCAGCGCAGGTCGAACGCGGTCGAGGCATCGCGCGCGGTCATCAACCCGCGCAGCTCGATCGACCCGTCGGGCTTGGTATCGGTCACCTGCAGATTCCAGAACCGCCCGTCCCAGCGCGGATTGGCGGTGACGATCCGCCCCAGCGCCTCGCGCAGCCGCGGCACGTCGGCGGCCGGATCGACATACCAGAACACGCTGCCCAGCAGCGCGCTCGACTGGCGGGTCCAGTTCTGGAAGCTCTGCTCCAGGAATTTCGACACCGGCACCACCAAGCGTCGTTCGTCCCAGATCTTGACGACGACATAGGTCAGCCGGATTTCCTCGATCCGCCCCCATTCGCCGTCGATGATGACGACGTCGTCGATGCGGATCGGCTCGGTGAAGATCATCTGGAACCCGGCGATCAGGTTCTTCAGCGCCGGTTGCGCCGCCGCGCCCACCGCAAGGCCCGCCAGGCCCGCCGACGCCACCAGGGTGACGCCCAGCGTGCGCACCGCCGGGATCGTCATCAGCATCGCGCAGATCGTCACCAGCAGGATCATCGACACGATGATGCGTTGCAGGATGCCCAGCCGCGTGCGCCGCCGCCGCGCGCGCAGATTGTCGGCGACGGTGATGTCGGCGTGGCGGATCATCGCGTCGATCACCGTCCCCGCGCCGACGATCGCCGCCCAGCCCAGCAGCCCCGGCACGATCAGCGCGGCGGCGCGCGCCCACAAGGTCGCGGTCGCGCGGTCGAGGTCGAGCGCGGGCTGCACCGCCGCCAGCGCCACGACGATCATCAGCCAGCGCAACAGCTTGCGGATGCGCTCGACGAACAGCGCCGCGCTGCTCTCCGGCCGTCCGAGCGTCGCGCGACGCGCGGCCCAGACGACGATCCGGTGCGCCACCAGCGCCAGCGCCACCGCGCCCGCCACGTATAGGAAGCCCGAAAGCCAGCCGGGTACGTCGTGCCACCATGCCTGCACGGTCCTGTTCCACCCCGTCATCGCCGCTCCGTCGTTTCGTGGTGCACTGCCGCAAACGTGGCGCGGGGCGGGCGCGTTCCCCATTGACGCTCCCCATACGGTATCATAAGATACCATATCGTTTGAAACCACCTGCCGGGATACGCGCGATGGAGCATATGGACGTCAATCCGATGGGCCTGGACGGGTTCGAATTCTGCGAATTCACCGCCCCCGATACCGCCGCGCTGCGGCGGCAGTTCGAGGCGCTGGGCTTTGTCGCCGCCGCCACCCACCCGACGCGCCGCGTCACCCGCTATGTCCAGGGGCGCACCAACCTGCTGGTGAACGAGGAACCGGGCGGGCAGGCGGCGGCGTTCGCGGCCGAACACGGCCCATCCGCCAACGGCATGGCGTTCCGCGTCGCGGATGCGCAGGCGGCGTTCGACGCGGCGCTGGCGCGCGGCGCGAAGCCGGCCGATGCGGCCACCAGTGCGCTGGGGGAGGGGGCGTATGTCCTCCAGGGGATCGGCGGCTCGCTGCTGTATCTGGTCGATCGCCACGGCGCGGCGGGCAGCGTCTATGACGATTGGGACGAGGTGCCCGGCTGGCGCGCGGCGGCAGCGCGCGAGGGCGTCGGGCTGGACCTGCTCGACCACCTCACCCACAATGTCCGGCGCGGGCAGATGCGCGTCTGGGCCGAATTCTACGGCCAGATCTTCGGGTTCGAGGAACAGAAGTACTTCGATATCAAGGGCAAGGCGACCGGGCTGTTCAGCCAGGCGATGATCGCCCCCGATCGCGCGATCCGCATCCCGCTCAACGAAAGCCAGGACGACAAGAGCCAGATCGAGGAATTCATCCGCGATTACAATGGTGAGGGGATCCAGCACCTCGCCATGACCACCGACGATATCTACGCCACCGTGGAGGCGCTGCGCGCGCGCGGCGTGCGGTTGCAGGACACGATCGAGACCTATTACGAACTGGTCGACAAGCGCGTCCCCGGCCATGGCGAGGATCTGGAGCGGCTGCGCCGCAACCGCATCCTGATCGACGGCGACGTGGAGGAGGAGGGCATCCTGCTCCAGATCTTCACCGAGCCGATGGTCGGCCCGATCTTCTTCGAGATCATCCAGCGCAAGGGCAACGAAGGGTTCGGCAACGGCAATTTCCAGGCGCTGTACGAATCGATCGAGCTGGACCAGATCCGCCGCGGCGTCATCACCGTCGACGCATGATGGGGGGTAACGGGGCAGGTGGAAACGGCCCGCGTCATTTTCGACCAGGGCGTATCCACCTTCTGCTCCGTTCGCCCCGAGGAGCCGTTGAGCTTGTCGAAACGGCATCGCTTCGAGACGAGGCTTCGGCAGGTTCAGCCTCTCCTCAGCACGAACGGGTCGAGGGTGAAGGGAGATCGATACTGGTTCCTGCATGACGGCAACCCGCCGCCGCCGGCGCCCGACGCCATGTCCTACACCGCCGTATCCCGCTATCGTCGCGGCGATGAAAGGGGGCAGGGACGAGGTAGCGAACAGGGCGCGCCGGTGTCGCCCCGGTGTCGCCCCGGTGTCGCGTCCCCGTCGCGTCGCGGTCGCGTTCCGGTCGCATGGCGCGCGAAAACGCGCCGGCGGCTCAACATTGACAACATTCGCGCCGCGCGGCGCGGGCCGATGTCCGCCGCGGGGTGGTGGAAAGGAGAGGAAGCCACAATGACCGTCCACCACCCCGATCCCGATGCCGCGGGCTATATCCCCGGCTTCGGCAATCATGTCTCGACCGAGGCGGTCGCCGGCGCGTTGCCGGTCGGGCGCAACTCGCCGCAACGCCCTGCCTTCGGCCTCTATGCCGAGCAGCTTTCCGGCACCGCCTTCACCGCGCCGCGGCATGAGAACCGTCGTTCGTGGCTGTACCGGACGCGTCCCACCGCCGAACATCCGCCCTATGCCGCCTATTCCGGCGCGGCGCTGTTCGCCCCCGGCGCCGGCCATGCGCCGCTCGCGCCCAACCGGCTGCGCTGGGATCCGCTGCCGCTGCCCGATGCGGGCGTCGACTGGGTCGACGGGATGACGACGATGCTGGTCAACCGCGACCCGGCTGACCTGACGGGCGTGGCGCTCCACATCTATGCCGCGAACCGCGACATGACCGACCGGGTGTTCATGGATGCCGACGGCGAATTGCTGTTCATCCCCGAACAGGGGCGGCTGGAACTGCTGACCGAAATGGGGCGCCTGTCAGTCGCGCCGGGGCAGGTCGCCGGCGTGCCGCGTGGGGTGCGCTTCCGCGTGCTGTTGCCCGATGGCGCGGCGCGCGGCTATGTCGCGGAAAACCACGGCAGCCTGTTCCGCCTGCCCGATCTCGGCCCGATCGGCGCCAATGGCCTGGCCAATCCGCGCGACTTCGAAACCCCGGTGGCGTGGTTCGAGGATCGCGACGAACCCGTCCAGGTGGTCCAGAAGTTCATGGGCGCGCTGTGGACGATGACGCTCGACCACTCACCGCTCGACGTCGTGGCGTGGCACGGCAATCTCGCGCCGTGGCGCTACGACCTGTCGCGCTTCATGGCGATCAACACCGTCAGCTTCGACCATCCCGATCCGTCGATCTTCACCGTGCTGACCTCGCCCAGCGACGTGCCGGGGCGCGCGAACGCCGATTTCGTGATCTTCCCGCCGCGCTGGATGGTGGCGGAAGGGACGTTCCGTCCTCCATGGTTCCACCGCAACGTCATGTCGGAGGCGATGGGCCTCATCACCGGCGAATATGACGCCAAGGCGGACGGCTTCCGCCCGGGCGGGCTGTCGCTCCACAACATGATGAGCGGCCACGGCCCCGACGTCGCGTCGTGGCGCGGCGCGAGCGAGGCGGAACTGAAGCCGGTGAAGCTCGACGGCACGATGGCGTTCATGGTCGAAAGCTGCTGGGCCTATCGCCCCACCGCCACCGCGCTGGACCGCGCACAGCTCGATTACGATGCGGTGTGGAACGATTTCCCGAAGGCGCAGCTGCCCTGAGCGCCGTGGGAAATGAGCGGGTCTTCGCCACACCGGCGGGCGTCGCCCTCGGCCCGCTGGCGCAGATCGCCGACGGCGCGGCGCGCAATTTCGTCCTGCAAATGCGCGCCGGGCGCTTCCACGGTTTCGTGGTGCGGCGCGGCGCGGAGGCGTTCGGCTATGTCGATCGCTGCCCGCACGCCGGCCTGCCGCTGGCGCAGGAACTGGATGATTACGTCGCGGCGGGGCACATCCGCTGCACCTGGCACGGCGCGCTGTTCCGCATCGACGACGGCGCGTGCGTCGCCGGCCCCTGCATCGGCCAGCGGCTGACGCCATGGCCGGTGACGGTGGCCGACGGCACGATCGTCACCGCATGACGACCCGGTCGACACCACGTCGCCCCAGCAAAGGCTCGGGCCTCCGCGTGGTCAGCGCGCCGTCGCCTTCGCCTCCGCCCGGTACCGGTGCAGCAACGGCTCGGTATAGCCGTTGGGCTGCGCGACCCCCTCGAACACCAGCGCCCGCGCCGCGGCAAGCGCGATGCTGTCCCCGGTCAGCGGGCGGTACAGCGGATCGCCGGCATTCTGCGCATCGACCTTCGCCGCCATCCGCCGCAGCGCCGCCTCCGCCTCGTCCGCGCTGGCGACGCCGTGGAGCAGCCAGTTGGCCATGTGCTGCGACGAAATGCGCAGCGTCGCGCGGTCCTCCATCAACCCCACGTCATGGATGTCCGGCACCTTGGAACAGCCGATTCCCTGGTCGATCCACCGCACGACATAGCCCAGGATTCCCTGCGCATTGTTGTCCAGTTCCTCCCGTATGTCCTCGGCCGACCAGTTGCGCCCGCCGGCGACCGGCACGTCGAGCAGCGCGTCGAGCGCCGCAACCGGTTCGGCCCGCCGCGCCGCCTGCCGCGCGAACACGTCGACGCGGTGGTAATGGGTGGCGTGCAGCGTCGCCGCGGTCGGGCTGGGCACCCAGGCGGTGGTCGCGCCGGTCATCGGATGCGCGATCTTCTGCGCCAGCATGTCCGCCATCATGTCGGGCGCCGCCCACATCCCCTTGCCGATCTGCGCCTTGCCTGACAGGCCGCAGGCGAGCCCGATCTGGACGTTGCGGTTCTCGTACGCCTTGATCCAGGCGGCGTTCTTCATCTCGCCCTTGCGGATCATCGCGCCGGCGCGCATCGACGTGTGCATCTCGTCCCCGGTGCGATCCAGGAAACCGGTGTTGATGAACACGATCCGGTCCTTCACCGCATGGATGCACGCCGCCAGATTGGCGGAGGTGCGCCGCTCCTCGTCCATCACCCCCACCTTGATGGTGTGGCGCGGCAGGCCCAGCAAATCCTCGACCCGGTCGAACAGCGTGTTCGTGAACGCCGCCTCTTCGGGGCCGTGCATCTTGGGCTTGACGATATAGATCGACCCCGTCCGGCTGTTGGCGCGCGCGCCGTTCAGGTCGTGCAGCGCGATCAGGCTGGTGACGATCGCGTCGAGGATGCCCTCCGGCGCCTCGCCGCCATCGGCCAGCCGGATCGCCGGATTGGTCATCAGATGCCCGACGTTGCGCACGAACAACAGGCTGCGCCCCGGCAGCGTCAGCGGCGTGCCGTCGGGCGCGACATAGTCGCGATCCGCGTTCAGCCGCCGCGTCATCGTCGCCCCGCCCTTCTCGAACGTTTCGGTCAGATCGCCCTTCATCAGCCCCAGCCAGTTGGCATAGGCCGCGACCTTGTCCACCGCGTCTACCGCCGCGACCGAATCCTCCAGGTCGCAGATCGTGGTCAGCGCCGCTTCGAGGACCACGTCGGCGATCCCGGCCGGATCGTCGCGCCCGATGGGGTGCGCGTGGTCGATCACCACCTCGATATGCAGGCCGTGGTGACGCAGCAGCAGGTTGTCGCCGGCGCGCCCGACCAGCTGCGCCGGATCGGCCAGCACGGGCGTCCCGCCGGTCCAGTCGGCCCAGCTACCCTCGGCCAGCGGCGCCGCTTCGTCCAGGAACGCCTTCGCCCAAGCGATCACCTGCTGGCCGCGCGCCGCATCATAGCCCTTGCCGGCGGGCGTGCCGGGGATCGCATCGGTGCCGTACAGCGCATCGTACAGGCTCCCCCAGCGCGCATTGGCCGCGTTGAGCAGGAAGCGCGCGTTGAGGATCGGCACCACCAGCTGCGGCCCGGCACGACGCGCGACCTCTTCGTCGACATTCTCGGGGGCGACCGCGAAGGGCGCGGGTTCGGGGACGAGATAGCCGATGTCGCGCAGGAACGCCTGATAGGCGGACTGGTCGATCGGCTGGCCCGCGCGCTCGATGTGCCAGGCGTCGATCTGCGCCTGCATCCGGTCGCGCGTTGCCAGCAGCTCGCGGTTGTGCGGGGCCAGATCGGCGAAGATCGCCGCGGTACCGCGCCAGAAGGCGTCGGCGGTGATGCCCGTGCCGGGCAGCGCGCGCTCCTCGACAAAGGCGGCCAGCGCCGCGTCCACCTGCAATCCGGCCCGGTCGATCATCATGTCCTGCTCCTTCGCTCCCGATCTAGACCGATCGGCAGCGGTTCGGTAGAGGCGCGAAATGCCCAGCAGCTTTTCCTTGTAGGAAAAGATCGATGCTCGATCCCGATTACGAACTGTTCGTCCATGTCGCCGCCGCGGGCAGCCTGTCGGCGGCGGCGCGGGCGCTGCGGCTGTCGCCGGCGATGGTCAGCAAGCGGCTGGCGCGGCTGGAGCAGCGGCTGGGCGTCCGGCTGCTCCACCGCACCACGCGGCGGCTGGCGATGACCGCCGCGGGGGAGCAATTCCACGCCGACCTGACCGCGATCCTTGCCGCGACCGCGGCGGCGGAGGCGCGCGTCACCGGGGCGGCGGCGGCGCCCGCGGGGCCGCTGCGGGTATCGGCGCCGACCTCGTTCGGGCGGCTGCACGTCGCGCCGCATCTCCACCGCTTCATCGTCGACCATCCCGCGGTGGCGTTGGCGATCGACCTGTCGGACGGGTTCGTCGACCTCCTGGCCGGCGGCGTGGACGTCGCGATCCGCATCGCCCCCGATGTTCCCGCCGATGTCGTCGCGCACCGGCTGGCGGACAGCCGCCGCGTGCTGTGCGCCGCGCCGGCCTATCTGGCGGCGCACGGCGCGCCCGCGACGATCGCCGATCTGGCGACGCATCGCCTGCTCGCCGCGCAGGGGCAGTTGCCGTGGCAGTTGATGGCGCGCGGCCGCGCCCGGACGGTCGAGGGCGACAGCATCGTCGCGACCAATTCCAGCGAGTTGGTGCGCGAACTGGCGCTGACCGGCGCGGGCATCGCATTGCGATCGTTATGGGACGTGCACGACTTGCTGGCGCGCGGCACGCTGGTGCGCGTGCTGCCTGAGTGGGAGGGGTCGGCGCGCGTCGGCATCTGGGCGGTGCATCCGCGTGGGCAACCGGTGGCGCCCGCGGTCACCGCGTTCGTCGCGTTCCTGCGCACCGTGATCGACCCCGCCGCGTGGGAAAGCGGTCAGCCCGCCAGCACCACCACGCCGTCGCCAGGCGGATCGGCGTAGAGCGCGTCCACCGTCGCCGCGCGCGCGGCCAGCGCGGCGCGCTGGTTGACATAACCCTTGTCGGTGATCTCGCCCGCGTCGACCGACGGCGGGTCGCGCAGCAGGACGAAACGGGCGACGCGCCGCGAACTGCCCCCTGCCGCGTCATTGTGCGTGCGCAGCCGCTCCGCGACCAGTCCCGCCAGCGTGTCGAACGGATCGCTGCCGGGCGTCGCCTGCGCCAGCGTCTGGAGCGCGGCGGCGGAGGGCCAAGCGAGCAGCGCGACGAACGGCCGGTCCTGCCCCGCGATCACCGCATCCTGCAGATAGGGGGAGCAGGCCGCGACCAGATCCGGGCGCAGCGTGCCGACCGACACCCAGGTGCCCGAATCCAGTTTGAAATCCTCCGTGACACGCCCGTCGAACACCAGCCCCTGCGCCGGATCGTCCGGGTCCAGGAACCGTGCCGCATCGCCCAGCCGGTAGAAACCTTCCTCGTCGAAGGCGGCGGCGGTGCGTTCGGGGTCGCGGTGATAGCCGGTGGTGACGGTCGGCCCCTTGACCCGGACCTCCAGCTTGCCGCCCGCCGGCACCAGTTTCAGCGTGATTCCCGGCAGCGGCAGGCCGATCAGCCCGACCCGTTCGGTCAGCCAGTGGACCACCGTCACCCCTTGCGTCTCGGTCGCGCCGTACATGGTGGTCAGCGGGATGCGATGCCCCGTCTCCGCAACCGCCAGCGCCTGGATCCGGTCGGCGACGTCGCTGGACAGCGTGGCGCCGCCATAGGCCATGTGCGTCAGGTTGCGGAAGAAGCTGGCGCGCAGCTTCGGGTCGCGCTCCATCGCCTCGGCCAGCATCGCGAAGGCGATCGGTGCGGAGCCGAACACCATCGGCGACACGTCGTACAGGTTACGGATCGTCGTATCGAACAGCCCCGGCACCGGCTTACCTTCGTCGAGATAGAGCGTGCCGCCGGCGGCGATATTGTTGTTGAACGCGATGTTGCCAGCGGAGATGTGGCTCCACGGCATCCATTCCAGCGACAGCGGAACCGGGCGGTCGTCGGGATGATCATCGCGCAACCCTTCCTGCGCGGCGACGACATGCACCATCATGCCGTGCGTTTGCGGCACCCCCTTGGGCATTCCGGTCGAGCCGGAGGTGAACAGGAACTTGCCGATGGTCGCATGGCCGATCGCCTCGCGCGCCGTTGCCACCGCCGCGCCGGGCGTGGTCGCGGTCAGTGTCGCGAGGGGAACGGTGCCCATGGCGCCGTCGGCGGTGACGATCGTCAGATCGGGTTCCAGCGTGCGCAGCGTGTCGAACGCCCGCGCGAAGGGGGCGGCCGCCTGCGCGAACACCACCCGCGGCGTCACCGTCGCGGCGGCATGGCGCAGCTTGGCATGGTCCGTGGAGATCAGGCTGTACGCCGGGCTGACCGGGGCAGCGGGCACCCCCGCGGCATAGCAGCCCAGCGTCACCAGCGCATGTTCGACCGAATTGGCCGACAGGATCATCACCGTATCATCGCCGCCCAGTCCGCGATCCAGCAGCCATTGCGCGATCCCCTCCACCGCGCGCAGTGCCTCGCCATAGGTGACGCCTTCCCATCCGCCACCATCGGCGGTGCGTTGCAGGATGAACGGGCGTTCGGGATGCGCCGCCGCGCGTTCGGCCAGTAGGTGGACGATCGATCGCGCCGGCGGCGCCATGGCGTGGCGCTGCCGGATCAGGATCGCGCCGTCGTCGCGCCGCTCGACCTCGACGTCGGGTGCCTTCTGCGGCAGCGGCTTGAACGGCACGGCGTGAATCGGGTCGGCGCGCGACATCCGGCATTCCTCTCGCTTGACGGCCGCGCTTGCTGCGCGGTCCGGGCGGCAGCCTAAGCCGGGCGGCTTACCCGGGCAAGCCGCTGCGACACGCCGACGCGGCCGTGTCGGCGCGTCGCGCGCATCACGCCGCCAAGCCGGGCAGCCGGTAACCGGCCATCTGCTGGCGGATCAGCTTCTTGTCGATCTTGCCGGTCGCACCCAGCGGGATGGCGTCGACCACCACCACGTCGTCGGGCATCCACCATTTGGCGATCTTCCCGTCCAGGAACCCGAGCAATTCGTCCTTCGCGCAGGTCGCACCGGGCGCCGGCTGTACCAGCAGGATCGGGCGCTCGTCCCATTTGGGGTGCGCGACGCCGATGACCGCCGCGATCGCCACCGCCGGATGGCCGGTGGCGATGTTCTCGATTTCGATCGAACTGATCCATTCGCCGCCGGACTTGACGATGTCCTTGGCGCGGTCGGTGATCTGCATATAGCCGGACGGGTCGATCGTGGAAACGTCGCCGGTATCGAAGAACCCTTCCTCGTCCAGCACGTTGCCGCCCTCGCCGCCGAAATAGCCGGAGGTGATCGTCGGCCCCTTGATCTTCAGGTGCCCGGCGGTCTTCCCGTCATGCGGCAGGCGATTGCCCGCGTCGTCGGTCAGCTTCAGCTCCAGCCCGCACACCAGCCGCCCCTGCATCCCCTTGCGCCGCACCTGTTCGTCGTACGGCTGCGCCAGCACTTCCTGCGTCGGGGTGGACAGCGTGGCGAGCGGTGACGTCTCGGTCATGCCCCAGCCCTGGATCACCTCCACCCCGTAATCGTCCTGGAAGGCGCGGATCAGCGATTCGGGCGGGGCGGAGCCGCCGATGACGACGCGCTTCAACGTCGTGAACGTTTGCCCCGTGGCGCGCAGGTGCTGGAGCAGCCCCTGCCACACGGTAGGCACCGCGGCGGAGAAGGTGACGCCTTCCTCCTCGATCTGGTCGAAGATCGACTGGCCGTCCATCCGCGCGCCCGGCAGGACCAGCTTGGCGCCTGCGGCGGGGGCGGAATAGACCACGCCCCACGCATTGGCATGATACATCGGCACGACCAGCAGGATCGAATCGCGCTGCGTCAGCGCCAGCGCATCGGCCTGCAGCGTCATCAGCGTGTGCAGGAAGTTGGAGCGGTGCGAATAGAGCACGCCCTTGGGATTGCCCGTCGTGCCCGAGGTATAGCACAGCCCGCAGGCCAGCCGTTCGTCGAACCCGCCCCAGACATATTCGGCGGGCTGGCCGGCCACCCAGGAATCGAAATCGGTCGCCGCGAACGGCACCTCGGGCATCTCCTGCGGACCGCACAGGAAGATGACCTGCTCGATCGAGGGCGCTTCCTTCAGCAGCGGTGCGATCAGCCCCGCGCACGCCGGGTCGGCCAGCAGGATACGGTCGCCAGCGTGGCGAGCGATATAGGCGATCTGTTCGGGAAAGAGCCGCGGGTTCAGCGTGTGCAGCACCGCGCCCATGTTCGTCGCGCCGTACCAGGCGGCCAGATGGCGCGCGCCGTTCCACCCCATGGTCGCCACACGGTCGCCGCGGACGATGCCCGCAGCGGCCAGCGCGCTCGACACCTGCTTGGCGGTGCGGTGCAGCCCGGCATAATCGGTGTGCGACACGGACCCGCCGGCATCGCGCGATACGATCTCGCGCGCGCCGTGCCATGTCGCCGCATGATCGAGGATCCGATCCACCGTCAGCGGCACGTCCTGCATCAACCCGAACAGATCCGACATCAGCTCTCCTTCGTGTGTTTCCAGTCGCGCTTCACCTTCTTGGCGAGGCTCCATTTGTGGACTTCGGTAGGGCCGTCGTAGATGCGGAACGCGCGCACCTCGCGGAACACCTGCTCCACGATCGTGTCGCCGGTCACGCCGGTGCCGCCCATCACCTGGACGCAGCGGTCGGCGATGCGCATCAGCGCCTCGGATACCGCCACCTTCGCCATGCTGCTTTCCGCCGTGCCCAGATGGCCGTCGTCCAGCACTGCGGCACACCAATCGATCATCAGTTCGGCCTGTTTCAGGTCGATCAGGTTTTCCGCCAGCATGAAGCCGACGCCCTCGTGATCGACCAGCGGCTTGCCGAAGGCGTGGCGGCGGCAGGCGTAATCGGTCGCGATCTCGTTCGCGCGGATGCACGCGCCCAGCCAGCGCATGCAATGGGTCAGCCGCGCGGGCGCCAGGCGCACCTGTGCCAGCTGGAACCCCTCGCCCGGATTGCCGAGCATCTGGTCGGCGGGGATGCGCAAATTCTCGATCGCGACCACCGCGTGGCCGCCGGGCATCGAGCTGTCGATGGTGTCGAGCACACGCTCGATACGGATCGCCGAATCGGGCAGGTCGACCAGGAACATCGTCGCGCCTTCGTCGGCCTTGGCCATGACGATGCCGACCTGCGCCCCCTCGGCACCGGTGATGAACGCCTTGCGCCCGTTGACGACCCAGTGGTTGCCGTCGCGCACCGCGGTGGTCTGCATCATCGACGGGTCGGACCCGGCGCCCCCGTCGGCGGCCGGCTCGGTCATGAAGAAGGCCGATCGCGCCTCGCCCCTGACCATCGGGTCCAGGAACCGTGCCTTCTGCTCGGCGCTGGCGCGCTGGCCCAGCAGGTACATGTTGCCTTCGTCCGGGGCGGCGACGTTGACCGCCACCGGTCCCAGCGGCGACAGGCCCGCGGCGCGCAGCACGACCGCGACGTCGCGATGATGCAGGTGGGTGCCGTCGGCCAGGATATGCGGCGTCAGCACGCCGGCGTCGCGCGCCAGCCCGCGCAGTTCGACGACCAGATCATCCGACGGGCCGTGCGCACCGCAGCGCGGATCGCGCTCGTAGGGCGCCACCGTGTCCCGTACGAAACGTTCCACGCGCGCGGCGATCGTTGTAGCTTCGGTCATCATCCTCTCGCATCCGATAGTGTCAGATGCCGGTCGCTTTGTCCTGTTTCGTTTCGTGTCGCCAGCCCCTGCCGTAACTTTTGTTCTGTCGTCACGCGATCCAGCGCCAGACGCCTGCCGCCCATCCGGCCAGCGGGATATGCGCCCAAGTCGCCGCCAGCCAGACGACCACCCCGCCGCCCAGCGCGTGGCCGCCCAGCCCGCGGATCGAGCGTCGCGCGGCGAAGGGCAGGAAGCTGGTTCGCGCCATCCACTGCGGCCAGCTGTCGGGCTGATGGCGTGCCTTCTTGCGGTCCTGAAGGTGCGCGCCGACCAGCGCCAGCACGACGATGGCGCCGGCCAGGACGATATTGGCCGGCTGCGGGTAGACCAGGATATGCGCGGCGCCCCACAGCGCGAAGGACCACATCATCGGGTGGCGCGTGATCGCGAACACGCCGCGCGGCTCGACCGGCGGGCGCTGCTGTCCGCCCGGGTCGGGCAGTGCAGGGTTGCCGACCAGCGAGCCCATGAACAGCACGCTCGCCAGCAGCATCATCGCCGTGGCGACCGCCCACAGCGTATCGCCGACCGGCCAGAGCGGCGCGGCGAGCGGTGCGGCGCGATAGGCGAAGACCAGCCAGCCGAGTGTCACCGCCGCGACCAGCGAGTAGACGCCCAGGAAACCCCGCTCCCCCAGACGCGACACGATCGGCGCGCGCAGCGGGTGCGACAGGAGAAAGTGCGTTCCGACGAACGCGGCGGCGGCAATCGGCACCTCTCCCATGGCGTTTCCTTCGTTACTGGACGCCGTGCATCCATTTCTTGATGAGCGGCGACAGCGCCAGCAATGCCACGCCGATCAGCGCCGCGGCAATGCCGATCGTCCAGAAGACGTTGTTATAGGTGTCCAGGCTGACCTTCAGGTTGGTCACCTGTCCGCCGACCGTCTCGACGCTGGCGACCTGCGCCACCACGCCGGCGACATATTGCGCGACCGAGATCGACAGGAACCACACGCCCATCATCAGCCCGACGATCCGCGCGATCGACAGCTTGGTGATCATCGACAGCCCGACCGGTGAAATGCACAGTTCGGCCAGCGAATGGATCAGGTACAGGCCCGCCAGCCACCAGATGCCGACCTTGAAATCCGGCCCGACGAAGCGGCTGCCGAAGACCAGGAACAGGAACCCCGCGCCGACGCCGATCAGGGCAATACCGAACTTGATCGGGATCGACGGTTCGCGGCCCGCGGCGGCCAGCTTCGTCCACATCGCCGCCATGACGGGGGCAAAGGCGACGATGAAGAAGGCGTTGAAGAACTGCGTCTGTCCTGCCGAGATTGAGAACAGCCCGAAGATCGACAGGTTGGTGTTGCGATCCGCGAACAGCGTCAGCGACGATCCGGCCTGTTCGAACAGCGTCCAGAAGACGACATTGAAGACGATCAGCACCATCGCGGCCAGCATCATCTGGAATTCGGTGCGGCTGCCCTTGGCCCATGACCACGCCAGGATCGCAGGGACGCCGACCAGGAAGGTGCCGAACAGCAATTTGCCCATCAGCGGCAGCGCGAGAATGTAGCCGAGTATCCCCGATCCGGCGACCGGTTCGGGCGCGTTCATGAGGTTGGTGAACAGCAGGTAGAAGATGGGCACGCCGATCAGCGAGGCGGCATAGATGCCCAGCGCGCGATCCGGCTGTCCGGCGTTCCGCGCCGGCGGCTCGCCATAGCCGGACAGGCGCCCGCCGTCGAACTGGATCAGAAACCAACTGAACAGCATCCCGAATGCGGCGAGGCCGAATCCGGCCCACCAGCCGACGGTGGTCGCCAGCAGCGGGCACAGCAGTTGCGAGAACAGCGAGCCGAGGTTGATGCCCATGTAGAAGATCGTGAAGCCGGTATCGCGGCGCCGGTCCCCCGGCGCGTACAATTCGCCCACCATGGTCGAGATGTTCGGCTTGAAGAAACCGTTGCCCACCGACACCATGCACAGCGCCAGCAGCATCAGCGCGACGTGGAGCGGGCTGCGGTCACCCTCCGATTGGAACGCGCCGGGCGCGACGGTGCGTGCGACCGCACCGGCCGGGTCGAGCAGCGAGACGGTGCCGTCGTCGTTCCCGCGGATCGCCAGTTTCTGCGCGCCGTCGACGACGTAGCGGGTCTCCACGCCCGCGCGCTCGTCGATCGCGACCGCATAACGCTGCCCGTCGACCATCGCATAGGGGGTGGCGGTCTGCCCGCCGAAGCAGAGCGTGAAATAGCCCAGCGCCATCAGCAGCGCACCAAACTTCACCGCGCGCTTCGATCCCAGATACTGGTCGGCCAGATAGCCGCCGATCAGCGGGGTCAGATAGACCAGGGCGGTGAAGCCCCCGTACAGCCCCGTGGCCGCACGATCGCCGAACAGGAAATGCTTCGTCAGGTACAGCGTCAGCAGCGCTCGCATGCCGTAAAAGCCGAACCGTTCCCACATTTCGGTGGTGAACAGCCGGGCCAGCTGGCGGGGATGCCCGAACCATGTGGCCTCGCTGGCCGGATTGACGTGGCTGATATCCGGCTCGCGCGGGGTGTCCGCGGTCGGGGTTTCCACCATAGGGAATGACGCTCCTGAACTGGTCGCGCCGCGGCGGAGGGGCGCGAAACTGATTGCAGGCGAAACTAGCGGCAAAGCGGCGGCTGTAAATATCCCGCTTGCCGCGATAGATGCCGGGCATGTTCAACGATCTTTCCACACCCCTGTCGCTGCTCGCCACCCGCCGGTCGGGCAAGCCGCGCGATCTGGTCGCCCCCGGCCCCTCGCAGGACGAACTGGTCGCGATGATCGGCATGGCGGGGCGCACGCCCGATCACGGGAAACTGACGCCGTGGCGGTTCGTGATCGTGCCGGACGACCGGCGCGACGCGCTGGCCGCGCTGCTGGTCGATGCCTATCGCGCCGAACGCCCCGCCGCGAAACAGGTCGAGCTGGACGCGATGGTGCAGTTCGCACGACAGGCGCCGGCGCTGGTGGTCGCGCTGTTTTCCCCGCGTACCGACAGCCACATTCCGATGTGGGAACAGGAATTGTCGGCGGGCGCAGCGTGCATGAACCTGCTCCACGCAGTGCACGCGCACGGCTATGCCGGCGGATGGTTGACGGGGTGGCCGGCGTTTTCGGACGCGGTGCGCGACGCCTTCGGCGCGGCGCCGGAACGGATCGCGGGCTTCATGTTCATCGGCACGCCCGGCCGTCCGCTGGAGGAGCGGCCGCGTCCCGATCCGGCACGATTGTGGTCGATGTGGCGGGGGTAGCGGCACGCGCGACTCGACTTGGGCGCCCCATAGTGTATTAGAACAGCATGGCAGTTCTGAGCAGCGACGACTCCCCCGTCTATCTCCGCCTGCGCGCGACGATCGCGGCGGGGATATTGCGCGGGGATTATGGCGCGGGGGATCAGCTTCCCTCGGTTCGCGCGCTGGCTGCCGAACATGGCGCCAATCCGCTGACGGTGGCCAAAGCGTATCAGAGTTTCCAGGATGACGGCTATGTCGAGGTGCGGCGCGGCGTCGGCATGTTCGTGCTGGCCGGCGCGGCGGAGCGGCTGCGGGCGGCGGAGCGGGCGGATTTCGTCGCGCATCAATGGCCGCGCATCCACACCTGGATCGACCTTCTGGGGCTGGACGCGGCCGACCTGCTGGAACCGACGGCGCGATGACGCTATCCCCGCGCGGATGATCCGCCGCCTTGCCCCCGTTCTGATGGTCGCGCTGGCCGCCTGCCAGCAGCAGTCCGAACCCGCCACGAATGCCGTCACGCCTGTTCCCGTTGCGACCCCGTCACCCGCGGGCAGTCCGAGCCCCCCCGGACCGATGACGCGCTATGTCGGCAGCTATCCGACCGACGCCGTGAGCGGAACGAACTTCCTGGCCGATCCCATGGTCGGGGCGGCCGTCGCCGCGGCCGTGCCGGACAAAGCGATACGTGACCGGGTGCTGGACCGCGCGGTCACCGCGTCGCCGATCGTGATGTTCGACGGACGGGTGCTGTCATGGGGATGCGAGCCGCACAATTGCGGCCCGCACAATTGGTCGATCGCGATCACGCCCGACGGCAAGCGCACGGCGGTCTGCTATTACGATCAGGACGCCAAGGTCGCGCGCTGGTATCCCAAGGGGGCTGGGCCGAACCCGGACAGCGGCTGCCCCTCCGGCGACTGACCGTCAGAACGCGTCGGCCGGCAGCGCGTAGAGCACCGCCGCCGGCGCGTTGGCCGCGGCTTCCAGCCCGAACGCCTCGGGCAGGATCTGGTCGAGATAGAAGGCGGCGGCGGTCGTCCTCACCGCATCCCCCGCCGCGGCGCCCGCCTGCCGCTCCATCAGCCAGCCGCACGCAGCGACCGACAGCATCGTCAGGAACGGATAGCTGGCCGCCTGCCGGTCATCGGCCTCGACCGTCTGTAGCCGGCGGCCGACCGCCTCGCAGCTGTCGATCAGCCGGACCAGTTGCGGATGGCGTGCCTCGCCCCGCATGTCGGCGATCAGATCGGCGAAGGTGCCGCCATTGGCCATCGCCAGCTTGCGGCCAACCAGATCGGCGGCCTGGATGCCGTTGGTCCCTTCATAGATCGGCGTGATCCGCGCGTCGCGGAAGAACTGCGCCGCGCCCGTCTCCTCGACATAGCCCATGCCGCCGTGGACCTGTACGCCGATGCTGGCGACTTCGTTGCCGATGTCGGTCGCATGCGCCTTGGCCAGCGGGGTCATGATTTCCAGCCGCTCCTTGGCCTTGGCATCGCCCAGCCCGGCGCGGTCGACCATCCCGCAGGCGTAATAGACCAACGCACGCGCGGCCATCGTCTGAGCCTTCATACGCAGCAGCATGCGGCGCACGTCGGGATGCTCGACGATCGCGGCGGGGCGTCCGTCGCGCACGCCCTGGATGCGTTCGCGCGCATAGGCGGCGGCCTTCTGCGTCGCGCCCTCCGCCACCTGCACGCCCTGAAGCCCGACGTTGAGGCGGGCGTTGTTCATCATTGTGAACATCGCCCGCATCCCGCCCAGCTCCGGGCCGATCAGCTCGCCGATGCAATCGTCATGGTCGCCGAACGACAGGACGCAGGTGGGGGAGGCGTGCAGTCCCATCTTGTGTTCGATCGACACCACCCGCACGTCGTTGGGCGTGCCGTCCAGCCGCACCTTGGGGACGAGGAACAGCGAGATGCCCTTGGTACCCTCCGGCGCGCCCGGCGTGCGCGCCAGTACGAGGTGCACGATATTGTCGGTCAGGTCATGATCGCCGAACGAGATGTAGATCTTCGTCCCCTTGATCGCGAAGGTGCCGTCGCCGCGCGGGGTGGCGGTGGCGCGCAGCGCGCCGACGTCACTACCCGCCTGCGGCTCGGTGAGGTTCATCGTGCCGGACCATTCGCCGGTCGCCAGTTTCGGCAGGTAGGTCGCTTGCTGTTCGGGGGTGCCATGGTGCTGCAACGCCTCGATCGCGCCGACCGACAGGATCGGGGCAAGCGCGAAGCCCATGTTGGCGGTGCCCAGCGTTTCCAGCACCGCGGCCTGCACAGCGAACGGCAGCCCCTGCCCCCCGAACGCCTCCGGCACGCCGATCGTCCCCCAGCCGCCGTCGACATAGGCGCGATAGGCGGCGGGATAGCCATCCGGCATGACCACGCCGTCGGGGGTCCATTTCGCCCCAACGGTATCGCCCGCGCGCGCCAGCGGCGCCCATTCTCCCTCCGCGAACTGCGCGATCCCTTCGAGCACCGCGTCGATCACGTCGGGGGTGGCGGCGGCGAAGCGATCGGTTGCGGCCAGTTCGTCGAGGCGAACGACGTGATCGAGGACGAAACGCTGGTCGGCGACGGGGGCGGTGAAGGTCATTTCGGTCTCCTGGCCGGCAACGCTATACCGACCGGCGATGACCGCTCAACACCCTCGTATCCGACGCTACGGCATGGCCGCCATCCATGAGGCGGCGGCGCTGATTCGCGGCGGTGGTATCGTCGCGATCCCGACCGAGACGGTCTATGGCCTCGCCGCCGACGCGCGCGATTCGGCGGCGGTGGCGCGCATCTATGCCGCCAAGGGGCGGCCGTCGTTCAATCCGCTGATCGTGCACGTGCCGGACGCGGCGGCGGCGGAGCGGATCGCGGTGTTCGACGATGACGCGCGCGCGCTGGCCGCCGCCTTCTGGCCCGGCCCGCTGACATTGGTGCTGCCGATCCGCGCTGGCGCCGGCATCGCATCGCTGGCGACCGCCGGGCTGGACACGGTGGCGGTCCGCGTGCCCGCGCACCGCGCGATGCAGGCGCTGCTCGCGGCCAGCGCCGCGCCGCTCGCCGCGCCGTCCGCCAATGCCAGCAATGCGATCAGCCCGACGCGCGCCGCGCATGTCGCGGCCAGCCTGGGCGCAAGCGTACCGCTGATCGTCGATGACGGTTCGACGACCGCGGGGGTCGAATCGACGATCGTGGCAGGCCGCACGATCCTGCGCCCCGGCCCCGTCACGGCGGAAATGCTGCGTGAAATTCTACCGGTGGCGCCAGGGACGAGCGCGCACATCAGCGCGCCGGGGCAGCTGGCGACGCATTATGCGCCGCGCAAGCCGCTGCGTCTCGACGCGGTGGCAGCAGACGACGACGAGTGGCTGATCGGTTTCGGCAGCGTCGCCGGCGACGACATGCTGTCGGCGACCGGCGACATGGTGGAAGCGGCCGCGCGGCTGTTCGACGCGCTTCACCGCGCCGATGCGAGCGACCGGTCGCGGATCGCGGTGGCGCCGGTGCCCGAACAGGACATCGGCGCCGCGATCAACGACCGGCTGCGCCGCGCCGCGGCCCGGTGATCCGTCAGGCCGTGACGGCGCGACTGCGCGCTGCGAAGCTCTTGCGCAGTTTCTGCAGCTTGGGCGGGATCACTGCCAGGCAATAGGGATTGCGCTGTCCTTCGCCTTCCCAGTAATCCTGATGATAGCCCTCGGCGGGATACCATTCGGCCATGGGTTCGATCGTGGTGACGATCGGCTTGGGCCAATCCTCCTGCGCGCGCGCGATCGCCTGGTTGGCCTGTTCTTCCTGCATCACCGTCGCGGGGAAGATCGCCGAGCGATATTGCGTGCCCACGTCATTGCCCTGGCGGTTGAGCTGCGTCGGGTCGTGCGTGGCGAAGAAGATGTCGAGCAGGTCGGCGTAGCTGACCTGCGCCGGATCGAAGCCGACGCGGATCGCCTCCGCATGGCCGGTGTCGCCGCCGCACACCTGCTTGTAGGTCGGGTTGGGAACGTGCCCGCCGATATAGCCGCTTTCGACGCTTTCCACGCCGATCACATCCTTGAACACCGCCTCCGTGCACCAGAAGCAGCCGCCGGCCAGCGTCGCATATTCGGTCATTTCCGGGTCTCCTTTGCCTCCCATGTAGGAACGCGCTACCGCCGCGGCAAAGGGAGCGCGCGGCGATGATCGACGGCAAGGTGATGGTGACGGGCGGGGCAGGCTATATCGGTAGCCATGCCGTGCTGGCGCTGCTGGATGCGGGCTATCGGGTGGTCGTGGTCGACAATCTGGTCACCGGTTTCGCCTGGGCGGTCGATCCGCGCGCGACGCTGGTGGAGATGGCGGTGGAGGATCCGTCGATCCGCGACGTGATGGCCGAACATCGCGTGCGCGCGGTGATGCATTTCGCCGGATCGGTGGTGGTGCCTGAATCGGTTGCCGACCCGCTCAAATATTATCGCAACAACACCGCAGCGACGCGCACGCTGATCGAAAGCGCGGTCGCGGCGGGCGTGCCGCATTTTATCTTCTCCTCGACCGCCGCGACCTATGGCACGCCGGACAAGGTGCCGGTGGCGGAGGGCGATCCGACCCGCCCGATCAACCCCTATGGCATGTCCAAGCTGATGACCGAGGCGATGCTGCGCGACGTCGCGGCGGCACATCCGCTCAATTACGCGTGCCTACGCTATTTCAACGTCGCCGGCGCCGATCCGCAGGGGCGCAGCGGGCAATCGACGGTGGGGGCGACGCATCTCATCAAGATCGCGGTGGAGGCGGCGACCGGCAAGCGCGCGGCGGTATCGGTGTTCGGCACCGATTTCCCGACCCGCGACGGCACGGGGGTGCGCGACTATATCCACGTCAGCGACCTCGCCGAGGCGCATGTCGCGGCACTGAAACTGCTGGTCGAGCGGCCGGGCGACAGCCACATCCTCAACGCCGGCTATGGTCGCGGCTTTTCGGTGCTGGAAGTTCTCGACGCGGTCGACCGGGTCACCAATCTTTCGATCGAACGCCGACTGGAGGGGCGCCGCGCGGGCGACCCCGCCGAACTGGTCGCCGACAATGGCGCGATCCTGCGCACGCTCGACTGGACGCCGCGGCGGGACGATCTCGACGGAATCGTGCGCGATGCGCTGGCATGGGAGCGCGCGCTGGCGGAGCGCGGCCGGTGAGGCTGCGCTCGCTGCTGTTCGTGCCCGGCGACCGGCCGGAGCGGATGGAAAAGGCGCTGGGGCTGGGCGCCGATGCGCTGATCCTCGATCTGGAGGATGCGGTCGCCGCCCCCGCCAAGCCCGCGGCGCGCAGAGCGGTGCGGGCCTTCCTGGATGGGCACGCCAGCACGAGCGGGCCGGCGCTGTTCGTGCGCGTCAATCCGCTCGATTCAGCGTTCGTCGCCGATGACCTCGCCGTGATCGCCGGTGCCGGAATGGTGGGCGTCGTCCTGCCGAAGGCGGAGGGGCGCGGGTCGGTGGAGACGCTGCGCGCGATGTTGCCGGGCGACTATCGCATCCTGCCGATCGCCAGCGAGACCGCGCGCGCGGTGTTCACGCTGGGCGATTATCACGGTGACGGCCTGGCGGGGCTGACCTGGGGGGCGGAGGATCTGCCCGCCGCTATCGGCGCGGTGACCGCGCGGGAGGCGGACGGCAGCTACACCGATCCGTATCGCGTGGTCCGCGCGCTGACGCTGTTCGGCGCGCACGCCGCGGGCGTGCCGGCGATCGAGACCGTCTATCCCGATTTCCGCGATCTGGACGGTCTGGCCGGCTATGCCGCGCGCGGGCAGCGCGATGGCTTCACGGGCATGATGGCGATCCACCCGGCGCAGGTACCGGTCATCAACGCCGCATTCTCGCCGTCCGAACAGGAGATCAACCACGCGCGGCGGATCGTTGCGCTGTTCGATGCCAACCCCGGCGCGGGCGCGCTGCAGCTCGATGGGCGAATGGTCGATGCGCCGCACCTGAAGGCGGCGCGGCGGCTACTGGCGGCGGCGGGCGAATAAGGCGCGGCGCCACCACGCGCCGATCCACCACCACAGGGCCGCCCAGGCCGTCCCCGCGCACCAGCCGGCCAGCACGTCGGACGGCCAGTGGACGCCCAGATAGACGCGGCTGATCCCGATGATCCCGACCAGCAGCACCGCCACCACGATCGTGTAGCTGCGCGCGGCGCGGCTGCGTTCGACCTGCGCGACCAGCCCGGCGAGCGTCAGATAGACGATCGCGCTGTTCGTCGCATGACCGCTGGGGAAACTCAGCCCGCCGACCTGGACCAGATGATCGACCAGTTCAGGGCGCGGGCGGCCGACCCAATGCTTCGCCAGTCCCGACACGATCGACCCGGCGATCGTTGCGGCGGCGACCAGCCCCGCGGTCAGCCACAGCCGGCGGACCAGCAGCAGGCCGATCGCGGCCGCGGTCACCGTCGTCAGCACCGTCACCCCACCCAGCGCGGTCAGGTCGACCATCGCCTCGTGCAGCGAGGCGGGGCCGACCGGTTGCGCGGGATCGTCGGCGCGGCGCAGCGCCAGCATGATCGCGCGATCCCAGGCGAACGGAACCTGATCGATCACGAGGAAGGCGAGCAGCATCACCGCCACAAGCCCGCCGATCGCCATTGCCGCCCATAACGCGCGGGGCGCCGGTGGCGCTTGCGCCGGTTCGCGGTCGGGGAACAGGGGCTGTGGATCGGTCGCGTGGGAAGACATGATGGTGCCAACCCTCTTTCCGGCCGTCCGATCCCCCGCGTGGTGGGTCCGCCGGGGCTCGAACCCGGGACCTCTCGATTAAAAGTCGCTTGCTCTACCGACTGAGCTACGGACCCTCACGCAGGGTTAGCGGCGGGCGTTAGGGACGGCGCGCGCGCGGGTCAACCGGGCATGAAGCTGGCGGACCGTCCGCGCGGTGCGCGGATCGCGCCAGCGCGGGGCGATCGCCGCCATCGGGCGCAGCACGAAGTCGCGCATTCGGAACGCCGGGTGCGGGATCGTCAGCGTCGGCGACCGCCACGTGCCGCCCGACCACAGGACGATGTCGAGATCGATCACCCGTTCCCCCCAGCGCCGCCCGCGCCGCCGGCCGAAATCGCGCTCGATCGCCTTGAGCCGATCGAGCAGCGCAGGGGGCGGTACGGTGCTGCGGATCAGCACCGCGGCATTGGCGAAGGTCCGCGTCGACGGGCCGAGCGGCGCGCTGGCGATGATCGGGGAGGCGGTGCCGTCCAGCAGCGTGATCGCCGCGGCGACCTCCGCACGGGGCGGGCCGTGTCGGCCGCGCCGATTGGAGCCGATCGCCACGACATAGGTTGAGGGATGGGACGTTGAGTGACGCACCCGTTCGCGCCTAACGAAAGACGATGGACTTCGCACCCTCTCCGCTGCCCGAAACCGAGCCGCCCCGCGACTGCCCGCGCTGCCCGCGGCTGGTGGCGGTGCGCGCGGCATTGCGGATCGAGCATCCCGACTGGTGGAACGCCCCGGTCCGCGCGTTCGGCGATCCCGATGCATGGCTGGCGATCGTCGGGCTGGCACCGGGCAAGCAGGGCGCGAACCGCACCGGCCGTCCGTTCACCGGCGATTATTCGGGCGACCTGCTGTTCAACACGCTGGCGCGATACGGGCTGGCGACGGGCCAGTACGAGGGTAGTCCCGCCGATACGCTGGCGCTGACCGGGGCGGTCATCATCAATGCGGTGAAGTGCCTGCCCCCGGAGAACAAGCCGACGCCGGAGGAAATCCGCACCTGCCGCCCGTTCCTGGAGGGGCAGGCGGGCGCGCTGCCCAATGCCCGCGTGTTCGTCGCGCTGGGGCAGATCGCGCATCAATCGATCGTCAAGGTGCTGGGCGGCAAGCTGCCCAAGGCGCGGTTCGGACATCTGGCCGAACATCGCATGCCCGACGGGCGCATCCTGATCGATAGCTACCATTGCAGCCGCTACAACCAGAACACCGGCCGGCTGACGCCCGAGATGTTCGCGGCGGTGTTCGAACGCGCGCTGGCGGTGCGCGATCAGGCGGTGCCGCGCGCTTCTTGAAAAACGGCCGCAGACCGATAGGGAAGGTCGAAAGATCGGGAGAGACGCATGCCGCAGCAAACGGCCGCCCATCAGGGCCATTCCCCGCGGCGGGCAGGATAGCGCGGCGTGTACGATCTGCTTGTCGGACTGAGCGTGATCGAGGCGTCCTCGTTCGTCGCTTCCCCCACCGCGGGCCTGTATTGCGCGCAGTTCGGGGCGGAGGTGATCCGCGTCGATCCGATCGGCGGCGGGCCGGATTATCGCCGCTGGCCGGTCACCGCGGCGGGCGACTCGCTCTATTGGGAGAATCTCAACCGCGCGAAGAAATCGGTCGCGCTCGATCTGGCGCGGGACGAGGGGCGCGAGCTGCTGCAGGCGCTGGTGCGCGCGACCGGTCAGTTCGTCACCAATTTCCCCGTCGACGGCTTCCTGTCGCACGATACGCTGGCCACCGGCCGGGCCGATCTGGTGACCCTCCGCGTGATGGGCTGGGCGGACGGCAGCCCGGCACTGGATTATACCGTCAATAATGCGGTCGGTTATCCGATGCTGACGGGCGAAGGGCCGGCCCCGGTCAACCACGTCCTCCCCGCCTGGGATCTGCTGACGGGTGCCTATGCCGCGTTTGCGCTGCTCGCCGCGATCCGGCGGCGTGCGGCAACGGGGCAGGGCGGGGAGGTGCGCGTGCCGCTGTCCGACGTCGCGATCGGCACCGTCGCCAATCTGGGCGGGATCGCCGAGGTGCTTTACGCCGATGCCGACCGGCCGCGGCTGGGCAACACCGTCTACGGCCTGTTCGGGCGCGATTTCACGACCCGCGACGGCATGCGTACGATGATCGTGGTGGTGACGCACCGCCAATGGTCGCGGTTGTTGGCGGTGCTGGCACTGGAGGAGGCGGTCGCGGCGGTGGAAGCGGCGCGTGGTGCCGCCTTCGCGCAGGATGACGGCGCGCGGTTCGTCCATCGCGATGCGCTGATGCCGCTGTTCGAGGCAGCGATCGGGAACCGCGACCACGCCGATCTGGCGGCGGCGTTCGACGCGGCCGGGATCGTCCATTCCGCCTATCGCACGATGCGCGAGGCGGCGCGCGACCCTCGGCTCGTCGCCGATAACCCGATCTTCGCCGCGCGCGACGACAATCCCAGCGGCTTTGCCTATCCCGCCGCGGGCGCGTTCGCGACAATGCCGCAGCTCGATCGTGCGCCGCCCGTTCCCGCGCCGCGCAACGGCCAGCATAGCGAACGCGTGCTGGCCGAGCGGCTGGGCCTTTCCTCCGGCGCGATCGCGCGCCTGATCGACGCCGGCGTGGTCGGCATATCCTGAAGGAACCCATCCTATGACCCTGCGTCGCGCCGCCATCGTCGCCCCGATCCGCACCGCTGTCGGCAAGTTCGGCGGGGTTCTGTCCACGCTGACCGCCGGCCAGCTGGGCGCGACGGTGCTGACGGCCTTGATCGAGCGGACCGGGATCGATCCGGCGCGGGTCGACGACGTCGTCTTCGCGCAAGGCTATGGCAATGGCGAGGCGCCGGCGATCGGGCATTGGGCATGGCTGGCGGCGGGGTTGCCGATCGAGGTGCCGGGCTATCAGCTCGACCGGCGCTGCGGTTCGGGGCTGCAGGCGGTGATCGACGCGGCGATGATGGTGCAGACCGGCGCCAGCGACGTCGTGGTGGCCGGCGGGTGCGAGAGCATGTCGAACGTCGAACATTATACCACCGACCTGCGCGGCGGGGTGCGGATGGGCAATGTCACGCTCCACGACCGGCTGACGCGCGGGCGGTTGATGAGCCAGCCGGTCGAGCGGTTCGGGGTCATCAGCGGGATGATCGAGACCGCCGAGAATTTGGCGAAGGACTATCACATCACGCGCGAGGCGGCGGATGCCTATGCCGTGCGCTCGCACCAGCGCGCGGCGACCGCGTGGGAGAAGGGGCTGTTCGCGGACGAACTGGTCCCGGTGTCGATCCCGCAGCGCAAGGGCGATCCGGTCGTCTTCGCGCAGGACGAAGGCTATCGCGCCGATGCCAGCATGGAGACGCTGGGCCGGCTGCGTCCAATCGAGGGCGGGGTGGTGACCGCGGGCAACGCCAGCCAGCAGAATGACGCCGCCGCCGCCTGTCTGGTGGTCGCCGAGGACAAGCTGGACGAACTGAGGCTGGAGCCGATCGCGTGGTTCCACGGCTGGGCGGCGGCCGGTTGCGATCCGTCACGGATGGGGATCGGGCCGGTGCCGGCGGTGGAGCGGCTGTTCCGGCGCACCGGGCTGGGCTGGGGCGATATCGACCTGGTCGAGCTGAACGAGGCGTTCGCGCCGCAGGTGCTGGCGGTGCTCAAAGGCTGGGGCTGGAGCGAGGACGACGGGCGGCACGACATCCTCAACGTCAACGGATCGGGGATTTCGCTGGGCCATCCGATCGGCGCGACCGGCGGGCGGATTCTGGCGAACCTGACGCGCGAGTTGCAGCGGCGCGGCGGTCGTTACGGGCTGGAGACGATGTGCATCGGCGGCGGGCAGGGGATCGCCGCGGTGTTCGAGCGCGCGGCGTGAGCGCGGACCATGCCGAGATCCGCGCCGAGGTGGCGCGGCTGTGCCAGCAATTCCCCGGCGCCTATTGGCGCGCGAAGGATCGGGAGCGCGCCTATCCGACCGAATTCGTCGCCGCACTGGCGCAGGGCGGGTGGCTGGCGGCGCTGATCCCGGAGGAATATGGCGGCGCCGGGCTGCCGCTGTCGGCGGCCGCGGCGATCTTGGAAGAGGTGCAGCGGCAGGGGTGCAACGGCGCGGCGTGCCATGCGCAGATGTACATCATGGGCACACTGCTGCGCCACGGATCGGACGAGCAGAAGCGCCGCTACCTGCCGCGGATCGCGACCGGGGAGCTGCGGTTGCAGGCGTTCGGGGTGACCGAGCCGACCAGCGGCACCGACACGCTGGCGCTGAAGACGACTGCGCGGCGAGAGGGCGACGAATATGTCGTCAACGGGCAGAAGATCTGGACCAGCCGCGCCGAACATTCCGACCTGATGCTGCTGCTGGCGCGGACCACCCCGCGCGCGGAAGCGGCGTCGAAGACCGATGGGCTGTCGGTGCTGCTGGTCGACATGACGTCGCCGGGGATCACGATCCGCCCGATCGAGACGATGATGAACCACGCCACTACGGAGGTGTTCTTCGACAATCTGCGCGTTCCGGCGGCCAATCTGGTGGGCGAGGAGGGCAAGGGTTTCCGCTACATCCTGTCCGGCATGAACGCCGAGCGGCTGCTGATCGCGGCGGAATGTATCGGCGATGCTAAGTGGTTCATCGACAAGGCGCGCGATTACGCGCGCGAACGGGTGCTGTTCGGGCGGCCGATCGGGCAGAACCAGGGCGTCCAGTTCCCGATCGCGCGCGCCTACGCCCAGATGCGCGCCGCCGAACTGATGGTGCGGGAGGGGCTGCGGCGGTACGAAGCGGGCGACAACGCCGGTGAGGAAGCGAATATCGCCAAGATGCTGGCCGCCGAGGCGAGTTGGGCTGCAGGGGAAGCATGCATCCAGACGCATGGCGGGTTCGGTTTCGCGGCCGAATATGACGTCGAACGCAAGTTCCGCGAGACGCGATTGTACCAGGTGGCGCCGATCAGCACGAACATGATCCTGAGTTACGTCGCGGAGCATGTGCTGAATTTGCCGCGGAGTTACTGACATGCGCGACGTCCGCCACGCGCTGGAAGCGGCCGGAACCTACGGTGCGGCGACGGTCGAGGCGGTCAGGAAGCGCGTTGCGGATGCGTCGATCGACACCGAACAGCGCGCTGCGCACGGGCTGGCGTGGGTCGCGACGGGTGTTGCGGCGCTGGAGGCGCTGTCGGATTGGCACGGCCGGTGCGCCCCCGATGCGGTCAATGACGCCGTTTTGCGCATCGGTGTCGCCGAAACGGTCGCACAGCTGACCGGCGGGCTGCCGATGGGGCAGAACGAGATCGTCCGCCCCGCCGATCTGGGGACGCAAGGTGCGGCGCGCGCGCTGGCGGAGGCGGCCGCGCCGCTGCTGGATGCCGACCAGCGCGACGAGCGCGCGGCGCTGGCGGCGGCACTGGCGGCGGGACAGTGGCCGGCGGAGACGCTGGACGACCCCGACCTGGATGCGATCCGCGACCAGTTCCGCCGCTTCACCGAGACGCGGATCGTGCCGCATGCGCACCGCTGGCACCTGGACGATGCGCTGATCCCCGATGCGGTGATCGCGGAGATGGCGGCGCTGGGCACGTTCGGCGTGTGCATTCCGGAGGCCTATGGCGGGCTGGGCCTGTCGAAGCTGGTGATGTGCGTCGTCACCGAGGAATTGTCGCGCGGGTGGATCGGCGCGGGATCGCTGGGCACGCGATCCGAGATCGCCGGCGAGCTGATCGCGGCGGCGGGGACGGAGGCGCAGAAGGCGCGCTGGCTGCCCGCGATCGCGAGCGGCGCGGTGCTGCCGACCGCGGTGTTCACCGAACCCGATGTCGGATCGGACCTGGGCGCGATCGCCACCCGCGCGCGGCCTGCCCCCGACGGCGGCTGGCAGATCGACGGGGCCAAGACGTGGATCACCCATGCCAGCCGGTCGGACCTGATGACGTTGCTGGCGCGGACCCGCGACGACGTGCCGGGCCATGCCGGGCTGTCGATGCTGCTGGTACCCAAGCCGCGCGGGACCGATGCCGATCCGTTCCCGGTCGCGGGGATGGCAGGCAGCGAGATCGCGGTGCTGGGCTATCGCGGGATGCGCGAATATGCGCTGGCGTTCGACGGCATGGCCGCCCCCGCCGACGCACTGCTGGGCGATGAGGAAGGGCGCGGGTTCAAGCAGTTGATGCGCACGTTCGAGGGCGCGCGGATCCAGACCGCGGCGCGCGCGGTCGGCGTGGCGCGGCGCGCGATCGAGCTGGCGCTGGGCTATGCCCGGGAGCGCCGCCAGTTCGGGCGCGCGATCATCACCTTCCCGCGCGTCGCCGACAAGATCGCCGCCAGCGTGGTCGACATGGTGATGGCGCGCGAGCTGACCTATGCCGCGGCGCGCGCGAAGGATTCGGGCCGCCGTTGCGATATCGAGGCGGGAATGGCCAAGTTGCTGGCGGCGCGCGCGGCGTGGAGCAATGCCGATGCGGCGCTGCAGATTCACGGCGGCAACGGTTATGCGCTGGAATATGAGATCAGCCGCGTGCTGTGCGACGCGCGTATCCTGAACATCTTCGAAGGGGCGGCGGAGATCCAGGCGCAGGTGATCGCGCGCGGAATGATCGCGATGCGCTGAACGGGGATACCCGGAATGCATCAGCAAACGTTTGCACGAGCGCATGGGCGGTGGCATGGCCGGCGTGACGAGAGGATAACGCGGCGATGGCGAAGGGCGACGGGATCAGCAGGCGCGGGGTGATGGCGGCGGCCGGGGGAATGGCGGCGGGCGCCGCGCTGACGCGCGCCGGGCCGGCGGTGGCGGCAACGGGGGCGGCCCCCGTGGCCCCGCCGTTGCCGCCGCTGCCGGTCGTCTGGGGGCAGGCGCGGTCGATCCCGCTATGGCCGAAGGGCGTGCCCGGATCGGGCTTCACCCGCCAGCCGGCCGAGCCGGGCGACACCATCTATATCCGCAATGTCGCCGCGCCCGACCTGCGCGTGTTCCGCCCGCGCGAATCGAACGGGCGCGCGCTGCTGTCGATTCCCGGCGGCGCATACCGGCTGGTGTCGATCGTCAACGAGGGCGTCGACGTCGCGGCGCGGATGACGGCGAAGGGCTATACCGTGTTCGTCCTCACCTATCGCCTGCCGGGCGAGGGCTGGGCCGACCGCGCCGACGTGCCGTTGCAGGACGCGCAGCGCGCGATGCGCGTGATCCGATCGGTCGCGGGCGAATATGGGTTCGACCCGGCGCAGGTATCGGTGGTCGGCTTTTCGGCGGGCGGGCATCTGGCCGCGTCGCTGGCGACCGGTTTCGCCGAGCCGCTGGCGCCGGGCGTCGACGCGATCGACCGGCTGGACGCGCGTCCGGCGACCGCGGCGCTGATCTATCCCGTGATCTCGCACGCGGCGGGGATCGGCCATGCGCTGTCGACGCAATTGCTGCTGGGCGATGCGCCGGGCGCGGCGCTGGTCGAGCGGCGCTCACCCGCGCTGCACGTGACGGCGCAGACGCCGCCGACCTTCCTGGTCCATTCGCTCGACGATCCGGCGGTGCCGCCGGAGAACAGCCGGATCATGATGCGCGCGCTGGAAGCCGCCAAGCGCCCGGTGGAGGCGCATTTCTTCCAGGAGGGCGGGCACGGCTACGGCACCGGCGACCCGGCGCTGCCCGCGCATTACTGGCCCGACCTGCTGGCCGCCTGGATCGCGCGTCAGCCGCGCTGAGCGCGCGCCGGTGCGCGGGCGCGCGCAGGTGCCGGCGCGGGGCGGGGGCGGCTGAGCAGCCAGCGCACCGGCGCCAGCACGCGCGCGGCGTCGAACGACAGCGCCAGCACCACCGCGATCCCGGCGATCGACCCGCCGACCAGGAACCGGACGATCCGTTCCCCCGCGAGCGGCCCGGCGGCGCGCGTGAACGCGACCAGCAGCAGCGCGGTCGCCGCGAGGCGCAAGGCGCGGACCTGGCCGTGGGTGGCGACCCCGGCGTCGCGGCGATGGCGATGCGCGGTCGCGGCGAGCAGGACGAAGGCGAGCGCGGCGGTCAGGATCGTATCAGGCATGGGCGACCTTTCGGGCGGAACGGCGGACGGGGGCGGCGGGGATGCGCGCTGCGCGGCGGCCGGCGAAGGCGAGCGCGACGGCCATCGCCGCCATCGCGGAATCGAAGGCGAGGAACAGCGGATCGCCCGCCGCCAGCCGCGGGGTGGCGAGCGCATCGACGATCGGGATCGCGGCGAAGGCGACCGCGCCGAGCGCGAACAGATCGCGCCACGCCAGCCGCGGCGCGCGCGCGCATTGCAGCAGTGCGGCGGCGCCCCAGGTCCAGAACATCGCCGCCACCTCCGCATCGGCGCGCCCCGGCATGCCGGCGGGCAGCAGCCGGTTGGCGAGCAGGAACGCCGCCATCCCCAGCGGCAAGCCGGCGATGGTGGCGATGTTGAGCCGCTCGACCAGCCGCAGCCCGAAGAAGGGCGTCGCGCCCGGCCGGCGGCGCGCCGCGGTCCACAGCAGCAGCCCGGTGCCGACCATCGCCACGCCGCTCAGCCCCAGCACGAACAGCGTCCAGCGCAGCGCCGGGCCGGCGAACTGCGCCATGTGCAGCCCCAGCAGCACGTTGGCGGTGGTGATCGCAGCGCCGGGGGGCGCCGAGGCCGACAGCAGCCGGCCGGTCGTGCCCGAATAGGTCGCGCTGACGCCGCGGGCGGCGACCGACGCGCCGTTGCCGCGCGTGACGGTGACGGTCGCCGCGGCGTCATTGGGGTGGCTGACGACGAGACGCCCCGCCGCGCCGCCCAGCCGCCGTTCGGCGTCGCGCACCAGCGGCGCGATGGCGACCAGCGGCGCGGGGCGCCCGGTCGGCTCGACATCGGCGGCCAGGCCATAGGCTTCCTGAGCGAAGCGCGCCGGCTGCGGGTAATTGGCGACGATCGGCCAGGGCATGTACATCACCACCAGCGTGACAAGGCCGGTGTAGGTGATGACCGCATGGTACGGCAGCGCCAGCACCGCGCTGACATTGTGCGCGTCGAGCCAGCTGCGCTGCCCCTTGTTCCAGCGCAGCGTGAAGAAATCGGCGAAGATGCGCTTGTGCGTGACCACGCCGGAGATGATCGCGCCGAGCATGAACATCGCGCAGACACCCGCCAGCCAGCGGCCCCAGGGGTAGGGCAGCTGGAGCTGGAAGTGGAAGCGGTAGAAATGCTCGCCCCCGCGCGTGTCGCGCGCGGCGACCGGATCGCCGGTGGCGGGATCGAGCACCAGTTCCTCGGCACGGGGGCGGCGGGGGCGGGGGGCGCCCTCGGCCGCGGGTTTCGGCTGTTCGAACACCCGCGTCACCGCGGTGCGTTCGTCGGGGAGCGCGATGAACCATTGCACGTCATCGGCGCCGACGCGCTGGAGATGGCGGACCGCGGCGGCGGCGGCGTCCGCCGGGGCGGTGCGGTTGGCGGCGATCTCCGGCTGCATCCAGCGCGTGATCTCCGGGCGGAAATAGCTGGCGGTGCCGGTGGCGAACATCGCGAACAGCAGCCAGCCGGCGACCAGCCCCAGCCAGCCGTGGATCCACGCCATCGACTGACGCAGCGCGCGAATCACGGGCGCACCCCGATCAGCCACACCGCCGCGCCCATCAGCAGCGCGCCGCCCCACACGATGGCCGCGACGCGCGCCAGCGAGGCTTCGGCGAAACACCACAGGCCGACGATCGCATAGAGGAGGAACGACAGGATCATGGCCCAGACGGTTGCCTCCACCCGCGCGATCGGCAGCAGCCGGGCGGTCAGCGACGTGGCGGTGGCGGCGAAGGCGTAATTGCCCAGGAACGCGGTGATGCAACGCGCGGTCATCGCCCAGGCGGCGGGGCGGATGCGCCAGCGTGGCCGCGCTGGCGGCACGGCCCCCGATCCGGCGCGTCGCATCAACATTACCGACAACCCCCTTGCCCATTGATCGCAACCCCCTTAGCAGCGTCTGCGAGTCACTATCAATAGCGGAAAGAACAATCATGCGGGGACGAAGGGGCTGGGCGATCGCGGCGCTGCTGCTGGGCGGTGCGCCGGCGACGGGATGGGCGATGCCGGGTGCGACGGAGGATGCCGTCGCCGCCGACCCGCAGGTGCGCGACAATGACGACGTGATCGTCAACGGCGTGCGCGAGCGGGCGACCGGCGATGCGGGCGCCAAGACGCCGACCCCGCTGATCGCGCTGCCGCAGGCGGTGGCGGTGATCGACGAGACCGAGCTGCTGCGCCGCAACGTGCAGTCGATCAACCAGGCGCTCGGCTATGTCGCGGGGGTCGCGCCCAACCAGCGCGGCAATGTCGCCACGCGCTACGACCAGCTGTACATCCGCGGGTTCACGCCGGGCATCTACATGGACGGGATGCGGCTGCTGGGCGGTATCTATGCCAGCCCGCAGATCGATTTCCACCTGGTCGACCGCGTCGACATCATCAAGGGGCCGGCATCGGTCCTGTATGGCAATTCCACCCCCGGCGGGCTGGTCAACCTGACCAGCAAGGTGCCGTACCGCGAGGCGGGCGGGCGGATCGAGCTGGCGGCGGGCAATTTCGACCTGCTGCGCTCGTCGATCGACGTGAACCAGCCGCTCGACCGCGACGGCAAGCTGCTGTTCCGCGTGATCGCGGGGGCGGAGCGGTCCGACGGCTTCATCGCGCTGACCCGCAACCGGCGCTATTATGCGCGCCCGATGCTGACCTTCGCGCCCGACGACGCGACCAGCGTCACGCTGATCCTCAACTACCAGCGCGATCCCGAAGCGGCGTCGTACAGCGGCGTGCCGGTGTACGGCTCGGCGCTGCCCAGCCCGCTGGGGGCGCTGCCGGTGAACCTCAACGTCTCCGAACCGGCCTATGAGGCGTTCGACCGGACGCAGAAGTCGGCCACCGTGCTGCTGCGCCATCAGCTGAACGACGCGCTGACCTGGACCACCAATGCACGCTACTTGGATATCGACCTGCACTATCGGCAGATCTATCTGTCGTTCAACGCCAACACCAACCTGGACGCCAGCGGCAACACCGATCTGTCGCGGATCACGCGCGGCGGCGGCGGCGCGGACGAGGCGTTCCGCACGATCACGCTCGACAACCGGCTGGCGGCGGACCTTGCGACCGGGCCGGTGCGCCACACGCTGCTGGCGGGGCTGGACTGGCAGAACAACCGTGGCAGCAACGACCAGGCGTTCGCGATCGGCACCAGCGCCAACCCGGCGATCAGCATGCCCAACCTGGACCTTTACGCCCCCGTCTATGGCCGCAACCTGCCGTCGAGCAACCTGCTGCTGTTCCCCGGCGTGACGCGCAATTTCCGCAAGATCGACCAGGTCGGCGTCTATGCGCAGGACCAGATCGCGATCGGCGGGTTGAACGTAATCGCGAGCGGGCGGTACGACTGGTATTCGACGCTGACCCGAAATCGCATCAGCGGGGCCGTCACCCGGCTGTCGCAGACCGCCTTCACCGGGCGGGTCGGCGCGCTGTACGAGACCAAACTGGGACTGTCGCCGTTCGTCAGCTATTCCGAAAGCTTCGAGCCGCAGACCGGGACGACGTTCGACGGGACGCCGTTCGTCCCCGTCACCGGGCGGCAGTACGAGGCGGGGCTGAAATACCAGCCGCGCGGCACCAGCGCGCTGTTCACGCTGTCGGCCTACGACCTGCGCCGCCAGAACGCGACCGTGCCCGACCCGGTCAACATCGGCTTTTCGATCCAGGCGGGCGAGGTGAAGGTGCGCGGCATCGAGCTGGACGGGCGCGGCGATATCGCCCCCGGCCTGTCGGTGACGGTCGCGGGCAGCTATACCGATGCGCTGACGGTGCGCGGCAATCCGCCGACCGGCACCGGCGACCAGCTGGCCGGGGTGACCGGCACCCGCCCGCTGGGCATCCCCAAGTGGAGCGCGTCGAGCTTCGTCGCATGGGACCTGAAACATGCCGCGGCGGGCGCGCTGGGCGGGCTGAACCTGGGCGCGGGCGTCCGCTACGTCGGCGAATCGGACGGGACGGCGCAGATCACGCGCAACCGGCAGCTGGTCACGACGCGCTTCGCCTCGCCCGGTTTCGTGCTAGCCGATGCGCTGATCGGCTACGACATCGGCGTGCTCGACCCATCGCTGGCGGGGCTGAGCCTTAGCGTCAATGCGCAGAACCTGTTCGACAAGCGGCATATCGCCAGCTGCTTCTTCAACAACAGCTGCTATTTCGGCGCGTCGCGCACCGTCGTGGGGACGCTGCGCTACAATTGGTGACGGCTGGATAAGGCGGGCATGTTCTGCCACGGGGGAGCGATGAGTGCGCTCCCCCTGTTGCTGTCGCTTGCCGCCGCCGCCGCTGCCGCCCCCGCCCCCGCCGCCCCTGCGCAGGAACCGCCGCCGATCGTCGTGCGCGCGCCGGAGCCCGCGCAGCCGCAGACCCCCGCGACGATGGTGGTCGAGCCGGTGGCGATGATGATCGCGACGTTCGACGCCAATGGCGATGCGCTGGTCGACCGGTCGGAGATGATCGACGGCGTGCGCGCGTCGTTCGAGGCGATCGACACCGCGCATACCGGCGCGCTGCGCTACATCGCCTATTCCGACTGGGCGGCGAAGTTCCTGGGCGATGCCAATGCGCTGCCCAGCCCGTATGAGGTGGATCGCAACAACGACGGGAAGGTCACGCTGGACGAGCTGCTCGACCAGTTCAGCCGCCTGTTCGCGCGCTACGACAAGGACGGCAGCAAGACGATCAGCCGCGCCGAGCTGCTGACGTTCCGCACCATGCCGATCGGCGCGGACGGCCCGACGATGGGGCGCGGCGCGCCGCGCGGGAAGGGCAAGCCCGATGCCGGGGCGGTGCCGCGCGGCGGGCACGACCCGCGCGCGCCCGAGCCGGACGACAAGTCGGACGGCGACAGGGAAGGCGGCAACAGAGCCGGCGGGCGATGAGCGCGCCGCGCTTCGCCTTCACGATCGCCGCGACCGACGGCGCGGCGCGCACCGGCGCGATCGCGATGGAGCGCGGCACGATCCGCACGCCCGCGTTCATGCCGGTCGGCACCGCCGCGACGGTGAAGGCGATGAAGCCCGCCGACGTCGCGCGCGCGGGCGCGGACATCATCCTGGGCAACACCTATCACCTGATGCTGCGCCCCGGCGCGGAGCGGGTGGCGCGGCTGGGTGGGCTGCACGCCTTCATGGGGTGGGAACGGCCGATCCTGACCGATTCGGGCGGCTATCAGGTGATGAGCCTGTCCGAACTGACCAAACGATCGGAGGAGGGCGTCGCCTTCGCCAGCCATCTGGACGGCACCCGGCACCTCATCACCCCCGAACGCTCGATCGAGATCCAGCGGCTGCTGGGCAGCAACATCACGATGGCGTTCGACGAACTGGTGCCGACCACCTCCACCCGCGAGGTGCAGGCCGCGGCGATGGAGCGATCGATGCGCTGGGCGAAGCGCAGCCGCGACGCCTTCCACGACGCGGACGGCGGTGTCCATGCGGCGCATAACGCGATCTTCGGCATCCAGCAGGGCGCGCTGGACGAAGGGTTGCGCAAGGCGAGCGCCGATGCGCTGATCGACATCGGCTTCGACGGCTATGCGATCGGCGGGCTGGCGGTGGGCGAGGGACAGGAGGCGATGTTCGCGTGCCTTGACTACGCGCCCGGCCAGCTGCCCGCCGACCGCCCGCGCTATCTGATGGGGGTGGGCAAGCCCGACGATATCGTCGGCGCGGTGGAGCGCGGGGTCGACATGTTCGATTGCGTGATGCCGACGCGATCGGGGCGCACTGGCCAGGCGTTCACGCGCAGCGGGCCGATCAACATCCGCAACGCGCGCTTCAACGAGGATCAGGGGCCGCTGGACCCCGAATGCGGCTGCGCGGTGTGCGCGACGTGGAGCCGTGCCTATCTCCACCATCTGGTCCGCAGTGGCGAGATTCTGGGTGCGATGTTGATGACCGAACACAATATCGCCTTTTACGAGGCGTTGATGGCGGACCTGCGCGCCGCCATCGCCGAGCAGCGGCTGGCGGCGTTCGCCAGCGGTTTCCGCGCGCGTTACGGCGCGGGCAAAGGAGGACAAGGATGACCGACGCAACCGACCCGACCGAGCCGAACGAGATCCTGGCGACCGTCGCCGCCGCCAAGGCGCATGAGGAAGCCGGCGTGGGCAAGGATGCAGCGATGCATCGCGGCGGGCGCTGGCAGATCGGCAAGACGTGGCTGGGCGTGGGCATCGGTTCCGCCGCGGTCGCCGCGGCGGTGCTGTTCGCCAATTCGCAGCGCGACAGCCGCCGGGGCGATAAGAAAAAGTAAGGGCCGGCGCGCTAGGCGATAGCGACGCGCCCGGCGGGCGGGCGCGTGCGAGGAGCCGGGCCGTGCGCGCCTTCTTCCCCACCGGTCAGCGATCGCAGCGCGCCGCCCTGTTCTGGGCGCGCCGGCTGCTGGCGGTGATCGGGGCGCTGATCGTGGTCGGCGCCGGGGCGCTGGCGGCGCAGGCCGCGATGCTGATGCTGGCATCGCCGCGCATCCTGGTGAGCCGTGCGCTGCCCGCCCCGGTCGCCGCCGAGGCGGCCCCGGGGGGCGCCGACCCCGCCACCTTCGCCTCACCCGCGCGCGGCACGACGGGAACCGCCCCGCTGCCCGCCGCCCCCGCCTTTGCCGCGCGGATCGCGGGCGATGCGAAGGTGACGCCGGCGCGCCCGTTCACGCTGGCGGGAATCGCGCCGATCGACCGCGCGCGCGCGCTGCAATGCCTGACCGCCGCGATCTATTACGAGGCGGCGTCGGAATCGGACGAGGGCGAGCGCGCGGTGGCGCAGGTGGTGCTGAACCGCGTGCGGCATCCGGCATTCCCCGCCAGCGTGTGCGGCGTCGTCTATCAGGGCGTCGGTGCCGCCGGGGGCGGGTGCCAGTTCAGCTTCGCCTGCGACGGTGCGAGCGCGCGGATGCCGAGCCGGCAGGGCTGGGCGCGCGCGGCGCGGATCGCGGCGGCGGCGCTCAACGGCTCGGTCTACGCCCCCGTCGGCCTTGCCACCCATTACCATACGTTCGCGGTGACCCCGGCGTGGAACCGCACCTTGGTGATGACCGATGCGGTGGGGGCGCATTTCTTCCACCGCTGGAAAGGCTTCTGGGGGACGGCGGCGGCGTTCGTGCAGCGCTATCGCGGCGGCGAGCTGTTGCCCGCGGGGCCGGTGGCGGCGCCGGGCGTGGCCGGGGCAGGGGCAGGGGCAGGGGCAGGGGCAGGGGCGATGCCGGTCGGGGTGTCGACCCCCGCGCTTGTTCCCGCGGCCCCGGGCGGGGTGATGGGCGGGGCGCTGGTGCCTGCGCCCGCGCCGTCACCCGCTGCGCGGGGCGCGGGCGATCACTTGCCCGAATCCCCGATCCTCGACCGGTGGAAGGATTCGGGCAAGCCGCTGCGCTGAGGGTCATGTCGCCGCACGCTCGCGCTCGGCGATCCGGGCGAGGATCGCGCGCTTTTCCGCCGTGTCGGCGCTGCTCCACCCGGCGATCTCGCCGATCGTGCGGTAACAGCCCAGGCAAAGCCCGGACACGGGATCCATGGTGCAGACGAGGTTGCACGGCGACGCCGGAACGTCGTCGGCCTGTTCGGTCATGACGTGAGGGCGACCCCGAGGAAGTCCGGGATCGGGCCGTTCCAGCCGCCATCGTCGGGACCGTCCTGGAACGTATCGCGGCGTTGCGGGCGCTGGTGACGGGGTTCGGCGGTGTCCGCCATGCGCGGCGCGGGCGGGGCGCGATCCGGGCGGGCCGGGCGCTCGCGGCGCTCGGCGGGCGCGGGACGTTCGGCGCGTTCGGTCCGCTCGGCACGTTCGGGGCGCTCGGTCCGTTCGGGGCGCTCGCGGGTGCGGCGGCGGGCGGGACGGGCGTCGTCTTCCGCCTCCGCCGTCTCCGGCAGCGCGTCGAGCCGCGGGATCGCCTGTCCGGTCAGCTTCTCGATATTCTCGACATTTTCCTGATCGTCCGGCCCCATCAGCGTATAGGACACGCCGGTCGCGCCGCCGCGCCCGGTACGGCCGATGCGGTGGACGTAATCGTCCGGGTGCCACGGCGCGTCGAAATTGACGACATGGCTGACGCCCTTGATGTCCAGCCCGCGCGCGGCCACGTCGCTGGCGACCAGGATGTTGACGTCGCCCTTCTTGAACCGGTCCAGTTCGGCGAGGCGCGCGGGCTGGTCCATGTCGCCATGGATCTCGCCCGAGGCGAAGCCGTGCTGTTTCAGGTTCTTGTTGAGCTCGCGCACCGTCGTCTTGCGGTTGCAGAAGATGATCGCAGTGCGCACGTCGTCCTGGCGCAGCAGGGTGCGCAGGCTGCGGCGCTTCTCGAACGCGCTGCCCTTCACCGGCACCACCCACTGGGTGATGTTGATGTTGGTGCTGGCGGGGCGTGCGACCTCGATCGTCTTGGGATTGCTGAGGAAGCGGTCGGCCAGCTTCTTGATCGGCGCGGGCATCGTCGCGCTGAACAGCAGGGTCTGGCGCTGTGCCGGCAGCTTGGTGCAAATCTCCTCGATATCGGGGATGAACCCCATGTCGAGCATCCGGTCCGCTTCGTCGATGACCAGCATCGAACAGCCGGTCAGCAGGATCTTGCCGCGGCCAAACAGGTCCATCAGCCGGCCCGGCGTGGCGATCAGCACGTCGACGCCCTTTTCCAGCGCCTTGACCTGATCGCCCATCTGTACGCCGCCGATCAGCAGCGCCATCGAAAGCTTGTGATACTTGCCGTAGATCTCGAAATTCTCGGCCACCTGCGCGGCCAGTTCGCGTGTCGGCTCCAGGATCAGGCTGCGCGGCATGCGCGCGCGGCTGCGCCCCTGCGCCAGGATGTCGATCATCGGCAGCACGAAGCTGGCGGTCTTGCCGGTGCCGGTCTGCGCGATGCCGATGATGTCGCGCATCATCAGCACCGACGGGATGGCGCTGGCCTGGATCGGCGTCGGCTCGGTATAGCCGGTGTCGCCGACGGCGCGGAGGAGTTCGTCGGAAAGGCCGAGGTCGGCGAAGCTCATGCAGATGTCCGGTTGCCGGGGGCGGGCGCGGCCGGCGCCGACGCCCCTTTTCTATCCCGTCCGCGCTTCCCGATCACGGCCGCAAAGTCAAGGAATATGCGCGGTCGAGCGGGTTTTCAGCGGGCCGCCACCAGCTTTCGGAACTGCGCGATCGCGCAGCGGCCGCCCGATCGCGTGCGGATCGCGTCGCGCCGGGCGCAGATTTTGCCGTCGGCGGTCGGCTTCAGGTACATGCCCGAATAGAAATCGAGCGTCGGGCATTGCGAATCCAGCCGCGCGCGCACGCGCTGCGCCCCCTCGACGATCAGATCGACCTCGCCGTCGCGGCCGATCGCCGCGCCGGTCAGCGACGTCATCGTCAGGCAGCGCGGTCCCCTGCGCTCGCGCCACTCCACCGGTGCCGGCGCGCGCATCGCCATCCGCGAGGCCGCGGGCATCCGGGGGATGCGGATGATGAGCCGTTCGTGGATCGTCAGCTGCGCCCATTGCGTGCCGTCGGCCAGCGTATCCGGCGCGGGCGCGCGCGCACCCGCCGCCAAGGGGGCGGCCATCGCGAGCAGCAGGGCGGGCGGAAGGCGCGGGATCATGACTGGCGACCATGGCGGTGACCCGCGCCGGTTGAACGGGGGATGAACCGCCGGCCGGGCGGCGGCAGGCGATTGAACCGCGGCGCGATCGGGCGCAAGGACGCGCGCGTGAACCCGATGCTCGCCCGCTTCGCCGACCGGATCGCCGCGCGCCTGCCCGCTGCCGCGATCGTCACCGATCGCGACGCGATCGCGCCGTGGGAAACCGACTGGCGCCGCCGCTACCATGGCCATGCCGGGCTGTTGCTGGCGCCCGCCACCGTCGATGAGGTGCAGGCGATCGTCGCGGCCGCGCGGGCCGAGGGCGTCGCATTGGTGCCGCAGGGGGGCAATACCTCGATGGTCGGCGGCGCCACCCCGCCCGCCGACGGCAGCGCGGCGATCCTGTCGCTGCGCCGGCTGAACGCGATCCGCGCGATCGATGCCGACGCGGGGCTGGCGGTGGCGGAGGCAGGGGTGATCCTGGCGACGCTGCACGCCGCCGTCGCCGCGCACGGCCGGCGCTTCCCGCTGTCGCTGGGGGCGAAGGGATCGGCGACGATCGGCGGGCTCGTCTCCACCAACGCAGGTGGCACGCAGGTGCTGCGCTTCGGGACGATGCGCGGGCTGGTGGCGGGGATCGAGGCGGTGCTGCCCGACGGATCGCGGCACGACGGGCTGGCGGCGCTGAAGAAGGACAATCGCGGCTACGACCTGACGCAATTGCTGATCGGGGCGGAAGGGACGCTGGGGATCGTCACCGCCGCGACGCTGCGGCTGGTGCCGGCGGTGGCGGGGCGGACGGTCGCCTGGGCAGGCGTGGCATCCCCCGATGCGGCGATGACGCTGCTGCGCCGGTTCCAGCGCGCGACCCCGGCGCTGGAGAGTTTCGAGCTGCTGCCGGCCGAATCGCTGGCCGCCGTGCTCGCCTATCTGCCCGATGCGCGCGCGCCGATCGCGGGCGCGCACCCGTGGCACGTGCTGATCGAGGTGACCGCCGACGACGCGCCCGATGGCGCCGCGGCGGTGGTGGAGCGCGTGCTGGGCGCGGCGATCGGGGACGGGCTGGCCGCCGACGCCACGATCGCGGCGAGCGAGACGCAGGCCGAAGCGTTCTGGCGGATCCGCGAATCGATCTCCGATGCCGAACGCGCCACCGGGCCGGCGGCGCAGCACGACATCGCGGTGCCGGTGGAGGCGATGCCGCGCTTCATGATCGAGGCGGCGGCGGCGTGCGAGGCGCGCTTCCCCGGCACGCACGCCAGCGGCTTCGGCCATCTGGGCGACGGCAACGTCCATTTTCACGTCCGCGCCGCCCCCGGCACCGACCCTGCCGACTGGTATGCGCGGCAGGTGCCGGTCGTCTCCGCCTTCGTCCACGACCTGGTCGTCGCGGCGGGAGGGACGATTTCCGCCGAGCACGGTATCGGCCAGATGAAGCGCGACGAGCTGGAGCGGCTGACCCCGCCGGCGCGGCTGGCGGCGCTGCGCGCGATTCGCGCGGCGTTCGATCCGGGGGAATTGATGAACCCCGGCAAGCTTGTGACGCTTGCGCCGCCGCGCAACCCGCAATAGGCCCGTCCCCCGTCCGGGTGGCGGCAGGACGCGGCGCGCCCGATCGATACGATACGAACCTTATCCCGTCCGCTACGGAGAATCCCATGGCCAGCGCGCCGCAGCTTCCGCTTTTCTACAACGGCCTCGAGCCGCTTTCGAGCGAACTCCACGCCAACTACAAGATTCGCTCGTCGAACGTGGCGCCGTTCCTGACCGGCCAGCACGCGATCCCGCTGACCGTGGAGGAATTCCCGCTGGTGCAGCGGTTCATGCCGATCGTCTTTTCGTCGGGCGACGATTCGATCCCGATCGCGCTGATGGGCCTGAACGAGGGCGTCAACGTGTTCGTCGACGAGGCCGGCGCGCTGACCGAGGACAATCTGTACGTCCCGGCGTATGTCCGCCGCTATCCGTACATGCTGGCGCGGCTGCGCCCGGATGCCGACGAGCTGTCGCTGTGCTTCGATCCGACCACCGACACGATCGGCGCGTTCGATGACGGCGAGCCGCTGTTCGCGGACGGCCAGCCGACCGAGCTGACGCGCAACATCCTTCAGTTCAACGAGAATTTCGAACAGGCCGCGGCGCGCACCGGGCAGTTCATGACGGAGATCCGCGACGCCGGCCTGTTGATGGAAGGCGAAGTCACGATCCAGCAGGACGGCATCGACCAGCCGTTCGTCTATCGCGGGTTCCAGATGGTCGACGAGCAGAAGCTGGCCGACCTGCGCGGCGACCAGCTGCGCAAGATGTCGCAGTCGGGGATGCTGCCGCTGCTGTATGCGCACCTGTTTTCGCTGTCGCTGATGCGCGACATCTTCGCGCGGCAGGTGAAGCTGGGCAAGATGCCGCAGCCGCAGCTGGTGGCCTGACGCGGAAGGCGCCGGGGTGATGGCGATGCGCGGGAGCGCGGGACGACCGATCGCGGGTGCGACCTATTCGCGTGTCGCCATCGCCTTTCACTGGGCTATCGCGGTGCTGGTGATCGGCAACCTGATCGTCGGGATCGGGCATCAATCGATCCCGGCGCTGCGCGCCTGGATGCCGGCGCACAAGGCGATCGGCGTCACCATATTGTTGCTGACGGCGGCGCGGGTGGCCTGGCGCCTGGCGCATCGCCCGCCGCCGCTGCCCGCGGCGACTCCGGCCTGGGAACGCGCGGCGGCGCATGCGACGCACTGGGCGCTGTACCTGCTGATGATCGCGGTGCCGCTGACCGGCTGGATGATGGTATCCGGCCCGGAGGGGCGCCGCGCGCTGACGTGGTTCGGGCTGTTCGACCTGCCGTACCTGCCGGTATCGGGCGGCGCCGCCGCGTTGGGCGGTGAGGGGCACGAAGTGCTGGGCTGGATGATGGCGGTACTGGTCGCGGCGCATATCGCGGCGGCGCTGCGCCATGCGGTGCTGCTGCGCGACGGCGTGATGACGCGGATGCTGCCAGGCCGGCGTTGACCCGCCGATCAGCCATCCGTCGCCGGATTCGAACAATTTGTCGTGGCGACGGGGTGAAGGCTTGAAACCCTTTGCCACCCTCCTATGTTGTTGACGTACGGTTTCCGTGTCCCCCCTTTCGCGGAACCGTATGGCACGCCTCTGGCGTGTCTCCTCCCTGAACCTTGGCCACCGCGTGTGAAAACACGCGGTGGTTTTTTTATGCGCGTCGCTGGCGGGGGCGTGGCGGATCATGCCGTCGCGGATGCAGGGGACTTGTGTGGCGATGGCCGGGAGGATTGCCCCCGGCGCGCATCCCATCACGCTGCGCGATGAGGCAAAGGGGTGCGCCGAGGGCGGCGGCACGGGGTACGGGGGCGGGCATCCGTCCCGCCGCGTGCGTGCAGCCGGCCGATGGCGCGTATAGGTGGCCCCGTAACAGGTCCGGAGCGACTTTAGAACGTGGTCAGAAGGGTGCGCAGGCGCGGCGCTGCTGGGTGCCCTTGGGCGTCAGGACGAGGTGGCCGAGGCGTTCGCGGATCAGCCCCTGATCGAGCAGCTGGCGGATCGTGTCGGGATCGTGACCGCGCGAGATGATGAGCGTGCCGCCCGCGCTGCGCGCGGTCCACAGGATCCGCTCCATCTGTTCGGACACCAACCGGATTACCGCTTCGCCGTTCATCGCCGTTGCGCCCCCCACGGGCCAGACGCGACCGACTCGGACGGTCGCTTGACTGGAGGAAGGCGTGAAAACGGTTAACGGGTCAACCACCAGCCCGCCGCTTTCCAGCCGAAACGGGTAGGATGCGCGCGGAAGCCGACGAAACGAACGGGCCGGCCGGCGCACGATGCGCCAGCCGGCCCGCCCCGTCTGCAATGGTGTGTATCAGAAGCGCGTGCGCAGCGTCACGCCATAGGTGCGCGGTTCGGCGAGGAAGGCCGAGAACAGCTGGTTGCCGGTGCCGCCGAACGCCTGCACCTGCTGCTGGCTGCCCGCCCCCTGGAAGGGCGAGTTGAACGCGACCTGCGTATAGTTGGTGTCGAGCAGGTTCTGCGCCCACAGTTCGACCGCCCAGCGTTCCTCACGCCCGCGCAGGCCGACGCGCGCGTTCACCACGGTGAAGCCGTCCTGCATCTTTTCCACGAACAGGTCGGAGCCGGTGTTATAGTCCGACGCCGTGCGCTGATCGACGTAGAACAGCGCCGACATGCCGTCGCTGCCGATGTCCGGCGTCCAGGCGACCGAGGAGGTGATGACGTTGCGCGGCGCGTTCGACATCTGCGACCCCGACAGCAGGAACAGCGCCGGATCCAGCGGCGCGCCCGCATCCGAGCCGACCAGGTTGCGGCGATACTTGGTGTCGGCGAAGGTGTAGCCCAGGTTCACCGCCAGATTGCGTGCGGGGTAGAAGCCGGCCTCCACCTCGACACCCTGGCTGAGGACGCCGTATTTGACGTTGCCGGAGCAGGCGCCGGTCGCCGCGCTGTTGTCGCGATCGGCGCCGTTGAGGTCGTTCGAGCACGAGCCGATGTTCTCGACCACGTAATTGGTGCCGTTGAAGGTGTTCAGCTGGAAATTCTTGAACTCCGACCGGAAGCCCGCGATGTTGAACGTGAACTGGCGGCTGGAATATTTCAGGCCGATTTCATAGGCGTTGACGGTTTCCGGGTCGAACCGCAGCCGCCCGCCGGTGGCATTGCCGATCGTCGCGGGATTGTACGCATCGCCCAGGTCCGACCGGTCGAGGTTGTACCCGCCCGCCTTGTACCCGCGCGAATAGCTGGCGTAGGTCATCACGCGGTCGACCGGCTTCCACGACAGCACCGCGGTGCCGGTCAGCTGGTCTTCCTTGAAATTGTCCGCCAGCGTGCGGCCGTTCAGCGCCGCCGACGAATTGCCGGTGCATGCCAGCGTCGCGATCCCGCGGGTCAGCGCGGCGAGCTGCGCATTGTTGAACAGATTGCCCGCCGGGCCGGCGCCCAGCAGCCCCTGGATCTGCGGGCAGACGGTGTTGTTGTTGCCGAACGTCGCGTCGAAGCGCTTGCGCTCCTGCGTCCAGCGCAGGCCGGCGGTGAACGACAGATTGTCGGTCAGCTTGATGATATTGTGGGTGAACAGCGCGAAGCTCTTGCTGTTCTGGCGATAGACGTCGCGGGTGGTGCCCAGGTTGTTGAGCGTGCCCAGCCGGTCGATGCTGGCCAGGATCAGCGGCGTCGCGGCGCCGAACGCGGGCGTGGTGCCCGGCACTTGCCCCGACAGCGTCGCACGGCCCGCCGCGCTGAGGCAGCCGGCATTGGCCGGGTTGCGCAGCGCCGCCGCCGGGTTGATCGTCGCGACGATGCGGCACGCGGCGAACGCGCCGTAATCGCTGCCGAACTTCAGATTGTCGACGACCTCCAGATCCTCGTTCGCGAAGAAGCCGCCGACCAGCCAGTTCAGGCGATCGCCGAACGCCTCGCCGTTGAGGCGGACTTCCTGCGTGAAGGTGTGGAACTGGCGGTAGTTGTTGCCGTCCGCCGGGCGATCGCCGATGTCGAGGACGTTATAGTCGATGTCGCTGGCGCCCGCCGACTTATATTCGCGATAGGCGGTGATCGAGGTGAGCGAGGCGCCGCCCAGGTTCCAGTCGACCTGCGCCGAGCCGCCATAGTCCTTCGTCACGTTCGAATAGGCCTTGCCCGGCGAGAAGGCGATGCGGCGGCTGTACGGGTCGTTGCCGCTGGGAAAGGCGCTGCCGGCCGGATAGCCGCGCAGCGCGGCGATCGAATTGATGACGTCGACGATGCGGTTGCCGGCGGGGTTGATCGCATAGTCGCCGGCGACGCCGGGGGTCGGATCGATCTTCTCGCGCGTGTCGACATAGACGGCGCCGCAGCACTTTTCGTCGCGGAAGGTATAGTCGCCGATCAGCCGCAGCGAGAAGTCCGACGACGGTTCGAGCAGCAACTGCCCGCGCACGAACCAGCGATTGCGGTCGTTATAGTCGGTGTTGTTGACGACATCGCGCATGAAGCCGTCGCGCTTGGCGTAGACGCCGTCGATGCGGAAGGCGAGCAGGTCCTTGATGATCGGCCCGGTCAGCGCGCCGGCGGCACGCCAGGCGTCGAAATTGCCGTAGCTGCCCTCGGCATAGCCGCCGAAGTCGAACGACGGCGCCTTGGTGTAGATGTTGATCGCGCCCGCCGAGGAATTGCGCCCCGACAGGGTGCCCTGCGGCCCGCGCAGCACCTCGATCCGGTCGACCTCGCCCAGATCGTTGAGGCCCGAGCCGGTGCGGCTGCGATAGACGCCGTCGATGAACACCGCGACCGAGCTTTCGAGGCCCGGGTTGTCGCCGACCGTGCCGATGCCGCGCACGCGCGCCGAGGCGTTCGCTTCCGACCCGGTCGAGGAGACGTTGAGCGAGGGGGCCAGCTGCGCCATCTGGCGGATGTCGGTGGCGCCCGAATTCTGCAGCGCGGCCTGGCTGACCGCGTTGATCGAGATCGGCACTTCCGACAGGCGTTCGGAACGGCGCGTGGCGGTGACGACGATGTCGCCGGCGCCGACGTCGTTCGCGTCGGCCTGCGCGGCGGTGGTGTCGGCCTGTCCGGCGACGGCGGCGTTGGCGGTGACGGGGCTGGCCTGATCGGCGGCGGCCTGATCGGTAGAGGTCTGCGCCGAGGCGGTGGCGGCGAACAGCAGCGCGGGCGCGGCGGCGGTGGACAGCAGAACAATGGTCAGACGCATGGTGACGGTGCCTCTCCCAAACATGACGGGTCGATGGGTCCGGATTTGAACATCCGGTATCGCGGCCGGTTTAGCGCGCTATCGACAAAGGTCTAGCGAATTTACGCGGCGCGTAAGATTGTCGGCGTGGCGGCGGGCGTAGCGCGCTTGCGCGGGCGGGCGGGTTGGATTACTGGCCGTGCCCCGGCGAGCGGGTATAGCACAATGGTAGTGCAGCAGCCTTCCAAGCTGAATACGCGGGTTCGATTCCCGCTACCCGCTCCATTATCCCCCACCTGACGACGGCGATATTTGCGGCTTGACAGCGCCGCGCTGTTTGCGTACAAAACGTGAACATCGAGATGATGCGAATCGGGCCGGGCGGCTCGGGGCTGCGGCCCCGCCGCGCCGGCCCGTCGTCGTTTGGCGCGCCGCGCGGGGCGGCTCCGGGCGGTGCGGATGACGCACCACCGGGCGGGCAGCGGGTGCGGCCGACGATATCGGGATCGACGCAGGGGAGGATCGCCGGATGGCCGAACGAACGGGCGGTACGGGGCGTGACGATGCGGGACGTGCCGATGCGGGACGTGACGATGCTGGTCGGGACGGAGCGACGGGAGCCGGGGCGGGTACGCAGACCGCCGGCGCGGACGCGATGCGGTGGAGCAAGACGGCGCGACACGCCTTCCTCGATCACCTGAGCATGACCGGCGACGTCGCGGCATCGGCGGCGGCGGCGGGCATGTCGGTGACCGCCGCTTATGCCAAGCGGCGACGGGAACCGCGCTTCGCGCGCGAATGGCGTGATGCGGCCGCGGCGGCATGGGAACGGCTGGAGGCGGCGGTGCTGCGCCAGGTGCTGGCAGAAGGCGAGCGGCCGGGCGGCGCGATCGAGATCGCCACCGCGATGCAATTGCTGGCGCGGCGTCCCGACATGCCCCCACCGCCGGCCGCGCCGCCGGTGCGCCGGAAGGGGCGCGACGTCGCCGGTCGGGAACTGCTGCGGCGCCTGTCGGCGCAGGCGCGGCGCGGCGGGGCGGCGGAGCCGGCATGAGCGCATCGATGGAGCGGGCGCTGCGCTGGTGGCGCGGGCTGCCGCTGGCCGAGCGCACCGCGATCGCCGCGACGCTGAGCGAGGAGACCGCGCGTGCGATCGTCGAGCGGTGGGAGGAATGGGCGCATCCGGGGCAATTGCCCCCGCCGGGCGGCTGGTCGGTGTGGCTGATGCAGGCCGGGCGCGGCTTCGGCAAGACGCGCGCGGGCGCCGAATGGGTGAGCGCGATGGCCCGCACCATGCCGCAGGCGCGCTTCGCGCTGGTCGGCGCGACGATCGCCGATGCCCGCAAGGTGATGGTGGAGGGGCCGAGCGGCGTCATCGCGGTGGCGCGCGACGACGAACCGGTGGTGTGGCGCCCGACCAGCGGCGAGGTGCGCTTCGCCAGCGGGGCGAGCGCGCAGGTCTATTCCGCCGCCGCGCCGGAGAAGCTGCGCGGGCCGGAGCATCATTTCGCCTGGGCGGACGAACTGGGCAAATGGCGCGGCACCGCGGGGTGGGACAATTTGCTGATGGGGTTGCGGCTGGGCGAGCAGCCGCGCGTGCTGGTGACGACGACCCCGCGCCCGACCGCGCTGATGCGGCGGATCGCGGCCGATCCGGGGACGTGCACCACACGCGGGCGGACGCATGACAATCCGCATCTGCCGCCCGCGTTCGTCGCGGCGATGACCGCCAGTTACGGCGCGACGCGGCTGGGGCGCCAGGAACTGGACGGCGAGCTGATCGACGAGGTGGCGGGCGCGCTGTGGACGAGCAAGACGTTGGAGGCGCAGCGCGCCGCGACGGTGCCGCCGCTGGTGCGCATCGTCGTCGGGGTCGATCCGCCCGCGGGCACCGACGGCGATGCCTGCGGGATCGTCGCGGCGGGGCTGGGGCGCGACGGCTGCGGCTATGTGATCGAGGATGCCAGTGTCAGCGGCGCGACGCCCGAGGGCTGGGCGCGCGCGGTCGGCGCCTGCGCCACCCGTGTCGGCGCCGACCGCGTGGTGGCGGAGGCGAACCAGGGCGGCGCGATGGTGAAGAGCGTGCTGCTGGCGGCGCAGGCGACGCTGCCGGTGACATTGGTCCACGCCACCCGCGGCAAGGCGGCGCGCGCGGAGCCGGTCGCCGCGCTCTACGAACTGCGGCGGGTGTGGCACGCGCGGGCGTTCCCGGCGCTGGAGGACGAACTGGCGGGACTGTCGATCGGCGGTGGCTATGACGGGCCGGGGCGATCGCCGGACCGCGCCGACGCGTGCATCTGGGCGCTGACCGCGCTGATGCTGGACCGGCAGGGCGAGGCGCGGGTGGCGGTGATCTAGCGGGCGGCGCGCGCTCGCTTGCCGGTGTTGTCCTGCGTTGCCCTGGGTTCCGGCCTTCGCCGGAACACGATTGGTGTTTGTGGCTGATGGCCGCGCGCCGTGCGGTACTGTTGTGCACGCCGGAGCCCGGGGTGGCGTGAGCCAACGAACGTCGTTCTGTCTGACCCGCTGTTCCGGCGTTCGCGGGAACGCCGGTGGAGTTGCCGGTCCGCGTGATGCGCGGGCGGCTTTATCATCATGGAGAGTGGCCGATGGCTTGGTTCGGGTGGAAATCCGGGCGCGATGGCGCGCGTCCGGCGTTGGCGCGTGCGGCGGGGGTCGCGGCGCCGATCGGGGTGTGGCCGCAAGGGTATGAGGCGCAGGTGCGCGCCGGTTACTGCGCCAATGCGGTGGCGCAGCGCGCGGTGCGGCTGGTCGCCGAGGCGGTCGGCGGCGCGCCGCTGGACGCGAGCGACCCGGCGCTGGGCGCGCTGGCCGGGGCGCCGGGGCTGCTGGAGGCGGTAGCGGCGCAAACGCTGCTGCACGGCAATGCCTTCATCCAGATCCTGCGCGATGCGGGCGGCGCGGTGGCGGCGCTGTTCCCGCTGCGCCCCGAACGGGTGACGGTGGAGCTGGGCGCGGACGGGTGGCCGGCGGCGTATCTGTACCGCGTGGGCGTCCGCGCGACGCGGTTCGACCCGGCGGCGGTGATCCATGTCCGCCGCTTCAACCCGGTCGACGATCATTACGGGCTGGGGTGCTTGGGCGCGGCATCGGGGGCGATCGCGATCCACAATGCCGCATCGTCGTGGAGCAAGGCGTTGCTGGACAATGCCGCGCGCCCGTCCGGTGCGCTGGTCTATGACGCGGGCGACGGATCGGTGCTGTCGCCCGACCAGTTCCGTCGCCTGCGCGAGGAGATGGAGCAAGGCTTCGCCGGCGCGGCCAATGCCGGGCGCCCGATGCTGCTGGAAGGCGGGCTGAAATGGCAGGCGATGAGCCTGACCCCCGCCGACATGGATTTCGCCGGCACCAAGGCGGCGGCGGCGCGCGAGATCGCGCTGGCGTTCGGGGTGCCGCCGATGCTGCTGGGTCTGCCCGGCGACAGCACCCACGCCAATTACCGCGAGGCCAATCGCGCCTTGTGGCGGCTGACCGTGCTGCCGCTGGCGGGCGCGATCCTGACCGGGGTGCGCGACGGGCTGGCGCCGTGGTTCGCCGATGCCACGCTGGAGGTCGACCTGGATCGTGTGCCCGCGCTGGTCGAGGATCGCGAGCGATTGTGGCGGATGGTCGCCGCGGCCGATTTCCTGTCGCGCGACGAAAAGCGCCAGATGGTGGACTGGTCATGAGCGCGCGCGGGAACGGGGCGGTGCTGGCGCAGCTGCTGGCGCAGGAACAGGCGCGCGGCGGCGACATGGCGGTGCTGCGCGCGATCGCGGAGGAAGCCGGCGAGCTGGGCGCGACGCGCGCGCTGACGCGGCTGGGGCTGGCCGACGAGGGTGCGGCGGGCGACGTCGCCGAGCTGCGCGAGCTGTTGAAGGCGTGGCGCACGGCGAAATCATCGGCATGGCGCGCCAGCGTCGCCTGGGTGGTGCGGATGGTGTGGGCGCTGCTGCTGGTCGGGCTGGCGGTCAAGCTGGGGTTCGGCGAGTGGGTCAAGTGATGCGGATCGCGGGCTATGCCGCGGTCTACGACCGGGTCGACCGCGCGGGCGACGTGTTCCGCGCGGGCGCCTTCGCCGGGGCGGGGACGGTGCCGCTGCTGCTCCAGCATCGCGGGGCGCCGGTGGGTGCGGTGCTGGAAATGCACGAGGATGCGCGCGGCCTGCGCATCGCGGCGCGGATCGACGATCCGGGCGTGGCGCGCGCGGTGCGCAGCGGCGCGTTGCCGGCGCTGTCGGTCGGCTATCGCGCGCGGCGCGTGACGCAAGGCGCGTGGCGCGAGATCCGCGCCGCCGATCTGGCCGAGATCAGCCTGGTGGCGGTGCCGATGCAGCCCGCCGCGCGGATCGCGGCGATCAGCGAGGATTGAATCCGGCGGCGCCGCGGCGCTGCCGACTGCTGCCCGGCTAGCGGGCATTTCCGAAGGAGAAGGTGATGAACGATACGGTGGAAGCACGCCCGGTGCTGGAGGGCGCGCGCGCCATGGGCAATGCCGCGTTCGACGGCTTCGTCCGCACCGGCGCGACGATCGAGATGAAGGCGTTCACCGGCACGACCGGCGACCAGGGCGGCTTTGCCATCCCGCGCGAGATCGACCAGCAGATCGACGCGGTGTTGAAGTCGATCAGCCCGATCCGCGCCATCGCCAATGTGGTGCCGGTGGGATCGGCGGGATACCGCAAGCTGGTGACGACCGGCGGGACGCCGTCGGGCTGGGCCGCGGAAACCGATGCGCGGCCGGGCACCGCGACCCCGGTGTTCCAGGAGATCGCCCCGCCGATGGGCGAGCTGTACGCCAATCCGTCGGCCAGCCAGGCGATGCTGGACGACGCGCTGTTCGACGTCGAGGCATGGCTGGCGGGCGAGATCGCGGCCGAGTTCGCGCGCGCCGAGGGCGCGGCGTTCGTCAACGGCAGCGGGACCAACCGGCCGAAGGGGTTCCTGCAGGCGGCGACGTCCACGGCGGGGGATGCGGCGCGGGCGTTCGGGACGCTCCAGTACCTGCCCAGCGGCGCGGCTGGCGATTTCGCCACCAACGGCGCCGACCGGCTGATCGACCTGGTCCAGAGCCTGCGTGCGCCATACCGGCAGGGCGCGGCGTTCGTGATGAACGCCACGACCGCGGCGCGCATCCGCAAGTTTAAGACCGCCGACGGCCAGTTCCTGTGGCAGCCCAGCCTGACCAGCGGACAGCCCGCGACGCTGCTGGGCTATCCGGTGGTGGAGGCCGAGGACATGCCCGACATCGCCGCCAATAGCCTGTCGATCGCGTTCGGCAATTTCCGCATCGGCTACCTGATCGCGGAGCGCGCCGAGACCAACATCCTGCGCGATCCGTACACGAACAAGCCGTTCGTCACCTTCTACGCCACCAAGCGCGTCGGCGGGTGCGTGTCGAACAGCGAGGCGATCAAGCTGATGAAGTTCGCCGCCGCCTGAACCCGCCGGCGGGGCCGGCATGCGCCGGCCCCGCGGCATCCATGCAACAGCGAGGGGGATGGGGATGGCCATCATCACGGGCGGGCCGGGCGCGGTGACGCTGGGGCCCGCCGATCGCGCCGCCTCGGTGGCGGCGGTGAAGGCGGAGCTGCGCGCCGGGCTGGCGGAGGACGATGCGCTGATCGCGGCGCTGGCGGACAGCGCGATCGGGCTGGCCGAGCAGGTCACCGGGCAGGTGCTGATCGCACGCGAGGTCGCGGCCGACATGCCAGCGGGCGCGGCGTGGCAGATGCTGCCCGCGATGCCGGTGCGTGCGATCCAGGCAGCGCCGGACATGACGATCGATATCGACGGCGAGGGGCGCGGCTGGGTGCGGATGGCGGCGGAGGGGCGCGTCGTCTTCACCGCGGGGATCGCCGCCGACTGGGGCGGGCTGCCCGCCGGATTGCGACAGGGGGTGGCGATGCTGGCGGCGCATCTGTTCGCCGATCGCGGCGCGACCACCCCGGTCCCCGCGGCGGTGACCGCGCTGTGGCGGCCGTTCCGGGTCATGTCGCTGACGCCGGGGTTGCGCGCATGACGCCCGCGGTGGAGCGGCGCGTCGCGGCGGCGCGGGCGCAGGTCGCGGCGCGGGTGCGCGACCTGCTGCCGGATGCGCGGGTGGAGGATGGCGCGGGGGGCGTGACCGTCAGCGCGCGCGGGCTGGTGCGGCGGTGGGTCGACGACCCGCGGCTGTCGTGGTGGCGATCATGAGCGCGGCGGTGGCCTTGCGCGCCGCGGTGCTGGCGCAGCTGCGCGCGATCGCGGGGGTGCAGCGCGTGGCGGACGGTGCGGGCGCGAAGGCGGCGATGCCGCACGTCACGCTTCGCGACATCGCCGCCACCGACTGGGGCACCAAGGACCGCGCCGGGCGCGAGGCGCGCGTCGGCGTGACGGTGCGCGACGATCACCAGCTGCCGGCGCGGATCGAGGGGATCGCGGGCGCGGTGGAGGCGGCGTTGCTGGCGCTGCCGCGCGACCTGCCGGGATGGCGGATCGTGACGGTCGTGCCGGTGCGCTGCGCGGTGCTGGGTGACGGGACGGCACGCTGGGCGGCGATGGTCGACGTGCGCGTGCGGATGCTGGAACAGGAGGACTGAACATGGCGGCGGAAAAGGGCAGCGCGTTCCTGTTGAAGGTGGGCGATGGCGGCAATCCGGTGGTGTACCGGACGGTGGCGGGGCTGCGCACGACGCAGCTGTCGATCAACGGCGAGGCGGTCGCGATCACCAGCAAGGATTCGGGCGGGTGGCGCGAGCTGCTGTCGGGCGCCGGGGTCCGTTCGGTCAGCGTATCGGCGGCGGGCGTGTTCACCGGATCGGCGGCGGAAACGCGCGTGAAGGCGAGCGCACTGGCCGGCACGCTCGACGAGTATCGCCTGACGTTCGAAAGCGGCGAGGCGATGACCGGGCGGTTCCTGGTCACGCGGCTGGACTATGCCGGGGATTACAACGGCGAGCGCAGCTACACGATCGCGCTGGAGAGCAGCGGCGCGGTGGCCAGCGCATGAGCGCGCCCGCGAACCCGGCGCGCGGCGAGGCCGCCATCCGCGTCGCGGGCCAGCCGGTGGTGCTGCGCCCCACCTTCGCCGCGCTGGTGGCGGCGGAGGAGGAACTGGGCCCGTTGTTCGCGCTGGTCGAGCGCGCGGCGCGCGGCGACCTGAAGCTGGCGGAGCTGGTCGCGCTGTTCTGGCATTGCCGGCACGACGCGCCGCCCGCGCTGACCCGCGAGACATTGGGCGAGGCGGTGGTGGCGGGCGGGATCGCGGGGGCGACCCCGGCGCTGAAGCTGCTGCTGCGGCAGGTGCTGGCGGGGCAGTGAGCGGCATGACGGCGCCGCGCTTCGCCACCGCGGCGGTGCGGCTGGCGGGCCTGGCGGGGCTCGCGTTCGGATGGCGGCCGGACGATTTCTGGCGCGCGACACCCGCCGAACTGGCCGCGCTGGCCCGGGCCGCCGCGCCCGACATGGCGATGCCGCCGCCCGACGCGGCGCTGATCGCCCGATTGCAGGAGGCATTCCCCGATGGATGAGGAAATCGAGCGGCTGGTGATCGGCGTGCGCGCCGACACCGCCGGGTTCGCGCGCGACATCGACACGATGCGCCAGACGCTGGAGGGGCCGTTCGCCGCCGGGGCCGATCGCGCCGGCCGCGCGGTGGAGACCGCACTGATGCGCGCGGTGCGCACCGGCAAATTGGGGTTCGACGACCTGAAGGCGGTGGCGCTGTCGGTGCTGGCGGAGATCGCGGCGGCGGCGGTGCGCAACGGTATCGGTGCCATCGTCGGCGGTGGTGGCGGCGGCGGCGGCGGTGGCGGGCTGGTGGCGTCGCTGGTCGGGCTGCTGGGGTTGCCGGGACGCGCGACGGGCGGGCCGGTCAGCCCGGCGCGACCCTATTGGGTGGGAGAGCGCGGACCGGAATTGTTCGTGCCGACCAGCAGCGGACAGGTGATCCCCGCCGGCGGTGGGGCGGGGGGCGGGCGCGACGTGCGCGTCGCGATCACGATCCGTGCGGGCGACAATGCCGCGCCCGCCGCGCTGGCGCGATCCAGCCGGCAGGTGGCGCGCGCGGTGCGCGCCGCACTGACGGAGGGCGAGTGATGGGGCATTGGCTGGCAGCGCAGCGGGCCGAGCAGGCCACCGGGTTCATCCAGCGGTTCGACCCCGCGTTCTGGACGGTCAACTTTCCGCGCCCGATGATGGCGGCGGTGACGACGCCGGCACCCGATACGGTGCGGGTCGATGCGGTCTTCTATCGCCGCGACGACCTGGCGGGGCTGATCTGGGAAAGCGCCGACCGGCACGACCACCCGCTGCTGTGCTATGAGGAAGCGCGCGATTACCGCGCGTGCCGGCTGTCGTTCCGCTGGCGATCGGCCGGGGTAGTGGCGCTGGATGCGGTCAACGGCCCGGTCCTGACGATCGAGGGGCGCGATGCCGCGGGGCAGGCGCGCGCCTGGTACGTGCGGCTGTGGAACTATGCGCAGGGCACGCCGACCGATGCGCGGGTGACGCTGGACTTCGCCGCGCTGGACGGCGGCTTCGCGTTGCCGGGCGAGGCGGACCCGGTGTGGGCGGGCGACGTCGACCGGATGTTCGTGTCGCTGGTCGCGCCAGGCTATGACGAGCAGGGCGGCGGCGCGCTGCCGATGCCGGTCGAGGGCTGGGCCAAACTGAGCGCGATCGCCTGCACCGGATCGGGCGCAGTGCTGGCGATCGGCGACGTGGTGGTCCCCGAACACGACCTGCGCATCGCGAGCGGATATGACGACAGCTATCACCTGACCCCGCAGCGCCTGCTGCGCAACGCGCTGCACCTGGGGTATCGCGGGGCGATCGTCCATTATGTGGGGATGAGCCATTATTTCCGGCTGACCGCCGGGGGTGGGGCGGTGACGCTGGCGGGCGGGGCGCTCAACGCGGCGTGCGCGGCGTGGCATGGCGATTTCGCGCGGCGCGCAGGCGTTCTGGGATACGATCTGATCTGGTCGCTGTCCTACGAATTGTTCGACGCGCATTGCCCGGCGGCGTGGAAGCAGCGCGCGGCGGATGGCAGCCCGGCGCTGACCGGCTGGGTGCCGCCGTCGACGTTGCTGTCGCCGACCTGCGACCCGGCGATGGCCTATCTGCGCGCGGTGGCGGCGGCGTTCCTGGCGATCGGTGCGGCCGCGGGCCTGGCGCCGCATTTCCAGGTGGGCGAGCCGTGGTGGTGGGTGACCCCCGGCGCCGCCGCGCGACCGTGCCTGTACGATGCCAGCGCGGTGGCGGCGATCGCGCCTGCGGCGATCCCCGACCTGCGCGCCGCGCTGGACGCGGCGCAGCGCGCGACGCTGGACCGGGCGGGCGCGGCGCTGGCGGCGTCCACCGCCGCGCTGGCCGCGGCGGCGCGCGCCGCGCAGCCGGGGTGCGCCACCTATCTGCTCGCCTATCTGCCGACGGTGCTGGACGCCGCCGCGCCGGAGGCGAAGCGCATGAACCTGCCGGCCGGCTGGGCCGCGCCCGCCTTCGATGTGCTGCAACTGGAAGATTACGACTGGGTCACCGCGGGCGACACCGCGTCGAGCGCGGCGGGCGCGGCGGCGGCGACCGCGCGGCTCGGCTATCCGGCGGCGGCGCAGGACTATTTCGCGGGCTTCGTGCTGCGGCCCGAGGATCGCGCGCAATGGGAGCGGATCGTGGCGGCGGCGCAGGCGGCGAAAGCCCGCGGGGTGCGCCGCGTCTATCTGTGGGCGCTGCCGCAGGTGATGCGCGACGGGCTGACCTATTGGCAGGATGAGGAGGACGGGGTGGAGGCGTTCGACGACGTGGCGTTCCCGCTGGCGCTGGGGCGCGAGGCGGAAGTGACGCCTACCTTTTCGACCAGCGTGACCACCAGCGGCGGCGGGCGCGAGACGCGGCAGGTCGCCTGGGGGCAGGCGCGCACCCGGTATGACGTGGGGCCGGGGGTGCGCAGCGAGGGCGATGTCGCCGCACTGCTGGCGTTTTTCCGCGCGCGGCATGGGCCGGCGCGCGGATTCCGGCTGCGCGACCCGTTCGACTGGCACGCCGAGGGCGAGCGGATCGGGACCGGCGACGGCACGACGCGCAGCTTCGCGCTGGTGCGCCGTTACGGCGCGGCGGCGCGGCGGATCACCCGCCCGGTGACCGGCACGGTGCGGATCGCGATCGACGGGCAGCCGACCCAGGCCTTCGCGGTGGCGGCGGCGGGCATGGTGACGCTGGACACCGCGCCGCCAGCGGGCGCGGCGGTGACCGCGACGTTCGATTTCGACGTGCCGGTGCGCTTCGCCGAGGACGAACTGACCGTATCGCGCGCGACGCATCTGGCCGGCGCGGTGCCCAGCGTGCCGTTGATCGAGGTGCGCGAGGCATGAGCGCGGCGGCGACGACCGGGTCGGACCGGGTGACGACGCTGGCGCTGTGCTGGCGGATCGAACGGACCGATGGCGTCACCGTGGCGATGACCGATCACGACCGCGACCTGACCGTGGGCGGCATGCGATACCGCGCGGCGCCGGGGATGACGCCGTCCGCGATCGAGCGGGCGGAGGGCGCCGACCCCGATACGATGACCGCGCGCGGGGCGCTGGACGTCGCGGCGATCACCGCGCGCGATCTGGCGGCGGGGCGATGGGATGCGGCGCGCGTGGTGACCTTCGCGATCGACTGGGACGATCCGGTGGTGGTGCCGATCGCGCTAGGCGAGGGGCGGATCGGCGAGGTGTCGTGGCAGGACGGCGGCTTCGCGGCGGAACTGCGCGGCGCGACCGCGCGGCTGGAGCGGCCGGTGACCGAGGCGACGTCCCCGGCGTGCCGCGCCACGCTGGGCGACCGGCGCTGCCGCGTGGCGATGGCGGGGCGTCGGCGGTTCGCGCGCGTCGTCGCGGCGGCGGGGGAGGTGGTGACGCTGGACTGCGCCGAGTCGGTCGACAACGGCTGGGGCGAGGGCGTGCTGTGCTGGTTCGGGGGCGCCAACGGCGGGCTGCGCAACGCGATCGCGCGGTCGGCGGGTGCCGAGGTGACGTTGCGCATGGCGCCGCCCTTCGCGATCGAACCGGGCACGCTAGTGGAGGTGAGCGAGGGGTGCGACCGGCGCATCGCGACCTGCGCCGCGCGGTTCGGCAACGCCGCCAATTTCCGCGGCGAGCCGTATCTGCCGGGCGTCGACCTGCTCACCCGCTATCCCGGCGCATGACGACCGGCGAGCGGGTCGCCGCGGCGGCGCTGGCGACGGTGGGCGCACGGTTCCGCCCGCAGGGGCGCGACCCGGCGCTGGGGCTGGACTGTGTCGGGGTGGTGGCAGTGGCGGTCGCGGCGGTGCGCCCGGACGTGCGGTTGCCGCGCGACTATGCGCTGCGCGCCGCCGTCCTGCCGGCGGGCGCGATCCCGGCGGGGGCGGTGCCGTGCGCGGGCGAGGCGGCGGGCGACGTGCTGCTGCTGCGCGTCGCGGCGACGCAGCTGCATCTGGCGATCCGCACCGAGGACGGGATCGTTCACGCGGATGCGGGCGCGGGGCGGGTGGTGGCGCGGCCGGGGGTGCCGCCATGGCCGGTGGTCGCGGCGTGGCGACTGGGTGAGAGGGAGGGATGAGATGGCGACGCTGGTACTGACGGCGGTAGGCGGCGCGATCGGCGGGCCGGCGGGGGCGGCGATCGGTGGATTGCTGGGACAGCGGGTCGACCGGGCGGTGCTCGCGCCGCGCGGGCGGCAGGGGCCGCGGCTGACCGACCTGAAGGTGCAGACCTCCTCCTACGGCACCGCCATCCCCAGGGTGTTCGGGACGATGCGCGTCGCGGGATGCGTGATCTGGTCGACCGACCTGATCGAGACGCGGCAGGTGTAAAGCGCACTTAAGATATGCAAAGAGCATTTAAGCGCTGCAAAGTACCCCTAAACATTGCAACCAGCATCTAAGCTTTGCAAACTCGCATAGATGACCGATCAGGCGGCGAGCCCGGCGGATCTCACCCCCACCAGTAACCGCGCCCGACGGCTCAGCTGTCACTTTGCAACGAAATTGAGACTCTTGTCAGATCGTTGAGACTAGTCTCAGCTTGGCTGCAAGTGTGATCAGGCTCTTGGCGACAGGTAAGCCGTAAGCGTGGCGTGAGGACCGCAGTTTATGCGGCTTGGGCTGTTGGCTGATCTGTCTGGGGCACCCAGTTCCACGGCATCAGCTCGTCCCAGCGGGTGGCGGGCCAGTCGCCGGCGACCCTGGCGATGACATCGGCGATATAGGCCTGCGGGTCGACGCCGTTGGCCTTGCAGGTCTGGATGACGGTGTAGATGGCGGCGGCTCGCTCGCCGCCTGCGCGCGAACCCGCGAACAGCCAGTTGCGCCTTC
>NZ_NWVD01000030.1 GCF_002374835.1 Sphingomonas ginsenosidimutans
TCTGAACAGCCGTCTTGGAACGGAGCTTGTGTCGATTTTCTGTTGCCGTGCTATGCAAAACCCAACCGGTATGCGGTCCGGCAACCAGATCAGCGCCTGACCCTGGCCCTCGACTTACTTGACGCGTGAATCAGGAAGGTTCCCTCATCCCAACCCGTCATCGAGGCTGGACCCTGAGGGTGGGAACGCGGCATCAAACTGTTTCGTTCCAGCTTGCGTAAAGGTGATCGCCCGCGAGTTATCGTGTGCCAGAACCCAGTTTTGCGCGATCAGCAGATCGAGAAAGGCTTTGCCAAGGTTGCCGACAAGATGGGTCTTGCGTTCGCTACAGTCGAGGCATTCCCGGCAGAGCGGGGGCGGCGGGCCGAAAGCCTGGAAAGGTCGATACCCAGACTTTCAGAAAAGGCGCGGCCGTGTGGCGACAGCGACAGCCCGGTGTTCGTCACGATCAGGTAGTCGCGTTGGGTCAGGCTCTCGTCCAGCTGGACACCCGCCGCCCCGGCAAGGTGATTGTAGCACCGCCTTGCCACCCTGGGGGTTTCGTCGCGGGGGCCGATGCGCGTGCGAACGTGACCACGTTCCGCGACAAGGCCCATCAGCGCTTCAAGGACAGCCGCTACCCCCGGCGGAGCCAGTTGGAAGTAGCAGTGGCGCCCCTGCTCGCGCGCCATGACAAGGTTGCCGTTTTGCAACTTTACCAGATGGGCGCTGGTTGTTTGCAGAGTCAGGCCGGCTTCGCGCGCCAGTTCCGACACCGTCAAAGCCTTGCCGTGAGGCGTTATCGCTGTCCGCTTATGCCGGAGGTGACTGAGTTCAAAGCTCGATACTCACGCTAAAACCTGGGCGCGCAGCAATGGTCGCTTTGCCAGAATGGGCGGCGACGATTGCCGCAACCATGGCCAGCCCCAGACCGTGCCCCGGCGTTGATCGACTGCGATCGACTCGTGCGAAGCGATTGAAGAGTTTAGGCGCCTCACTCTCGCTCACTCCCGGACCATCATCAGTGACGGCGAGGCGAATGCCATTATGGGTGCCGTCGATGGCGATGCGGACCGTCGTTCCCTTCGGCGTATGTTGAGAGGCATTGTCCAGCAGGTTTGTGAGCATCTGTTGCAGCAGCCTGCGATCGCCGGGCAGGGTCAGGTTGGGTTCAATGCTAGTGACAAGCTGGTGGCCGCTATTCTCCATGGAGGGTCGGAACGCCTCCGCCACGTCGGCCACCACCAAGCTAAGGTTCACCGGCTGGAAGTGCGCACGGGCGGCCATGCCTTCGACCTCCGCAATCCGCAGCAAAGCAGAAAAGACCTCAAGCAACTCACCTGCTTCCCCGGCGGCAGCCTCGATGGCCTCGCGTTGCAACTCCGGGTTGCGCTCGCGCAAGGCCTCGTCGAGCCGGTTTTGCAGCCGCGTGAGCGGCGTGCGCAGGTCGTGGGCAACATCGCTGGATACCTGGCGCAGGTTCTCCATCAGCCCGACGATGCGGTCGAGCATCCGGTTGAGCGTCGTGGCCACGCCATCAAACTCGTCGCCGCTTCCGGTCAGGGGCACGCGCCGAGACAGATCGCCGGCGATGATCGCAGCAGCCGTGTGATCGATGCGGGCAAGGCGGCGGCGTGTGACGATACCGACCAGCCAAGCGGCACCGACGCCGAGCAATAGCATCGCCCCGAAGGCACCCAGGAACAGCACGATAAAGCGGTTGTCCATTTCGTCGATGGCGGCGCGATCCGCTCCAACAAGCAGCCGGTAGCCACCCGGGAGGACCGTGGTCAGCGATTGCGCGATCCGCTCCTCGCCGTCCACCTTGTAAGGCAGCAGTTCGACATAGCCGGGCTTTGGTGGGACAGTCGTATCGAGCGACCCCGCTACGGGTCTGTTTTGGGAATCAACGAGCCGATAGCCCAAGCTCGCCGTGCTCCTTGCCGCCTCGCGCCGACGGATGGCGGCAGCCACGCCCTCATGCCCGTCCTGCCCTTCGTCAATCAGCGTCTGCGTTTCGATGGCGATGCGATGATCGAGTTGCAGTTCGAGCGCCTCATGGGTGGTTTCGAACACCACAGCCCCGATCACCAGCGTCGCCAGCGCAAAGCCGAGAGCGACCGCAGCCACCAGGCCGAACGTGCCGCGCCACCAGCGTTTCATCCGCCGTCCCTGACGAGATAGCCCGCGCCCCGCACGGTTTCGATCGGGTCGCTGTCGAACCCGGCGTTGAGCTTGGATCGCAATCGGCTGAGATGGGTTTCGACGATATTGGTCTTGGGGTCGAAGTCGAAATCCCACACCCGTTCGAGCAGCATGGTGCGGGTCATGATGCGGCCCGGGTTGCGCATCAGTTCGGCCAGAAGCGTGAACTCGCGGGGCTGGAGCGCAATCTTGCGGCCTGCACGCGTGACGGTGCGGCGGTGCAGATCGAGCACGATGTCGCCTGCCGTCAGCCGCGCGGGCTCCGCTGCGGCTGAAGGCCGACGCCCCAGCGCATGAAGGCGGGCCGCCAGCTCGGTAAAGGCGAAGGGTTTCACCAGATAATCGTCCGCCCCGGCTTCGAGCCCTTCGACCCGGTCGGCAATCCCGCTGACCGCCGTGAGCATCAGCACCGGGGTCATGTTTCCGGCAGCGCGCAGGGCCTTGACCAGCGCGAGGCCATCCAGCCCGGGCAGCATCCGATCGACCACCATGGCATCAAAGCCGCCATCGGTTGCATGGAACAGCCCGTCGCGGCCGTCGCCGCTGGTCACGACCTGATGGCCCAGTTCGGCAAGGCCGCGGGCGATGAACTGGTTGGTATCGGTATCGTCCTCGACGATCAGGATTCTCATGCGATCATTCTAGCGGCTCACCGCCGCTGCGCCAGCCACCGCCAAGCGCGCGGAACAGCGCCACTTGCGCCTGTGCTACCGCGAGTTCGGATTGCGCGAGCGATAGTTCGGCCTGCGCCAGCGTGCGATCGGCGTCAATCCGCAAGAGCGGTGCCGCATCGCCGAGTCGGACGCGAGCCTCGGCGCGTCGGGCATAGAGGCGTCCTTCATCGCGGGCCTCGGTCAGTGCCCGGTTGCGGCGCACTTCGGCATCGTAGGCCGCAAGCGCCGTCTCCACATCGCGCAGCGCGCGGAGGACCGCAACGTCCCATCCGGCCAGCGCTGCCCGCTCGGTCGCCTCCGCCTGTTCGATCCGCGCGCGGCCCGGGGCCTGATTGGGAAACGCCCAGCTCACCAGCGGCGAGCCCGTTGCAACTAGGCCCCCACTCAACAGGCCCAGCGCCCCGCCAAGGTTGATGCGGGGATAGAGATCGGCACGCGCCACGCCGATCCGCGCTGTGGCGGCAGCAAGGCGGCGTTCGGCTTCACGGATGTCAGGGCGGCGCAGCAGCAGCGCGGTTCCATCGCCGACCGGAGCCGCAGTGCGAAGTTTCGGCGGCGCGGTGCAAGTCACGGGGTTGCTGCGCGCCTCTCCCGCCGGACGACCTGCCAGCGTGGCGAGGCGGTAGCGCGCATTGGCCTGCGCTGCTTCCAGCGGTGCGATGGTCGCCTTAGTCGTGGCGACAAGGTTGGCTGCCTGCGAGACTTCCAACGGGGAGACCTCGCCTGCCGCCAGTTGGCTGCGGGTGATTGTCAGCGCACGGTTCTGAAGCATGACCTGTTCTTGCGCGACGGCAAGGCTGCGGGTTGCGCCGCACAGATCGACATAGGCCAGAACCGTATCGGCGACGACCGCGACCTTTACCCCATCGAGCGCAGCAGCCTGTGCTTCTGCATCGGCGCGGGCGGCCAGAGCTCCCGAACGGAGTCGTCCGAACAGGTCCGCATCCCAGCTTGCGGTTATTGCCAAATCGTAGTCGGTCGTCGGCACATTGCCCGATGCGCTGGGCTGATTGGCGGGATTGTCGATGCCGAGACTGCTCTCGATCGTTGTCTGGGGCAGCCGGGCGGCTTGCGCCTGACGCAGCGCCGCGCGCGCGCCGTCGAGATTGGCATAGGCCACCCTGAGATCGGCGTTAGCGGCAAGGCTGGCTTCGACCAAGCGGTCAAGCACAGGATCATCATAAAGCCGCCACCAACCATCGGGCACCGGCTCGATCGAGGCGACCGGGAGGCTCGCAAAAGGCCCAGCAGCCAGCGCGCGATCGACCCTTGTTGCCGCAGGCGGGGACGTGGTCGCGCAGGCGGTCATCATCAGCGCCGCGACGGGGACAAAGCGCTTCATGCTACCGCCTCCGCCAGTTCGGGCTCGCGCTCCGGGCGCTCCTTGCCGAAGCGGGCATAGAGCGCGGGCATCAGGAACAGGTTGAGTGCGGTCGACGAGATCAGACCGCCGAGGATGACGATCGCCATCGGATGCTCAATCTCGTGACCCGGCTTGTCGCCCGCGATCACCAGCGGCACCAGCGCAAGCCCGGCGCACAGCGCGGTCATCAAGATCGGCACCAGACGCTCCTGCGCGCCGCGAAGGATCAGGGCGGGGCCGAACGCCTCGCCCTCGAACCGCCGCAGATGATCGTAGTGCGAGAGCAGCATGATCCCGTTCCGCGCCGAAATCCCGATCACGGTTACAAAGCCAACCAGCGATCCCAGCGACAGAACCCCGCCAGTGAGCGCGACCCCGATGACGCCGCCGACCAGCGCGAAGGGCAGGCTGAGGCCGACCAGTGCGGTGATCCGGGCAGAGCGGAACTCGAGCCAGACGAGCAGCAGGATGCCCACGAGGCAGGCAAGGCCCACCGTCCAGAGCCGTTCGCGCGATTCCTTGAGCGCGGCATACTCGCCGAGGATTTCAGGGTGGTAGCCGGT
>NZ_NWVD01000031.1 GCF_002374835.1 Sphingomonas ginsenosidimutans
GTGGTAGCCGGTGGAAAAGGGCACCTCGCTCACCGCCGCCTCGACCCCGCGAGCCACGGCACCGAGATCGGCGTCGCTGGCGATGTTGAGCGTGACATCGAGACGGCGCTGCCCGTCCTCGCGCTTGATCTCGTTGGGTGCGGGCACGATCACCACATCTGCAACGTCACGAAGGCGGACGGGCGCGCCGACCGGGGTCTGGATCATCAGATCGGCAAGCGCGTGCTGGTCGCCCCGAATGGCCGGCTCGCCCCAAAGGGCGACATCAAACGCTTTCTGATCGCGGTAGATCTCGCCCAGCTTCTCGCCAGCGACGAGGGTCTGTGCCTGTCGCCGCACTTCGCCCGGCGTCAGGCCCAGAGTGACCAGATCGGCCGCACGTGGGCGGATCTGGATTTGCGGCACGAGGACCTGCTGTTCGACTTTGAGGTCAGTGACGCCGGGAATGCTGGCGACTTTCCCGCGAACCCGCTCCGCTGCGGCGCGCAGCTCGTCCTGATCGGGGCCGTAGATCCGCACCACGACGGTTGCGCCTGCGCCCGAGAGCACCTCCTTAATGCGCTCGCGCAGATAGGTGAGCACGTCGCGGTAGAGACCGGGATAGCCTTCGACCACTTCCTTGATGCGCGCGACGCTGGCGTCGTAGTCGGCTTTGTCATCGAGGCTGATCCACAGCTCGGTGAAGTTCGGCCCGACCACTTCGTCGGCAGCCTCGGCACGGCCGATATGCGCGCCGAAGTTGCGCACGCCGGGGATTGCGCGCAGTTCCTTCGAGGCGCGGATTGTGATGCGGTCCATCGCATCGATGCCAACCCCCGGCTTCTCGACGAAGTGCATCAGGAAGTCGGTCTCGCGGAAGTCAGGCAGGAACTGATCCTTGAATCCCAGATAGCCCACGCCGGAAAGCAGCAAGCCACCCGCGAC
>NZ_NWVD01000033.1 GCF_002374835.1 Sphingomonas ginsenosidimutans
GGCGTACGAACTCTTGCGCGACGCGCTGGACGAATACGACCGTGCCCTCCAGCACATGCCGGCTCGGATTGTAATTCACAAGTCAAGTCACTTCCGCGACAGTGAGCGCAAGGGCTTTCTGCGCGCCCTCGACGAGAAAGGTATACGTGCCAAGGATTTCGTCGCTATAACCGACACTGACATTCGCCTCTTCGGTGACGGCGACTACCCGCCCAAGCGTGGTACCATGCTCTCCATCACCGAAACGGAGGGCCTGCTATACACCCGCGGTACCGTCGATTTTTATAAGACTTATCCCGGCGCTTACGTACCCAAGCCTCTGAAAATTACAGTCTACGAACAAGACTCGTCTCTCGAGAGCCTTTGCGAGGAGATACTCGGACTAACCAAGATGAACTGGAATAATACTCAGATGGACGGCCGTCTGCCGATCACTCTCGAATGCGCACGCAAGATCGGCGACATCATGAAATACGTCAGCCCGGCTGAGAAGCCCCAAGTCAGCTACAGCTTCTACATGTAGCACCTATCAACAACGCTGACGCATGGGTTCGGTGATCGAGGGGCCTGTGGCGCATTCCAGGACTTCCAATCTGACGGGGCAAATAGGCAGGTTCGGCAGGACTGGAGGTTCATCTGAACGGACACGAATGGCTATCTTTGGTCGTGTGTTTCCACCCTCGGCTCCTACGTATCCGAATGGCGGCTATTCTTTTTCGCGCGCTTCAAGCGGGCGTTCTGGACCGTCTGCTCACATAGTCATTCGTCATTGTTCCGCGCTCATCAGAAGGTCCGCTGCGAACGCATCAGAGGGGAGGGGGCTTTGCCCTGATTGAGCCAAATGGGCGTCGATGGTCGATGCACCTGGCTCACAATCAGGAGTGTGTCCCATGATCAAGTCGATCCCGCTGAACAAGCTCGTTCAATCTCCCCGCAATGTCCGCCGTCACGACGATCCAGCCGCTGATGCCGAACTCAAGGCCAGCATCGCTGCCCATGGGCTGCTGCAGAACCTCATCGTCCGGCCTGCCGCGAAGGGCAAGTTCGAGGTCGAAGCCGGCGAACGTCGCCGCCGCGCAATGCTCGCGCTCGCCGACGATAAGATCCTCGCGCGTGATCACGAAGTCACGTGCCTCGTGCTCGAAGACAGCGCCGAAGCCGCGGTCGAGACCAGCCTCGCGGAGAACTTCCACCGCCTCGCAATGAACCCCGCCGATGAAGCACAAGCCTTTGCCGCGCTCGTGGCAGGCGGTGCGACCGTCGAGGATGTTGCGCGCCGCTTCGGCCTGACCGTCCGATTCGTCGAGGGTCGTCTGCGCCTCGCGACGCTTGCGCCAGTCGTGTTCGAGGCTCTGGCATCGGGTCAAATCACTCTCGACATTGCCAAAGCGTTCGGTGCGACTTCGGACCAGGAAATCCAGGCTCGCGTCTTCGAGCAAGTTTCCTCAGCCTACTATGCGCCCAACTCGGACAGTATCCGGCGCATGGTCCTCTCCGGGACCGTCCGGGGCAGCGATCCGCGCGCGCGGCTCGTTGGTCGCGATACCTACATCGCCGCTGGCGGCCGCATCGAACGCGAACTTTTCGATGACGACGACAGCGAATCCTGGGTCGATGTCGCCTTGCTCGAGAGCCTCGCGGCGGCGAAGATGGAAGAACAGGCGAAGGCGGTCGCAGCCGAGCAGGGTCTCGCCTGGGTCAAGCCCACGCTCGATCCCTATGCCAGCCATGATCTGGTCGAAGGGTTGGTCAGGCTTCCTGCCGAACCGGCGCCGCTCACCGAGGCGGAACTGGCGAGGCTCGATGAGCTCGATGCCTCCTATGACGAGCATGCGGCGATCCTCGAGGACGAGGATAGTGCCGGGGAAGCCGTGGCGGCGGCCGAAGCGGCGATCGAGGCCATCGAACGTGAGTGTCAGGAAATCCGCGCACGCCCGCCAGTCATCGCGGCCGAACTCAAGGCCGAAGCGGGCATGATCCTGGTCCTCTCGCGCGATGGCACGCCGGTTCTCCAGCCCGTGTTCTACGGCGAGCGACAGGCTGAACCTGCCGAAGCCGACAGCGGGATCGAAGTCGTTCCGGCGGACGATGGCTCGGACAAGCGCCGGACCACCTTGTCCAAGCGCCTGGTCGACGAGCTCGCCATGCAGCGCCGCGACGTCCTTGCGCTGCATGTCGCCTCTGACCCCGGGCTGGCGCTCGACGTCATGGTCTTCACGCTGGCTGATGCCGATACGCACGATTGGCGGACGCGGGCTGCGACCACACTGCGTGCGCCTCTTCCGGCAGGTCCGATCATTGGCTTCGAAGCCAAGGATGCTCCGGCCAGCAGCGCACTTGCCGAGCTCAGGTCTGGTCTCGACGAAAGCTGGCGCGCGGGCACCGATGCGACTTCCCGCTTCGACCTCTTCCGGGCGCTGTCCGATGACAGCCGTGCCGCTTGGCTTGGCTATGTCGTTGCCCGGTCGCTCGAGGCGAGCCTCAACATGGCGGGCGAGCGTCAGCTGCCGTTTCACGACCACCTCGGCAGCCTGATCGGCATCGACATGGCGCAGTGGTGGCGACCGACTGCGGCCAACTACTTCGACCGAGTGTCGAAGCAGGTGATCCTCGACGCGTTGACCGGCGTCGGCGGTCTCGAGCTCTCCTCGCGCTTTGCTGCGGTCAAGAAGGGCGACCTCGCGATGAGTGCCGAGCGCGTCTTCGCTGGCACCTACATCACCGAAGTCGAGGTGCGCGAGAAGGCTCTGGCCTGGGTGCCTGAGGTCATGCGCTTCGCTTCCGCCGCGCCAGAGGCTGGCGAGCCCAAGATTGACGCCACTGACGCTGAGCCACGCGTCGATACCGAACATCAGTCCCCCCGCGAGCTGGCCGCCTGACCTCCTCCTGACAGGCAAGGCCACTCGCACCTCGAGAAGCGGTCCTTCGGCTTACGCCGGAGGGCCGCTTCCTTTTTGGAAGGAGAGCAGAGCGGGCTCGGGACCCTGTGGCACTGACCGGCGAACCCGTCGCCGATTGTCCAGATGCCAAGATCAGGAGAACCATCATGGCCTATCGCAAAGGGCAGAGCGGCGGCTTGTCGCCCGCCACCCGCATAACCCAGGAAATCATCGCTCGACTGGAGGCTGGCACGAAACCATGGATCAAGCCGTGGCGCGGTGTGCCCGTTTCGCGGCCCCTGCGGGCCTGCGGGATTCCATACCGCGGCATGAATGTGTTCTGGCTCTGGATGGTTGCCGACATGTGCGGCTACGCCTCCCCGTTCTGGATGACCTACAATCAGGCCAAGTCGCTCGGCGCCCAGGTCCGCAAGGGCGAGAAGTCGACCATCGCGATCTTCTACAAGAGCTACACCAAGGAGGTGGAAGCCCCCGAGACCGGCGAAAAGACCGACGAGGCCCGCCGGGTGCTGAAGGCCTATCCGGTCTTCAATGCCGATCAGGTCGAAGGTCTGCCCGAGCGCTTCCATCCGGCTGCAACCCTGGATCTGGTCGAGCCTGAAGGGCGCGAGGCCGAACTTGATACCTTCTTCGCCGCCATCCCCGTCAATCTGCGCCACCAAGGCTCTGAAGCCTATTACGAACCTACGGCGGATCGCGTGACGATGCCGCCGACCAGCCTGTTTTCCGGCTTCGACCACTACTATGCCACGCTCGCCCACGAGCTGTCGCACTGGACCGGCCATGCCAGCCGCCTGGGGCGTGATCTCAAGAACCGCTTCGGCACGGCGGCCTATGCCGCCGAAGAACTGGTAGCCGAGCTATCGAGCGCCATGCTCGGCGCTGAGCTGGGCCTGCCCGTCACGCACCTCGACAGCCACGCGAGCTACATTGAGCATTGGCTCAAGCTTCTGAAGGATGACGATCGCGCCATCCTGACGGCTGCGGCCAAGGCCGAGGAGGCTTCGACCCTGCTGCTAAAGCTCGGTGGTAGGGTCATGCCCGAACAGTTCGATAACGCGTCAGACGGCGCTGCACTCGCGGCCTGAGGGAGGGTGTCATGGGCAGATCGGTCAGCTATCCCAGCGGCGCAATCGTCGCATTCACGGTTCTTGAGGTTGAAGCCGAGGACGACTGGGAATTCGAATACGAGTGGCTGCGTGACGACCTGCGCGAGCGGGCCGGCCGAGCCTTCCCGTCGCTGATCCCGTATGACGGCTGGCGCGGCCGGGAGGATCGGATCCTCATGCGCAATGCCTATGCGGATTTCGGCGTATCGGTCTACGGCGGGCTGGTGGCCGTCTGGATCGTCGAACGCGATGACGGGGCCTATTGGGACGCCGATTGGCGCACGGCACGTTCACCCCGCGCACAGCGCTGGTTGTCCCAAATCGCATCCCGCTTCGATGCCGTGTTCGGCGACTATGACTGTCTCGGGCATATGTCGAACGGAGAGGGTGTCTACGCCAAGCGAGCGGCTTGAGCCGAGCCGGGGCGGTGAATGGATGAGGCATAGGGCGTGCCCCTGCCAATGGACCTGTTCCGACCGCCCATGGCCTGGCGCCATGCGAGAGAGGCCCTGGGCCAGCCGCCAGTCTTGCGCAACCCGGCTTGGTCGGGCCCGTGTTGGCCTCCGCCCTTTGGGCTCAAGGCCTGCCCGCGCCAGCCCGCCAAGCCGGGTTCCCCCTGACGGGTGCGCAACCCTGCCTGAATGCTGACCCTGACGGGCTCTCGCTGGCGCAGCCATGAGCGGGTGCGTCGGCCTCACGTCAGTCAGGAGGACTTCCCCATGCACACGTCATTCGCCGATCAACTCGCCGGGCTCGATCTTGCCGGCTTTTCCATCGGACCTGCCCCCATATCGACAAGCGATTTCCCAGTCCGGGAGGCGGTCGTCCAAACCCTCGAAGCGGTCTGGTCCGATCTCTTCGCCATGGTGTCGGGGACCGCTCTTGAAGCCG
>NZ_NWVD01000034.1 GCF_002374835.1 Sphingomonas ginsenosidimutans
GCAGATGACGGTGCTGATCTCGCTTGGCATCATGATGGGGATCGACCGTTCCACGCGCTGCCCGCAGCGGTGGTGACGAAAAAAGTCGAAAAAGGGCTTTGCATCCCCGGCAGACGTTGCTAGAGGCGCGCTTCCCGAACGCGGGCGGCCTCTTGCGGGCAGCTTCTACCGCGCTTCACCGGACGCATAGCTCAGTTGGTAGAGCAGCTGACTCTTAATCAGCGGGTCCTAGGTTCGAGCCCTAGTGCGTCCACCAAATTCTTCATGAAATACAAAGTCTTAGGGCTATTTGCTGCTGCACTGGGCCCATCATTCAGTGCTCTAGGTAGCTCTCTAGGTAGCTCTCTAGGTAGCTCTCTAGGTAGCTGTAAGTCAGGCCCCATCCCTCGCGACTCTGAACCAGGATGGCCGGGTTAGGCATGCAGTTTGGTGCAGACTCTACATCAAATCGAGGGAGCCCGCAGGGGGCAGGTCAGTGGTAAGCGCGATGTCGGCTGAACACGCGCTGCCATCGGAGCAAGACCCGACATTAGATGCAATCGGCGTTCCTCGTTGACGTATGACATGCACAAGCCGTGATCGGGAAGAGGAATGACTGGCTGAACCCGTGGCAAGCGGATGACGCAAAGCTGGAGGGCCACCCGCGGCGTACGGACATGATCCTGCGCCGACAGCAGCCCTCATTTGGGTAAGACGTTCCGGGTGGCCGTCCACATCAGGATGAAGTTCCGCCCTTCCGACCACGTCTGCCCCTCGATGCGGTCGCCTATCAGACAACCGGAGCTGTGGTACGGGCCGGTTCCGTCCTGCGTGCGAAATGCAAAGCATGGACGGCCGTTGGTGGCGCCCACACGTCCACGTTCGATCTCGTGCTCGTAGAAGCGGCCGGTCAGCGTGCCATCGGCCGCGACCGCGAGCGTCATTGCCTTGGGGTAGGCGGGTGCCTGCGGTTCAGGTCGCAGGTCGGCGGTCCAGTTGCCGGCGAGCGTCGACTTGTCCTGCGCGAGCACGGGAACTGTAGCAGCACAAAGCGCGATGCCGAGCAGAGCGGCATGGGCGAGAGGATGCATTGGGTCTTCTCCTTACAGGGTTCAGGGATTGGCCGGGCACAGCGCGGCCGACAGCAGGTCGAAGGTCAGACCCTCGCCCTGCCACACTTCGCCGAATTCGACCGACTGGTCGTTGGTGAACAGGATGACCGCGCGACCAAGCTCAGGGGCGATGATGTTGCGCACCTGCGTGCCCGCGAAGTCGCCGCGCCGTTCCACGATCTGCACCGGCGCAGCGCAACCATCCAGGCGCGCAGGGAACGACCAGACGCCGAGCGCCATGAACCCGAGCTGCGTGTCGCCCTCCCAGGCGGTCGCGCGGGCCTGAGGAGACAATAGACGACCAGCCATCAGCGCGCGGTCGAACTCGGCCAGGTCACGAGCGCTGCCGGTCAGCGCGTGGGACGCGCCGCCCGTGGCGACGTTAACGGCGGCCACGCGCGCCGCCCCGTCATAGCCGACCGCAGCCGCACCGCCGCGCGTCGCGCCGTCGGGCGCAAGGCGCAAGGATCGGAGCCCGAGCGGCCGGGCGATACGTTGATCGACAAGCCGGCCGTAGGGGAGGCCGGTCACCGCCTCCAGCACGGCGCCGAGCACGAGATAGTCGCAGTTGTTGTACTCCCAGTCGCCGCCGCGCGGCCGTTTTTTTGCCCCGGCGCAGAAGCCGGCCGCACGGGCTGTATTTCCGATGCCGCTGCCAGTCTCGCGGTAAAAGGCAGGCACGCCGTCGACTGCTGGCGTGTCAGCCGGGTTCGGCAGGCCCGAGCGGTGCTGGAGCAGCTGGCGGATGGTTATGGCACGGTCGCCGCCGAAGCCGGGCAGGAAGGTGCCAATGGCTGCGTCGAGCGCAATCCGCCCGCGGTCAACCTCCTGCATGACCAGCGTCGCCGTCACCTGCTTCGTGATGCTGGCCCAGACCCAGCGCTGACCAACCCTATTGGCCTTGCGCGCCTCGCGGTCGGCAAGGCCGTAAGCGACGGCGCGCTCGGCTCCGTCTGCATCCGCCACAACAAGTTCGCCAGGAAGCCGCGCCCTGCTCAGCACGGCCGAGGCGCGCGTTAACGCTGCTTCAAGCGGGGGTGCTGTGCTGGGGATTGAGGTCTCGGCTCGGCCCGGTGTCGCGGCGCACAACGCTGTCAGCAGCAGCACCCGTCTCATCATTCTCAATCCCATCATCAGATCCTCGTTCATGATGATGAAGCCATGACGCGACGGAGGTGGGCTGTCGCCGGTCGCGCGACCGGCGTCGCCCTGTCACGACCGACGTCGTCACGATCCATGTTGCAGCGTGGCGGAAGCTGCTACGCAGGAGGACGATGAAAAGTCCGATCGTCATGTCTGGCGCTGCCCTCGTCCCGGCGCGGCTCGCGCTTGCGAGCATCGCCAGCTTCTGGGCGGTGTGGCTCGTGCTCGTGACCGGCCGCGCGCTGGTGATGGATTGGCCCGATCAGGGCGGCATGCTTGTTCGACGCCTCGGCATGGCGGCGGTCGGCGCTGCACTGGCCTGGGTCATTCACCTTTTGCTCATGCGGTGCGCGTGCCAGCGCCTGGCTCTGCGTGCAACTGCGGCGTTCACAGCGTGCATCCCGGCGGCGCTGCTGTTCGCCGTGCTCAACAGCTTCGTATTCTACCGCTGGTTTCCGGTGCCGTCAGTGCTGCCTGACCTCGCACGCTGGGACGAAGGCGCCGTGCTGCGCACTGCCGTAGCTGACGGCTTCGTCACCTGGTACTTCTTCTTTGCCGCGTGGGCCGCTTTCCTGCTCGCGCTCGGCGTGGTCGGCGAGGTGCGCATGGCCGAGCGCGCGCGCGGCGAAGCCGAGGCCGCCGCGCGCGACGCACGGCTCGCCATGCTACGCCTCCAGGTCGATCCGCACTTCCTCTTCAATGCGCTCAACGCGCTGTCGT
>NZ_NWVD01000035.1 GCF_002374835.1 Sphingomonas ginsenosidimutans
AGACCTCATCTCCCTTGGTGTCATCCCTGAACCGCGGCGGTTCGAAAGGCTGGATGAAGTAGATGTAGAAGTCTCGCTCAGGCTGGGCCGTCGGCCGATCATTCGGAGCCCCAAAAAAGAGATACCCGCTGCGCTCGACACGGCGCTCCTGCCACTCGATCTGGTATTGCCAGATCTGATGCCCGGTCACGTAGGCCGTATCGTCAGTCCGCTCCATAAGCTGACGGATCGCGCTGTAGTAAGCTCGATCAAGCGCATCATCTGACAGAGCCTCCGCACGCTTCTCGATCTGGGCATCGTAATCGACGTCCTTTTTCAGATCGAGATAGTACTGCTCGGTATCGGCCGCCTTGGAGATGAATTGGCCGTTGACCGTCTTCAGCGTCTCCCTCAGCACAGTCTGCACGAGGGAAAGGAGGTCTGCTTCTGGCTCGCCCCCCATGTCTTCGATACCGGGCTGGAACAGGCACAGCGTATCGCGAAGCTCTTCAGCTGTCGGCCCGACCGGAACGTAAATGTCACCGCCGGTGGTCAGCCGGTGGACCGACAAACCATCGATGATGCGCAAAGCCATCGGCTTGTACGCAGGCCTAGTAAATGCCTTCGAGACACGCTCCGAAAGAACTTCGGAGACTTTTAGGACGGGCCCGATATTCGGGTCTGCACGCAGAACCGAGTTGGACGTCACGGTCTCCCAGAACTTGTCGTAGCCGATCAGGCCCGGTCGGTCTTCCGGCACCTGATCCTTCAGAATTGCCTGGATCTGGTCACGAAGCGTGACAAGGGCACCGCGCTTCTCGGTGAAGACCAAACGCTCGAAGGTTCCGATATAATCAGGGTGGACCGGGAACAGCCTGACATACTCGTCCATGCGCTCATTCATGGAGCCATAGAATTTCGCGAATGGAGTCAGATACGAGCGAATTCTGTCCTGCTGATCCGTGGTCTTCTTGAGAAGACGCTCAGCGACCACGAAACTGACGTCCTGCCGTGCCAGCAAGATCTGGGTGAAGCGATCCTTCACGCGCCGCAAGCTATCGGCAACGTGCTGGAAACGACTGCTATCGAAGATGGCCTCCTGGACCCCTGCCACGAAGCGGAAACGCAGGTGTTTCGCCACCTCTCCGATCTCGCGCAGGAAGGAAAGATCCAGAACGAGGTCGTGATCCTTGCGCGATCGAAGATACTCGAGGAACTCGTCCACCACCAGCAGCACACCGTGGTTGGGATGAACCTCGGCGAACGCCGCCATCATCTCCTCGAAAGCAGCCTTGTTGTTGATGACCTTGTCAGCCGCAGGGAAGGAGAAGCTAACCCCCTGCTTGTCGAGGAAAACCTCAAGCTGCTGCGTGATGATGTCGCGCAACGACATCTGGCTGGAAATCTCGATCCGGTGAACCTTGAACTTGCCAGCGATCGCACTTGCTGCCTCGGCCACCTTAGGGTGGCGGATCATGGACACATAGTCGGCATCTTCAGCGACGAGCGAGAGCACGGACATGAGGTGAGACTTACCGGTCCCGTAGTTCCCGACTACGAGGACGCCCTTGTGGTCGACAGCCTCATCGAACGAGAGCTGGGGGATCATCTGCATGGCGATCCGCTCGGCCATGTCATCCGAGATGACGTAGGTCGAAACGAGCTTCTTCGCCTCTTCCGGGCGGTTAGCATCCAGAAGCTGGATAACCGACTCGATAGGCTCAAACTGAATGAGATCGCCATACTGCATGGTCATCTCGGAAATTCCCTTCAAAGCTTAATTCAACTCGAATACGACAGCACCATCGAGTGGCACCTCGCAGTGTTCACGATGCCCCGTGCGGGCGTAGGTCAGTCGGCCATCCCGGAATTCACCTGGCCAAGCCGCCACTAGTGGACGAGCGTGAGCAAGTTTTCTCAGGACATCAAACGGATTTATGCGGAGATCTTCCTCAAAAAGTATCTCTATATTGTCGAAGATCGCACATCTTTCAGAACCATTCTGATCCATCAATTCCCGAAGCAATGACATAACTTCGGAACTTCTCTGAAGCGATGGAACTGGCAGTAGCTTACGCGACAATTCGATGCCGACATTGACCCGGGGCAAGCCTTCGCTTTCGGCTAGACGCGACAGGATATCAGTCTTGCCGCCGCCAGCGCTCGCAACCACGAGAATCAGCTTACTTTTCAGTGTCGCTGCATCTTCAGTAAGCTCTCGCAACCGCTCAAGCATAGTGCGGCCCCTCTGGCTGAGACACGCTACCTACACGCGTTCCCGAACGAATTTCTGCGGCGTTCAACAGTACGATCTGCTGGTCCTGAGGCCTTCGCGCAGCGGGATCCGTGTCCAATCCGAGCCGTTTGAGTGCGTAGTAAAGCATTGCCCGCCGGACAGGGATGATCGTCAGCCCGTTTTCCATGCCGTAGTCGAGCTCAATCGCCTTGCGCTGACCAGCGCTCAGTTCGGGATGTGGCGCGATCTGCAGATCAACCTGCTCTTCCCAATCGCTATCGTCCAAAGACCGCGCATCAGCAGGCTTTGATGAGCGGGACTCGGTAATGCGCGAGAGAACAAAGTCCTTGAAGGCGCCGCTGCGTGGGCAATGCGCGCGAGCATGCCATCTGAACCCGTCAAACACCAAGGCATGGGGTTCGATCCACCGCCATACTGGATCGGGGGATGACATGGATTGATAGAAAACTTCGATCGCCTCGTGCCGCTTGATCGCCGTCACCATTGCCCGCAAGATTTTGGGCGAGACACCTCGAGCAGGCGTCGGAGCGCAGGCAAAGCTTGGCAAACCCCCAATCCAACTGTCCTCGGCGGCAATGATGCCATCCGAAAGAGATCTGAGCTGAGAGAGATACTGGGCTGCGTCTGGCTGGTGGAACACGGGGCTGAAGGACGAGCTACG
>NZ_NWVD01000036.1 GCF_002374835.1 Sphingomonas ginsenosidimutans
ACCTATCAGGGCAAGAGCAAGACCCTGCAGGAGTGGACCAAGGGCGTCTCGCTCCGTGACAAGGCACGGCTGGGGCCCGACGAGCGCATCAATTTTCGCGACGTTGTAAATGTCATCTCGGGTTTGGCGCTAAGCAATCAGTTTGCCGAGGTGGCGCCTGAATATCCGACATTCTCGGCGCTCGTCACTGAAGCCAACCGCAAGCAGCTGATCGGGAATGCGCTGCGTGCCTTAGCGGGCGGCAATCGAACCAAGGATGCAGTCGTAATCCTCGATGGTCTCGAGATGCTCGACGGAGATCGTATCGATCCGACCCAGTCTCGATATGCGCAAGAAGTCTTGGCCCGGCTGAAATCGAAGGGGCACGGCCAGGTCCTGAATCGCGCCGAGCTCGTTAACGGCGATGCTGAAGTCGAGTACTTTGCGCCGATCAAATTCCGTCTTGAACCCGACCTCATGGTCGCGGTTTTGGGTGGACTTGTGTTGAGTTGCACTGAGAAGTGACCCGGGATTTTCATTGAGAAGTGACCCGGGTGGGCGTGGATGATGTACTGCCTGCGACGAGCAGGGTCAAGCGGGTGATTTGTCCTTTCTGGATTTTGGGGCGGCGGAACTGGCTCTGAAGCGGAAGCTGTCATTGCCGGTTTCAAGGATATGGCAATGATGCGTGAGGCGATCCAGCAGGGCGGTGGTCATTTTGGCATCGCCAAAGATACTGGACCACTCGCTGAAGCTCAGGTTGGTGGTGATAACAACGCTGGTCCGCTCATAGAGTTTGCTGAGCAGATGGAACAGCATGGCCCCGCCTGAAGGGCTGAAGGGTAGATATCCCAGCTCATCAAGGATGACGAGGTCGAGGCGCAACAGACGCTCGGCCAACTGGCCCGCTCTGTTTGCGGCCTTTTCCTGCTCCAACGCATTGACCAGATCGACGGTGGAGAAGAAGCGGATCTTTTTGCGGTGATGCTCAACCGCCTGGACGCCCAAAGCCGTCGCGATGTGGCTTTTGCCGGTGCCTGGTCCGCCGATCAGTACGACGTTGTCGGCGCTATCCATAAAGTCACCACGGTGAAGTTGACGCACGAGCGCCTCGTTGACCTCACTGACGGCAAAGTCGAAGCCTGCCAGATCCTTGTAGGCCGGGAACCGGGCTGCCTTGATCTGGTAAGCAATGGACCTGACCTCCCGCTCGGACATCTCCGCCTTGAGAAGCTGTGAGAGGATCGGAACGGCAGCATCAAAGGCTGGCGCGCCCTGCTCGATCAGATCACCAGCGGCTTGCGCCATGCCATACATTTTGAGGCCACGTAGCATGACAACCACAGCGGCGCTGGCCGGATCATGACGCATGGCGTAACGCCCTCAGCGTGTCGTAGCGTTCGACATCGGCAACAGGCTCCTGGGCGAGGCGCAGGGCCTGCGGGGCATCGATTGGGGATGCCGGTGGAGCCTTGCCATCGATCAGGCGGTGCAGAACATTGAGGATGTGGGTTTTGGTCGGCACCCCAGCTTCGAGGGCCAGTTCGACGGCGCTGAGCACAGCCTGTTCGTTATGCTGTAGAACAAGGGCGAGGATTTCGACCATCTCCCTGTCACCACCGAGCCGCTTGAGCAGATGCCCCTGCAGTTGCCGGAAGGCTTCGGGCATTTCGAGGAATGGCGCCCCATTGCGCAAAGCGCCAGGCTTGCGCTGAACAACTGCCAGATAGTGCCGCCAGTCATAGATCGTCTGCCCCGGCTTCTGGTGAGAACGGTCGATAATCCGGTTGTGCTCGCACAAGATTTGCCCCTCGGCCGCGATGACCAACCGATCAGGATAGACCCGCAGGCTCACTGGCCGGTTCGCAAAGGATGCAGGAACGCTATAGCGATTGCGCTCGAACGCGATCAGGCAGGTCGGCGACACGCGCTTGGTATGTTCGACAAAGCCATCGAAGGCCCGCCCCATCGGCATCAGGCTGATAATCTCAACGGCGTGCACATCGGCAACTGTGCCGGGGAGGACGCCATGCTGGATTTCTCCCCATTGTGCGATGCACCGCTCTTCCAACCAGGCATTGAGGGCATCAAGATCTGGGAAGTTGGGCATTGGCTGCCATAACCGTCGACGCGCATCCTGAACGTTTTTCTCGACCTGACCTTTCTCCCAGCCTGAGGCCGGATTGCAAAAATCCGTTTCGAACAGGTAGTGGCTGGCCATGGCAGCGAACCGCGCATTGACCTGTCGGACTTTGCCCTGGCCGATCCGGTCTACAGCCGTCTTCATATTATGGGATGGACGCCTCCCGTCTTCCGGGCACCATAGGTGTCCAACCAAAAGGAGGAAGGCGATGACGATGGAAATGTTAGCGATCGACTTGGCGAAGCAGTCGTTCCATCTACACGGGATAGATGCTGACGGGGTGGTGGTCTCACGCAAGGTGAGTCGTGCCAAGCTCGAGGATGCAGTGGCTGAACTTGGTCCTGCAGTCGTCGCCATGGAGGCTTGTGCGAGCGCCCACCATTGGGGGCGACAGCTCGCAGCGGCCGGTCGTCAAGTGCGTCTGGTAAACCCCAGATTCGTCAAGGCGTTCGTCCGCGGCTCCAAGAACGATGCTATCGATGCGGAGGCGATCTACGATGCAGCTTCGAGGCCTACTATGCGCTTCGTGCCAGTGAAGACGACCGAGCAGCAGGATCTTCAATGCCTACATCGCGTGCGTGAGCGGTTGGTCGTCCAACGCACCTCGCTCATAAAC
>NZ_NWVD01000037.1 GCF_002374835.1 Sphingomonas ginsenosidimutans
CCGTGGATGAGACTGGCCGAGATGCCCAGCCGGCGCGACACGCCGACCACCGTGGCGCCGGGCTCATCACACTGCGCCAGCACCGCCGCGCGCTCCTCGTCCGAATACCGCCGGCGGCGCTCAACCCGCGTGATGACCTCCATGCGCCCCATCCGCACTCTCCTTACGGAGTGCGAAAGGACACTCCGAGAGCCGACCGCCTCGCGCAGCTGCGCCGCGCCAGCAACACGCGTCAGACCGGACGCTTACGCTTATGCAGACGCTCCAGCCTTGGATGGATCCAAGAAAATCTGAGTCGTGGGGGAGCCGTAAGATACCTCGGCTATGGGGATTTCCATTTCGAGGCTCTTGAATTGTTCCCCTTGCGTTCCCACAGTCAAGCTTGCGCAAAGTGGAGGCAGTCGCATGCGGCAGCTAGAAGTAGAGAATAAGCTCCGCGACGTCGTGAGCCGGATAATCGTGCAGGTTGAGCTTGCGACCGCTCAAGGCCGCACGGACATAAACCTAGCGCTCGAGGATGCGTTTATCCCGATCCTGAGATCGATTTTCAATTTGCCCCAGCTGATCAATCTCAACCGGAAGCAGAAAAATTTTCCTGGCATCGACCTCGGCGACGATCATGACCGCGTCTGCTTCCAGGTCACCTCGACCACCTCGCTCGAGAAGGTGAAGGCTACCCTCCGCCAGTTCATAGACCGCAGCTACTTCAACAGCTTCGACGAACTGTACATCCTCACCCTCGTCAAGAAGCAGGCGTCCTATAGCCAAATCGCCGTAAATGAGATCCTAGGCGGTCGCTTCGCCTTCAATACCAAAAAGCATGTCATTGATCTCGGTGACCTGCTGGGGCTGGTTGCTACGCTGCGCTTGCCCGCTCAGGAGCGCGTCCTTGAAGAGTTTCAGCGCATTCTAGGTGAGGTAGACGCCTATATCGCCTACCGGGCTGACAGCATACCCGACCCAACGGCTATCACGACCAACCTTCAGCGAATTCGTATGCCACAGGCAGTCTACGTCGCCGAGCTGACCATCAACGACAAGGAGGTGATAGCGCAAGCACGTCGTAGTCTGTCGTACAAGGGCAAGGCTCGGAGCAGGACATCAGTCGTAAAGATGGCCCTCCTACTGAACGACGTACACACAGACGCCTGGGTCTGTCACGACAACAAGATCTTTTCTTTCCACGAAATGGAGACCAGCGGCCTTATCAGTATTGTGGACGAGGGATCGGTGGAACGGCTTGACGTTTCTGACCTTGCTGATTCCTCGGAAACAGACAACGCTAACGTGCTCAAGCAGCTACTTACTGCCGAAACCCGTGAGCTGCTCAAGAAACGCCACGTCCGTATGCATCCAAAGGATCGCTTCTTCTACTTCATTGCCAACGAGGAGGGGCAGAGTGAGCGCAAGGAACCTTGGATCGGTAAGCAGAAGGCAACACGACGCGTCTATTTCGCTCGCCCTTCGAAGAAAGATCCCGCGAAGGTCGCGCATCACCAGCACCTATCGTTCAATCTGACCTTCGCGAAGCTCGGTGACGACTGGTTCGCGCAGATCGTGCCCGGTTGGTTCTACTCGTTCGATGGTTTCCGCGAATCCAACTGGCACGACGACTTGCTTTCGCAGCAGAAGCGGCTCGAACGGAACGCCAGCGTCAGGAACCAGGTGCGTTTCATTGCCTACTTCTTGTCCGCAAGCGGCACTGGCGACGAGGACGGGCTCTCATTTCAGACCCTTGTTGAGTTCGATGTCGGGGAGGATGCCGATGACGTCGCCGACGATGCCGACGAGACGTTCGCCGCCGATGCCACAGACATCAAGGAGAAGGCCGCGTGAAGCTTACCACACTAGCCGAGCCTCTGCTCGAGTTTGGCACCGGCACCCATATCTGCCCGCGAACCGGCATCGAGCACATGGGAGTGTACGACAAGCGTGACGAGCTGCGCCGTACCGAGCTTCGCATCGGTATCGTCGGCCGTGGCGAAGGTGTCGACCTGCTAGACGAGTGGCTTGCTCAATGTCGCGGCGGCATCGAGCGCAAGAAGGAGTCGAAGCTGCTGAACCTGTTTCGTGGCTTCGGCGGCATCAACCAGAGCTACGGCTTCCTCACCCGCCTCATCAACTCTCCCCAATACACGCGCACGCTGCAAAAGTCGGAGATTACTGCGGTCGTAAAGCTCCCGTCACGTGCCGACCGCGTCGAGCGCGCGGTCGAATTATACTACGAGCAAATCCGCTTCTTGGCCGAGAACAGGTCTGTCGACGTCATCGTCTGCGTCCTGCCAAATGAAATGTTCGACTCGGTAACCTCTTCCAAGGAGGACGAAGACGAAGAGAACGAGTTGGAACACAACTTTCGCCGCATCCTCAAGGCGAAGTGCATGCATCTCGGGACGCCACTGCAGCTCGTACGCGAAAAGACTATCCTCATAACGAAGCAGGCCGGGGAACAGCAGGATCCCGCAACCAAGGCATGGAACTTCTGCACCGCACTCTATTACAAGGGCAACCGCACCATCCCTTGGCGTCTTGTTGAGGACACCGCCAAGTTGCGCTCCTGCTACATCGGAATCGGCTTCTACAAAAGTCGCGATGGTGAAACAGTCTCGTCAAGTCTCGCGCAAGTCTTCGACGAGTTCGGTCACGGCATCATTCTGCGCGGGACCCCGGT
>NZ_NWVD01000038.1 GCF_002374835.1 Sphingomonas ginsenosidimutans
TCGACCGCATTACCCACCACTGCGACATCGTCGAGACCGGCAACGACAGCTGGCGATTCAAGCACCGCAGCTGACGCGCGGGACCACCGGCAGAAGATGCTTCGCGCTGGTTGCGCCTCCGGTCGGGCTACGCCCGCCCTACGCCGCAACCAGCGCGAACGGCACGCCCGCCATACCCGTCACACCGCTCGACAAACGGGGTCCCTTTTGGACGCCGATAGGGGGTCCTTTTTGGACGCCGATTGACAGTCGCGCTGGCCGTTGCGCCGGAGCACACTCTCATCCGTCTCAATGCCGATGACCCACGCGCCCAGCGCAGCGCCAGGGTCGATCTTGCTCGTCATCTGGTCGAACGCATGCGCGGCCTCACCATCGAAGGCGACAGCCATGGCAGCCCAGGCGCGCAATCCTGTCTCTTTCCCGGCGATCTCTCGCCAATCGGATGACCTGGTCAGTGACGCTTAGTGCGTTGGCTTGTCAGAGGCGTTGGAGCTCAGCTGGACAATCCGCTCAGCGATAGCCTGCCATGTCCGGATGCCTGCTTCGTCGCCAACAAGTGCCAGGACCCCAATCTGATCGGCGACATGGACGGGTGCCTGATCGCCGTGGGTTTGCAGGACATGGTTGGCGCAGGCCCAGAGTTCCCAGTCGCTGAGCATCAGCCTAGCGTGCTGACGAACGCGCCAACTGTCGCGTAGAGACCATAGGCGACGAAGCCGGCCGCAAGAAGGAATTCGATGCGGAGTTTAAATGCTGTCGGACGAGGCTGATCGGCCGGCCATATCTGTTCGCAGACAAACCCGTTGAACCCCGAACGCTCCCCGACCACTTCGACGCGAGAGCCGATAAGTTTGCGTACCTGGCGAGTGTTGTCGAGTTCCCAAGTCCCGCCACCATCGGTTCGCAGCACCGGCCCGTTGGCCGCCCGCTCGACGATGCCGGTCAGATGCGTGGTGCTGTTCACCGGCAAGCCGGGCCTTTCCAGTAGCGATCCCAGCGCAGGACAGTGCCGGTCTTGATCATGGCGCATGACAGATCTGCGCCTGAGGGCAGCTGGCACCAGGCAGCGGTCCTGTTTCCGCCTGCGCCCCCCTCGGAGCGACATGTCAGTCGCGGGCCCTTTACCACCACATGACCGGTCGAGATCGTTCCGCGCGCGCCGCCCATCAGCTGTACCAGCGCATCGCGCGCCTCAATTGCCGAGGCAGCGGGGCAGGGCTGATTGGTCCTGCAGGTGCCGTCCATTTCCCGCGCAGCGATGCCGGCGATCCGAAGGTGAGGACCTTCCGCACACCAGACCGGACCGTCACCATCCCAGACGTGGGTCGGTGTGCAGGTAAATGTCTGTCCGGAGGCGACGATAGAGGCGGCAAGCAAGGCGAGTATCATATGGCTCCCTTAGAGTGCTCGTCCAAACCAGAGAACCCGCCCGACGATATTGAGCGTCCGCTTCTCGAGACCGCGCCAGCTCGGATAGGCTGGGTTGTCGCTCAGAACTGAGGCGCGCTTGCCCTGCGGTTCGAGGGCAATCCGCTTGACGCTCAGCATGTCGTCCATCCTCAGGACATAGATCCCGTCTCTCAGACGTGCCTGGCCGTCCCCGAGATCGACCATGACTTCGTCGCCATCATGAAGGGTGGGCTCCATGGAGTCGCCATGCACGGCAATGATCGACAGGCTCGATGCCTTGCTCGCGGTCAGCCGGCGTAGCCACTTCTCGTCGAAGCCGAATTGCGCTGATTTGGCTTCCATTTCCGCGAGCGCGCCGTGGCCGGCTGATGCCTCGACATTGAGCAAAGGCACATGGACCAGTTCGACGACCGGACCTGAACGACGGGCGGGGGCACCGAGAATTTTCTCATCGACCCCGAAAAATCGCGCCAGAACCGAGCGATCCTGCTCGTCCAGCTGCCGCGGGCTGCCGCGCCGGATGTACTGCTGGATGTAGGCGGCATTGCGCCCCAGCAGGCGCGAAACCGAGGAATAGTTCACTCCTCGTTGCTGGATCAACTCGTCCAGGGCTCTTCGTGCGTCGTCCATGACTGCCAGTCCTATCGCGGGCGCCTAGGAAAATCGATCCTAGACTCTAGGAAGCCTTCCTAGTAAGAACATATCAAGAACGCAAGGGTAAAGCGAGTCTACGGTGATGGAGCTTCTGGAGCAGATCGAGGAATATCTGGTGCAAACCCGGACGTCGCCGAGCACCTTCGGCCGTCATGTTGTAGCTGATCCCCGTTTCGTTCAGGACCTAAGGGACGGGCGCAGGCCACGCCGCAAAACCTGCCAGAAAGTTTCGGAATTTCTTGCGAGCTCAGAGGCAGTTAACCCTAGGTAGGCTAGCGAAATCGAGGCCACCGCCTTCCGAATCTCGTTGCCTCGTCATCAAGCATCCATTACGCTTACCCATACAGAAACTGGTTTAGCCCAGTTTCTTGGGGGATGTGGGAATGGATAGCGATTCGGGATTGAGGCGCGGGGTTGAGAGCCGCCTCGAATTCATCGAATTCAGGCTCTTCTGGGAAGGTCATGTCAACCGCAGTGACTTGATCGACGTTTTCGGCGTTTCGATCAATCAGGCATCGACGGATCTGAACAGATATCTCGG
>NZ_NWVD01000039.1 GCF_002374835.1 Sphingomonas ginsenosidimutans
TTGGGCTGTTGGCTGATCTGTCTGGGGCACCCAGTTCCACGGCATCAGCTCGTCCCAGCGGGTGGCGGGCCAGTCGCCGGCGACCCTGGCGATGACATCGGCGATATAGGCCTGCGGGTCGACGCCGTTGGCCTTGCAGGTCTGGATGACGGTGTAGATGGCGGCGGCTCGCTCGCCGCCTGCGCGCGAACCCGCGAACAGCCAGTTGCGCCTTCCCACGGCGACGCCGCGCAGGGCCCGCTCCGCGATATTGTTGTCGATCTCCAGACGCCCGTCACCCAGGAAGCGGCACAGCGCCGGCCAGCGTTTGGTGCCATAGGCGATGGCTTTGGCCATGTCGGACTTGGGCGACAGGCGGCGAAGGGCAGCGTCGAGCACCTCGCGCAAGGCGTCGACCAGCGACTGGCTTCGTTCCTGTCGCGCTCGACGGCGTACATCCGGCGGCTGACCACGCACCTCCGCCTCGACGGCATAGAGCGCGCCGATGCGCTCCAGGATATCGGTGGTCAGCGGCGTGGAGAGGCGCTCGTGCAGGTCGAACACCTTGCGCCGGAAGTGTGCCCAGCATGCCACCTCTGTGACGCCACCGCGGTACAGGGCGTCATAGCCCGCATAGGCATCGGCCTGGAGAAAGCCGCGAAAGCCGGCGAGATGCGCCTGCGGGTGCGCCGCGGTGCGGTCGGGCGTGAAGCGATACCATGTTGCGGGCGGTGTCGTGCTGCCGGACGCCTGGTCGTCGGCGGCGTACACCCACAGCCGCCCGGTCGCGGTCTTGCCACGGCCGGGGTCGAGCACCGGCACCGGCGTGTCGTCGGCGTGGATCTTGTCGGCCTTGAGCACCTCGTCACGGATACGGCTGACCACCGGGTCGAGCAGTGCTGCAGCTTGCCCGGCCCAGCCCGCGAGCGTCGAGCGGTCGATCTCGAGCCCCTGCGCGGCCATCATCTCGGCCTGGCGGTACAACGGCAGATGGTGGTCGAACTTGGAGACGACGACGTGCGCCAGCGTCGCGAAGGTCGCCTTGCCCCGCGCCACAGCGCTGACCGGCGCGGGTGCCTGGACGATCTTCTCGCAAGACCGGCAGCTGTATTTGGGGCGGACGTTGCGCACGACCCGCCAGCGCACCGGCACGATGTCGAGCATCTCGTGCGCGTCCACGCCCAGCCGGCGCAGCGCACCACCGCAGTCCGGGCAGGTGCAGATACCGGACGCCGGCTCGTGGACGACCTCCTCGCGCGGCAGATGCTCCGGCAGACTGCGGACCGGTGCCAGGCGCGGCGCTACTCCAGGCGCCGCAGTCTCGACTTCGGAAACATCCCGCTCCGTTTCCAGCTCTTCCAGCGCCAGCTCGAGCTGTTCGATCTCGCGGCCCAACTTCTCGGAGGAGGCACCGAACTGCATCCGCCGCAGTCGGGCGATCTGCCCGCGCAACGTGTCGATGAGCAGATCGCGGGCGGCGAGCGCGGCATTCGCCCGGGCGAGCGATGCCTCCAGCGCGGCGATCCGCGCGGTGGCATCAGCAGGGGAAACAGGCGCTTCCAGCACCCGCATTTCATAACAGATCACGCATCGACGGGCGAGAAAAAGCGTCGCAAAACCGCCGTTTTCACCCCGCCAGCGTCGGCGTGAACGTCCGCTCTGGGCGACGCCAGTCGATGCCCTCCAGCAGCATCGACAATTGTGCCGGCGTCAGCGTCACCGTGCCCGTCGCGGTCACCGGCCAGACGAACCGACCCCGGTCGAGCCGCTTGGAGAACAGGCACAGGCCTTGCCCATCGAACCACAGCAGCTTGACCAGATGACCCCGCTTGCCCCGGAACGCGAACAACGCGCCCGAGTGCGGGTTCTGGGCCAGCACCTGCTGCACCAGTACCGCCAGGCCATCGAACCCTTTGCGCATGTCGGTGACGCCACACGCCAGGAACACCCGCGTCGGCAACGGCGTGGGGCTCAACGCAGCACCGACAACACTCGCGCCAGCGCGCCGGCGTCCACCGACCCGTCCACGCTCACTCGGACGCCACCCGGAAATTCGATGCAGATGAGGCCAGACGTGGATGTCGCCGGCTGCGGCGCAGGTGCGGCGACATCGGCCACGCGCACCTCGGCGAATGCCGGCAGCGCAGGCGCGACCCCGCCCAGCTTGCCCAGCCGCGCCTGCTTGCGCCACGTATAGATCAGGCTGCTCGACACCTCGCGCCGGGCGATGACATCACGGACCCGCACGCCCGGCCGGAACGCCTCGGCCAGGATCTCCAGCTTCTCCGCGTCCGACCAGCTCCGTCGGCCCGATACCCGGCCGACCACCTCCACACGACCAGTCGTACGAGCGCTCGTACGACCAGTCTCAGAACCGAAAACTTCCCGCACCGCCCGCGCCCTCGTCAAAGACGATAAGCATCCCGGCTACGGCCAAACGGGCAAGGCGGCCCTCA
>NZ_NWVD01000004.1 GCF_002374835.1 Sphingomonas ginsenosidimutans
GCCGGGCGATGACATCACGGACCCGCACGCCCGGCCGGAACGCCTCGGCCAGGATCTCCAGCTTCTCCGCGTCCGACCAGCTCCGTCGGCCCGATACCCGGCCGACCACCTCCACACGACCAGTCGTACGAGCGCTCGTACGACCAGTCTCAGAACCGAAAACTTCCCGCACCGCCCGCGCCCTCGTCAAAGACGATAAGCATCCCGGCTACGGCCAAACGGGCAAGGCGGCCCTCAGGCCACGCTTACTCTTCATGACGGCCGGGCAGGTCAGCGACTATACCGGCGCGGCCGCGCTGCTCGACGATCTGCCCAAGGCGCAGGGCTACTCGGTGACCGCGGCTACGACGCCGACTGGTTTAGGGACGCGCTCCAGGCCAAAGGCATCCAGGCCTGCATCCCGGGCCGCCGATCGAGAAACCAGCCAGTCCGATACGACAAGCGACGCTACCGGCGTCGTAGCCGCATTGAGATCATGTTCGGCCGCCTCAACGACTGGCGACGTGTCGCCACCCGCTACGACCGTTGCCCCACAGCATTCTTCTCCGCCGTCGCCCTTGCTGCAACCGTCATCTTCTGGCTCTGATCAATCAGTCCTGACCCTAAAGGGACGGGGTTCGGGGGCGCCCATGAGGTGAGTCTTCGTTGCAGCGGCACTTAGCGGACTCGCAGACATGACGAGCGAGCGGCCTGTCACCGTCACGCACCATGACGCGCTTCGACGATCGATATCGGGTCATTGACAGCCGCAATCACGACCACCCGCGGTTGCAGGCTGACGAGCGTTGCCAATCCTTGTCACGACATATCGACCACGGCCCCGGTCGCAACGACTGCACCCGTCGGCTGGCCGGTTGGCGAACCGCCCACCGGCTCGATCGACACCGCCAGCACCTCGTCTGGCGTCGGCAGGCGCGCGTTCTTCAGGAGCGCCGGAGCCACCGCACCGGGGGCAAGAAGGCCGAGGGGGCGGGGCACCTTGTCGCCGCCGATGCGCCAGAGTTCCGCTACCCGATCGGCCGGCACGACGATTGTCGCCGTCAATCGAACCGAGCCGTCACGCCGATCTACCAAAGCGGCGACTGGCGCCTGCTGTGCCCCTTCGGTCGGAGCGAGCACCGCGACGAGCGGGCGCACCGGCGCGGGGGTGACCGGCGGTACGATGGCCTTCGTTACGGTGAGCAGCGCGACCAGCGAGGCGGCGACCGCGCCTGCCGCCGCACCGCCCGCGAACCAGCGCCAGCGAGGTCTGATGACGGCCACCGGCTCGGGCGTCGGCTTCGCATCCGGCAACGCGATTCGCGCCAGCAGGCCCGCGGGCGGTTCGACCGGGTCGTAGCCCTGCAGCAACGCGGCGAACCTGTCGCGCCACCACGCCACCTCCATGGCAAATTCGCTGTCCGCCAGCATCCGCTCCACCGCCGCCGCGCGTTCCGCGCCGTCGAGCAGCCCAAGCGCCAGTTCGGCGGCATCGACCTGGTCGTCAGGCGTCATGGTGCATGCACTTTTTGAGTTGGAGGAGCGAGCGGCGCACGATACTCTTCATCGTCGCCAGCGGCACGCCCTCGCGCTGCGCGACGTCCTTGTAGGTAAGGCCGTCGAGAAAGGCGGTGCTGATCGCGCGTCGCGGCCGCTCGCCCAAAAGTTCGAGGCATTCGCGCAGGCGATCGGCCTCCTCGTCGACAATCATCGCCTCGTCCGCGGCGATCGCGGGATCGGCGCGTTCGGTCGGTGGCGCAAGCGTTTCCTCGGTCGTCGGTGGCGGCCGATCGTTTGCGCGGCGCCAGTCGATCGCCCGGTTGCGAGCGATCGTCGCCAGCCACGTGATCGGGCTGGCCCGCTGCGGCTCGAACGTCGCCGCCCGCCGCCATACGATGAGATACACCTCCTGTAGCACATCCTCCGCCGCCTGCCGTTCGCCGCAGATACGAAGGCACACGCCGAACAGCTTCGCCGCGCTCATCTGATAGACGCGGGCGAAGGCGGTCCTGTCCGCCATGCCGGTCGCGACGAGCGCCGCGGCAAGGGTTTCGCGGCGGGCCGACCGGTCGATTGCGTCGGGGCGTTCGCTGGGTTCAAGCAATCCTCGTCCCTTCCGCCACAATCTTTTTTCCGGCCGCAGTGCATCCGTGTCGAATTGGCATTCGTAGCTGAAATCGCCCGCACGACAAGAAGCGTTCCGACCCCTTGCGGGCGCCAGGGAGGTGCCGAGTGACGACGCAGCAGGATCTGGTCATCGACGCGCTGGATGCGCGCGTCGAGCGACGGCATAATCGCAGGGCGCTGTTCACCGCCGCATTGGGTGCCGCGGCAGTCGGCTCCGCGTTCGCCTACAGCGACCCGGCGAGGGCGCAATCGGCGGTGACGGACGCGGACGTCCTCAACTTCGCGCTCAACCTCGAATATCTCGAAGCCCAATTCTATCTCTTCGCCGTCAACGGCACCGGCCTGACAGCGGCGCAGACCGCCAGCGGCAGCGGAACCGCGGGCGGATCGGTGACGGGAGGCCGCCGCGTCGATTTCACCGGCGATCCGATCGTCGGCGCCTATGCGCGCGAGATCGCGGCGGACGAAGCGGCGCATGTCGACTTCCTGCGCCGGAATCTCGCGGCCTCCGCGGTCGCGATGCCCAACATCAACATCTCCGGCGACGCGAACGGCGCGTTTACCACCGCCGCGCGCGCGGCGGGCGTCGTGGGTCCGAACGACACGTTCGATCCCTACTCCTCGCCCAACAACTTCCTGCTGGGCGCTTTCATCTTCGAGGATGTCGGCGTCACTGCTTACAAGGGCGCGGCCCCACTGCTGTTGAACAAGACCTTTCTGGAGGCCGCGGCAGGCATCCTGGCGGTGGAAGCGTATCATGCCGCCATCGTCCGCACGACGCTCTACGCCCGGGGCGTGCAGGCGCTGGTCGACGCGACCGAACTCATTTCCAGGGCGAGAGACGGGCTGGACGGCAGCCCGACCGAGGATCGCGTCCGTGGCATCGCGCCGGACGACGACCAGGGTATCGCACCATCGGGCAGCGGCAATACGCTGACGTCGAACATCGCGCCGCTCAATGCCAACGGCCTCGCCTACAGCCGCACGCCCGGTCAGGTGCTCAACATCGTATACCTGAACGCGGCGTCCACGACGATGGGCGGCTTCTTCCCCAATGGCGTCAACGGAAACATCCGCTCGACCACGTGACCGGCCAATCCGGTTTCAGACCCAGCGGTTTTCCCATTGCAGGACGTTTCCCATGATCGACCATCGCCAAGCCCTCGATATCCTGGCCGCCGCCGACGCGCGGCGCAGTGCACGACGACAGTTCCTGAAGGTAGCGGGCGGCGGCACGCTCGCGCTCGGCGGCGCCAGCCTGCTGTCGGGTTGTTTTGATGCGGAAGGCGACGACGCCCCAAGGCCGACCCCCACGCCGACCCCAACCCCCGCCGCGGTGACGGACAGCGACATCCTCAACCTCGCGCTCAACCTCGAGTATCTCGAGGCGCAATTCTATCTTTTCGCCGTTAACGGCACAGGCCTGTCGGCGGCGCAGATCGCCAGCGGCAGCGGTGCGGCCGGTGGCACGGTCACCGGCGGCGCGCGGGTGGATTTCTCCCGCGATCCGCTCGTCGGCGCCTATGCGCGCGAGATTGCGGCGGATGAGGCGGCGCACGTAGACTTTCTGCGTGCCGCGCTCGGCTCCGCTGCGGTGGCGATGCCCAACATCAACATTTCGGGCGACGCGAACGGTGCATTCACCGCAGCGGCGCGCGCCGCCGGGGTGATCGGGGCGAACGAAACGTTCGATCCCTATGCCACGCCGGAGAACTTCCTGCTTGGCGCCTATATCTTCGAAGACGTCGGCGTCACCGCCTACAAGGGCGCGGCGCCTTTGTTGAGCAGCAAGGTGTTCCTGGAGGCAGCGGCCGGAATTCTGGCGGCGGAATCCTACCACGCCGGGCTGGTACGCACGGTACTCTATGCGAAGGGCATCAACACGCCCGCGCTCATCACCGCCAGCAACCGAATCTCTGACGCGCGCGACGCGCTCGACCAGGGCGGGGATACTGACCAGGGTCTGACCGGTACCGGGGGGGTGGCGAATCTGGTGCCCGCCGACGCCGACGCGATCGCCTACAGCCGCAACAGTCGTCAGGTGCACAACATCGTCTATCTCAACGCGACGGGCGCCAATTTGAACGGCGGCGGCTTCTTCCCCAACGGGACGAACAACCCCAATCCCACGCTGCGGGTGGGTCTCCCCTGATGCGCCGGGCCGTCACCGGCCGGCCATGTCTTCTCCCGGCGGGCGCATCGAGTGCGCCCGCCGCAGCCACGTCAAAAAGGGATCATCGCATGAAGATCATCGCTCTTGCCGCGGGCGCCGCCGCCGCGCTCGTTGCCCTACCCGCCGCCGCACAGGACGATGCGGGCTTCAATGGGCTCTACGTCGGTGCCGCCGGCGGCTATGACGTGCAGTCGAACGATCGCAATTCGCGCATCCTGTTCGACCGCAACCTCGACGGTCGGTACGGTGACGTCGTGCGCACCGGCTCCGGTGCGGATGCCTTCGGTCCCGGTTTCTGCAACGGCGCCGCGCGCAACCAGTTGAGCCCCGCAAACGGCGGATCATGCGCCAACGATCGCGACGACTGGGCCTATTACGGGCGCGTCGGTCTCGACACGCAGCGCGGGCGGCTCGTCGTCGGCGTGGTGGGCGAGTTCGGCACGACCAACATCACTGACTCGGTTACCGCATTCTCCGGTACCCCCGCCAGCTACGTGTTCAGTCGCGGCATCGACTGGGAAGCGGGCATCCGCGCGCGCGCCGGGTTCACGCCGAACGACACGACGTTGTTCTACGGCACCTTCGGCCCCGGCTACGCCCGGATCGATCGCGCCTTCGGCTCGACCAACCTGACCAATACCTTTACCGGCAGCGGCAAGCGCAACCAGTTCGGCATCCAGGGCGGTGGCGGCGTGGAGCAGCGCATCGGCCGCTTCTCGATCGGGCTGGAATATCTCTACCACCAGTATCGCGACGACGATTACGTCGTGCGAGCTGCGGGACCAGCCGGAACACCGTTCACCAACGCGGCGAACGGTGGCACCACTGCCGGCACCGACTTCCGCCGCAGCGATGAACAATTCCGTTGGCATTCGATGCGTGCCACGGTCGGCTTTCGCTTCTGACAACGCGACATCCGATTGCCGGGGACATTTCAAGCCTCGGCAATCGGAAGTTCGCCACGGCCCGATCGCTACGGATACGGGCGCTATCTGGTATTCCGGCCAGCGACGAGTGCCAGCCGTTCAAAGCCGCTCGTAGATGAAGGCCCGCTTACGATATCCGGTTCCCAACAGGCGGGACGGCCATCACGTCTGATGAAAGGCGTTCGAGGCGCCCACCTTGCGGCCTGAGTAGACGTCCGCTTACCCGCAATCGCCGCCGAAAGCGGTCATGCCGCTTTGCGATCGTTCAGGACGAAGTCACCGCTGCTCGTAAGCCGCCACTCGTTCATATTCGCTCTTTCGACGTCCTCGCCTGATGAGGATTGACTGCCACCCACTGGAATGCGTCCACCGTCTCGCCGCGTGGCTGATAGCGGATACGGCAGACGCGGCCCTCCCGCCTCAGGTCCAGCGTCACATAGGCTTGCTGATCGCCCTGCAGCGCATCCTGTGGGAATCCGTTGAGAATTTCGTCGCCGTTGCGCAGGCCGGCCCGCGCTGCGTTGGAGCCGACGACCAGGCCACGGACGATCTTGGGCCTGGCTTGCAGCGAGGCCATGTCGAAGCCTAGGTCGTAGCGACGCAGCGGGCGTATGACGCGGCGGAATCTCGGCCCATAGGCGTTGGACGGCGGCAGCACGATCTGACCGGCCAGCATCGCGTCGAGATCGGCGATGCCCTTATCGCCAAGCTGGGCTTTAAGCAGCGATCGATACAGCGCCTCGTTCATCGCGCCACCGCCACGCCGCGTCGCCAGCATCGCCCGCACGATGTCGTCAAGCGAACGCTTGCCGCCCGACTTCGCCCGGATCTGCGCATCCACCGTTTCAAAATACAGCGACCCGCGGTCGTAGGGCAGCACGCGCACCCGCGTATCGCGCCAAAAGCCGTCCGGGATCTCGGCATTGGGCGTCGTGATCTTGATGTTGGTGTAATAGCGCGCCGCCGTCTCGTTGAGGTCCTTCAGGAAGTCGTCGGCGGAAATCATGCCCGCGCGGTACGGCAGCGTCCGTTGGTAATGTACCGCCAGCCCCTCGCCGAACCATGACCGGTCGAGCCCGCCGGCACCGTCCATCGATCCGTCGAGCGAATTGACCCAGCTGTGCAGCATCTCGTGCGCGAGTAGCGAACGAAGGTCGTCGGGCCTGGACGTTTGGTTGAACGTATAGGCGAAACTGTCGGTCAGGCCGATGCCACTGCCCGGATTGCGGATGTTGGTGCGCCCGAACACGCCGAAGCTCATCGGCGTGTAGCCGAAGAAGCTACCGTAGAAGCGATGCAGCTTCCCTGCCCAGGTCATCAGCGGCGCCATCGCGAACGGGGGGGCACCCTGCCAGGCGGCGAAGAAGCCATCCCGCTCCGGTCCCGCAGTGCCGGGACGCCCGCCCATGTAATAGGCAGACGCGAGTGACGGCGCGGGCAGCGCCGCCGGCGTCGTGACGTCGCCAAGGCCGAAGCTCGACGCGCCAGTGCCGCCCGCGCCGAAGCGCGAGAAATCCCACTGCACCTCGACCCGACGCGGCGTACGATCCGTCGGCAGCAGAAGGAAGGCGTTGCCCGCCGCGGAAAAGGTGTCCCGCTCCGTCCGCATCTCATATTGCGGCAGCGCCAGCGCCGGCGCGGCGGCATCGATCGGGACGCGGTAGCGCACGGTCATCGCGCCCACGACGGCTCTTGAGGCACGCCAGCGCCTGGTGGTGTTCGAAGCGTCCTCAGCGACGTCCAGCTCAGTCACCACGATCGGGCCGGCGGCATCCGCGAAAGCGAGCGACTGCAGATCCTTGCCGCTTGTGACGACCGTGTTGGCAACCAGCGGCAGTTCGAACAGCGGCTCGCCCGCTGCGGCATGGAGTGCGTCCACGACCAATGTCACGTCAACGAAAGGGATGTTCTGCTGCGCGTCCGGTGCGGCCGGTGCGATCCGGACGACCAGATGCGGCGCGTCGTCCGCCGGCGCGGCACCGGCGAGGAGCAGCGTTGCAAGCGCCGAACAGAAGCGCAGCATTCGACCGGTCATGGCGTTTTCCCCAATTGGTGGGGTCAATCTAACCTCGGGCACAGGCGAAATCCTGCCGCAAGCGTCTCCGCCCGGCCGAAGCGCTGCATAGCCTATTCGCGAACCGCGCCGATTGCCGCAGCCTCATGCCGACGGCAACGGCAGGCGATGCGTGCATTTGACCTCCGACAAGGTGGCGATGGAACGGATATCCTCGACGCCGGGCAGGCGCAGCAGCGTGCGGAAGGTAAAGTTCTGATACCAGGCCATGCTGGGCGCGAGCACCTTGAGCATCAAGTCCATCTCGCCGAACAGCGTATAGGCCTCGGTGATCTCCGGAATGTCCTCCACGGCGCGCATGAACCGGTCGCGCGCCTCGTCGCTCAGCCGACCCATCTTGAGCTGGGCGAAGATGTACATGCTTTCGCCGAACTTCTCGCGGTCGAGCACTGCGACCTGCGCCTTGATATAGCCCTCTTCCTTCAGCCGCTGGATGCGCCGCCAGCATGGCGATTGCGACAGGCCGACGCGATCGGCGATCTCGCTCGACGATTCGGAGGCGTCGATTTGCAGGCGGTCAAGGATCTTGAGGTCCAGGCGGTCGAGGGCATCGGCCATGATTATGCGCGGTTCCGGCAAATTGGGGATTGAAGCTGCCGCCACTCCACCACGAGTCCGTCCGATCGACAAGCTTTTGCGCGGGAAGGAAGATAGCCTGCCGGTGGGGCAGATGAGGATCGAACATGACGCGCGACGACCTGACGATCTTCGACAGCGCGGGCGTGCGTGCCGGGCTTTCCTATCCTGATTGCATTCGTGTGGTGCGCGATGCGATGCAGGCCCTGTCCGCCGGGACGACCCGCCAGTTGCTCCGCACGATGCTTTCGCTGGGACCGGGCCGCACCTTCGCGCAGATGCCGGGCGCACTGGGCGAACAGGACATGTTCGGCACCAAGACGATCAGCGTCTTCGCCGACCCGCAGTCCGGACAGCGCCGTCACCGAGGCGTCGTGGTGCTGTTCGAACCGAGCGAAGGTCGCCTGGTCGCGATCGCGGATGCAGAGGAGATCACCCATATCCGTACCGCCGCCGCCACCGCGGTCGCGACCGACGCGCTCGCCCGCACGGATGCGACGACGCTGCTGATCGTCGGCACCGGCGGGCAGGCGCATACCCATCTCCACGCGCTCCCGCTGGTCCGTCGTTTCGATCGGGTGCTGATCTGGGGCCGCTCGCCCGCCAAGGCGGATGCACTTGTCGCCGCCTTTCCGCACCTGCCCTGCGAACGCGCGAGCGACCTTGCGGCCGCCACCCGCGCCGCTGATGTCGTCTGCACGCTGACTGCCGCCGCAGAGCCGCTGATCCACGGCGACTGGGTCCAGCCCGGTACGCACGTCAACCTCGTCGGATCGAGCGGCCCAGGGCCGGTGGAGGTAGACAGCGCCCTCGTCGCCAAAAGCCGCTACATCCCTGACAGCACCGCTTCCGCGCGGGATGCCGCCGCCGAATTCCTCATCGCGCGCGATGCCGGTCTCGTTACCGACGATCACATCGTCGCGGAGATCGGCGAGGTGCTGCTCGGCCACGTGCCCGGCCGCACGCGCGAGACCGACATCACCGTCTATAAGTCGCTGGGCCATGCCGTGCAGGATATCGCCGCCGCCGCCCACCTCTATCGGAGTTCGCTGCGCGCATGATCTCTCTGACCCTCCACACCTTTCTCGCCACGCTCCTCGCCGGCGCCGCCCCGGTCGCGGCGCAGACCGTGGAACGCCTGTCGGTGATCGCCAACGGCGAGAAGGTCGGCAGCGTCGCGGCGACGCAGACCGGCGACCATGTTGCGATCCACTATGACGTGAAGAACAACGGCCGCGGCCCGACGATGGACGAGGCGATCGACCTGGGGCCGGACGGCCTGCCACGGCGCTGGACGCTCGACGGCAAGGCGACCTTCGGCGGGGATGTCCACGAACGCTTCGCGCGCGACGGCGCCACCGCGCGCTGGAGCGACGCGATGGGCGCGCGAGAGGCGTCGGTCAGCGGCACCGCGCTCTACATCGGTCAGTCCGCCAGCCCCTGGGCGCTCGGCCTCTACGCACGCGCGCTGCTCAAGGCTCCGGGCGGCACCCTGCGGGCACTGCCCGGCGGCCAGCTGCACATCGATCCGCTTGGACCCTCGACCATCGGCGGCGCGCGCTACCAGGCCTATGCGATCAGCGGCATCGATCTGTCGCCCGAGATGATCCTGCTCGATGCCGCGGGCGCGCTGTTCGCGGTGCTCGACACCGGCGGCGCGACGGTGCGCGAAGGTCACGAAGGCGACGTTCCTGCGCTCGCCGCGCTCGCGACGCGACTGACGGCGGAGCGCTACGCCGTCCTGCAACAGCGCTTCGCCCACCGCTTCGACGCGCCGGTGCGCATCCGCAACGTCCGCGTCTTCGATCCGGTCAGCGGCACGCGCGGTGGGCCTGTCTCGGTCGTCTTCGCCGACGGGCGCATCACCGGCATCCAGCCGCTCGAGGCTCCGGCTCCTCCCGGGGAGGCGACGATCGACGGTGCCGGCGGCACGCTCATGCCGGGGCTGCACGACATGCACGCGCATGTCAGCCTCGAATCCGCGCTGCTCTACCTCGCGGCCGGCGTCACCGCGGTGCGCGACATGGGCAACGACAACGCGTTCCTGCCCGACCTCATCCATCGCATCGACGCAGGCGAGGTCGCCGGCCCACGTATCACGCCCAACGGCTTCCTCGAAGGGCGCAGCCCCTATTCCGCCCGGCTTGGCATCGTCGCGGACAGCGAAGCGGCGGCGCTCGATGCGGTGCGCTGGTATGCCGCGCGCGGCTATTGGCAGATCAAGATTTACAACAGCATGAACCCCGGCTGGGTGCCGGCGATCACGCGTGAGGCGCACCGCCTCGACATGACCGTGACCGGCCACATTCCCGCTTTCACCAATGCCGATGCGATGATCGGCGCGGGCTATGACGAGGTGACGCACGTCAACCAGCTGATGCTCGGCTGGGTGCTCGGTCCCAGGGAGGACACGCGCACGCCCTTGCGGCTCACCGCGATGAAGCGCACCGCGACGCTCGACCTCGCCTCTCCACGCGTGCAGCACACGATCGAGCTGATGGCGGCGCGTCAGATCGCGCACGATCCGACCGCGGTGACGCTGGAACTGCTGATGGGCGGCCGCGACGGCAAGCCCAATCCGGCCGTCGCCGATTATATCGACCACCTGCCGATCGGCCTGCAACGCCGCCGCCGCCAGGCGATCGCGCCGATCGCGGGGCCGGCAGACGCCACCGCCTACGACGGCGCGATGGTCAAGGTGAGGCAGGTGCTCAAGCTGCTCCACGACCGCGGCATCCGGCTGCTCCCCGGCACCGACGATCAGACCGGCCTGTCGGTGCATCGCGAGTTGCAGATCTATGCCGAGGCGGGGATTCCGACGCCCGACGTGCTGCGCCTCGCGACGCTGGAGCCTGAGCGCTATCTGGGGCGCGATCAGCAGCTCGGGACGATCGCGCGCGGCAAGCTCGCCGATTTCGTCCTTCTGCCGGGCGACCCGACGCGCGACCTGCGCGAGCTCCACCGCATCGCCCTGGTGGTGAAGGACGGCACTCTCTACTTCCCGTCGGAGATCTACCCGGCGTTCGGCGTCAAACCCTTTGCGCCCGCTCCCAGACTGATCCCGCCGCCGCCCGCGTCGATGGCAACCGGCTCCGGCCCGGCGCATGACGCGATGGATGAATTCTAAAACGGTCGCCGCTGTTTTGTGCGGGCGGAGCCACACCCGAGCTTTCCGTGTCCTCCGCCCCAATCCCTTCCTTCGCCGCCTCGCGTGAACAGGGAGCGGTGCGACCAAACGATCACCAGAGCTGGATCACCGCCCCGCCGCCAGCGCCGCGACAAAGCGGTGAAGGTCGGCGCTGAGCGCTGCCAGCGCGTCTGGGTCTTCGAAGGCGGAATGGCCCGAAGGGTAGCGGTGGAAGACAATGCGGTCTGCCGGTACGCCGTTCTGCTCGATCGCGAACTGGCCGGCGTAGACGGGCGTCGTGATGTCGTAATAGCCGCCCGCCGCGAACGCGCGCAGTGTCGGCTTCGCCGCCATCGCCGCTCTCAGATAGGGTGCGAACGATGTGGCGCGGTAACTGCCGCCATATTCCTTGTCCCAGTTCCATGTGAAGTTGATGCCGAGGTTGAGGCTGCGATAGCCACTCGGCAGCGCATAGCCGAGCTCGTCGCGCAGATACGTCTCGATCGTCGTCGCCGTCCCCGATCCCAGCGACATCGACGGATCGTCGAACGGCGGCCGCATGTTGCTCGCAGCGATCGCCCGCGTCGCGCGCCCGTCGAGCTGTCCGGTCCTGAGGCCTTTCGCCGCCAGCAGCCCAAGCATGAAGTCGCGCCGCTCCAGCCGGAGGTCGAGCGCTGCCAGGGTCGCCGCAGGAATGCCGATCAGCGCCGCCATGCGCGCCGCGACCCGCTGCTTCTCCGCCATGGGCAGCGCCGGCCCCTGCATCAGCGCCGCGGCATAATCGGTCTGCGCGAAGTGCAGCGCCGCGTCATACCATTGCGCGACGCTCTGGCCGGCACGATCGACCGCGCCGTGATACCAGGCGACCGCCGCCAGCGTCGGCAGCAGCACTGCATCTGACACCACCGGCCCGTCGCTGTCGCCGATCGACAGCGACAGCAGCACGACGCCATCGGGCAGCGGCGCCTTCGCCTTCATGCTTTCGTTGAGGATCGCTAGCGCCCGCGACGTGCCATAGCTCTCGCCCACCAGCAGCACGGGCGACCCCGTCCGCCCGTTCGCCGCCAGCCAGCCCGAGATCATCGCCGCGACACCGCGCGCATCGCCGCCAACGCCGAAATAGGCGGACGCATCCGCGCCCTTGATCGGCATCGATGCGCCGGTGCCGACCGGGTCGATGAAGACGAGATCGGCGACGTCGAGCAAGGTGAAGCGATTGTCTTCAAGATGCGCCGCCGCGCCGCTGCCGACCATCCGCCGGGGCCCGAACGCCTGCATGTGCAGCGGCGACGACGACGCGCCCGGCCCGCCGTTGAACACGAACAGCACCGGCCGTTGCCCGGACGCGCGCGGTATGTCGGAGACATAGGCATAGCTGACGCCAATCGCGACCGGCGCACCGTCAGGGCCCGGCATCGCCTGTTCGCTGACGATCGCGTGATAGGCGATGGGCTTTCCGCCGAGCGTGATGCGATGCCGCGTCGTCACCACCCGCGTGCTCGGACCATCGCGCGGCACCATCGGCTCCATCGCGCGCAGGAAGGCCGGCGACATCGGCGCATCGCCGCCGTCTTGCGCCAGAAGCGCGGCGGGCGTGGCGGCAAGGACCAGAGCGACGGCATGGTAGGGGAGGCGGCGCATCGGGCTTTCCTTCGAAGATCAGGCGCGCGGCAGCGCGGCGAGCAGGCGTTCGATATCGTCCAGCGTGTTGAACACCGACGGGCTGACGCGGAAGCGGTTGCGCGACAGGGTGATCTGCACCTTCGCGGCCTTGAGCGGCGCGGCGAGCCGCTCGCGCGCACCCTCGACAATGCAGGTGACGAGTGGGGTGCGGCTGTCGGGCGGCGTCACCACCCGATAGCCGCGGCTCGCCAGTCCCTCGTGCAGCCGGCGCAAGAGCGGCAGGCGATAGGCGGTGATGCGATCGACGCCGAGATCGAGGATATGCGCGAGCGACCAGTCGAGCATCGCCGAGACGGTGTGGGCATGCGTGCCGCCTGCGAACAGACCCTCCATGTCGGCACGCGGCGTCACGTCGGCGACGGGATAGTCCGCGCTCGTCGGCGGAGGATCGAACGGATAGACGTGCGGGTCGAACCGATCGAGCTGGTAATAACCGTATCGCGTCCGCCGCAACCGATCGTGCAGGTCGGCGCGGACGTAGAGGAAGCCCAGGCCGAAATCCCCCATCAGCCATTTATAGCTGGCGCAGGCGGCAAAATCGACGTTGCTCGCCCGCACGTCGACCGGCACCGCGCCGGCGGCATGGATGATGTCGGCATAGACCAGCGCGCCCCTCGCATGCGCGATGTCGCACACGCGTTTGAGGTCGTGCTCGAAACCGTTGTAGGTCGACACCAGCGACAGCGCGACGAGCCGCGTCCCCGGCACCACCGCACGTTCGATATCGTCGATCGCGATCCGGTTCTCGCGTGGTCGCAGCCAGACGACGTCGACGCCCTGCTTCGCCAGCTCCTCGTAGAGATAGAAGGAGCCGAAAAAGTGCAGCGTGTCGGTGACGATACGGCCCTTCTCGTGCGGGAAGCCGAGCGCGTCGATGATCGCCTGCTCGCCCGCCGTGGTGCTCTGGACGAAGGCGATTTCCGCCGGCGTCGCGTTGATGAGCCGCGCGAAGTTCGCCTTCACCCGCCCCTCGACCGTATCGGTAGGGAAATAGCCGTCCATCGTCGCGCGCTGCGCGAGGTACGCACGCGCTGCCTCGCGTGCGCCGATCGGCACCGGATGCATCGTCCCGGAATCCAGATACGTCCCCGGCATGGCGGCGAAGTTCGTGCGATCCGGCAGAGTGGCGGGCGCCGCATCGGCTTGCATTGCCAAGGGCAGGGTAGCGGTTCCCGCCAAAACGCGCCGCCGCGTCACGCCTGCACTGATCATCGAGACCCCCATGGGTGCAACCTAGCCGATCACCGTCGCATAGAAGTTGCGTGTTGCAGGCGCCGGCATCGGCACGACTTCACCGAGATCCGGCACGACGGGCCATGTGCGCATAATTCTGCCGTGCCGTATCCGCTAACTCTCGACGGATGCAGGGAGATATCACGATGATCCGCTCGGTGGTAATTGCGCTGATGTTGGCGGCGATCGGCGCGCCAGCCGCGGCGGCGGTCTGTGCGCCCGACGCGACGGAGACGCGCCATAGCGCCATGATCGGCGGTCGGCGGCTCGACTATGTCGCCTGCGTCGGCGCACTTCCGGTCCGTGTCGGGGCGGCGACCGCGCGGATCGTCTACACCGCGTACCTGGTCCCCGGCGCCCGACGCCCGCTCAGCTTCGTCTGGAACGGCGGCCCCGGCGCGGATTCCCGCACGCTGCAATTCCACGCGATCGGCCCGCGCATCATCCGAGGCGGCGCGCTCGCCGACAACCCGGCGAGCCCACTCGCCCGCACCGACCTCGTCTTCGTCGATCCGGTCGGCACCGGGTTCAGTCGCGCCGACACGCCGGCCAAGGCGAGCGCATTCTACGGCACGCTCGCCGACATCGCCTCGACGGCATCCTTCATCCGCGACTTCCGCCAGCGCTATCGCCGCACCCGCAACCCACTAACCCTCGTCGGCGAGAGCTTCGGCACGTGGCGCGCCGCAGGCGTGGCAGAGGCTCTGATCGACGCGCACATTCCGGTCGTCGGCCTCGCGCTGATCTCGGGCGGTATCCCGCTTGGCGAAGAACGGGGCGGTGAACGACGCCGTGCACTGTCGCTCGTCAATCGCGCGGCCACCGCCTTCGCGCTCGGCAAGCTGACACCCGACCTGCAGCGCGACCAGGGCGCCACCCTCGCCGAAGTCCAGCGCTGGGCCGATACGATCTACGCCCCGGCCCTTGCCGATCCCGCCGGGCTGAACGCCTCCGCGCGCGCCGCTCTCGTCAACCGGCTTGCCCGCTATCAGGGGCTCGATCCTGCGGCGATCGACACGAAGACACTCTGGGTTTCCCCCCGCGACTTTCGCACTCGTCTGCTGGGAACGGAAGGCAAGACGCTCGGCATCTTCGACATGCGCCAGACCGCCAGGGCGGCGCGCGGCGAGGAAGACGCGCTTGTCCTCGCCTATTACCGGACCGACCTGCGTTACGGCGCCGGCCGCTACGCCGGTATCGACGCGCCCGCTGAGGACGTCGGCGGCCAATGGCGCTACGACCAGTCGCCGATCACCAAGGAGTCGCTCGCCCGCGCCACGGCCGGCGAAGGACCGCCGAGCGCATCGCAGCCCTGGATTCAGCGTGGCATGGCCAAGGACCGCGCGCTGCGCGTATGGGTTGCGACCGGTCTCTACGATTCGCTGAACAGTTGTGCCGGCAACACCGCCACCGTCGCCGCGCTGCCCGCAGCCATTCGCGTTCGCTTTATCCTGCGCTGCTTTGCCGGCGGTCACATGATGTATGAAGATCCTCACGAAACTCGGCGCTTCGGCGACGAACTCGCCGCCTTTCTAGGCGCAGGCGCATAATTTTTGCAGGAACCCCGATCGGTGCGATCGATGCCGGCCTGAACCGCGCGTTGCGGCAGCATCAACGCAAAAAAGTGCCCGACCACGCCCGCTATCCTTGTCGGCAGGGCGCAAGGCCGACGGCAGGCGCCGCGGACCCGCGCGGGGCGATACGAAGGGGGCTTCATGCAAACGACGCATAACGGGATGATCCGTGGGTGGATGGCTTCGACCGCGGTGCTCGCCGCGCTAATCGCGGTGCCGGCCGCCGCCCAGCAGGCGCCGATGCCATCATCCACCGACGGCTCCATCGCGAATAGCGCGGCGGCCCTGCAAGACGGGCCGCAAGCCGACAGCTCGGATACGATCGTCGTTACCGGGTCGCGCATCCGCCGCGCCGGTCTCGACAATGCCGCACCCGTCGCAGAGATCACGTCGCAGGCGATCACCGATCGCGGCTTCATCACGGCCGCCGATGCCCTCAACAACCTTCCTTCCAACGCGCCTGTACTGAACCAGGCCGATGGCAGCGGCAATTCGAGCGGCCCCGGCTATCAGGCACCGAACCTCTTCAATCTCGGACCGGGGCGCACGCTGACCCTGTTCAACGGCCGGCGCATGGTGACGAGCGGGTCTGGCATCGGTGCCGGCGACGGCGTCGGCAACGCTTTCGTCGACGCCAACATCATCCCTCTGGGTCTGCTCGATAGGGTCGAAGTCTATCAGGGCGGCGGCGCCGCGGTCTACGGCTCCGATGCGATCGCCGGCGTCGTCAACTACATCGTCAAGAAGGACTTTGCGGGGCTCGAACTCGACGCGCAGAACGGCATCTCCAGCCGCGGCGACTATGCAACGCACAGTCTGCGCGCGACCGCCGGCCGCAACTTCGGCGACGGCCGCGGCAACGTCGCCATCGACCTTGGCTATTCGAAGTCGCCGACGCTGATGTTCTCGGCACGCCCGCTCTCCAATCTCGGCCGCCTCACCGTCAGCAATTCCGCCGACACCGGCCCCGCCGACGGCATCCCCGCGGTCAAGGAAATCTTCAACGCCGCCTTCTGGCCGTTCAACGCCAATGGCGTGATCTTCACCCGCCCTGCACCGGTGCAGCCGTTCCTTGCGCGCAGCGGCGGCAACGCCCTGCAATTCGCTCCTGATGGCAGCGTCGTTCCCTACAATACCGGCGCGATCCAGGGCATTCCCTTCGCCTCGGGCGGCGACGGCTTCAAATATCAGGCGCTCGCCGGCCTGCGCACCGGGGTGGAGCGCTACACGGCGAACCTCGTCGGCCATTACGACCTGACCGATCACCTCACCCTCTCGACCGAGCTGCTCTATGCGCGCACCACCGGCACCGAGATTCCGCAGGGCAACAGCTACACGACCCTCAATGCCGGCTCGTACAGCGGGCCGATTGCGTTCACGATCGCCAATCCCTTCCTGACGGCGCAGGCGCGTACTCTGCTGAGTGGCGCCAGCGCCGCCTTCGCCAGCGGTGCGCCGCTCTACCTCTCCAAGTATTTCTACGATCTGACCCCCTCGAACGACCAGACCACCCGCACCGACACCTATCGCGCCGCGCTGGCGCTCAACGGCGACTTCGACGTCGGCAGCCGCAACTTCTACTGGTCGCTCGCCGGCAGCTACGCCCGCGTCGACGGTGCGCAACGGAGCTGGCAGGTCGTCAACAACCGCTTCCAGAACGCGATCAGCGCGGTCGCGAGCGGCGGCCAGATCGTCTGCGCGATCAACGCCGACGCGACCGTCGCGAACGACGATGCCGCCTGTGCGCCGATCAATCCGTTCGGCGACGGCAATGTCAGCGCCGCCGCGCGCAACTACGTCAGCACCCGCGCCGGCATCGACTGGAAGAACGAACAGGTGGACCTGCTCGCGACGCTGGGTGGCACGGTCGCCAGGCTGCCGATGGGCAATGCCGACTTCAGCATCGCTTACGAGCACCGCGACGAACGCGCGCGCTTCGATCCGCTCGCCGCCAACCGCGCCGGCAGCTTCGGCACCGGGGTGCGCCAGATCGCGCAATCGGGCGCCTACAATACCGACGAGGCCTCCGCCGAGCTGATTGTACCGCTCGTCGGCAAGGACTTCACGCTGCCGCTCGTCCGCCTGCTCGAGGCGACGGGCGCGTTCCGCTACGTTGATAACAGCTATGCCGGGCACCAGAACGTCTGGGATCTCGGCCTGCGCTGGGAGGTGGTGCGCGGCGTCACGCTCCGCGGCTCGCGCAGCCGCAATTTCCGCGCGCCGACGCTCACGCAACTGCTTGCGCCCTCGTCGAGCGGGCTCAATTCGACCGGCTTCGACCCGTGCGACGCCGACCGGATCGCCAGCGGCCCCAATCCTGCCCAGCGGCGTGCGAGCTGCCTCGCCCTCTTTACCGCCAATCCGGGTTATGGCGTTGACGCCGATGGCACCGGCGTAGGGCTAAGCGCCGACGCGCGCCTCGCCCGCTTCCAGGACCCGTCCGAGAATTTTCAGCGGGCGACGGTGACCACCGGCGGCAACACCGCCTTGCGCAACGAGATTTCGAACACCTGGACCTATGGCATCCTGCTCCAGCCGCGTTTCGTCCCGGGCCTCACGATCAGCGCCGATCGGATCGAGATCGACCTGAGGGACGGCCTGTCCGCCTTCACCACCGCCGATTTCGCCGCCGCCTGCTACGACGATCCCGATCCCGCCGCCGGCGTGTGCAGCGCCTTCACCCGTCTCGCGACCAGCGATGGGCTAAGCCCCGGCGGAACGATCGTCACCGGCACCACCACCACGTTCAACGCCGGCGTGATCCGCTACCGCGGCGAGAATTACGTGATCGACTATCAGTTCGCCCCCGGCGACCTACTCGGCGGCGGCGACCTCGGCAGGCTGCAGCTGACGGCGGCGGCGACGCACACCACCCTGCTTACCACCTCGGTGACCGGCACCACCTTTGCGCGTACCGACGGCACCTATCTGTCGCCGACCTGGGTCGGGCGGTTCAACGCCGCCTGGAGCAAGGGGCCGCTCCGGCTCACCTACCAGCTGCAATATCGCGACCGGACCGCGGCGGGCGCCAACGTGTCGATCGAGACGACACCCAATCCCGTCCTCGCCCGCAACATCGTCCACGACGTGTCGGCGCAGGTCGATATCGGCACGGTGGCGTTGCGCCTCGGCGTCGACAATCTGACCGACAAGGACCCGTCTTATCCGCAGATCGCCTATGGCGACATCCTCGGCCGGCGCTTCTACGCCGGCGCGCGGATCAAGCTCAATTGATGGCACCGCCCGGTCGTTCGCGGCCGGGCGGCCCGCCCACCATGCCTCCTGACGCGCGGACCCTCGAGATGATCCGGCCGGACGAACCCGACCACGCCTTCGCGACCAGCGCGCCATGGGCACGCGAATCCTATTCACATTGGGTGCGCCGGGTGATCCGCGCCGTCCGGTCGGAGCGCAATCTGCTCGTCGGCCTGTTCGACAGTTCGGTGCCCGAACCCGTGGACCAGCTGCGCCGGATCATTGCGGACGGCTTCGGCGACACGATTACCTCGCGCTACACCAGCGCCTTCACCAACGGAAACCCCTATGTCGTTGCCGAGCTCGCGCGAGCCTATGGGGTTCCGGCGCAACGGATTGTCTGCACCACGGGCGCGACGGGTGCGCTGTCGCTAATCTATCGCGCCATGCTGGCGCCGGGCGAGCGGGTGCTGGTGGAATCCCCGGGCTTCGACCTGTTCCACACAATTGCCGAGACCTATGGTTACGGCGTCGACCGCTTCGCGCGGCATGGCGACGATTTCGCGATCGACGTCGCGGGGCTGGAGGCGGCAATCACACCGGCGACGCGGCTGATCGTGCTATCCAACCTCCACAATCCGTCGGGCATGGCCTTGCCCCCCGGCACGCTCTCGGCGATCGGGGCGCTGGCGAAGGCGCGCGGCATCCACGTGATCGTCGACGAGGTCTATGGCGACTATGTCGATCCCGCCTCGCGCCCGCCGCCCGCCTCGCGGATGGGACCCGCGCTGATCAGCATCAGCAGCCTCACCAAGTCGCACGGTCTCAGCACGCTGCGCTGCGGATGGATCGTCGGTGCGCAGGAGCCGATCGCCCGCATCCGCGGCCTTGCCGAAGAAATCGACTTCGGCGTGTCCAACCTCTCGCACGCCGTCGCCGCGCTGGTGCTCGAGCACCCCGACATCTTCGAGGATTATCGCGCCGGCGTCATGCGCCGGGCGCGGCCGATCATGGAATCCTACCACGCGCATTGGCGCGAACACGGCTTGGTCACCGGCGCGCTGCCGCCGTTCGGCTGCATCGCCTTTCCGCGGCTGGTCGGGATCGACGACACCGTGCGTTTCTCCGAATGGCTGGCGGACCGCTGCGGCGTCGTCGTCGCGCCGGGCGAGTATTTTGGCGCGGCGGGGCATATCCGCATCGGTTTCGCGCGGGCACCAGCGGATGTCGATTACGGCTTGCAGGCGCTGACCGACGGGCTGATCCGCTATCGCGACCGGCATGACAGGGGGATCGCATAAGATGATACGGCGCGCGCTATGGGGATGGGCCATGCTGATCGCCGGAGCCGCCGCCTCGGCGCAGCCGCTGCCCACGCCGACGATCAGGGCGCGTAGCGACCAGAGCGCGGTGATCGCCGGCCGGCGCCTCGCCTATACCGCCGAGGTCGGCGTGGTGCCGGTCGCCAGCCGGCCCGGCCGAGAGGATGCGACCGCGGGCTATATCTCCTACAGCGTGCCCGCGCGGCGCGAGCGGCCGGTGCTGTTCGTCTTCAATGGCGGCCCCGGTGCCGCCTCCGCCTACCTCCACATGGGGGCGCTGGGGCCATTGCGTGCGCAGGTGCCTCAGGACCCAGGTGCGCCGCTGCCCACTGCCGCCACCGTCGCGCCCAACCCGGACACGCTTCTCGACGTCGCCGATCTCGTCTTCCTCGATCCACCCGGTACAGGCTTTTCGTTGCTGCCGGCGGACGCCGACCTCGCCGTCTACCGGTCGGTCGATGGCGATGCCGACGCGGTCGCGCAGCTCGCCCGCGCCTGGCTGTCCGCGCACGGCCGCACAGGGGCGCCGATCTATATTCTCGGCGAGAGCTACGGCACGATCCGCGCCGCAGCGATGGTCGATGCGCTGCGTCGGCAGGATGCCACACTGAAGCTCGCCGGCGTGCTGCTGCTCGGCCAGGCGCTCAACATGATCGAGACCTCGCAGCGACCGGGCAATGTCGTTACCTATCCGGTGGCGCTGCCGACGCTCGCCGCGATCGCCTGCTATCATCATGTCCGTGCCGCCCCATGCACGCCCGAGGGCAGTGCGCGTGAGGCCGCCGCTTATGCCGAAACCTATCTCGCCGCGCTGTTCCGAGGCCGCGCATTGGAGTCCGCCGATCGCGCCGCCATCGCGGCGCGGCTAGAGGGGCTGACCGGCATATCGCGCGATTATTATCTCGCCCACGGCCTGCGCATTTCCAAGGAGCGCTTCCGCGTCGAGCTGTTGCGCGCGCAAGGGCGGGTGCTCGGTCGCTACGATGCGCGCTACACGGCGCAGCGAGCGGCGGATGCCGGCGACACCGTCGGCCCTGACGCCTTTTCGCCCGTGTCAGACCTCTACGGCAAGGCGGTAGTGGAGCAGCTTTCCCGGATCGGCGTCACCGATGCGACCGCCTATCGCTTGATCGTGCGCGGTGAGGACGACTGGCGCTACGGTTCTGGCGACTCACCGTTCAACGACTGGCCGTTCATGGCCCGGCTCGAACGGGCGATGGCGGCGGTGCCCGCAATGCGCCTGTTCGTCGGAACCGGCCTCTACGACCTCACCACGACGGTCGGCGCGGCGGACTATCTCCTCGCGCAAAGCAACCTCGCGCCCGACCGGTTCCGCAACCGCCGCTACCCCGCGGGCCATGTCGCCTATTCGGACGATACCAGCTGGCGCCTGCTGATGCGCGACCTGCGTGCCTTCCTTGCGGACGGGCCCGCCCGATGAGCGATGCGAGCCTCGCCAAGGGCATCGACCTGTGGGGGGTCGTCGCGCTGGGGCTCGGCACCGCGGTCGGTGTGTCGATATTCTCGGCGATCGCGCCCGCCGCCCGCATCGCCGGCCCGGCGATGCTGCTGTCGGCGCTGCTCGCGGCGCTGCCGATGTACCTGATCGCGATCAGCTACGCCTTCTTGGGTTCGGCATGCCCCGTTTCCGGCGCGTCGATCGTCTGGCCCACCCGGTTCCTTCATCCGGCTTGGGGTTTCTACATCGGCTGGGCGCGCATCGTCGCCAACCTCGGTGCGATCGTCGTGCTGGCGCTGGTGCTCGTCCGCTACGCCTCGATGCTGGTGCCGCTGCCGACCAAACCGACGATGCTCGCCGTCATGCTGCTCGCGCTCGTCGCCAACCTGTTCGGCGTCCATGTCGCCACGCGGGTGCAAAAGGTGCTGCTTGTCGGCATGCTGTCGCTGTTCGCGGTCTTCGTCGTCTGGGGCGGTACGAGTGCGGTAGATCCCGCCCGGCTGCGACCGCTGTTCCCCAACGGCGTGCACGGCATGATCGCGGCGACGCCGCTGCTGATGGGGCTGTTCTTCGGCATCGAGGCCGCGACCGAGGCCGGGGCGGAGGTCGCCGATGGCCGCCGCACCATCCCGCTCGGCATCGCGCTGTCAATCGGATCGGCGACGCTCCTCTACCTTGCCGTCGGCTTCGTCGCGCTGGGGGTACTCGGCGGCGACGCGCTGGGCGCCAGCGACGCGCCCATCCTCGATGCAGCCAAACGCTTCATGGGTCCAACCGCGACGCCGCTGATTGTCCTGGCGGCGGTCTTGTCGATCGGCAAGTCGCTCAACGCGCTGTTCGCGATGTTCAGCCGGAGCCTTTATGCGATGGGCGTGTCCGGCATGCTGCCGCGCGCGCTGGGCCGGGTACATCCGCGTTGGCGGACGCCGCATGTCGCGCTGTTCGCGGTCTTCCTGCTCGGTTGCGTCGGCCTGCTCCTGCCGATGGAACTTACCTTTCTGTTTTTGGCGGTGAACATCCCCAACCTCATCAAATACGGCAGCATCTGCCTCGTCGCCGCACGGATCGTCGACCGCCATCCCGACGTATATGACGCAGCTGCGTTCAAGTTCGGCCGTCGTGCGATGCGGCGGCTCGGCTATGCCGGTGCGGCCTGTGCTGCGATTTTGATCTTCCTCGGCTTAGAGGCGGATTGGCGACCCTACCTCCTACTTCTCGTCTGGATGCTCTGCGGCTGGTGTTATTCCATCGCTTTCAGGGTGAAGACCCACTGATCGAAGGCAGGAGATGACGGTCGTTCACGCCAACGTTCACAACCACTTCAGCCTGGAACGCCACCTCATCGATCGACAGACTTACCGGGAATGACGCTCCGCCGCGCTGGCGGAGTGGTAGGCGCTCATCAGCTGAAGGTTCCCGTCAAAGACCGACCTGCATCGTGTAGAGAGCGGTTCGCGTTAGACTGACAGCACCGCCATTACTGCCGTCCGCCCGTTTCTGAAGACGTTGCCTCCTGCTCGCGCGGCTTCATCGTAGAGCCGCCCGTCGCGGCGCTTGCGAGACCGGTGGATTTATGCGGGGCGCGGATGGTAAGGGCGGGGGGGCTCCCCGCTACCGCGGCTCTTGCTAGTGACACATTCGGAACCGGACCGGGTATGAAAGGCGTTGTCCATATCGTCGATGACGACCTTTCGGTGCGCAATTCGCTGTACCAGTTGGTGACGACGCGCACGCACATGCTGGTCCGCACCTTTCGCTCCGGCGACGAATTCCTGGGCGCTCTGCCCGATCTGGAGCGGGGCATCGTCCTGCTTGACCTGGACATGCCGGGGATGTCGGGGGTCGAGGTCCTGGCGATACTGCGCGCGCGTCGCCCCGATTTCATCCCGTTGATCCTCACCGGCTACGGCGACGTATCGACGACGGTCTCGGCGATGCGGCTGGGCGCGTTCGACGTCATCGAGAAACCGTTCGAGATCGCCGCGCTGCTCCGCACGCTGGAACAGGCGATGGCGAAGCTGGAACGGGACAGGGACGTGCAGGACAACGCACGCGCTGCCCGCGAGCAGATCGACAAACTGTCCGACCGCGAGCGCGAGGTGCTGCTGCTGCTGGTGGCGGGGCACCCCAACAAGGCGGTGGCGCGCGAGCTGGGCGTCAGCCCGCGCACGGTGGAGGGGCACCGGGCAAGCATGATGGCGAAGCTGGAGATCGCCAGCCTGCCCGAGGCGATGCGGCTCGCCTATGCGGCCGGGCTGATCCCACTGGCTTAGGGTCGACCGGCCACGTCGACGCCGGCCGGCTGGTCAGAACAGCCCGTCGTCATCGTCGTCGAAGGTCACCACCGGCGCGATCGCCGGGGTCGCCGGTGCCATGCCGGGCAGAAAGAACGGCGCGTGGATCTCGCGTTCGCAGGCCATCGTGTAGAGGCGGTAAATCCACGGCAGCAGCTCCGCCAGCGCATCGGTGTCGGCGCCCGGCTCCCCGTCCACCGGCGGGACGCCGTCGGCGCGAAGCGACAGCGCATCGGCGATCGCGAGCGATGTTTCCACGAACGACAGCTGGTTGCTGAGGTCCGCCGCGCTCGACTGAAGCGAGGCGATGATCCGGTCCGCCTCGTCGCCGCCGCGCGCCATCGCGGTGCTGGAACTGGCGCAGGCCGCGCGGATGATCGCCAGCGGTTCCCCGAGCGAGGCGTCCGCGCCCATCGAACCGCCTTCCTGGACCAGGTCGATGGTCGTCAGCGCCGTGATGAGGGTGCTGATCGCCGTGCCCAGCTGGTCGAGCCGCGTGGCGCACGGCGCGATCTCGCGCGCGATCACCGCGACCGCGCGGCCCTTGTCGCCGTGGCGGCGCGACAGCAGGCGCGTGTTGGCGGAGATGTGCTGCACGTCGATCGCGATATGCTGGATCCGCACCAGCCCTTCGGCCAGCTCGCCCAGCGTCTGGCTGACGAAGGCGGTGAGCGAGGCAAGGCGGCTGTCGGCGTTGCACAGCTGGCGGGTGACCGAATCGAGCTGTGCAATGCCCTGTTCGAGGCGGATCAGGATCTGGCCGTCGTCGCCGTCGCCCTGCGTCGCCAGCAGCATCCGCAGTTCGTCGGCGAGCGGGACAAGCCGTTCGAGCGAGACGACGATGGCGTCGACCTCGCGCCGGAAATCCTCGCTCATCGCGCGCAGCTGGGCCGCGACCAGCCGCTCGACATGCGCGACCGCGCCCGGCGGCACGGCATGGTCGCGGTCGTGGACGCGCTGCAGGATGGTGACGCAATGTTCGGCACGCTGGCGCACGCTGTCGCCGATCTGGATCGCGCCCAGGATGCGTGCCACCTCGCCCTGTACCGTTCGCACGATGCCGGCGACCTGTTCGGTCGTGCGCATCACGGCGCCGACGTGGTTCTGGAGCGCGTTGGCGTTATCGGTCAGTTCGGCGGGGACGCCGGTGCCGGTGCGCGCGCTTTCTTCCGACAGCAGGCGGTCGGCGGCGCGCACGTCGTTGACGACGCGGCCGAACTGATCGAGCTCGCGGGTGATGTGCTTCACCTCGCGCCGCCCGGTGTCGAGCTTTTCGTCCATGCCCGTCACGAAATCGAAGAACGCCTGCTCGCCCGAGGAGGCGATCTTGATGTTGACGCCATAGATGCCGAGCAGGTCGAGGATCGTGCCGATCTCCTCCAGCAGCCGGCGCAGCTCGCGCGTGCGGCCGGTCAGCGTCTCGACCTCTACCGCGCGGCGGCGCTGCTGGCTGGGCAGGGTGTTGAGCCGGTGCGCGACGCCGTGGAGGCGCTCGACCGCCGCGCCCGCGGTTTCAGGCGACAGCGAGTGGCGGATATCCTCCAGCCCGCCGGCCATGCGGTCGATCGTGCCGATCGCGGCGGCCAGCGCCTCGCCCACGTCGCGGAAACAGGCTTCCAGTCCGGTCATCCCCGCCTGGAGCTGGTGCGCGCCGTCGGTCGCGGGCGGCAGCAGGGTCGCCTCGGCGATTGCGGCCAGCTTGGTCATGTCCATCGTCGATCCCCCTTCAGCGGGCGGTAGCGTGAAGAAGCTCGCGCGCGACGCTTCCCAGCGGAATCACTTTATCGGCCGCACCGCGGGCGATGGCTTCCTTCGGCATCCCGAAGACGATCGAGGACGCTTCGTCCTGGGCGAAGGTGCGGGCGCCGGCCTGCTTCATCTCCAGCAGCCCGCGCGCGCCGTCGTCGCCCATCCCGGTCAGGATGATGCCGACCGCATTGGCCCCGGCATTGCGCGCGGCGGAGCGGAACAGCACGTCGACCGACGGGCGATGGCGCGACACCAGCGGCCCTTCGCGCACCGACACGACATAGCGCGCGCCCTGACGTTCAAGCATCGTGTGGCGCAGCCCGCCGGGCGCGATCAGCGCGCGACCGCGCATCACGGTGTCGCCGTCCTCGGCTTCCTTGACGTCGATCTGACACAGTCCGTCGAGCCGACGGGCGAAGGCGCGGGTAAAGCTTTCGGGCATATGCTGGACGATGACGATGCCGGGCGAATTGGCGGGCAACGCCTCCAGCACCTCGCGCAGTGCCTCGGTCCCGCCGGTCGAGGCACCGATCGCCACCACCATCTCGGTCGTGCGGCTCATCGCACGGCCGGTGGGGGGCGGCAGGACGGCGTCGGCGGTCAGCTTCTGCGCCGGAGCGGTGGTGCGCGGACGGCGCGCGCCGAGCCGCGCCCGCGCCGCACCCTTCACCGTTTCGCGGATCATCAGATGCGCCTCGGCCAGATGATCGGCGACGCCGACGCGCGGCTTCAGGATGACGTCGACCGCGCCGGCGTCGAGCGCCTGGAGCAGGGTATCCGAACCTTCCTCGACCAGCGACGAGCACATGACGACCGGGATCGGGCGCTGCGTCATCAGCTTGCGCAGGAAGGTGATGCCGTCCATTCGCGGCATTTCGACGTCCAGCGTGATGACGTCGGGGATCTCTTCCTGGATGTGGCGCGCGGCGGCGAACGGATCGGCCGCGGCCGCGATCACCTCGATCTCGGGATCGGCGGACAGGATCGCTGTCATCGCCTGGCGGACGCTCGCGCTGTCGTCGATGACCAGCACGCGAATGGGCTTGGGCATGGTCATTTCCTTTGGAAGACGGTGTTAGCGACCGTGGTGAGCGGGAGGTCGAAGCCGGCGATCGATTCCGAATGGCCCAGGAACAGCAGCCCGCCGGGCCGCAGGCAGTCGGTGAGTCGGCGCACGACTTTCTCCTGCGTCGGCTTGTCGAAATAGATCAGGACGTTGCGGCAGAAGATGATGTCCATCGGATCGCCCACCGGGTAGCGCGAATCCATCAGGTTCATCTGCGCGAAGCCGACCGCCGAACGCAGTTCGGGGACGATCCGCATCTCGCTGCGCTTCGGGTCGCTGGCCTTGAGCGTGTAGCGGTTGCGCAGCTGGACCGGCACGGGATCCAGCATCGCGGCGGGAAACACGCCGCGCCGCGCGATCTTCAGCACCTCGCTGTCGAGATCGGTCGCCAGGATGCCATATTCCGGCCCGCGCTGATCGGTGGCGAAGCTGTCGAGCAGCATCGCCAGCGTGTACGGTTCCGCGCCGGTTGAACAGGCCGCGCTCCAGACGCGCAGCCGCCGGATGCCGGCCTTCTGCATCGCCGGCAGGGCGTGACCCATCAAATAGTCGAAATGCTTCGGCTCGCGGAAGAAGTCGGTCTTGTTGGTGGTGACCGCGTTGAGCAGATGCTCGCTTTCCGCCTCCAGATGCCCGCCGTCGAACAGCCAGCTGCAATAGTCGCGCAGGCTCGCCAGGCCATTGGCGCGGACCCGGCGGCGCAGGCGGCCCTCGATCATCGTGATCTTGGCCGGGACCAGGCGGATGCCCGCCTTGTCGTAGATATAGGTGGCCAGCCGATCGAAATCGCGCTTCTGCAGCGTATCGTCGGGAAGGGCCGCGCGGGCGGGGTGGCTCAAGGCATGGCTCCTGCGCGTGTCAGCGCCGAGGAATGGGACCGGCCGCCGCGACGGTGCGGCGGCCGGAGACAGGGCCGTCAGGCGGCGATCGCCAGCGAGGCGAGCGTGTCATGGCCATCGGAACCGAACAGGCGCGCGGCGTCGAGCAGCGCGACGAAACCCGCGTCGCGACGCAGGATCGCCTCGATCTGTTCGGACCGCCAGCGCCCGCCGATATCGGGCGACGCCTCGACCGACGCGGGGCCGAAGGTGCTGACGTCCATAACCCGATCGACCACCAGGCCGAGCGCCAGCGGGGCGTCCCTGCCCACGGGCACGTCGACCACCAGGACGCGGGTCGCCAGCGTCGCGTCGGCCGGCGCCATGCCGAGGCGGACGCGAAGGTCCACCATCGGCACCGACAGACCGCGCACGTCGGTCAGCCCCAGAAACCACGCGGGTGCGTTGGGCACCCGATAGGCGGAGCGATGGTCCAGGATTTCGCGGACCGAGGCGACGGGGAGGCCGAATTCCTCCTCCCCGAGGCCGAAGACCACGACCTGGATGTCCTGGCCGCCGGCGGTCATGCCGCGCGTCCGAATTCGGCGTCCTCGCCGTCCGGGCCGCCGGTGTTCAGGTCGAGCGCGAAACCGCGCGCGCGGGCCTGCTGATCGGCGACCGAGTTCGCCTTGGGCGCCGGCTTCTTGCCTGCTGCCTTCGGCGCCGCGGTGCGGGCGGCCGGCTTGCGCGCGGCCGAGCGGGCCGGTGCCTTGTGTCCCGCGTTATCGACGCGGAAGTAGGCGATGCCCTCCTGCAGTTCCTCGGCCTGGCTCGACAGTTCCTCCGAGGTGGCCGAGATCTGCTCGGACGCGGAGGCGTTCTGCTGCGTGACCTTGTCGAGCTGCTGGATCGCCTCGTTGATCTGCACGGCGCCGATGTCCTGTTCGCGGCAGGCGGCGCTGATCTCGGCGACCAGCTCGGCGGTACGACGGATGTCCGGGACCAGCTTCGTCAGCATCTCGCCCGCCTCGGTGGCGGCAGCGACGGTGTCCGACGACATGCCGCTGATCTCCGCCGCGGCGCTCTGGCTGCGCTCGGCGAGCTTGCGGACTTCGGCGGCGACGACCGCGAAGCCGCGGCCATGTTCACCGGCCCGCGCCGCCTCGACCGCGGCGTTGAGCGCCAGCAGATCGGTCTGACGCGCGATTTCCTGCACGATGCCGATCTTCTCGGCGATGGTGCGCATCGCGACGACCGCCTTCTGCACCGCGACGCCGCTCTGTTCGGCGTCCTGCGACGACTGGCGCGCGATCTTCTCGGTCTGCGTCGCGTTGTCGGCGTTCTGCTTCACGTTCGCCGCCATCTGTTCCATCGACGCCGACGCTTCCTCGGCCGCCGCAGCCTGCTCGGTCGCGCCCTGCGAGACCTGCTCCGACGAGGAGGCGAGCTGCTGGCTGCCCGACGCGACATTCTGCGCCGCCAGCGCGGTCTGCCCGATCGTGTCGCGCAGGCGTTCGGTCATCTGGTTGACGACATCGACCAGATCCTTGATCTCGTCGTCGTTCTTGACCGACACTTCGGTGCTGAGGTCGCCGTCGGCCACGGCCGATACCGCCTGGCTGATCTTCGACAGCCCGCTCGACACCAGTCGCGCGATCCAGAAGGCGCCCGCGACCGCGATCAGCAGCGCGATGATCGCGGTGGTCAGCAACGTTGTGCGCGCCGACGCATACAGCGCCGCGGAATCGGCTTTCGCCTTGACCAGCTGGCCCTGCGTGATGCCGACCAGCTTGGCGAGCGTATCGCCAAGGCGGGTGGCGATCTTACGCCCTTCGCCCATCGACAGCCGGGCGGCCTCCTCATTGCGGTTCTGCATCGCCAGTTCGCGCGCCTGGTCGCTGACCGCTTTGTAGGCCTGCCATTCCTCAAGGCCCTTCGCCCACACCGGTCGGCCCTGCTCGCTTGCGATCTTGAGACCGTCGTTCAGGGTCCCCTGGATCTTGGTGTCGAGCGCGTCGAACTTGGCCTCCAGGTCCCGCATCTCCGGGACATCGGTGGTCAGCATCATGTTCTTTTCGGCGCGGATCGCACGGCCGATATCGGCATCGGCGGTCAGCGACAGCTGGATACGTTGCGCGGGGCCGTCGACGATCTCAAGGATCATGTCGTTGAGCGCGCCGACGCGCGTCAGTCCGACCCCGACGACCAGGCACAGCAGGGCGATCACCAGGGTGAACGTGCCCGCGAGTTTCGCTTTGATGGTTGCCCGCATTGTAGCTTCCTCGTGGATCTTTGGTCGGTCCGGGGACCGGATGCATGTTGACGTTGGTGAATGGGTTGCCGCGATCAGGCGGCCCTGCCGAAGTCGGCGTCTTCCCCATCGGGGCCGCCGCTATCGAGATCGAGGGCGAAACCGCGCACCCGATTCTGCTGGTCGGCCACCGAGTTCGGACGGGTCGCGCGCTTCTTCGCCGTGCCCTTCGACGCGACCGCCGGCTTGGCGACCGGCTTGCGCACCGCCGGCGGTGCGGCGGCCGGGCGCGCGTCCTGGGCAACGCGGAAATAGGCGATGCTTTCCTGCAGCTCTTCCGCGCGGCCGGCCAGTTCGCTGGACGTGGAAGAAATCTCCTCGGACGCGGAGGCGTTCTGTTGCGTGACCTTGTCGAGCTGCTGGATCGCCTCGTTGATCTGGCTGGCGCCGATATCCTGTTCGCGGCAGGCGGCGCTGATCTCGGCGACCAGCTCGGCGGTGCGGCGGATGTCGGGCACCAGCCGCGTCAGCATCTCGCCCGCCTCGGTCGCGGCGGCGACGGTGTCGGACGACATGCCGCTAATCTCCGATGCGGCGGTCTGGCTGCGCTCGGCGAGTTTTCGCACCTCGGCGGCGACGACCGCGAAGCCGCGGCCATGTTCTCCCGCACGCGCCGCCTCGACCGCGGCGTTGAGCGCCAGCAGGTCGGTCTGACGCGCGATTTCCTGCACGATGCCGATCTTCTCGGCGATGGTGCGCATCGCGATAACGGCCCGTTGCACCGCCTGACCGCTTTGTTCGGCGTCCTGCGACGACTGGCGCGCGATCTTCTCGGTCTGGGTGGCGTTGTCGGCGTTCTGCTTGATGTTGGCGGCCATCTCTTCCATCGACGCCGACGCTTCCTCGGCGGCCGCCGCCTGTTCGGTCGCACCGCCCGACACCTGTTCGGAGGCGGTCGACAGCTGCTGGCTGCCGTCGGCGACCTGCTCGGCAGCGGCGGCGACGTTGGCGGCGAAACCGGTCAGATTGTCGACCAGGTTGTTGATCGCATCCTTCATCCGGCGATGATCGCCTTCGCAGTCGATCTCGACGCGCTCCAGCAGCGAGCCGGTGCTGACGAGGTCGAGGACGCGATTGCCCTCGCCGATCGGCAGCAGGATCGCATCGAGCATCCCGTTGATGCCGCCGATCATGTGCCCGAAATCGCCCGTGAAGCGGGCAGCATCGCCGCGCTCGCTCAACCGCCCCGCGGTGGAGGCGTCGATCAGGCGCTGGATCTCGCCGATGATCGCCTTGAAGTTCGTGCGCAGCAGCTCGATCGTGTCATTGATGAACGCCTTTTTGCCGGGCAGCTGTTCCATCGGGGCGTCGAAGTCGCCCTCGGCGAATTGCTTGATGCAGGCCATCGCCTTCTTCTTCGCGGCGATGTGGTTGGCGACCATCAGGTTCAGCCCCTTCGCCATCACGGCGAAGTCGCCCTGGAAGCGATCAACCGGGACGAACACGTCGATGTCGCCCCTGTCATGCTCGGCCGACATGAGGTTCATCTCGGCGATCAACCCCTTCAGGTTGGCGCGTAGCTGTTCGATGGTGTCGTTGATGAACGCCTTCTTTCCCGGCAGCTGCTGAAGCGGGGCGTCGAAATTGCCTTCGCCCAGCGACTTGATGCAGGCCATCGCCAGTTTCTTCACGGCGATATGGCTGCCGACCAGATCGTTGACGGCACGCGCGGCCACCGCCAGGTCGCCCTGGAAATCCTCGACCGGCAGCACCGCGTCGATGTCGCCCCGGTCGTGCTCGGCGGTCATGCGCACCAGCCCCCGGGCGAAGCCGGCGGCGGGCGCCGCTGCGCCGTCCAGCAGCTCGTTCACCGACATCAGCAATTCCCGCACCGGCCCGGTCGCGAACGACAGGTCGGCGCGCTGGCTGGTATCGCCACCCGCATAGACGCGCTGCAGCCGGCGGATCTCGCTGGTCGCGACGTCGATGTGGGACGAGTCCTTCAGGGAAACGTGGAAGCGCATGGAAACATCCTCTCCGGGAGTTATTGGCTCAATGCAGCGTGACAGGTTCGGCGCTCTTGCCGGTGAGGCGCGCGAACAGGTGCGGCAGGTCCGGCAGGACGACGACGTCGCCCTCGCGCCGGACCAGGCAGCGGATATGCTCGCGCGGCCAGCGGATGCCGATCACCGGCGGCTCCTCCGCATCGCCGGCGTTCAGCACGGTGACTTCGTTGACCCGGTCGGCCGCCAGCCCGATCAGCGTCGGATTGCCGTCCAGCTCCAGTTCGATGACGATGATGCGGCTGTCGGCGGTGGTGCTGTGGCGGTCCATGCCGAACGACACGCGCAGGTCGGCGTGCGGCACGATACGTCCGCGGAAGTTGATGACCGCCGCCGCCATCTCGTCCGCGCCCGGCACCTGCGTCAGTGGCATGACGTCGAGGATCTCGCGGACGATGCCCGCCTCGAGGGCGAAGGTCTCGCCGCCTAAGCCGAACGTCAGCACTTCCAGTCCCTGTTCCGGGGTCCAGTTGGGAATCTTGTGATACGGCATAAGCTTACGCAGCGGCGATGCGCCGCTCCTCCCTGGGCTGGCCGAGCGCAACGAGCTGGGCGATGTCGAGGATCAGGGCGACCGAACCGTCGCCCAGGATGGTCGCCCCGGCGAAGGCCGCGACGTTACGGTGCAGCGGCGACATCGCCTTGATGACGGTCTGGTGGTTGCCGATGATCTGGTCGACGACCAGCCCGACGCGCTCCGAACCGGTGCCGACGACGACGATCTTCTGGTAGGTGTCCGGCTTGGTGCCGGTGACGAACAGGTCGCGCAGCCGCAGGAATGGGATCAGGCGCTCACGAAGGGTGATGATGCTGCGCCCGCGCGAGCGCAAATCCTCCTCGAGCGACAGCTCCAGGCATTCCTCGACCGCGGCGAGCGGAATGACGTAGCGACCCTCGCCGACGCGGACGAGCAGCCCCTCGATGATCGCCAGCGTCAGCGGGATTCGCAGCGTGATGGTCGAACCCTGACCCGCCACGCTCTTGACGTCGATCGAGCCGCGCAGGCTTTCGATCGTGCGCTTCACCACGTCCATGCCGACGCCGCGCCCGGACAGGTTGGTCACCTGTGCCGCCGTCGAGAAGCCGGGGTGGAAGATCAGGCCGAGCAGTTCGTCCTCGCTCACCACCTGACCCGGCTGGATCAACCCATTGGCCTCCGCCTTGGCGCGCACGCGCTCGCGGTCGATGCCGCGGCCGTCGTCGGTGATCGTGATGAGCACCTCGCCGCCGGCCTGATGCGCGCTGAGGCGGATGAGGCCGCTGGCGGGCTTGCCCGCGGCCAGCCGGTCCTCGGCCTTTTCCAGGCCGTGGTCGCACGAGTTGCGGATGATGTGGACCAGCGGATCGAACAGCCGCTCGATCACGGTCTTGTCGACCTCGGTCGTCTCGCCCTCGGTCACCAGTTCGATCGCCTTGCCGGTTTCGTTGGCCAGATCGAGGATCAGGCGGCGGAAGCGGCCGAACAGCGTCGAGACCGGGACCATGCGCAGCACCATCATGGTATCGCGCATCTCGCCGGCGAGGCGCTCGATCTCCTCCGACACCGAACGCAGCGACAGGTCGTTGCCGTGATGCGCGAGCTGCGACAGCCGGCTCTGCGCGATCACGAGCTCGCCGACGCGGTCCATCAGCTCATCGAGGCGTTCCGCCGGAACGCGGACATGTTCGCCCTGGCTGCGGGTGGCGGCGCGGCGGTCCTGCTGATCGTTCACGGTGACCGCGGCCGGGGCGGCCGGGGCGGCCGAGGCGGCCGGGGTGGGGGCGGCGGGTTCCGCCGCGTCATCGGCGCCGGCGCCGGACGCGTCGTCCTCGACCGCCAGCGGCTCGATCGTGATCTCCATGTCGTCCATGACGAACAGGAACACGTCCTCGATCGCGTCGTGCGAGATATCGCCGACCAGCGTGCAGTCCCAGCCGATCACGCAGTGGTTGGGAACCAGATCGGCCAGCGGCGGCACCGCGTCGGTGCGCGCGACGATCGTGGCGTCGCCCAGCGCGCGCAGTTCGTCGAGCAGCGCCAGCGGGTTGGTGCCGTTCGCCATCGCATCGACCGGCAGGCGGAACGACAGTTTCCAGCCCTTCTTCGTCGGTGCGGCCGGGGCAGGGGCAGGGGCACTGCCGCCGCCCGCCGCGGCGTCCACCGCGGCGGCGAGCCGCGCGAGGATCGCCTGGCCCGCGGCCTCCGGCGCGTCGCCTTCGACCAGCGCGCGCATATGGTCGCCCGCGGACAGGATGACGTCGACCAGATCGGGGGTCGCGCGGACATCGCCCTTGCGGACGCGGTCGAACGCGGTTTCGCAATGGTGGGTGAAGCCCGCCAGGGCATCGAACCCGAACATCGCGCCCGAACCCTTCAGCGTGTGGAGCCCGCGGAACATCGCATTGACCAGGCCCATGTCGCCCAGGTTGTCGCGCAGGTCGAGCAGGCCCTGTTCGACCTGTTCGAGAAGCTCGCCCGCCTCGATGCGGAAGGCTGCTGTGGGATCCTCGCTCACCGTGCCAGCACCTTCTGCGCGACGCGGATCAGCTGTTCGGCCTGGAACGGCTTCACCAGCCAGCCGGTGGCGCCCGCGGCCTTGGCCTGCGCCTTCATGGCATCGTCCGACTCGGTGGTCAGGAAGATGATCGGGATGCCGGCCTGTGCGGGCTGCTGGCGCAGCGCTCGGATCATCTCCAGCCCGTCCATGTTCGGCATGTTCAGATCGGTGACGATCAGGTCGAACCGCTGCGCGGTAGCCTTTGCCAGGCCTTCGACGCCATCGGACGCCTCGGTGACGGCATAGCCCGCGCCCGACAGGGCGATCCGGATCGCCATGCGCAGGCTCGCGCTGTCATCGACGGTAAGGATGGAAGCGGTCATTGCGCAGTGTCTCCGTGGAACCAGAAGTGACGGTCATCGTCAGAAAGGGCGGTGAGGAAGCCGGCGCGCTCCAGCAGCGCGGCGACGGTCGCGTTCGCGGGCGCGGTGAGCGCGAAATCGCACTGCGCGCCGGCGGCGGTGGCGCGCGCCGCCTCCACGACTTGCAGCACGCTGAGGTCCGGCGCGACGGCGGCGGACAGGTCCAGCCGGACCGGTGCGCCGCTGTTCAGCGCGTCCGTCAGGTCGGCGGCAAGCGTACCGATGGTCGGAAGGCACAGGTCCTCCGCCGCGGTCACCGTAGTGATCGACATGTTCGACAATCCTTCGATGTGACTTGACCCCGCGGTGATCGCCGCGAAGCCGAAGCCCGTTCCATCCGCCGCGCCCCCCGCGCGACGGTCGATCGAGTTGGCGCCGGCGCAGCCGGCCTTCCCGTGACGATGGCCGATCAAGCGGCTATGCCCTGCCCCCTCCTGACCACTCGATGTTCGGTAGAGGTGCAGGGGTCGGGATACCCTGGCTCCACCGTTCGGCTCGTGCATCCGGGATAGGGAATTGTGGTAACAGAGCGGTTGTCGCCGGGTACGTATTAATACGTGTCGGGGTTGGCGGTTCACCCCATGCTCAGCCGCTGTACCGCCTGATATCGATCTATTAGACTTTAGGCTAAGGGTGGTGAACGGAACGACAAATCCGCGGTTTCGGCGCTGTTCCGTGAGCCGCTGAGGCGAATCCGGGCCATACGGCCGGGCGGCGATGTCGATCGATTGCGAGACGCCCGCGTTCACCACTCGCGTTCATCATGATCGGCAACGTCCATTGCTGATTCGCGAAGCGGGAGGTTGGCGGACTGGCGGTTGCGTCCCCTGGTCTTCGCGCATAGGCGTCGCCGCGCCCCCTTGTCGGGCGGCCGGGCGATCACGCCCGCCATCGTCATCAACCGGATCGAGCGAGTGAGCGGCATCCCCCACATCCTGACCCTGTCCTGCCCGGACCAGCCGGGGATCGTCTCGCGCGTGACGGGCGTGCTGTTCGAGGCCGGCGGCAACATCCGCGAGGCCGCGCAGTTCGAGGATGCCGAGACCGGGCGCTTCTTCATGCGCGTGTTGTTCACGCTGCCGGAAGAGGCGCTGGTGCCGTTGACCGGACGGTTCGGCGCGGTGGCGGATCACGGCGACATGACCTGGGCGATCAGGCGCGCCGACGCACCGCGCCGGGTGCTGATCCTGGTGTCGAAATTCGACCATTGCCTGGCCGACCTTCTCTACCGCCACCGGATCGGGGAACTGGCGATGGAGGTGGCGGGCGTCATCTCCAACCATCCGCGTGAAGCGCTCGAGGGGCTGGAGCTGGGCCACATCCCGTTCCATCACCTGCCGGTGACGCCCGAGACGAAGCCCGCGCAGGAAGCGCGCATCAAGGCGATCGTCACGCAGAGCGGTGCCGAACTGATCGTACTGGCGCGCTACATGCAAATCCTGTCGGACGATCTGGCGGCGTTTCTGTCGGGCCGGTGCATCAATATCCACCACAGCTTCCTGCCCGGCTTCAAGGGGGCCAAGCCCTATCATCAGGCCCATGCGCGCGGCGTGAAGATGATCGGCGCGACCGCCCATTACGTCACCGCCGATCTGGATGAGGGGCCGATCATCGCACAGGACGTGGAGCCGGTGACCCATGCGGATTCGCCCGAGACGCTGGTGCGCAAGGGCCGTGACATCGAACGGCGCGTGCTGGCGCGCGCGGTCCGCTATCACCTGGCCGACCGCGTGCTGTTGAACGGCGCCAAGACGGTGGTGTTCACCGACTGACGGAACCGACGGAAAGCGCTTCGCGTTTTGCCCGCACGGGGGAAAGGCGCGCCCGCGCCGTGCGCCCCCGCGACATGGGGTGAAATGAGCAGCGAGACGCCGGAAACGCCGCAAGGCGGCGCACCACCCCATCTGAAGCGCGGCGCCAATCCCGACATGGCGGACGACAGCAATGCGATCTTCTTCGCCGCGGTGAAGACCACGCGGATGCCGATGATCGTCACCGACCCGAACCGTCCCGACAATCCGATCGTGTTCGCCAACCCGGCCTTCATGACGTTGACCGGCTATGCCTGGGATGAGCTGGTCGGGCACAATTGCCGGCTGTTGCAGGGGCCGGACACCGACCCGGAAACGATCGACGAGGTGCGGCAGGCGGTGGCCGGCCGGCGCGAGACGTCGGTGGAGATACTGAACTACAAGAAGAACGGCGCCGCGTTCTGGAACGCGCTGTTCATCTCGCCGGTCTATGACGCTGACGACAATCTGATCTACTTCTTTGCGTCGCAGCTGGACGTCACGCGCCGCCGCGACGCCGAGGATGCGCTGCGCCAAGCGCAGAAGATGGAGGCGGTGGGCCAGCTGACCGGCGGCGTGGCGCATGATTTCAACAACCTGCTGACCGTTATCCAAGGGTTCAGCGACGTGGTGCTCAACAATCTGGAGCATGGCGAGGCGTTCGACCGGAAGAAGGCGGCGCGGTCGATGCGCGCGGTGCTGCAGGCCGCGGAGCGCGGCGCGACGCTGACGCAGCAGTTGCTGGCGTTTTCGCGCAAGCAGAAATTGCAGGGGCGGATCGTCAATCTGGTGGACTTGATCGACGAGCTTCGGCCGTTGATCGAGCGGACCGCCGGCGGCACCGTGCGGGTCGAAATCGAGCATCGCGGGGCGACGTGCAACGCGCGGATCGACCCGACACAGGCCGAATTGGCGATCATGAACATCCTGCTGAACGCGCGCGATGCGATGCCCGACGGCGGCGTCGTCACGATCGGCGTCGACGGGGTGACGGTGTGCGCCGGCGACGAAGGGTTCGGGGAGATGTCGCCCGGCGAATATGTGATGGTCACCGTCACCGATCGGGGCAGCGGGATGTCGCCCGAGGTGCTGCAGCGCGTAACCGAGCCGTTCTTCACGACCAAGGACCAGGGGAAGGGAACCGGGTTGGGGCTGTCGATGGTCTACGGTTTCATGAAACAGTCGGGCGGGACGCTGCGCATCGAATCGATCGAGGGCGAGGGGACGTCCGTGCGCATGCTGTTCCCGTGCGAGGATGCGAAGGTCGATCCACGCGGATCGCAGCCCGCCCGCGGCCTGGCGGACAAGCGCGGCAACGAGACGATCCTGGTGGTGGAGGATCAGCCCGATGTCGGGGATTACGCCGAAGCGGTACTGACCGAATTCGGCTATACCGTGCTGCGCGCAAATGACGCCGACGAGGCGCTGGCGCTGCTGGACGGAAAGCCGCATGTCGACCTGCTGTTCAGCGACCTCATCATGCCCGGGGGGATCAACGGCGTCATGCTGGCGCGCGAGGTGCGCCGGCGCCGCCCGCGGATGCGGGTGCTGCTGACCACCGGTTACGCCGAATCCTCGATCGAGCGCGTCGATGCGCGCGGTGCCGAATTCGACCTGATCCAGAAACCGTACAAGCGCGCCGAACTGGCATCGAAGGTGCGGCTGGTCATCGACGGCCCTACGGGCGTGGCCTGAGCCGTGATCGCTCCATCTGGGTTGCTGATCGAGATTGCCGAAGCCGGATCGGTCACCTAGATGAGGCACGCTTTGGACCGTAAGCCGCTCGATCCCTTTCCCATTTCGCCGTTCGTGCCGGCGCCTGAGGTGCAGGCGGCGATCGACGGTTTTCGTCGGCGGTTGAGCGCGCGCGACCCGCTGGCGGTGGCGATGGAGGTGTCGCCGGTGGCGATGGTGGTGGCGGACCCGTCGTTGCCGGACATCCCGCTCATCTATGTCAACAAGGCGTTCGCGCGGCTGACCGGTTTCGCGGCGGTGGAGGTGCTGGGCCGCAACTGCCGGTTCATGCAGGGGCCGCTGACCGAGGAGGCGGATGTCGGCGCGTTGCGCGACGCGATCGTCCGGCGCGAGCGGATCGAGATCGACCTGCTCAACCACCGCCGCGACGGGACGCCGTTCTGGAACCGGCTGGCGATCGCCCCCGTGCCGGGCGATGACGGCGCGGTGCGCTATTTCGTCGCGTCGCAGATGGACGTGACGATCGAGCGGCACCAGTTGCAGCAACTGGAACACGATCGCGAGACGCTGGCCGCGGAGGTTGCGCGGCGTGAGGCCGATCTGGCGGAACAGGACAGCAAACTGCGACTGGCGCTGGAGGCGGGGGGTCTGGGCACGTGGTCGCTGGCGCTGCCCGAACGCCGGCTGACCGCGTCGCCCAGTTGCAAGCGCAATTTCGGGCGATCCCCCGACGCACCGTTCGATTATGACGAGTTCGGGCGATCGCTGCATCCGGAGGATGCCGCGCGCGTGGCCGCGGCGATCCAGAATACGCTGGAACATGACGTTCCCTATCATCTCGACTATCGCATCCTGACGCCGGCCGGCGAGCAGCGATGGATCACCGTCAAGGGCGAGGTGCAGCGCCGCGCCGACGGCAGCCCGCTGGCACTGACCGGGTTTTCGATCGACATTACCGATCGCAAGTTCGCCGAGGCGCATCGCGAGGTGCTGGCGCGTGAACTGACCCATCGGGTCAAGAACACGCTCGCCACCGTCAACGCGGTGGTGATGCAGACGCTGCGCGATGCGGCGTCGCTGGGCGAGGCGACCGCGACCATCTCCGGCCGGATCGCCAGCCTGGGCGAAGCGCATGAACTACTGATCCAGGACGAGGTGGAGGGCGCGGCGATCGGCGATATCGTCGACCGGGCGCTGATCCCGTTCAAGGACCGCGGCGGACAACGGTTCCGGGTCGCGGGGCCAGCGGTGCGGCTGTCGCCTGATATCACGCTGGCGCTGTCGATGGCGCTACATGAACTGGCGACCAACGCGATCAAATATGGCGCGCTGTCGGTGCCGAGCGGGACCGTCTCGGTCGAATGGTCGATCGAGGGGGAGGGGGCCGACCGCCGATTGCTATTCGCCTGGACCGAGCGTGGCGGACCTCCGGTCACCGCCCCGGTGCGCACGGGGTTCGGCACGCGGATGATCGAGCGGGTGCTGGGGCGGCACGTGCGCGGCGACACGGCGATCCGCTACGAGCCGGACGGCGTGCGCTTCGCGATCGAGGCGGTGATCTGACCCAACGCCCCGTCGCGCAAACGGGGCGATCGAACCGGAACGGCACGAATTCCGGTGCCGAACGGTGTATAAGCTCTCGACCATGTGCCATGTCCTTCTAATCGAAGACGATTGGCTGCTGGCCGATCATATGATGCAGCTGCTCGAGGCCGCGGGCGCGACATCGGTCGTGCTGGTCGATGGTGAGGAGGAAGCCGTGCGTGCCGCGATGGTGCGGCGACCGGCGGTGATCGTGTCCGACGTGTCGTTGCGACAGGGGCATGGCCCCGCCACGGTCCTACGGATCGTCGGTGACGACGCGCAGGTGAGGGCGATGTTCGTGACCGGGGAGCCTGCCGCGGGGCGCCCGGGCGACCCGCGCTGGCCGGTGCTGACCAAGCCGGTCGCCGACGAGGTGTTCGTCGCGACGTTCCGCAGCATCGCGCCGATCGTATAGCACGGTCGAACGCTACCGGCGGATCGGGCGCCGCTGGGCCAGCCGGTTACGGATCGTGGTGGCGGCGACGCCTGCCTCGCCCATCGCGTGGCTGATCTGGTCCAGCCCCTTCACCACGTCGCCGGCCGCGAACAGGCCGGGGACGGTGGTGCGCTGGTGATCGTCCACCTCCAGGCAGCCGTCCTGTGTCGCCCGCGCGCCCGCGTCGATCGCGAGCCGCGAGCGGATCCGGCTGCCCAGCGCCGGATAGACGCTATCGAACGCCATCCGACCGCGCGCGGTATCGAGCGCGAGCGTGTCGCCTTCGATCGCATAGCCGCCGCACGGGCCGTCGACCCGCACGATCCCGGCATCGTCGAGCGCCGTCGCGCAGCCATCGTCGAGAAGGTGCTCCGCGTCCGGCGCGATCAACGTGACGTCGCGGGTGAAGCCGCGCAGGAACAGCGCCTCGCGCATCCCATGGTCGCCGGTGCCGATCACCGCGACGCGCCGGTCGGTTACCTCATAGCCGTCGCACACCGGGCAATAGCGCAGCAGCCCGCGCGCCAGCGCCGCATCATGCACATCGGGGGCCAGGTCTCGCGGGCGGTGGTTGACCACGCCCGTCGCCAGCAGCACCGTGCGCGCGGTGTGGCGGCCGTGATCGGTCGTCACGATGAAACCGTCGCCATCGGGGGCGAGGCCGATCACCTTCACCGGCTCGCATCGGGTCCCGTAGCGCTCCGCCTGGTCGCGCATCCGCGCCAGCAGTTCGGTGCCGGCGATCCCCTCCGGGAAACCGGCGTGGTTGCGCGTGCACGGGATCATCGCCGCGCGGCTGGAGCCACTGTCGAACAGCCGGACGGATAGATGGTAGCGCCCGAGGTAGATCGCTGCGGTCAAGCCCGCCGGCCCCGCGCCGACAATGATGCAATCGTCCATTCGGCTTGCGATCCCTGGAATTTGTATATACATAACGTATATACAGGAGGCCTGCTATGGGTAACGAATATCGCGCGAAGGTGTTCAAATCCGGCAATTCGGTCGCGCTGCGCCTTCCCAAGGCGCTGGGGTTCAGCGAAGGTGACGACGTGATCGTCGTTCCGCACGACGACGGTTCATTCAGCCTGTGGCGGAGCGAGGAGGGCGCCGACGTGCTGCTGAGCCTTTACGGCAGTGTGTCGGAAGGGTTCATGGCCGACGGGCACGGCGACATCGAGCAGATGCCGCGAGACTGGTCGGCGGGGGATGGTGACGCGGCGGCGGCATGACGGGCTATCTGCTGGATACCAACGCCTGTATCGATTTCCTCGTCGGGCGCAGCGATCCGCTGGCGCGACGGATGGGGCAGGCATTCGGGCGGCTGCACGTGTCTGCCATCACGGCAGGTGAATTGCGGGTGGGAAACCGCGGATCGACCGATCCTGTGCGCGACGCGAAACGGGTCGCCACCTTTCTGGCGGCGATCGGGATACTTTCCTTCGATGCCGAAGCGGCGGTCGCCTATGCCGAGATGGTGCAGGCGATCGGGATGCGACGCGGGATTGTCGACCGGCTGATCGCCGCGCAGGCGCTGTCCACGCGGATGACGCTGGTCACCAACAACGAACCGGACTTCACCGGCATCCCCGGGCTCGCCATCGAAAACTGGACGCTATGACCTTCCGCTCGACCGTATTGACGCTCTACCCGGAGATGTTTCCCGGCCCGCTCGGCACCTCGCTGGCGGGGCGGGCGCTGCGTGAGGGGCGCTGGTCGCTCGATGCGGTCAACATCCGCGATTTCACCACCGACCGGCATCGCACCGTGGACGATACTCCGGCGGGCGGCGGCGCCGGGATGGTGCTGCGCGCGGATATCGTGGCGCGCGCGGTCGATGCCCATGCCGACGGCCGCCCGATCGTGGCGATGACGCCGCGCGGCGCGCCGCTGACGCAGGCGCGGGTCCGCGATCTGGCGGCGGGGCCGGGCGCGGTGGTGCTGTGCGGCCGGTTCGAGGGGTTCGACGAACGATTGTTCGACGCGCGCCCGATCGAACAGCTGTCGATCGGCGACTATATCCTGTCGGGCGGGGAGATGGCGGCGCTGGTGCTGCTGGACGCTTGCGTTCGGCTGCTTCCCGGCGTAATGGGCGCGGCTTCGAGCGGAGTCGAGGAAAGCTTCGAAAGCGGCCTCCTCGAATATCCGCACTATACCCGACCTGTCGAATGGGAAGGGCGCACGATCCCCGAAGTGCTGCGATCGGGGGATCATGCGAGGATCGCAGGCTGGCGCCAGGCGCAGGCCGAGATCGATACACGGCTACGGCGGCCGGACCTTTGGGAGCGTCATGAGGGCGCTCGGGTCGGCTCGCCCTCTGGCGCGCGGCGACGGACTGAGGACGATTGACATGAACCTGATCCAGACGCTCGAAGCCGAGCAGATCGCCAAGTTCAACGAGACGAAGAAGATCCCCGAGTTCCGCCCGGGCGACACCCTGAAGGTCGGCGTGAAGGTGGTCGAAGGCGACCGGACCCGCGTCCAGAACTACGAGGGCGTGTGCATCGCGCGCGCGAACAAGGGCATGGGTTCGTCGTTCACCGTGCGCAAGATCAGCTTCGGCGAGGGCGTGGAGCGCGTCTTCCCGCTGTATTCGCCGAACATCGAGTCGATCGAGGTGGTGCGCAAGGGTGCGGTGCGTCGTGCCAAGCTGTATTACCTGCGTGGTCGCACCGGTAAGTCGGCGCGTATCGCCGAGCGCCGCGACAACCGCCCGGCGGCGGTCGCCGCCGAGTAATCGGTACGGCATCACTGGTTCCACGAAGGGGCGTGGCGGGCAACCGTCGCGCCCCTTTTCGCATCGTGCGCGTATGTTGCGGAGCGGGGGGCGTTGCGCCTACGGACGAGGCAAGGCGCGCCGGGGTCTGCGGCGCGGACGGGAGACGTGCATGTGGCGGTTCGGCGTAGCGATGACGGCGGTGGCGATGGTGGGCGCGATGTCCGCTGAGGCGCAGGTGCCCGCGGGAATGCCGCCGGCCGGGACGGCCGCGGCCCGCACCCCGCTGTCGCGGGAACGGGTGTTCGCCAGCCCGGACCTGGCGGGTACGCAGCCGCAGTCGCTGAAGCTGTCGCCCGACGGCACGCTGCTGACGTCGGTGCGCAACCGCCCGGACGAGCGGCAGCGGTTCGACCTGTGGGCGCTCGACACGCGCACCGGCGCGGAGCGGATGCTGGTGGACTCGCGCAAGGCGGGCAGCGGCGCGGAACTGTCCGAAGCCGCGAAGATGCAGCGCGAACGCGACCGGTCGATGACCGGCAAGACCGGCATCCTGCAATATGACTGGTCGCCGGACGGGCGCACCATCCTGGTCCCGATCGACGGCGAGTTGTATCTGGCCGCGCTGGACGGATCGATCGCGAAGCTGCCGGGGACCAACGGCGCGCTGAATCCGACTGTCAGTCCCAAGGGCCACCATATCGGCTTCGTCAGCGGGCAGAACCTGTTCGTCCAGCCGCTGGGCACCGGCGGCGCGGCGCGGCAGTTGACGCAAGGCGGCGGGGGCACCGTCCACTGGGGCGAGGCCGAATTCGTCGCGCAGGAGGAAATGGACCGGCGCACCGGTTACTGGTGGTCGCCGGACGAACGCTATCTGGCGGTCGAGCGGTTCGACGAGGCGCCGGTGAAGGTGTTCACGCGCGCCGCGATCGGCGCCAGCGGCACCAGCATCTATCAGCAGCGTTACCCCGCCGCGGGCACGCCCAACGTCGCGGTCGAATTGCACATCCTGCGCAGCGACGGATCGGGCGGGGTGAAGGTGGACCTGGGCAGCGACCCCGACATCTATGTCGCGCGGGTCGACTGGCTGCCGGACGGATCGGCGCTGCTGGTGCAGCGCGAGAACCGGGCGCAGACGCGGCTCGACATGCTGCGCGTCGATCCGGCGACGGGCGCGTCGCGCGTGCTGTTCACCGAGACGGCGGGCGAGAAGAGCTGGATCAACCTGACCAACGCCTATCGCGCGCTGCGCGACGGCAGCCTGTTGTGGCGGTCGGAGCGCGACGGCTTCGGGCATCTGTGGCGTTTCCGGGACGGGCGCTGGACGCAGCTGACCAAGGGACCGTGGGTGGTGTCCGACCTGGTCGGCGTGGACGAGAAGGCGGGGCGCGCGTTCTTCACCGCGAACAAGGACGACCTGCTGGAACAGCAGCTCTACGCCATCGACCTGAAGACGCGGGCGATCACGCGGCTGACCGAGCGCGGATGGTGGAACGAGGCGACCGCCGACCCCGCTGGCACGCGCTTCATCATCAAGCGGTCTAACCCCGACCAGCCGTCCCAGCATTATCTGGCGGACGCCAGCGGCAAGCGGCTGCGCTGGATCAACGAGAACCGGGTCGAGGGCGACCACCCCTATGCCCGCTACATCGCGGGCCAGCGGCCGATCGAATTCGGAACGGTGAAGGCCGACGACGGCACGGTGCTGCATTGGGAGATGATCACCCCACCGCTGGTGCCGGGCAAACGCTATCCGGTGTTCTTCCAGCATTATGGCGGCCCGCACACGCAGGAGGTGAAGCGCGACTGGCACGCCCCGCTGATCCGCCACATCGTCGACCAGGGCTATATCTTCTTCCGGCTCGACAACCGCGGCAGCGACCATCGCGGCGTCGCGTTCGAGCGGGCGATCTGGCACGCGATGGGCGGCGTGGAGGTGCGCGATCAGCTGGCCGGCGCGCAATATCTGAAGACGCTGCCGTTCGTCGATCCGGCGCGGATCGCGACCTATGGCTGGTCGTACGGCGGCTATATGTCGCTGAAGATGGTGGAGGCGAACCCGGGCGTCTATGCCGCGGCGATCGCGGGCGCGCCGGTCACCGACTGGCGGCTGTACGACACGCATTACACCGAGCGGTACATGGGCGATCCGCGCACCGATGCCGCCGCCTATGACGCGTCGCGTGCGGTGATCGACCCGCTGCGCATCACGACGCCCTTGCTGCTGATGCACGGCATGGCGGACGACAACGTCTTCCTGCAGAATTCGACCGAGGTGGCGGCGCGGTTGCAGGCCGCGGACGTGCCGTTTGAGATGATGTTCTACCCCGGCAAGACCCATGGTGCGGTGCGCGACATCCACGTGTGGACGACGATCGAGCGCTTCCTGGCCACGCATGTCGGCGCCGGACCGAAGTAGACCGCGCTGGCTTTTCGGAAATTGCAGGGGTAGGGCGCCCGCGCGAAACATTTGAACGGCGCCGCGAGCGGCGTGTGGAAGGACGGGTTATGGGTTACCGGGTGGTGGTGGCAGGGGCCACGGGCAATGTCGGCCGCGAGATGGTCAACATCCTGGCGGAGCGGCAGTTTCCGGCGGACGAGATCGCGGTGCTCGCCTCCTCGCGCTCGACCGGCGACCAGATCGAATATGGCGACACCGGCAAAATGCTGACGGTGAAGAACATCGAGCATTTCGACCCCGCCGGGTGGGACATGGCGCTGTTCGCGATCGGCAGCGAGGCAACCAAGGTCTATGCGCCGAAGTTCGCGGCCGCCGGATGTACCGTGATCGACAATTCGTCGCTGTACCGCATGGACCCCGACGTGCCGCTGATCGTGCCCGAGGTGAATGCCGAGGCGATCGACGGCTACACCGCGAAGAACATCATCGCGAACCCCAATTGCTCGACGGCGCAGATGGTCGTCGCGCTGAAGCCGTTGCATGATGCCGCGACGATCAAGCGCGTGGTGGTGGCGACGTACCAGTCAGTGTCGGGCGCGGGCAAGATCGGAATGGACGAACTGTTCGAGCAGAGCCGCAACATCTTCGTCGGCGACCCGGCCGAACCGAAGAAATTCACCAAGCAGATCGCGTTCAACGTGATCCCGCACATCGACAGCTTCCTGGAGGACGGCTCCACCAAGGAAGAATGGAAGATGGTGGTGGAAACCAAGAAGATTCTTGACCCGAAGATCAAGGTGACCGCCACGTGCGTGCGCGTGCCGGTGTTCGTCGGCCATTCCGAGGCGCTGAACATCGAGTTCGAGAACGAAATCGACGCCGAGACCGCCAAGACGATCCTGCGCGAGGCGCCCGGCGTGATGCTGGTCGACAAGCATGAGGACGGCGGATACGTCACCCCGATCGAAAGCGCGGGCGACGATGCGACCTATGTCAGCCGCGTGCGCGATGACCCCACCGTCGACAACGGCCTGTCGCTGTGGTGCGTCAGCGACAATCTGCGCAAGGGCGCGGCGCTGAACGCGGTGCAGATCGCCGAACTGCTCGGCCGCCGCCACCTGAAGAAGGACGGCTGATCCGTGCGATCCGTCGCCGGCCGCAGAAGCCGGCGACGGACAGTCATTCCGCGTGGATGACCTCCATCTTGCCCTTCGGCCGGGTGAGCAGGAACACCAGCGGCACGACCGCGATCGAAATCCACGCCATCAGGTAGAAATCGTCGATATAGGCGATCATCGCCGCCTGCTGGTTCACCATCGCGTCGGCGAACGACATGGCGGCATCGCCGATCGGCTGGAACCGCCCGATCAGCGAGGCGCCCGGCAGCGTGGCGTCGGTGATGTGCGCGGCCAGATCGGCGTGGCTGGTCTGGATGTTGCGCGCCAGCAGCACCGTCACCATCGAGATGCCCGCCGACTGGCCGATCGACCGCGTGAGATTGAGGATGCTGGCCCCGTCGGTGCGATAGCGCCCGTCGAGCGTTGCGAAGGCGAGCGCGTTGAGCGGCATGAACACCAGCCCCATGCCTAGCCCCTGGACGAAGCCGGAGACGACCACCGGCCAGTAATCCATCTCCAGCGAATAGCCCGCCATCATCCGCAGCGACGCGGCGAAGGTGATGAGGCCGACGACGATCAGGATACGCGCATCGATGCGCCCCATCACCTGCGCGCCCAGCCACATCGTGGCCAGCACGCCGACGCCGCGCGGCGCCATCATCATGCCGGTATCGACCACCGGATAGCCGAACAACTGCTGCAGCATCGGGGGCAGCAGCGCCATCGGCGCCATGGTCGAAATGCCGATCACGACCATGAACAGCATCCCCATCACCAGATTGCGGTTGCGGAACAGCTGCCGGTCGAACAGCGGCTTCTTCGCGGTTGCCAGATGGATCACCGCCAGCCACGCGAAGGCCGCGGCGCACAGCGCCTCCACGATGATTTCCCAGCTGTCGAACCAATCCTCGGTCTGGCCGCGGTCGAGCATCAACTGGAAGGCGGCGACCGCGATCCCGACATAGGCGAAGCCCATGAAATCGAACGATCGCCGCGCCTTCGGCCGCGACGGCAGCAGGAACCACAGGATCGCGAAGGTCAGCGCACCGACCGGCACGTTGACGTAGAAGACCCAGCGCCAGTTGTAATTCTCGGTCAGGAAACCGCCGATCACCGGCCCCATGATCGGGCCGACCATGACCCCCATGCCCCACACGCTCATCGCCTTCGCGGAGCGTTCGGGCGGGTTGATGTCGAGCATCGCGGTCTGCGACAGCGGGTTGATGAACGCCGCGGCGATCCCCTGGATCACCCGGAACAGCACCATTTCCGGCAAGCTGGTGGCGATGCCGCACAGCATCGAGGCGACGACGAAGCCGGCGACCGCGATCAGGAACAGGTTGCGGCTGCCGAGCCGGTCGGACAGCCAGCCCGTCGCCGGCAGCGCGATCGCGGTCGCGACGATATAGCTGGTCAGTACCCAGGTGACGGTGTCGACCGTCGCGCCCAGCGACGTCTGCATATGCGGCAGCGCGACGTTGGCGATGGTGGTGTCGAGGATCTGCATGACCATCGCGCCCATCACGCCCACGGTCAGCAGCCCGCGATTGGTAGTCGGCAGCAACGCCTTGCCGGGCGCCGGCGCAGCAGGGGACGCCGCGGCGGTGGCCATCAGCGCACGTTGACGCGCACGTCGGCGGACAGGCCCGCGATCATCGCGCGCGGCGGGGTGCCGTCGATCGCGATGCGGACGGGCACGCGCTGCGTCACCTTGACCCAATTGCCGTTGGCGTTCTGTGCCGGCAGGATCGAGAATTCGGAACCGGTGCCGGCGCCGATCGACTGGACATGCCCCTTCACCTCAAGCCCGCGATAGGCGTCGAAGCTGATCGCCGCAGGCTGGCCGACGCGCAGGTGATCGAGGTCGGTTTCCTTGAAGTTCGCCTCGACATAGGGCTGCGACGCGGCGACCAGCGTCAGCGCGGGAACCCCGGTGGGGGTGATGTTGCCGACCTGCAACCGCGAGGTTTGGCTGACGATGCCGTCATGCGGCGCGCGCACGACGGTGCGTGCCAGATCGAGCGCGGCCTTTTCGCGGCGTGCGCGGGCGACCTGGATCGCGGCGGGCAGGGTGCTGCCGTCCATCCCGCTCGACACCTGCTGACGCGCGCGGGCGGCGTCGGCCTGTGCCGCGGCGATCCGTGCCTGCGCGGCGGCGACCTGCTGCGTGGCGGCATCTACCGATGCGCGGGTGGTGAAGCCGCGCTCCATCAGTGCGCGCTGGCGCTGATAGGTGGCCTGCGCCAGCGTCAGGTCGGCGCGTGCGCCGGCCAGCGATGCGGCGGCGCCGCCGCTGTCGGTCGCCTTGGTGGAGACGTCGACGCGCGCCTCCGCCAGCGCGGCATCCGCCTGGAGCAGCGCGATGCGATAGGGTTCGGGGTCGATGCGGAACAGCACGTCGCCCGCGCGCACGCGCTGATTCTCGCGCACGTTCACTGCGACGATCCGGCCGCTGACATCGGGACTGATCGAGGTCATGTCCTGCTGCACATAGGCGTTGTCGGTGCTGACGTAGCGACCCGACGTCATCCACATCCACCCGCCCACCAGGACCAGCAGCAACGGCACGCTGATCATCAGGGCCAGTCGTCCCCAGCGGCGGCGCGGGGCAGGTTCGGGCGGCAGCGCGGCAGCGACGTCCGCGGGCGTTTCAGCGGGAGACGCGGTCACGTCGTCGGACGTGTCGCGGCGCGGATCGGCGTCAGCCATGGGCGGTTTCCTGCGTCGGGCCTTGTTGCATGTTGAGGCGCATCCGTTCGAGCACGGCGGTGGCCTGTTCCTGGTCGGCGGAAGGGATGCCGTCGAACAATCGCAGCGACAGTTCGTCACCCAGTACCATCAACTGGTCGATCACCTGTCGCGATTTGGGCGTCAGATACAGGTGCCATGCGCGCCGGTCGGAGGGCGCGCGGCGACGCTCGACCAGTTCAGCCTCCTCCAGCCGGTCGATCATCCGGCACAGAGTTATCGGCTCAACCTCCAGCCGGTCGGCGAGTGCACCCTGATGGATGCCCTCCACCCGGTTCAGCGCGGTCAGCACGCGCCATTGCGGGCGCGTCACGCCGATCGCGCGTGCACTTTCGTCAAACCGCCGCCGCACGAGCCGTGCGACATCGCCGATCAGGAAGCCGAGAGGATCACTCATGCCGGCGCATATAATAAGCACCCTCATAGAATGGAAGGGCTACCGTAACGATCGCGCGAGGATGACATTCGGGCCGGAAGACGATAGTCCCCCTTCATCGCGGCCGCGTACCGGCAGCAGGAAGGACGATCGTGACCCAAGCCGCGCCGGAACCCCAATTTTTCAATAGCTTCGATGGTGAACGTATCGCGTGGCGCGAGATCGGGGAGGGTCGCCCGGTGGTGCTGATCCACGGCTATTTCTCCGACGCGCGGACCAACTGGATCCGCTATGGTCACGCGGCGGCGATCGCGGCAGAGGGGTTCCGGGTCGTCATGCCGGATCTGCGCGCGCATGGCGACAGTGCCCGGCCGCACGATCCCGCGGCCTATCCGCCCGACGCACTGGCGTGCGACAATCTCGCACTGGTCGCTCATCTGGGGCTGACCGATTACGATCTGGGCGGTTATTCGCTGGGCGCGCGGACGACGTCGCGAATGCTGGCCAGCGGGGCGACGCCGCGCCGGGTGGTCTTTTCCGGCATGGGGCTGGACGGCCTAGTCAATGCAGAACGGCGCGCCGGCCATTTCCGCAACATCCTGACGCGCCTGGGCGAGCATTCGCGCGGGTCGCCGGAATGGATGGCGGAGGCGTTCCTGAAGACCACGGGGGGCGACCCCGTCGCGTTGCTGGGCGTGATCGACACGTTCGTCAGTACGCCGCGCGAACAGGTCGCAGGGTTCGACCGGCCGACGTTGGTCGTCAACGGCGTGGACGATGACGACAACGGTTCCGCCGCCGATCTGGCGGCGTTGCTGCCCGATGCAACCTATGTCGAGGTGCCGGGCAACCATATGAGCGCGGTGACCAAGCCCGAACTGGGCGCGGCGATCGCGGCGTTCCTTGCGGGGTGAACCGCGCCGCCCGCTGGACGGGCGGCGCGACACCTTTGCGGATCAATCGGCGTCCGGCACCGTGTTTTCGTCGGCAATACCTGCGGCGAACGACTTCGATGAGTCGGTGCCGTCCGGCTGATGCGCGCCGCCGTCGGGAGCGGGCAGGGCCGGCGCCTTGGGTGTCGAACTGCGCAACGACAACAATGCCGCGGTAGCGGCCGCGCCGATCGCGGCGACGCCGCCGGCGATCGCGGCGACGCCCCACTTGCCGCCCACTGCGCTGGACGCGCCGCCGGCCCGCTTGGCGCCGCGCTTCGCCGTGCGCTTCGCGGGTGCCGTGCGGGTCGTCTTCTTGCGGGTTGCGCCGGTCGAGCGGGTGGTCGACGCCTTGGCCGGGCGAGCCGCGTCCTTCGCCGTTTCACCGGCCGTCGTGGCAGCGGCGCGCTGGCGCGCGGCGCGCTTGGGCGCAGCGGCGGGCTTGGTCCGACGACTGTCGGTCGCAGCGCCCTTGGTCGGGGCGGACGCCGTGGCGTTGCGCGCGGTGCGGCGGCGCGGCGCGGGCTTCGAGGTAGCGGGGGCCGCGCCGGTGGTGTCGTTCGTGTCGTCGGCCATGAGGACATACTCCCTGATGAATGGATCGCCTCCGTAACGCACGGCCCCCGTCAGGTTTCCGGCCCATCCGGCTGCGAGCGATGCGGATCAGCGGAACGGCGGCTCGTTGAAGGCGCGCAGCTTGCGGCTGTGCAGCTTCTCGCCTTCGCGGCGCAACTCCTCGCACGTCTCGATACCGATGCGCATATGCTCGCTGATCGCGCGTTCGTAGAAGCGATTGGCCTGTCCGGGCAGCTTCAGTTCGCCATGCAGCGGCTTGTCCGACACGCACAGTAACGTGCCATAGGGAACGCGGAAGCGATAACCCTGCGCCGCGATCGTCGCCGACTCCATGTCGATCCCGACCGCGCGGCTGAGCGAGAAGCGCAGCGCCGAGCGCGAATAGCGCAATTCCCAGTTGCGGTCGTCGGTGGTGACGATCGTACCGGTGCGCAGCCGTCGCTTCAGCTCCTCGCCCGACTGGCCCGAGACCGTTTCCGCCGCGCGTGCCAGCGCCTGCTGTACCTCCGCGATCGCGGGGACGGGGATTTCGGGGGGCAGCATGTCGTCCAGCACATGGTCGTCGCGCAGATAGGCGTGCGCGAGGACATAATCGCCGATCCGCTGCGACGGGCGCAGGCCGCCGCAATGGCCGATCATCAGCCACGCTTCGGGGCGCATCACCGCCAGATGGTCGCAGATCGTCTTCGCGTTCGACGGGCCGACGCCGATGTTGACGAGGGTGATCCCGGTATTGTCCTCGGCGATAAGGTGATAGGCCGGCATCTGCAACCGGCGCCACGAACTGTCGTCGAGGATCGCCGGATCGTCGCCTTCGCGAAACATCACGCCGCCTGGCCCCGACAGCGCGACGAAGCGGCTGCCATTGCCGACCTGCGTCGTCGCCCAGCGGACGAATTCGTCGACGTAGCGATGGTAGTTGGTGAACAGCACGTAGCGCTGCACATGTTCGGGCGGCGTGCCGGTATAGTGACGCAGGCGTGCGAGGCTGAAATCGGTGCGCAGCCCGTCGAACAGCGCCAGCGGACGCGTGCCGTCGATCGACATCCACAGGCCATCGGCGATCTCGTCGCCGATATGCGCCAGCTCGGTGGTGGGGAACCAGCGCGCCAGTTCGGCGACCGACACACTGTCGAGGCTGAGCGCATGGCCCGGATCGATGACATAGGGATACGGGATTTCCTGCTTCCCCGGCACCGCCTCGACCGTGACGTCGTAATCCTCGATCAGCAGCGTCAGCTGTTCGACCAGATAGTCGGCGAAGAACGCCGGCTTCGTCACGCTGATGCGATAGTCGCCCGGCGTCACCAGCCGTCCGAACGAGCGCAGCGGGGTGGGGCGCCCGTCACCGCCCGCGAAACGCACGCGGATTTCGGGATAGGCGAACGATCCGTCGCGCCGTGCGTCCGCCGGCGGGGTGGTGCCGTCAGCGATATAGGCGGAGATGGCGGCCTTCAGCCGGTCGACGGATGCGGAATAGAGCCGGTCGAGTTCGGCGACGATTTCGTGTGCGGTCATCGCAAGGAGCTACATGCGCCATGTGACGGTGGCAAGACGCGCACACCGGCGGTCGATGGCGAAGGATGAGGGTAGCGGAAGGACGCGGCGGCGCGCCCTTCCGCCGCAGGGTCAGAGCGTGCCGAGCAGATGGTCGGCGGAGCTGACCTTGAACTCACCCGGCGCCTCGACGTGCAACTGCTCGACGACGCCGTCGTTGACGACCATCGCGTACCGCTGGCTGCGCTTGCCCATGCCGAATTTCGATCCGTCCATGTCGAGACCCAGCGCGGTCGCGAAATCGCCGTTGCCGTCGGCCAGCATCGTGACGCCGGCGGCATTGCCCTGTTTGGCCCAGGCGCCGAGCACGAACGGATCGTTGACGGACGTGCAGACAATCTCGTCCACGCCCTTCGCCTTCAGGTCAGCGGCCTTTTCGACATAGCCGGGCAGGTGCTTGGCCGAGCAGGTGGGCGTGAAGGCGCCCGGCACGGCAAACAGCGCGACCTTGCGCCCCTTGAAATAGGTGGCCGCGTCGACCGGCTCGAACCCGTCGGGCGTCAGCTTGGTCAGCGTGGCGGAAGGCAGCGTGTCGCCGACGTTGATGGTCATGGTCCGTCTCCTGTTCGCGAGCGAGAATGCGCTGCGTCCGTGTCGCAGCGCGATGGGACGATTTCAAGCTTTGGAAACCCGGACGGTCCCGGTTACGTTCGTCCTGTCATGAAGCAGAGCATCTTTCTGACCGGCCAGTTCCTGCTGGCGATGCCGGGGATCGGCGACGCGCGCTTCGACCGGTCGGTCATCGCGATGTGCAGCCATGACGAACGCGGCGCGCTGGGCATCGGGGTCGGTTCGACGATCAACGGACTGGGGCTGCACGACGTGCTGCAACAGCTGGAGATCGCGCCGGGCGTGGCGCCCGATGCATCCGTCCATTTCGGCGGGCCGGTGGAGACGCGGCGCGGCTTCGTCCTCCATTCGGCGGACTGGGGCGGCCAGGACACGTTGGACGTGGCGGGCAAATGGCGCCTGTCGGGCACGCTGGACGTGCTGCGCGCGATCGCGGCGGGGGCGGGGCCGTCGCGCTGGCTGGTGGCGCTGGGCTATGCCGGCTGGGGCGCGGGGCAGCTGGATGCGGAGATGACGCGCCACGGCTGGCTCAACGTCGAAGACGGCGCGGAGGACATGCTGTTCGATACCCCCGTGACGGATCGCTGGGCGCGTGGCTTTGCCGTTGCCGGCGTCGACCTGCGTCTGCTGTCGGTCGAGGCGGGACATTCCTGACGAGCGCGATATAAAGATATCTTTATATTTGATCCGCCAAGGCAACACGGCTAAGGCGCGCGCATGCCGATCGGTGTGCCCGCATGCCTTGGTCGGCCTCATCTGACTGGAGACAACGCCGTGGCCACCGCCCCCGTGCTCGACACCAAGGACTACGTCATCAAGGACATCGGCCTGGCCGATTTCGGCCGCGCCGAGATCGCGATCGCCGAAACGGAAATGCCCGGCCTGATGGCGCTGCGTGAGGAATTCGGCGCGTCGCAGCCGCTAAAGGGCGCGCGCATCACCGGATCGCTGCACATGACGATCCAGACCGCGGTGCTGATCGAGACGCTGGTTGCGCTGGGCGCCGACGTGCGCTGGGCCACCTGCAACATCTTTTCGACGCAGGATCACGCCGCCGCCGCCATCGCCGCCGCCGGCATCCCGGTGTTCGCGGTGAAGGGCGAGACGCTCGCCGAATATTGGGATTATGTCGGCGACATCTTCAACTGGGGCGCGGACACCGACGGGACGACCGCGAACATCATCCTCGACGACGGGGGCGATGCCACTATGTTCGCGCTGTGGGGCGCAAAGCTGGAAGCGGGGGCGACCTTCGCCGAGCCGGAGAATGACGAGGAGGTCGAGTTCCAGCGGTCGGTCAAGGCGTTCGTCGCCAAATATCCGGGCTATCTGACCCAGACGGTAAAGAACCTGAAGGGCGTATCGGAAGAGACCACCACCGGCGTCCATCGCTTGTACGAGATCGCGAAGAAGGGCGAGCTGCCGTTCCCGGCGATCAACGTCAACGACTCGGTCACCAAGTCGAAGTTCGACAACCTCTACGGCTGCAAGGAATCGCTGGTCGACGCGATCCGTCGCGCCACCGACGTGATGCTGGCCGGCAAGGTCGCATGCGTCGCGGGCTTCGGCGACGTCGGCAAGGGCTCGGCGCAGTCGCTGCGTAACGGCGGCGCGCGCGTGCTGGTGACCGAGATCGACCCGATCTGCGCGCTGCAGGCTGCGATGGAGGGCTTCGAGGTCGTGACGATGGACGAGGCGGTGAAGCGCGCCGACATCTTCGTCACCGCGACCGGCAACGCCGACGTCATCACCGCCGATCACATGAAGGCGATGAAGCCGATGTCGATCGTGTGCAACATCGGCCACTTCGACAGCGAGATCCAGATCGCGGCGCTTAGCAACTACGAATGGTCGGAAGTGAAGCCGGGTACCGATCTGGTGAAGTTCCCCGACGGCAAGCATATCATCATCCTGGCCAAGGGCCGGCTGGTGAACCTGGGCTGCGCGACGGGCCACCCGTCGTTCGTGATGTCGGCGTCGTTCACCAACCAGACGCTGGCGCAGATCGAGCTGTGGACCAAGTCCGACAGCTACAAGAACGAAGTCTACGTCCTGCCCAAGCACCTGGACGAGAAGGTCGCGGCGCTGCACCTCGAAAAGCTGGGCGTCCAGCTCTCGAAGCTGACGCCGAAGCAGGCCGGCTATATCGGCGTGCCGGTCGAAGGGCCGTTTAAGCCGGATCACTATCGGTACTGATGATGCGACGGGGCCGCGCGGACTGGCGCGGCTCCATCACATGGACGAGCCAAGAAAAAGGGCAGGGGCCAAATGGCCTCTGCCCTTTTTACGTGCGGCAAGAGCGCCCCGGTCGGGGCGCTGCGCTGGGTCAGAAGTGGACGTTCGCCCCGACCAGGAACGAGCGGCCCACCAACCCTTGGTAATAAGTGTTGAGCGCCCCGGTCCCTGCCGTGGCCGGATAGGGAATGCCGGCGTCGGTGACGTTGTCGACGTTGAAACGGAAATCCATGTTGTCGGTCGCCTTAACGATCACTGCCGAGTTCCAGATCGTGTAGCTTCCCACACCCCGTACATCGCGCGTGGTTGCCGTGTCGGTGGCGTCGAATACCGACGGGCCGACATACTGAACCTGATTGAACCAGCTGACCGGACCGCTATCCAGCGTCAGGCTGGTGCTGAAACGATCGTTGGCATAGCCGATCTGGCCGTTCTGCGGGATCCACGGCGTGTCATTGCTGATCCGCTTCTGCTGGCGAATCAGATGCTGGTAGTTAACCGTGAAGTTGGCCCCGAACGGCCCAATGTTCCGCCGATAGCTTCCCTCCACCTCAATCGCCTGGAATTGCAGGCCACCCTGATTGATGTACGGTTCCTCGAGGCTGAGGACCTGCCCGTAATTAGCAGAGTTCGCGTCCGTTTCGCGGTTGACGAGGCCGCAATAGTAATTGTTCGGGAAGCTGCTGGAATCGTAGCAGCCGGTCAACACGTCGCGTGCGCTGGACGACACGATCGTATCGCGAAGGTCGATGTTGATATAGTCGGCGGAGAGCGCAAACCCCGGCAGCTGCCGCGGGGTCAGCACCCCGCCGACGGTCCACGAGTGCGCCGTCTCGTTTGTGAGGTTCCGATTGCCGATTACCGTGATCGGCACCGTGACGGAATTGATGATCGACGAGAAGTTCGCCGGCGTCACCTTGCTGCAGTTCGCCTGTCGGACGGCAGCGTTGGGGCCGCTGTTGATGTTCTGCTGATCGCATGGATCGAAGCCGCCATCGTAAGCCGGCTGGTTGGCGGCGAACAGCTCGGTCACCGCTGGCGCACGGATGGATTTCGTGTAGTTGCCACGAACCGCGAAACCGTCGATCGGCGCCCAGCGTCCGCCCGCGGTCCAAGTGAACGCGGTTCCGGCAACGGAGTTGTCGACGTAGCGCCCCGCCGCATTGACCTCCAGCTCGTGGATCAACGGGATGCTCTGCTCCGGCCCGACAAGCGGGGCGCGCAGTTCGCCGAACACCTCGTTCGTGGTGTACGATCCCGCCAGCCCGAGGATGGGGATCGAGCGACCATAAGCTTGGGTGTAGAAAGCGTCGGGCGAGAAGCGCGAATATTCGCGCCGATTTTCATAACCGATCGAGAAGGCGAGATCGCCGCCCGGCAGCTTGAACAGCGATCCGCCCAGCAGCGCCAGAATGTCGCGCTGCGACGTGACCGACTGCGTCCGCGCATTGGTGGTCACGTAATCGCGCGCCGCCTGACTAGGCGCACCGTTGCCGAACAGGTTCAGCGGGGCGCAGGTGGACGAAATGGTGCCGTTGTACTGCGGGGTGTTGGGCGGCGACGCCGGATCGTTGGGGTCCGGATTGAACGGCAGGCAGACGATGTTGCCGCTCGCATCGAAGCCGGCGTTCAGCGCGCGGCGCAGGTTGGGTTCCACCAGCGAGGGCTGCGACGACCAGCTGTTGGTGCGACCGTAATTGGCCGACACTTCCCAGTTGAACTTGCGCTCACCGATCTGGAAGTCGCCGCGGAAACCGCCAACGAAACGGTACATGTCCTGATCGAGCCTGGCGACGCCGGTGACCAGATCGGTATTGGCGCGGCCCAGATAAAAGACATCGTTGTTGGTTGCCGGCAAACCCGCTGCGACCAGGTTCTGAACGATCAGCGCCTTCGCCTGCTGGGTAAGGAACGGATTGCTGAGAGGGATGATGAAGTTGCCGTTGATGTCGAACGCGCCGGGATCCGCCTGGCTGAAGAAGGCGGTGTTGTAGACGGGCTGGCCGGCGAGATTCGTCGCCTTGTTCTTCGAGTACCAAGCCTCGCCGAAAAACCGGATGCCGTCCGTCAGGTCGTAACGGGCAAGAGCGACCGCGTTGAAGCGATCGTCATTGACCCGCAGGTTCGTCAGATCAGCGAAGTTGAGGTTGTCACCACCCAGGAAGGTGGTCGGATCCGTCGTCGCGGTGCCGAGGTTGAACGGCGACAGGTTGCCGTTGCGATCGAACGCGACAACCTGTCCGGCGGAGTTACGGATCACCGAGGTGCCTGTCAGCCGGGCCGCGTCGCGGATGAACGCCACGCCGCCCGCGGTGCCCAAATAGGTCCGTTGGTTCTGGATCAGCACCTGATCGAAGTCCGAGGAGGTCAGCGGCGCGATGAAACCAAGCTGTTGCTCAATGATCGACCGGCGGTTGCCGATCAGGCCATCGTCGTGATTGTATTCGGCATTGACGGTGATGTTGCCACGACCGTCCCCAAAATTATGTCCGACCAGCGCCCGGATGCGTTGGTTGCCCAGGTCGCCGCGCTGGCTGATGCCTGCCTGACCGTCGACGTCGAACCCGCTGTAGTCCTGCCGCAGGATGATGTTGACCGTGCCCGCGATAGCATCGGAGCCGTATACAGGCGCACCGCCGATCGACACGGTTTCGATCCGCTGAATCAACTTGGTCGGGATGGTGTTGAGGTCGACCTGAGTGCCGGCGCCCGCTTGGGAGAAGATGGTCGCCGGGTTCGCGCCGACGAAGCGCCGCCCGTTCACCAGCGTCAGGGTGCGTTGCGAACCGAGGTTGTAGAGATTGACGAATGCCTGGCCTACGCCAAAGCCGCTGCCCTGACCGCCAACGGCCGATCCGTCCGGGATGCCGAAGCCCGGCAGTTCGCTCAGCGCGCGGGCGATGTCGGGATAGGCGCGGTTGTTCAGCGTCGCGGCGTCGACGGTCGCGGTCGGCTGTGCATTGTCGACTGCCGGACGCGGTATGCGCGATCCGGTGACGACGATATCACCGCCCTGGGTTTCGTCCTGTGCGGATTGCTCGGCGCGCCGCGGATCCTGCGACGTCGCGGCGGCTTCCTGAGCTGCTGCCGGCATAGCGACCAGGACCGCACCTACGAGGAGGCTGGTGCCGAGCAGCCGACGGCGAAGTGATGCGCGCATCGCGGATTTCCCTTTTTTTCTGACCCAGGAACATTGACGTGATCAACGTTCTTCCCGGCCATCTTCGAACGAGGCCGTCGTGAAGTCACCATGTCTCAGTCACAAACCGGCAACAAAACCGCCGGCGTGACAATCCGGCAACAGCCGGTGATTTGGCGTGTCCTTGCCGGGGCGACTGTCCGCTTATAGGACGGTTGACGATGAATGTGTTGTCCCCCGCCCCCCGATGATCGTCCTCCACCCGACCACTGCCGTCCTTGCCGGCGCCGTCATCCTGGCGCTGATCGTCGGCGGGGTTGTGTTGCTGGTGGCCGGATGGCGGGCGCGGACGGAAGCGGGCGCGGCGGTGGCGGGGCGTGATGCGCTGGAGGCGTTGCTGGCGGCGGCGCCGATGCAGCCGGTGGTGGTGCGCCCCGACGGCGCGGTGGAAATGGCGCCGCGCGTCGCCGACTGGCTGGGGCTGTCGGCGACGCCCACCTATCTTCAGGAACTGGACGCGGCCGGCTGGGGTATCGAAAGCGCCGAGGCGCAGGCGCTGGTCCATGACCTGACGGCGTGTCAGCGGTCGGCGCGTGGCTTCGTGCGGACGGTCCATGCGCGCGGCGGCGGGCGCACGCTGACTGCGCAGGGCGAGCGGCGCGGCGATGCGGTCATCATCTGGTTCTACGATTCGACGGCGACCGAGGGCGAGATGCGGCGCCTGCGCAGCGAGTTCAACGGGCTGTCCGATGCGTTCGAGGCGCTGACCGGGCTGGTCGAGGCCGCGCCGTTGCCGATGTGGTATCGCGACCACGATTTGCGGTTGGCGATGGTCAACAGCGCCTATGTCACCGCGGTGGAGGGCGGCGATGCCGCCGATGTCGTCGGCCGCGGCGTGGAACTGGTTGAGGGATCTGGGCAGGGCGGCCCGGCGGCCGGCGCGGCGGCGGCGCAGGGCGCCGGGCGGCCGCAAAGCCGCGTGCTGCCCGCGACGATCGGCGGCGCGCGCCGCTCGCTGATGATCCATGACGTGCCGCTGCCGGTCGGCGGCGTCGCGGGCTATGCGATCGATATCGAGGAGTTGGAGCAGGCGCATGCGCGTGAACGCCGGTTCGCGGATGCGCAGCGGGCGATGCTGGACCGGTTGTCGGCGGGGGTGGCACAGTTCGCGCGCGATCGCAGTCTGGTGTTCTGCAACCAGCCGTTCCGGCGGATGTTCGCGATGCGCCGCGAGTGGCTGGCCGATCGGCCCGAGTTCGACCGTGTGATGGAACGGATGCGTGAGGCCAATCGCGTGCCCGAGGTGCGCGACTTTCCGGGTTGGAAGGCCGAGCGGCGCGGCTGGTTCGTCCAGGCGGAGGGCGCGATCGAGGAAAATTGGCATCTGCCGGGCGGCACGCATCTGCGCGTCGTGGCGCAGCAATTGCCCGACGGCGGGCTGCTTCTGATCTTCGAGGATCGTACCGAACAGGTGCAGCTGGCGAGCGCGCGCGACACGTTGCTGCGCGTGCGCACCGCGACCTTCGACAATCTGTTCGCGGCGCTGGGCGTGTTTTCCGCCGACGGCAGATTGCAGTTGTGGAACAACAGGTTCCGCGCGCTGTGGGACGTCGAGGAGGAGTTCCTGAGTGCGCATCCGCGCGTCGACGCCATTGCGGAGAAGGTGGCGCCCAAGCTCGCCAACCCGCGCCGCGCGCGGCAGATCGCCGAGCTGGTGCGCGTCGCCACCGCCGAGCGGCAGCAGCGCGCGGGGCATATCTCCTTGTCGGACGGGCGGCATTTCGAGTTCGCCGCCGTGCCTTTGCCCGACGGCAACGCGCTGTTCACGATGCTGGACATCACCGACAGCCGCGCGATGGAGCAGGCGCTGCGCGATCGCAACGACGCGCTGGAGGCGGCGGACCGGGTGAAGACGCAGTTCGTCGCCAATATGAGCTACGAATTGCGCACCCCGCTGACGTCGATCAGCGGTTTTGCGGAGATGCTGCACGGTGGCTACGCCGGGGAGATGTCGTCCGACGCGATCGGTTACCTCGACGCGATCCTGGATTCGGTCGAGCGGTTGGGGCTGTTGATCGACGATGTGCTGGATCTGACGTCGACGGGGACGGGGGCACGGCCGCTGGAGAAGGGCGATATCGACGTCGGAGCGGTGGCGCGGGCTGCGGCGGACGCGGTGCGCAGCTCCGCCAAGCGCCATCACGTCGAGCTGGCGGTGGAGATTCAACGCTCTTCAGGGCGGCTTACAGGCGATGCTCGGCGTATCCGCGAGGTGGTGGAACACCTGCTGCGGCATGCATTGAGCGCGTCGCGGGCGCAGGGGCGCGTGCTGTTGCACGTGGACGGGAACGCCAAAGCGGCGCGAATCGTGGTGTCCGACGACGGTGCGGGCATGTCCCCGGAGGTTGCCGCACGCGCGTTCGACCGTTTCGCGCAGGAAGGCGTCGCCGCCGGGGGCGAGCGCGCGCTCGGCCTGGGCCTGCCGCTGGCAAAACAATTCGTCGAGGCGCATGGCGGGACTATCCAGCTGGTCAGCGAGCCGGGCGAGGGATCGCTGGTGACCGTGGAGCTGCCGCGGCGATGACCAGCGGTGAGCTGGCGCTGGCGGACGTCGCGGCGACCGAGGCGCTGGGCGCGCGGCTGGCGCCGCTGCTGCGCGCGGGCGACGTCGTGACGCTGTCGGGCGGGCTGGGCGCGGGCAAGACCAGCTTCGCGCGCGGCGTGCTGGCGGCGCTGGGTCTGGAGGAGGAGGCGCCGAGTCCGACGTTCGCGATCGTCCAGCCCTATGCCCCGCCCGAGGTGCGGCTGCCGGTGCTGCACATCGACCTGTACCGGCTGGACGACCCGCGCGAGATGGACGAGCTGGGCATCGACGAGGCGCTGGCGGATTCCGCTTTGCTGGTCGAATGGCCCGAGCGTGCGGGCGCGGGCCACTGGCCGGATGCGCTGGCACTGACCCTTCATGCGACGCCGGACGGCGCGCGTCGCTTGACTTGGACGGCGCCGGCGGCATGGGAAGCGCGATGGCCATCCCGATGACCCCGCCCGATGGCGCGGCGGACTTTCTGACCCTTCACGGCTGGACCGGCGCGCGGATCGACCCGCTGGCCGGCGATGCCTCGTTCCGGCGATACTTCCGCGTCCATGACGGCGCGCGGCGCGCGATCCTGATGGATGCGCCTCCGCCGCACGAAGACCCGCGCCCGTTCGTCACGATGGCGCGCTGGCTGGCGGAGCGATCGTTCGCGGCCCCGGCGATCCTGGCGCTGGACCTGGACCGCGGGCTGGTGCTGCTGGAGGATTTCGGCGACGACCGGCTGCGCGAGGCGGCGGATGCCGACGCCGTGGCCACCGTGCCGCTGTATGAGGCGGCGGTCGACCTGCTGGTGGCGCTGCGCGCGCATCCGGCGAGCGAGCTGCGCGCCTATGACCGCGCCGAATTGCAGCGCGAGGCGGGGCTGCTGACCGAATGGTATTGCCCTGCGGTGGGCGCGGCGGCCGATGTCGCGGGCTATCGCGCGGCATGGGATGCGGTGCTGGACCGGGCGGAACCGCTGATCCCGGTCGCGGTGCTGCGTGACTATCACGCCGAGAACCTGATGCTGGTCGGGCCGGAGCGGCGCATGGGGCTGCTGGATTTCCAGGACGCGCTGGCCGGGCATCCGGCCTATGACCTGGTCAGCCTGTTGCAGGATGCGCGGCGCGACGTCGATCCCGCGCTGGAGGATCGGATGCTGGCGCGGTATCGCGCCGCGACCGGCGAGGGGGATTCGTTCATGGACGCGTATCACGTGCTGGGCGCGCAGCGGAACGCGAAGATCATCGGCATCTTCACGCGGTTGTGGAAGCGCGACGGCAAGCCGCGCTATCCGGCGCTGTGCCCGCGCGTGTGGGGTTACCTGGAGCGCGACCTGACGCATCCGGTGCTGGCGCCGGTCGCCCGCTGGTTCGACGACAATCTGCCGCCCGAATGGCGCGGCGACCCGATGGCAATCGCGACCGCACGGGGGCTGGCATGAGCCGGCCGCGCTACATCCGCCCCGATCCCGGCGCGCGCGTGCCGGCGACCGCGATGATCATGGCCGCGGGCATCGGCAAGAGGATGCGCCCGCTGACCGCGACGCGGCCCAAGCCGCTGATCGAGGTGGCGGGTCGCACGCTGCTGGACCATGTGTTCGACCGGCTGCGCGCCGCGGGCGTCGCGCGTGCGGTGGTCAACGTCCATTACCTTGCCGACGCGCTGGAGGCGCACCTGCGCCACCGCGTCAAGGATATCGAGGTGATCGTATCCGACGAACGCGCGGCGTTGATGGAGACTGGCGGCGGACTGGTGCAGGCGCGCGAGCTGCTGGGCGACGAGCCGTTCCTGGTCGTCAACAGCGACAATTTCTGGCTGGACGGCCCCACCGACGCGATCCGCCAACTGGCCGCGCGGTGGAACGACGATGCGATGGACGCGCTGCTGCTGCTGGTCCCCTATGCCCGCGCGCACAATCACGGCGGGCAGGGCGATTTCCATCTGGATGCCGCCGGGCGGATCACCGGGCGGCGCAAGCCGGGGCGGGTCGCGCCGTTCGTCTATACCGGGGTGCAGATCGTGTCGCCGCGGCTGATCCGCGACTGGCCCGAGGGACCGTTTTCCACGAACCTGTTCTGGGATCGCGCGATCGCGGCGGGGCGCGCCTATGGCCTGGTGCATCAGGGTTTGTGGTCGGAGGTCAACGTGCCGGGCGCGATCGCGCGGACCGAGGCGATGCTGGCCGATGGCTGATGCGCGGGGCGGGCGGCGCTGAATGGGCGGCCCGCGCCTCTATACGATCCCGGCGCATCGCGCATTCGCCGATGCGCTGGCCGGGGGGCTGATCCGCCGGTTCGGCGGCGATCGCATGGCGCTGGCGCGCGGCATCGTGCTGGTTCCGAACAATCGCGGTGCGCTGGCGGTGAACGAGGCGTTCGTGCGCGCCAGCGGCGGCGCGCTGCTGCTGCCGCGGATCGTCGCGGTGGGGGGCGAGGATCTGGAGGCGGCGGTGGGGGCGGCGCTGGACCCCGCCGATGCGGTGCCGCCGCTACCGCCGGCGATCGACCCGCTGCAACGCCGCATGATCCTGGCGCGGCTGGTCGAGGAGGAACGTGCGGGCGCGGGCCGCCCGGTCGATGCGGCGGAGGCGGTGCGGCTGGCGGGCGAGCTGGCGCGCACGATGGACCAGTTGATCGTCGAGGGGATCGACCCGCGCCGGCTGGCGGAGATCGACCCGGGAGAAGGGCTGTCGGCGCATTGGGAAACCGCGCTGCGGCTGTTCCGCATCGTGCTGGACCGCTGGCCCGCCGAGCGTGCGGCGCTGGGACGGATCGACGCGGCGGAGCGGCGCGTGACGCTGCTGGACCGGCAGGCGGAGCGCTGGCGGCAGGCGGCGCCGGCGGGCTTCGTGTGCGCCGCCGGGGTGACCGATCCGGCGCCGGCGGTGGCGCGGCTGCTGCGCACGGTCGCCGACCTGCCGCAGGGGATGGTGGTGTTCGCGGACCTGGACCTGTCGCTGCCCGAGGAGGAATGGGAGGCGCTGGGGCCGCACGCGCCCGACCCCGCCACGGGGCTGCGCCGCCGGTCGATCGAGGTGCATCCGCAATTCCACCTGAAATTGCTGCTGGAACGCATGGGCGTGGCGCGCGGCGAGGTGGCGCGCTGGACCGACGCGAGCGAGCATGACGCCACCGCGGCGCGCGGGCGCGCGATCGCCAATGCGCTGACCCCGGCGGCGTTCACGGCGAAATGGACGCAGCTGGATGCAGCGGGGCGGCGGCTGACCGGGGTGGAGGCGGCCGAACTCGCCAATCCGGCCGAGGAGGCGCAGGCGATCGCGCTGGTCCTGCGCGAGGCGCTGGAGGAACCGGGGCGGACCGCCGCGCTGGTCACCCCCGATCGTGCGCTGGCGCGGCGCGTGGCGGCGCATTGCCGGCGCTGGGACATCACGGTGGACGACAGCGCGGGGCGTCCGTTGGCGATCCTGCCGCCGGGCACGCTGCTGACCGCGATCGCGGAGGCGGCGGCGCAGGATTTCGCGCCGATGGCGTTGCTGACGCTGCTGAAACATCCACTGGTGCGAAGCGGCGCGGAGCGGGCGGCGTGGCTGGACGCGGTGCGGCAATTGGATCGCGCGCTGCGCGGGCCGCGCCCGGCGCCGGGGCTGGACGGGATCGACCGGCACCTGCGCGACGCGCCGGAGCGCGAGCGCGCGATCCGCGCCGCGGCGCTGCCGGGGTGGCAGGCGATGCGCGTCCTGCTGGAGCCGATCGCGGCGGTGTTCGGCGACGGGGCGGCGACGCTTCCGCGGCTGGTCGCGTGCCTGCGCGAGGCGGCGGACCGGCTGGCGGGGGAGGCGGCGTGGAGCGGCCCGGCCGGGCGCGCCGCCGCCGACCTGCTGGCCGCGCTGGAGGAACAGGCCGCGCATGGCCCGCGCCGGGTGACGCCAGCGGGGTTCGTGCCGCTGCTGCGGCTGTTGATGGACGAGGTGGCGATCCGCGCCCGCCCGCGCGAGGGGCATCCGCGCATCGCCATCTACGGCCTGATCGAGGCGCGGCTGCAATCGGCGGACGTGATGGTGCTGTCGGGCTTGAACGAGGGGGTGTGGCCGGGCAGCCCCGCGCCCGACCCGTGGCTGGCGCCGCGCATCCGCGCCGAACTGGGCCTGCCGGGGCTGGAGCGCGGGATCGGCGTCGCCGCACATGATTTCGCGCAGGGACTGGGCGCGCCGCGCGTCGTGCTGACGCGCAGCCGCCGCGACGCGCGCTCGCCCGCGCTCGCCTCGCGCTTCTGGTTGCGGCTGGAGGCGATGGCGGGTGACCGCTTTCCGCGTGCGACGGCGCTGGAGGGGTGGACGCGCGCGCTCGACCGCGCGGGGACGCCCGTGCCGGCGGCGCGCCCGGCGCCGCTGCCGCCCGCGGCGCTGCGCCCCGACGTCATATCGGTGACCGAGGTGGACCGGCTGAAGGCCGATCCGTTTGCCTTCTACGCGCGGCGCATCCTGAAGCTGATGCCGCTAGACGCGGTGGATGCCGATCCCAGCGCGGCGTGGCGCGGCACCGCCGTCCATGCGGTGCTGGAGGCATGGGCGCGCGACGATGCGTGCGACCCCGACCGGCTGCTGCCGCGGGCGGTCGCGCTGCTCGACGATCCGGCCGCGCACCCGCTGCTGCGCGCGCTGTGGCAGCCGCGGCTGATCGCGGCGTTCGAATGGATCGCCGGCCGCACGCTGGAGGATCGCGCGGCGGGTCGCGAGGTGCTGGCGGTGGAGGGGCGCGGCGAGGCGGTGGTGGCGGGCATCCGCCTGAACGGGCGGTTCGACCGGATCGACCGGATGCCCGACGGAGGCCTCGGCATCGTCGATTACAAGACCGGCAAGGCGCCGTCGGTCGCGGCGGTCAGGGGCGGGTTCAACCTGCAACTAGGGCTGCTGGGCGCGATCGCCGAGGCGGGCGGATTCGACGGGGTGCGCGGCACCGCGACCGCGTTCGAATATTGGTCGCTGGCGAAGAAGGGCGACACGTTCGGCGCGGTCTCCAGCCCTGCCGATCCGGCGGGCAAGGGCGGACGGATCGTCACCGACGATTTCGTGCGCGCCGCGCGCGACAGCTTCGCCGAGGCGGCCGCGCGCTGGCTGACCGGGGAGGAGCCGTTCGTCGCCAAGCTGCACCCCGAATTCGCGCCTTATGCGGAATATGACCAGCTGATGCGCCGCGACGAATGGTACGGGCGCGACCGATGAGCGCGGGGAACACGATCCGCCCGCTGCCGGTGCTGAAGGGCGAGCAGCTGCGCGCCAGCCGGCCGGAGGCGCATGTGTGGCTGTCCGCGTCCGCCGGGACGGGCAAGACGCAGGTGCTGGCGGCGCGGGTGTTCCGCCTGCTGCTGCGCGGGGTGGAGCCGGCGGCGATCCTGTGCCTGACCTTCACCAAGGCGGGTGCGGCGGAGATGGCGGCACGCGTCAACCGCCAGCTGGCGTCATGGGTGCGGATGGCCGACACCGATCTGGGTGCGGACCTGATCGCGCTGGGCGAGCGGCCGACCCCCGCGCTGGTGGCGCGCGCACGCACGTTGTTCGCCAAGGTGCTGGACGCGCCGGGCGGCGGCCTGCGCATCCAGACGATCCACGGTTTCTGCCAGAGCCTGCTGGCGGCCTTTCCGATCGAGGCGGGGCTGGTCCCCGGTTTCCGCCCGATCGAACCGCGCGAGGAGGCGCTGCTGCGGCGGCAGGCGCTGTCGGACCTGCTGGTCGAGGCCGAGCGCGAGGGGCGGCATGCGCCGGTCGAGACGATCGGGCGGCTGAGCCTGCGGCTGGGGGAACAGGGCGCCGAGCAGTTCCTGGCGGAATGTTCGCGCGCGGGCGCGGCGCTGGAGGTGCTGCCGGCCGGGATCGCGCCGTTCATCCGCCGCGCGCTCGACCTGCCGGCGGGTGATATCGAGGCGGCGGTCGCGGCGGGATGCGCGGCGCTGGACGATGACGCGATCGGGCGGATCGGGGCGGCGAACCGCGCCTGGGGCACCGCGACCGGCAGCGGCTTCGCCGACACGATTGCGCGCTGGCTGACGGCGGACGAAGGCGCGCGCGTCGCGATGCTGGCGGACCTGATGAACGTCGTGCGCACCGGCAAGGGCGATCCGCGCAAGGCATCGGCCAAGCTGATCGCCGCCGAGCCGGATTACGAAGCGCTGGCCGCGCAACTGGGCGAGGAATGCGCCGAACTGCTGTCGCTGCGCGTGCGCGCCGCCTATGCCGACCTGCTGGGCGCCGCGCTGGAGGTCGGGCGCGACTATGCGCGTGGATACGAGGCGGCGAAGCGGCGCGCGGGGGCGGTCGATTTCGACGATCTGATCGGCGCGGCGGTGGCGCTGTTGCAGCAGGAGGGGATCGGTGAATGGATCCGCTACAAGCTGGACCAGGTCACCGAACATGTTCTGGTCGATGAGGCGCAGGACACAAATGTCGCGCAATGGACGATCATCCGCGCGCTGGTGGACGAATATTTCGTCGGGCGCGGCGTCTATGCCCCGTCGGTGCGCACGCTGTTCACGGTCGGCGACCTGAAACAGGCGATCTTCGGCTTCCAGGGCACCGATCCGTTGTTCTTCCAGGCCGCCGAACGCTATTTCGCGGACAAGGCGCAGGAGGTCGCGGGCGACGAGCTGATGCCCGAAGACGAGCGCGGGCTGCCGTTCGACCGGCTGTCGCTGACCGATTCGTTCCGCTCCACCGCGCCGGTGCTGGAATTCGTCGACGCTGCGATCGACACGGTCGGCGCGGCGGGGCTGGGCGCGGCCGATGCCATCCCGCCGCACGCCAGCCGCGTCGCGGGGCCGGGCGAGGTGGCGCTGTGGCCGGTGATCGCGGCGGGCGCGGGCGAGGCGGAGGATGCCGGCGAGGAAGGCTGGATCGACGATGCGGTGCGCGACAATGCCGCGCGGATCGCGAAGACCGTCCGCCGCTGGCTGGACGACGGACTGATCCTGGAAAGCAAGGGCCGCGCGCTGCGCCCCGAGGACGTCATGATCCTGGTGAAACGGCGCGGCGAGCTGGCGCAGCTGCTGGTCGCGCGCCTGTATGCTGAGGGCGTGCCGGTGGCGGGGGTCGACCGGCTGCGGCTGTCGGCGCCGCTGGCGGTGCAGGACCTGCTGGCGGCGGTGCGGTTCGTGTTGCAGCCGGAGGACGACCTGTCGCTGGCCAGCCTGCTGGTTTCGCCGTTGATCGGCTGGACGCAGGAGGAATTGCTGGCGCGCGCCGCGCCGCGCAAAGGCGCGCTGTGGCCGCACCTGCGCCGTACCTGCGCCCCCGACCTGCTGGCGCCGATCGAGACGCTGCTGGCGCGCGCGGATTTCGACACGCCGTACCGGTTCCTGGAGATGATCCTGTCCGGGCCGATGGACGGGCGGCGGCGGCTGCTGGCGCGGCTGGGCGAGGAAGCGCGCGATCCGATCGAGGAATTGCTGAACGCTGCGCTGGATTTCGAAACCAATGCGACGCCGTCGCTCCAGCGGTTCCTCGACTGGTTCGAGCGTGACGAGGTGGAGATCGTCCGCGATGCCGCCGCGCCGCTGGACGCGGTACGCGTGATGACCGCGCACGGATCGAAGGGATTGCAGGCCCCAGTCGTGATCCTGGCGGATGCGACGTCAGACCCGGATTCCGCGCCGCGATCGACGCTGTCGTGGACGCCCGACGGCATGGACCGCGCGCTGCCGGTGTTTCGCCCGCGCAAGGCCGAGCGCGCGGGCGCGATCGACGCGGCGCTGTCCGACGTCGAACGGCGCGAGCGCGAGGAGCATTGGCGGCTGTTCTATGTCGCGGCGACGCGCGCCGAGGAAAAACTGGCGATCGCCGGATCGCTGAGCGCGAAGTGGAACGGCATTCCGCCGGAGGCGAGCTGGTACGCCGCCGCGGCACGGACGCTGGACACGCTGGGCGTCGCCCCGGCGGAGGAGGGCGCGGACGCGGCGCCGCGGGTGTTCCGCGGAACGGCACCGGCGGCGCCGGTGCCGGTACGGGCCGCGCGGGAGGAGGCGATGCCCGCGGGTGCCGACCTGCCATTATGGTCGCGTCGCGTCGCCCCGCGCGCGCAATTGCCGCCACGCCCGCTGTCGCCGTCCGCGGTGGGCGATGACGAGGTGGCTGACCCGCCGCCGACTCCGGCGATGCGCGCGGCCGCCGAACGCGGGCAATTGATGCACGCACTGTTCGAGCGTCTGCCCGCCCTGTCCGCCGGGCAGCGCGCGGCTGCGGCGGAGGCGTGGCTGGCGGCACGCGGGGTCGAGGATCGCGCGGCGATCATCGCGCCGGTGCTGGCGGTGATGCAGGATGCCGCCTTCGCCGACCTGTTCGCGCCCGACGTGCTTGTGGAGGCGCCGATCAGCGCGACCCTGCCGTCCGGCCGGGTGATCGCGGGGACGATCGACCGATTGCTGGTGGCGGACGGTATGGTCCGCGTCATCGACTACAAGACCGCGCGGCGCGTCCCCGCCGACGCCGCGGAGGTGCCGGAGTTCCACGTGCGGCAGATGGCCGCTTATCATGCGGCGCTGGAAGTAATCTTTCCGGGGCATGTGATCGAGGCGGCGTTGCTCTACACCGCCGGGCCGCGACTGGTGACGCTGTCGCCCGATGCGTTGGCGGCGGCGAAGGCGCGCTTTGCGGGGCCGGAGCAAAGCTTGCCCGACGGTGGTTGAGCGAGCGGCACGCGCACCCTAGCTTGCGATCCATCAAGGAGACAGACATGGCCACCAAGACGATCACCGACGCCAGCTTTCACGACGACGTCATCAGCGCCGACAAACCCGTGCTGGTCGATTTCTGGGCGGAATGGTGCGGCCCGTGCAAGATGATCGGTCCGTCGCTGGAGGAGATCAGCGACGAACTGGGCGAGCAGGTGACGATCGCCAAGCTGAACATCGACGAAAATCCGGATGCGCCGGGCCGCTATGGCGTGCGCGGCATTCCGACCATGATCCTGTTCAAGGGCGGCGCGCCTGCCGCGACCAAGGTGGGGGCGGAGCCGAAGGGACGGATCAAAGCCTGGCTCGAAGGCGAATTGTAAGGGCGCAGCGGACGGACGGCGGCAGGTGATGTCGCCGCCCGTCTGCGCGGCGTACCACTCCCGGGCGGGAAGACGGTTGCGCGACGTGGCAAGCCACGCGCCGACGTCGCGCGAGACGCCCGCGGCATATGCCTCCAGTTCGGATTACCCGCATTGGGCGTTCTAACCCGTTTGCGGTATGAGGCGTACCCACCATGGTGGCATCGACACTTGCAGCCGCGTCGAGGGCGGTGTCGATGGAGTAATGGTGAGGATGAACCCGGGCAGCGACCATGAGATATCGCCGATGCGAGCGTTATCCTTCGACCGGCTCCACCAGTTCGCGATATTCCAGAAAACGATCGAACAGGTCCAGCGGCCGCCATCCGATAGCGTGCGCGATCTCGCAAAATTCCACCACGTCAACGCGCCGTTCGCCGCGCTCGATCAGCGAGACGAACGGCTGCGGCTTTCCCAGCGTGCGCGCCAGTTCAACCTGCGTGATCCCGGCATCGCGACGCGCCTGGGCAAGCAGCCGGGCAAGCTGGCGCGCGTCGTGAGTGAAGAGCGACTTTGCCAAGTGCGTGCATCCGATCCTCCTATTCCCTTACGGTCGCTGCTCTGATATACGATTTTCGTATAATGCGGTGGGCGCCGGGATATGAATGACTTAGACGAGGAATCGACCCACCGGCCGGCGCGCGTGCTGCACGTCGTGGCGTGGATGATGATCGGGTGGCTCGGTGGCGTGATGTGGCGGGAGGCGATCGAGCTGATTTTCCGGCTGATCTGACCCCGAACGGGACGCGGGCGGCCAGCGTTTGTTGCGCAAATGTCGTTCTCCTCTGGTCATTTGCCCGGAATAGATCGGCCAGAGGCGTGATGGTCAGGACAGGGGCGGATCGGCGCGGACGCGGACGGGCGGGGGCGCCGATCGCGGAGGGCTTCTGGCGTGCGCTGCATGGCCAGCAATCCTGGGACGACGCGGTAGGCGGGCTGTCGTGGCGGTTCGACAGGCCCTTCGGCGACGTCGCGGTCGCTGGGCCGCGTGCCGAGATCGACCATATTCGCATCTACAATGTCTCGAAGGTCGGTGTGGCAGATGTCCTGAGCCACGACGTCTATTCGCCGGTAACGAACCCGCGGATCGGCGCGCGGCGGCGGCGCGTTATCCGCGGCGAGCGTGATGATGACGATCGCCGGGCGACCGCTGGGCGAGGATCATGCCGCGGCGCTCCGCGACGGTTTCGACATGACACGCGCCGAAACCGCGGTGGTGATGGGACTGGCGGCGGGGCTGGACCTGCAGTCGATCGCGCGCGACCGCTGCGTGTCGTATGCGCGATCCGCGTACAGTTGCGCGCGGCGATGGCGAAGACCGCCACCAACCGTCAGTCGGAGCTGGTCGCGCTGGTTTCCGCGCTGTTCCGCTAACGGGCGGCGGTGCCGTCAGCTGCGATAATCGGCGTTGATCGAGATGTAGCCGTGCGTCAGGTCGCACGTCCACACCGTCGCGCGGCCTTCGCCCAGCCCCAGGTCGACGCCGATCGCGACGTCCTGCCCCTTCAAATGCGCGGCGACGGGGGCTTCGTCATAGCCCTCCACCGCCAGCCCGCCCTCGGCCACCTGTGTCGCGCCGAAGCGGATCGACAGGCGGTCGCGCTCGGCCGGCTCGCCCGCCTTGCCCACCGCCATGACGATGCGGCCCCAATTGGCATCCTCTCCCGCGATCGCGGTCTTCACCAGCGGGGAATTGGCGATCGACATCGCGATGCGATGCGCCGACGCGTCGCTCTCGGCGCCCTCCACCGCGATCTCGATCAGTTTCGACGCGCCCTCGCCGTCGCGCACGACCAGCAGCGCGAGCTGGCGGCAGACGTCGGCCAGCGCGGCGCGGAAGGCATCGGCGCCGTTGCTGTCGTCACCCGACAGCGGCGCGTTGCCCGCCGCGCCGGTGGCGAAGGCGAGCACGGTGTCGCTGGTCGAGGTGTCGCTGTCGACCGTGATGCACGAAAAGGTGCGCGTATTCGCTGCCGACAGCGCGGCCTGGAGGAACGGCGCCTCCACCGCGGCGTCGGTGAAGATGAAGCCAAGCATCGTCGCCATATCCGGCGCGATCATCCCCGAGCCCTTGATGATCGCGGCGATCGTGACGGTCCGCCCGTCGACCACCGCGGTGGCCATCGCCCCCTTGGGATAGGTGTCGGTCGTGCCGATCGTCTCGGCCGCGGCGCACCAGTCGGCGGCGGGTGCGGCATAAGCGGCGGCAAGCCCGGCCTGCGCCTTGTCGATCGGCAGCGGTACGCCGATGACGCCGGTGGAGGCGACGAACACGTCGGACGGGCGACACCCGAGATGCGCCGCGGTCTGCGCCGCGATCGCCTCCACCGCGGCGCGCCCGCGATGACCGGTGAAGGCGTTCGAATTGCCCGCGTTCACCACCAAAGCGCGCGCCTCGCCCAGCACCAGCGCCTGGCGGCACCATTCCACCTCCGGTGAGGGACATTTCGACTGCGTCGTCACGCCCGCGACGGTGGTGCCGGGCGCCAGCTCCACGAACGTCAGGTCGCAGCGGTCCCAGTCCTTGTACCGCGCCCGCGCGACGCGCAGCGTGACCCCCGCGACCGGCGGCATGGTGGGGAAGGGCAGGGCGAGCGGGGAGATGGACACCGACATGGCCCCGCCATAAACCCGGCGACGGTGGGGGCAAGAGTGCTGCGATGGATACGCTGGAGGATCTGAGCCGGCGTAGCGGATCGGGAACGGTCGGCGCGCCGCCGGCTTCGTCGCCATCGGGCCGCCGCCGCTTCGTCGGCAATGGGCGCGGGGTGATGCTAGGCGTGCTGGCGATCGTCGCGATCCTGACGGTCGCGCGGCTGGTGACAATGGTCTGGCTGCTGGATGCGGGCTGGGCATGGAGCCTGCGCCAGCCGCTGCCGCCGGCGGTCGACCGCTGGATGTTCCCGGGCCCGCGCGCGCCCGTTCCGCTCGATCGGGCGACGTGGCTGACGTCGGCCGATTATGCCGATGACGCCGATGACGCTCCGTGGTGGCAGCGGATCGAGCCGAGCGTGATAGGGCTGCGCGTGTCGCCGGAAGGAAAGGTGCAGGATTGCTGGACCGAACGGACCAGCGGCAGCGCGCAGCTTAACGATCTTGCGTGCGAGCGGATCATGCAGCGCGCGCGGTTCGTCCCCGCCTATGATGCCAACGGTCGCGCTGTGGCGGTGGATATCCGCCAACGGATCAACTGGATCGCCCGCCCGTATCGGATAGAGCCGCGTGAGTGGAGCTACACGATCGACATGCCCGCGCATGGCGGCGCGTTGCGCTGCGACGCGATCATGGATGGCGAGCGCCTGGCCGTTTCTGCCAAGGAGTGCGAGCGTGAGCGTGAATGGGTACAACCGCTGCGTCGGCAGACCGGTCTGTCGGGCGCGCTTCGTATTACGGTCCGGACACGGTCGGCCGTCCGGTCCGGTGCGCCGCCCGCGCCACTGCCGCCCCCGCCGGCGCGCGCGCAGGTCGTGGAGGAAAACCGGCTGTGGATGCGGGTGGACTCCGACGGCACGGCGCATGATTGTCGCGACGAGCATATCGCGGGGGATCGGTGGGCGCCACCGGGCCGCAATCCATGCACGCTCGAACGACGGGTGGTGTCCCCGGCGACGGAAAGGGATCAGCAATGGGTGATACAGCGCCGCGTGATGGTGGAAACTACACCGCAGTGGTGACGCCGGCGCACGAGGAGCGTCGCGCGACCGTCCTTGAAGGGCCGGTGTCGCGGCTGGGCCATAGCCTGTTGCCGGCGGTGTTGCTGGCCGTGGGCATGGCATTGCTGGTGGCGATCATCGGCCTGATCGCGGTCGCCGCGCACGACTGGATCGAAGGGCGCCGCGATTTGCGTGCGGCGCAGGATGTCGCTGCCACCCGACGTGCGCCCGGTGGCCCGTCGCCCTCCATCAGCAAGGCGGGGGACGAACTTAGCTGGTTCAGCGCCGACGATTATCCGCGGGAGTCGCTGCGCCGTGACGAGCAGGGCACGGTGACCGTTCGCTGGACGATCGGCGTGGACGGCAGGGTCAGTGAATGTCACGCCGCGCAATCGAGCGGTTTTCCGCGTCTGGATGCGGTGTCCTGCGAGGTGCTGGTGAAGCGCGCACGCTATTATCCGGCGCGCAATGCGCAAGGGCAGCCGATCGCCAGTACGCGGCAGCGCCGTATCACCTGGCGCCTTCCCGAGGCGTGATCCCGTCGCAAAGGTGGACGGCGCCGTGCGCGCGTCCTATGTCCGTCCCCGCAATGAACCTGCTGCTGCTTCTTTCCGCGCTGCTGTCGGCCCTGTCCGGGCTGGGTGGGGGCGTGCGGCAGGCGCCGGTCGCGCAGCAGGCAGTGGCGCAGCAGGTGCGCGACGTCGTGGTGTCGACCGCCGCCGCGCGGGTGGCGCTGCGCCCGGCGCAGCCGAATGCCGCGCTGACGGATGTCGTCGCTGCACCTGTCGTCGCCGTGCTGCGTCTGGCTGCGGCCGAGCCGATCTTCGCGCGGCGCCGGCGCGAATAACGACGCCTCGCCCCACCGGTGGCACCCGCCGGCGATTTGCGACGTTTCCCCTTTTTTCGCGCGCGGGCCGGCATGATCCGGTGCCGCGCCGCCATCAGATACAGGATCAGGCCCATGTTCGGCGGCATCGCCAAGTCTTTGTTCGGTTCGTCCAACGACCGATACGTCAAGTCGCTCAACCCCATCCTCGCCAAGATCGCCTCGTTCGAGGACGGATTGCAGGCGATGGACGACGACACGCTGTCGCAGCAGACGGTCCGCTTTCGCGAGCGTCTGGCCGCCGGAGAGACGCTGGACGACCTGCTGCCCGAGGCGTTCGCGACGGTGCGCGAGGCGGCGCGGCGCGTGCTGGGGCAGCGGCATTACGACGTGCAGATGATCGGTGGCATCGTCCTGCATCGCGGCGAGATCGCCGAGATGCGTACCGGTGAGGGCAAGACGCTGGTCGCGACGCTGGCGACCTATCTGAACGCGCTGCCGGGGGATGGCGTCCACGTCATCACCGTCAACGATTACCTGGCCAGCCGTGACGCGGACTGGATGGGTCGCGTCTATCGCTTCCTGGGCCTGACCACGGGCGTGATCGTCCCGAACCTGACCGACGAGGAACGCCGCGCCGCTTATGCCGCGGACATCACCTATGGCACGAACAACGAGTTCGGCTTCGATTACCTGCGCGACAACATGAAGTACGAGCGCCAGCAGATGGTGCAGCGCCCGTTCGCGATGGCGATCGTCGACGAGGTGGACTCGGTGCTGATCGATGAGGCGCGCACGCCGCTGATCATCTCCGGTCCGACCGACGACAAGAGCGAGCTGTATATCGGCGTCGATGAGATCGTGAAGCAGCTGTCCGAGGACGATTACGAGAAGGACGAGAAGCAGAAGACGATCGTCCTGACCGAGGACGGGACCGAGCGCGCCGAGCGGATGCTGGAAGCCGCCGGGCTCCTGCAGGGCGCGAACCTGTACGATTTCGAGAATACGCAGGTGGTCCACCACCTGAACCAGGCGCTGCGCGCGAACGTGATGTTCAAGCGCGATACGGATTACATCGTGAAGGACGGCAAGGTCGTCATCATCGACGAATTCACCGGCCGGATGATGGACGGGCGCCGCTGGTCCGATGGGCTGCACCAGGCGGTGGAGGCCAAGGAAGGCGTGACGATCGAGCCGGAAAACCAGACGATGGCGTCGATCACCTTCCAGAATTATTTCCGCATGTACCCCAAACTGGCCGGGATGACCGGCACCGCGGCGACCGAGGCGGCGGAATTTTACGACATCTACAAGATGAACGTGGTCACCATCCCGACCAACCGGCCGGTGCACCGCATCGATGAGGAAGATACCTTCTACAAGTCGACCGAGGACAAGTTCCGCGGCATCGCGCGCACCATCCGCGAACATGCGCAAAAGGGGCAGCCGGTGCTGGTCGGCACCGTGTCGATCGAGAAGTCCGAGCTTTTGAGCGAGTTCCTGCGCCAGGAAGGCGTCGACCATTCGGTGCTGAACGCACGCTATCACGAGCGCGAGGCGCATATCGTGGCGCAGGCCGGGCGGCTGGGCGCGGTGACGATCGCCACCAACATGGCCGGCCGCGGCACCGACATCCAGCTGGGCGGCAACCTGGAGATGCGTGTCGAGGACGAACTGGCCGGGATGCCTGAAGGGCCGGAGCGCGACGCCGCGATCGAGCAGATCCGCGCCGAGATCGCGGTGGAAAAGCAGAAGGTGCTGGAGGCCGGGGGCCTGTTCGTGCTGGCGACCGAGCGGCACGAGAGCCGCCGTATCGACAATCAGCTGCGCGGCCGGTCGGGGCGCCAGGGTGATCCGGGGCTGTCGCGCTTCTACCTGTCGCTGGACGACGACCTGCTGCGCATCTTCGGTCCGGACACGCTGTTCGCCAAGATGATGCGCTCCTCGATCGAGGACGGCGAGGCGATGCCGCCGTCCAAGTGGATGACCAAGGCGATCGAGACCGCGCAGAAGAAGGTCGAGGCGCGCAACTACGACATTCGCAAGCAGGTGGTCGAATATGACGACGTCATGAACGATCAGCGCAAGGTGATCTACGAACAGCGCGCCGACATCATGGACGCCGATACGGTCGGGGAGGTCGTCAGCGACATGCGTGCCGAGACGGTGAATGCGATCGTCGGCGATGCCTGCCCGCCCAATTCCTATCCCGAGCAGTGGGACGTGCCGGGAATGAAGGCGCGGCTGGCGGAGATCCTGAACATCGAGCCGCCGATCGACGATTGGCTTCAGGAAGATGCCATCGACGTCGAGCTCGTGACCGAGCGTATCCAGGCCGAGGCCGACGCCGCGGTCACCGCCAAGTCGGCCGAGCTGGAGCCGGATACCTGGACGCAGGTGGAAAAGTCGATCCTGCTCCAGAACCTGGACCATCACTGGAAGGAGCATCTGTCGACGCTCGACGCGCTGCGGCAGGTCGTCCACCTGCGTGCCTATGCGCAGAAGACGCCGATCAACGAGTACAAGCAGGAAGCCTTCAACCTGTTCCAGCGGATGCTCGACGCGATCCGCGAGGATGTGACGAAGACGATCGCACATGCGCAGTTCCGGATGCAGGAGCCGCCGCCGCTGCCCGACCTGCCCGATTTCATCACGACGCACTTCGATCCGTTCACGGGTGAGGACAATTCGAACGATATCGATGCGGGCACGCTGGGCCTCATCACCACGCAGCTGCCGCCGTTGCAGATCATCCAGCCGGCCGCACCGGCGGAGCTGGGCGACGATCCGGCGAGCTGGGTCGGCGTGGTCAGCCGCAACGCGCCATGCCCTTGCGGATCTGGGCGCAAATACAAGCACTGCCACGGCGCGGCCTGATCCGATCAGCGACCGGGGTGAATATCATTCCCGTCATGCCGGACGCGTTCCGGCATCCACGGTTGGGCCTATCGCGACTGCCGGGATGTTTCGGCAAACGGCGCCGGCCATTCGATCCAGGCAATAGAAAAGGGGCTGGCGTCGGTGTGACGCCAGCCCCTTTTCGATGTCGGCAGGCCGCCTTGCTTACGGGCGCGGCAGCTTCACGGTCGGGCCGATCGAATCGACGACCGCGCGAGCGTTGAAGGCGCGGACGTTGCCGCGTTCCGGCGTGCCCTTGAACATCACGATCTCCGCCGAGGCCTCGTAGCGGTCGATGGTGCGGATGTCGGCACCGCCGCCCCACGCCCAGGGATCGCCCCAGAACGGATCCCATGCGCGATAGCCCCAGCCGCGGCCATAGAAGCCCCAGCGCGGACCCCACAGCCCGCCGCCCCAGCCGCCGAAGCCCGGACCCCAGGCGCCCGGCGTCGAATAGGTCCGCGCCTGACGGTCGGTGTCGCGATCGGCCATGACGAAATAGTCATAGCCGTTCTGCAATGTCAGCTCCGCCGCGCGGAACAGCAGATAGCGTTCGACGACGTCGCGATCAGTGACCGTGTTGCCCGCGAAGGTGACGCGGAAACGGTTCGGCTCGATCTGCGTATCGCTGTAACCGGTGCGATAGAAACCCGATCCGGTCGCCGGGCGATAGGTCGTTTCGGTCGCGCACGCGGCGACCAGAGTCGTGCTGGCTGCCAGCGCCACCACCATGGCCCTTCGGCCCCAGTTCTTCAGCATCTACTAACCCTCCAACGCACGGGCCTTGATCCAGGCAGTGCGATGGGTATCGCATAGCCGCTGGCAGTGGAACGTGCGATGAACGGTTTCGCTCCGACGACAAGCTGCGACGCCGCAGCGCGGGGCCTGGTGACCGCAAAAAGAACCGCACAAGGGGGTTGCGCCGCCCAAATCCGCGTTTATAGACGCTGCCTCACGCTGTTCCCTGATAGCTCAGCGGTAGAGCTCTCGACTGTTAATCGAGCGGCCGTAGGTTCGAATCCTACTCAGGGAGCCACCACACCAAATCAGCGCCGATCAGGACCGCTCACTTCCCTTGCTTCGGCGAGGAAAGGCAGCGAGTTACACGATCATGGCCGATCATCGCCGATCACCGAATGCGGGGCATCGTGGGGGCATCGCTGGGGGCATCCGATGCTGACGGATCTCCGGTGCCGCAAGGCGACCCCGCGCGAGAAGGCGTACAAGCTGGCGGACGAGAAGGGCTTGCACCTCTACGTCACCCCGGCCGGCGCGCGATCGTGGCGGATGAAATACCGTTTCGCGGACAAGGAGCGGCGGCTGATCTTCGGCTTGTATCCGGAGGTCTCGCTGGCGGACGCCCGCGATCGGCGCGATGCGGCGCGGCGCCTGCTTCGCAATGGGATGGATCCGGGGGTGGTGGCGAAACAGCGCAAGGCGGAGGCGGTGCTGTCGGCCGAGGCCAGCCTCAAGGCGACGGCGATCGCGTGGCACGCGGTCAAGAAGCCGGGCTGGAAGCCGCGATACGCGCAGCAGGTGCTCGAGCGGCTGGAGAAGCACGTCTTCCCGGCGATCGGCGCGCTCCCGATCGAAAAGGTCACGCCGCCGCTGGTGCTGACCGTGCTGCGCGCGATCGAGGCGACGGGCGCGATCTCGATGGCGCATCGCGTTCGCCAGTATCTCTCCGACATCTTCGTGTTCGCGATGGCGTCGGGTTGGGCGCAGGACGATCCCGCTCATGTCGTGCGCAAGGCGCTGACACCGACGACGGGGCAACTGCGGCCGGCGGTGACGACGGTGAAGGCGGCGCAGCAGGTGCTGAAGACGCTGGAGGCGCGGCAGGTGTACGCGGTGACCAAGCTGGCGTCGCGCTTGCTGGCGCTGACGGCCGCGCGCCCCGGCGTGGTGCGGATGGCGGCGCCAGGCGAATTCGAGGGGCTGGATACGCCGGCGCCGATCTGGCGCATCCCGGCCGCGAAGATGAAGCTGACGCGCGAACGCCGGATCGACGTGACGTACGAATTCGTCATTCCACTGTCGCGGGAGGCCGTCGCGGTCGTGCGGACCGCGCTGGCACTGGCCGGGCGGAACGCGCCGTACCTCTTCCCGTCCGTGCGATCGGTGCATGCCCCGATCAGCGACAACACCCTGTCGAAATTCTATCGCGACGCGGGCTTCCGGGACCGGCACGTCCCGCATGGCTGGCGCGCCACCTTCTCCACGGTGATGAACGAGCGTGCGGCGATCGGCGATCGCGACGAGGAGCGCGCGATCATCGACCTGATGCTCGCGCACATCCCGAACGGCGTGGAGGCGGCTTACAATCGCGCCGCGTACATGCCGCGTCGGCGCACGATCGCGCAGGAGTGGGCGTCGATGCTGATGGCCGGCATGTGCGCGCCCGCCGACCTGCTGGTGAGCCAGCGCGGGGATTCACCCCGCGCGCAGCGCTCGAGGCGCGCGCGTGACCGCGGCGTCGATGCAGCGCCAGGCGCAGCAGCTCACGCGCGGGCTGGCCGCGCAGCTGTCGGGGCGGAGGGAGCGGGGGGCTGACCGCAAGGTCCGTCGCAACAGCTACGACGTCGACGATCGCCGCGCGCAGGTTTTCCGGCCGATCGGCGATGGCTCGGCCGAGGATGCGCTGGGCGTGATCGACAGCCTGGTGCGGGTCGTGTCCGACTGGGATGACGAGGAACGCCGCACCGGCGGCACCCGGCCGCTCGGCCTGCATGGTATCCGCGTCCTGGAAACGCTCCTCGGCCGACGCGGGACGATCGGGATCGACTTCCGCTCCGGCCGGATCGAGCCGGCGATCGACACGATCGCGCGCGTGGCGCGGCTCAGCCGCACGACCGTGATCCGTGCGCTGGCGAAGCTGAAGGCGCTCAAGATCCTCGACTGGGTGCGGCGCACGCAGAAAACCGACCGCGGCGGGTTGTTCGCGCCCCAGCGCGAGCAGGTCAGCAACGCCTATTTCCTCACCCCGGAAGGATTGCCCAAGCGCGTCGCCCAGCGGCTGCGTGACCTGATAGCGAAACGACGACGACAGCGTGCGAACCGGACTACCACGGTTACGGAGGCCAAGGCGCCCGCGCCGCAGCCGATGAACGCCGAAATGGTCGACGCCCTCGCCCGGCTCGGGGCCGGAATCGCGGCCCGCGATGCAGGCCAGAGCGCGAGTCCACCATACGGTCAGTATCAGTCCTCAGGGGTTAAGGGATAAAGGAATGGGGCCGCTTGGGCGGCCCCATGCGCAGCTTTGATCGCTCCCCCCAGCCGAAAGGCCCGACACCCTTCGATCCGATCGCCAAGACCCGGCGGTCGGACGGGGCGGCTTGCGCCGCCCCGATGCTCCCTAGGAGGAGCAGGCGGATATCGCCGCGCGATATCGCGGCCGCGCGCGTGCTGCGCGGTCAGTCGGTCAGGATCGCGGCCCAGGCATCGAACAGCCGCCGCCGCGCATCGAGCAGCTGGGCGCGGTTGTACGCGCCCTCGACCTTCGCGGCCGATCCGTCCTCGCGCTTGAGGATGTGACCTAGCGCGCGGTCGATCGCGCCGCGCTCGTCGGGGAACCGCTCGTTGAGGATCGTTGAGAAGCTGGCCCGCCACCCGTGGGCGACATGGCGCCCGGCGAAACCGGCGCGATCGTACAGGTCGCCGATCGCGTTTTCGCCTATCGGTGCGCCGGCGCCGCGGCCGGCGAAGATCAGCGCGTCGTCGTCCCCGCCCGCCGCCGCGCGTGCGGTGCGCAGGACTGCCACCGCCGCCGGCGCCAGCGGCACCAGGTGTTCGTTCGCCGCGTCCAGTTTCTTCGCCGCGCGCAGTTTCATCCGCGCCGCCGGCACGCGCCACAGCGGCGCGGCGCCGTCCAAATCCTCGATTTCCCGCCAGCGCGCGCCGCGTACCGCCGACAGCCGCACCGCGGTCAGCGCCAGGAATCGCGACGCCAGCTTGACCATCGCCCCGCCAGCGGCGCGATCGGCCGCCGCGAGGAGCGCGCGGACGTCGTCGACCGCCACCAGCGCCGGCTGATGCCGCGCGGCCGGCGCCGGCGCCAGCGCGCGGCCGACCACCGCCGCCGGATCGGACGCGCACCAGCCCTCGCTGACGGCGTATGCAAACACGTCGGAGATCCGCTGCCGGATCCGCCGCGCGGTCGCGATCGCGCCGCGCCGTTCGACCGCGCGCACGACGCGCAGCACCGCCGGCGAATCGATCGCGGCCAGCTCGTCGGCGCCGATCGCGGGGAAGACGTCCGCGACCAGGCTGTCCAGGACGTCGTCGGCGTGCACCGCGGTCCAGCCCGGCCGGCGATGCGCGTGCCAGTCGCGCGCCGCCGCCTCGAACGTCACCGCGGCGCGGATCGTGCGCGGATCCACGCCGCGGCTCAGCTGCTCGCGCGCCGCCTCGGCACGGGCGCGGGCGGCGTCGAGCGACACCTCCGGCCACTGGCCGATCGTCAGCAGCTGCTCATGTCCTTGCCACCGGAAGCGCAGCCGGAAGGACTTCCGGCCGGTCGGCGCGACGAACAGGTGGAGGCCGCGCTCGTCGGCGATCTTGTACGCGGACGCGCGGGCGCGCGCCGCCTTGACGGACGACGTTGAGAGCATGGCTGTGGCGCCTTCAAAATTGTTGCTGCAGCGCCCACTCTGCGGGCGCCGATTCGGGGGGATCGCGATCAGTCAGGAGGTGCCGACGATGCTGTTCACGAGTTCGATGGGGAAAGGGATTGCGATCCCGCTAAGCTCGATCCGGTCGGCCGAGGCTGTCACAGGCGGCGACTGGCAGGTGGTCACCAAGGACGGCGACACGCACGTCTTTTCCAAGATCGACTGGGAGCTGTGGCTTGAGACAACCCCGACCAGTTCATGGCCGGCGCAGCCCGGGACGTACCTCATCGCTCCCGAGCGCGAGGCCAACGATCGCCAGTTCTGGAAGACCGCGGTCGTCGGCTGGATGATCAATCTCGAAGGCAACGTTCGCCCCGTCGTCACGGACCCTGATGGCCTTTCGAAGGAGTGGCACGTCCTGCACCCTGACGGACGGGTCGAAGCGAGCGATGGGGTCAGCTGGGATACCGTGACCGAGTGGCGCGACGCCATGCTGGGCTAGGGACAGCCGGCGGGCGCTGAACGGCGCAGACACCTGAAGCGATCGCGGCTGAGGGTTCATCCGCCGCGCCGGTTCACGAAAGCCGCCGGAATTGGCCGTTTCCATGCCAAGCGGCCGGGGCGCGATACCCCGGCCGATACCCCTACCACCAGCCTGCCGTCTGGATTGCCGCATCCAGCGCCGCTGCCCGCGCCTTGAGGCCCGGGTTGTTGGCGTGGATGCCGTCGCCCTCCATGCCCGGTACCAGATGTGCTCGCGTTCCCAGCGCTGCTTGGGAGGGCAGGACGCCCAGCGCATAGCGTGCATTGTCGCCCGGCCTCACCATCGGGTCGCCGGCGAGCGCCTGCAAAGCGTCCCACCAGCCGCCGACGCCAGGCGCGGTGTCGGTCGCGGCCGAGGTATTGGGCGTCGCGCCGGCGTTGCTGGTCAGCCATTGGTCGAACGTGCCCGCGGCACCATAGTTGGTGACGCCAAGCAGCACGCGCGCACCGACCGATCGCCAGTAGGTCGCAGCTATTACCAGCCCGCGCGCGAACTCCGCGCGGGTCGTGCCGAGCGTCCAATCCTGCTGGCCGAGCGCGATGTACACCGCCTTGATGTCATAGCCACGCGCCTTGTCGTATCCGGCCTTGGCCGCCGCCATGTATCCGTTCGGATCGAAATAGGCGTCCGTGTGGGGGTAAATGTAGCCGTCGACATCCTGCGCGCGCGCCGCCGCCATGTACGTCCAGGTGATGTTGTCGGCACCCGTCTGGGTCGCTCCCGTGCCGGCCGGCTGCACCGTCGATGCGGTGGCCTGCGCCGGGACAGCCGTCGCCTTATACACGTTGCCGCCCGCCAGCGTGTAGGTGCCCTTGTCGATCTTCAGGCCGTTCGTCCACGCGCGCAGCACCCCGCACCAGTCATGGAGGATCGACGTCGATCCCACCGCGTAGTTGCCGACCATCAGGTGCCGGTCGCGCAGACCCGCCAGCTCGGACAGGCGCGGCCACATCGATCCCTTGGCGCCGCCGTTGGGACGCACCCCGTCCGCCAGCAGAGGTCCGCGCGCGCGAATGCCATCGGGGACGCTGGCGGAGCCGTTCTCGTTGCTCTGCCCGATCACGGTTAGGTGTGCGCGCAGCGATGCGGATGCCCGCAATTCCGTGTTCGTCAAAGGCCGGCGCGGCGCGGTGTTGAGCCGCGCAGCGACCTCCGGAAGGTTGATCGGCAGTCCCTTGCGGAACACCAAGAGATGGGCGGCGCCCAGCTTCATGGCCGGATACTGCGCTGCCGTCCCTCCGACGCTTGACCCACCGAAGAAGAAGTCGGTCGCCTGTTTCGTGCCGGCGCCACCACCGGTCGCGTCGTACAGCGCCGGCATCACGGTCAACCCATTGCCGTCGATCGCGACATGGAGATCGCCGCTCTTGTGGTCAAAGGCGACGAAGAGACGGTGATCGGCGCCATCCAACGCGCCACCGAAGCTGTTCCCGAAGAGGTTCTGCCCGTTGATCGTGACCATCGGCTGGATGTTGCCGTTGGTCTGAGCGACCAACTTGAAGCCCGGGCCGGTCGTGTCGACCTGATTGCCGAGCAGAAACGCCGCCGCCGCCGGGGCACTCGCATTGAGCACGACCGACAGTATGAAGCTGTCGGTCGACAGGTCCAAGGCGACGCGCTCCCGCGGCACGGCCATCGGCTGGGTCGCAACGCCGCCCGGGAACGTGATGTAGCCCGGGTTGGCCGCATATTGCGCCTGCGTCGGGTTGGTTAGGCTGCCCGGGACGGCATCGTTGAACTGCCCCGATGAGTCGCGCGCGGTGAACTGCCCGGAGCGATACCCCTCCGCAAAAAGCAGGAAGCCGCCGGCATAGGCGTCCGCGGGGGGCAACGTCATCGCGTCGATCAGGCCGCCGGCGAGCATGTCGTCCTTCGAGAGGGTGCGTCCCATTTCACATTGCTCCAAACAGTTGCCGCCCGTCGATCGGGCTGACGAGAAAATCCGATCCGTCGGCCGTCAGCAGAGCGCTGCGGCCGTCCTGAAACTCTTCGGGGAGGATGGCTCCGATGCCGTTCGCGACGACCGCTCGTGCGATCGCGAGCGGCAAGTTGATCGTCATCGCCGACCGCCCCGCGATGGGAAGTGTCACCGGGACTGGGTAGGCGCCGGATACCGCAGCACCATTCGATAGGGATGCGAACTCGCTCGGATCGGCGGGCGTGCCGATACCGGAACGAACGATCAGGCTCGCGATCGGGTCAGGGAGCGTCGTCCGCACAGGGTCGCAACCCGGACAGATTGGATCCCACAGCAGCATCGTTTTCATTGCGGCGTCTCCCTACGGATTGAGCGCGCCGGCCAGCTGCTCGACCTGCGCGTCCGCGCGCGCGATCGCGGCGCGCTGCGCGTTGGCCGTCGCGGCCAGGCGCGCGGCGTCGATGGCGATCGCGATCGCCGCCAGCGTGGCGCGCACTCGGACCGCGCGCTCCTCCGGCAGCAACGGCAGCACCGGTTCGGACGCGCGCTGGAGGCGGTCGAACGACGCATCCAGCCGGTCGATCGCCGCCGGCGACGGCGTCGGGATGGAGGCGCAGGCGGAAACCGCCAGCGCCGCGGCGGCCAGCGCCGCGAACGACGCGCGCCTCATGCGCGCAGGTCCGCATATTCGGCCTGCGCGTCGAAGCACGGGCAGTCCTTCAGCCATTCTGCGCGGTCGACGCGGCCGTTGCCGTTCGCGTCCGGCGAATAGTCGCGATGGCCCTTCACGGCCGCGGCCGGGAAGCGCGCCTTCAGCTCGCGCAGCAGGGCGACCAGCGCCGCCTTCTGCGCCGGCGTGCGCGTGTCGGCCGACGTCTTGCCGTCCGCCGCCAGCCCGCCGACGTAGCAGATGCCGATGCTGTTGTTGTTGTAGCCCTGGACGTGCGCGCCCGCCTGCGCGATCGGCCGGCCGACCTCGATCGTGCCGTCCAGGTCGACGACGAAGTGATAGCCGATGTCGGACCAGCCCTTCGCCTTGTGCCACCCACGGATCGTGGCGGCGCGCACGTCGCGGCCCGCCGGCGTCGCCGAACAATGGATTGCGATCGAGGTGATGCGCCGCGCGATCGTCGCTCGCGCCGCCGCCTGCCACGCCGGCGCGGCGAGCAATGACAGGCGCCGGTCGACCGCCGGCTGCGGCACGCCGCGCGCCACGACCACGGCGATCATCAGGGCTAGGCCGATCCACGCCTGCACGTGCTCGGGCAGCAGCGCGCGCAGCTCGGCCGGCATCGACTGCCACGTCGCCTGCAGCTGGACCGGGTCCAGCGCCAGCACCGCGGCGTACAGCGCCGCGCCGATGGCGGCGATCCGCACGGACCAGGCGCGCGACAGCGCGCGCCACTTTTCGAGTGACGTCATCGGGAATTCCTTCGGGGTCGGAGGGTCAGGGGTGCTTGGGCAACCGGTCGATCAGCAGGTCGAGCTTCGCATCGACGCGGGCCAGTTGGCGGCCGAGATCCTGCAGCTCGCCGTCGCGCCGATCGGCGCGCTGCTCCAGCTGGACGACGCGGCGCTCGGTCTCGCCGATCCGCTGCGTCATCTGCCCGCCGTAGAAGACGATCGTCGCGAGCGTGACGAGGAACGTCATGACCGACAGGATCACCGGTGCCAGCGTATGCCACCCGGCGCGCGGCGCGGGCGGCGCCACGACGACGGCCGTGGCGGTGGGAGTGTCGGTCATGGCGTCGCCCTTCGTGGTGCTACTTCGGCTGGCCGTCGGGCCAGTGCGGGTCGTTTTCGACGTAATCGGGGCTGGTCGGCCCCGGTGCGGAGGCGCGCTCGGCCGCGCAAGCGGCGAGCAGGATCGTGGCGAGCAACAGGGCCGCGTATCTCATCGTCATTCTCCTTGGTGTCAGGGGGTCGCGACGATCGCGCCCCAGTCGACATCGGTCGCCGCCTCGATCGCGGCGCGCGTTCCCGCTGCGGTGACGGCCGCCTTGGCCCCCATCCGCAATCCCTCGATCGTCGAGCCGACGACCGCCCAGCGATCGGCCAGCGCCACAACCTCGGCCGCCAGCGCCGCGATGGTCATGCCGCGTGCCGCAGCCTCCGCTGCCAGAAACGGCGCCTCGACGTCGTTGTCGACGAGCCACGCGCGCGCCTCGGCCTCCTTGCGCTGATACGTCATCGCCTGGCCCTGCCCAGGCGTGAGGAAGCGCATCCGTGCAGCCTCGGCCGCCGCGTCGATCGCGATGACCGCACGGGCGCGCAGCGCTGGCAGGTCGTCGACCCACACACCGTCGATCAGCACCAGGTCGCCCGGTGCAGCGCCTTCCGGCACCGCGCCGCCCAGCTGCGCCCACTCCGGCCCGTACCCCGTTAGTGAGGCGACGAACTGCACCTCGCCGGTGCCGCTGTGCCTGATCGCGATCATCATGCCACCTGCTTGGCGATCAGGGTGCACCCCACGCCCGTTGCCGGTTTGGAATTCGTCCCTGCGCTGGTGTCGTAATAGGCCAGCGCCCGCACCTCGTAGAACGTGCCAGGGTTGAGGCCCGTGATATGCCCGATCGCGCCATAGGGACTGCCGGGATTGTTCTCGGGTGGCTCGCCGGGGCCGCCGTTGGCCCTCGTCGCGCTGCTGCCCATCCCCTCGCTGCCCGACACGTCGACCCACGACCCGCTCGGCAGGCGGTATTGGTGCTTGGTCTGTAGCCGCGTCTCGCCGATCGCACCGCTCCCCCCGGAGTAGTAGGTGCCCGATAGCAGGGTATCGATCTTGCCTGATGATCCCGCCTGGATCGAAATCGTCCCGCCGAACACGTCGTAGCTGGTCGACGTGCCGCCGGAACTGATGTTGAGGCCGCGCTCCTCCAGCGACGTCGGCGCGCGCAGCACGGTGATCCCGACCTTGACCTGCTGCGTCAGTCCTGCCGCCGACACGGTATAGCTGACGCTCGCGGTCGCCTTGCTGATCGCCGTGATCGCGATCGTCGTTTCGTCGTCCGCGACGGTCGCGGTGCAGCCCGACGTGGCATTGATCGTCACGTCCGTGATTGCCGCCGACACGCCCGCGCGCGACGCGCTGTTTTCGATGTACGCCGGCAGCGACCCCGGCACCGCCGCGCCTGCCGTGTCGCCCTGCAGTTGCAGCGCGGCGGGCTGGGCGGTGACCAGCAGGGGGCTGACCCCAGCCGCACCATCCTGCGCCAGCTTCGCGACCGCCGCCCATTCACCCGGCGCGATCGTGTCGGTATCGCTCGCCGACAATGCCGATGCGGTCGTCACCCACACGATGCCGGTGCCGTCAGGGATGGTGGTCGACCATCCGTTATTGAGGTCCGACAGCGTCGCGCTGGAAAAGGTGTAGGTTGCGGTCGCAGACGGCGCTGCCGGCGCCGACGTCGCCCGCTGGTAGATGAATATCGACTTGCTGTTGAGGCCGCTCCCGCCCGCCGCGCCGTTCGCGAACGCCCGCACTGGCGTCGCCCACTCGCCGGGCGCGATCGTGTCCGTCGCCCCCTGCGAACTGGCCGTGGCGCTCGAAGCCCATACCGGATCGGTGCCGTCCGGGATGCCGTTGGTAAGCCACCCGTTGTTGACGTTGGTCAGCGTGGACGTGGCGAAGGTGTAAACTGCGGTCGTCGACGGCAAAGGCGGCGCCGACGTCGCCCGCTGGTAGATCATCGGCTGGGCGTTGTTGTAGCCCGGCGCGCCATCCCGGCCGACCCCCTTGATCGCTGGCCCCCAGGTCGCGCCGTCATCATTCGACTGGTGATAATAGACGTCTGCTGACGCCATATCGTCGTGCCATCCGCTTAAGCCGTCGATCGACCACTGAACGCGAAGCAGCGGAGCGCTGTCCCCTGGATCGCCCTTTGATCCCGCCTTCGCCAGCACCTTCCAATAGCTGTTCTGCTCGATGGGCAGAGCGGGCGGCGCGTTGCCGGCGGACGCCGCCGGGTTGATGTAAAGCCAGCTCGACCCGCCGGCCTGGACGATATTCCCCTCGCGATAGGTCGTTCCTGCCGCATAGGCACCAAGGTCGGTCAGGGTCGCGGTGAAGGCGATGTCGGCCAGCTGGTGCACCGTCCACGCCCGCTCGGCCGACAGACCCAGCTTGGCGAAGGGCGGCGCGATCTCCAGCTGCGACACCTTGCGCACCGGTGGCAACGCGGTGCCGTCCGCCGCGAGCGTCAGCGCCGGCGCGCCGATTGCGATCGGTGCGGCGAACAGCTTCCCCAGCCACGACACGCCCACGACCGCGTTCACGGACGCCGCGATCTGCTGGATCACCTCGCGCGCGGTGATCTGCTGGTCGAGGTAAACCGACGTCGGATACGGCCGCGCGGCGTCGAGCGCGTCGAGGGAGGCGTCATCGATGCGACCTTCGCCGCCCGCCAGGCGCGCGATGCGGCGGATCAGCTGGCCCGGCGTCCGCGCCCAGCCATCCGGGCCGCCGTTGTCACCGTCGACCAGCAAACTGATCTGCCCCATCGGCGGGGCGCCCAGCCGGACCAGCCCCGCCGCGCGACACGTCGCCCAACGCCCGGCCGGGATCGCCGCGGCGACGAGGGCGTCGAACGTCGGGTAATCCCCCAGCGAGGGACCGTACCGCAGCAACCGCTCCAGCGCAGCGGACACCCCGATGACCGGCCCGTAAGCCGACACCTGGAACACCGAGTTGACTGCGTCGACCAGGACGCCGGCGACATAGCGCGGCGCGCCCAGCGCCAGCGGCTTGACCTGCCCCTTCAGCGCCGCCGGCCCCTCGGCACCCCCCGTGCCGGCGTATGTCGCCAGCAACGCCTTATCGAGCCAGCGGTCGTCGACGGCGACGGCCAGCTCGGCCCGCGCATCGGCGAACGTCGGCTGCTGCGTCACGCGCCCGTCGAACCGCTGCGTCCAGCCAGCCCACGGCGCGCCGACCTCGCCGGTCCACAGCCGAAAGCGCGCGTCGGCCAGCGCGTAGCGGCCGAACAACGGCCACGGCTCGATCCCCAGCGTGAGCGCGGACGATGGCGCGGAGATCTGCGTCTCGAACGCACCGTCGAAGAAATCGTACCGCAGCTTGGGCAGCTTCGCGATCGTCGGCCAGAACAGCGCGCCGCCGAGGTGGCACACCTCCGCCACGTCATGGCTGGCGGCGCGCAGGGTGACGGACTGCCCCGCCACCGGATCGAAACCGTCGATCTGAACGACCACGCCCAGCATCAGAACGCGCTCACCAGATTGACCTTGGCTTCCCACGCGTCCGCGCGGCGCCAGGTCTGCGACAGGTCACCGACCAGCGGGCCGAAGTAGCACCGCCGCTGGCGCAACACGTCCGGCGCCGGATCGGTGACGAGCGCGACGCATTCGGTGTTGCCGATCCGCTCGAACAGTGGTTGCGTCATCGCCTCCACCTCCGTCTTGCGGGCGCTGGAGAAGGTCAGCGCGACGGTGCGCAGCTTCGCGCCGCTCGCCCGCAGCAGGACCCCGCGGCGGGAAAATTCCAGGCTGCCGAGATCCTTCACACCGATCGACGCACCAAAACTGAAATTGCGCTCCAGCACGATCCGCGCGCCGATCACCGCGCGCGCGACTTCCACGAATCCTGCCGTCGCGCTGTAGACCTCGATCAGCACCTGCCGGTTCACGATCGGCTGATCGGCCGCGAACAGGCTCACGCCCCGGCCATCTGCCAGCGATTGGGCGCCGGCGAAGACGGGCTGGGCGGGCGCGACCAACGTCCACGCCTCACCCGGCGCCGAGCGCGTGTAGAAGTTGAGCGCGCCGGCCGACCCGGTAAACCGCACCCCGAACAGCGCGACGGTGTCGAAAGACGCCATCTGCCCGATGTCCAGGATCAGCTGCACGACGCCGCCGGGATTGAGCGGCGCGCGCCAGATCACACCGGCATAGTCGTTCGCCACGTTCAATCCGCCGTGCCCGGCGTCGGCCGCCGCGATCACGTCGACGATCGGCAGCGGCGCGATGATCCATGCGTTCGCCATTCGCCTCACCCGAACGTTTCGAAGGAGGTGGCCTCGGCGTCGAGGTCGATCTCGATGCGGGCGGCAAGGTGTACGGAGTCGACCGCCTGTTCGCCGTCAACGATCCGCAAGCTGGGCACCCCCGCCGACAGGTCGGGCCAGATGATCCCCATCGCCTCGACCGCGAACCGCCGCCGCTCGACCCCGATCAGCGCGCCGCGCGCGTTGACGATCGCCTGCGCGTCGGCCGCGGCGTCGCAGAATCCCCGCGCCGGGGCGACCAGGCCGTCACGCGCGTTCGGATAGCGCGCGGCGACTGCCGCGCCCTCCCAGCTGGCGACGACGGCGTCTCGCGACGCCGCGGCGATATCGGCGGGATCGGCCGGCATCAGCCGAACGCCCGCACGTCGCCGATGAAGCCGGACGCGCCGCCGCCCTGCATCTGCGCCAGCAGCTGCCGGACGCTCTCCATCTGATCCGACAGCTGGGACAGCAGCTCGTTGCCGGTCTGCGTGTTGCTCGCCGTCTTCGCCGCGCTGTCGGCCGTCGCCTTCGCGAACGGGCTTTCCACCCCCGGCGTGATAGGGACGGCATTGTCGATCGTCTCGATCGCCTTGGCGGTCGCCGCCTGGATCTGCGCCTGCGCATCGAAATACGCCTGCGTCGATCCGTACAGCTGGCGCTCGACGTCGAGATAGGCGCGCGCGGCCTGCTGGTACTTGTCCTGGTCGACGCGCTGCCCGGCGCCGATCTGGTCGAGGTACGGCTTCAGCTGCGCCAGCGCCGTCGCCTCCTGCTCGCGCAATGAGTACGGCGAGTTGCCGCCCAACTTCAGGTCGGTCAGGAAGGACTTGAGCGAGGCGGACGCCGCCGCGGTGGAGTTTTTCACCTGCTGCAGCTGGAGATTATACAGCTGCTCGGCGCGCGCCATTTCCTCCGCGCTGGCGCCGCCCTCCTTCAACGCGTCGACGGTCTTCTGGAACCGGCGGTTCAGATCGTCCACCGCCGCCCCGACCGGGTCGAGCATCGCCTTCAGGTCGCGCGGCACGCTTTCGATCAGCAGCGCCTTGTTGAGCGCGGAGTCCAGGTCCTTGCCCGCGGCGAGGACCCGCTTGGCCGCCTCGCTGATGCCCTTCACGGCGCCATCGGCGATCGCGTCGCGGATGGCAGCTTCGACCGCGGCGGACTCGTCGGTGCCGTCGTAGATCAGGCCGGGCACGCGGCCGGGCGAATATCCCTTCTCGCCGACGGTCTTCGTGTTGGTCGACGAAACGCGGTAATAGTCGTCGTACTTGCCGATCGACACCATGTAATCGCCGAGCGTGCCGCCCAGCTGATCGACGATGCGGTTGACGCCCTTCTGCACCGCGCCGCCCAACCCGGACAGCACCTGCTGCACGCCGGCATTGTTGCCGCCGATGACGCCGACGTTCGATCCGGTGACCGAAACCGCGCCGGTCTTCGCCTTTTGGAACAGCCCGCCCAGCAGACCGCCCAGCGCCCCACCGACCAGCGACCCGATCGGCCCGGCCGCGCCGCCCAGCGTCTTGCCGAGCGCGCCGCCGACCTCCTTGGTGACGACCTTGCCCAGCTCCTTGCCGGCCAGCTCGCCCAGGATGCCGCCCGCGGCCGATCCCACCGCGCTGTTCTTCTTGCCGGTGATCCCGGAAAAGATGCTCCCGCCGATCTGGCCCGTCGCGGCGCCGGCAAGCGCGGTGGTGATCGCGCCCAGCGACTTGTCGGAGAGGTTCAGCCCGACGCCCTTGAGCGATTCGCCCAGCAGCTTGGCCGTCTCGCGCGCGCCGCCCTGGATGCCGCCCGGCGCGAACAGCGCGTTGGCCGCTCCGCCGATGCGAAGCCCGAACATGTCGGCGATATTCCCGACCGCGCCGGCCAGCGCCTCGCCGGCATTGAGCGCGCCCAGCTCGAGTCGATGGTTCCACAGGTCCGTGGCGGACATGATGCCGGCGTTCAACTCGCCGACCGCGGCATTGATCGAGTCCTCACCGATCACGGTGCGGAACGACTGGTTGAACGCGTTCGATCGCGCGTCGACCATCCGCTGGCGCGCGCCCTTCATCAGGTCGAAGCCCTCGCCGGCGCCCAGCTTCCCGGCCGCCTGAAGCTTGATGATCGCGGCGATCTCGTCGCGATACTGGCGCGCCGCGGCGGTCGCCGGGTCGAAGCGGTCGGCAAGCTGATCGAGCGAGCGTTCCAGCTCCGCATTCGACCGCTTCGCCTCGTCGGCCGCAGCCTTCTGCGCGCGCAGCTCGTCCGCGTAGGCACGCGAGGCGGTCGGCGCACGGCGGAAACCGAGGACCTCCGAACGTGCAAACGGCGCGGTCGACACACCGTTGTCCTGATTGCCACCGGTCACCAGCACGCGACCGCGCGCGTCGGTGCCGGCGTAGAAGCCGGTGTGTCCCTGGCCGCCGGTGCCGCGACGAAGGACGACGATGTCGCCCTGCGTCGGACGGTTCGTCGCCGTGCCGTAATTCAGGAACGACCTGGCGGCCAGGCTGCCGGTGCCTTTGATCCCTTGCCCCGCCAGCACCGCGTTCACGAACGCCGCGCACCAGGCGGTCTTCTCCGGGTCGATCGAAATCCCCGCGCCCCCGAACAGGTCGCGCAGCGTGGCCCGCCCACCGGCGGTATCCTCGCGCGCGCCGACAAACCGCTGCGCGGCAGCCAGCGTGGCGGCGCCGCCCTCGTTCGCGATCGTCGTGCCAAGCGCGACGCGCCCGCCGCGCTCGGCCGCACTCTCGCGATCGCGAGCGGCCTTGGTTTCCTTGTCCTTCTGGCGTTCGTACCCGGCCAGAACACCTTCAAGCGAGTCGGCGAGCTGCTTGTTATTGCGCGCGGCCTTGATCGCGGCATCGGCGAGATCGTCGTACTTCCGCTTTATCTGCTCGACCGGGTCGGCGAGTGCGGCCGCGTTTTCCTTCGCGATCGTGACCGTTGCGTCGATGACACCTTGTTCGGCTTCGCGCATGGCGCGGCGCTGCTTGGTGAGTTCCTCGCGGAGCCGGTCCACTTCCGCGCTGGCGGCCTGTATCTGACCCGCAAAGAGGTAGTCGCCGTCAACTGTCGGCACCTTACTCGACTGCTCCGCGGCCGCAACGACATCCGCGAGTTTTTGACGCGCCTGAAGAAGTTGAAGCGACAGGTTGGCCACATCGCCGCGACGATCGTCGAAACGGCGTTGCGAGTTGTCGAGGTTTTGACGGTTGATCTGTCGCTGGCTTACAAGTCCGCGCTCCATTTCAGCATTGAGCGCACGCTGGGCCTCGATCTGGCCCTCGATCGACCGCGTGAACTGGATTTTCGCCTGACGGTTGACTTCCGTCTCTTCGGCATCCTTTCGCAACTTGTCGATCGCCTCACCGAGGGCGTCATTGCCCTCGAGAATTTTCGCGACGAACGGTGCGAGCGCGATGACAGCGGTCGTGGTCAGAATGCCGCCAAATGAAGTGAGGAAGGCCGCGACACCGGCCATCCTTCCACCCATCCCCTGCAGCGCGAACGACGCCTGGCCGATCTGCTGGACGAAGGCGGTGACGGCGCTCTGGCCGCTGGCGACCTGCACCGTAAAGTCCTGAGCCTGCTGACCCAGCATCATCATCGACTGGCGCTGCTGGTTGGCGCTGACGACATGCTTATTGCCGGTGTCGGTCAGCTGACGGGTTTGCATCGTCGTCTGGTTCAGCTCGACCTGCACCGCTTCTAGTGCGATGATGCGTTCCCGGATCGCCGCCGCATCGCGCTCCGATGCAAGGGCGGACACCGCAGCGGCGTCCGCATCCCGGCGCAACGCCTCTGAATCGACATTCGCCGCGCCAGCGGCGGCCTGCATCGCGACAGCCATCTGACGAGCCGCCTCGGCACGTTGCTCGCTTGCTTCGGCCGCCCGCCGCAGCTGCCCGATCTCCGATGACAGGTCCAGGGCACCCCCGGCGGTGCGGGGCATCTGAAACGCGGTGGCCGCAAGCCGCTGCACGTCACTGAACGAAGACGCCCAGCTCGCGCGAACATCCTGCGATGCAGTGCGCATTTTTGATGCAAGCTCTGCGGCCTTCTTTCCGCCCTCGGAGGAGAATTGCTCCGCGCGCAGCTGAAGCCGCGCGACGACGTCGATATTCGCCATCCCGCTCTCCTCAACTGGTCGTGACGGCGCCGGCGCGCCGGATGAACTCGCCGGGGATGCTGCGCTGGGCTGCGGCGACGATCGTCGGGACCGCGACGGCGTTGCGGAACTTGACCATCGGCAGCAGGACGAAGATCGGGATCGTCGTGCTGCCCCGGCCCGCCGCAATGCGCTTCTCGCTGTTCGCCCGGGCAACCTGTTTCCGGCCGGAGAGCACGGCGTTGTCGGCGACGAGCAATGGAGCGCGGCCGGGGCGGGCGACGAACCGAAGCTTTACGCCTGGGTGCCGACGCTCCCAATCCGCCGGTGACAGATCGCGGGCGCGGCCCCTCGGTCCCGCCGCCGGAAGCGGTACCGCCAGGAACTGACCGCGCTTGCCGCGCACTTCGCCGGGGTGTGTCCAGAACTCGATTGCACCGCGGCTGCGCAACTTGCCGTTGACGAACACCTCACCGGCGGGGTCGCGCGCAGGGCCGTGGTCGGGATACGCGCGCGACCCCCAGGCGCGCCACAGCCGGCCCGGAACAGCATCGCGCGTCGCGGCCTCAAGCGCCCGCTCCAGCCCCTTGGTGACGTCGGCGATCGTCTCCGTCCCGGCAGACAGGTAGCGGCGGACCAACCGGTCGGCGTCGCGATCCAGCTGCGCCGTATCCAACAGCAAATCGACGCCGTCAGCCATCCTTCAGCATCTCCTCAATGATCGCGAAGGCGTCGAGGAGGGCCGCGGGCTGGTCGGCAGGCGCGCCGGCGCACGGCAGGAGCCGCCCGCCCAGCGCCCCGGTGAAGCGGGCGGTGACGAGGTAGAGGTCTACGACCGGCCAGACCCACGCCGGGAGCGCGAGCCGGGGGTTTTCCTTCCAGCGCTGGCCGTCAAGCTCCCAGCCTCCGTCGACGTGGCGTCCGAATTCGAAGTCGGCTGGCCGTCGCCGGACGATGACGGCCGCGCGGAGTTTCCCCGCTCCTCCTCCGAAACATAGGCGAGCGCGAAGGCGCGGTTGCCCGCCGCCAGCAGCACCTGCGGGTCGATCGACATCAGGGTGGCGTCGCTGACCATGCCGTCGGGCGCGCGCGCGAAGGTCACGCCGGCGCCGATAATCCCGATGCAGAAACGGCGCAGCGCGACCAGCGGGGCCAGCTCGCGCCGGCGCTCGATCTGCGCGATGAGGTCGCGGTACGCGGGCCAGTTGACCGCCAGCACCTTCTTCACCTCGGCGAGCAGGCGGCGATCGGCGTCGGTCATCGCCGCGGTGCCGACCTCCATCTCGGTGTCGATCAGCTCCAGCAGCCGGCCCTGATCCTCGTCCTCGGCCAGCAGCGCCAACACGCCTTCACGGACGGCCGCGAGCAGCTCGAAACTGTAGACGCGCCCGGCCTGGTGCTGACCGGCCAGCTCCGCCTCCATCTGCGCGCGCGCGATGACGCCGGGGGTGCGCAGGTGGAAGACGGGGGCGCCTTCCTGGCCCTCGAGCCAGGACGGGGTGAAGGTGACGCTCGCTTCGGCGGTAACCATGGTCCCGGCCTCCTCAGTAGAAGACCAGGACGCGGTCGGTGTCGCGCGTCACGGCGTCCTTGCCGTTCGGCAGGCACTGCAGCGTCGTGCCGTCGGCCATCAGCTTGCCGCGCTGCTCGGCTTCCAGCGTCACCGGCTGGGCCAGCGGCACGACCAGCGCCCAGCGGTTGCCGACGACCGACCCGTGGCGCAGCATCGCCGGCATCCGCACGCCGTTGCCGATGTCCGAAATCGTGTCGCGGTTCGCCACCAGCGTGGCGAGCGGATTGACCTTCAGCATCGACTTCCGGTCGGTGATCTGGCCGGGGCCGAAACCGAACGGCGTGTTCGGATCGTCGATATTCTCGATCTGCGAGCCGGGGTCCAGCGACCAGGCGCTGAGGCTGCACTTGCGCCGGTTGAGCAGCGCGGCCTGCGAGACATCGGCGCCCTGGACCAGCACCGGCGCGGAGTGCGACGCGATCACGATGTTACCCGGGATCGCCGCATCGACCCTGCCAGCGAAGATCCCGGTGCCGTTGAAGGTGCCATAGCCGGGCTTTGCGCTGCTGCCCTCGAGCGAGATCGTCCCGCGCACCGCGGTGAAATTCGCGAGCGTACCGTCGCGGTAGATCGCCACCGACGCGGTCGGGTGGTCGACCAGCCGCGACGCCGGGTCGCTGGGCGAGGTCTGCGCGTAGGTCCAGCTGGCCGGCACCGACACGCTGGTGGTGGCATCGAGCGGCGGGGTGAAGCTGTCCGCCAGCGTCGCGACGCGACCGGCCGAATATTCGATCACCGCCGCGGCCGAGCCGGCACCGGTGCCCGCACCGATCAACAGCATCGAACCGAGCAGCGCGCGCGCCACGCCAGGGAAGCCTGCCGCGAGCGTGACGCTGGTGGCGGTTCCGGCGGTCGCGACAGCCGCGGCGATCGCCGCCTGGAACTGCCCGCGCCAGCCGGCCGCCTGCAACACCGCGTGGTGCGGCGGCTTGACCGTGCTGGAATAGACGACGTTCGGGCCTGCGCCCTTGATGCGGAAGCGGAAGCTGATCGGGGTCGACTGGCCGATGATCAGCGGCGCGCCGGCGACGTAGGAACCGGTTGCCTCGTTCGAATCCTCCTGCGTCCACGGCGTACCGTAGGTGACGCTGTCGGCCTCAACCGGAATCGCGTGCAGGGTCGGGTCGAGCGCCAGCGGCGTGTTCTCGTCGACCTGCAGGCCGAAGAGGACCGCCACGTTCGTCTGGCGGATCGTGGGATCGTTGGTGTTGACGGCCATGACTGGTCCTCAGGCTGGCAGCGCGGGGTCGCGCCGCGAGGTGGTGAACTGGATGTCGAAATCCTGCGCGAAGGCGAGGCGCCGCTCGCTGGACAGGGTGGCGGTGAAGAGGCGCAGGTCCGCGTCGTCGATCAGCTCGGCCGTGCCGCCCAGCGTTTCGTCCGCCATCAGCTCGGCGACGACGCCGGCGTGGAGCGCGAGGCGGGCTGCGGTCGGTGCCGCGCCGCCTTCACCGACCACGAAGCCGTCGACCGTGACGGTCATCACACGGCGGGTCAGCGCGGCCTCGCGTTCGATCACGTGGTCGCCCGCCATCGTGACGCCAAGCGACGTGTCGGCGGTCGGGTCGCCTGCCGGCTCGATCTCGATCTCGTCGGCCAGCCCCGCGAGGCGCGTGGCGATCGCCGCGAGAATGATGTCACGGACCGTCATGACGCCGGTCCGGCGTCGATCACGAACACCAGCCAGGCGCCAACCGCGTCTAGGCGCGTGCGGTCCTCGACCGCCCAGCGCCGGCCGCGGTGCGTGAAGCTGTCCGCCTTCGTCGGGGCGGCGGGAAGGTCGGCTATCTGGATTTCGTATTCAACGCGCCGCGCGGTGCGACCGGCGCCGTAGGGGTCGGGCGCGGCATCGTCGCGGCGCACCGCGGCGATCGGCGCGGGCAGTGCGACCCCGGCCTGCGTGTAGACGATCCGCTCGCGGTCCGCGAACGCCCTGAAGATGAGGGGCGCCGCGGCCGCGAACGGATCGGACATTACTTCGCGCGGCCCCGCGTGCGCGGCGTCGCCGGGGTCTCGCCCTCGTCGGCCCCGTCGGTGTCGTCGTCGGCCACTTCGGAGATCTTGCCGCGCAGGCCCGATACGATCCCGTCGGCGCGTTCCTCGGTGATCTCCAGCTTGTCGTCGCCGACCGGCACGTCCACGCCGGCGTCGACGTAGCCGCCGCCGTTGAGGTACGCCGGGCTGAGCAGGTGAATGTACTTCATGATCGCAGGTTCCTCATTCGCCCGCGGCTATCCGCCGGGGGGCGTGGTGGGGGTGGGGGGTCAGGCGACGGTGCCGTTGAGCCGCACGAAGGCGGTCGTCGCGCCCGCCACGCGCGCCGCGGTGAACGCACCGATCAGCGTGTTGCCGGCGGCCGTGGCGGTGACGACGCGCGCGGTGTTGTCCCAGTACGCCTTCGCGCCCTCGGCTACCGCATTGGCGTCCTTGGGCAGCTCGTAATGGCCTTCCAGCTCGAACGGGCCACGCGCGCCCTGCGCGATCGCCGACTTGGCGACGCCGAAGATCGAGCCGACCAGCGCGCCGCCGCCCGACGCGACCGCATACGGCGCGGCCAGCATCAACGCTGCCGCACGGCCGATGTAATTCTTCATGGATAGTCTCCCGATGCGACGCGGGCGGCTCGAAGGCCGCCCGGGTCACGTCATCCGATGGTGGTGGGGGTGGCGGGCGATCAGTTGGCCGCGCCGGCGTTCTTGTAGACGCCGCGGTGGTCGATTGCCTTGGCACCGAAGACGAGCCGGCCCTTGATCTCGATCCCGTCGACCTCGAACCCCTGACGTTCCTCGGTCTGCAACCCTTCGTAGCCGGCCAGGTGCGCGGTCTCGATCGTGTCGATCGGCTGCGCGTTGGGATCGGCGGCGAGGTAGAAGCTGTAGTCGAGGATCCGCGGCTCGACCGTCACGGCGAGGTTGCGGTTGTACTCGGGATTGATCTTACCGCTCTCGTTCGCCGTGAAATTCGGCGACGTGAACTGGTTGGCCTGCTGCTCGCGCAGCGGACCGACGACCAGGCTGGCCGGGGTCGCCGCGGTGAAGCGGCCCTTCGGCGTGCGCTGCGTGCGCATCGCGGTGCGACCGGCCTGCAGCGAATCGATGTTGATGACGCTGCCCGCCGGGGCGAGGTTGCCGTGGTTCGCATGGAACAGCGGCACGCCGTCGGCCATCAGCGGGTTGCTCAGCAGGATCGCGTAGACGACGTCGCCTTCGACCTGCGCGGCTTCCTGACCCATCGCCTGCGGGATGCGGTCGAACGCGCCCAGGTCGTCGTTGATGATCGTCTCCCACGACAGCGGGATGATCTGACCCCACTTGCCGACGGTGTACGTCTCCGCGGAATCGCCGACCGTGGCGTACTGGTATTCGGCACCCTCGGCCACCTGCTGCATCGCGGAGATGTCGGACAGCGCGACACGGCTGACCGGGCGGAAATCCGGCACGGTGGTCGGGCGGCAGAAGCTGCCGAAGGTGCGCGGCGCCAGCTCGTAGGCTCGGCGCAGGGTCCGGCTGACGGTGTTGGCGAGCACCGCGGGGAAGTCGCCGGTGGTGTGTTGCCCGGCGTTGCGCGGCTGGCGATAGCGGAACACCGCCTGGGCGACCTGCGGATCGCTCATGTTGCGGGTGCTGACGCCCGTCGCGTCGAGGAAGTCGCGCGCCAGAACGATCAGGCGCCGGCCGGCGAAGCCGCGCGCATCCGCGGTCAGCTCGTTGCGCGGGTTCGCGCGGTTGGCGATCGCGCAGCTCATCGCATCCACTCGCGCCTGGAACTGCGCGGCCGGAATGGTCGCCGGCGAATAGTTGGTGATCGTCGGCGCGGCCGTGGCGATCTGGTCGATGATGCGGGTGCGGGCATCCTCGATCGTGACACCCTCGTTGACCAGTGTGTCCGCGAACGCGGCGTCGAGGCGCGCGCGGGCCACCTCGTTGCGGATGGTCGTGGCGCGGGTGCGCTCGGCGACGATCGCGGCGTTTGCGACGTCGGCCATGTTGGTCGGCTGGGTGACCGCGGGCGCCGGGGCCGGCGCCGGGGCCGGGGCGGGCGTGTGGGTCGGGGTCGGCGTCGGCGTCGGCGTCGGGGCGGGCGTCGGGTTCGGCGCCGGCTCGTTCTCGGGATCCATCTTTGTCTCCGTGGTGGTGGCGGCAGGCGCCGGGTTGCTCGTCGCGCTGTTCGCGATGAGGGGGTGCGACGGCACCGCGCGGAACCCGAACCGGCTGGGGTCCAGCAGGTTGGTCGCGGTCGATGCGCCGGCGATCTCGTCGATGAATTTCAGGGCCAGCGCCTCGTCGGCGCTCATCCACGTCTCGGCATCGAGCAGCGGGTTCAGCTGCTCGGGGGACATGCCGGTACGCTCGGCGTAGATCCCGACGATCTGGTCCTGGATGAAGTCCAGCCGTTCGGCGACGCGGCGCAGCTCGCCGGCGTCGCCATACGTGCCGTCCGACGGCTTGTGGATCATCATGACGGCGTTTTCGGCCATGAGGATGCGGTCGCCCGCCATCGCGATCACGCTGGCGATCGACCCGGCGATGCCGTCGACGTGGACGATGACCTGTCGCGGCGACGATTTCAGCGCGTGGTGGATGGCCAGGCCGTCGAACACCAGCCCGCCCAGCGAATTGATGCGCAGGTGAATGTCGTCCGTCGCCGCGCCGATCGCGGTGACCAGCGACGCCGCGTCAAGGCCGTCGCAGGTGTCACCCACGACGCCGTAGAGCAGAATTTCCATCGGTCAGTCCTTCTTGGGCTGAGTGCCGGCGGTCGGCTGCATCGCATTGCCGACCTGCGTGACCTTTCGGGGGTCGCAATCGAAGACGAGGCCGAGCGCATCGGCCTTCGCCGCAAACCGCGCCCAGGCAGCAAGCACCGTGTCGGGATCCTCCCCGCGTTCGCGGATCGCGGTCTCGGGGTCCATCAGGCCGGAGCGGACGAGGTCGCGGAGCGCCGGCCCCTCGGTCGAAAGGTCCAGCATCGGCCGCGCCGGCGGGGTCCAGAGCATCGTGCAGCCGGTCGTGTCGCGACCCATCAGCTGCGCGGCACGGAAGAACCAGGCGCCGATCGGCTCGCAGAACTGCGGGATCAGCATGTTCCACGTCCAGCTGTCGAGCTGGCGGTTGTACTGGATCCGCCCCATCCGGCCGGACGAGTAATTCACGCCCTCGAGGTCGCCGAAGATATCGTAGGGCAGGTTCATGCCGGTCGCGAACGTGCGAACCGAGATCTTCGAGAACTCAGCATAGCCCTCGACGCCAGGCGGGTTCGCGAACTTGATGTCGGTCCCGTAGGGCAGATCTTCGATCAGGCCCGGCTCGATGAAATCGGCGCGCTCGGCCTCGTCGGCCGCATCGTCCAGGCTCTCTGGGGAGCCGATGCGGAACACCGCCCAGCTGGATGCCACCTTCTGTCGCAGCAACTGCGCATCCTGATAGTCGCGGAAATCCTGCATCGGCAGGATGACTGGTGCGAACCAGCTGGCGCCATGCTGCTGGCCCGGCCGATCGGCCCGGAAGACATGTACGATATCGCGCGCCGGGATCGGGTTCGAGGTCGGGCTGCGAAGTGCCACCGATCCGGGGTGCTGCGGGAACAGCCAGTATGCCTCCCGGTTGCCGATCCGGTCGAACTGGATGCCCGAAACATACATGCCGGCATCGAACACCCCGTTGCGCGTGGCATCGAGATAGTCCGGCTCCAGCATCTGGATTTGGAACGGAACGGGCAGGCCGTCGCGGGCGAAGCGCGCGCGATTGCGCGCCAGCACGGCCCCGCTCTCCACGACCGTCCGCGCCGCCTGCAGCTGAAGGCCGTAGATGTTCTGGCGTCCGTCGGCATCGCACGCCGTGCTTTCTAGATGCTCGCGCGCCAGCGCGGTCAACTCGGCATCCGGCGCGCCATTGCGCAGCACCTGAAAGGTGATGCCGGTGCCGACAATGTCAGTCGAGATCGCGCTGACCGCCCGCTCGGCATACGGGTTGTTGCGCACCATGTCGCGCGCGGTCTGTGCCAGAACCGCCGCGGCGCCCTGAAGCTCGTAATTGGCGTCGCGTCCGGTTCGCCGCCAACCCTGCGTCCGGCGCGAATGGCTCGCCCCATCGTACTGCGCGCGGATACCGCGCAGCGCCGATCGCTGCGTCTCCGCTTTCTCCAGCCGGAGCAGCGCCTCCGCGCGCGCCGCCGCCTGGACAGGCGCCGCTCGCCGGTAGAGATCACCGAGCCAGCCCATCAGCAGCCGTTCCGCCACGCCGGCGTCCGCCGGCGCGATCGCGGCCCGCCGCCGGCGCCGGTCGCCAACGCATCCATGATGCGCTGTTCGGCCTTCAGCATCGCCTCGGCCGACTGGTACGCGATCTCGCGGCCGTCGGCGTAGCGGACCTTCATGATGCCGCTCGCGATCGCCGCGCGGATCGTGTCGAGGTCGGTCTGCGTGAACGCCATCAGCGCCGCCCTCCCAAATGGCTGCCCCGGGGTTTGCCGGTCAGCGGATTGATCTTCGGCTTCGATCTGGCCTGCGCCGGCTTCGGCGCCGCCGGGCGCGTTGACGCAGGTACCTGAGCGGTCGTGGCGGGCGCGGCTTCAGGTACCCGGCGCCGATCGGCGCCGCGCTGCTGCGCCCATCGCGCGTCGCTCCACCGATCGACGCCCAGGCTGATCGCGACCGCGCGGGCGTAGACGGCGTTGTCCAGCGCCTCGTTGCGCGGCCGGCTCTGCTGCCATTCGCGCTTCAGCCTGCCGGTGCGCTTGTTCCGGGTGACCGCCAGATACTCGGCGACCAGCTGCTTGATCCATTCATCGCCGGTGCCATCCGGCAGGAAGACATAGCCGTCGGGATACGGCTCGCCGTCGACCGGCCGTTCCAGCGACAGGTCGCCGTACAGCTCGGTCTTCAGCATTGACGTGCCGATGTCCCACTTGCGCACGCCGCGCGGGAGCTTCCGGCCATTGATCGTGACGTCCATCCACGTCGGGCCGGTGATCGGCTGCGCGGCGCTGAGCGATTCCCGTCCCTTCAGCGCCATCGCCAGCCCGGCATGGCGCCGGCACCAGGCGTAGACGTACATGGTGTTCTCGCCGTCGCCGCTGTCGACGCCGACCCGCGTCAGGCGCATCGGCCGCCCGTCCGCGGAAATCCATTCGCGTGCGACCTGCTCGTCCAGCTTCGCCCAGGTCGCGGGATCGGCGATCGATCCTTCCACCTCGACATGCTCGACGAGCGCGCGCTGCCGGCGCGGGCCGAACGCCCAGACGTCCATCTCGATACGGCCACCGCCGCCGCGCTGGACGTCGCACGACCCGACCAGCAGACCGGCCCATTCGGGCGGGGTGCCGATCGCCATGCTGGTCTCCCGCCGGTCGTACAGCCGCTGCCAGTCGGGCGCTTCGCCCTTTTCGACCCACGTTTCGCCCAGCGCGGTGTTGACCCAGGTCTTGTACGTTTCCGGGTTGCCGCGCTTCTCGAGGAAGTCCTTCACCGTCTGCGACAGCTTCACCCACGGCGAATAAGCCTCCCAGATGTGGAAGCCCGCGATCCCGGTGAACGGCGCGGTCGCGCGCCACTCGCCCAGGCGGACCGCACGGTGCCGATCGGCGTCGGTCCACTTGGCGTCGCAGTGCGCGCAACGGTAATGCGCGGTGTCGGGCCGGTGCGTGCCGGCCTTGGTCTTCTCCCACCTGACCTGTGACCACGTCAGCACCTGCACGGTGCCGCACGAGTGGCACGGCACGAAGAACCGCCGCTTGTCGGACAGCTCCCACTTCGCCTCGACGGCGCAGCTGCCCGCGATCCCGGGCGTCGAACCGGCGAAGCGCCGCCGGTTCCAGAAATTGTTCGTCCGCTTGTACGCGAGGCTGAGCGGATCACCCTCGGTCCCGGCCGATGCCGGATATCGGCCCAGCTCGTCGGCGATGACGATGCGGATCGGCCGCGATGCCAGCGACGACGGGCTGTTCGCCCCGGCGATCGTCAGCCGGCCACCGGCGAACGTCTTGTGCAGGACCGTGTTGCCACTGTCCCGCGCCTTCGCCGTCGAAAGCTTCGCGGCCAGGCACGGCGTATCGCGCACCATAGGCGCGAGCCGATCCTTCGACCACGTCTCCGCCATCTCCAGCGTCGGCTGAAGGACGAGGATCGGCGACGGATCCTGGTCGATGTAATAACCGACCAGGTTGTTGATGATCTCGGTCCACCCGACCTGGGCGGACTTGATGACGATGACCTCTTCGACCAGCGGGTCCGCGCCGGCGTCCATGATCCCGCGCTGGAATTCCGCGCGGGAGGTATCCCATCTACCCGGTTCGGCGCTTGCCTCGGCGCTGAGGAACCTCTTCTGATCCGCCCACTGGCTCGGCAGCAGCCGCGGCGGGGGCGTCAGCACCGGCCACCAGCTCGCCGCCGCCGCCGCAATCGGCTGGCTCGCCACCAGGTGCAGCGCCATCGCCGCCGCCAGCGCCCGCTTCTTCAACCCCGATCTGGGTCGCGGCAAGCTCGGCAAGCGCTTCATGCACAAGCTCCGTGATCGTCTCCTCGATCTCGACCGCGGAGGCCATCGCGACGACGCGCGGCGCGACCTTGCTGGCGATCGACAGGAGCCGGGAGCGAACCCGGGCGAAGGCGGACTGCACCGCCGCGGTGACCAGCGTGCGCGGCAGCAGCTCGTTCTTCAGCTGCGCGGTCAGTATCTCCTCCCGCTCGGCTTTCGCCGCCTCCCGCCGCGCCTTCGCCGCGTCGATCGGCTTCAGCTTTCCGGCCGGCGCCGCCGTGATGCTCGTCCAGGCCGCGACAAACTCCGCCAGCGTCGCGCCGTCGCCGGGCAGCTCGCCTTTCGCGCGCAGATCCGAAATCCAGCGGCTGGACTTGCCGAACAGGCCCGCCACTTCACTCAGCGTCGGCCTGTAACCCGCCAGATCCATGGGTTTTCGCCCCCCATGATGATGAAGTGCAGATTTTCCCCACACCTAGCGCGAAGCCGCGCCATCGCCCCCCGCATACGGCCCTCGGCCGGGAGGACCCATCGGGTGGGGGGGGTGGTGTGTTGCCTCGGCGCCACACCCCCCGGGGGGGCGGGGGGTCAGGGGGCGGCGGTGACGACAGCCGGGTCGACCGAGGGCACCTCGCCTGCGATCGGCGTCAAGTCGGCGTTGACGCCGGCCTGGGGACGATCCAGCAGGGCGCGGTAGTGGAGCTGCTGCCGCAACTCATAGCCCATCAGCGGCCAGACCTGACGCACCGCATCCTCGTAAGCGAGCTTGTGGCCAAGCTCGGCGTCGAAGTTGGCGGCCGACGCCGGCGCCGACTTTCCGATGATCGTATAGCCATTGCGGAGGGTGACGATGACGATCGTTAGCACGTCGTGGCTGGCGGGCGTGTCCTGCAGCAACGTACCGCGGCGTCGCTCAGACGGGATCTCCGCGACCGCCGCCGCCGTAAAGCCGACAACGTGGGCGATGTTCGCCTCGATGTCCGAGAGGGAAACACGCGGAGCCGTGCGCCCCTCGGCACACTCCGCCTCCGTGGCGGCCAGACTACTGGTGGTCATGAAGATCTCCCTTAGACAGCGGCGATGTCTATCGACACCGCCCGCCAGGCGGCCGCCGGCGTGTCGCGCTCGTAGAACCGCAGGTAGCTGCGCGACCCGATCACGCGGATGCTGTCGCGGATCGCGTCCATGGCCCGCTGCCAGCGCGCGTCGGCGATCTCAACGCGCAGGAGCATGAACAGCTCGGTCCGGTTGATCTGCCCCTGCTTCTCGACCGAGAACGCCCGGGTGACCAGCGCCCGCAACTCGGCGCCGCTGCCCGCCGCCCACTCCGACAGGCATTCGTCGATCAGCGCCTTCGCCGCCTGCAGCTCGGGGCCGAACTCCACCAGGTCGGCGACCTGCAGCATCACCTTGCGGCACCCGTCGAACGTGGTGAGGGTGACGTTGCCCTTCTTGCCGCCGACCGAGGCGCCATAGTCCTGCGCCACCAGCGCCTGGAAGCCGGCGATATGGTCGAAGGTGCCGGCCTTGAACTCCCGGATCACGGCGGAGATGCGGGCCGCCTCGGTCAACACGCGGTCGACCGTCTCGTCCATCAGGAGGTCGGCGGCCTTCACGGTCGACAGCGGCACCAGCGCGCCCTTGGCGTCGCGCAGGTAGGGTGACCCACCGACGTCGATCGCCCGGGGGTGCTGACGGTCGGTCATGCGCGCTTCCTTTCGCGGCGGCGCAACCGCCGCTCGATCTCGCGGATCATGCTGACCGGCACCCCGACCAGCGCGCTATCCGGGTGACCGGCGTTGGCGATCCGGTGCAGCGCGTCGAGGTCGATCACCAGAGGCCGCCTTCTTCGGTGATGAGCAGCGGCGGATTGCGCGGTACGCTCCGGCCCCGGAACACCGCGCGCAGGTCGGAGGCCAGCAGCTGCGCCGCCTCTTCGAGCGCGTCGTAATCGCGCTGGGAAAGCGGGGCCAGCCGCGCCCGGTAGGTCAGCTGGTCGAACCGCGATGTGAGGCGTTCGAGCTGATCGGCTACGGTCGGGCGCGGCTGGCTGGTCGCACGCGGCGTTGCGGCACGGGCCGTGCGACCAAGCTGGCGGGGAGGATTAAGCATCGCGTGCGGCATGTGGCCTCCCCGAAACGGCGACGCCCGCGGCCCCCGGGGGTGGGGCAGCGGGCGCCGGGCGCAGCTGTGGCGGGGTCGTTTGTGCCGGTTGCGTGACCGCTTTTCGACGTGACCTTGTGGGCACTGCCCCAAAGGTCACCCCCGGCCCCACCGATCCAGCGCCGCGACGAGGATCCCGCGCGCCCGGCGATTGGACAGGCGCCAGCGCCGCGCGGCGACGGTCACGCCCATGTCGTCGACGATGATCGCCAGGAGCATCGCCGCGTGCGGCGCCACGGCCCCGCGCCAGGCGGTGTACTGGCGCTCCAGGATCACGCGGCCGATCCGCTCGGCCGAGGCGGCGTCCGGCCCGCCGCCCGTGCTGCGCGGCTCCAGCTTCGCGGTCCGCACGGCGACATCGGCGACGGTCTGCGCGTGTGCGGTCGCGATCCGCTCGGCCGCCGCCAGCTGGTGCGCGTCGATCGCGCCGGTCGCGTGCAGCCGCGCCAGCGCGCCCTCGCGCCGCGCCGACCGCACGGCGAATTCCAGCGTCTCCGGCGTGCCCGCCTTGCCGCGCCATTCCTCGCGCAACGCGACCCGCTCCTCGATGCCGGGCGCCAGCCGCTTGCCGCGCTCGCGCAGGATCTCCTTCTGCGCCTTCCACTCCTGCTTGGAGACGCCCTTGGGCTTGCGCGGGATCGCAGGCGCCGGCCGCGGTGCGTCGAGGACCAGGTGCGCGACGCGCTGCGCCTCGCGCTCGGATGTCGTGAACATGCTGTAACCCCCGGATCAATCAGGATCGGGGATATGCTCCAGGACGGCGACGAGCGGCAGCTGACCTTGTGGGAACGGGACCAGCGCATCGCGATCGACCACCCAGCCCTCGCTGCGCAATTTCTCCAGGACGAGCTGCTCGAACAGCCCCGGCACGGTGATCGCCCGCTGCGCGCCGGCCGCGCGCTCGATCGACTTGTCGACGGCCAGTTGATGGACCAGCGCCTTGGCGCGCGTCAGGCTGACGCCCAGCGCCGCCGCGATCTCGCCGATCGACGGGCTGTGCCCCGTCCGCCGGATGTGAGCGACGATGACGGCGAGCGCCTGCTGCTTGCGGCTTGGCGCCGCCGGCACCGCGATCGCGACTGGTGGTGTGTGTGGCGCCACGGCCATCCCGATGCGAAATCCCCCGATGCGGAACATAGTGCGACCGACGACGAAATGCCACATCGGCAGGACGAACCGCGGCGGAGACGCCCTCCGCCGCGATGACGAAAAACGGCGCATTCCCGGCGTGACGATCGGGGCAGGGCGGGCGGGATACCCGCATGATACCCGCTCAGATGCGTGCCAGGATCGCCTCCACGCCGGCCCGGTCGGCCGCGATCATCTTCAGCAGCGTTGCCGATCCGCCGTTCGGCTGGCTGCGCCCCTGTTCCCATTCCTGCACCGTGCGGATCGAAAAGCCGTAGGCGCTGGCGAATTCCGGCTGCGTCTTTCCCGTGGCGGCGCGGATGCTCGCGACGTCGACGTTCGCCACCCGGCCGCGGCTCTCGTCACCGCCGGCATAGGCGATGGCGTCGTTCAGCCCCGCCGCGATCTTGTCATATGCGCTCTTCATGATCGGTCTCCTGTAACCTCGCCTGCACCTCACAGGGTGTCGGCGAGGATTTTGGTCAATTGGGCCAGCCCGTTGCGCTCGCCCTTGGTCAGATTGTCCTTCTCGCCCTTGCCGAACACGGTCAGGAGGAAGACGGGAACCTCGTCACCACCGTAATAAGTGATGACACGGTAGCCTCCCGACTTGCCGGTGCCGGGCTTTCGCACCCGCAGCTTCCGCGCCCCGCCGCATCCCGGCATGATCGCGCCGGCACGCGGATCGGCCGCGATGATCGACACCACCGCCGCCATTTCATCGGCGGACATGCCGGCGTCGTGCGCGGCGGCGATGTAGGCGGGGGTTTCGATGACCGTGTGCATGGCAGCTTGGTACGTGAATTACGTAGTTCATGCAAGCGAAAAGTACGTGAATTACGTATCCCGACCTAACCCGGCTCGTCGATCCCGGGCGGCGCGTCGAGCAACCCCGCCGCCTGCAGTTCCTCGATCAGCTGATCGACCCGCAACCGCGCGTGGCTCCACAGCCGCGGCTCAGCGGCCAGCGCCTCGGCCGCTTGCGTCAGCCGACGCAGGTCGGCGAACGGCACCAGCGTGCGCAGCGCCAGGCGCTCCGCCGGCCCCCATGTCCGCCGCTCCGTCGAGTACCAGGCCGCGCGGCGCAGCACCGCGCACGCCAGCCAGATTTTCTTGCGGTCGAACGCGGACGCCATCCGTCCGGCGTAACCGGAACAAAACGTGATTCGCCAGTCCTATCCGTCCAGCGCCGGGGTCGCCCGCTGGACCAGCAACTCGCCAGCCCACGGCCGCACCAGCACCGCCGCCTCGTCGGCCGGCGCCTCCAGCCAGGCCGAAGCATCCTCGATCGCGACGATCGCAGGCATCGCCTTGGGATGGATCGGGGCCACCACCGCATTCGGCTCGGTCGTCGCAAAGGCGAACGCCGGCCCGCGCTCGGTGTCGCGCCACAGGCCCGCGAACAGCCCGAACGGCTGATCCTTCACCGCGAACCAAACCTGCGCGGGCAAGCCGTCATCGCCTTTGCCGCCAGCCGGGTCCGGCTCGGCGAACCACGAAAATGGGACGAGACACCGCTGCTCCGGGTGGATCAGCGACGGGCGCCAGAACGACGACGACAGGTTGCGGGCGTTGGTGACGTAGCGGTCCAGCATCTTCCCGCTGGCGCCACGGATTTGCGTCGGGAAGCCCCATTCCATCGCCTGCTCCAGCAGCGGTCGGTTGCCGTCGACCGCGCGCACGAACACCCGCCCGTGACGCGCGGTCTTCTTGCCGGTCGGGAAGATCTGCCGCGGGGGCGGCGCATCGAGGTCGACGTCGATCGCCGCGCCCAGCGCCTCGCGCGCCGCCGCGACGGCCTTCTCGGACTGGTGGAAGCGATTGCACATCGTCCGTCTCCTTTTAGCGGCACACCTTGGCGCCGCCGTACCGCGCCCAGCGCAGCGCCACCCGCGCGCGGACCTGCTCGCACCCCAGCTCGCGACCGTCGGGCAGCCGGCACGCGGCCACGACGCGCAGATAATCATCCGCCCCGAACGATCGGCAGCGCAGATCCGGTCCTTCGACCAGGACATGCCCGTCGCGCGTCACCCCGCGCGCTCCGCCCAGCAGCCGCACCAGCCGGTCGCGCGCGCTGACGCCGCTCGCGCGCGGGCACGGCTGGCGCGGCCGGCACGTTCCGTCGATCTCGCGCGCGGCGATTCCGCGCAGCCGGACCTTCGCACCGCCGGCGCACCGGATCGGCCCGTCACCGTCCCACACGGTGACCGGCCGGCAGGTGAAGTTGATGCCAGCCGGCAGAGTGGCGATCATCAAGGCCAGCCCGATCATGCGAGGAGCTACGCGTCTTCCAACGTGTTCGCGTGATCCAGCGAGTCGGGTGTGAAGCGGTCCTGCTTCCATCGCCCGAGCGTTTCGTCGCGCGATCCCTGGGTCTTCGATCGGGCGACCAGCAATGCGTGGCGGCGATTGACGTCCAGCAGCGCGAAGAACGCCCTCTCGATCGCGAGCACGCGACCGGCCAGGATTGCGAGGACGATGCAGATTGTCGCGAGGAGCACTCGCTCACCTCGGAGCACCCACGGCGTCGGGTGGTGTTGCGCAACGCAACCCACCAACCCGACGATCAGGGCGATCGCCAGTGCCGCAAGGGCAAAGGATGCGACCAGCACCTGCATGACGGAACGAAGCTGGCCGTAGAGTTCATCCACCTGTTTCGGCGCCCGATGCTCGCCCTTCATCGTGCCGACGGCCAGACTCATGCACGGGAAAATGCCGGTCGCCAGCAACGCGATCGCGGGGATCAGTGCCCGCGCCGTCGGATCGATGGCGTCACGCGGCAGCCAGAACGACGCAACGGCTAGCAGCATTCCGATCAGCAGCGGAATCATGTCTTCGGCGCCGCCTGCGCCGGGCGTCGATCCGCGAGAATATCCAGCTTCTGCTCGATACGATCCGAGATCGCGTACAGCCTGTTGAGTTCGTCACTGATCACGACTGCAGCGACGATCGTCATCGCGGTGAGAAGAAATATCCCGCTGAACAGCGCGAGGGCGATCTCATGGCGGCGGAGGTCCGTGGGTGCATCATGCTGGTCGAACATCGCGTTTCCATAACCCGGCTGGCGTCAGGATTTGAGCCTGGAACGTCGGGCTACCATCATGATCGGCGGAAGGCAGCAGGAAAACACCGCCACACCCAGCAGGAGGATAGCCGGAAGTCCGCCGATCTCGCGCGAACGGATTTGGTTCCGCACTGCGCCGTGAAGTTCGCCACGCAGCATCGGCAGATCTGCTGCGGCACCCGCCAGCGCGAGGTCGTGCGCGAAGATCGCGATTGCCACGACGAACGCGATCGCCGCGATGACCCCGGCCAGGAAATCCAATGAACCGTCGGTGTTCCACAGCAGGAAGCACAGGCCGCCCAACACCGTCAGGCCGACCCCGATCAGAACCTCTCCGATCATGCCAGCAATCTCGCCTTCTGCGTGGCGAATTCAGCCTCGGAAAGTATGCCGCGGTCTCGCAAGTTCGCGAGCTTCTCGATTTCGTCGGCGACCGACGATCCGGCCACGGCCTCGGGCCGGACCATCTTGCTCTCGATCCAGTCCTTCAGGGCGGCGAAGCGGTCACGATCGGCATCGCCGAATTTCAGCCGGTTCTGATTCTGCACGTTCGGGCTGGCGTTGGGGTTCGGTGCCTTCTCACCAAGGATGGAGAGTTCAAGCCAGCCAGCAATCCACACGCCCGGCTCATTCCAAGTGATTGCTTTGATGTTTTCGACCGGCACCCGCTTCGTGCCGAGGAAGCCATAATACATCACAGAATATTTGATGAGGATGGCGTCGCCCTCGACCCAGACGGTCACGCCGCTCCCCTTCAACTCCCCCTCTGGCGCTTGCATCTTCAACTCCCCCATCGCCGCGATCACACCTGATCCGGCATCCCAAAATTCTGTCGTCGATCTTCGAGCCGGCCGGTCGCCGGCGCGACGGCCATAAGCCCGCGCGCAATCAGACGCAGCGCCTTCTGCTGATCCTCAGAATTTTCGTTTGGCGACATCGACTGATGGCATGGCGGTCGGGCTGCAAACGCCCTTGAACTTGTGAGATCCCAGAATCGAACTTCCCATTTCGAAGTACGTCCCGGCGACGCGGTCGATTATAACGTGGAGTGTATCGCTACCCTCAGACGTCGTGTCCGACATTATCATATTGGGGAAGAAATTGAATTTGCACGCGTGCCCAAACGTTTCGCAAAGGGAAAAGGATCGGCCGAAGGCGTCGTTCCAGTACGAAACCTGAGAACCCTCCTCATCAATGATGTATATTCGAACGTCTCTCGACGAGGACGTTTTTCTCGTGACCTCATCCGTTTTTTCCCACTGTCCTTCGCATTTGATCGCGATGGGAACCGCAGCGAGCGCCGGCGCTGCCACGCAAATCATCGTAGGAACCGCGAGATAGCGGATGAAACGGCCTATAGCGCCCGACACTGCGTTCTGCCGCGACAGCGCAACGTTCATGCCGCGCGCGCGACCGGTGTGCTGGGGCCACGCTCACCGATCAGCAGTCGAGCAACGCGGACGAGCGCGTCGCGCTCATCGACATTGAGCGAACGCCAATAACTGAGCCAGCGCTCTTCATCCGGATTGAGCAGCGGCTGCACGGCGTCGGTACCGGGATCGTCGGTTTCACCCATCAAATAAGCGGGTGTCGTCCGCAGAACGCGAGCGATCCGATGGATGTGCTTCGAACCAATCTTGTTGGAATGGATCAAGCCATGAATAGTTGGCTGAGACAGCTGGACGCTCCGCGCGAGCGCAGCCTGCGACAGGTTGCACGCGTTCATTCTCTCAAGGACACGCGAGCCGATAATCACGGTTGGTACCAATAATAGGCGTGCCTATTGCTTGCGACTTCGGTTTGCCTTACGAGAGGCCAATAGGGATGCCTATTGGAGTCGAATCGTGGCGGCCACCTCACCAGTGCAGAATGCCGAATTGGCAGACGCGCTCGCGAGCGCGGTCAGGATCATCGGTGGGCAGGGTGCTACCGCCCGTCTTCTGGGCGTAGCTCAGCCCTCTGTCTGGCGCTGGATCGCTCGGGCCAAGCCGCTCCCGGCCGAACACGTCCTCGCCGTCGAGGCCGCCACCGGCATCAGCCGTCACGACCTCCGCCCCGACCTGTACCCGCGCGAGGCGCCTGCCGCTGGCGCCACCGACCTGGAACCGGCACGATGACGCGCGCGCTCGCCCGCGCCGCCGCGCATCGCGCTCGCCGTCGCGTCCATGCGCGGATCATCGCGCCCGCGCTTGCTGCCGCCCGTGCCCGTCAGGAAGCCGAACGTCGCGGGCGCACGATCCGCTGGGATGCGATCACTCGCTTCCTGGCAGGTGAATGGGAAGCGGCCCCTCATCTGCTGCGAGGCCGCGCATGATGCGCTCCCACATCTGCGCGCCCTCGGCGATCGCCAGCGCTTCCAGCGTCCGGCCGTCGCTGGCGGCGACGTCCGCCACCGCCGCGCGCACCGCGGACAGCACTCTCTTGGCGAACGCCGCCGCCTCTTCCAGCGGCTCGTCGTACCGGCCGAGCAATTCGCTCCACAGCGCTTCCAGCATCGCGCCATGCACAATCGCGGTCGCGCGGCTGCGCTGCGCCGCCGAACGGTCGTCTCCCATCGATTTCGTCCTTCGTGGTGGTCTAGGAAACTCCACGATAGCCGGGCGGGGTCGCGCGTCCAGCGCGGCCCCCGAAGGTGACGCTCTTCGCGTGACTTGCGGAATCCACGCGAACGCCGGGCGAGGGCAGGGCGCGCAGCCGACCGGTAATTGCTGGCCAGCGGCCCTGTCCTCCGAAGGTCATACGTCGTCATCGCGCCGGTCTGCCCGCGCGCGCACCGTCTGTCCGCCGCGCTCCACCACGGATCGCGCGGCGTGACGAAGGAGCGGGCGCCTCTCACCTATGAGGACGCGCAGGCGCGCGTCGCCGGCCGCCTGGGCGTGAAGCGCGCCGCGCATATCGTCGGTGTCGCGGTCCGCACGTTCCAGGACTGGGGCGATCCCGACGTCGACCGGACGATCCCGATCGCTGCGGCCGAGGCGCTCGACCTCGCCTACATCGACGCCGGCGGCGAAGGGATGCCGTTCCTCGACACCCTCAACCTTCGGCTGAAGACCGCGCGGCAGAATCGCTACGGCGATCAGATCGCGCTTGCCGCCAGCGCTGCCTCGTTCGCGAAGGAAGCCGGCGAATTCACCGCCGCAGCGATCGCCGCCAGCCTGCCCGACGCGGGCGCGGCCGACGTCGCCGCGCTCCGCAAGGAAGGGCTTGAGGCGATCGCCGTCGCCAAGTCGATGATCGCCGCGGCCGACGCGCTCGGCGTCGATGGCGGCGATCACTGGATGCACGCCGCCGCGCCGGATCCGCCCGACACCAGCTGACCCGCCGATCGCTCCCTTGATCGTCGAACCTGCCGCCCCGATCGCGCACGCTTCCGGGAGCGGTCTTTTGCGTCCCGCTCGAAAGCGCGCCCGATGTCCTACCGCAACACGCTGATCTCCATCCGCGCCTCGCTCCTCGCCAACGAACGGGCGATCCGCGCCTGCGAGGCGGACGCGCCATCGGTGGCCGCGCGCCGCCACCTCGCCCGCGCCCGTGCGCTCCACAACGCCGCGATGGACATGGTCACCGCCGCGCTGGCCGCGCCCTATGATATCATCGACCCGCCGCCAGCCGCCCGCGGGACCGCCGCCCAAGGAATGGCGCGGTGATGACCCCCGGCGAATACCTGCGCCGCCGGCGCCTGTCCGAACACCTGACAGTCGAGGACGTGGCGGGCCGCATCCACAGCTGGCCCCGCCTTGGCCTCGACGAGCGCGCGAACTGGATCCGCCAGATCGAGGCCGACGTCGTGCCCGCCACCTTCGGCACGATCGCCGCGATCGGCCACATCGTCCCGATCGACGCGCAGGCGCTCGCCGCGCTTGACGCCATCCGCTTGGGCATCGGTGAGCGCGTACCGCAACTCTGCGCGCACTGCGCCATCACGCCGTGGCAGGTGATCCCGAGCCATGCGCTCTGGTCCCGGCCGGACCTTTGTCCGGTCTGCGAGAAGCACGGCCCGCCGCCCGGAACCGAGGTGACCTGGTGATGGCCAATCCGAAACCCGGTCCCGACTTCCGCAACGTCGGCGTCTGTGCGCGCGGCGAGCTGCTCGAGGCGATCACTGCACGCGCCGCGCTGCGCCAGTGTTCGCTCGGCGCCGCAGCGCGTTCGCTGATCGAGGAAGCGATCACGGCCCCGGCCGCCACCGCGCTGGTCGACCTGTCCTCCGTGCCGACCGCCGACCTCCTGGATGAGGTTGCATCACGACTGGCGGCTATCGTCGACCACGAAGCCGCGCTCGCCCGGGCCGAAGCCGCCGAAGCGCGTCTGGCGACGATCATGGGCGCGCTGGCCGGCGCGCCACCGCGGGGCGCGGCCTGATGCGCCGCGCGCCTGAACTCGGCGTCGGCCAGCTGCTGACGATCGGCACCGTCCTCGCAGCCACCGCGCTGTTCGCCGCGCTCGCCGGTCGCCCGGCGATCGCGTGGCTCGCCGGCCCGATCGCCGGCGCCGCGCTGCTCACCGTCCTCCGCCACCTCGTCAACCGGGAGAACCGCCCGTGATCCACCAGCAACCCGACGCATGGTCCGCCGCCGACCCGGTCGGCATCGATGACGACGATTACGACCGCGCCGCCGCCACCGTCGCCGCCGCCGCGAACACCACCGCGTGGCAGTGCCTCGCAGGATTCGGGGTCGGCCTGGCGCTGTGCCTCGCCGCGGACCTCATCCGCGGCACCCACCACCTCGCCGCGCTGATCGGGCTGGCATCGTGACCGATCGGCTGGCTCAGGTGCAGGCCGAGGTCGCGCGCCACATGGACGCGATTGCCGCGCTGTTTCGGGAGGGGGCACGGGTCACCGTCATCGTGCGCAACCCGGAAGGCGAGCAGACACCCGGCGCCCAGGACTTTGTCATGACCGCGGACGATCTGTCGCGGGTGATCGACGTCGTCGAACGCCGCGCGGCAGCGATCGCTCCGCTCAGCAACCGCGATCGCACTGTCCCGCCGACCATGATGGCGCCGGTTCACGAGGGCGGGGAGAAGCGCTCGGTCGTCATGACCAATTCCGCGATCCACACGATCCGGCTGGCCGAGGGGAATTTCGCGGCGATCGTGCTGTCGCGGCCGACCAGTGACGTGGCGGCAATAGCAATCCTCGATCGCGCCGAGGCCGCCGCGCAAATCCAGCTGCTGCGGAACGCGATCGACGACGCTGGTCGCCTCGATCGAGGCGAGCCAACGGCTCACGCCGCCCCGTCGCTGAGGAGGAACTGACGGTGAACCAGCCCGACTTTTTCCCCCGCGGTTTTGCCGGCGCGTGGAAACGACCACTGCGCGGTGTCCGACCCCGATCCTCCCAGGGATCGACCCACCCCCTCCGGACGGGGCGCGCGCGATGACCGATCAGCGCCCGCGCACCAGCCCGATGCCCGACGACGCAGCCGCGATCGGTCAGGCGCTCATCGATCGCCTGAAGCCGGAACTCGACTCGGCCTTCGCGCAGGTCGCCGCGCTGCCGGGCAACCCGGCCGAGCGCGAGAACGACGCGCTGTCGATCATCGCCAGCCTCGGTGGCTTCGTCGGCCTGCAGCTGACCGGCCGGCTCATCGCCACCAAGCGCATCGACCCCGAAACCGCGCTGACCATCGCCTGCGAGACGATGGCCGACCGGATGTGCGCGGAGGTTGCCGGTGTCATCCTCGGCGTGGGGAAGGAGCGGTGACCGACGCGCCCCCGCAGCCGCTGCCCGACCTGCTCCACGACTGGGCTTGCCGCACCATCGGCGAGGACGGCTTCGGCATCCCGAACGCCTTCGTCGTCGACGCAACCGGCGCACTGACGATCATGGCGCTCGTCGTCCCGCCGGACGCGGCGTACCGGTACATGCTCGCCCACTGGGCGAAGGAACAGCCGCGCGAGATGATCTTCGCCCTCGATCGCTTCGCGCGGCCTGAGCAGGGCACGACGCTGGGCGATCTGCTGGCTGGCTGGCACTTCACGCGCGAAAAGCCCCGCCCGTTCATCATCGAGTACCAGTACGAACCCCGGATCGTGAAGCCGGTCGACTGGGAAAACCCGTTCTGGAACGCGGGGCTGACCCGCGAACTGAACCAGCACCTGCGCGATCATCTGGGCGTGCCGCGCTGATGCCGATCGAGCGCATCGACCGCGACTGGATCGCGCAGCACGCCGCCACTCAGCTGGTGTTCCACGCCAACATGGGCGACCGCCACCTGCTCCAGCGCCGCGTCCTCGACCGTCGCGACGGACGCCCGATCGGTCTGCGCTACGCCGACACCAGCTACAAGCGGACGAAGCGCAACGGCGACCTCGCCGGCACGTCGGTGCGCACCTGGTCGGTCGAGGGCCACGACCAGGCGCTTGCCACGCTCGACGAGGCGCTGGAGATCCTCCACGTCCAGCGCCTCGGCGCGCTCCCGGCCGCGGCGCGCGGATGAGGGTCACGCGCGTCAAATGGACCCCGGCGATGGTCGAGCGGCTTGCCGAGCGCGCGCGTCAGGGCTGGACCGGCCAGCAGATCGGCGACGAGCTGGGCGTCTCGCGCAGCGCCGCCATCGCGCGGCTGTCGCGCCTGCGCGCCGCCGGCGACCCGCGCGTGCCGCCGGCGCGGGCGAACCCTGTCCAGCCTGGCCGCCGCCCCGACCTCGACCCGCCCGTCACGCTCGCCGATCAGGTGGCCGAGGATATTTCCCGCGGCGCCTCGTCCTTCGCGTCGATCGCGCGCGTGCGCGGCGTGTCGACCCGTGAGGTGAAGGCAGCGTGGTCGACCATCGTCGAGCGGCTCGGCTGGCAGGTGTCATGATCTGCTTCCGCGACCGCACCTTCTGCACCGCGGCCTGCGCAACGCAGGGGTGCGAACAGCGCCTGACCAGCGACGTCAGCGCGGCGGCACGCGCTTGGTGGGGCACGCCGGGCGCCCCGATCGCGGTCGCGGACCGCAGTGCCAGCTGCGCCGACTTCACCCCGGACGGTTCGGGGAGCCGTCCGGAGCCGACTCCCGTCCCCATCACCAGCACGCCGGCGGCCGTCACCGCCGGTGCGCATCCACGCAAGCCGGAGACCCGACCGTGACTAGCACGAAGCAGAAGATCCGTAAGCAGCTGACGCTCGATCAGATCCGCCTCAGCCCGCTCAACGTCCGCCGCACGCCGCGCGAGCAGGAAGACACGTCGGCGCTCGAGGAGCTGATCCTCCAGCAGGGCCTGCGCGTCCCGATCGAGGTGCACCAGATGCGCGGGTCGAAGGGGACGTGGGGCGCCTTCGCCGGCCGGCGCCGCTACTATGCGATCGGGCGGCTGATCGAGCGCGGCGACATGGCCGCGGACGCGCCGGTCGAGGTCATCGACCACGTCGGCTATTCGGACGCCGAGCTGATCGAGATGTCGATCACCGAAAACCTGCCGCGCGTCGACATGGAGGATCACGAGCTGTTCGCCGGCGTCGCGCGCGCGGCCGCGCTCGGCCACGACGTCGCGCAGATCACGCAGGCGCTCGGCCAGCCGGACGAGGCGCGCGTCGCGAAATGGATCCGCCTCGGCCGGCTGGCGAAGCCGGTCTTCGACGCCTTCGTGGCCAAGCAGATCGATATCGACCAGGCCCGCGCCTACGCCGCCACCGAGGACAACGCGCTCCAGGAAGCGGTGTTCGACCGCTTGGGTCGATTCGCGCCGGCGCGCCAGATCCGCGCCGCGCTGAAGATCGGCGACGCCACCAGCCGCCGGCACCTGATGTTCGTCGGCGAGGCGATCTATCGCGCCGCCGGCGGTCGGTACGAACTCGACCTGTTCGCGGAGACGGCCGACGATCGCGGGCGCGTCGTCGATGAAGGGCTGCTGGAAAAGCTGGTCGAGGAGAAACTGGCGACGGTTCGCGACCAGGTGCGCGCCACCTGCAACCGGCCCGACCTGCGCTTCATCGCTGAGCCACCGAAGCACGGCGGGCTGGTCGACTCCGTCCTCGCCGTCACCCCGCAGAAGCAGGGCGCGCACCTGAAAGTGGGTGACGGGGTGGTGGCCCACATCGACATCGATGGCGCCGGCGAGCCGGTCGTCTCCTACTGGTGGGAGAGCCGGAAGGCGAAATTCGGCAAGGACAAACCGAAGGAGGCCACGCCGGTCTCGACCGGCCCGATCGGCAACGCGATCGCCGACCCGTACCAGGCCAAGCCGCGCGCCGACGCCGCGATCCGCCGCGAGGAGGGGTTGAGCCAGGACGCCACCTTCGCGCTCCGCGCCATGCGCAAGGCGATCCTGCGCGCCGCGCTGGTCGCCGACGCGGAGGCGGGCGGGGCCGAGGGCCTGGACTATCTCGTCTTCGCCCAGGCGCGGATGCTCCTCGACATCCGCCGGCCGGCGAACGTGGGCATGCACGCGATCAGCACGCCGCACGACGTCGGGGTGTCCTTCGACGCGCAGGAGCTGGCGCGCGGCATGACCAAGGACATGCCGGCGCACCGCGCGCTGGGGGACGCGATCGCGCTCATTACCCGGCAAAGGTGGTTCACGGAGCCGGACGTTGCGCGAGGATACTCGCTGTACCGCGCCGCGGACGAGGTGATGAAGCGGGTCACCGCGGCGCTCGTCGCCGGCATGGCGCTGGAGCGCAGCCTCGCGGCCGACGGCTATCAGATGCCGATCCACGACGTCGTCGCGCACCACGTCGGCGCCGATCGCGACGACCAGGTCCGCCGCCGCTGGTGGGCGCCGAGCGTCGACTTCGTGGATTTCTTTCCCAAGGACCAGCGCGCGGCGCTCGCGGACCCCTTCGTCGACCGCGCCACCGCGGCGAACTGGCCGAAGCTGAAGTCGGCCGATCTCACCACCGCCGTCGTCGCCGCGCTCACCCGCGACGGCAGCAAAGGCGCCAGCTGGATCCACCCGCTGCTGCGCTTCACTGCCCCCGACGCGCCCGCCGGCGCCGAGCTGAAGGAGGCCGCGGAATGAACGACCACGTGATCGATGATCTCGGCCGCAAGATCTCTGCCGCGATGCAGGATCTGCTCAACCGCGAAATGCGGATCGCATCCGCCGTCCTCGACAGCCACGATCAACTCTACCTGCTGAACAAGCTGGCCGCGGGCGTGTCGGCCGGCGCCGTGCTTGCGGGCCTGCAGCTGCGCAAGGAGGGCTTGGATCCTGACCCCACCTACGACGAATTTGCGGACTCGCTCCGGCAGATGGTCGGCGCGCTGAAGCCGACCTACCTCGACGCGTTGCGGGCCATGGAAACCAAGAAGGCGGTGGCGCAATGATGCCGCTCCGCGCCCGCCTCGCGTGGCGACAGCTTCCCCGCACAGTCCGACGCCGACTGGCGCTTGACGCCCGCCCGGCACCGAACATGCCAGCCAGCCAGCCAGCCAGCCAGCCAGCCAGCCAGCCAGCCAGCCAGCCAGCCAGCCAGCCAGCCAGCCAGCCAGCCAGCCAGCCACCCCGGGTGCGTCCACCGCTCATCGATCTCGCGTCCGCGCCTTCCGGGATGGAACAGCGCGCCGCCGGCTGGCGCGTGAGGTGAGGCGATGATCCGCCATCACCCCGCCATCTCGGCGTCGCCGACCCCACCGCCGCAACGCGGCCGGTTCCTGCGAATGCCCGACGTCGTCCGCTCGGTCGGGCTGAGCCAGGCCACGATCAACCGCCTCCACCGCGCCGGCGATTTCCCACGCAAGGTGCGAATCGGCCCCAACTCCACCGGCTGGTGGGAGAGCGAGATCGACGCCTGGAAGGCCGATCGCGAGCAAGTGCCGCGCTCCAACGAAAGAAACTGAGCCGCGCCGAAGGGGGCACCAGCGGGGGCATCGGCCGTCGCCACCGCGAAAAAACAGACGTAATACCGGGGAGTTAGCCGTGCAGTTTTCGTCCTACTCAGGGAGCCACTTCTTTTCTGGATATCGTCGGCCACCATCACGCCAGGCGTATCGCCATGGCACTTTCGTCGTGCCCGGTTTCTAAAACGATCGACTTGCATCGTCCCTGCGGGGCGGCCATGCCATTTCCAACGACAAGGGAGAGGATGATGGCCGAGTTTGCTGGCAAGCATGTGTTCGTCGCGGGGGCGTCGAGCGGGATCAACCTGGAGATCGCGCACGCCTTCGGCGCGGCCGGCGCGAAGGTGACGGTGCTGAGCCGCAGCGAGGAGAAGATCGCGGCGGCGGCGCAGGGTCTTCGCGATGCGGGGGCGACCGCGCTGGGGATTGCGTGCGATGTGCGCGACTATGCGGGGCTGGAGGCGGCGTTCGCGCAAGGCGTGGCGGCGCACGGCCCGGTCGACGTGCTGGTTTCGGGTGCGGCGGGCAATTTTCTGGCGCCCGCGTTGAAGACCAGCGCTAACGCCTTCAAGACCGTGATCGATATCGACCTGCTGGGCACATACAACGTGTTCCGCGCCAGCTGGGATCACCTCACCAAGCCGGGGGCGTCACTGATCGCGATCACCGCGGGGCAGGCGGTGCACCCGATGGCGTTTCAGATTCACGCCTGCGCCGCGAAGGCCGGGGTCAATATGGTCACCAAGTGCCTGGCGCTGGAATGGGGACCGGCGGGCGTGCGCGTCAACGCCATCTCCCCCGGCCCGATCGCTGATACCGAGGGGATGCGCCGGCTGGCCGACCCGGTGCGCGAGGCGAAGATCAAGAAGTCGCTGCCGCTGCGCGATTACGGGACCAAGGCGGATATCGCGGAAGCGGCGATGTTCCTGTCGGGCCCGGCGGCCAAATATATCACCGGCACGATCCTGAACGTCGACGGCGGCAACGACCTGGGCGATGCCAGCGCCGATGCACTGGCCATCGGGGGGTGACGCCCCCGCCGCGCCGCGCGGTCAGGCGATGAACTGTTCCATCGTGATGCGATCGTCGAGCGCATGTTCGGGATCGAACAGCAGCGTCAACTCGCGCGCGCGGTCCATCGCGATATCGACCTGCGCGACGTCGCGGATCTCGCGCTGATCGGCGACTGCCGAGACCGGGCGCTTGGCGGCGTCGAGCACCCGTAGCGCAACGCGCGCACGGTCCGGCAGGATCGCGCCGCGCCAGCGCCGAGGGCGAAACGCGCTGATCGCCGTCAGCGCCAGCATCTGCGATCCCAGCGGCAGGATCGGACCGTGCGCGGAGAGGTTGTAGGCGGTGGATCCCGCAGGCGTGGCGACGAGGATGCCGTCGCACGACAGTTCGTCCAGCACGATGCGGTCGTTGACCTTCACCTCGATCTTCGCGGTCTGCCGCGTTTCGCGCAGCAGCGACACTTCGTTGATCGCGGGCAACGTATGGACCCGGCCGTCCACCCCCACGGCGGTGGCGGTCAGCGGGGTCACCTGGAACGCGCGCGCACGCTCGATCCGGCCGTCCAGATCGTGGCGGCGCCATTCGTTCATCATGAAGCCGACGGTGCCCAGGTTCATCCCGAACACCGGGATGATCGGCCGCCGCCGCTCCAGCAGAATATGCAGCGTCTGGAGCATGAAGCCGTCGCCGCCCAGCGCGACGACCAGATCGGCATCGTCGAGCGAGCACCAGTCCCAGGCATCGGCCAGTTCGGCGCGCGCCGCCTGCGCGGGCGGGGTGGGCGAGGCGACCAGCGCCCGCCGCGGATAGCGGCTCATCCCCCGGTCACGCTCATGTGGCGCGACACCGCCGGCGCGGCATCGCGCGCGATGCGGAAATCGTGGCGGCGCGGCTTGGTGGTCAACGCATCCTCGATCGCGGCGTCGAGCGCCGCTACGCCGCCGTCGCGCAGCGCCGCGCGCAGATTGCGCTGATCGTCATGGCCCAGGCAGGTGTACAGCCGCCCCTCGGTCGTCAGCCGGACGCGGTTGCAGCCGTCGCAGAAATTGGCGGTCAGCGGCGAGATGAGACCGAGCCGCGTGCCCGTCCCCTCGATCCGCCAGTAGCGCGCCGGACCGCCGGTTCCGTTCGTATCGCGGACCAGCGGGAACAGCGGGTCGAGCCGCTCCTTCACCGCGGTGAGCGGCAGGAACCGATCGGTGCGATCCTCATCGATCGCGCCCAGCGGCATCGTCTCGATCAGGGTCAGGTCGTGCCCCTGCGCGATGCACCAGTCGAGCATCGCGGGAATGTCGTCCTCGTTCAGGCCCTTCAGCGCAACCATGTTGATCTTCACAGTCAGCCCTGCGTCGCGCGCGGCGGCGATACCGTCCAGCACCTGCGCGATATCGCCGTGGCGGGTGATGAAGCGGAAGCGATCGGCGTCGAGCGTATCGACGCTGACGTTCAGGCGGCGGATTCCCGCGTCATACAGCGCGGCGGCATGATCGCGCAGCCGGGTGCCGTTGGTGGTCATCGTCAGTTCGTCGAGCGGCCCGCCGACATGCCGGCCCAGCCGCTGCACCAGTTGCAGCACGTCGCGCCGCACCAGCGGTTCGCCGCCGGACAGCCGCACCTTGCGCACGCCGCGCGCGATGAAGCGTTCGGCGATCACCGCCAGCTCCTCCAGCGTGGCGATCTTCGCACGCGGCAGGAAGGTCATCTCCTCCGCCATGCAATAGCGGCAGCGCAGGTCGCAGCGATCGGTAACGGAGATGCGCAGATAGCGGATCGTCCGGCCGAACCCGTCGACCAGCGGCGCTTGCGTCCTGTTTTCGGTCATCTGCGTCACAACGAAAGAGCTAGGCATCTGTTCATCCGGGAGCAAGAGCCGATTGCCCCGCCTGTCCCGCCCCCTTACGAGGCGGGGGTGAGCAGGGAGCAAGAGCAGACAGACGCGCCGCGGGACGACCGCCGCGCCGCGGGGCGGGCGGCGACCCCCGAGCAGGTCCGGTTCGTCGCCGATACGGGGGCGAGCGCCGGCGGCGTGACCGCGATCGTCGCCGCGCCGACCAGTTTCGAGATCGTCAACGCCGCGTTCGGACGCGCGCTGGGCGACCGGCTGGTGCAGGCGATGGCCGCGCGGCTCGACGCGGTGCTGGCCGATTATCGCAGCGTCGCGGAGCGCGCCGGCGCGACCTTTTCGATGCTGGTCGGCGGGCCGCCGGCCGAGGGCGACCGGGCGGCGGCGGCGGTCGAGCGTGCGCTGGGCGCGCCGTTCGCGGTGGACGGCGAGACGATCCATGTCGGCGCGCGGATCGGGCTGGCGCGGATGAGCGAGGGCGAGCCGGTAAGCGACCTGCTGTTCCGGGCGGCCGGCGCGCTGGAGCGCGCCCGCGCCAGCGACGGCGCCACCACGCGCGTGGCGAGCGAGGGCGAGGGCGCGGCGCTGGCGGCGCTGGCCGCGGACCTCCACCGCGCGATCGAGCGCGGCGAGATCGACGTGCTGTTCCAGCCGCAGGTGGCGATGGCCGATGGCCGCATCATCGGCGCGGAGGCGCTGGTGCGCTGGGCGCATCCACGGCTCGGCCCGCTGGGCGCGGAACGGTTGCTGGCGGCGGCGGAGCGTGCCGACCTGGGCGTGGCGCTATCCGACCATGTCCAGACGCTGGCGATGGCGCGGATGGCGATGTGGCCGGAATCCTTGCGCGGGTTGCGGGTGTCGCTGAACGTCACCGCGGCGGACATCTCGCGCGACGGCTTCGCCGCGCAGTTCCTCGATCGCGTAGCGGCGGCGGGGATCGCGCCGGAACAGGTGACCGCGGAGGTGACCGAAAGCGGCGTGATCCATGATCTGGCGGCGGCGAACCGCGCGCTGGCCGCGCTGCGGGAGGGCGGGTGCCGGGTGGCGCTGGACGATTTCGGGACCGGCTATTCCAGCCTCGCCTATCTGTCGCAGTTGCCGCTGGATTACCTCAAGATCGACCGCGCGCTGACGCAGGCGATCGACGGCGACGCGCGCGGGCGCACGGTCGTAGACGGCGTCATCACGATCGCCGCCGGACTGGGGCTGGAGACGATCGCGGAGGGTGTCGAGACCGAGGCGCAGCGCGCCTTGCTGGCGGCGCGTGGCTGCACTTACTATCAGGGCTTCCTGTGCGCCGGGGCGCTCGACGATGCGGCGCTGGCGCGGCTGGTGGAGGGTCGGCGATGAGATATGGCGTGGCGATCGCGGCGGCGGCGATGATGGCGCCCGCGGCCGCCGGGGCGGAGGCCGCGGCGACGCCGCAGGTCGCGATCACGGCCGCGATGGCCGACAGTGCGGCGGGCTGGGATGCGGGCGACTTGCCGAAGTTCATGGCGATCTATGCCGATGATGCCATCTATGTCGCAGGTGACAAGGTGGTCGGCGGCAAGGCGGCGATCGCTGCGCGTTATGCCAAAAGCTTCACGGCCGGCGGCAATGCCCGCGGGCGGCTGCGTTTCCAGCCGCAGGCGTGGCGGACGCTGAGCGCGGTCCACATGCTGCTGGTGGCGCGCTGGACGCTGACGCCCGACGGCGATGCCAAACCGCAGACCGGGCTGACGACGCTGGTGTTCGAGCGGCGCAAGGCGGGCTGGCGGATCATTTCGGATCACAGCAGCTGAGGACGGCGCGGCGCGTGACCCCGGGGAGATCCCGGCTTTCGCCGGGATGACGCCTGGGGCGGGCCCCGATGATGTTTGCGGCCGGCGTCACCCCGCCGCCTTGGCCAACCCCTTCGACAGTTGCAGCGCGCCGTGCAGCCGCGCTTGCGGGTCGTTCCACGCGCGCGTCAGCGCCAGTTTCGAATCCGGGCGCAGCTTCGCGATGCCGCCCAGCTTGTCGACATAGGCGAGCAGGGCCGGCACGTTGGGCGGCGTATCGTCGTGGAAGGTCACCAGTGCGCCCTTCGGCCCCACGTCCAGCTTGGCGACGCACGCGGTTCGCGCGTTGAGTTTGATCTCCATGATCTTGACCAGATTGTCGGTCGCCTCCGGCAGCGCGCCGAAGCGGTCGATCATTTCCGCGGCGAATTCATCCAGTCCGCGCACGTCCTCCACATCGTTGAGGCGCCGGTACAGGCCCATGCGCAGGTCGAGGTCGGGGACGTACTCCTCCGGGATCAGGATCGGCGCATCGACGGTGATCTGCGGCGAGAAGTCGCGCTGGCGCTCGCGCAGGCCGCCCGCCTTGGCCTCCATGATCGCCTCTTCCAGCATCGACTGGTAGAGTTCGTAACCGACTTCCTTGATATGCCCCGATTGCTCGTCGCCCAGCAGGTTGCCGGCGCCGCGGATGTCGAGATCGTGGCTGGCGAGCTGGAAACCGGCGCCGAGCGAATCGAGGTCGGACAGCACCTTCAGCCGCTTCTCCGCCGCCTCGGTCATCTGCCGTTCGGGGGGCGCGACCATATAGGCGTAGGCGCGCGTCTTCGACCGGCCGACGCGGCCGCGCAGCTGGTAGAGCTGCGCCAGCCCGAAGCGGTCGGCGCGATTGACAATCATCGTGTTGGCGGACGGAATGTCGATGCCGCTTTCGATGATGGTGGTCGACACCAGCACCTCGAACTTGCGGTCGTAGAAGGCGCTCATCCGCTCCTCGACCTCGGTCGGCGCCATCTGGCCGTGCGCGACGACGTAGCGGATCTCGGGCACTTCCTTGCGCAGATACTCCTCCAGGTCCGGCAGGTCGGCGACGCGCGGGGTCACGACAAAGCTTTGCCCGCCGCGATAATGTTCGCGCAGCAGCGCCTCGCGCAGGACGACCGGATCCCACGGCATGACATAGGTGCGCACCGCCAGGCGATCCACCGGCGGGGTCTGGATCACCGACAGCTCGCGCAGCCCCGACATTGCCATCTGGAGCGTGCGCGGGATGGGCGTGGCGGTGAGCGTCAGCATATGGACGTCGGCGCGCAGCGTCTTGAGCCGTTCCTTGTGCGTCACCCCGAACCGCTGTTCCTCATCGACGATGACGAGGCCGAGGCGCTTGAAATCGACGCCCTTGGCGAGCAGCGCGTGGGTGCCGATGACGATGTCGATCGTGCCCGCGGCCAGGCCCTCCTTGACCTTCTTCGCCTCGGCGGCGGGGACGAGGCGGGAGAGACGCCCGATCTCCAGCGGGAAGCCCTCGAACCGTTGCAGGAAATTCTGGTGGTGCTGACGCGCGAGCAGCGTGGTGGGGCACACGACCGCCACCTGCATCCCCGCCATCGCCGCGACGAAGGCGGCGCGCAACGCGACCTCGGTCTTGCCGAAGCCGACGTCGCCGACGATCAGCCGGTCCATCGGCTTGCCCGCCGACAGATCGCCCAGCACGTCGGCGATCGCGCGATCCTGATCGTCGGTTTCCTCGTACGGGAAGCGATCGACGAAACTGGGATAGCCGCTCTGGTCCGGCTCCGCGACCTCGCCGGGGCGCAGCGCGCGTTCGGCGGCGACCGCGATCAGCTCACCCGCGATCTCGCGGATGCGCTCCTTCATCTTCGACTTGCGGCGCTGCCATGCCTCGCCGCCGAGCCGGTCGAGCGTGCCGCCCTCCTCCGACGAGCCGTAGCGCGAGAGGACCTCGAGGTTTTCGACCGGGATGTAGAGCTTGTCGCCGCCGGCATATTCCAGTGCGACGCAATCGTGCGGCGCCTTCGCGACCGGCACCTGCGTCAGCCCGACATAGCGGCCGATGCCGTGATCGGTATGCACCACCAGATCGCCGGGCGACAGCGTCGCCAGTTCGGCGAGGAAGGCGTCGGCGGACTTGCGGCGCTTGCTGCGGCGGATCAGCCGGTCGCCGAGCATGTCCTGTTCGGTCAGCACCGCGACGTCGGGCGCGGCGAAGCCATGGTCGAGCGGCACGACCGTCAGCGCGACGCCGCGATCGGCGATGCCCAGCGCCTCCTGCCACGTATCGGCCAGCGCCGCGCCGGTCAGGCCGTGGTCCTGAAGGAGGCTGCGCAGCCGTTCCCGCGCGCCGATCGAATAGCTGGCGAGCACCGGCTTGCGGCCGTCCTTGCGCAGCCGGGCGACGTGCGCGACGACCGCTTCGTAGACGTTGCTCTGGTTCGCGCGCTCCGGCGCGAAGTCGCGCGGGCCGTCGACGTTGAAGTCGAGCACCGTCGCCGATTCGGGTTCGTGGAACGGCGTGACGAGATGCGCGGGCGCGTCCGCGACGCGCGCGGCCCATTCCTTCGGATCGAGATACAGCGTCTTCGCCGGCAGCGCGCGATAGCTGCCCGGTTCGGCCGCCTCGGCGCGTTTGCGATTGTCGTAATAATCGGCGATTGCCTCCAGGCGCGATTCGACCGCCGCGGGCGTGCCGGCATCGCGCACGACGATCGCGTCGTCGCCCAGATGGTCCCACACCGTCGCCAGCTTGTCCTCGAACAGCGGCAGCCAGTGTTCCATGCCCGCCAGCCGTCGTCCCTCGCTGACCGCCTGATACAGCGGGTCGCCCGTGGCGGTGGCGCCGAACGTCTCGCGATAGCGGGTGCGGAACCGCTTCACGCTGTCCTCGTCGAGCAGCGCTTCGGAGGCGGGGAGCAGGACGAAGCGGTCGATCCGCCCGGTGGTGCGCTGGTCGGCGGGGTCGAAGGTGCGCACGCTTTCGATCTCGTCGCCGAAGAAATCGAGGCGCAGCGCCTGCTGCTCGCCGCTGGGGAACAGATCGACCAGCCCGCCTCGGACCGCATATTCGCCCTGATCGTGGACGGTATCGGTGCGGACGTAGCCGTTCGCCTGGAGCAGCGCGCCCAGTTTCTCGATCCCCAGCCGCGCGCCCGGCTTCAGCTCCGCCACCAGTTGCCGGATGCGGAACGGCGTCAGCGTGCGCTGCGTCATCGCATTGACGGTGGTCAGCACCAGCTGCGCCGCGCCTGGCTTGTGCTGGAGCCGGTGGAGCGTGCCGATCCGTTCGGCCATGATCCGCAGCGTCGGGCTGGCGCGATCGAAGGGCAGGCAGTCCCAGGCGGGCAGCTGCACCACCTCCAGCTCCGGCGCGAAGAAGGTAGCGGCACCGGCGATCGCGCGCATTTGCGCCTCGTCGGGGGCGACGAATACCGCGCGGGCGGGCGCGGCGCGCGCCAGATCGGCGAGTAGCACCGGCAGGAAGCCGGCCGGCACGCCGGACAGGGTCAGCGGCGCGGCGGCCTTCAGGATCGTGGACAGGTCGGGCATCAGAAACCTTCATAGCCCTCTCCCCACCGGGGAGAGGGGCGGGTGTCTCACCGGGAGGCTCGCCTCTGCGAGACCCCGGCCCCTCACCCCGGCCCTCTCCCCGACGGGGAGAGAGAGACAGAACTCACATCCCCGGATTAAGCACCGTGACGAAATCGACGCGGCGCATCGTGTCCATCATTTCCCCCTCCCATTCGGGCGGGCAGGGGATGGAGCCGATCGCCCAGCCCATGATGTCGACATCCTGTTCCTCCAGCAGCGCCTCGAACCAGCCGAGCTGGTCGGGCGACCAGCCGGCGCCGTGCGCGTCAAAAAAGCCCCCGATCATCAGATCGGCCTCGCGCGTGCCGCGGTGCCAGGCGCGGAAGCGCAGGCGTTTCAGGCGGATGTCGTGGTCCATCAAACTCTTTCGTCATGCCAGCGGATGCTGGCATCTTTCTGCGGCAGGTGTGCCCGGTCACGCAAAGATGCCAGCTTTCGCTGGCATGACGGGCAACGGCGGAATAGTCGGACGGACATAGTCATGCGACCCGATATCCTCAATCCGTTGTTCGCCGAGGTACAGGCGCTCAAGGGCGTCGGCCCGACGCTGGCCAAGCCGCTGGACCGGCTGGGCATTGCGCGGGTCGTCGACCTGCTGTTCCATCTGCCGTCCGGCTGGGTCGACCGCGTGGCGCGCGACGAGCTGATGCACGGTGATGTCAGCCGGACGATCGCGATCACCGTGACCCCGCGCGAATACCGCACGTCGTCCTCGCCGCGCGGTCCGACGCGGGTGCAGGCGGTGGATGCGCACGGCAACCACGTCAGTCTGGTCTATTTCGGCGGATCGTCCGGCTGGGCGAGGAAGCAGCTGCCGCTGGGCGAGGCGAAGCGGATTTCGGGCAAGCTGGAGCAATATGGCCAGGAACTGCAGATCATCCACCCTGAGATCGTCGGCGAGGACGATACTTTTCGCGAGCGCGAGGCGATCTATCCGCTGAGCGAGGGGATGACGTCGCGCCGGCTGGCGGGGCTGATCGAACAGGCGCTGGCGCGCGCGCCGGTGCTGGCCGAATGGATCGAGCCGAGCCTGAAGGCGCGGCACGGCTGGCCCGACTGGCGCGAGGCGGTGGCGCGCATCCATGCCGACCCGGCGGACGCGACCGCGCGGGCTCGGCTGGCCTATGACGAGGTGTTCGCCAACCAGCTGGCGCTGTCGATCGTGCGCGCCGACACGCGGCGGCGGCGCGGGCGCGCGCTGGCGGGCGACGGGCGGCTGCGCGATCTGCTGCGGCTGCCGTACCAGTTGACCGGGGCGCAGGCGCGCAGCGTCCGGGAGATCGAGGGCGACATGGCGCAATCCTCCCCGATGCTGCGGCTGTTGCAGGGCGACGTCGGGTCGGGAAAGACGCTGGTGGCGGCGATGGCGCTGCTGATCGCGGTGGAGGCGGGGGCGCAGGGCGCGATGCTGGCGCCGACCGAGATCCTGGCGCGCCAGCATTACGAAACGCTGCGGCGGACGCTCGCGGGACTGCCGGTGGAAATCGCGGTGCTGACTGGCCGCGACAAGGGCCGCGCGCGCGAAGCGACGCTGATGGGGCTGGCGGACGGATCGATCCACATCCTGGTGGGCACGCACGCGATCTTCCAGGAGGCGGTCGGCTATCGCGACCTGGGGCTGGTGGTGGTGGACGAGCAGCACCGGTTCGGCGTGGCGGAACGGATGCTGTTGCAGGACAAGGGCCGCCAGCCGCCACACGTGCTGGCGATGACCGCGACGCCGATCCCGCGCACGCTGACGCTGGCGCTGCATGGCGAGATGGACCAGAGCCGGCTGGACGAGATGCCGCCTGGTCGCGAACCGATCGAGACGCGCGTGGTGTCCGAGGAGCGCGTCGACGAGGTGATCAACGCGCTGGGCCGGCATCTGTCGGAGGGCAAGCAGGCCTATTGGGTGTGCCCGCTGGTGGAGGAAAGCGAGACCAGCGACCTTCAGGCCGCGGAGGCGCGCGCGGCGGCGCTGGCGAGCCGCTTCGGCGATCGTGTCGGGCTGGTCCACGGGCGGTTGCGCGGGGCGGAGAAGGATGCGGTCATGGCGCGCTTTTCCGCCGGCGAGACCGGCGTGCTGGTAGCGACGACGGTGATCGAGGTGGGCGTGGACGTCCCCAATGCGACGCTGATCGTCATCGAACATGCCGACCGTTTCGGGCTGGCGCAGTTGCACCAGCTGCGCGGGCGGGTCGGGCGCGGCGGGGGACGGTCGGTGTGCCTGCTGCTGCGCGGCAGCGCGCTGAGCGAGACGGCGCGCGCGCGACTGGCGCTGATGCGCGAGACCAACGATGGGTTCCGCATCGCGGAGGAAGACCTGCGGCTGCGCGGCGCGGGCGAATTGCTGGGCACGCGGCAATCAGGGGAGGCGATGTTCCGGCTGGCGACGCCGGAACTGCTGGGCGAGCTGCTGCCCGCGGCGACCGACGATGCGCGGCTGATGATCGATCGCGACGGCGGGCTGGAGGGCGAGCGCGGGCAGGCGGCGCGGGTGGCGCTGTACCTGTTCGAGCGCGACGCCGGGGTGGCGCTGCTGCGGTCCGGGTGATGCGTCAGCGCATCGCGGCGAGCGCGAACTGGTAAAGCGCGGGCGGTATTTCACGCGTCAGCCGGCAGCCGATGCGCCCGCCCAGCGTCCAGCGCACTTCCCCGGTGAAGTCGCCGACGACCGGCAGCGTGACCGATACCAGCGACCCCACCGGCAACCCGGTCTCGCACCGCGCCATGAAGCCGTGCGGGGAGACGTTGACGATCGTCATCGGGAAGGAAGAATCACCGGTGCGGCCGCGCGCGCGAAACATGGTTTCGTCGCGCGTCTCGGCGCGTTCCTCGAAGATGGCGATTGCCGGACGTCCCACGCGGATACCTTTCCCAAGCTCGATATCGACAACACGACATCCGGTTTAAGGAAGGGTGAAACGTTACGGGTGGCTAATCTCTTTACCCCGTTTGTCTAACGCGGGTGAACGATGCCGTGGTGCTTCTTTCCGGCCGATACGCGCACCGGCTGGCCGGCGAGCGTCACGACCGCGCCTTCGTCCGACACCTTTTCCCCGTCGATGCGCGCGCCGCCGCCCTTGATGAGCCGGCGGGCCTCCCCCTTCGATGCGGCGAAGCCCAGCTCGATCAGCGCATCGACCAGCGGGATCGATCCGGCGGCGGTGATCGACGGGAGCGATCCGCCGCTGGCCCCTTCCTCGAAGGTGCGGCGTGCGGTTTCGGCCGCCTCGTCCGCCGCCGCCCGGCCGCGACACAGCGCGGTCGCTTCGTTGGCGAGCACCTTCTTCGCTTCGTTGATCTCGGCGCCTTCCAATGCCTCGAGCCTGGCGATCTCGTCCAGCGGCACGTCGGTGAACAGCCGCAGGAAGCGGCCGACATCGCGGTCATCGGTGTTGCGCCAGAACTGCCAGTAATCGAAGTGCGGCAGCTGATCCTCATGCAGCCACACCGCGCCGGCGACGGTCTTGCCCATCTTCTGCCCGTCGGCGGTGGTGAGCAGCGGGGTGGTGATGCCGAACACCTCCGTCCCGTCCATCCGGCGCGCCAGTTCGATGCCGTTGACGATATTGCCCCACTGGTCGCTGCCGCCCATCTGGATGCGCACGCCGTGGCGCCGCGCCAGTTCGCGGAAGTCGTAACCCTGCAGGATCATATAATTGAATTCGAGGAAGCTGAGCGACTGTTCGCGGTCCAGCCGCAGCTTCACCGAATCGAACGACAGCATCCGGTTGACGCTGAAATGCTGCCCGATCTCGCGCAGAAAGGGGATGTATTCCAGCTTGTCGAGCCATTCGGCATTGTTGACCATCACCGCATCGGTGGCGCCGTCGCCGAATGTCAGGAACCGGCCGAAAATGCGCTGGATGCCCGCGATGTTGGCGGCGATCACGTCATCCGACGACAGTTTGCGCGCCTCGTCCTTGAAACTCGGGTCGCCGATCTTGCCGGTGCCGCCGCCCATCAGCACATACGGTTTGTGCCCCGCCTGTTGCAGGCGGCGCAGCAGCATGATCTGCACCAGACTGCCGACGTGGAGCGACGGCGCGGTGGGATCGAAGCCGATATAGCCGGGCACCACCTGTTTCGCGGCCAGCGCATCGAGCGCGGCCGCATCGGTCGTCTGGTGGATATAGCCGCGTTCCGACAGAAGGCGGAGGAGATCGGACGAAAATTCGCTCATGACGGGACGGGGCGTTACACGCGCGTCAGCGCCGCGGCAATTGCGCCGTGGGATCGACCGGGGTGCGCCCGCGCCGCAGCTCGAAATGCAGTTCCGGCCGGTCGGCATAGCCGGATGCGCCGCTGAGCGCGATCGTCTGCCCGCGGGTGATGGGATCGCCGCGCCGCACCAGCAATTTGGCGGCATGGCCGTAGACCGAGGTCCAGCCACCGCCGTGCCGGATGATGACCAGCCCGCCCAGTGCAGCGATACCGTCACCGGCATAGGCGACCGTGCCGTCGGCGATCGACTTGACGGGGGTGTTGAGCGGGACGGCGATCTTGATGCCGTCGCTCCTCTCCCCGCTGGCGCCCGCGCCGAAGCGCCGGACGACCTGGCCCGACACCGGCCAGACGAAGCGCCCAGGTGCGGCGGCGGGCGCCACCACCGGGGTGGTGGCGGGCAGCGCGCGCGGCGGCGGAGTGGCGGCCCCCGGCCTGGGGCGCGGCGGGGGCGTCGGGGTGGCGGTAGCGGGCTGGTTCGCGGCGACCGCGGGTTCGCCGCCGGTCAGGATCGAATCGACGTCGAGGCGGAAGGCGGCGGCGCGTTCGGCTGCGCTGCTCGCCCGGTCGGGTGCGGCGGAGGGGATCAGGATGCGCTGTCCCGCGCGCAGGATGAAGGGTTCGACCAGATCGTTGGCGGCGACCATTTGCGACCACGGGACGCCATAGGCGCGCGCGATCGCGATGCCCGTCTCCCCCGGATGGACGCGGTGATAGCGCCCGCCGGGGATCGACAGCGTCTGCCCGGCGACGACGAGATAGGGCTGTGCCAGTGCGTTGGCGCGCGCGATCGCCGCGGCCGACGCGCCGGTGCGCTCGGCGATCGCCGCCAGCGTATCGCCGCTGCGCACGGTATAGGTCTGTGCCGCGACGATCGTCGCGTCCGGGGTCACAGGGCGCGCTTCCCACGCCGGGCGCGGTGCGGGCAGCTGCGCCACGGGGGCAGCCGCCGTCGGGAATGCAGCGCGCGGGGGTGCGGGCGCCGGAGAGGGGGCGGCGGGGGCGGGGTAGCGGGCGGTCCCGCCATCGGGCACGCCCGGCGGGATACATCCCGTCAGCACGACCGCCAGACCGCCGGGCAGCAAGCGCCGCGGCGTCCTCCACCTTGTCATCCGCTATCCCCGCTACGACCGTGCGTACACGTCCCGCAGCGACGTTAACGACGAATGCAGCGTCAGGTCCAGATGCAGCGGGGTCACGGTTACCCATCCGTCAGAAACGGTGGTCAGGTCCGTATCGCGCGCGCCGGGCGTGGCGATCCCCGCGAGCGCCAGCCAGTAATAGTCGAAGCCGCGCGGATCCTTGCGCGCGTCGAAGCGGGCGCGGCCATAGTCGCGCAGCCCCTGCGGCACGACGCGCACCCCCTTCACCGCGGCCGGATCGCCCATCGGGAAGTTGATGTTGACCATCGAGCGCGGCGCCCATTCGGCGTCGAGCAGCGGGCGCAGCACCCGCGTGCCCCATTCCTCCGCCACGGCGAAGGACACGTCGTCGCCCGGCTCCACCGCGCCATAGACCTGGCTGAGCGCGACCGAGCGGATGCCCGCCAGCGCGCCCTCCATCGCGGCCGAGGCGGTGCCGGAGTACATCACGTCCTCGCCCAGATTGGCGCCGCGGTTGACCCCGGACAGGATCAGGTCGGGCGGCGTATCGCGCATCACCTGCGCCAGCGCGAACATCACCGCGTCGGTCGGCGTGCCGGTCACCGCGAAGCGTTTGTCGGCGAAGCGGTGCGCGCGCAGCGGCCGGCCCAGCGTCAGCGAGCGGCCCGTGCCCGACTGTTCGTCGGCGGGGGCGACGATCCACACGTCGTCCGACAATTGCCGCGCGATCGTCTCCAGCACGGCAAGGCCCGGCGCGTGATAGCCGTCGTCATTGGCCAGCAGGATCCGCATCAGCGCGGCTCCAGCCGGTTCAGACCGCCCAGATAGGGTTGCAGCACCTCTGGCACCGCGACCGAACCGTCGGCCTGCTGATAGTTTTCCAGCACCGCCACCAGCGTGCGCCCGACCGCCAATCCCGAGCCGTTGAGGGTGTGGACGAAGCGCGTCGCCTTCTCCCCCTCCGCCCGGTAGCGCGCGTTCATGCGGCGCGCCTGGAAATCGGTGCAGGTCGAGCAGCTGGAGATCTCGCGATAGCGCGCCTGGCCGGGCAGCCACACCTCCAGATCGTAGGTGCGCGCCGCGGTGAACCCCATGTCACCAGTGCACAGCTTCATGCGGCGATAGGCCAGGCCCAGCGCGTCCAGCACGCCTTCCGCACAGGCGGTCATCCGTTCATGCTCCGCCTCGCTTGCCTCCGGCGCGACGATCGACACCATCTCCACCTTGTCGAACTGATGCTGGCGGATGTAGCCGCGGGTGTCGCGACCCGCCGCGCCTGCTTCCGACCGAAAACACGGCGTCAGCGCCGCGAAGCGCAGCGGCAGGACGTCGTGCGCCAGAATCTGTTCGCGCACGATATTGGTCAGCGACACCTCCGCCGTCGGGATCAGCCAGCGGCCATCGGTGGTGCGGAACAGATCCTCCGCGAACTTGGGCAGCTGACCGGTGCCGAACACCGCCTCGTCACGGACCAGCAGCGGCGGGGCGACTTCCTCATAGCCGTGCTCGCGCGTCAGGCGATCGAGCATGAACTGCCCCAGCGCCCGCTGAAGCCGCGCGGCGTGCCCGCGCACCAGCGTGAAGCGCGCGCCGGCGATCGCCACGCCGGTTTCGAAATCCAGGCCCAGCGCGGGGCCGATCGTGTCATGTTCGCGCACCGCGAAGGCGAAGGCGGGCCGCTGGCCGCGTTCGTGGACCAGCACATTGTCGTCCTCGTCCGCGCCCTCCGGCACGTCGGCGGCGGGGATGTTCGGCAGCGCGGCCAGCTGCGCGTCGAGATCGGCGCCGAGCCGCGCCTCCTCTGCCTCCAGCTCCGGCAGCCGCTGCTTGAGCGTCGCCACCTCGGCCATCAGCGCGGCGGCGGTCGCCTCGTCCTTCTGCGCCTTCGCCGCGCCGATCGCCTTCGACGCTTCGTTGCGGCGCGCCTGCGCGGTCTGCGCCTCGGTGGTCACTTCGCGGCGGCGACGGTCGAGCGCGACCAATGTCTCGGCCACGGCCGGGGCGCCGCGCCGCGCCATGGCGGCATCGAAGGCGGCGGGATCGTCACGGATCAGGCGGATGTCATGCATGGCCCGCGCTATGGCGGCGTCGCGGGGGCGAGGCAACCCGGCCCGCGGCGACGGCGTTCTTGCCGCACAGACAGGCACAACAAGGAGAAGGCGCCATGCAAGTCCCCCATCAATCGGTCGTGCTGGTGGTCGATGGTCGCAAGTTGCTGTTCCTGCGCAACGAAGGCGACGAGGCCTATCCCAATCTGCAGGTCGAACATGCCGAGGAACGCCCCAACCCCGCCGACCGCGAGCAGAAGACCGATGCGGCGGGCGCGGCATCTTCAACCGTATCGGGCACGATGGGCGAAACCGACTTCCATCAGCAGGAGGAAGACCGCTTCGCCGCCGATGCGGCCGACCTGCTGAGGCGGCGGGCGCTGGCCAACGAGTTCGAATCGCTCATCATCATCGCCGCGCCGAGGACGCTGGGCGAGCTTCGCAAACATTATCACAAGGAAGTCAGCGACCGGCTGACCGGCGAACTGGCCAAGGATCTGACCGGCCACCCGATCCCCGATATCGAAAAGGCGTTGCTGTCCGCGTGACGCAAGGAAAAGGGCCGGCACCCCGGTCGGGGATGCCGGCCCTTCGGCCCGACCTATCCAGGGTGGGCGATCAGGCGGCCTTTGCCGACATACGCCGGCGCGCGACCAGTGCCGCGGCGGCGGCGCCGAACAGCAGGACCATCGGCGGCGCGGGCACCGGCGCGGGATCGCCGCTGCTCGACCCGCTGCTGGTGGACGACGGGGGATGCGGATGCCAGCCGTGGCTGGAGCTCCATCCCTTGGAACTGGAGCCGTAGGACGACGACGAAGTCGAACTGGACGTCGAGGACGAGGTCGACGACGAACCGCTGGTCGAACTGGACGAGGATGTCGACGACGACACATTGCCCGACGAGGACGTCGAACTGGAAACGTTGCCGGAGGACGAAGAGGAGGTCGAACTCGAGACGTTGCCCGAGGACGAACTCGACACGTTGCCGGAGGACGAACTCGACACATTGCCCGACGAGGATACGTTCCCGGACGAGGAGATGATCCCGGAGGACGAGACGTTGCCGGTGGAGGAAACGTTGCCCGACGAGGTCGAGCTGGCGACCGCGCCCGAGGAGGTGGACGACGACCCGCTGGTGCTGGACGTCGAGGACACGACGATGCTGCCGCTGCTGCCCCCGCCCGAACCGCCGAAGAAGCCACCGGCGAAGAAGCCGCCGCCGCCGAAACCGCCGCCGCCGAAACCGCCCGGATCGCTATAGCCGCCGCCGCCCGAATAGGCGGGAGCGGGGGGCAGCGGGACCGGAACGGGCGCGGCCTGCGACGCGATCGTCACGGTCGTCGGGGGGCATGCCGCGCCGGCGCGCACGACGCGGCGCAGCTTCGTTCCGGTGCCGGCGACCGAACGGCGGACCACGCGCGTCGTGGCCTTCTTGGCGAAGACGGTGCGGCCCTTGGTTTCCGCGACGTGCACGGCCCCGCCACCGATCAGCGCCCCCCCGCACGTGCACGCACACAGTTTTGCCAAGGCCATCCGCACGGACATGTGTTTCTTCTTTCGTTGACGGCGAGCCACCCGCCGCTGGGTCGATGCACAGAGTTTTCCTCATGCCGACAAACGCGGAATAATCCCTTAAGGGCAAGCGCGTTTGCGGCTGCCGTGCCCGCAAGTGTCCCGTCGCGGGGCATTTTTATCGAAACGGGCACATCGGCCGATCACCGGCGCGGTCGGCGTTCAGCAGTGCGACAGCGGCATCGTGCGACAGCCCGGTTGCTCGCTTGTCCCCGGCGTCGCGGCTCTCTATAGGCGCGGCCAGCGGGGGCGCCGAGGGGAGGACGAACATCCCCGGGGCGCGGGCGGGAGCAGATCGATGGCGACGGCAGTGGATCGAATCAAGGACGAACCCGGCGAGATTGCGGTACCCGATGTGGTGACCGACGACGGATACCGCCCCAGCGCGGACGAGCCGTTCATGAACCCGCGGCAGCAGGCATATTTTCGTCGCAAGTTGCTGGAATGGAAGGATGCGATCCGCCGCGAGTCGCAAGGGACGCTGTCGCAGCTGCAGGTCGATTCGCTGCGCGAGGCGGACCTGACCGACCGCGCGTCGAGCGAGACCGACTGGTCGCTGGAACTGCGCACGCGCGATCGCCAGCGCAAGCTGATTTCCAAGATCGACGCCGCGCTGCGCCGCATCGACGAGGGCGAATACGGTTATTGCGAAGTGACCGGTGAGCCGATCAGCCTGGGCCGGCTGGAAGCGCGCCCGATCGCGACGATGACGGTCGAGGCGCAGGAGCGCCACGAGCGCAACGAAAAGGTATCGCGCGACGACTGATCGCGCGCGGCGGTAACCTTCGCTTTACGCTCGCGGCGGTACGGCAATGCCGTAGCCAACGACAGGGCAGGGCGGCGCGGACGCAGATGGTGAGCGACAATCCCCAGGGTGATCCGACCGGCGGGCGGCGGGCCGTGTCCGCAACGGTCGCGCTGCGTGTCGAGGGCAGGGCCGGAACGGCGATGGTGCGGGTACGCAACCTGTCGGCCGGCGGGCTGATGGCCGAACTGCCCGATCCGCTGTCGCCCGGCAGTGCGGTGGAGGTCGACGTGCCGGGCCTCGGCTGGATTGCGGGGCATATCGTCTGGCAGACCGAAGGGCGCGCCGGCGTTGCCTTCTACAGCCCGATCGACATGGCCGCCGTGGCGATGTCCGATCCAGCTTTCCGCGACTGAACCATCGACACCTCTGGACCGGCGCCGGCAACCGTGCCAAAGGCGCCCGACCTTCGCACGCGGGCGTGGCGGAATGGTAGACGCAGCGGACTCAAAATCCGCCGGAGCAATCCTTGTCGGTTCGAGTCCGACCGCCCGTACCAGCCGAACGTACCGGATCGGTTGCCATCGCCGATCCGGGGTGCCGGTCAATCCAGCCCGTGTTCCAGGAAGCGTTCCGCCAGCGCGCAGTGCATGGCCACGCCCTTGGCCATCACCGCTTCGTCGATCGTCATGCGGGTGTTGTGGAGCGGCGGATTGGTGCGCGGGTCGCTGCCCTCCGCAGCGACGCCGACGAAAGCCATCGCGCCCGGCACGTCGCGCAGGACGTAGCTGAAATCCTCGCCGCCCATCATCGGCGCGGGCATGGTCGACCAGCCGCGTTCGCCGCTGATCGTGCCCGCCAGCGCACGCATCAGCGCGGTGGCGCGCGGATCGTTCATGGTGACCGGATAGCCTTCCTCGATCGCGGTGTCGGCGGTGCAGCCGTGCGCCGCCGCGATCCCCTGCGCGATCTGGTGGAAGGCCTCGCGCATCGCGCCGCGCGTCGTTTCCGACAGCGTGCGCAGCGTCCCCATCAACTTGACCTCACCCGGGATGATATTGTGCGACGAACCGGCATGGATCTGCGTGATCGTCAGTACCGCCGGGTCGGCGACGGGGACGCGGCGTGCGACATGCTGTTGCAGCGCCGTGACGATCGCGCAGGCGACCGGGATCGGGTCGATCGCCTCGTGCGGCATCGCGGCGTGGCCGCCCTTGCCGCGGATCGTCGCCAGCACGGTGTCGGTGGAGGCGAGCAGCGCGCCCTCCCGCCCGACGAACACGCCCGCGGGCGCGTTGGGAGAGATGTGGAGCGCGAAGGCGGCTTCCGGCCGCGCGATATCGAGCAGCCCGTCGGCGATCATGTGGCGCGCGCCGTGATGGCCTTCCTCGCCCGGCTGGAACATGAACACGATCGTGCCGGCCAGTTCCTCGCGCCGCGCGCACAGCGCCTTGGCGGCGCCGAACAGCATCGCGGTATGCGCGTCATGGCCGCAGGCGTGCATCGCGCCGGGAATGGTCGAGGCGAACGGCAGCCCGGTTTCCTCGGTCATCGGCAGGGCGTCCATGTCGCCGCGCAGCAGCACGGTGCGCCGGTTCGATCCCGCCGCGCCGCTGCGCCCGCCGCGCAGGATCGCGACGAATCCGGTGGTCCTGGTGCTATCGTGAATCTCCAGCGGCAGTCCGGCGAGCGCCTCCTTCGCCTTCTGCGTCGTCAGCGGGCAGTGCAGCCCGACCTCCGGCTCGGCATGGATCGCGCGTCGGAGCGCGACCACATCGGGGAGCAGATCGGCGCCGATCGCGGTCCAGTCGGTGCGGGTGGCGAGGGTGGTGGTCATCGGACAGGCTCCTTAAGGTGTCCGTTGTAACCGTTCCGTCACGCCGCCGGCAAGCGTCGGGGGCGGGCGTCAGGGCAGGCGGCGGGCGCTCTCGATGCGGATCGTCGGGGCCAGCATCTGCCCCTTCATCACGCCCTCGCCCAGCGTCGGCGAGGTCGGCGCGACAAGGATGCGGCGGATCACGTCCATCCCCTCCAGCACGCGGCCGAACACCGCGAAGCCGGGGTCGGCGCCCTTGGCGTCCATCGAGGTGATGTCACCGACCACGACGAAGAAATCGCCCGCCGCGGTGCCGGGGGAGGCCATCGCCATCGAAATCGCGCCGTCGACATGGCTCAGCCCGGTCTGCGTCGTCGCTTCATGGCGGACGGGCGGCAGCGTACGCTTCGGATCGTTGCGGGTGCCGAACTGGACGAGGCCGTAGCCGTCGCCGACCTTCACCGCGCGATAGAAGGCGACGCCGTCGAGCTTCCTCTGATTGACATACTTCAGGAAATTCGCGGCGGTGGCGGGCGCCGCCCTCGTATTGACGCCGATCACGATCGGGCCGGCCGCGGTGGTCAGCTGCACACGCGTCAGCGTGGCGGGGGTGGGGGCCGTTACCGGCGCGACCGGAGCGGGGGTGGCCGCCGTCGCCTGCACCGCCGCGGCGAGCAGCGCGGCGATCATGCCGCTGCCCGCGGGGCGCGCACGATCATCACCGGGATGCTCGCGCCGTCATGGCCGCTGATCTGCAGGACGTAACGACCCGGCGTCAGACGGAAATCGACCATCTTGCGGATGCCGGTGCACATCGGCCCGTGGCCGTGTGCGCTGGAGGCAAGCGCCCGGCCGGCGCGGACGACGTCGATCCATGCCGGCGCGCCCAGCGCGACGCGATAGGTGCCGGCGCGTGCGACCTGGAACAGCGCCACCCCGGCATAGGGGGCATTATCCGGCGCGGCGCGGCCCGGCGTCGCCGGCAGCGTCGCCGCGTCGATGGTGCCAAGCCGCACGTCGGCAGCCTGGCCGATCACCATCACCGGGGCGGAGCGGGTCGTCGCGCCAGCGACCAGCGGCGCGCGGTTGCTCCATCGCGCCAATTCCGCAGGCATTGCGACGCGTACCGTGGCGCAGCGCGGATCGTTGGCCGGATCCTGGGCGGCGGCGGGAAGGGCGGCAAGCAGCGCCGGCAGGCACAGCAGCGAAATGGGGCGCATCACGATCTCCTTCTACGGGCGCAGCGGGGCTCTTGCCAGCCATCTGTGGCGAAGGCGGGGCGATGCAACAAAGTACCGCGCCGCCGGTTGACCGGTCACGGCGAACTGACGTGGGGACAGGATCGATGGACGACAAGACGGGCAATTTCGGCGTCGATGCCGCAGCGGCGATGAAGGCCGGCGGCGAACGGATCGCCGGGCAATCGTCGGCGCTGGGCGTGACGATGATCGATCAGGCGCAGGCCAATGCGCAGGAAGCGTTCGCCGCGATGCGCGCCGCGGCGCAGGCCAAGGACTTGTCCGAGGTGATGCAGATCCAGGGCGATTACCTGCGCGCGCAGGGCAAGAGATCGATGGATCAGGCGCGTCAGATCGGCGAGCTGATCATGTCGTTCGGCCGCGCCGCCGTTACACCGCCTCCGCGTCGCGAGGAGTGACGCGGCGCTAGGCCAACGCGCGCGCCAGCAATACCAGATCATGCGCGCGTCCCGATCCGTCGCGGACGTGCGCGCGCAGCCGCGCCTCGGTTTCGAAGCCGAGGGCCTGGAACAGCGCGATCGCCCCCGCCTGATCGGCGGTCATCGCTGCGGTCAGCTTCGAGAGCGCGCGGTTGGTAGCAACGCGCATGATCCCTTCCAGCAGGTCGCGCCCCAGCCCCGCGCCGCGCCGGTCGGCGGCGACCAGCAGGCGGATTTCGCCGACATGCGCGCTCCATCCCAGCGGATCGCGGACCAGCGCGGCGGTACCGACCAGCATGTCATCCTCCAGCGCGACCAGCCCGTCGATCCAACCGTCCTCGATCGCGGTCAGCCACGCGGCGATGACGCGCGGTTGGCGCAGGTCGCGGCCCAGGAACAGCAGGTCGTGTTCGGGCAGGGCGTTGGCGAACGCCTGCATCGCCAGCCGGTCGTCGGCGCGAAAGCGGCGAATCCGATAATGTCCCATCTGCGCCGCTCCCGGTTACGCCCGGAACGTCCGCGACCCGGGCGACGCCGTCAAGCCGCTATGGTTGCTGGCTTTGCTGCGGCGATGCTGCGCCCGGCGTCGCAACATCGCGCAGGACCGGTCCGTCGGCGGACGCGTCCAGCAGCGAATCGCCGCCGAGCACACGGTACAACGTGACCAGATTGGTCGCGCGCGCCAGCTGTGTCGACACCAGCGTCCGCCGTGCGCTGTACAGCTGGCGCTGCGCATCCAGCGCGGAGAGGAAGGTGTCGATTCCGCCGCGATAGCGCGCGGTGTTGAGCGTCGCGGTATCCTGCGCCGCGCGGTAGAAACGCTGGTTGGCGGCCAGCTGATCCGCGATCGTCCCGCGCCGCGCTAGCGCGTCGGCGACCTCGCGGAACGCGGTCTGGATTGTCCCTTCGTAGCCGGCGAGCGCGGCGTCGCGCTGCGCCTGGCTGAGCGCGACATTGGCGCGCGCGGCGCCCCCTGCGAAGATCGGATAGCTGGCGCTGGGCGCGACCGAATAATTGAACGCCCCGCCGGTGAAGAGGCTGGACAAGGCGTTGCTGGCGAAGCCGAGCAGCCCGGTCAGCGAGATGCGCGGGAACAGCGCGGCGCGCGCGGCGCCGATCTGGGCGTTGGCGGCGCGCAGCGTATATTCGGCCTGCACCACGTCCGGCCGGCGCAGCAGGACGCCGGAATCCAGCCCGGCAGGCAATTCCCCGACGGTCGCGGCCGCTTCCTCGATCCCGCGCGGCAGCAGCGCGGGATCGACGGGCGCGCCGACCAGCAGTTGCAGCGCGTTGACGTCCTGTGCGAGCGCGGTGCGCTGTTGCGCCAGATCGGCCTCCGCCGTGGCGAGCACCTGTTCGGCCTGGCGCAGGTCGGTGCGCGGCGCGATTCCGCCGCGACGGCGCGCATCGGTCAGCCGGACATTGTCGCGCGCATTCTGCGCGGTCTGCTGCGCGACGTCGAACAGGCTCTGGTCGGCGGCATAGTTGAGCCACGCGGTGGCGATGTCGCCGACCAGCGTCAGCCGCGTCGCGCGCGCGGCGGCTTCCTGCGCGAAATAGCGCGCCTGCGCCGCTTGCGTCAGCGAGCGGACGCGGCCGAACAGGTCGATCTCGAACGCGGTGACACCCAGCTGCGCCTGGAACGTGCTGCGCCCGCCGCCCGTCACGACGGTGGTGCCGCCCGTACCGGTTCCCCCGGTCCCGGTCCCGGTGCCGGTTCCAGAACCGGGCAGGATCGTCGTGCCGCCGGTGCCGCCGTCGCGATAGCTGTAGCCGACGTTGGCGTTCACCTGCGGCAACAGGTCGGCGCGCTGGATGCGATATTGCGCGCGCGCCGCCTCGATATTGGCGACGGCGATGCGCAGGTCGCGATTGTTCGCCAGGGCCGAGTCGATCAGGCGTTGCAGCCGCGCATCGCGGAAGATGTCGCGATAGGTGACGGTCGGAAGCGTCGTCTCGCTCTGCCGCAGATAGGCATCGCCGGTCGGCCATGATGGCGGCACCGGCGCGGCGGGGCGGACATAGGTGGGTGCCATCGAGCAGGCCGGCAGCGCGACCGCCAGGAGCAGCGGGGACAGGCGGCGGATCATCGCGAAGGCTCCGGTTCCGGGGCGGGCAGCGCGGGGCGACCCTGCGGCGCGGGGAATTGCGGCGGGGTATCGCCGCCGCCGGGGCCGTGCCCATCGTTGCCGTCGCCATCCTCACCGCGCGGGCCGGTGCCGCCGCGCAATCCCTTCAGCCCGTCGCGGAAGCCGCGCCGTACCAGCACGAAGAACAACGGGATATAGAACACCGCCAGCACCGTCGCGGTCAGCATCCCGCCGATCACCGACGTGCCGATCGCGATGCGGCTGTTGGCGCCCGCGCCGGTGGAGATGGCGAGCGGCAGCACGCCGAAGATGAACGCCAGGCTGGTCATCAGGATCGGGCGCAGCCGGATGCGCGCCGCCTCCAGCGCGGCGTCGATCACGCGCTTGCCCTGGCGTTCGGCCTGTTCGGCGAATTCGATCATCAGGATCGCGTTCTTCGCCGCCAGCCCCATCGTCGTCAGCAACCCGATCTGGAGATAGACGTCGTTGACCAGCCCGCGCAGCGTGGTGAACAGCACCGCGCCGATCAACCCCAGCGGGATGATGAGCAGCACCGCAAGCGGGATCGACCAGCTTTCGTACAGCGCCGCGAGGCACAGGAACACGACCAGGATCGACAGTGCGTAGAGCAGCGGCGCCTGCCCCGACGACAGCCGTTCCTGATAAGACAGCCCCGCCCAGGCGATGCTGGTGCCCGGAATTTGCGCGGCCAGTTCCTCGATGCGGGTCATCGCGTCGCCCGAACTGCGGCCTGCCGCCCCCTGACCCTGAAGCTCATAGGAGGAAATGCCGTTGAAGCGCGACAGCGTCACCGGCGCCTGCGTCCAGCTGATCCGTGCGAAGGCGGAGAAGGGCACCATCTGCCCGGCCGACCCGCGGACGAACCACTGGTTCAGGTCCTCCGGCTCGGCGCGATAGGGCGCATCGCCCTGCACGAAGACGCGCTTCACCCGGCCGCGGTCGATGAAATCGTTGACGTATCGGCCGCCCCAGGCGGTCGACAGCGTGGTGTTGACGTCCGACTGGTTGAGTCCGAGCGCCGACATCTTCTGCTGGTCGATATCAATCTTCAGCGTGCCGACGTCGGGCAGCTCCGAGAGGCGCACGGAGGCGAGTACCGGATCGGCATTGGCGGCCGCCAGCAGGCGGTCCTTGGCATCGGCGAACGCCTCTTCGCTCAGCCCGCCGCTGTTAAGCAATTCCATCGTGAAGCCGTTCGACTGCCCCAGCCCGCGGATCGCCGGGGGGACCAGTGCGAACACGCGCGCATCGCGGAAGCCGCGGAACGCGGCGGAGGCGCGCGCGACGATCGCGTCGGCGGTATTCTCCTTGCCGTGGCGGTCGGCCCAGTCGGCAAAATTGAGGAAGCCCTGACCGGTGTTCTGGCCGCTCGCCCCGCCGCCACCGCCTCCGCTGACGGTGAACATCGTCGTGACGTTGCTGGCTTCATGCTGCGCGAAATATTGCTCGACCTGCTTCTGCACGTCGAACGTGCGCCCCTGCGTGGCACCTGCGGGGAGCTGGAACTGGATGCTGGCGCTGCCCTGATCCTCGGTCGGCAGGAAGCCGGTGGGCAGGCGCAGGAACAGCACGGCGAGCAGCGCGACCGTCACCGCATAGACGATCAGCCAGATCGCCTTGTGATCGATGACGCTGCGCACGCCGGCCTCATACCGCCGCACGCCGCGATCGAACCGGTCGTTGAAGCCGTCGCGCGCGCGTTCCAGAAGGTGCGCGACGCGCGGCGCCTTGCGCGCGATCCACCCCTGTTCCAGCGGATCGCCCTGTTCGTCGTGCTTCTGCTTCAGCAGCGTCGCGGTCAGCGCGGGCGACAGGATCAGCGCGACCAGCACCGACAGCACCATCGCCGAGACGATGGTGAGCGAGAACTGGCGATAGATCACGCCCGTGGAGCCACCGAAGAAGGCCATCGGCAGGAACACCGCCGACAGGACCAGCGCGATCGCGACGAGCGCCACGGTGATCTCGTTCATCGATTCGATCGTCGCCTCGCGCGGGGTCATGCCGGGGTTCTCCTCCAGCAGCCGCTCGACATTTTCCACCACGACGATCGCATCGTCGACCAGCAGGCCGATCGCCAGCACCAGTCCGAACAAGGTCAGCGTGTTGATCGAAAATCCGGCGACGTAGAAAACCGCGAACGTGCCCAGCAGCACCACCGGCACCGCGATCGCGGGGACCAGCGTCGCCCTCCAGCTCTGCAGGAACACGAACATCACGATGACGACGAGAATGATCGCCTCGAGCAGCGTCTTGACCACTTCCTCGATCGACAGCTTGATGAAGGCGGTGGTGTCGTTGGCGAAGGCGTAGTTCAGCCCCGGCGGGAAGGATTTCGACGCCTGCTCCACCTGCGCCTTGACCAGTTCGGCGGTCTTGAGCGCGTCGGCGCCCGGCGCCAGCAGCACGGCCAGCCCCGCGCCGGGGTGGCGATTGACGCGGCTGCGCGCGTTGTAATTCTCTGACCCCAGTTCGATCCGCGCGACGTCGTGCAGGCGGACGGTGGCGCCGCTGTTCTGCGTCTTGAGGATGATGTTCGCGAATTCCTCCGGCGAGGTGAGCCGCGACTGCGCGGTCACGACCGCGTTCAGCATCTGCGTGTCGGGCATCGGCTGCCCGCCGACCTCGCCCGCCGCGACCTCGGCATTCTGGTTCTGGATCGCGGTGACGACGTCGCCGGGCATCAGCTGGAACGACGCGAGCTTGGCCGGGTCGAGCCAGATGCGCATCGCATATTGCGAGCCGAACACATTGGTGTCGCCGACGCCCTGGATGCGGCTGAGCGGGTCCTGCAGGTTCGACGTCAGATAGTCCGACACGTCGCGGTTGGTCAGCTTGTCGGTTTCGTCATAGACGCCGACGATCAGCAGGAAGTCCGGGTTCGACTTGCGGACCACCAGACCCTGTTGCTGCACCTGCTGCGGCAGGCGCGCGACCGCCTGCTGCACCTGGTTCTGCACCTGCACCTGTGCGATGTCGGGGTCGGTACCCTTGGCAAAGGTGGCGGTGATCGTCACCGATCCGCGGCTGGACGACGAGGACTGGAAGTACAGCAGCCCGTCGAGGCCGGACAGCTGCTGTTCGATCACCTGCGTCACGCTGTTCTGCAGCGTCTGCGCATTGGCGCCGGGGAAGGTGGCACGCACCGACACCTGCGGCGGCGCGACGTCCGGATATTGCGCGATCGGCAACGACAGGATCGCGCCGACCCCCGCCAGCATCACGATGATGGCCAGCACCCATGCGAAGATGGGACGATCGATGAAGATGCGGGACATGGGTGCGTCAGCCGCCCTTGCCCGCGCCCGCCGCGCCCTTTTCCTGCTGCATCTTCTTCATCTGTTCGGGCGAGGGTGGCTCGATCCGCTGCGGCGTGTTCGCGGGAACGGCGGTGATCGCCGCGCCGGGCTTCAGATCGCGCAGCCCCTGGGTGATGATCCTGTCGCCCGCCTTCAGCCCGGCGGTGACGACCCAATAGGCGCCCTGCGTGCGCGGCGTGGTAACGGTGCGCTGCTGCGCCTTGCCGTCCGCGCCGACGACGAACAGCGTCGCATGCCCCTGCGGATCGCGGGTGATCGCCTGTTGCGGGACCAGGAACACGTTCTGCTGGATCGCCTGGGAGAAGGCCGCGCGAACGAACATGCCGGGCAGCAGCAGCCCGTCGGGATTGGGGAAGCGCGCGCGCAGCGTCACCGCGCCGGTCGACGGATCGACAACCACCTCGGCGAACTCCACCGTGCCGGTGCGGCCATAGTCGCTGCCGTCCTCCAGCTTGAGCCGGACGGTCGCCCGTGCCGGGGTAACCCCGCCCGACGCCAGCGCGCGGCGCAGTGCCAGCAGGTCGGCGGCCGATTGCTGGATGTCGACGAACATCGGGTCGAGTTGCTGGATCGTCGCCAGCGGATCGGCCTGCGTCGCACTGACCAGCGCACCGACGGTGAACAGGGAACGCCCGATCCGCCCGGTGATCGGCGCGGGCACGGTGGTGAAGCGCAGGTTGACGCTGGCGGTTTCCAACTGCGCACGGCTGAGCGCGATGCTGGCCGCGGCCTGCCGCTGCGAGGCGACGGCGTCGGTATAATCCTGCTTGCTGACCGCCTCGATCTCGGCGAGCGGCCGGTAACGGTCGGCGCGGACGCGCGCAGCCTCGAACTGCGCCTGCGCGTTGGCGACGCCGGCGCGCGCCTGGTTGGCGGCGGCGCGATAGAGCGAGGGATCGATCTGGTACAGCGGCTGGCCGCGGCGGACGATCGACCCTTCCGTAAAGAAGCGGCGCTGGATGACGCCCGACACCTGCGGGCGTACCTCCGAACTCTGGAAGGCGACGGTCCGGCCCGGCAGCTCGCTGACCTGCGCGACCGCGGTCGGCTGGACCACGACGAAGCCGACCTGCGTCGGGCGACCCTCACCCTGGGCGCCTTTGCCCCTGCCCGGTGCGCCGTCACCGGCACCACACGCGGACAGCGCCAACAAACCGGAGGCGGCCGCGACGCCCAACGACGCCCGGCCTGACAGCATCCGCATCCGCCTCGTCACCCTTTCATAACCAGCCACGTATCGCCCCGCCGGGACGCGGCCCTACAGGCTCTTTGTCGCAAATGTGTCGCAGGCGGCAACAAATTTTGCCGGACGATCGTACCTAGCCGCGAACGAAGCGCCCCGGGCGGCGTTCCCCCACCGCGTTGATCCCTTCGCGAAAATCCGCGGTCTGCATCAGCCGGTCCTGCTCGGCGCGCTCGTGGTCGGTGCGCCGCCGCACCGCCTGCGCCAGATCGGCACGCAGCGTGGCGCGCGTCGCCTCCACCGCCAACGGGGCATTGGCGGCGATTTCGGCGGCGAGGCGGACCGCGGCGGCGCGCACCTCGGCCAGCGGGGCGATTTCATCCACCAGGCCGTAGCGCAGCGCATCCTCGGCCTTCACCCGCCGCCCGGTCAGCAGCATCACCGCGGCATGTTGCTGTCCCACGACGCGCGGCAAGGTATGTGTGATGCCGAAGCCGGCGTGGAACCCCAGCGTCACGAAATTGGCGGAGAAGCGCGCTTCCGGTGCGGCGACGCGGAAATCCCCAACCAGCGCCAGGCCCAGCCCGGCGCCGACCGCGGCACCCTGAACCGCGACGACGACCGGCTTCTTCGTGGCGAACAGCCGGACGGCGGCGGTGTAGAGCGCTGGCGTCTCGCTCTCCCCGCTCTCGTCGGCGAGCGGCTTTTCGCCCGTCAGGTCGGCACCGCCGCAGAACACCTTGCCCTCCGTCGCCAGCACGATCGCGCGTACGTCGTCGTCACGGTCCAGCGCCTCGAACGTGTCGGCCAGCGCCTCGACCAGCCGGGCATTGACGTGATTGTGGGGCGCGCGGTCGATCACCACGGTGGCGACGTGATCGGCGGTGGCGACGGCAATATGGCGGGTCATGTCATTCATGCGCGGGTTCCCAGAAGGTTGCGGGCGACCACCCAGTTATGGATCTCGGTCGGCCCGTCATAGATGCGCATCAGGCGGATACGCGCCGCCATCTGCGCCAGCGGCATTTCGCGCGTCATCCCCATCGCGCCGAAGCTCTGCATCGCATGATCGAGAACGTCCCACGCCATTTCGAGCGCGAAGCTCTTGATCATCGAGATGTCGGTGCGGATGTCGCGCCCCTGATCCAGCTTCCACGCGCAGTCGTAGGTCATCAGCCGTGCGGCATGGATGCGGATCGCGGCGTCGGCGATCCAGTTCTGCACCGTCTGCCGCTCGCTCAGCGGCTTGCCGAAGGTGGTGCGCTGCGGCGCATAGTCGATCATCATGTCGAGCGCGCGCTGCGCCATGCCGATCGCATTGGCGGCCATTTCCGCGCGGCGCGTGCCCAGCCGCAGCTGCATCGGCGCGAACCCCTGGCCCTCGTACCCCAGCAGCTTCCACCCCGGCACGCGGCAGTCGTCCAGCGCGACCTCATAGGTCGTCTCGCCGCCGATCATCGGGATCGGGCGCACGACGTTGAAGCCGGGCGCGTCGCGATCGACCAGGAATGCCGACATGCCGCCGCGCGCGCCCTTTTCACGATCGGTCACTGCCATGACGATCGTGAAATCCGCCTCGGCCGCGCGAGTGATCCAGATCTTGCGCCCATTGAGCAGCCAGTCGTCGCCGTCGCGCGTCGCGGTCGTGCGCATACCCGCTGGATCGGAGCCGGCGCCCGGTTCGGAGATGCCGATCGCGGAAATCGTCTCACCGCGCACATAGGGTGCCAGATACGCCTCGCGCTGGCGGTCGTTCACGGTCGCGGCCAGCATCCGCAGGTTCGGGGAATCGGGGGGCAGGGTATAGGGAACGATCGTGCGGCCCATCGCCTCGTTCACCGCAACCATCGCCACCGCGGGGAGATCGTGCCCGCCGACGTCGTCCGGCGCATCCAGCCCCCACAGCCCCAGCTCGCGCGAGACGCGGTCGATCCGTTCCCGTTCCGCCGCCGACAGGTGCAGGCCCTCGCCGGCCACGTCGCGTGCCAGCACCGCACCTTCCAGCGGGACCAGTTCGTCATCGACGAAGCGGCGGACGAGGTCCGCGATCATGCGATGATCGTCGTCGAGATCGAAATTCACGGCCCTCTCCCGGCACTGTTGTTCCCGCGACCCTAGGTTGCATGGCCCCATCGCGCCAGTGCCGGTGAAACCGAAGCCGCGTTGGGGCGTTGCAGGAAGACGGGGGTGAAACGGTATACCGGCGCCCCGCGGTCAAAGGGGCGTAATTCTTGTCTTTTTCTGTTCGTCGTTCCCGCGTTCTGACCGCCTCCGCCCTCAGCGCCATGGCATGGGCATTGGGCGGCATCATCGTGGAACAGCCTGCGGCGGCGCAGATGGGGATGCCCGGCACGGCGCCGGCTCGCGGCCCCGACACGCCCGCGCCTGTTCCCGCCACCGATCCGGAGGCGAACGCACCGATCGTTCCCGATGCGCAGTTCGATGCCGCGCTCCCGCCGATCACCGACGACATTAACGCTCCGCTGGAGCCGGCGACGGTCCCGCCCGCGGCCCCCGCAGGCAATGCCGAGCAGGCCGCCGCTGCGCCGCTGACGCTGGGACAGTTGCCGGCCCCTGCCGCGCCCGATACCGCGCTCGCCGCCCCGCTGGAGCCGCTGGCGGCGTTCGACAGCACGCCGCTCAACGCCGTCGCGGATAGCGGCGGGCGGGAGACGCCCGACATCGCCTATGTCACCGAGGTGCGCGGGCTGGACCCGCTGGGCCTGACCGACGAGTTCAATTCCCTGTCGGCCCTCCGCGAGGGCAAGGGCAAGGCCGACAATGCGACCCAGATCGCGGCCCGCGCGCGGGAGGACGAGGGGCTGGCGGTGCGGCTGATGAAGTCGCTGGGCTATTATGACGGCACCGCGATCTCCACGATCGAGAACGTGCCGGGCGAAAACGGTGCCGCCGCCGCGTCGCGCATCCGCGCGATCGTGTCGGCCACACCGGGCGAGCTGTACACATTGGGCACCATCACGGTGCAGGCCGGGCCGACGGTGCCGGAAGGGCTGGTGCGCCGCGAATTGCCGCTGAAGACCGGCGATCCGATCCAGGCGGCACGGGTGCAGGGGGCGGAGGCGAACGTCAGCCTGAAGCTGCCGCAGCAGGGCTATCCCTTCGTCAAGGTCGGCGACCGCGACATCCTGCTCGACGAACAGACCCACCGCGGCGACTATACGCTGCCGGTCGATACCGGGCCGCGATCGTCGTTCGGAGCGCTGCGGACCGAGGGCGATGCGGTGTTCGGGCTGGAGCACCTCAACGTCTTCCCGCGGTTCAAGCAGGGCCAGCTGTACGACACGCGACTGACCGACGACCTGCGTCAGGCACTGGTCGGCACCGGCCTGTTCAACTCGGTCGGCGTCGAGCCGGTGCGTACCGGGCAGCCGGGGCCGGACGGGACCGAACAGGTCGACCTGATGATCCGGCAGAACAGGGGCCCGGCGCGCAGCCTGGCGGGCAGCGTCGGCTTCCAGACCGGGCAGGGGGTGACCGCGGAGGGCACGTTCACCAACCGTAACCGCTTCCCGCCCGAAGGCGCCCTGATCCTTGGCGCGATCGCGGGGACGCAGCAACAGGGGCTGTCGGCGACGTTCCGTCGCCAGAATGCCGGCCGGCGCGATCGCACGGTGACGGTGATCGCCAGCGCGCTGCGCGCCAATTACGATGCGTTCGAGGCGTTCACGGGCACGCTCTCCGGTCGTATCAGCTACGATTCGACGCCGATCTGGCAGAAGAAATTCACCTATTCCTATGGGTTCGAGCTGGTCGGCAGGAACGAAAGCGTGTTCGATTTCGTGGAAAACCGGCGCGTGCGGCGCACCTATGGCGTGCTGGCGCTGCCGGGACAGGTGCTGTTCGACCGGTCGAACGACCTGCTGAACCCCACCAAGGGCTATCGCCTGAAACTGAACCTCAGCCCGGAAACGTCGGTGCAGGGATCGGTGCGCCCCTATGGTCGCGCGCTGATCGAGGCGACCGGCTATTATCCGGTGACCGACAGCCTGGTGATCGCGGGTCGGGCGCGGGCGGGCAGCATCTTCGGCATCGCGCGCGACGATATCGCGCCGTCGCGGCGCTATTACGGCGGCGGCGGCGGGTCGGTGCGCGGCTATGGCTTCCAGCGGCTGGGGCCGCTCGAACCTGTCAGTTCGCTGGTTCCGGACGACAAGGGCAACATCGACCTGGCGAACCTGCGCCCGGTCGGCGGACGCAGTCTCAACGAATTTTCGCTGGAGGCGCGCTATCGCTTCGGCGACTTCGGGATCGTGCCGTTTATCGACGCGGGCAATGCCTATGAAAGCGTGCTGCCCAAGGGCGGCGACCTGCGCTTCGGCGCGGGGATCGGCGGGCGCTTCTACACCAATTTCGGCCCGATGCGCGTCGATGTCGCTACCCCGCTGAACCGGCGGCCCGGCGACCCGCGCATCGCGCTGTATCTTTCGATCGGGCAGGCGTTCTGATGGCCGCGGACAGCATTTCCCCCGTCGAGACCGTCGTCGTGACGCGCCGTCCATTGTGGCAGCGCATCCTGAAGTGGATCGGCATTGCCGTGCTCGCGCTGGTCGTGCTGGTGCTGGCGATCGTCGTGGGCATCAACACCGATCCCGGCCGCCGGTTCGTCGCGGATCAGATCGGCGGTTATTCCACGGCGTCGGGGCTGAACATCAAGGTCGGACGGATCGACGGATCGCTGTACGGCCGGATGCGGCTGTCCGACGTGCGCGTCAGCGATCCCAAGGGCGTGTTCCTGACATCGCCGCGGATCGACGTCGACTGGCGGCCGTTCGCGTTCGTCAACAATCACGTCGATGTGCGCAGCGCATCGAGCCAGCTGATCACGATGCGGCGCAATCCCGAACTGCGCCCCTCGCCGGATCCGATCGATCCCAATGCGCCGATCCTGCCCGATCTCGACATTGATATCGGCCGTTTGCAGGTCGCCCGCTTCGTCATGGAGCCGCCGGTATCGGGCGCCCGCCATATCGCGCGCATCGACGGTGAGGCGCATATAGCCGACCGGCGTGCGCAGCTGGTCGCCAATGTCGATGCGCTGCGCGGCCCCGGTGTCGCCGGCGGCGACCGTGCGCGGCTGCGGCTGGATGCGGTGCCCGATGACGACAAGCTCGACCTGAACCTGCGCCTCACCGCTCCCGCGGGCGGGCTGGTGGCGCAGATGGCGGGGCTGAAGGCGCCGCTGACCGCGATGGTGAACGGCGCCGGCAGCTGGTCGTCGTGGCGGGGCCGTGCGGTCGCCACGCTGGGCGGCGGGCAGCTTGCCGACTTGTCGCTGCTGGCGCGCGACGGCCATTTCGAGGTGCGCGGGCCGACGCGGCCGGGCCTGTATTTGGAAGGGCCGGTCGCGCGGTTGACTGCCCCGGCTCTGCAGGTGGCGCTCGATGCGACGCTGGCGGAGCGGCGCGCGGATACGCGGATCAAGCTGACGTCGGATGCGCTGGCGGTGGACGCGGGCGGCATGATCGACCTGGCCAACAGCCACTTCGGCAATTTCGCGGTCGATGCGATGCTGAAGACGCCGGGCGCGATCGCCCCAAACCTGAGCGGGCGCGACGTACTGGCGCGTGTCGTCCTGAACGGCGCGTTTGCGACGCCGACGGTCGATTACAAGCTGCGCGCCAGTGCGCTGGGCTTCGCCGACACCAGCGTCGAGCGCCTCTATGCCGAAGGGCGTGCGACGGTGAATGCCGACCGTATCCTCGTGCCGGTCCACGCGCGTGCGGCGCGGGTGGCCGGGCTCAATCCGGCGCTGGGCGGGTTGACCACCAACGCGCGGATCGACGGCGACCTGGCGATCACGATGCCGAACATCCTGTCGGATAATCTGCGCATCCGTTCCGACACGATCGACGCTACCGCTATCATCGCCGCCAACGTGCAGACCGGGCGCTACACCGGGGCGTTGCAGGGGCGCGTCAACAACTTCCGCGTCGACAGCGTCGGCATCCTGAACATCCAGACCAACGCCGATCTCGTGCCCGGCGCGCGCGGCGGGTTCGGGATCACCGGCCGCGTCGCGGTGCAGACCAAGCAACTGTTTAACGCCGGCGTGCGCAATTTCCTCGGCGGCAATGCGGTGCTGAGCACTCGCTTCGGCTATTCGCCCGAGGGGGTGGTCACGTTCCAGAGCCTGACGATGAATGCCCCGCAATTCCGCATCACGCGTGGGCAGGGGCGTTTCGACCCGCGTAATGGTGGTTTGCTGGTCGATGCCGATGCCTATTCGACGCAATATGGACCACTCTTCGCGCGGGTGACCGGCAGTGCGACCGCGCCGGTCGTGCGACTGCGCGCGCCGCGGCCGGGTATGGGCGTGGGGCTTGCCGATCTCGACGCACGGATCGTCGGGCGGGGTGGAGCCTATCAGGTCAACGCCACGGGCGGGACGAGCTATGGTCCGTTCACCGCCGACGTGCTGGTCACCCCCGGCGCGCGACTGGCGATTGACGTGCGCCGCGTGCTGTTCGCGGGCGTGCAATTCGCCGGGCGGATGGTGCAAACCGCGGCGGGGCCGTTCGCCGGTCAGCTGCGCTTCGCCGGATCGGGCTTGAACGGGACCGCCGCGCTGAGCGCGCAGGGCCGTTACCAGCGTGCGGCGATTGATGCGCGCGCCTATGCCGCGACGATCCCGGGGGCGATCGACTTCACGATCGGGCGCGCGATCATCAAGGCGGACGCTGTCCTTTATGACAAGCCGCAGGTAGTGGCCGACGCACAGGTCGCCGACCTTCGCTATGGCGCGACGGTGATCCAGGCCGGGCGTGTGAAGGTGAATTACGCGGGCGGATCGGGCACGGCGCAGGCGCTCCTGACCGGATCGAACGGCGTGCCGTTCCGGCTCGCCGCCAACGCGCAGTTGTCGCCCAGCCAGTATCTGGTCGCGTTGCAGGGGCAGGCCAACGGCGTGTCGTTCCGCACCCCCGGTGCGGCGCGAATCGTGCCGGCGGACGGCGGCTATCGACTCGATCCGACGCGGCTCGATTTCGATCGAGGCTCGATGCGGGTGGCAGGCAAATTCGGTGGCGGGACGACGCAGGCGCAGTTGCGCCTCGACCGGATGGACCTGTCGCTGGTCAGCGCGCTGGTGCCCAATCTGGGCGTCGGTGGGCAGGCGACCGGCAGCGTCGACTACCTCCAGCGCAGCGGCGCTGCCTTCCCGCAGGCGGATGCGCGGTTGTCGGTGACGAACTTCACCCGGTCCAGCCTAGCGTCGGTTTCCGAACCGGTGGATATCCTGTTCCACGGCCGCCTGTCGGATGCCGGGGGAGACGCGCGCGCGCTGGTCCGTCGTGGGGGCAATGCCGTCGGCCGGATGGTCGCCACACTGACCCCCTCCGGAAGCGGTAGCTGGACGACTCGGCTGGCGCAGGGTGCCCTGTCGGGCGGGGTACGCTATAACGGGCCGTCCGGCGTGCTGTTCAGCTTCGCTGGTCTTGCCGAACAGCAATTGTCCGGTCCGATCGCGATCGCCGCTGATCTGGGCGGCACCGCATCGGCACCGCGGATCAACGGCCTGATCCGCGCCGATAACCTGACCTATGACAACGAAACCTATGGCACGCGGCTATCGAACATGCGCATCGCCGGACGGTTCAACAACGACCGGCTGGAACTGACCACGCTGCAGGCGCGCGCCGGGCAGGGGACGGTGCAGGCGCAGGGCGTAGTCGGGCTTGCCGCGGCGCAGGGGTTCCCAATGGATCTGCGCGTGGCGATGCGCAACGCCCAGCTGGCGCGATCCGATGCGCTGGGCGCGACCGCCAGCGGCGACGTGCGTATCCAGAAGAACGTCGATGGCGGGTTGATTAGCGGTACGATCAGCGTGCCCAACGCCCGCTACCAGATCATCCGTCAGGGATCGGCGGAAGTGCCGGAACTGACCGGCGTACGCCGCAAGAGCGACATTCGCACCCCGCGGCCGACCGACCGGCCGACCCCTGCGCCGGTGGGCCTCTTCAAGCTCGATCTGCGCGTGCGCGCCGACAACCAGCTGTTTGTGTCCGGCATGGGGCTGGAAAGCGAATGGGAAATGGACCTTCGCGTCGGCGGCACCTCGGCCGCGCCGACCATCACCGGCGGGCTGGATCTGGTGCGCGGTACCTACTCGTTCGCGGGCAAAAGGTTCGAGGTACAGCGTGGGCAGGTGCGTTTCCGCGGTGGTGCGATGACCGACCCGGATATCAACATCCTGGCGACGACCAGCAACGACGGGGTGACGTTCAACATCGCGATCACCGGTACGGGGCAGCGTCCGCAGATCGCCTTCACCTCCACGCCTGCGCTGCCGCAGGACGAGGTCGTCAGCCGGCTGCTGTTCGGGACTAATCCGGAAAACCTTTCCGCAACCGAGGCGATCCAGCTGGCCGCCGCGCTCAATTCGTTGCGCGGATCGGGCGGCGGGCTGAACCCGCTGGGCAAGCTGCGCTCGGCCACGGGCTTCGACCGGCTGCGCGTGCTGGGCGCGGATGAGGCGAGCGGGCGCGGGACGGCGCTGGCGGCGGGCAAGTATCTGACGAATGATATCTATATCGAGATCGTCACCGACGCCCGCGGCTTCACCGCGACGCAGCTGACAATCGCCCTGACGCGGTCGATCAGCATCCTGTCGCAAGCCGGGTCGTTTGGCGGATCGAACGTCCAGCTGCGCTATTCGCGGGATTTCTGACGCGGCGCCACGATCGGTCCTTTTCCGCTACTGACATACGGGTTAGCATCGGCGCCGGAGCGGAGAGGAAAACGCCATGAGCGAACATGTCGATGTGATGATCGTCGGCGCCGGCCTGTCAGGGATCGGCGCGGCATGGCACCTTCAGGACCGCTGCCCCGGGCGCAGCTACATGATCCTGGAGGCGCGCGCCGCGATGGGGGGTACGTGGGACCTGTTCCGCTATCCCGGCATCCGCTCCGATTCCGACATGCATACGCTCGGTTACAGCTTCCGTCCGTGGACCGCGGCGAAATCTATTGCCGATGGCCCGTCGATCCGGGCCTATATCGAGGATACCGCGCGCGACGGCGGGATCGACCGGCATATCCGTTTCCAGCACAAGGTGACTCGCGCCAGCTGGTCGACCGCAGACGCGCGCTGGACCGTCGAGGCCCGGCGCGCGGACGGGACCAGCGCGACCTTCACATGCAACTGGCTGCACATGTGTTCGGGCTATTACGATTACGACCGCGGCCATGCTCCTGCGTTCGAGGGGCAGGAAAGTTTCGCCGGACGGATCGCCCATCCGCAATTCTGGCCCCAGGATCTGGACTATGCGGGCAAGAAAGTGATCGTCATCGGCAGTGGTGCGACCGCGGTGACGCTGGTGCCGTCGATGGCGCGGCAGGCGGCGCACGTCACGATGCTGCAACGCTCACCCACCTATGTCGTGTCGCGACCGGCCGAGGACGGGCTCGCTAACTGGCTGCGTCGCCACCTGCCGTCGAAGGCGGCATACGGCCTCACGCGATGGAAGAATGTGCTGATGGGCATGTTCTTCTATCGCATGACACGCACCCGACCGGAGCAGACGAAGGAGCGGCTGATCGGGATGGTCCGAGAGAAGCTGGGGCCGGACTATGACGTCGCCACGCATTTCACGCCGCGATACAATCCGTGGGACCAGCGACTGTGCCTGGTGCCTGATTCCGACCTGTTCGACGCGATCAGCGTGGGCGACGCCAGCGTGGAGACCGGCACGATCGACCGGTTCACCCCGGGCGGCATCATGCTGTCGGACGGGCGTGAGATCGCTGCGGACATCATTGTGACCGCGACCGGGCTGGAAGTGGCGCTGATGGGCGGGACGCAGTTCGAGCGCGACGGCGTGCCGATCGACCTGACCCAGTCGCTGCAGTACAAGGGGATGATGTTCTCCGACGTGCCGAACATCAGCTTTGTCTTCGGCTACACCAATGCATCGTGGACGCTGAAGGCCGATCTTGTCGCGATGTATCTGTGCCGCCTGCTCAACACGATGAAGAAGCGCGGGCTGCGACAGGCGACGCCGAGGATCGGCGCCGATCCGATCGCGCCGGAGCCGTTTGTGGACTTTACCTCCGGCTATATCCAGCGCGCGCTCGACCGGCTGCCGCGGCAGGGTGATCGCAAGCCGTGGCGACTCAACCAGAATTATGCGCTGGACGTGCTGGCGCTGCGCTTCGGATCGGTCGACGACAGCATGGAATTCAGCAACCCGGCACCATCGGCACGGCGCGCCGCCTGACCTGGCTGTTCATCGTCGGTCGCCGCCGCGCCAGGCCCTGGCGGCAATCCGGTCCGGTGACAGCGCGATGCGACCACCGGACCGGACCCGGTTCGTCTTACCAGGGACGAACGGTCATTCCGTAAACGACGGAGATGATGAACGCGAGCATGGCTTTCTCCCTGTTATGCTCACCCCCCCTGCAAAGGGGGCACGCAAACGTTAACAAGCTATTTACCTTCGCTCAACATCGTTAACCTTAGTTCGACCAACGATAGCGGGATTTTAAGCCAATCTTTAAAAGTGCCGGTTACCCCGGAACTTGCCATGGCCAGTCCCCACCGCCTTATCCCGCCCGCATCGCCGGCCGGGCCACCTGCCGGTTCGGCAAGGGAAGGAGGTGTGCCGCACGTCAAGATACTTGCCGAGATCGAGAATTTCGCCGCCCTGCGGCGCAGCGTCGGCGTGGCGCGATCGCGGGCGCTGGCGACCGATCTGGCGGACCGTATCGCGGCGCTGTTGCCGGGCAGCGCCGCATGCGCGATCGCTCCCGCGACGATCGAGATCGACGCGCACGGGACCGAAGCGGACGTGGTCGGTGCGGTCACGCGCGCGATGGCGGCCCCGATGTTGGTCGGCGACGACTGGTGCCATATCGACTCCTCGTTCGGCGTGGCGATCGCCGCGGCAGGGGTCGACGACGAGATGGCGCTGATCGAGCGCGCCGAGCAATCGCTGGCGCAGGCACGGCGTCGCCGCTCGGAACAGGACCGGGACGATGCCGAACAGGCGTCGATCACGGCACTGGCGCAGGAACTGGACCACGCGCTGGAGCGCGACGAGCTGTTGCTGATGTATCAGCCCAAGGTCCATGCCCGCCGACACGACATTTCGAGCGTCGAGGCGCTCGTCCGCTGGCAGCACCCGGAGCGTGGCATGGTGATGCCGAGCGATTTCATCGCCGCCGCCGAGGAGGTCCAGCGGATCGACGGGCTCACGATATGGACGATCCGCCGCGCGCTGCGGGACCAGATGACCTTGCGGGCGGCGGGATACGACCTGCGCATTTTCATCAATATTTCCGGGCAATTGCTGTCCGATGCGCACTTCGTCGAAACGGTGTGCGCGATCGTCGAGGCGAACCCCGATGCGAAGCTGGGCTTCGAGGTCACCGAGACGTCGGTGATCCGCGACCCCGAATGCGCGATCGCCAATCTGAACCGGTTCGACGCGATCGGTGTGCGCATCTCGATCGACGATTATGGTGCCGGCCTGTCGAGCCTGGCGTATCTAAAGCAACTGCCGGCGCGCGAGCTGAAGATCGACAAGCTGTTCATCACTCACCTGACCAGTTCGAACCGCGATCCGTTGATCGTGCGCTCGACGATCGATCTTGCCCATGCGCTCGACATGGAGGTGGTGGCCGAAGGCGTCGAGACGGGAGCGACGCTGGCGCTGCTGACGGTCATGGGGTGCGACACAGTGCAGGGGTTCTTCATCAGTCGCCCGATCGTGCTCGACGCGCTGATCGACTTCCTGCGGCACGACGACACGCAGCGGGCCACACGCGAATCGCGCGTGTCGGTCAAGCGGCTGGCAAATTCATGGAAACGTCACTGATCCGACGCCTGTGCGCCGGTGTCGCCGCGCTGGCGATGGCGGCGATGCTGATCGCCGCCGCTCCCGCGCCGGCCCCCTCGTTCGATCATCGGATCGAGCGGGCCAAGACCGCCATGCTCTCCGATCCTCGCGCTGCGATCGTCGAGGCGTATCGCGCGCTGGCGCTGGCGAAGGGAGAGCGCGACGCGGCTGAGGCATCGCGGAAAAGCGCCGTGGCGCTATGGCTGGCTGGCGAGGCGCTGGGCCGGATCGGGAAGACGGATCGCGCTCTTGGCGTCCTTGCGGTTGCCGAGGCCAATGCCGCCAAGCGGGGGGGCGATCGTGGACTGCTGGCAGAAATTCTTCTATCGCGCGGCGCGACGCTGACCGATGCAGGACGCATCGCTGAGGCCTTGCCGACGCTTCAGCACGCACACGGCCTTTTCGCTGCGCTAGGCCGGGCGAGGGATCAGGCCAAGGCTCTGACCCTGATCGCGCTGCTGTACGACGGCGCGCGCGATCATCATGCCGCGTTGCGGTACTTTCAGCAGGCTTTGGACGCGACCAGCCCTGATCCGGGTATCTATTTTCCGGTCTACCTCGGGCGCGGCGTGTCGCTGACGGCACTGCATCGCTACGTCGAGGCGCAGCGGGACTTTGATCGTGCGTTGCCGATGGCGGAGGCCACCGGGAACGACATGGTCGTGGCACAGGCCCTAAGCAACATTGCGGATGTGCGTCTTCGCCTTGGCCAAGTGGATGCTGCAAGCCGCGCCGTCCAGCGAGCCCTGGCGCTGGCGGGGAACGCGCGGCTGGCGCCGGTGCGACCGCAACTGCTGCTACTCGCCGCCGCGGTCGCGCAGCGCAAGGGCGATCTGGCGGGGGCGGCGGCGCTGGTGGAACGTGGTTTCCACGGCGTCGACCTGTCGAAAACCACGCTGGCCGACCGCGGGATGCACGACATCGCCTATCGCGTCTATGTCGCGCGCGGCGAGCCGTCGCAGGCGCTGGCGCATCTGGCGGCGCTGAAGCGGATCGACGACCAGGCGACCGAGATCGCGCGATCGAACAGCGCGGCGCTGGCCACGGCGCGATTCGACTATGCGAACCAGGAATTGCGCATCGCCAAGCTGCGCGCCGCCGATCTGGCGCGGTCGATCCGGTACGAGCGGGCATCCGCGGCGACACAGCGGTGGATCTTCGCCGCGGCCGGTGTCGCGACGACGGCGGTCATTGTCGCGCTGGCGATGGCATTGCTGGCGATCCGCCGCAGCCGCAACCGCGTGCGCGCCGCGAACGAAGCGCTGGCGGCGACCAATACCGAACTGGGCAAGGCGCTGCGCGCGAAGACCGAATTCCTGGCGACGACCAGTCACGAGATCCGCACCCCGCTCAACGGCATTCTGGGGATGGCGCAGGTGATGATCGCCGACCCGCGGCTGGAGCCGGCGGTTCGCGAGCGGCTGGGCGTGATCCATGGCGCGGGCACGACGATGCGCGCGCTGGTCGATGATATCCTGGACGTGGCCAAGATCGAAACCGGGCGCATGACGATCGAGAACGCCCCGCTCGACGTCCATGCCACGATCGAGGAGGCGGTTCGCCTGTGGCGCGCCCCGGCGGTGGCCAAGGGCCTGATGTTCGAGGCGGTGTGGCAGGACGTGCCGCAATGGATCGTCGGCGATGTTACGCGGCTGCGCCAGATCATCTTCAACCTGTTGTCGAATGCGGTGAAATTCACCGCCAGCGGCCGCGTGCAGCTGGCGTTGACGGTGCAGGACACGCGCCTGCGGCTGACGGTGCAGGACAGCGGGATCGGCATAGCACGCGACGTGCAGGACGCGATCTTCGAATCCTTTCGCCAGGCCGACGCCGGTACTGCGCGGCAGTTCGGGGGAACGGGACTGGGGCTGGCGATCTGTCGCAACCTCGCGCGTGCTATGGGTGGCGACGTCACGGTGGAGAGCCACCCCGGGCAGGGCGCGCGCTTCACGTTGGACCTGCCGTTGGTGGTCGCGGCGGCGCCCGACGTGCCGACGCGGCCGCCGGCGCTGCTGGTGGTCGAACGCAGCCCGATCACGCGAGCCATGTACGGCGCGCTGTTCCGAGACCTGGGTGAAGTGACGTTCGCCGATCCCGAATATGCGGCGGCGGAGGTCGCCCGTTTACGCCCCGATCGCATCCTGGTGGAGGCGGGGGCGCTGACCGCCGCCGGCGATCTGGCCCCGATCGCGGCGGCGGCCGCGGGCGCGCCGGTCGCGCTGATCGCGCCAGCCACCGGCGGACCGGCGCACCTGATATGGCATTCGCACGGTGCCACCCATGTTATTGAACGTTCGGCAGGAAAGCGTGCACTGATGGCGGCCGTCAATGCGCTGGAAACCGCGCTTGCGCGGCAGGCGGCTTAGGGACATAAGACAGATGATGGGTCCAGGGACCAACGGATCCGGGAGGAACGTTCGCGCATGTCGGCACTGAACGTCCTGTTCATCGAGGATGATCGGATGAACCGGCGGGTCGTGCGCGACATGCTGGACGTCGCGGGCGCCACGATGGTGGAGGCGGAGAGCGCCGAGATCGGGCTGGACCTGATCGACCGCGACGACTTCGACATGATTCTGGTCGACCTGCGGATGCCCGGCATGGACGGGATCACCGCGATCGGTCACATCCGGGCGCGCCGCGATGCCAAGGCGCAGCTGCCCGTGATCGTCGTGACCGCCGACACCGCGCCGGACCTACGCGACCGGTGCATCGCCGCGGGAGCGAACGACGTGATCTTCAAGCCGGTGGCGATGGATCAGCTGTTCCAGGCGATGGGCCGCCTGCTCGCCGAAAATGAGGAAGATGATCTGATCTGACGCACGCTCAATCGCGGGTGCGGCGCAGCGCGTCCGCCAGCGAGGCGGTGGCACTGCCGCGGCGTGCGGGGCGGGGTTGATCGGGGGCGGGCGACCAGCCGGTCAGGAACACGATGTCGAAACGTTCGCGTGTCCGCCCGTCGCCGTTCGCCGCCGCGGCGAACACGTCGGCCGCCCGGGCCAGTGTGTCCCGCCGCAGCGCGTGCCGTTCCAGCAGCACATTGCCCGCCGCCATTCCGCGTAGATCCTCGAGCAGCCGCCCGATCTCCGGATAACCCACCGACAGCGTTTCGATGTCGGCGACGGGTAGCGCGAAGCCGGCGCGCAGCAACAGGTCGCCGGCGGAGCGCACGTCGACAAGCGGGTGGCAGCGGGCGACCGGGCGATCGCTTTCGGCCGCGCGCAACGCGCCGCGCAGTTGCGGCAGGCTGTTGCCGCCGACGAATGCGCCAAGAAACAGCCCGTCGGGCCGCAAGGTCCGCCGGATCAGCGTCAACGCCCCCGGCAGGTCGCTGACGCTATCGAGCGTTCCGGCGGCGACGACCAGATCGAAGCTGTGATCGGCAAATGGCAGGCGATCTTCATCGCCCTGTACCCCCCCGGCCGCGCGTGCGAAGGCGAAACCGGGGTCCAGCCGCGCGATCCGCGTGCCCGGCGACGGCGCGAAGGCGGCATCGAACGTGCCGATATCCAGCACGTCCGCGAAGGTGCGGGTGACGGCGGCCAGTCGGTCGGCGACGCCGTCCAGCATCGCGGCACGCAGGAAATCGTGCGCGGCATAGCGCGGGGCGGCGCGGTCGCGGTGGCGACGGCGCGCGGAGCGATCGAAGATGTCGACGGGCTGCATAATCCGGCTGCGGCTTGTGCGCGCTCGGGCGGGTGGCCACAAGGGGGAGGTGCCGCTCACCCGCCTGCTGAACCTGGCCCTGCCGCCACGCTGCCCCGGATGCGGGGCGATCGTGGAGGCGCCCGACCGCTTCTGCGCGGCATGCTGGGGCCGTTTGCGGTTTCTGGGGCCGCCGTGGTGCGCGACGTGCCACGCGCCTTTCGACACCGACCGGGAGGAGGGGGCGCAATGTGGTGCCTGCCTTTCCACCCCACCGCAGCACGCCGGGGTCAGCGCCGCGGTGGCCTATGGTGATGTCGCTCGCACGGTGGCGCTGCGGCTGAAATACCAGCGGCGCACCGCCTATGCGGTGACGATGGCGCGGTTGATGCAGCGCCACCTGCCCGCGGATGCCGACCTGTTGCTGCCCGTGCCGCTGCATCGCTGGCGGTTGTGGACGCGCGGCTATAACCAAGCGGGGCTGATCGCGGCGGCCTTGTCGCGCGGCAGCGGTGTGAAGAGCGCGATGGACCTGCTGCGACGCCGGCGCGCCACCCCCGTGCTGCGCGGCCGAAACCCGCGTGAACGCCGCCAAGCGGTGGCCGGGGCGTTCGCGGTCGCGCCGGGCGCGGCGGATCGGTTGCGTGGCCGGCATGTCGTGCTGGTCGACGACGTCTATACCAGCGGCGCCACCACCGATGCGTGCATCGCGGTGCTGCGCCGCGCGGGCGTCGCGCGTGTCACGGTGCTGGCGTGGGCGCGGGTGATTGTCGACGCACAGGACGCGTGACGGCGGATTGACAGCGCGCGTCCGCGATCACACCTACAAGGGATGGCACAGGTCGAAATCTACACCAAGGCGTTCTGCCCCTATTGCGCGCGGGCGATGAACCTCCTGTCCTCCAAGGGCGTCGCGCCGGAGGAGACCGACATTACCATGGATCGCGGCAAGCGCGAGGAGATGATCCAGCGCGCCAATGGCCGTACCACCGTGCCGCAGATCTTCATCGACGGCGCGCATGTCGGCGGATCGGACGATCTGGCCGCGCTGGAACGCGACGGCAAGCTGGATGCGATGCTGGCGGGCTGAGCCGTGATCGTTTTCGACCTTCGCTGTGGCGGGGGCCATGTGTTCGAGGCATGGTTCGCCTCCGGCGCCGCGTTCGAGCAACAGCGCGACTGCAAGCTGGTGTCATGCCCGCTGTGCGGTGATGTGGAGATCGGCAAGGCGGTGATGGCCCCGAACGTCGCGCCGAAGGGCAATCGCGATACGGCGCCCTTCGCCACCGATGACGATCGCCGCGCGATCCTCGCGCGTCTCGCAGAGGTGCAGGCCCGGCTGCTGAGCAATTCGCGCTGGGTCGGCAGCGATTTCGCGCGGGAAGCACGGGCGATGCACGACGGCGACAGCGAACATGCCGCTATCCACGGCCAGGCGAGCACGGCGGAAGTAACCGCGCTGATCGAGGATGGCGTTCCCGTCGCTCCGCTGCCGCTGCCCGTGACGCCGCCGAAGCAGCTTAACTGACACCGGCATCGCGCAGGTCAGTCGGAGAGGCTGGCGGAAGAGGTGGGATTCGAACCCACGGACGGGTTGCCCCGTCGCTGGTTTTCAAGACCAGTGCCTTAAACCACTCGGCCACTCTTCCGCGGTTCGCCAGCGGCGATCGCGACACCGGGCACGCGTCGCGATCGTGCCGTTGCGAGCGCCGCGCTTAGGACGGGTGCGCCCGGTCGTGCAAGTGCGGCGGTGATTTGCGGTTCCGCGCGGCGCGCCACTATGTCAGAACGGCGCGAATGAAGGGGGTTGCACCACTCGCCCGGCGCCTGCGCGCTGCGTTGCTCGTCATGACCGTGCTGACGGGGGGCGCCCTGGCCGGCGCAGGACCGGTCGCGGCGCAAGATGTCGGGACCGACGAACAGGCGGGGTTCCAGACCTATCTGCAGCAGGTGCGCGGCCGTGCGATCGCCGCCGGGGTGAAACCGGCGACCGTCGATGCGGTGCTGCCGACGCTGACGTTCAATCCGCGCGTCGTCGCGCTGGACCGCCAGCAGCCGGAGACGGCACCCAATGCCCCGATCTCGATGTTTGCGCCCTATCGCGCGGCGCATGTCGATGCGGCACGGATCGGGCGCGGGCGCACCACCTACGCGGCGCAGCGCAGCCGGCTGGCGAATGTAGAGGCGCAGACCGGGGTGCCCGAGCAGATCATGGTTGCGATCTGGGGGCATGAAACCAATTACGGCAGTTACACCGGCAATTTCGACCTGCTGCGCAGTCTGGCGAGCCTCGCTTATGAAGGACGCCGCCGGCCGCTGTTCGAGGGCGAGTTCATCGCCGCCATGAAGATGATCGACCGCGGGGTGCCGCGCGCGCAATTGCTCGGCAGCTGGGCGGGGGCGACCGGCAATCCGCAATTCCTGCCGTCGGTCTATCTGCGGCTGGCGCGCGACGGCGATGGCGACGGGCGCGCCGATATCTGGAACAGCGCGGCGGACACGCTGGCGTCGATCGGCAATTATTTCGCGATGGCCGGGTGGCGCGCGGGCGAGCCATGGGGCGTCACGGTCAGCGTGCCGACGACGTTCGACCGTGGCGAAGTACGCAACCGGCTGGTATCGCCGCGCTGCCCGCGGGTGTTCCAGCGCCACAGCGGGTGGCGGACGATGGCCGAATGGCGCGCGCTGGGCATGGTGCCCGAAAGTGGCAGCTGGCCTGCCGACCGCGTGCAGGCGACGCTGATCGAGCCGGACGGGCCGGGGCGCACCGCCTATCTGCTGACCAGCAACTATCGCGTGATCCTCGATTACAATTGCTCCAATTTCTACGCGCTGTCGGTGGGGCTGCTGGCCGATGCGATTGCGCGCTGAGACGGTGCTGGCCGCACTGGCGATGATGGTGGCGGGGTGCGGCAGCGATGCGGCGCCGTTGCCCGCGGCGCAGAACGGCAGCGACGACGTGCCGGCGGTAACCCTGCGTCCCCCCGCGAGCGCAACGGGTGCCAGCCAGCCACCTGAGGTGGCGAGTGCCACCGGACCGGCCGCGACCGCCGGGAACGGCGCGGCCGCCGGCTATGACGCGGTCGGCTATGCCTCATGGTATGGCGATGGGCTGGAGGGCGCGACGACCGCGTCGGGTGCGCCCTTCGCCAATGCCGGGATGACCGCGGCGCATCGCACGTTGCCGCTGGGTTCCTACGCCGAGGTGACCGCCCTGGACACCGGGCGCACGATCCTGGTTCGGATCACCGACCGGGGGCCGACGCCGCCCGATCGCGAGATCGACCTGTCGACCGCTGCGGCGCGGTCGCTGGGTACCGCAGCCAAGCCGCTTGCGCCGGTACGGGTGCGCAGCGTGGCCGCGTCGCCGGCGGATGCGGCGGCGATCGCGCAGGGGCAGGCCGCCTCGCCGCGGCTGGACACGCCGGAGGCGGTGCTGCGGCCGCTGCGGCGGCAATTGCCCGCGCCGACGCGCGCCCTGCCGACGCCGGTGGCGCCGGTCGCCGTCCCGCCGGGAGTGCCGTTGACCGTGCAGATCGCGGCGTTCTCTAACGAGGCCCGCGCGAAGGAGGTTGCCGCCAGCTTCCACGGGCGCGTGGAAACTGCCGACGGACTGTGGCGGGTGCGCGTCGGCCCGCTATCCACCGCGGCCGAGGCGAAGCGCGTACGTGACGCGGCGGTTTCGCGCGGCTATGGCGACGCCGCGATCCTTCGTGATCGATAAGCTCCGTTCCGACGACGCCCGACAGGGAAACATACATGACCAAGTTGCTGACCGCCCTCGCGCTTCCCGCCGCCGTCCTGGCGGTGGCCTATCCCGTGGCCGCTGCCGCGCCGCAGTTCGACACGCCGGCGCCGGTAGCGTTCATGGAAGACCTGTCGTCCGGGGCGATCCTGTACGCAAAGGATGCCGACCGGCGGATGCCGCCCGCTTCGATGGCGAAGATGATGACCGTCTACACCGCCTTCGAGATGATCAAGGCGGGCGACCTGAAGCTGGATACCGAGTTCGAGGTCCGGCCAGAGACGTGGCAGAAATGGCATGGCCCGTCCGCGGGTTCGACGATGTTCCTGTCGTCGGGTGAGCGGGTATCGGTCGCGAACCTGCTGTACGGCATCGTCACGCTGTCCGGCAACGATGCCTGCGTCGTGCTGGCCGAAGGGATTTCGGGGACGGAGCAGGCGTTCGTCGAGCGGATGAACGAGAATGCGAAGAAGCTGGGTCTGACCAACAGCCATTTCGGCACGTCGAACGGCTGGCCGGACGGCGGCGTCACCTATGTCACCGCGCGCGATCTGGCGAAGCTGGCGGCGGGGACCATCGAACAGCATCCCAAGCTGTACAAGCAATTCTATTCGCGGCGCGATTTTACCTGGGGCAAGACGCTGGGCGGCGGCCAGGCGATCACCCAGGCCAATCGCGACCCGCTGCTGGGCCGCGTTGCCGGTGCCGACGGGCTGAAGACGGGCCATACCGAGGAGGCCGGCTACGGCTTCACCGGGTCGGCGGAACAGAATGGACGCCGGCTGGTGATGGTGCTGGCGGGGCTGACCAGCTTCAATCAGCGTGCTGCCGAATCGGTACGGTTCATGGAATGGGGCTTTCGCGCATGGCAGTCGCGCCCGGTGGTAAAGGCCGGCCGCACCGTCGGCACCGCCGATGTCCAGATGGGCAGCGCCAGCGAAGTGAAGCTGGTGGCGCCCAAGGATCTGAAGGTCACCGTGCCCAGCGGGACGCGCCCGCAGCTGGCGGGCAAGATCGTCTATGACGGGCCGATCAAGGCACCGATCAAGCAGGGCGCGCATATCGCCGACCTGGTGGTGTCGGCGCCGGGGCTGCCCGAGCAGAAGGTGCCGCTGGTCGCTGACGAGGACGTGGGCGAGGCCGGTTTCTTCGGTCGCGCCTGGGCCGGGCTGACGGGCCTGTTCGGATGACCGAGGGACGCTTCCTCAGCCTGGAGGGCGGGGAAGGGGCCGGCAAGTCGACGCAGGCGCGCGCGTTGGCGGATGCGTTGGCGGCGCGCGGCGTCCATGCTGTCATCACCCGCGAACCGGGCGGCAGCGCGGGCGCGGAGGCCATCCGGACGCTGTTGATGGAGGGCGAGGCGACGCGGTGGAGCGCGCATAGCGAGGCGTTACTGTTCGCCGCCGCGCGCGCCGACCATGTCGAAAAGGTCATCCGTCCGGCGATGGGTGCCGGCAATTGGGTGATTTGCGACCGTTTCATCGATTCGACGCGCGCCTATCAGGGCGTGGCCGGTGGGCTGGAGGATGCCGCGATCCTGGCGCTGCACGCCTTCGGATCGCGCGGGCTGCTGCCCGACCGCACCTTCCTGCTGGCGCTGCCGCCGGAGGAAGGCGCGGCGCGGGCGGCGACGCGCGACGGCGCCGCCGCCGATCGCTTCGCCGCACGAGGTGAGGATTTCCATGTCGCGGTCGCCGGCGCCTTCGACCGGTTCGCCGCGCATGAGCCGCAGCGCTTCCGGCGGATCGACGCGACCCGCCCGGCTGAGGCGGTGACGGCGGCGATCCTCGCCGATCTGGCGGACTGGCTGCCGTGACCGCCCTGCGCGGACAGGATGCCGCGATCGAGGCTTTCCTGTCCGCCAGCGCGGGCGGGGCGATCCATCATGCCTGGTTGCTGGCCGGACCGCAGGGCATCGGCAAGGCGACGTTCGCGCGTGCCGTCGCGCTGCGCCTGCTGGCGGAGGGCATGACGCCGGGCGCGTTGCCGCCGGGGCTGGATGTCCCTGCATCGCATCAGGCTGCGCATTTGTTCGCCGCGGGGACGCACCCCGATTATCGCGAGCTGCGCCGCCTGCCCAAGAAGGATAGCGGCAAAAGCGGCGCGGACGAGGAACTGGCACGCAGCATCACCATCGATCAGGTGCGCGCCCTCGGCCCGTTTCTGGGAACCGCGCCGTCGATGTCGCCGCGACGCGTGATCGTAATGGATGCAGCCGACGATCTGGAGCGCCCCGGCGCATCCAACGCTCTGCTCAAGAACCTGGAGGAGCCGCCGGCGGGCACGGTGTTCCTGCTGGTCAGCCATGCGCCGGGACGGCTGCTGCCGACGATCAGGTCGCGGTGCCGGGTGCTCCGCTTCGATACGCTCGCGGACGGCGATATGGCCGCGGTGCTGCGTGACGTCATGCCCGATGCCGATGAGGATGAGATAGCCGCGCTGGTGCGGGGCGGGGCGGGATCGCCAGGGCGGGCGCTGGGCTATGCCGGACTTGACCTGTCGGGGATCGACACCGCGCTGACCGCGATCGGGCGTGACGGCGATCTGGCGAACGCGCGCCGCGCAGGCCTGGCCAAGGCGCTGTCGCCCAAGGCAGCACAGGCACGATATGAGGCGTTCCTCGACCGCGTGCCCACCGTCATCGCGCAAATGGCGGCGATGCGGCATGGCGAGGACCTGCGCCGCGCGCTGGACGCCTATGACGAGGCGCGCGGGATCGCCGCGGCGGCGCGCGGGCTGTCGCTGGATGCGCAAGGCACCGTCTACGAACTGGCGGGGGTCGTGGCACGGCTGGCGCCGCGTCCGTGAGGGCGCTAGGAGGGCGTCGCTATGGGCGAACCCTTCTATATCACCACCGCGATCAGCTATCCCAACGGCCGTCCGCATATCGGCCACGCTTATGAGGCGATCGCCGCCGACGCGATCGCACGGTTCCAGCGGCAGGCCGGGCGTGATGTGCGATTCCAGACCGGTACGGACGAACATGGCCTGAAAATGGTTCAGACCGCGCGCGACAAGGGCATGGATGTGCGTGCGCTCGCTGATGAAATGTCGTCGTATTTCAAGGCAATGTGCGACGACCTGCGCATCAGCTATGATCGTTTCATCCGCACCACCGATGCCGATCACCACCGCGCCAGCCAGGCGATCTGGCAGGCGATGGCGGACGCCGGCGACCTGTACCTCGACCGCTACGAAGGCTGGTATTCGGTTCGCGACGAAGCCTTTTACGATGAGAAGGAACTGGTTGACGGGGAAGGGGGCGTCAAGCTTTCACCCCAAGGCACGCCGGTGACCTGGACCGCGGAGGAGACGTGGTTCTTCCGCCTGTCCCGATATCAGCAGCCGCTGCTCGACCTGTACGCCGCGAACCCCGATTTCATCCGCCCGGAATCACGCCGCAACGAGGTGATGCGCTTCGTGGAGGGCGGGCTTTCCGACCTGTCGGTGTCGCGCACCAGCTTCGACTGGGGCGTGCCGGTGCCGAGCAGCGCCGGGCACGTGATGTACGTGTGGGTCGATGCGCTAACCAACTACCTGACGGGCGCGGGCTATCCCGATGGCGATATGCCATACTGGCCCGCCGACCTGCACCTGATCGGCAAGGATATCGTGCGGTTCCACGCGGTCTATTGGCCGGCGTTCCTGATGTCGGCGAAGATCGCGCTGCCGAAGACGGTGTTCGGGCATGGCTTCCTGCTTCACCGGGGCGAGAAAATGTCGAAAAGCCTCGGCAATGTCGTCGATCCCGGCGATCTCGCGCGCGCGTTCGGCGTCGACGGCCTGCGCTACTTCCTGCTGCGCGAGGTAAGCTTCGGACAGGACGGCAGTTATTCGGCAGAGGCGATCGTCACGCGCGTTAACGCCGAACTGGCCAATGCCTTCGGCAATCTGGCGCAGCGCACCTTGTCGTTCATCGCCAAGAACCTGGGCGGCGCGCTGCCCGAGGCGGGGCGCAGCGAGGATGCCGACGGACAGTTGATCGAGGAAGTGGTGGTCGCCTGTGCGGGCCTCAAGACTGCGTTCGACGACCTGATGCTGAGCCAGGGGATCGAGTCGTGGCTGCGCGGCGTCTACGCCTGCAACCAGTATATCGACGCGCAGGCGCCATGGTCGCTGCGCAAGACCGATCCCGAGCGGATGCACGCGGTGTTGCGCACGCTGGTCCGCGCGATCCGGATGCTGGCGATCGTGGTCTTGCCGGTGGTGCCGGAGGGTGCGGGACGGATCCTGGACCTGCTGGGTGTCGAGGATCGCGACCATGATGCGATCGACGACGACGGCTGGTACCAGCGGCATGTCGATGCCGGCTTCGTGCTGGCGGCACCGACCGCCGCCTTCCCGCGGCTGGAGATGCCGGCCGCCGAGCCCGAGCCGGCGTGATGCTGGCGGACAGTCACTGCCACCTGAACTACAAGGGGCTGGCCGAGGAGCAGGCCGACGTGCTGGCGCGGGCGCGGGCGCGCGGAGTAACCGCGATGCTCAACATCGCGACGCGCGAAAGCGAGTGGGATGCGGTGCTGGCCACGGCCGAGCGTGAGCCGGACGTGTGGGCGACGGTGGGCATCCACCCTCATGAGGCGGACCAGCATCCGCATGTCGATACCGCCAAGCTGGTCGGCCGCGCGCGCCACCCGCGGGTGGTCGGCATCGGTGAAAGCGGCCTAGATTATTTCTACGACCATTCCGACCGCGCGCGTCAGCAGGCGAGTTTTCGCGCGCATATCGATGCGGCGCGGGAAACCGGGCTGCCGATCGTCGTCCATACCCGGAACGCGGAGGACGACACCGCGGCGCTGATGCGCGAGGCGATGGAGGAGGGGGCCTATACCGGCGTCATCCACTGCTTCACCGCGAGTGATGCCTTTGCCGACATCGCGCTCGACCTGGGCCTATACATCTCGATCTCCGGGATCGTGACGTTTCGCAATGCCGCGGCGCTGCAGGCGACCGCCGCGCGGCTGCCGCGCGAGCGGCTGCTGATCGAAACCGACGCGCCGTTCCTGGCTCCGGTGCCGCACCGCGGGAAGACCGGCGAGCCAGCGTTCGTCGCCGATACGGCGGCGTTCCTGGCGACGCTGCGCGGTGAAGATGTCGAAGAGTTACAGACATATACAGCCGCTAACTTCCACCGCCTGTTCGATCGGACGCGCGCGGCGTGAAGATCCGCCTGCTGGGATCGGGAACCTCATCGGGCGTGCCGCGGATCGGCAACGACTGGGGTGCCTGCGATCCGGCCGAGCCGCGCAACCGCCGCACGCGATCGTCGGCGCTGGTCGAACATGACGGCACCCGCATCCTGATCGACACCAGCCCCGACATGCGCGAACAACTGCTGGCCGCCGGGGTCGACCGGGTCGATGCGGTGATCTGGACCCATGCGCATGCCGACCACATCTTCGGCATCGACGATCTCCGGCAGGTCTATCACGCGATGGCGCGGCCGGTGATTGGCTATGCCAGGTCATCGACGGAGGCACGGCTACGCGCGCAATTCGGCTATGTCTTCGACGGCGCGCATGGTTATCCGCCGACCGTCGAACTGGCGACGCTGCCCGATCGACTGACGATCGGCGGGATCACGATCCACGTCGCCGACCAGCCGCATGGCCCGATCACCTCGGCCGGATTGCGGTTCGAGGCGGACGGGCGGGCGATCGGCTATGCGACCGATCTGCACGCGCTGACCGAGGCGACGCGGGCGCTATATACTGATCTGGATCTGTGGGTGCTGGATGCGCTGCGCCGCAGGCCGCACCCGAGCCATCCGGATCTGGCGATGGCACTGGGCTGGATCGCGGAACTGTCGCCGGCGGCGGCGGTACTGGTGCATATGGACCAGTCGATGGATTATGCCACGCTGCGCGCCGAGTTGCCCGCCACGGTCGAGCCGGGCCATGACGGCTGGGAGTGGTCGTCGTGAACGATACCACGATGCGCGCGATGATCCTGGCGCTGATGCTGATCCTGCCGCTGTCGGCGTTGGTCGCACGGCGGATGCCGCTGTCCCGAACGGTGATGCTGGTTCTGATCTGGGTCGCGATCTTTGGCGTCGCCTACGGTATCGTCGGTCGTTTTACATAATATCTATTATCGGCTTTGTCGGTTGGAGGCTTTCATCTCCCTTGCTGCCAGCGGCGGCGCGCCCAGCCGATCGCCGCATCGCGCAGAATCGCCGGATGGACGTTGCCAGGGCTCGACCGGATGAAGATGCGGCGGGCGCGCTTCACGTCGGTGATGCCATAACGTCCGCGGCGCAGGCCGGAGCGCGCGATCTGCCACCACAATCTGTCCGCTTCCGACGGGGCCACCGACGGTGCCAGCGGCCCGAACACGTGCACGATGACCGCAAGCATGCCGCTGATTTCCCCCAGCGTCTCTGCGTCTGGCACCGGCAGCCGTGCGGCGGCATGGCGGCTCATCAACGCGCCGGCACGGGGCGCCGTATCGCCCATGGCGTCGGCATAGCGTATCGCAAGCACCTCGCCCGCGGCGGCGATCATGCGATCGCGGGTGTGTTTCGACACGCCGCCGGCGTGATGGCGGTAGCGGATCAGAGGCGCGTCGATCCGCGCGATCCGGCCGAAGGACCTGATGCGGTGATACAGGTCGAAATCCTCCGCGAACCGCACGGCGTCGCGCTCGAACGGGTCGAGCGCACGGGCGGCGTCGCCGCGGATCATCACGCTTGACCACACCAGCGGGTTGCACCAGCTCAGTCGCCAGTCGATCGTGTCGGGGTCGGTAAGTCCGGCGTGCGAGGCAACCGCGGGTAGCCCCCCTTCCCCGAACGGCTCCGCGGCCGACGCGACAAGGACGGTGTCGCGATGCGTGTCCAGAAAGGCAACCTGTCGGGCAAGGCGGTCGGGGCGGCACAGGTCGTCCTGGTCCAGCCCCGCGATATAGCGCCCACGCGCATGCTCCAACGCGATCGTGCGCGCGACCGCGGGGCCGCCGTTCGCGGGCGCAGCGACGATCCGCAGCCGCGGTTCGGGGATCGAGCGCAGGACGGCGAGCGTGTCGTCCGTAGAGGCATCGTCGACGACGACGATCTCGAAATCGCGGAGCGTCTGCGCGGTCAGGCTCGCAATCGTCTCGGTGATCAGGCGTGCGCCGTTATAGGCCGCGATGATGACGCTGACCTGCGGATCGCTCATTGTGCGACGCTCGCGGTCCTCGCCCCGCCCAACTCCGCCTCATCAGTCGCCCGCGCGAGCAGTTGATCGACGATGATGCGGCCGACATCGTTCTGCCACAGCCACAGGCCGTTGGCCTGGCCGCGAAAGCTGCGTTCGCCGCCCAGCTGGCCCGAAGGGACATAGCCGGCCGCCAGCCCGATCCCGAACGCGCCCGGCACCGGCGCCCCGGCTGTATCGACCAGCCGGCAGCGATCGTCCACCATCGCGCCATGGGTCGGCCCGTCGCTGCGCAGGCGGATCGCGCGCCCGCCTTCGTCGAGCAGCGGCAGGGCGTTGGGACGATAGCCGAAGGCGGCGACCACGCAGTCGGCGTCGTCCAGGATGCGCAACGCCGCGTCGTCGTCGGCCATGCGGTGCAGACGCAGGCGGGGATCGCCGCGGCGGCCGTTGATGCCCAGCGAATGGATCACCAGCTCCCGCGCCTCCAGCCGAAAGCCGGCGAGGCGATAGACGAATCCCGACACCGGGCAGATATCGTCGGCGGTGAAATCGTCATAGCCGTCGGCGCGCGCCGCCTCTGCCGAGGGGTAGAACGGCCGGAGCGGCCGACGGTGCAGAACGGTGATCGAGCCGGCGTTGAGCGCCAGCGAGGGCTGCGCCTTTAACAGGCGCGCGGCACAGGAAATGGCGCTGGTCGATCCGCCGACGATCGCGATCCGGAGGGGACGTCCGCGATCGCCGAGCAGGTGCCGCAGTGCCTCCACGCCCTCCTCGCGCAGCAAGGTGTCGGACTGGATCAGCCGGCTGCCGCAGCGTTCGACCAGCGTGTGGCCGGCGACCTTTTCCTCCACCAGGCGGATCGCGGGCTGGTGCCCGCCCGTGGCGACGACGATCGAACGGGCGGACAGCTCGACCGAGCTGCCGTCCGCGCGTTCGCGCGCCCGCACATGCCACAGGCCGTCCGCTCCATGGCGGGCGGAGACGACCTCGTGCCCGGTCAGCACCGCGCCGCCCAGCGCGCACAGTCGCTCGGACAGGACCGAGCCGAGCCGGTCGAGGTACGCACCCACCTTGGGCAGCGGTACGCCCAGCCCCCCGATATGCGCGCGGATCGCCTGCTCCTCCGGCTCGCCGGCGAGCGACAGGCCGGGGGGCAGCGCGGCGTCGGCGGTGAGGAAGGTTTCGGCGCTGCTGTCCGAGGTGATGCCATAGCGGCCGAGCAACCCCGCGCCGACGCGATCGCCGCGATCGACGATCGTCGTGCCGAGCGCTCCCATCTGCTCCAAGCGTCCCGCCTTTGTCGCTGCACACAGCAGCGCGGTGCCAGCCGGCCCTCCGCCGATAATGACCGCGGCCAGTTCGCGATCCGCGGGTACCGCGGCGGCCGCCCGGATGGGCCGCGGCATGGCGTCGCACACCTGGCCGAATGTCTGCGCGACGCGGTCGACGTCGGCGATCGTCATCGCGTCCGTGACCGGCAGGACAACCGCACGCGCGGCGATATCGTGCGTCACCGGCAGATCGTCGATCAGGCAGGTCTCGCGGAAGTGTGGCTGCTCGGCCAGATGCGGGCTGAAATAGGCGCCGGCACCGATTCCGCGCTCGGCGAGGCGCGCGACGATCGCGTCGCGATGCGGCGCCAGCGTGGGCGGCAGCAGCACCGGAAAGAACTGCATCGCCTGGCGATGCCCCGCGGGGCGTTGCAATGTGAAGCGGCCGAGCCGCTCGCGATAGCGCGCCGCCAGCGTTTCGCGATGCGCGGAAACGGCATCGATCTCGTCAAGCTTGGCGAGCGCCAGCAGCGCGGGAACCTCGGCCAGCTTGGCGTTCAGGCCCGGCAGCGTCGCGGAACGCGCGCCGTCGAATCCGAAGTTGGCCATCGAGCGCAACGCCGCGATCGTCGCCGCATCGCGGCAATAGACGACACCGCCTTCCGATGTCGCGAACGTCTTGGTCGCGTGCATCGAGAAGACCACCGGAAACGGCGCGTCGGTGCCGAAGGCCCGCCCCTCGGCATCCTGCGAGCCGAGCGACGCGGCGGCGTCCACCACCACCGCCAGATCGTGGCGACGCGCCAGCCAGGCGTAATGATCGAGATCGATGCTGTTCCCGAACGTGGCGTAGGGCACGATCGCACCGATGCGCCGTCCGTAGCGTTCGATCAGGCGGCCGATCGCGGCAGTATCCAGCGCCCAGTCGTCGGGATCGCAGTCCGCCAGCAACGGCGTGGCGCCGCACCACAGCGCCGCCTGCGCCGTCGCGGCAAAGGTAAAGGAAGGCATGATCACCAGCGACCGCGCCGGGTCGCGGCCGTGGAGCGCGTGCCGCAGCGCCAGCATCAGCCCCAGAGTCGCATTCGCCACCGCCAGACATGCGCCGCGCCCGCCGAACAATCGCTCGGTCATCTCCTGCTCGAATTGCTGCACCACTGGCCCGTTGTTGCTGAACGTGCCCGACGCCTCGACCGCTTCCAGTTGCGCGATCATCCGGCTGAGCCGTGCGGGACGCGGGGCGATAAGGGGCAGGTCCATCGAAAGTCCATTTGGTGGCGCGATGACGCGCGTTATGAGGCGTGGGACTTAAGACTTCGTGCCCGTATCGGCCGGGTTTTACTCATGGCGGGGATTGGGATGATCGAGCGATTGGTGACGATCATGGCGCGGTTGCGCGGACCGGGCGGATGCGAATGGGACCGTGCGCAGTCGTTCGCGACGATTGCGCCCTATACGATCGAGGAAGCCTATGAGGTGGCCGACGCGATCGAGCGTGGCGATCTGGCGGACCTGAAGGACGAGTTGGGCGATCTGCTGCTGCAGGTGGTGTTCCACAGCCGGATCGCCGAGGAAGCCGGCGCCTTCGCCCTGCCCGATGTGGTCGACGCCATCAGCGACAAGATGGAGCGACGCCATCCGCATATCTTCGGCGACGAGGTCGAGGGCGGCCACCACCGATGGGAAGAGGTGAAGGCCGCCGAGCGATCGGCGCGCGGGGCACGGAGCGCGCTGGACGGGGTCGCGCTGGGCCTGCCTGCGCTGGCGCGCGCCGAGAAGCTGCAGAAGCGGGCGGGACGTGTCGGTTTCGACTGGCCCGACGCCGACGGGCCGCGCGCCAAGATCGACGAGGAACTGGCGGAGGTCGCCGGCGCCGCGAACGATGCCGCGCGCAAGGAGGAAATCGGCGACCTGCTGTTCGCGGTGGTCAACTGGGCGCGGCATCTGGGCGTCGACCCCGAAGCGGCATTGCGCGCGGCCAATGGCAAGTTCGAACGCCGCTTCGGCCAGATGGAGGAGATGGGCGGCGCGGCGTTCGCGGGCATGGACCTTGACGCCAAGGAACAGTTGTGGCGCGCCGCCAAGGCCGCCGAGCACGGCTGACGGCGGGCGATCTCAGCGCGTGGCGAACCGTTCGTAATCGCTGGGCGCCATCCGCACCTCATAGGTGACGCTGGCGCCTTCCACGTCCTGTGCCAGCACCTCGCCATGCGCGTGGAGCCATGCGGCCCCCGCCCCGTCCCCGGCGTCGAGCGTCACAGAATAGCGTTGATGACCGGCGGTCAGCCGTTCGGCGACGTGGCGGATCAACGCATCGACGCCCTCCCCCGTCAGCGCGGACAGCGGGATGACGTCGTCGCGGCGCGCTGCCTCGACCAGCAGTTCCTCGCGCGCGTCGCCGCTCAGCAGGTCGAGCTTGTTCCACGCCTCGATCCGCGGAGTGGTTTCCGCGACGCCGACGTCGGTCAGCACCCCCTCCACATCCGCCTTCTGCGCGGCGGTGTCGGGATGCGCGACGTCACGGACGTGGATCAGCAGATCCGCGGACACCACCTCCTCCAGCGTCGCCTTAAAGGCGGCGACCAGCTGCGTCGGCAGTTCGGAAACGAACCCCACCGTGTCGGACAGGATCGCCTTGTCGATGCCGGGCAGCGCGATCTGGCGCAACGTCGGGTCGAGCGTCGCGAACAGCAGGTCTTCCGCCATCACATGGCTGCCGGTCAGGCGGTTGAACAGTGTCGACTTGCCGGCATTGGTGTAGCCGACCAGCGCGATCACCGGCCAGGGCGCGCGCTGCCGCCGCTCGCGATGCAGACCGCGCGTGCGGGTCACCTGCTCCAGCTCGCGCCGCAGCCGCGCCATCCAGTCGCGGATCAGCCGGCGGTCGGCCTCGATTTGCGTTTCGCCCGGGCCGCCCAGGAAGCCGAAGCCGCCGCGCTGGCGTTCCAGGTGCGTCCAGCTGCGCACCAACCGCCCCGATTGATAGTCGAGATGCGCCAGTTCGACCTGCAACCGCCCCTCCGCGGTCGCGGCCCGCTCCCCGAAGATTTCAAGGATCAGGCCGGTGCGGTCGATCACCTTGGCCTCCAGCGCGGTTTCGAGGTTGCGCTGCTGGATCGGCGACAGGCTGCCGTCGACGACGATCAGGCCGGCGTCCTCCATTCGCGCGCGCGTTGCCAGCTCTTCGATCTGGCCGGAGCCGATCAGCGTGGCGGCACGCGGGGTACGGACGCGGAACGATAGGCGGTCGACGACGACGACCCCGATCGCCTCGGCAAGGCCCGCGGTCTCCTCCAGCCTGGCGTCGGCGTCGCGCGACGAACCGCCCAGATCCGGGTAGACCACGATCGCGCGCGCGCCGCGGCTGAACTCGTCGCGGTCGCGCTCGAAACCGGTGCTCAAGACGTCATCCCCGCCGCTCAATCCTCATCCGCGACGCCGGCTTCCTCGGCCAGGTTCAACGGACGCGACGGCTGGATGGTGGAAACGGCGTGCTTGTAGACCAGCTGCGCCATGCCGTCGCGTTGGAGGAGCATGCAGAACAGATCAAAGCCGGCGATCGCGCCCTGCAACATCACGCCGTTGACCAAGAACATCGTCACCGGATCTTCCGACTTGCGCACCGCCGACAAGAAAATGTCCTGCAACTGCGGCTGCTTCTTCGGCTGTTCGGTCAGCTGGCCGACGATGCCGGAGACGTCAACCGGACCGGCCGGCATGATGGTGGAGATCGCATGCTTGTAGATCAGCTGCGACTGGCCGTCGCGCCGCAGCAGGACCGAGAAATTGTCGAACCAGGTGACGATCCCCTGGAGCTTCACGCCCTTGACCAGGAACATGGTCACCGGGGTCTTGGACTTGCGCAGCGCATTCAGGAACAGGTCCTGGAGCGAGGTCTGCTTGTCGGCCATGGAATGATATCCTTGTTTTTGGCGGGAGGTTCCCCGCGTGGCGCGCCGTTGCCGGCGTCGGGTACGTCGTCGTTGCGACCGGCCGAAAATAGGGACCGCCGTGTCCTGCGTCCAGACGTGGCGCGTGCGTTATTCCTCGCGCGTGTCGGTGATGCCCAACAGCTTCAGCTTGCGGTGCAAGGCCGAGCGTTCCATCCCGATAAAGCTGGCCGTCCGGCTGATGTTGCCGGAAAAGCGGCGGATTTGGACGCGAAGATATTCCCGCTCGAACGTCTCGCGGGCCTCGCGCAGCGGGGCGCCCATGATCGCGCTGGTCCCGGCGCCGCCATCCTGCCCGCCCAGCACCTCACCGGGAAGCAGGTCCAGGTCGATCCGCCCGATACGGTCGCCGGGAGCCAGGATGATCGTCCGTTCGACCACGTTGCGCAGTTCGCGCACGTTGCCCGGCCAGTCGTAGGACTGAAGCGCGACCAGCGCATCCGTGGCGATCTCCGGCACAGGCACGCGGCGTTCGGCCGCGTAATGCGCCACGAAATGCTCGACCAGCGGCGGGATGTCCTCACGCCGTTCGGCCAGCGGGGGGATCGAGACGGGAACGACGTTAAGGCGGTAATAAAGGTCTTCGCGAAAGCGCCCCTCCGCAATCTCGATCGACAGGTCGCGCGCGGTGGCCGATACGACGCGCACGTCGACCTTCACCACGCGCGTGCCGCCGACGCGGGTAAAGCTCTGGTCGGTCAACACGCGCAGGATGCGCGCCTGCGTCGCGGCGGGCATGTCGGCGATCTCGTCCAGGAACAGCGTGCCGCCATGCGCCTGTTCCAACAGGCCTGTGCGTACCAGGTCGCCGCCCTCCTCCATCCCGAACAGGTCTTCCTCGACGCGCTCGGGGCTCATCCCCGCGGTGCTGGCGATAACGAAATTGGCGTGCGCGCGCTGGCTCCAGCCGTGCAGAAGCCGCGCCGCAACCTCCTTGCCGACGCCCGCCGGCCCCATGATGAGCACGCGGCTGCCGGTGCCGGCAACGCGCTTCAGCGTGGCGCGGACGGCGTTGATCGCGGTGGAACTTCCGGTCAGGTCGGTGCCCCGCCCGGCTGCCGCGCGCAACGACGCCACTTCGGCGCGCAGACGCTCTGTCTCGGTCGCGCGTTCGACCATCAACAGCAGGCGTTCGGCCTGGAACGGCTTTTCGATGAAGTCGGCCGCGCCCTTGCGGATCGCGGCGACGGCGGTGTCCAGCGTCCCGTGACCGGAAATGACCAGCACCGGGATCGACGGATCGCGCCGCTTGATCTCCTCCAGAAGATCCAGTCCGTCGAGCCGCGATCCCTGCAACCAGACGTCCAGCAATACCAGGCTGGGGCGTCGCGCGGCGATCGCCTCCAGCGCGGAATCGCTGTCGCCCGCAGTGCGCGTGCCATAGCCCTCGTCCTCCAGCACGCCGGCGACCAGTTCGCGAATGTCGAGTTCGTCGTCGACGACCAGGATGTCGATCGGCATGGCGTCAGATCCGGTTTCTGGTGAGGGCGGCGATCGTGCGATCGTCGTCCTGGGAAGGCGATGCGTCGTTCGTCGCCAGCGCGTGAAGCTGCGCCGTATCGAACGACAGCGTGACAATGGTGCCGCCCTCGGGGCGGTCGGTGAAGGTCATCGTGCCGAAATGCTCCTCGACGATTTTCTTGACGATCGCCAGCCCCAGCCCGGTGCCGCGCGCGCGCGTGGTCATATAGGGTTCGACGATCCGGTCGCGCTCGACCGGCAGGCCGACGCCGCTGTCGGCGACGGTGATGACGGTGCGTTCGCCGGTCTCGGCCAGCGTCATCGTCACGATGCTTTCGCCGCGATCCGCCGCCTCGACCGCCTCCACCGCATTCTTGACGATATTGGTCAGCGCCTGGCCGATCTGGCGGCGATCGCACACCAGCGTCGGGCCCGGATCGCGATGGTCCAGCGTGAAGCGGATGCCGGGGTGCGCCACTTCATGCAGGAACATCGTCTGGCGCGCGATGTCGACCAGCGATTCCTCGCGGAACACCGGTTTGGGCATCCGCGCGAACGACGAAAATTCGTCGACCATCCGCCTGAGGTCACCGACCTGCCGGACGATCGTGTCGGTCAGCCGTGCGAAGGTGGTGTCGCCCGCCTCGATCTTGCTACCATACCGGCGTTGCAGCCGCTCGGCGGCCAGCTGGATCGGGGTCAGCGGGTTCTTGATCTCATGCGCGATGCGGCGCGCGACATCCGCCCAGGCGGCGCGGCGCTGGTCGGTCAGCTGCTGCGTGATATCGTCGAAGGTGATGATCGGCCCGCCGCCGTCTCGCGCGATGCGTAGCGCGAAGGTGCGCGGTTCGCCCTGCACATTGAGCTGCACGGTCGCCTCGCGCGCTCCCTTGTCGAGTAGCGGGGCGAGGTCCGGCGCGACCTCGGCCAGCGGGCGTCCCACGGGCGACGCCTCCAGCCCCAGCAGCAGCTGTGCCGAGCTGTTGATGAGACGGATTGTCCGGTCGTTGCCGTCGACCGAGATGACCCCCGCCGAAATCCCCGACATCACCGCCTCGATCAGCGCGCGGCGGTTGTCGAGCTGGGCATAGGCGGTGACGAGCGCGTTGTTCTGCGTTTCCAGCCGCGCGGTCATGCTGTTGAACGCGGTGGTGAGCGTCCCCAGCTCGTCGCGATCGAGCGTATCGGGCGCGCGGGCCGACAGGTCGCCGTCCTCCACCCGTCGCGCGGCGTCGACCAGTTCGCCGACCGGGCGCACCAGCCGGTCCGCAACCGCCAGCGCGATCCACACCGCGAAGGCAACGATCAGCAGCGAGACGATCAACAGCGCGGCGTTGAACTGCAACTGGAGCGAGCGCGCCTTGGCCAACAGCTGGCGATAGTTTCGCAGCGCCGCCTCCGCGCGGGTCGTCTGCGTCGTCATCTCCTTGGGATCGGTGACGCGCGCGGCGTACAGGTAGACGTCGGCCGTGCCGGGAAGGCGCGTGAATACCTGGATCCGGTCGCCGGTGATGACGACGTCGCTGCGTCGTTGATCCTTTTGCAGCCGTGCGATCGCCTGCGGCGTGATCTGGCGCGCGATGTCGATCTCGTAAGGATTGACGACCGCCAGCGTCTGCAGCCCGCCGCGCGGATTGAGCGCGAACAGCGCCCCTTCGGACAGGCTGCGGTAATAGACCTGTCGCCCGAAGAAATTGGGGAAGGCCGCGCCGTCGATCGGCTCCTCGCGAAGGAACGCGGACAGATCGTCCGCCATGGTGATCGTCGCTTCCTCCCACCGCTGGAGGATCTGGTCATAGGAGGCGCGCGTCAGCGAGGCGGCATTCTCGAACATCCCACGCGAGCGGTCGGAGTACCAGAATTGCACGCCATATTGGAACAGCAGCGACGCGAAGATCGTCACCAGCAGCGCCGGCACCGCCGCCACGATCGAGAACAGCAGGACGAGGCGGACATGGAGCACCCCCTCCCCGCCGACCGGCGATCGTGCCGCGCGGCTGCGCGCGATCCGGCGACCGAGCAGCATCAGCAGCGCGATCCCCGCGACCAGATTCGCAACCAGCAGCAGCGCCACGATCGGGGGAGCGAGAAGGCCATCGGCCCCGCCCTCTCCCTTGACCACGAAATAGCTGCCGATCGCCACAGCGATGGCGGCACCCAGTACCGTCAGTTCCACGACAGGCGTGACGACCGGCCAGCCGCCGGGGCGCAGCGTCGGACGCAACGAGGAAGGGGGCGCGGCTCCCGCGGTCATCATGTCATCGTTACAACATCCCTGTTGCATCGAGAACACATATTTGTGCGCTTCATCCGTCGGAAGCGGCACATGATCCCGTTGCGACCTCGATGCCGAGCATGTCCAGTCGCTTGCGCAGCGTGTTGCGGTTCAGCCCCATCGCGCGGGCCGCGCGCAGCTGATTGCCGCCGTGCCGTGCCAGCATCGCCTCGATCAACGGGCGCTCCACTTCGGCAATGACACGGGCGTACAGCGAGCCGTCATCGAGCGCGCGGGGCTCTTGGCGAGCCAGCCGCTCGATCATCGCATGGACGGCAGCGTCGATCCCCGCGTCGGGCACCGCATCCGCGTTAGGCGTGGCGGAACCGATCGTCGCGCGTACCTCGGCGGCGCCGATATGGTCGTCGCGCGACAGCGCGGCGAGCCGCCGCATCAGGTTTTCCAGCTCCCGCACGTTGCCGGGCCAGTCATAGGCCTCCAGCGCCGCGACCGCGGCGGCGTCGAGCGTCTTGCGCGGCAGCCCCGCTTCGGCGGCGCGATCCAGGAAGTGCCGCGCCAGTTCGGCGATGTCGCCGCGCCGTTCGCGCAACGCGGGCAGCGCGATGGGCACGACGTTGAGCCGGTAGTACAGGTCCTCGCGGAACTGGCCGGTGACGACTGCCTGTTGCAGATCGCGGTTGGTCGCCGCGACGATGCGCACGTCGGCGCGGATCGTCCGCGCGCCGCCGACCGTGGTGAACTCGCCCGATTGCAACACGCGCAGCAGCCGGGTCTGCGCCTCGAGCGGCATGTCGCCGATCTCGTCCAGGAACAACGTGCCGCCTGCCGCCTGTTCGAAGCGGCCGGCGCTGCGCTGCGCCGCGCCGGTGAAGGCGCCGCGTTCGTGCCCGAACAGTTCGGCCTCGATCAGTTCGCGCGGAATCGCGGCCATGTTGATCGGCACGAACGGCGCGTCCCGGCGCGCCCCCAGATCGTGGATCGCGCGTGCGACCAGTTCCTTGCCCGTCCCCGATTCGCCCGACACCAGCACGGTCAGGTCGTTCGACACCACACGCGCGATGACGCGATAGACGTCCTGCATCGCCGGCGAACGGCCGATCAGCGGCAGCGACGCATCCTCCGACGGCGTCGCCTCACCCGCATTGGCCGCCCGGCGGGCCAGCGCCGCGGCGACGGTGCGGGTCAGCGTGTCGAGGTCGAACGGCTTGGGCAGATAGTCATAGGCGCCCGCCTCGTTCGCGCGCACCGCGGTGGTCAGCGTGTTGCGCGCCGACAGGACGATGACCGGCATGTCGGGATGGTCGGCGACGATCCGCGTGGCATGATCGATGCCGTCCCCATCTGGCAGCACGACGTCGGTCAGCAGCACGTCGGGCGGGTGCGAGCGCATCTCGCGCGCCAGCTCCCCCAGGGTGGCGACCGCGCGCACCTGATGCCCGGCGCGTTTCAGGGCATGGACCACGACGGTACGGATGGCATCGTCGTCATCGACCAGCAGGATGCGGCCTGCGGTCACGCGCTGGCCCGGCGCAGGAGCAGGCGGAACACCGTCTGGTGGGGTTGCCCCTCGCGGGAATATTGAACGATTCCACCCATATCGCGGATCAACTTGTCGACCAGTGCCAAGCCGAGCCCCTTCCCTTCGGGTCGGCTCGACACGAACGGATCGAACAGATGCTCGGCGATATCGTCGGGGGCGCCGGGGCCGGTATCGATCACGCAGATCTCGATCGGCAGCGCGACTCGCGCGCCGCCCTTGCCGGTCGGCACGGTGATACCATGGCGATAGGCGGTCGCCAGCGTGATCCGCCGCTCGCCGCGATCGCCGAGCGCCGCTGCCGCATTCTTGAGCAGGTTGAGGATGATCTGAAGCAGCGCGTCGCGGTTGCCCAGCGCCTGCGGCAGCGAGGGGTCGAAGCGTTCCTCGATCGTGATCCCCCGAGCGAAGCCGGCCAGCGCGACGTCGCGGGCATGCGCCAGCAGCGGATAGATGTTGAGCGGCGCGGTTTCGCGCGGGCGGGTGTCGGTGAAATCCTCCATATGGTCGATCAGCGCGGCGATGCGATCGACCTCCGAGATCATCAGCCGCGTCAGGTCGTCCGCCGCCGCCCCGTCCGCGATCAATTGCGCCGCGCCGCGGATGCTGGACAGCGGGTTCTTGATCTCATGCGCGAGCATCGCGGCGGCCCCCACCGCGGAGCGCGCCGCAGCGGCGCGTTCGGAGGAGATGCCAAGACGGCGCGACGCCGCGGCGTTGTGGAGCGTGATCGTTCGCCAGCCGGGATGCTCCACGATCGCCGTCTCGATCACGTCGACGCGAATGCGTACCCCGCGGAACGTCTCCAGATCAGCGTCGAACGCGGCGAAGGCGTGGCCTTCGCGACGGGTCGCGGCCTCCGGCAACTTCAGGATGGCATCGACCGGCTGGCCGAGCATCGCGCGCTCGGACAGGTTCAGCAGCGTCTCGCATTCGGCATTGGCGCGCGCGATGCGATCGTCCGGATCGACGACCAGCACGGCGACGGGCAGCGCGGCGAGCAACTCCGCCTCGTCCGGGCCGCGCTGTGCCAGCATCATGCGCCGTCCCGCATCCGGTGCGGCGCGTAGAATTCCGCGAGCATCGCCTTGACGCGATCGGCATCGGGTTCCTGGTTCACCCTGTTGCGGAACTCGGCGGAGCCGGGGATCCCCTTGGTGTACCAGCCGATATGCTTGCGCGCCATGTTGACACCCGTGAACGTGCCATAATGGCTGAGCATCATGTCGTAATGCTCGGTGATGACGCGATATTGTTCGTCGATCGATGGATCGGCCATCCGCCCCCCGGTGGCCAGCCAGTGCATCACCTGCGCCAGCAGCCACGGGCGGCCATAGGCGCCGCGCCCGATCATGATGCCGTCCGCGCCCGACTGCGCCATCGCCGCCTCGGCGTCCTCGACGCCGCAGATGTCGCCATTGGCGATCACCGGGATCGACACCGCATCCTTGACCCGTCGGATGAAGCCCCAGTCGGCCGACCCCTTGTACATCTGGTTCCGGGTACGGCCGTGGACGGTGACCATCTGCACACCGAGATCTTCAGCGATTCTCGCCAGTTCCGGCGCGTTGAGGCTGTCATGGCACCAGCCCATGCGCATCTTGAGCGTCACGGGAGCGTCGACGGCGGCGACGACGGCGCGGATGATCGCGGTGGCGAGCGTGAGGTCGCGCATCAAGGCGGAGCCGGCGTCGCCGTTGGTCACCTTGCGCACCGGGCAGCCCATGTTGATGTCGATGATCGCGGCGCCCTTGTCGCGGGCGAGCTTCGCCGCTTCCCCCATCTCGTGCGGGGTGCAGCCGACCAGCTGCATCGATACCGGCTCCTCCGAGAGATGCCACGCAGCCTTTTGAAGAGACTGGCGAGTTTCGCGGATCGCGGCCTGGCTCGCGATCATCTCGGTGACGTTCAGGCCCGAGCCGTAGCGGCGGACGAGCGTGCGGAACGGCTGGTCGGTGACGCCGGTCATCGGCGCCAGCACGACCGGCTGGTCGATCGTCACGGGGCCGATCTGGATGGGAGAGAGCGCGGTCATCGGGGGGGAGCTGCCTTAAAAACAGGCAGGTAGGGGAAGCGAGCGGGTCTGGCAAGGCGCGTGCGGAACCGCTAGGCGGCGCAGGGATGACCCAAGTCGCCCTTATCGTCGCCGCCGGATCGGGCACGCGCAGCGGCAGTGCCGTGCCCAAACAGTTCGCCGATGTGGCGGGCCGCGCGATGATCGCGTGGAGTTACGACGCGCTGTCGACGCATCCGGCGATCGAAAAGGTGCTGGTGGTGATCGCCCCCGAGCACGAAACGCTGCTGAAAAACGCCGTTCCGGACGCCGAATGGGTGGCAGGCGGTGCGGTGCGTCGCGAGTCGGTCGCCGCCGGGCTGGCGAAATTGCACGGTGCGGAGCGAGTCGTGATCCACGATGCGGCCCGCCCGTTCCTGTCGCATGCGGTCATCGACCGCGTTCTGGGCGCGCTGAATAGCGCGGAAGCGGCTATTCCGGTGCTGCCCGTCGCGGATACGTTGGTCGATGCGCACGGCGGCGTCGTGCCGCGCGACGGATTGCACCGTGTCCAGACCCCGCAGGGGTTCCGGGTCGAGACGCTGGCACGTGCCCATGCGCAATGGACCGGCGGCGAGGCGACCGACGATGCGCAGATGGTCCGCGCACTGGGGCATGACGTGACGCTGGTGGAGGGCGATGCGATGCTGGAGAAGATCACCTACCCCGCCGATTTCGCCACCGCGGCGGCGCGCATCGGCACCGAGACGCGCAGCGCCAGCGGCTTCGACGTCCACCGGCTGGAGGATGGCGAGCCATTGTGGCTGGGCGGCGTGCGCATCCCGCACCACCAGGGATTGTCGGGGCACAGCGACGCCGACGTCGCGCTGCATGCGATCACCGACGCGGTGCTGGGCACGATCGCGGCCGGCGACATCGGCACGCATTTCCCGCCCAGCGACCCGCAATGGCGCGGCGCCGAATCCGGCCAGTTCCTGCGCCACGCACGCGCACTGGTGGAGGCGAAGGGCGGACGGATTACCTTCGTCGACCTGACCTTGATGTGCGAGGCGCCCAAGATCGGCCCGCACCGCGCCGCGATGCAGGCGCGGATCGCGGAACTTCTGGGCCTGACAACCGATCGGGTCAGCGTGAAGGCGACGACGACCGAGCGACTGGGCTTCACCGGCCGCGGCGAGGGGATCGCCGCGCAGGCGGTGGCGACCGTGACGCTGCCAGCGGGACAGGCGGCATGAAGATGCTGTCCGCCATCGCCGCGGCGCTGTCGCTGGTGGCCAGCCCGGCGGTCGCGCAGACCCGTTGCCTGAGCGCCGCGGATGCGGAATCGATCGCGCTGGTCGCGCTGCCCGAGATCATCCGCGACGCCGGTCGCGTCTGTTCCGCCCTGCCGGCGTCCAGCCTGCTGCGGCGGACCGGCGGCGCGTTTCTGGCGAAATACGATGCCGAGGCGGATCGCGCCTGGCCCGCGGCGCGCACCGCCATCGCCAAGCTGAGCGATCCGGCGGTGGAGATGCTGCTGATGAGCGATTATGCCCGAACGATGCTGACGTCCGTCTTCGCACCGCAGATCACGGGCCGTATCCAGCCGTCCGATTGCGGGACGCTGGACCGGCTGGTAACCTTGCTGGAGCCGTTGCCGGCGCGCAATACCGCCGGGATCGTCGTGGCGACATTGCAGTATCTGAAGGCCGAGAAGGCCAAGGGGCGGCAGAAGAGCATCCCCGACCTGCCGGTATGCCCGGCCCCGGAGGCGAAGTGACCGACACCACCCTTCCCGTCGCGCTGGTCGATGCCGCGCGCCGCGTCATCGACGCGAACCGTGCCGCAGGGCGCCGCATCGCGGTGGCGGAAAGCTGCACCGGTGGGCTGGTCGCGGCCGCGCTGACCGAAATCCCCGGCTCCTCCGAGGTGCTGGAAGCCGGCTTCGTCACCTATTCCAACGATGCCAAGCAACATCTGTTGGGGGTCAGCGGCGACGTGCTGGACACGTTCGGCGCGGTATCGATCGCGGTGGCGTGGAGCATGGCGCAAGGCGCGCTGGCGAAAAGCGACGCGGACGTCGCGGTCGCGATCACCGGCGTCGCCGGGCCGGGCGGCGGAAGCGAGAAGAAGCCGGTCGGAACGGTCGTGTTCGCGCGGGCGGAGCGCGACGCCGATCCCTCCGACGTGGTCGCCGACAAGCGGATGTTCGGCGATCTGGGGCGCGGTGGCGTGCGGTTGCAGGCGGCGCTATGTGCGCTTGACCTGTTGATGCCCGATACGCCCCCGACCGACGCGGAGAAATAGCTGGCGGGGACGGAGCGCGCCCCGACCAGCCGCGACCATTTCCATGGGCACGTGTCGCGAACGCTACCGGCGGTCGTTGCCGTAGAGGGCGGCGGCGCGCTCCTCGAACGCGCCGATCATGCGGCGCAGCGCGGCGCCGAACACCTGACCGGCGAGCATCTCGAACATGCGGTTCTTGAACGCGAAATCGACCGAGAAATCGACCAGGCAGCCCCCTTCCCCATCGGGACGGAAGCGCCAGTCGTTGCGCAGGTACTTGAGCGGCCCGTCGACATATTCGACATGGATCGTCTCCGGCCGCTGCTTGCCGACCTTCGACGTGAAGGTTTCGCGCAAGCCCTTGAACCCGACGATCATGTCGGCGACCGTGGCGCTTTCGTCATCCTGCCGCACGCGCATCGCGGTGACCCACGGCAGGAATTCGGGGTAGCGGCGCACGTCCGCGACCAGATCGAACATCTGTTCGGGGGTGTACGGCAGGCGGCGCGTCTCAGCGTGCTTGGGCAAGCTTCGCCTCGCGCGCGGCCTTCATCTTCGCGAAATCGTCCCCGGCGTGATAGCTCGACCGCGTCAGCGGCGAGGAGGCGACCAGCAGGAACCCCTTGGCCCGCGCGATCGCGGCATAGGCGTCGAACGCGGCCGGGGTGACGAAATCGGCAACCTTCGCATGACGCGGCGTGGGTTGCAGATACTGGCCCATCGTCAGGAAATCGATGTCCGCGGAGCGCATGTCGTCCATCACCTGGTGCACTTCCAGCCGCTCCTCGCCCAGCCCCAGCATGATGCCGGACTTGGTGAAGATCGACGGATCGAGCTTCTTCACGCTCTCCAGCAGGCGGATCGAGGCGTAATAGCGCGCGCCGGGGCGGATCGTGGGGTACAACCGCGGCACCGTTTCCAGATTGTGATTATATACGTCCGGGCGGGCGGCGACGATGGCCTCCACCGCGGCTTCGTGCTTATTGCGGAAATCGGGCGTGAGGATTTCGATCGTGGTCGTCGGATTGGTCCGGCGGATCGCCTCGATCACCTTCACGAACTGCTTTGCCCCGCCGTCGGGCAGATCATCGCGGTCAACGGAGGTCACGACGATATGCTCAAGCCCCATCTGCGCCGCCGCATCGGCGACGTTCTGCGGCTCCATGGGATCGACCGCGCGGGGCATCCCGGTCTTCACGTTGCAGAACGCGCAGGCGCGCGTGCACGTGTCGCCCAGGATCATCACCGTCGCGTGCTTCTTGGTCCAGCATTCGCCGATATTCGGGCAGGCCGCTTCCTCGCATACGGTCGTCAGGCTTTTGGCGCGCATCAGCGCGCGGGTCGCGGCGAACCCTTCGCTGGTCGGCGCCTTCACGCGGATCCAGTCGGGCTTGCGGGTGCGCTGGGGAGCCTTGATCGGTGTCAGGTCGTTCATGCGGCGCAGATAGCGATTCCGACGCCAACAGACAACGAAAGGGTTTTTGACGAATGAGCAAGTTCCACGATCTGATCGACGGCTATTACAGGTTCCGCGGCACCGAATGGCTGGAGGAACGCGACCGGTGGAAGGAACTGGCCGAGGGCCAGTCGCCGCGCGTGATGGTGATCGCCTGTTCCGACAGCCGGGTGGAGCCGGCGACGATCTTCGGCAGCCGTCCGGGCGAGATCTTCGTGGTGCGCAACGTCGCCAACCTGGTCCCGCCGTTCGAGACCGGCGGCGGCCTGCACGGCGTGTCGGCGGCGCTGGAATTCGCGGTCACCGTGCTGAAGGTCGACGAGATCCTGGTGCTGGGCCATGGCGCGTGCGGCGGCGTCAAGGCGGCGCTGTCGGGTGACCTGAAGGATGCGGCGCCGGGCGAAGGCGGGTTCGTCGCGTCGTGGATCAAGCTGCTGGACGATGCGCGCGCCAAGGTGATCGCCGAGCACGGCAAGACCCCGGAGGGCCAGACCGCGCTGGAGCAGGAGGGCGTGCGCACCTCGCTCAGGAACCTGATGACCTTCCCGTTCGTGAAGGAGCGGGTCGAGGCCGGGACGCTGGAGCTGCACGGCGCCGTCTTCGCGATCGCCGACGGCAAGCTGCGCGTGCTGCAGGACAGCGGCGCGTTCGAGCCGGCGTAACGCGCATCACCCTCACCCCTCCCTCTCCCGGCGGGAGAGGGAGGGAGGCGCGAAGCGCCGGAAGGGTGAGGGATCTACTCGCCCTTCGGCACTTCCGCGGTGGAGCGCAGGTTCAGTTCGCGCAGCTGCTTGGCGCTGACGAAGCTGGGCGCGCCCATCATCAGGTCTTCGGCCTTCTGCGTCATCGGGAAGACGATGACCTCGCGGATGTTCGGCTGATCGGCGAGCAGCATGACGATGCGGTCGACGCCCGGTGCCGAGCCGCCGTGCGGGGGCGCGCCGAACTTGAAGGCGTTGATCATGCCGGCGAAGTTCGTGTCGACGTCGGCCTGCGAATAGCCGGCGATCTCGAACGCCTTGTACATGATGTCAGGGCGATGGTTGCGGATCGCGCCCGACGACAGTTCCACGCCGTTGCAGACGATATCGTACTGATAGGCGAGGATATCGAGCGGATCCTTGGTCTCCAGCGCCTCCAGTTCGCCCTGCGGCATCGAAAAGGGGTTGTGGCTGAAATCGACCTTCTTCGCGTCCTCGTCATATTCGAACATCGGGAAGTCGACGATCCAGCAGAATTCGAACCGCGACTGGTCGATCAGCCCGAGCTGTTCGGCGACGCGGGTGCGCGCCAGCCCGGCCAGTTTCGTCGCTTGCGCGACGGGGCCGGCGGCGAAGAACAGTCCATCGTCGGGGCCGAGGCCGAGCGCGTCGGCCATCGCGGTCATCTTGTCCTCGCCATGGTTCTTGGCGATCGGGCCGCCCCATTCGCCGCCCTTGCGCGTGGCATAGCCCAGCCCCGCGAACCCTTCCGACTGCGCCCAGGCGTTCATGTCGTCGAAGAACTTGCGGCTCTTGTCGGCGGTGCCCGGCGCGGGGATGGCGCGCACGACGTCGCCCGCCTCCACGATCGAGGCAAAGCGGCCGAAGCCGGAACCGGCGAACTGCGCGCTGACGTCGCTGATGAGGATCGGGTTGCGCAGGTCGGGCTTGTCGTTGCCGTATTTCAGCATCGATTCGCGGTACGGGATGCGCTTGAACGGCAGCGGGCTGACGGTGCGGCCCTTCCCCTGCCAGTCGGCGAATTCCTCGAACACGCCGTGCAGCACCGGCTCGATCGCGGCGAAGACGTCGTCCTGCGTGACGAAGCTCATCTCGAAATCGAGCTGGTAGAATTCGCCGGGCGAGCGATCGGCGCGCGCATCCTCGTCGCGGAAACAGGGTGCGATCTGAAAATAGCGGTCGAAGCCGGCGACCATCAGCAGCTGCTTGAACATCTGCGGCGCCTGCGGCAGCGCGTAAAACTTCCCCGGATGGACGCGGCTGGGCACCAGATAGTCGCGCGCGCCCTCCGGCGAGGACGCTGTCAGGATCGGGGTCTGAAATTCGGTGAAGCCCTGGTCGATCATCCGGCGGCGCAGCGAGGCGATGACCGCCGAGCGCAGCATGATGTTGGCGTGCAGCTTTTCCCGGCGCAGGTCGAGGAAGCGGTTCCTGAGGCGGATCTCCTCGGGATATTCGGCATCGCCGAACACCGGCATCGGCAGTTCCGCCGCGGCGCTCTGCACCGTCGCGGCGCGGGCATAGACCTCGATCGCGCCGGTCGGCAGGTTGGGGTTCACGGTCGCTTCCGAGCGCAGCTTCACCGTGCCGTCGATCGTCACGACCGATTCGACGCGCAAGCCATCGAGCAGCGCCAGCGCGGGCGAATCGCTGTCCGCGACGATCTGGGTAATCCCGTAATGGTCGCGCAGGTCGACGAACAGCACGCCGCCGTGATCGCGCTTGCGATGGACCCAGCCCGACAGGCGGACGCTGGCGCCCGCATCGGAGGCGGTGAGCGCGGCGCAATGATGGGTGCGATAGGCGTGCATGGGTTTTCTCTGAGTGTACGTCACACCAGCGAAAGCTGGGGTCTCCGGCGGCAAGCGCCCGCTCGCGGCATGAGACCCCAGCCTGCGCTGGGGTGACGGAATTGGGATACAGCGCGCCCCTCCCCCGTCCGAACCCTCTTTGTCAACCCGCGCGCACGGGTATATGGGCGTCGTCCTTATGCACGTTCATCCCCTCATCACCGACAGCGCGACGCTCGCCAACCTTTGCGCCCGCCTTTCCGACGCCCCGTTCGTGACGGTCGACACCGAGTTCATGCGCGAGAGTACCTATTATCCCGAGCTGTGCCTGATTCAGATCGCGGATACCGAGGAAGCCGCCGCGATCGATCCGATGGCGCCGGGACTGGACCTGTCGCCGCTGCTGACGCTGCTGACCAACAATGAGGACGTGCTGAAGGTGTTCCACGCCGGCGGGCAGGATATCGAGATCATCTACAACCTGACCGGCAAGACCCCGCACCCGCTGTTCGATACGCAGGTGGCGGCAATGGCGCTGGGCCAGGGCGAGCAGATCGGTTATTCGAACCTGGTCGACAGCTGGCTGGGGATCAGCGTGGACAAGGGCGCGCGCTTCACCGACTGGGCGCGCCGGCCGCTGGACGCGCGGCAGATCGAATATGCGATCGGCGACGTCACCCATCTGTCGGCGATCTTCCCCCGGATGCTGGAGCGGTTGAAGAAGACCGGGCGCGGCGCGTGGCTGGACCAGGAGATGGAGCGGCTGGCCGATCCGGCCAATTACGCCAATGACCCCGACATGGCGTGGAAGCGCGTGCGCGTCGCCAGCCGCAAGGCGGACGTGCTGGGCCGGTTGAAGGCGATCGCGCGCTGGCGCGAGCTGGAGGCGCAGGCCAAGGATCTGCCGCGCGGCCGCATCGTCAAGGACGAGACGATCGCCGACCTGGCCGGCCATCCGCCGCGCAAGCAGGCCGATCTGGCGAAGGTGCGCGGGCTGTCGCAGACCTGGGCGTCGAACGATATCGGTGCGCGGCTGATCGCGGCGATCGAGGGCGCGCGCCCGCTGTCCGACGACGAACTGCCGCCGCGCGACGACCGCAAGCCGGGCCTCGGGCGCGAGGGGGCGCTGGTCGCCGACCTGCTGAAGCTGCTGCTGAAGATCCGCGCGCGCGACATCGACGTCGCGCCGCGGCTGCTGGCGCGTGGCGAGGAGCTGGAGGCGCTGGCCGCCGGGCAGCGCAAGGGCCTGCAGATCCTGGAGGGCTGGCGCTACGACCAGTTCGGGCATGACGCGCTCGAATTGGTCGAGGGCCGGCTGGGCTTCGCGGTGCAGGGCGGCAAGCTGAAGATGACGCGGACCGAGGGGGTGGCGGCATGATGCGCGCGGTTATCGCGGTGGCGGCACTGCCGGCGCTGGCCGCCTGTGCGCAGCAGCAGGGCGCCGGCCCCGCCTCGACCTCACCCGCGCCCGGCAGCGCGGTGGCCGAGGTGCCGGGTGCGAAATGCGACGCCAACCCGGCACAGGCGCTGATCGGGCAGCGGGCGGACGCGGTGGCCGATAAGGCGAAGCGCCTGTCCGGTGCGCGATCGGTGCGGCGCTATGTTACCGGCGCGATCCTGACGATGGATTTTCGCGCCGACCGGCTGAACATCGAAACCGATGCCGGTGGGGTGATCGTCAAGCTGACCTGCGGGTAAGCGGGGCGGGAATACGCCCCGGCACCATGCCGGGGCGGTTCCTGCATTCGTCGCGCCGCTATGGCCGCTATGCCAGGCTGGGTTCGTGCCCCATCAGCGCCGACAGCGCACGGTGGCGTTTCTGGACGGCCTCTCCGTACAGCGCGGCATCGTCATCGGCGAGGCGCAGTCGCAGCCGCGATCCGTCGAGCGCCAGCGACGAGCGTTCCAGCGGGCCGGCGATGCCGCCGCTGAGCCGCTGCCCGAGCCGCATCGCCAGCCCCCAGCGCATCGCGCGGCGCAGGTCGGCCTCCCCCGCCAGTCCGGGAAGCGGCGCGGGGCTGGTGAGGTCGCCGCCCAGGCTGGTCCACAGCGCCTGCCCCAGCATCCCGCGTCCGCGCCCGTCGATCCCCACCCAATTGCCGTGGATCGCGATTTCCAGCCCGCGTTCGGCGCGGAATTCGGGGTTGGCGCGCCAGCCCACGTCGGCCAGCTGGCACGCGGCGATGCGGATGCGCGCGTCGGCGGCGCTGTCGTCACCGAACAGCGGGGCGATCCACTGCGCGAGCAGGTCGCCGTGTTCGGGAAAGCGCCCGCTGCGGCGGCCTTCGTCCCGCGCGGCGACGATCAGCGGATCCTGCGCCCGCACGTCGTCGGGCAGCGCGGCGTAGAGCAACCCCTCGCGCAGGCCGTAGGCGGACACCACCGTCCCGCTGCTGCGCAACTGGTCGAGCAAGGCCGACAGCAGTCCGGCGGCATCGAGCAGGGTCGGGATGCGGCCCGACGACAGGCCCGGGATCGCCTTCAGCCGCGCCTTGCCGACATGCGCCAGCGTGCGCCGCAGCCGTGCGATGGTGGCGGGGGGCATAGCATATTGGTGGATGACGGGCAGCGGGTAGCGGGTCGCCTCCATGTCGAGCCGCGCGAGCGCGCGCCACGACCCGCCGACCAGATAGAGCGGCAGGCCCTTCCCTGCGCCGATCCAGCCATGCTGCGCCAGCAGTTTCTGGACATGGCCGGCGAGCTTGCCCTTTTCGCGCAGCGGCCCGATCCGCAGGACGCCGAGCGGGAAGGACGTGCGCTGCAACAACTCGCCGTTTTTCACCCGCACCAGTTCCAGGCTGCCGCCGCCCAGGTCGCCGACGATCCCGTCGGCATCGGGAATGCCCGACAGCACGCCCATACCCGCGGCGCGGGCCTCCTCCTCGCCCGGCAGGATCTCGACGGTGAGGCCGGCGGCTTCGGCGATCGCGATCAGTGCCGCGCCGTTGCTGGCGTCGCGCACCGCCGCGGTGGCGACGGTGCGGATGCTGCCGACCGCCATTTCGCGGGCGAGCGCGGCGAAGCGGTGCAGCGCGGTGGCGGCCATCGCCATCGCCTGTTCGTCGATCTTACCCGATGCCGCCAGGCTGCGGCCAAGGCCAGCCAGCACCTTTTCGTTGAACAGCGTCGCGGGCAGCCGCGGCGGCCCTTGATAGACGACGAGGCGGATCGAATTCGATCCGATATCGATGATCGCGGTACGCGGCTCCTCGTCCGCGCCGGTGATGGCGGACATGATGCGGCGCGGCGACAGCGGCAGCGACATTCCCGGCAGCCTACGACCGGCGGCGCAGCGAAAGCGTCGGCACCTCGACCCCCGCCTCCAGCGCGGCGCCGCGGCCGGACAGCGACGGGTTGACCATGAAATAGCGGTGCAGGTTGAACCCCTTGGCATCGGCGGGCGGCTGGATCCGCACATAGCTGCCGTCGGATTGCAGATCCCAGCTCTGTTCGTTGTCAATGAGATTGGCGACCATCACCTGATCGAGGATCTGGTCGTGCACCGTCTCATTCTCGATCGGCAGCATATATTCGACGCGGCGGTCGAAGTTGCGCGGCATCCAGTCGGCCGAGGAGATGTAGACCAGCGCACCGTCGTTGGGCAGCGCCGCGCCGTTGCCGAACACCGCGATGCGGCTGTGCTCCAGGAAGCGGCCGACGACCGAGGTGACGCGGATATTGTCCGACATGCCCGGCACGCGCGGTTTCAGGCAGCAGATGCCGCGCACGATCAGCTCGATCTCCACCCCCGCGCCACTCGCCTCGTACAGTTTCTCGATGATCGTGGGATCGACCAGCGAGTTCATCTTGGCCCAGATGGCGGCGGGGCGACCGGCGCGGGCATTGGCGATCTCGGCGTCGATACAGGCCATCAGCTTCTTGCGCAGCGAGCGCGGGCTGAGGACGACCGTCTCCATGTCCTCCGGCTCGACATAGCCGGTGATGTAGTTGAACATCCGCGCCGCATCGCGCCCGATCGCGGGATCGGCGGTGAAGAAGCTGAGGTCGGTGTAGATGCGCGCGGTGACCGGGTGGTAGTTGCCGGTGCCGAAGTGGCAGTAGCTACGGAACACCCCGCCCTCGCGCCGGACGACCATCGCGACCTTGGCATGAGTTTTCCAGTCGATGAAGCCGTACACCACCTGTACACCGGCACGCTCCAGCGCGCTGGCCCATTGCAGGTTCTGTTCCTCGTCGAAACGCGCCTTCAGTTCCACGACGGCGGTCACCGCCTTGCCGTTTTCCGCCGCGGCGATCAGCGCGTTGATGACCGCCGACTGCTTGCCCGCGCGATACAGGGTCTGCTTGATCGCGACGACGTCGGGATCGTTCGCAGCCTGTTTCAGGAAGGCCAGCACGACGTCGAACGTCTCATACGGATGGTGGACGACGATGTCCTTGGCGCGGATCGCGGCGAAACAGTCGCCGCCGAATTCGCGGATACGCTCCGGGAAACGCGGGGTGAAGGGCACGAACTTCAGGTCCGGGCGATCCTCATCCGCGAGCAGCGCCAGATCGCCGATGCCGAGCAGCGAGCCGGTTTCGGTGACGATCGCGTCGGAACCGCCCAGTTCGTCGCGCAGCACCGCGGCCAGCGGCTCGGGCATCCCGGTTTCCAGTTCCATCCGGATCACCCGCCCTCGCCGGCGCCGCTTGATGGCGTTGGCGAAATAACGGACCAGGTCCTCCGCTTCCTCCTCGATCTCGATATCGCTGTCGCGCAGGACGCGGAATTCGGCGGCGCCCAGCACGTCGTATCCGGGGAACAGCGTGCCGGAGAACCGCTTGAGCACCGATTCCACCGCGATGTAGCACGCCCCCTCCCCCGGCAGTCGGACGAAGCGCGGCATCGCGCCGGGGAGCATCACCAGTTCGCGGATCGGTTCCTTGTCCGAGCGGCGGACCAGATCGAACATCACCGCCATCCCCTTGTTCGGGAGGAACGGGAACGGATGCGCCGGGTCGAGCGCCTGGGGCGTGATGACGGGAAACAGCTGTTCGCGGAAATGCGTTTCGAGCCATGCCAGCTGCTCGGCATCCAGCGCGCTGTCGAGCGAGCGGTGGCCGGGGACGCGGATCCCGGCCTCCGCCATCTCGGCGCGGATGTCGCGCCACACCGATTGCTGGCTGGCCATCAGCGCATCCGCTTCGGCGACGATCGCGGACAGCTGCTGCGCCGGGGTGAGGCCGTCGGCGGAACGTGCGTCGACGTCCTGGATCTGCTGCCCCTTCAACCCTGCGACGCGCACCATGAAGAATTCGTCGAGGTTCCCGCCGGAGATCGCCAGGAAGCGCAGCCGTTCCAGCAGCGGGTGCGCGCGGTTGCACGCTTCGTCCAGGACGCGGCGGTTGAACGCCAGCCACGACAGTTCGCGGTTGAAATAGCGACCGCCGTCGCGATCGCGGAACGGATCGTCCAGCGCGTCGTCGGCATCGAGGCGCGCCATCTTGGGCGTTCGGGTCATGTCGTCTCGTCGCTCCGGTCGGTGAAGGCGGGCACCGCGTGCAGGGTTTCACGCGCCAGCGGAATGGACAAGCGCCGGCGGCCCGCCAGCGCCGCGCTGTCCAGCCTATCCATCGCGTCGATGACAGAAGCGTGACGACGCTCCACCCGCGCGACCAGCCAGGCGATCAGATCGGCCCGCGCGTCCAGCCGCCGCTGCGCGAAGCCGTGTTCGAACAGGGCGGTCATCAGCGCGTCGTCGGGCGGCGCGATCGTGGCGGTGGGGCTGGCATGAAGCCGCGAGCGCAGGTCGGGCAGCGCCACCTGCCATGCCGGCGGCGCGTCGTCGGCGATCAGCAGCAGCGGCCGGCCCGCTTCCTGCGCGCGGTTCCAGGCGTGGAACAACGCCTCCTCCGGCTCGCGATGGGCATCGTCGATCACCTGCGCGCCCGCGCGCGCGGCGAAGATCCGGCCCAGCAGCGAGCGTCCCGACCGCGGCGGCCCGGCGAGCACCGCGGTGCGCACCGGCCAGGTCGCCCAGCGTTCGAGCATCGCGACGGCGACCGCATTGGAAGGGCTGACGAGAAACTCGGCATCGCGCGCGTCGGGTTGCCATGCCAGCGGCAGCGCGATCTGGCTCATCCGGTGGGCGATCCCAGCGCGCGCACGTCGGGGGGCAGCAATTGCGGTGCGCGGCGGATGCGGATCGTGGTGCCGTTGCCGAACACCTGCCAGCCGCGCGCCTCCAGCGCGGCGCGGAAGGCATCGGGCGTGCCGGCATAGCCGACCGTCATCAGCGACACGCCGCCCAGCGCCAGGCTGGTGGTGGAGGCGCTGGCGACGCCCGGCACGCCGCGCATCGCCGCCTCCCCGCCGGTCACCGCGCCGGCATCGGGGGTATCGAACTGGACGGTGATAGTGGTGGACGGCGTCGTCGGGGCGAGCGTGTCGAGCAGGTCGTCGACCGTCTGCCCGGGCGTCGGCGTCGCCACCGGCATGATCGGATTGAGGCCGCTGTCGGCGCGCAGATAGCCGCCGCGCAGCCCCTCCTGATAGGCCGCGTCCATCCGCCGCACGCCTTCGTCGAGCAGCGCGGGCAGCCCCGCGGCCTTGCCGACGCGCAGCGTGAAGGTGCGCAGCAGGCGGTTGTCGGGGCCGTAGCGCGCCTCGAACACGCCCACCACCGGGCCGCCGGGCCATTGGCGGTACAGGCGGACCGTGGGGATCAGCACGTCGCTGCCGCCATATTGGTCGATCACCGCGCGCCACCACGCGCGGTCGGGCCGCTGCGTCTGCCCGACATCGAGCAGCAACGGGTCCGGGCCGGTGCCGGCCGGGCGGATATAGTCGATGGTGCTGCCGCCGGTGCGGAACCGTGCCCACGCCTCCTGCCAGACGGTGCGCTGTTCGAACGTGGTGCCCACCCCGGTCGACCATTGCACCGGAACGACGACGAACGGCGGCGAGCGGCTGACGAAGGCGGAAACGCCCAGCAGCGCCGAGGTGCGCGCGCGATCGAACAGCACGCCGAGTCGCGCGATGTAGCGATTCGGCCCGATCTGCTCGCGATCGACGACGATCGCCGAGACGATCGAATCGAGCGTGCCGTCGGCCGCGCCGCCGCCGCCCGCGCCCAGCCGCTGCGACAGCTGGACGAACGCCTTGCGCTGCGCCTCGCGCCAGCCGGCGAGCCGCGCGGCCTCCGCATTGGGGCCGCTGGTATCGACGGTGATGCCGGCGACTTCGAAATCGTTGGAGCTGTCGACCGCCGCGACGCCGCGATCGGCGCCGTCGATCTGCGCCACGACGGCAACGGCGCCCAGCGCGGCGACCGCAACGGCCGAGGCCAGGGCGACAGGAAGACGGACACGCATGTTGCGCGTCTTTTGGCGAAGCAGGCGTGGAAATCCAAGCGCGATGTGGCTAGGCGCATCCGCCATGAGCACCGAAGGACGCAACGAGCCCTACACCTATGAGAGCGCGGGCGTGTCGATCGCCGCCGGCAACGCGCTGGTCCGCGCGATCGCGCCGTTGGCGCGCGCGACGCGGCGGCCGGGCGCTGACGCCGATCTGGGCGGGTTCGGCGGCTTCTTCGATCTGAAGGCGGCGGGGTTCATCGATCCGCTGCTGGTCGCGGCCAACGACGGCGTGGGCACCAAGCTGAAACTCGCGATCGAATGGGATCGCCACGCCGGGGTGGGCATCGACCTGGTCGCGATGTGCGCCAACGACCTGATCGTTCAGGGCGCCGAGCCGCTGTTCTTCCTCGATTATTACGCGACGGGGAAACTCGACAATGCCGTTGCGGAGAGCGTCGTCGCATCGATCGCCGAAGGGTGCCGGATCGCGGGTTGCGCGCTGATCGGCGGGGAAACCGCGGAAATGCCGGGCATGTATGCCGCCGGTGACTACGATCTGGCCGGCTTCTGCGTCGGCGCGGTGGAGCGCGGCGACGTGCTGACCGGCGCGGCGATCGGCGCGGGCGACGTGATCCTGGGGCTGGCGTCGTCGGGGGTGCATTCCAACGGCTTCTCGCTGGTTCGGCGGCTGGCCGCGGACAAGGGATGGAAGCTCGATCGCCCCGCGCTGTTCGATCAGGACAGGCTGCTGATCGATCACCTGATGGCGCCGACGCGTATCTACGTCAGAAGCCTGCTGCCGCTGCTGAAGTCGCATCGGATCAAGGGGCTGGCGCATATCACCGGCGGCGGCCTGCTGGAGAACATCCCGCGCGTGCTGCCGCGCGAGGCGCATGCGGTGGTCGATGCCGATGCGTGGGAACAGCCGCGGCTGATGGCGTTCCTGCAGGCGCAGGGCGGGATCGAGCCGGAGGAAATGGCGCGCACGTTCAACTGCGGCATCGGGATGGTCGCGATCGTCTCTGCCGATGAAGCGGCGGAGGTGGCGCAGGAACTGACGGCCGCGGGCGAGACGGTGTTCATGATCGGCCGGATCGAGGCGGGCGCGCGCGGCTGCACCGTGACCGGCAGCACCGAGACATGGAGCGCGCGGGCCGACTGGACCGCGACGCACGGCGCATGACCGGCGCCCCGGCCCTGGCGAAGGTCGCGGTGCTGATCTCCGGCCGGGGATCGAACATGCAGGCGCTCGCCGCCCATGCCGGCGATGCCTATGAGATCGTCGTCGTCGCTTCGGACAAACCGGAGGCGGCGGGGCTCGCTTGGGCGTTGCAGGCGGGGCTGCCGACCTTCGCGCTGTCGCCAAGGGGAATCGGCAAACAGGCCTATGAAGCGGCGCTGGACGCGGCGTTGCGTGAGGCCGGGGCGGAATGGATCGCGCTGGCCGGTTACATGCGGCTGCTGTCGGACGATTTCGTCGCGCGCTGGCGCGGGCGGATCGTCAACATCCACCCCTCGCTATTGCCGAAGTACAAGGGGCTGGACACGCATGCGCGCGCGATCGCGGCCGGGGATGCCGAGGCGGGCTGTTCGGTCCATCTGGTGACCGAGGAGCTGGACGGCGGCGAGGTGCTGGGACAGGCGCGCGTGCCGATCCTGCCCGGCGACACGCCCGACACGCTGGCAGAGCGCGTGCTGGCGGCGGAACATCGGTTGTATCCCGCCGTTCTGGCGGACATGGTACGCCGATGACCGACGTCCTCGACCGGATCCGCGCCGCCGCGCTGCTGCTCCCGGAGGTCGAGGAGCGGGTGAGCCACGGGCAGCCGACGTTCTTCGTCGCGGGCAAGCAGTTCGCGCAGTTTCGCGACAATCACCACGGCGAAGGACGGACGGTGGTGTGCGTGCGCACCAGCGGCGCGGACGAACAGGCGATGCTGATCGACGCGGCGCCGGAAACCTATTCGCGCCCGGCTTATCTGGGGCCGGCGGGCTGGGTCTCGATGAACGTGGCGGCGGCGGACGTCGACTGGACGCTGGTAGAGGACCGGATCGCGCGCAGTTGGGAACTGGCCGCGCCGGGGCGACTGCTGGAGGCCGGCGGGCGGTGAGCGACGGCGCCGAGCCCTCACCCGACACGCCGCCGGAAACGCGCGAGGAACGGCGGGAAGCCGCCGCGACGCGGCGGCGCTGGGTGACGCTGGCGGAAGTGGTGGCGGTCGCCGGGCTGCTGATCGGCGCCCTGACATTGTGGCTGAGCTGGAGCGACAAGCGCGCGGAGCAGGCAGAGAAGATCGCCGAACAACGCGCGGCCGCGCGCGAGCGTGGCCGCGTCGACCTGTCGGCGAGCGTCGAGGACGGCGGCCGGGTGCTGGCGCTGAAGGACGAGCGGCACGAATTGAGCGAGGCGCGCATCGTCTTCCCGCGAACGCTGGGCATCCCGGCGCAGCGACCGGCGGGCGATCCGCAGATCGACGCGGACTGGTTCGCCGGCGCGCTGCTGGCGGCGACCGACAAGGGTGACGACAGCCGGTCGGGGCGGCTGCCGGTGCTGGTGACCGTCCGCTACTTCGATGGCGACACCCCGCGTGTCGCCACCGACACCTATGATGTAGTGTGGCGGACGGAAGGACGGCTCCTGCGCGGCCGGGTGCTCAAGCTGGACGGTCTGCGACTTCGCCAGCGCGGCGGCGACCAGGCGACGCTGGACGCGGCCTGGGCGCGGCTTGCGCCGTAGGGCTTACAGGTCGCGGGCGTAGATGCGATCGTCGCACCACGTCCCGCCGACCTTGAAACGGCGTTCGGCAGCGACGGCGAAGCCCTGTCGTTCGTAGAAGGCGCGGGCGCGGGCATTGCCGGCGAACACCCCCAGCCACATCCGGCGCGCACCCAGCGCGCGTCCATCGGCGATCGCCTGCGCCATCAGCGCAGCGCCCAGCCCGGTGCCGCGCGCGGCCGACAGCGTGTAGATGCGACGCAGCTCGATATCGCTGGGGCCGGTTTCGCCCACTTCGTCCGGCGGGGTGAGCAGCGAATAGCCGACCGGGGCGGCGCCGACGGCATGTTCGGCGAGCGTCAGCACCGCGGCGGGATCCGTGCTCCACGCCGCGAACTGTTCGGGCCGGCTCTTGCCGTCGAGATGCGCGAGGATGTCCGCGCCCGACAGCACGCCGGCGAAGGTATCCAGAAAGCTGGCGCGTGCGACCAGCGCGACGGCGGCGGCATCGTCCACCGACGCACGCCGCAGCCGCCAGGCGGTCATCAGCCGACGATCTCTTCGGGCTTGAAGAAGTACGCGATCTCGATCGCGGCATTCTCGTCCGAATCCGAACCGTGGACGGTGTTCGCCTCGATCGATTCGGCCAGTTCCTTGCGGATCGTGCCCGGCGCGGCGTTTTCCGGATTGGTGGCACCCATGATGTCGCGGTTGCGCTGCATCGCGTTCTCGCCTTCCAGCACCTGCACGACGACCGGGCCGGAGGTCATGAACGCGACCAGATCGTTGAAGAACGGGCGCTCCTTGTGGACCGCGTAGAAGCCCTCGGCCTGCTCCTTCGTCATCTGGATCCGCTTGGAGGCGACGACGCGCAGGCCGGCTTCCTCCAGCATCTTGGTGACCGCGCCGGTCAGGTTGCGGCGCGTGGCGTCGGGCTTGATGATCGAAAAGGTACGGTTCGCGGCCATGACGGTCACGGGCTCCTGAAAATGAGGATTGCGGAAAAGTGGCGCCGCCCTAGGCCCGACGTCGCGGCGATGCAAGCCGCGGGTGGCGTCAGGAGGCCTGTTCCCAGCGGCCGGCGTCATTCTGTTTCCAGTAGCGTCGCTCCACCCCGTCGCGCGCCGCCAGCGATTTCCACGCGGTCCGCGCCGCGGCGATATGATCGTCGTCGAAGAAATGGAACGCGCGGTCGAAATCGAGCGCGGCGTCGCGCCATTCGCCGTCGACCAGCGCGACATGGCGCGCGCCGTTGGCGGGCGTGACGTCCCCCGCGATCAGCACCGGCTGGCGCGTGTCGTCGGCGGTGCCCGCGACCGCATGGGGCAGGAAGCTGTCGGGCGTGTGGCTCCACAACAGCCGGTCGAGCGCGGCCTGCCGATCGGGCGCGGCGGCGACGATCAGCAGGCGCGCGCCGCTCGCCACCACCTTCTCGGCGATCTGCGGCAGCGCGCGTTCCAGCGGCGTGTGCACCAGATGATAGAAATCGACCTGCACCGCGCCCCGCCCGCCCGCCTTATGCCTCGCGGTCGGCGATGAAGCGGTCGAGGACGCGCACGCCGAAGCCGGTCGCACCCTTCGCCCAGGTCGGGCCGTCCTTGTCCGCCCAGACCATGCCGGCGATGTCGAGATGCGCCCAGGCCACGCCCTTGTCGATATAGCGTTGCAGGAACTGCGCGGCGGTGATCGATCCCGCGCCGCGCGGGCCGACGTTCTTCATGTCGGCGATCGGCGAATCGATCAGCTTGTCGTAGGCCTCTGACAGCGGGAAGCGCCACAGCTGGTCGCCCGAGGCCCGTCCCGCCGACAGCAGCGCGTCGGCCAGCGGATCGTCATTGGCGAACAGCCCGCCATATTCGTTGCCCAGGCTGACGATCATCGCGCCGGTCAGCGTGGCGAGATCGACGATCGTCGCCGGCTTGTGGACGCTCTGCACCCAGGTCAGGCAGTCGCACAGCACCAGCCGCCCCTCGGCATCGGTGTTGATGACCTCGACCGTCTGGCCCGACATGCTGGTGACGACGTCGCCGGGGCGCTGCGCATTGCCGTCGGGCATGTTTTCGACCAGCCCCATCACGCCGACGACATTGGCCTTCGCGCCGCGCCGTGCGAGCGACAGCATCGCCCCCGCGACCGCGCCCGCGCCGCCCATGTCCCACTTCATGTCCTCCATGCCGGCCGCCGGCTTGATCGAGATGCCGCCGGTGTCGAACGTCACGCCCTTGCCGACCAGCGCGGTGACCGGCGCTCCCTCGCCCGCGCCGTTCCATTTGAGCGCCAGGATTCGCGGCGCACGCGCCGACCCCTGCGCCACGCCCAGCAGCGCGCCCATGCCCAGCTCACGCATCTGCGCCTCGTCCAGCACCGTTGCCTCCAGCCCGAGGCCGTCGACCGCCGCCAGCACGCGCTCCACGAACGTTTCCGGGTAGAGCACGTTAGGCGGCAGCGCGGCGAGCGTGCGGGCAAGGTCGAGCCCGGCGGTCACCGCCTCGCGCGCCGGCCAGGCGGCATCGTCGCCGACCACCGTCAGCGCGGCCAGCGTCGGCTTCTGCTTTTCGGGGAGCCTGGTGCGATATTCGTCGAACCGCCACGCGCGCTGCGCGGCGCCGGCCGCGAACCGCGCGGTCGCGGCGGCATCGACCCCCGACAGATCGGCGACCGCCGACGTTGCGCCGGAGGTGAGCAGCCGCGCGGTCAGCGCGCCGCCGGCGCGTTCGTAGGCCGCGTCGTCACCGGTGCCGACGCCCAGCAGCACGATGCGCTGCGCAATGCCGTCAGCGGCGACGAACAGCTCGGCGCTGCTGCCGGCCTCCCCCTCGAACCGCGCACCGCGCGCCGCCGCCTCGATCAGCGCATCGGCGCCGGCGACCAGCCCGGTCAGCGCGTCGCCCTTGCGTACGGGCAATGCCAGGACGGCGGCATCGGCGGGGCGGCTGGGGGCGAACGCGATCTTCATCTACACATACCTTTCGTTCCGTCCCGGCTCCCTAGCCGCTGGCGGGGCGCGGCGCAAAGCGTTGCAGCACGCGCCGCGCGATGCGATAGGGCTGCGACGATGCGCCCTTGCCATTCCGGCGGCGCACCATGCGGTCGACGGGAGCAACGTGAGGCGTCTGGATCTTCTCGCCGGTGGTGCGATCTGGTTGTCGATGGCGGGACCGGCCGCCGCCCAGACGTTGCAGGATCGCCCCGTCGCGCCCCCCGCGCCGGCCATCGAAAGCACCGCCGCGCCCGTGGCGGCGGATCAGGTGCAGTTCAGCGCCGGCACGCTGGAATATGACTATAACGCCGATATCGTGACCGCCGCGGGCGCGGTGCGGATGACGCGCGAGGGCGACCGGCTGCGCGCCGACAAGGTGGAGTGGAACCGCAAGACCGGGCGCGTCGTGGCGACCGGCAACGTCGCGGTGACCAACCCGCAGGGCGACGTCGCCTATGGCGATTCGATCGAGCTGACCGATTCGCTGAAGGACGGCGTGGTCGACAACATCTTGGTCGTGCTGGAACGCGGCGGGCGGATCGCGGCGGTCCGCGGCACGCGCCAGCAGGACGGCACGGTGCTGCTGGATCGCGCGGCCTTCTCGCAATGCCCGGTGACCGACAGCGACGGCTGCCCCAAGGAACCGTCGTGGAAGATCACCGCGGTCAAGGTGACGTACCGCCCCGACCGCGAGCGCGTCTATTTCGACCAGGCGCGCTTCCACCTTCTGGGCCTCACCAGCCCGGCGCTGCCGCGGTTCAGCGTGCCGGTGGGCGAGGCGAACGATACCGGGCTGCTGACGCCGGGGATCGGGATCACGCGGCTGAACGGCGTCGAACTGGTGCTGCCGATCAATATCGCGCTGGGGCAGGATCGCTCGCTGATCGTCGCGCCGCACCTGTTCTCCTCCGAACTGCCGATGCTGGAGATGCGCTATGCGCAGGTGACGCAGCTCGGCGCCTTCTCGCTGACCGGCTACGCCACCAGCAGCCGGCGCAGCGGCGACCTGTCGGGCGGGTTCACCACCGAGACGGAACGCGCGCTGCGCGGCTATCTGGATGGCAAGGCGCGGTTCCAGCTCGACCCGAACTGGTCGCTGTCGGGATCGCTGCGGATGGTCACCGACCGCACGTTCCTGCGCCGCTACGACATCTCGCGCGAGGATCGGCTGCGCACGCATGTCGCGCTGGAGCGGATCGACGCCGACAGCTATCTGTCGATCGCCGGCTGGGCGGTGCAGACGCTGCGCGTCGGCGAACGGCAGGGGATGCAGCCGGTCGCTTTACCGGAAATCGACTATCGCCGGCGCTTCACCGACGCGCTGCTGGGCGGGACGATCCAGGTGCAGGCCAATACGCTGGCGATCGGGCGACGCGCCGGGCAGGACACGCAGCGCGCGTTCGTCAGCGCGCGCTGGGACTGGCGCGGGATCACCACGTTGGGGCAGGAAGTGTTGCTGACCGCCTTCGGCCGCGGCGACGCCTATAACACCAGCGGCAGTGCGGCGACGACGATCGCCAGCTATCGCGGGCTGGACGGGTTCCAGACGCGCGCGATCGGCGCACTGGCCGCCGAGGTGCGCTGGCCGTTCGTCGGGCAGTTGCTGGGCGGCTTCCAGCGGTTCGCGCCGCGCCTGCAGATCGTCGCGACGCCGCCGACCCGCAACCTGGCCGTCCCCAACGAGGATGCGCGCGCGGTGGATCTGGAGGATTCCAACCTGTTCGCGCTGAACCGCTTCCCCGGATACGACCGGTGGGAGGATTCGAGCCGCGTCACCTATGGCGCCGACTGGTCGCTGGACCTGACCGGGATCGCGGTTTCCGCGACGGTGGGGCAGAGCTATCGCCTCAACGACCGGCCGACGATCCTGCCCAGCGGGACGGGCCTGTCCGATCGCTTCTCCGACATCGTCGGGCGCACCAACGTGCGGATCGGCGAGTTCGTGACGTTCACCCATCGCTATCGCCTGGACAAGGACAATCTGGCGGTACGCCGGAACGAGATCGACGCGACGGTCGGTTCGCGCCGCACCTATGCGACGGTCGGTTATCTGCGGCTCAACCGCAACATCCAGGGGCTGGAGGATCTGCAGGACCGCGAGGAGGTGCGCGCGGGCGGGCGGCTGGCGTTCGCGCGTTACTGGTCGGTGTGGGGATCGGCGATGATCGACCTGACCGACCGTGCGGAAGACCCGCTGTCGCAGTCGGACGGCTTCACCCCGATCCGCCACCGCGTGGGTGTCGCCTATGAAGACGATTGTATCGATCTGGGGCTGACGTGGCGGCGCGACTATCAGTCGACCGGCGACGCGCGCGCCGGCAACAGCTATCTGTTGACGCTTTCCTTGAAGAACCTCGGCCGCTAAGCCACGGTTCAGCTGACATCGGGCAACTCCGCCACACGGGACAGTCGCGCGCGCGCCAGTCCGCGACACCAACGGGATTTCGAGAAACGGTGATGACGACGAAGAAGGGCGCGGCGCTGCTGATCCGCCGGATGCTGGGGACCGTGCTGGCGCTGGGCGCGGCCGCGGCTGCCATCGCGCAGACGGTCGAGGATCAGGCGCTGCCCGACAACACCGGGCTGAACATCCCGTCGAACCTGCAGATTTTCGGCAAGACGGATTCGAACATCCGCAAGGCGACCGCGATCGTCAACGAGACCGTCATCACGGGCACCGACGTCGACCAGCGCGTCGCGCTGGTGGCGACGGCGAACAACGCCAAGCTGTCCGATCAGGATCGCGAGCGGCTGCGCGTGCAGGTGCTGCGCCAGCTGATCGACGAGACGTTGCAGATCCAGCAGGCCAAGACCGCCGACATCACGATTACCAAGGCCGAGCTGGATCAGGCGTACGCCGGCGTCGCCAAGAACTTCAACCGCACGCCCGCGCAGTTCACGCAGTGGCTGACGCAGAACGGGTCGTCCGAACGCTCGATCCGCCGCCAGATCGAAGGCGAGTTGGCGTGGAACCGCTATCTGCGCCGCCGCGTCGAGCCGTTCGTCAACGTGGGCGACGAAGAGGTGAAGGCGATCCTCAACCGGCTGGAAGCGGCCAAGGGGACCGAGGAATATCACCTCAACGAGATCTACCTCGCCGCGACCCCGGACCGCGAGCAGGAAGTGTTCAACAACGCGCGCCAGATCATCGCCGAGATCGGCAAGGGGCAGGCGCCGTTCGCCTATTTCGCGCGCAATTTCTCCGCCGCGACGACGCGCAGCGTCGGCGGCGACCTGGGCTGGGTCCGCGCCGCGCAGCTGCCCGACGCGCTGGCGCAGGCGACGCAGACGATGCAGGTCGGCCAGGTCGCAGGCCCGGTGCCGACGCCGGGCGGCTTCTCGATCCTGTATCTGGCGGACAAGCGCCAAGTGCTGATGGCCGACCCGCGCGACGCGCGCCTGAGCCTGAAGCAGCTGACGATCAAATTCCCCGCCGGCACCACGCAGGCGCAGGCGACGCAGCGCACCGCCGCCTTCGCCACCGCGATCGAGAAGCTGAAGGGCTGCGGCTCGGTGCCGCAGATCGCCGCGACGCTGAACGCCGAGGTGGTCGACAACGATTCAGTGCGGGTGCGCGATCTGCCGCCGCAGCTGCAGGCGATCATGCTGAAGCTGCAGGTCGGCCAGGCGACGCCGCCGTTCGGCAACCCCGAGGAAGGCGTGCGCACGCTGGTGCTGTGCGGCCGCGACGAAGTGGCCAGCGGCCAGCTGCCGGGCGCGGCGCAGATCCAGAACCAGCTGGAGCAGCAGCGCGTCAACCTGCGCGCGCAGCAGGCGCTGCGCGACCTGCGCCGCGACGCCGTGATCGAGTATCGCTGAGGCGCCGCGGATGCATCAGCCGGACCGCACCGCCCCGATCATGGTATCGATGGGCGATCCCGCGGGGATCGGGCCGGAGATCATCGCCAAGGCGTGGGCGGCGCGGCACGAGCGCGGACTGCCGCCGTTCGTCGCGGTGGGCGATTGCCGCGCAATCCGGCAGGTATGGGACGGGCCGGTGCAAATTGTCACCGACCTGACCGCCGGCACGCGGCTGTTCGACGAGGCGCTGCCGGTAATGACGGTCGAGGACGGCGGCGATATCGTCCCCGGCACGCCCGATCCCGACGGCGCGCGCAGTGCGCTGCACGCGCTGGAGCTGGCCGCGGGGCTGGTCCGTTCGGGCGCGGCGCGCGCGCTGGTGACCGGGCCGGTATCCAAGGCGCAGCTGTACGGCATCGGCTTCACCCATCCGGGGCAGACCGAGTTCGTTGCCGAACGCTGCGGCATCTCGCGCGACAACGCCGTCATGATGCTGGCCGGGCCCGGGCTGCGCGTGGTCCCGATCACGACGCACGTGGCGCTGGCCGAAGTGCCCGCGCTGCTGACGGTCGAGCTGCTGGTGGGCAAGGCGCGGGTCACCGCGCGCGGCCTGTGGCGCAATTTCGGGATCGAGCGGCCCCGGCTGGCCTTTGCCGGCGTCAACCCCCATGCCGGAGAGGGCGGCGCGATCGGGCGCGAGGAGATCGACGTGATGATCCCCGCGATCGAGCAGCTGGTTGCCGAGGGGATCGACGCACGCGGGCCGTTCGCGGCGGACACGATGTTCCACGCCCGCGCGCGTGCCGACTATGACGCGGCGCTGTGCTGCTACCACGACCAAGCGCTGATCCCGCTCAAGACGTTGTTCTTCGATGACGGCGTCAACATCACCTTGGGGCTGCCGATCGTGCGCACCTCGCCCGACCATGGCACCGCCTTCGGGATCGCGGGTCAGGACCGCGCGCATCCCGGCGCGATGATCGCCGCGATCCTGATGGCGGACGAGGCCGCGGCCAACCGCGCGCGCTGCACCGCCGCCGCATGACCGGCATGGTCGAGTTGCCGCCGCTGCGCGAGGTGATCGCGCGGCACGGCCTGTCGGCGTCCAAGGCGCTGGGACAGAACTTCCTGTTCGATGCGCAATTGCTGGCTCGGATCGCCCGCATCCCCGGCGACCTCACCGATGCCGAGGTGCTGGAGGTCGGCCCCGGCCCTGGCGGGCTGACGCGGGCGTTGCTGGCGCAGGGGGCGCGGGTGACCGCGATCGAGCGCGACCGGCGCTGCATGCCGGCGCTGGCCGAACTGGAGGCGGCCTATCCGGGCAAGCTGCGGGTCATCGAGGGGGATGCGACCGAGATCGATGCCCGCGCGCTGTTCGACGGCGCGCCGCATATCGTGTCGAACCTGCCGTACAATGTCGGTACCGCGCTCTTGATCGGGTGGCTCTCCGCCGATTGGCTGCCGTGGTGGCGTTCGCTGACGCTGATGTTCCAGCGCGAGGTGGCGGACCGGATCGTCGCGGGCGCCGGAGACGATGCCTATGGGCGGCTGGCGGTGCTGTCGCAGTGGCGCAGCGCGGCGCGGATCGCGATGCCGGTGCACCGTTCCGCCTTCACCCCGCCGCCCAAGGTGATGTCGGCGGTGGTGCACATCACCCCCACCGAGGCGCCGGCTGGGGTCGACCTCGCCATTCTGGAGCGGCTGACCGCGGCGGCATTCGGGCAGCGGCGCAAGATGCTGCGGCAGAGCGTGCGCGGCGTGCCGGGCGCGATCGCGGCGCTGGAGGCCGAGGGGATCGACCCCACCCGCCGGGCCGAGACGGTAGACGTCGTCGCCTTCGTCGCGGTGGCACGGCGGTTGAGCGCCGCTTCCTAGGCGTCAGTCCTTCGCCGAGGCCTTGGGCGGCACCTTCGTCACTTCCGCCTGGGCGGTGGTGATCGCGGGCGGCCCCTTGGCGATGGCGGCGGCGAGCGTCGTCGCCTGCGGGCAGGTGCCCTTGCACAGGGTCCGCACGCGCGAGAGATTCTGGCGCGCGCGTTCCACGGCGCCCTTTTCCACCAGCGCCGCGCCCTGCCCCGACAGCGCGTCGACGTCGTTCGGCTCGAGGAGCAGCGCCTCGCGATAGAGGCGGATCGCCTTGCCCGGCAGGCCGCGCGCATCGGCGACCTGCGCCAGCGCGATGAACCCCTGGCGGTTGCGCGGATCGACGGTGACCGCGCTTTCGATCAGGTCGGTCGCGCCGTCGAGATTGCCCGCCGCCTGCGCCGCACGCCCCTGTTGCAGCAACGCCATGCTGCGCGGGTCGATCTGGTCATCGGGGCGCTGGCCATGCAGCGATGTGGAGATCGACACCAGCGCCAGCGAAAGGGCGACGGCGACGGACGTGAAACGCATGAACGGCTCCAGCTTCGGCACGACCACTGGCGGTTAGCACGGCGCCCGGAGGCGTGCGACAAAAAAGCCGTCGGTGCCGTCATGCGCCGGCGTCAGCCGCAACCCCGAACCCCGCGCGCGGCCGAACGGCAGCGACAGCGGCTCGGCGACCCAGCCGGGAAAGGCGGACAGGAAGGCATCGACCTGCGCCGCGCCCTCCGCATCGAGCAGCGAGCAGACGACATAGACCAGCGCGCCACCGGGCCGGACGCAGCCCGCGCCGATCCCCATCACGTTGCGCTGTGCCGCGACGAAGCCGTCGAGCCGCGCCGGTGTCAGCCGCCAGCGCGCCTCCGGGTTGCGACGCCACGTGCCGGTGCCCGAACAGGGGGCATCGACGAACACCACGTCGGCGGCGACATCGACGAGCGCGGCGCGTTCGTGCCCCGGATCGAGCAGCCGCGTCTCGATGAACGACACGCCCGCGCGTTCGGCGCGGGGCGCGAGCCGCGACAGGCGCGCCCGGTCGATATCGGCGGCGATGATGCGCCCCTCCCCCGCCATCTGCGCGGCGAGCGCGAGGCTCTTGCCCCCGGCCCCGGCGCATAGATCGAGGACGGTCATCCCCGGCGTGGCGCCGGCGGCGAGCGTCACCGCCTGGCTGCCGGCGTCCTGCACCTCCGCCAAGCCGCCGAGCGCGGCGACGTCCGCCCCGGCCGGCAGGCGGCGGGCGTGCGGCAGGCCGGGGATCGGCGCGGCATCGGGGATTTCGGCATCGGGATCGAGCAGCCGGACGTCGAGCGGCGCGCGGTCGATCAGCGCGGCCTGTTCGGCGGCATCGACGCCAGAGGCGGCGAGTTCGTCGACCAGCCAGCGCGGATGCAGCCCGGCCGGAGCCGGCGCCTCCCCCGCGGCGATCGGCGCCGGGCCGTGGGTGGAGCCGTCGAAGGTCGCGGCCAGCGCCGCGTCCGCGCTCGCCAGCGTCAGCATCGCGGCGCGCCCGCTGGCGGGCACCTCCCCCAGCGCACGGATCGCGGCATAGACGAGTTCGCGGACCGCGCGGCGATCCTTCGATCCGGCATAGCGGCGCTGCGCAAAATAGCGGGCGATCAGCGTATCGGCCGCCGCGCCGCCCTCGCGCGCGGCAAGGATGATCGCGTCGAGCAACTCGATCGCGGCCTGGGTACGGGCGGCGGGGGTCATGCGCGGGCGTCCGTGGCGGCGGTGAATGTTGCGAATGTTGAGGCGGTGGCGCGGTGTTCGGGGGCTGCGCGACGGGGACGCGCCCGCGACGCGACACCGGTGCGACAGGTGTGCGCCGCTTGAGAGGGGGGGAGAACAATGGTCATCGTCGCGGCTGTGCCAGAAAGCGCGATCGTAGGACAGCGGGGCCGCGGCCTTCGTTCGTCACAGGCGGCGGTCCTGCATCAGCGCCACCTCCGCCGTCGGCGGTATATGGACGGCGGTACGGGTCAGGTGACGCGGATCGGCACAAGCGGATGTGCTAACCGGCCTGCGGTGCGCCTGCGAAACGCTGTTTCCCGTTTCACCATCGTCACCAGCATTCGCGAAAGCGGGATGCAACGGCCGGATCGACGGCGATGGCACGTACCATGTGGAGAAACCCGGTGCTGCTGCAGCCCAGATCCGGCGGGTTCACATCCATGCCCCATCGCTTCACGAAGGCGGCATCAGCGTCGCTCGCTTCGTTCACGAGGAAGCGGTCGATCTCCACGATCACCCGCGCCCGCTCCCCCGGCTCCGCCCGACTGGACCATTCGGCGATCGCGTCCGACATGGTCGAATGGAGCAGGTCCATGTCCTGATGCAGATACCCCTCGATGATCTGCTCCAGCAGCGGATAGTCCGGGTCCGGCGGGATCGCGCGTGGCCGGCCGCGCCACAGATCGCTCAATCGCATCGATACATACCGGCGGTCGCGCCGCCTCGACCCGGGGCCACGGCCGTGCGGTCGATCGGATGAGGTACATGACGAACCCGGATCGGCATCCGTTCTCGATACTCGATATCAGCCGCGCGGTGCACCCCTGCCGGGCGCCGCCGCGTCGCTGTTCGCGGGGTCCGCGTTCGGAGCACTCTGGGTGAAGACGGCGATCAACACAGTCCGAGCAGACCGGGCGGAAAGGAAATCCTCAACCACTCGTCTGGTCTCGACTGCGCCCCTCGGCGTGTCGCCGGGCTATCCACATCGAGTTCGGTACGTCTCCGCCGCCCCATTCGACGACTTGCGTGCCATGAAACATCAGGCCGTAACCGTGCTCGGTATCCCAGGTGCAGGCGAATTCCACGCCGAAATAGGGCGGCTCTCCCACCACATCCTGCAGGACGATGTGGAGGAGGCGGCACCTCTGGCGCACTTGCGCTTCGTCCCATGTTCGGTCGACCCGTTCGTCGGTCAACCCATGGATGCCATCCTGAAGGGCGGCCAGCTTTCCCAGCGACGAAAGCAGGGCCGTGACGATCGCCCGCTCCACCACCGCATCGTTGCCGATCAGCCACGCGGCCGCCGCGATCATAGGCGAACCAGGCAGATCGCCCGCACCATCGTCATTCTCGAAGCTGACCGGCACCTCCCCCGGCTCCGCGAAATCGCGATAGCCGCGACCCGGGTGAGCCAGCGCGCCGGGCGAATGTTGAAGCGTTGACGTCAGCGGCATCGGCAGAGCGGTCAGCCAGTAGCCCTCGCCACCGTACAGCGTTGGCAAACCGCGGAGTTCCATAGGTTTGTCGCGGTAAGGAAGCTTGTCCAGGCGCATGGTCCAATCCTCCGGTCAGCACATTTATCGCAAGGTTCCGGCGCGTGGCCAACTCGCCGCGCATTTCGGAGCGCCGCGCGATGCGCGTCGTTTGCCGGGCCTGGACGCTCTCGCGCGCCCCGCCGGTACGAACGGGAGTTGCCTAACCCCCGTCCTATCGCGTCGGGTAGTTCGGTGCCTCGCGGGTGATCGTCACGTCATGGACGTGGCTTTCCTTCAGGCCCGCGCCGGTGATGCGGACGAATTGCGCGCGGCGTTGCAGATCGGGGATGGCGGCGGAGCCGGTATAGCCCATCGCCGCCTTGATCCCGCCGACCAGCTGGTGGATCACCTCGCGCGCCGGGCCCTTGAACGGCACCTGCCCCTCGATCCCCTCGGGCACCAGCTTGAGCTGGTCGCGGACCTCGCCCTGGAAATAGCGGTCGGCGGAGCCGCGCCCCATCGCGCCGACCGATCCCATGCCGCGGTAGGATTTGTACGCACGCCCTTGATAAAGGAAGGTTTCGCCCGGCGCTTCCTCGGTCCCCGCCAGCAGCGATCCGACCATGCAGGTCGACGCGCCGGCGGCCAGCGCCTTGGCCAGATCGCCCGAGGTGCGGAGGCCGCCGTCGGCGATCACGGGGACGCCCGACTTGGCGGCTTCCTCCGCGCAGTCCATCACCGCTGTCAGCTGCGGCACGCCGACGCCCGCGACGACGCGGGTGGTGCAGATGGAGCCGGGGCCGATGCCGACCTTGATCCCGTCGGCGCCCGCGTCGATCAGCGCGCGCGTGGCGGCGGCGGTGGCGACGTTGCCGGCGACGACCTGGACCGCGTTCGAGAGCTTCTTCACGCGTTCGACCGCGCGGGCGACGTCGCTGTTGTGGCCGTGCGCGGTGTCGATGACGATCAGGTCGCATTCGGCATCGACCAGCGCCTCGGTCCGGTCGAAGCCCTTGTCCCCCACGGTGGTGGCGGCGGCGACGCGCAGGCGGCCGGCGGCGTCCTTGGTCGCCTCCGGGTACATCACCGCCTTTTCGATGTCCTTGACGGTGATGAGGCCGACGCAGCGATACGCCTCGTCCACCACCAGCAGCTTTTCGATGCGGCGCTGGTGGAGCAGGCGGCGCGCCTCCTCCTGCCCCACGCCCGTCGAAACGGTGGCGAGGTTGTCGCGCGTCATCAGCTCGGCGACCGGCTGGTGCGGGTTTTCGGCGAAGCGCACGTCGCGGTTGGTGAGGATGCCAACGAGCCGCCCGTCCTTCTCCGTCACCGGAATGCCGCTGATCCGGTGCGCGGCCATCAGCGCCTGCGCCTGCGCCAGCGTCGCTTCGGGGGCGATGGTGATCGGGTTGACGACCATGCCGCTTTCGAAGCGCTTCACCTGCCGCACCGCCGCGACCTGTTCGTCGACGGTCAGGTTGCGGTGAAGGACGCCGATCCCGCCCAGCTGCGCCATGACGATCGCCATGTCCGCCTCCGTCACGGTATCCATCGCGGAGGAAACGACCGGGATGTTGAGCGCGATGCCGCGCGTCAGCCGGGTGCGGGTGTCCGCCTCCCCCGGCAGGACGCTCGACTCGGCCGGAACGAGCAGGACGTCGTCGAAGGTGAGGCCGAGGCGGATATCCATGTAATGCCGAATCCCAGGGAGGTGCAGGAGTGGCGCGCCATGTAACCGCAAGCGCGGCGGATCGCTAGGGGCCGGATCGCCGGGGATCGCGCGGCGCTAGGCGGCGCGTCGCGCGCGCGCTATCATCGGCGCCCTGTACCGGGGGAGTTGCCACGACCATGCTGATCGCCGCCATCCTGTTCCTTGTCCTGGTGCTCGCGTACCTGATGACCAGCATCAAGATCGTTCGCCAGGGCTATCAATATACGATCGAACATTTCGGCCGCTACACCGCCACCGCGGTGCCGGGGTTCAATTTCTATCCCGCCTTCTTCTACCGCGTCGGACGGCGGGTGAACATGATGGAGCAGGTGATCGACATTCCAGGGCAGGAAATCATCACCAAGGACAATGCGATGATCTCCACCGACGGGGTGGTGTTCTTTCAGGTGCTGGACGCGCCCAAGGCAGCCTATGAGGTCAGCGACCTGTACAATGCGCTGCTGAACCTGGTGACGACCAACCTGCGCACCGTGATGGGATCGATGGACCTCGATGAGACGCTGTCGAAGCGCGACGAGATCAACGCGCGGCTGCTCAATGTCGTCGATCACGCGACGACGCCCTGGGGGGTGAAGATCACCCGTGTCGAGATCAAGGACATCCGCCCGCCGCAGGATATCGTCAACGCGATGGCGCGGCAGATGAAGGCGGAGCGCGAAAAGCGCGCCAACATCCTCGACGCCGAGGGCAGCCGCGCGTCCGAGATCCTGCGCGCCGAAGGGCAGAAGCAGGCGCGCATCCTGGAAGCCGAGGGGCGGCGCGAATCCGCCTATCGCGACGCGGAGGCGCGCGAGCGCGCGGCCGAGGCGGAGGCGAAGGCGACGCAGGTGGTGAGCGAGGCGATCGAGCGTGGCGGCACGCAGGCGATCAACTATTTCATCGCGCAGAAATATGTCGAGGCGGTCGGCAAGTTCGCGACCAGCCCCAATGCCAAGACGATCCTGTTCCCGGTCGAGGCGACGCAGCTGATCGGGACGTTGGGCGGGATCGGCGAACTGGCCAAGGAGGCGCTCAAGCCGGATGCGGCGCCGGCCGCGCCGGCCCGGCCGGAGAAGCCGCGCGGGCCGTTCGAGCTGCCGCAATCGTGATGCTGGACGATATCGGGGGCATGGCGACCGGCTGGCTGATCGCCGCGCTGGCGCTGGGGATCGCCGAGCTGGTGGTGCCGGGCGTGTTCCTGATCTTCCTGGCGGTGGCGGCGGCGATCACCGCCGCGCTGCTGGTGGCGGTGCCGGGCGTCGCGCTGCCGGTGCAATTGCTGTCGTTCGCGGTGTGGAGCGCGGTGGCGGTCGCGGTGGGGCGGCGGTGGTATCGCGACTTTCCGGTGACCGGCGGCGATGCGCGGCTCAACGACCGCACCGCGCGGATGATCGGCAGCGTCGCGCGGCTGGAAACCGCGATCGAGCATGGCCGGGGGCGCGTGACGATCGACGACGGCAGCTGGCCGGCGCGCGGCCCCGAACTGCCCGCGGGCAGCGCGGTGCGGATCGTCGCGGTGGACGGCGGCGTGGTGGTGGTCGAGGCGGAGGATTGAGCCGTATCCTCCGGCCCGGTCGCGGGGAGACGCGACCGGGCCGGCGCGCGGTCAGGTCGCGGTCGCGGGCGCCCTGGGCGCGGCTTCGCGGACGCCCTGGTCGACATGGTCGGCGAATTGCGCGAAATTCTCGTTGAACAGGTCGACGAGCTTCGCGGCGGTCGCGTCATAGGCGGCCTTGTCCGCCCAGGTTTCGCGCGGGTCGAGGATCGCGGTGTCGACACCGGGCACCGACACCGGCACCTTGAACCCGAAATTGGGATCGGTACGGAATTCGGCATTGTTGAGGCTGCCGTCGAGCGCGGCGTCGAGCAGCGCGCGCGTCGCCTTGATCGGCATGCGGTGGCCGGTGCCGTACTTGCCGCCGGTCCAGCCGGTGTTGACCAGCCAGCAATCCACCCCGCCCCGCGCGATCCGCTCCTTCAGCAGATTGCCGTAGACCGACGGATGGCGCGGCATGAACGGCGCGCCGAAGCAGGTGGAGAAGGTCGCGTCCGGTTCGGTCACGCCGATTTCCGTCCCCGCGACACGCGCGGTATAGCCCGACAGGAAATGGTACATCGCCTGATCCGGCGTCAGCTTCGCGATCGGCGGCAGGATGCCATAGGCGTCGGCGGTGAGCATGACGATGTTCTTCGGCGTGCCCCCCATGTTCTTTTCTGACGTATTGGGGATAAAATCGATCGGATAGGCGCCGCGGCTGTTTTCCGCGAGGCTGTTGTCGTCGAGGTCGAGCTGGCGGGTGACCTCGTCCATCACGACGTTTTCCAGCACCGTGCCGAAGCGCTTTGTCGTCGCGAAGATCTCCGGCTCGGCATCGGCCGACAGGCGGATCATCTTGGCATAGCAGCCGCCCTCGAAATTGAAGACCGCATCGTCCGACCAGCCATGTTCGTCGTCGCCGATCAGCGTGCGCTTGGGATCGGCGGACAGCGTCGTCTTGCCGGTGCCCGACAGGCCGAAGAACACCGCGGTGCGCCCGTCGTCCCCCATGTTCGCCGAACAGTGCATCGGCATCACGCCCGCGGTCGGCAGCAGATAGTTGAGGATGCCGAACACCGACTTCTTCATCTCGCCGGCATATTTCGTGCCGCCGATCAGGATCAGCTTCTCGGTCAGGTTGACCGCGATCACGGTTTCGCTGCGGCAGCCGTGGCGCGCGGGATCGGCGCGGAAGCTGGGCAGGTCGATGATCGTATAGTCGGGCACGAAGCCCTTCAGTTCGGCCTCCTCCGGCCGGACCAGCATCGTGCGGATGAACAGATTGTGCCACGCCAGCTCGTTGACGACGCGCACGCGAACGCGGTGCCCCGGCTGCGACCCACCGAACAGGTCCTGGACGAACAGGTCGCCCTTTTCACGCAGCGCGGCGAGGAAATCGGCCTTCAGCGCCGCGAAATGCGCGGGGTCCATCGGCTTGTTCGACTTGCCCCACCACACGCTATCCTCGGTCTCGGCATCGCGGACGGTGAACTTGTCCTGCGCCGAGCGGCCGGTGTGCTGACCGGTTTCGACGACCAGCGGGCCGTCGGCCGACAGCTTCCCCTCGCCGCGCGCGACGGCCAGCTCGACCAGCCGCGCGGTGACAAGGTTCCAGTGGACGGTCGCGCGGGTTTCGATGCCCATCGTGTCCAGTCCGGCGGTAGGAATGCGATCGCTCAATGGTCCGTCCTCTTCCTGCATCGGCGCGCAGCCGGACGGCCGCGCCCCGTAACCCTGACGATCGGATACCGATACCCGCCGACCGCGTCAAACATGTTAAACACGCTGCCGGCGCGTCATGCCGGGACAGCTGCGATCGCGGGCGGGCATTGAGGCGCGCGCCGCTTTGATCTACGCCGCAACGCATGACCCGGACCCTGCCCCGGCCCGCACCCCTGTTCCGGCCCGTACGATGACCGCTACGATCGCGCTGGTCGACGACGACCGCAACATCCTGACCTCCGTATCGATCCAGCTGCAGGCCGAAGGGTTCCTGACGCGCGTCTACTCGGACGGCGAGACCGCGCTGAAGGCCCTGACCGACAACCCCGCCGATCTGGCGATCTTCGACATCAAGATGCCGAAGATGGACGGTCTGGAGCTGCTGCGCCGGCTGCGGGAGAAGAGCCAGATCCCGGTGATCTTCCTGACCAGCAAGGACGACGAGCTGGACGAGGCGCTGGGGCTGGCGATGGGCGCCGACGATTATATCGCCAAGCCGTTCAGCCCACGGCTGCTGATCGCGCGCATCCGCGCCATCCTGCGCCGCACCGAGGCCGCCCCCGCCAGCGACGGCGCGGAGGGTGAGGCGCAGGGGCCGATCGAGCGCGGGCGGCTGATGATGGACCCGGCGCGCCACCGCGTCACCTGGGCGGGCGACGCCGTGACGCTGACCGTCACCGAATTCCTGATCCTGGAAACGCTGGCGCAGCGCCCCGGCATCGTGAAGACGCGCAACCAGTTGATGGATGCCGCGTACCAGGACGACATCTACGTCGACGACCGGACGATCGATTCGCATATCAAGCGCGTCCGGCGGAAGTTCCGCGAGGTCGATCCGCAGTTCGATTCGATCGAGACGCTGTATGGCGCCGGCTATCGCTTCTCCGAGGAGTGAGGCCGCCGAGCAGGCGGTAGCGCTGACGGGGCGGGTGTCGCTGACGCCGCGTATCCTGGCGGTGAACATCTTCGCGCTGTTGCTGCTGGCCGGGGGGTTCTTCTACCTCGACTCCTTCCGCACGCGCATCCTCGACGGGCGCGTCGTGCAGGCCGCGCGCGAGGCGCGGCTGATGGCCGAGGCGCTGTCCGCGGTCGGCCCGGCGGAACGCGACCCGCTACTGGCGCGACTGGCACGCGACACCGGTGCGCGGCTGCGGCTGTACGGTGCGGACGGCGCGACGATCGCCGACAGTCGCCAGCTGGGGATCGCCAACTTCCGGCTGGAAGACCCCGACCATGACGGGCTGGCGAAACGCAGCGCGCGCTGGCTGGATGCCGCGATCGACCGGATCGTGCGCGCGCCGCTGGCCCCCGGCTATCGCGAGCGGCGCAACGGGCACGAATGGAACGACGTGGCGCAGGTGCAGGCCGGCAAGCCCTATTCCGTCACCATCTGGCGCGCGCCGGATCGCACCCCCGTCATCACCGCCGCCGCGCCGCTGCCGGGCGGCCGCGCGCTGATGAGCAGCGTCAATGCACGCGACGTCACCGAGCGCGTGCGGCTGGAGCGGTTCCGGCTGAGCGTGGTGCTGATGGTGGCGGCGGTCATCTCGATCGCGTTGTCGCTGTTCCTGGCGCGCACGATCGTCAACCCGCTGCGCCGCCTTGCCCGCGCGGCGGTGCGCGTGCGGCTGGGCCGGGCGCGCGAGGTGGTGGTGCCGCGACTGCCCGATCGCCGTGACGAGATCGGGATGCTGGCGCGCGCGCTGTCGGACATGAGCCTGGCGCTGCGCGCGCGGATCGACGCGACCGAGGCGTTCGCCGCGGACGTGACGCATGAGTTGAAGAACCCGCTCGCCTCGCTGCGCTCCGCCGTCGACGGGCTGGAACGGGTCCACAACCCGGCGTTGCAGGCCAAGCTGCTCGCGATCGTCAAGGACGACGTCCACCGGCTCGACCGCCTCATCAGCGACATTTCCGATGCCTCGCGGCTCGATGCGCAATTGAGCCGGGCGACGTTCGAGCCGGTGGATATCGCCGCGATGATCGGCGCGATGGTCGCCGACCGGCTGCACCGCGGGGTCGCGCGCGACGTGCGGCTGCGGTTCGACCGGCCCGATCCGGCACCGCTGATCGTGCAGGGCGAGGGCGCGCGGCTGGAACGCGTGTTCGCCAACCTGCTGGACAATGCCATTTCCTTTTCCCCCGACGGCGGGCTGGTGAGCATCGCCGCGCGGCGCGACCAGGCGATGCTGGAGATCCGCGTCGAGGACGAGGGGCCGGGCGTGCCCGAGGAAGCGCGCGAGGCGATCTTCCGCCGGTTCCACTCGGTCCGCCCGTCGAGCGAGGGGTTCGGCGAACATTCCGGACTGGGGCTGGCGATCGCGCGGACGATCGTCGACGGGCACCAGGGCGAGATCACCGTGGAACAGCGCGAGGACCGGTCGAGCGGCGCGCGCTTCGTCGTTCGCCTGCCGCTGGTGCCGGAGGTGCCGCAATGACCGACACGCTGACGCTGCACGCCACCACGGTCGCGATCGGCGGATGGGGGGTGATCATCACCGGGCGGTCGGGGGCGGGCAAATCCGACCTGGCGCTGCGCCTGATCGACCGCGGCGCGGAGCTGGTGTCCGACGATTACACCGTGCTGACCGCCAGCGACGGGGTGCTGACCGCCGCCGCCCCCGCGACGATCGCGGGGCGGATGGAGGTGCGCGGGATCGGAATCGTCGATTGGCCCTATCGAATCGTCGCGCCGGTCGTCATGGCGGTGGCGCTCGGCGATGAGGACGAACGGATGCCCGACCCGCAGATGATCGAGATCGCCGGCGTCACCCTGCCCCAGGTGGTGATCGACCCGCGCTGGCCCAGCGCGCCGATCAAGGTCGAATGGGCGCTGGCGCGCGCGGTGGAGGCGGCGCGATGACCGAGGTACTGATCGTCACCGGCATGGCGGGCGCGGGCAAGACCAATGTGCTCAAGACGCTGGAAGACCTGGGCTGGGAGACGGTCGACAACATTCCGTTGTCGCTGCTGGGGCGCGTGGTGATCGCCCCGGCCGGCGACGGCGGCGGGCCGGAGCGGCCGATCGCGGTCGGGCTGGGCACGGGAACGCGCGATTTCGATCCGGAGGCGGTGATCCGCCATGTCGACCACCTGCGCACCCGTGCCGGCGTCTCGGCGGAGATCCTGTTCCTCGACTGTTCCGGTAGCGAGTTGGCGCGTCGCTATGTCGAGACGCGGCGGCGCCACCCGCTGGCCACCGATCGCCCCGCGGCCGAGGGGATCGCGCAGGAGCGCACGCTGCTGGCGCCGCTGCGCGCGGCGGCCGACCGGCTGATCGACACGACGCGGATGCGCCCCAACGCGCTGGCGCAGCAGATCCGCGAGGCGTTCGTGCGCGAGGCGCAGGGCGAAACGACGCTGACGGTCGAGTCGTTCGGCTTTTCGCGCGGTGTGCCGACCGGCGCCGACCTGGTGTTCGACATGCGGTTCCTGCGCAATCCGCACTGGGACCCGGCGCTGCGCCCGCTGACGGGGCGCGACGCGCGCGTCGGCGCCTATATCGCGGCGGACCCCGCCTATGACGAGGCGGTCGGGCGGATCGAGGAGCTGCTGCTGCTCCTGCTGCCGCGCTACCATGCGGAGGGAAAACCCTATGTCACCGTCGCCTTCGGGTGCACGGGGGGCAAGCATCGCTCGGTCCATGTCGCCGAGCGCGTGGCTGGGCGGTTGCGCGACGGCGGTTTTTCGCCCACCATCCGGCATCGCGATCTGGGCGCCGCGCCGCAGGATACGCCTGAGGGACGGCCGCAGGGTCTATGAACGGAATGTCGAAAACAATGATCGGCCCCATGATCGGCCTGGTACTCGTCACCCATGGCCGGCTCGCGGATGAATTCGTGACGGCGATGGAGCATGTCGTCGGGCCGCAGAAACAGGTGCGTACCGTCGCGATCGGCCCCGACGACGATATGGAGGCGCGGCGCGCCGACATCGCCGGGGCGATCGCGGAGGTGGACGACGGGCGCGGCGTGATCGTGCTGACCGACCTGTTCGGCGGCACGCCCTCCAACCTGGCGATCTCGCTGATGGAGCGCGGGCGCGTGGAGGTGATCGCGGGGATCAACCTGCCGATGCTGATCCGGCTCGAATCGGCGCGCAAGGCGATGACCGTCGTCGCCGCGGTGGCCGCCGCGCGCGAGGCGGGGCGCAAATATATCTCGGTGGCGTCCGAGGTGCTGGGCGAGGCGGCGGCGTGACCGTCTCGCGCACCGTCGAGGTCACCAACCGCCGCGGTCTGCACGCGCGCGCCAGCGCCAAGTTCGTGACGCTGGCGTCGAACCTGCCGACGTCGGTGAAGGTCGCCAAGGGCGATTCGGAGGTGATCGGCACGTCGATCATGGGGCTGATGATGCTGGGCGCCGCGAAGGGCGACCATATCACGATCAGCGCCGACGGCGACGCCGCCGAGGATGCGGTGCAGGCGATGTGCGCGCTGGTGGAGGGCAAGTTCGGGGAGGATTGATCCCCCTTCCCGTCCATGTGCGCCGCCTGATGCCCAGAACCATCACCGCTTATTCGAACCCGCTGGTCAAGCGCGTGCAGGGCCTGCGCGACAAGCGCCACCGGCGCGAGGAAGGGTTGTTCCTCGCCGAGGGGCTGCGCATCCTGACCGAGGCGCTGGAGACGGGGCGCGTGCCGCGGTTCCTGTTCTTCGCCGCGGCCAGCGCGGGCCACCCGCTGGTGCGCGCGCTGATCGACGCGGTCGAGGCGGACTATGGCGAGGCGATCGAGACCACGCCCGACATCCTGTCCAAATTGTCGGGCAAGGACAATCCGCAGGCGGTGGTCGGCGTGTTCGACATGTTCGAGACGACGCTCGACGCGCTGGACCGCGCCGCCGCGCCGATCTGGCTGGTGGCCGAGCGGCTGCGCGATCCGGGCAATCTGGGCACGATCCTGCGCACCGGCGATGCGGTGGGCGCGGGCGCGCTGATCCTGGTGGACGAATGCGTCGACCCGTTTTCCACCGAGGCCGTGCGCGCCAGCATGGGGGCGCTGTTCACGGTGCCGATCGTGCGAACGCCGTGGACGGAATTCATCGCGTGGCTGCGCCAGGGTCCGGGGCAGTTGGTGGGACTGAGCCTCCAGACCGAGGAAGGCTATCGCGATGCGCCCTATGCCGCCCCCACCTTCCTGCTGACCGGCAACGAGGCGCAGGGTCTGCCCGAGGATTACGAGGCGGCGTGCGACCTGCTGGTCAAGCTGCCGATGTGCGGCAAGGCCGACAGCCTGAACGCGGCGGTGGCGACCGCGGTGATGGCCTATGAGGTGCTGGCGCGGCACGGCCGCGGATGATCGCCGCGCTGGCAATCGCCGCGGCGACCCCGCCCGCCATCTACCGCGCGCTGGGAACCGAGCCGTTCTGGAACGTCGCGATCACCGGTCGCCGCGCGCGGATCGGCGAGCCGGGGCGGCGCGACGTGGTGGTGGCGGTCGATCACCCCGAACGCCGGCCGCGCGGCTGGCGCTGGCGGTCCCGGGCGCTGACGATCACGACCGAGCGGACTGCATGTAGCGACGGAATGAGCGATCGCGTCTATCCCGACCGTGTCACGATCGTCTGGCGCGGCCGGCGGCTGGAGGGATGTGGCGGGCACCGGCCCTAGGTCGGATCGACCCTCAGGCCCACGATCCGTTCATGCTGAGGAGAGGCTGAGCGAAGTCGAAGCCTCGTCTCGAAGCGCATGCTGGGAAACATGCCACCGATAGATTCAGGATCGTCCGGGAGACGATCCGATCTGGGCATCCCTTCGAGACGCCGTTTCGACAAGCTCAACGGCTCCTCAGGGCGAACGGAGGCGAATGTCGATCGGCCCTAGCGCCATCGCTATTCCGCCGCATCGTCCAGCGCTGCCAGCTTGGTGAGCGGGCGGGCGATCTGTTCGCCGACCGGGAGCGCCTCGATCGAGCGGTTGCCGGTGTCGACGTTAAGCGTCTCGAACCGTTTCGCGCTGGTCAGCACCTGGCTTTCGAGGCTGCCCACGAAGGCGTTATAGGCGCCCATCGCGGTATCAAGGTTCTTGCCGAGTTTCGACACATGCCCGCCCATCACCGCGAGGCGCGCGTAGAGTTCCTTGCCGAGCGCGGCGATCTCCTGCGCCTGCGCGGCCAGTTTTTCCTGTCGCCACACCGCCGAGACGGTGCGCGCGATCGCGATCAGGTTGGTCGGCGTGGCCAGTAGCACGCGGCGGTCGAAGGCGAAGTCCCACAATGTCGGATCATGTTCGAGCGCGGCGGACAGGAAATGTTCGCCCGGCACGAACATCACCACATATTCGGGCGCATCGGCGAACTGCGTCCAATAGGCCTTGGCTCCCAGCGCGTTGACATGCGCGCGCATCGAGGCGGCGTGCGCGGCGAGGCCCAGCTGGCGCTCGCCCTCATCCACCGCGCCGAACGCATCCTGGTAAGCGTTGAGCGATACCTTGGCGTCGATGATGAGCGACTTGCCGCCGGGCACGCGGACGATCGCGTCCGGACGCAGCCGGCCCTGCCCGTCCTCGGCCGCGACGCTGACCTCCATCTGGAAATCGGTGTGCTCGGCAAGGCCGCAGCTTTCGAGGACGTTGCGCAATTGCTGCTCGCCCCACCGGCCCCGCGCCTTGGGCGCGTTGCGCAGCGCGTTAACCAGCTTGGCCGCCTCGCCCGAGACGCGCTCCTGCCCGGCGCGCATCGCCTCGATCTGCCCATGCAACTGGCCGAAGGCATCGCGGCGCTCCGCCTCGATCTTTGCCACGCCTTCCTCATAGCGCAGCAGCCGGTCGTTGACGGGTTGCAGCAGCGCCTTCAGCCCCTGCCCGGCCTGTTCCTCCGACTGGCGCAGCCGCGCCTCGGCACGCTCCAGGAACGCCTTTTGCGCGTCGGTCAGCGCGGTCTGCGCCACTTCCTTGAAGCGCAGCGTCATCTCGTCCGCGGCGACCTTCAGGTCGGCGATGCGCTGCTCGGCGGCGCGACCCTCGGCGGTCAGGCGCGAGACGTCGAGGCGCGCGGCCTCGCGCTCGTCACGCGCCTGCGTCAGCTCTTCCCGGAGCGTCTCGGCTGCTTTCGCGCGCTCCTCCGCGGCGGCCAGATCGGTGATCGCGCGGCGAAACTGCTCGGCCTGCGCATCGCGGTCGGTGCGCAGCGCCGCGACCTCCCGCTTGCCCGCTAGCCAGCCGATGAGAAGGCCCAGTGCGACGGCGACGAGCGCGATGAGGAGATATTCGACCATGCGCGGAACATAGATCGAACGACGGCGTGGCGGCAACCGCTAATCGGCCGGGGCGGGTGCGCCATTCAAGCGGATGCTTCGTCGTCCCGGAGCGCCTGCTTACAGGTGCAACTGTCCCGCTGGACCGAGGGCGTCGTGTATGCGGCGCGGTGGATGCCGGAACAGGTCCGGCATGACGGTGGGACTTTCCGCTTCGGCGGGGTCAGCCGCGGCGCAGCTTGTCGAGCTTCTTCATCAACATGCTCCGCTTCAGCCGCGAGATATGGTCGATGAACAGCACGCCGTTGAGATGATCGATCTCATGCTGCATGCACGTCGCCATCAGGCCGTCATACTCGGCCTCCTGCCGGGCGCCGTCGGTGTCGAGCCACGTCACACGGCAGCGCGCGGGGCGCGTCACCTCGGCATATTGCTCCGGGATCGACAGGCAGCCCTCGTTGTAGGTCGACAATTCCTCGCTGACCCAGGTGATTTCCGGGTTGATATAGGCGTGAGGATCGCGCGCCGCCTCGGGCGCGGCTTCCTCGCCTTCCTCGATGCCGTCCTGCAGGTCGATGACGACGATGCGCTTCATGATGCCGACCTGGATCGCGGCGAGGCCGATGCCACGCGCGGCGTACATCGTGTCGAACATGTCGGCGACGATGCCGCGCACCTCGTCGGTCACCTCCGCGACGGGGGCGCAGGTTTCGCGCAGGCGCGCATCGGGGACTTCGACGATCGGAAGAATGGCCATGCGCGCCAGCTAGGGGCGCGGCCCGACAGCGTCAAGCGAGGGGGCTACCACGCCATCGTTCATCCGGTGCGTGGCGAAGGCTTTTGTCCCAAGCCCCCTTCAAGACGCGGTTCCGGCAGGCTCAACGGCTCCTCAGAGCGAACGGAAGTGAAGGGACGCGGATACGGACGGCGCGGATCACGCCACCGGGCGGCGGGCGCGCAGCGCCTGCGCCAGCGTGCCTTCGTCGAGATAGTCGAGTTCGCCGCCGACCGGCAGGCCGTGCGCCAGCTGGGTGAGGCGGATGGGGAATTTCTCCAGCCGCTCGGCGAGGTAATGCGCGGTCGTCTGCCCCTCCAGCGTGGCGTTCATCGCCAGCACCACTTCGTCCACCCCGCCGCCCGCGACACGTGCGAGCAGGCTGTCGATCGCCAGATCCTCCGGCCGGACGCCCTCCAGCGCGGACAGCCGCCCGCCCAGCACGTGGTAGCGGCCGGGGAACAGCCGCGACCGATCGAGCGCCCACAGGTCGCTGACATCCTCCACCACGCACAATGCGCGATCGTCGCGGCGCGGATCGGCGCAGATGCCGCACGGATCGGTGGTGTCGACATTGCCGCAGATCGAACAGGTCGCCAGCCGTTCCTCCACCGCGACCAGCGCGGCGCGCAAGGGGACGAGCGCGCCCTCGCGCTTCTTGACCAGATGCAGCACCGCGCGCCGCGCCGAGCGCGGGCCGAAGCCGGGAAGCCGCGCCAGCGCGCTGGTGAGCGCGTCGATCTCCTGAGATGCCATGCCGGAACAGATAGGGGGTTGCGCGACGCGCCGCCAGCGTGTCGAGAGCGGGCCATGCGGATCATCTTCATGGGGACGCCCGAGTTCGCGGTGCCGACGCTGGATGCGCTGGTCGCAGCGGGGCATGACGTCGTGGCGGCGTACAGCCAGCCGCCGCGGCCGGGCGGGCGGCGCGGGCGCGAGCTGGTGCCCTCGCCGGTGCAGCGGCGGGCCGAAGCGCACGGTATCCCGGTGCGTAGCCCGGTGTCGTTCCGCGAGGACGGCGCGGTTGAAGCGTTCGCGGCACTGGGCGCGGATGTCGCGGTGGTGGCGGCCTACGGCCTGATCCTGCCGCAGGCGGTGCTCGATGCGCCGCGCCTGGGGTGCCTGAACGTCCACGGATCGTTGCTGCCGCGCTGGCGCGGGGCGGCGCCGATCCAGCGCGCGATCATGGCGGGCGATGCCGAGACGGGCGTGGGAATCATGCAGATGGAGCGCGGGCTGGATACCGGGCCGGTGCGGCTGGAGGGGCGCACGCGGTGCGCGGGCAAGACGACCGGCGAGCTGACCGAGGAGCTGGCGGCGATGGGCGCCGCGCTGATGGTCCGGGTGCTGGCGGACCCGGATGCCTTTCCGCCGGTGCCGCAGCCCGAGGAGGGCGTCACCTATGCCGCGAAGATCGCCAAGGAGGAGGCCCGGATCGACTTCGCGCGCCCAGCGATCGAGGTCGACCGGCTGATCGATGCGCTGAACCCCGCGCCGGGCGCGTTCCTCGAACATGGCGGGGAGCGGATCAAGGTGCTGCGCGCCGACATCGAGGACGGGCGCGGCGCGCCGGGTGAGGTGCTGGACGACCGGTTGCTGATCGCGTGCGGCGAGGACGCGATCCGTCCCTTCCGGGTCAAGCGCGCGGGGCGTGGCGAGATGGGGGTGGAGGACTTGCTGCGCGGCTTCCCGGTCGCGGCGGGAACGCGCCTTTGACCCGCTTCGCGCTGACGGTGGAGTATGACGGCCGCCCGTTCATGGGCTGGCAGCGGCAGGCGCACGGGCCGAGTGTGCAGCAGGCGATCGAGGACGCCGCCGCGACGATCACCGGCGAGACGGTGACGTGCCATGCCGCCGGGCGCACGGACGCGGGGGTCCATGCGCTGGGGATGCGCGCGCATGTCGAGATCGCCAAGCCGATCGAGCCGTTCCGGTTGATGGAAGCGCTGAACGCGCGGTTGCGGCCGGCGCCGGTCGCGGTGCTGGCGTGCGAAACGGTCCCCGACGACTGGCATGCGCGTTTTTCGTGCCTGGGCCGCGCCTATGAATATCGCATCGCCAACCGGCGCGCGCCGTTGACGGTCGAAAAGGGGTTGGCGTGGCAGGTGCCGCAGCCGCTGGACGCCGGAGCGATGCATGAGGCCGCGCAGCTGCTGGTCGGGCGGCATGACTTCACCACCTTCCGCTCGGCGCATTGCCAGTCGGCCAGCCCGGTCAAGACGCTGTCGCGGCTGGACGTGGCGCGCGACGGCGACCGGGTAACGGTGCGCGCGGCAGCGCGATCGTTCCTGCACCATCAGGTCCGCTCGATGGTCGGGTGCCTGGCGATGGTGGGCATGGGGCGGTGGACGTGCGACGACCTGGCCGATGCGCTGGCGGCGGCGGATCGCCAGCGGCTGGGGCTGAACGCGCCGCCCGACGGGCTGTTCTTTGTCGAGGCTGTTTATTGAAGCGCGCGGCGCTTCGGGGAAGCTATCTACTGAAGCGCGCGGCCAGTTCGACATGCGTCGACCAGCGGAACTGGCCGACCGGCTGCACCCAGTCGAGCCGCCAGCCGCCCTCGCACAATGTCTTCGTATCGCGTGCGAAGCTGCTGGGATTGCAGGAGACATAGGCGATGGCCTGCACGCTGGAGGCGGCCAGCTGCACCGCCTGTTCGCGCGCGCCGGCGCGCGGCGGATCCAGGACGATCGCGCCGAACCGGTTCAGCTCGGCCGTGGTCAACGGGCGGCGGAATAGGTCGCGATGTTCGGTGAAGACCAGCCGCTGCGTGCGGGCCGCGGCGGCCTTCAGCGCGGCGATCGCGTCGCGCGCGCCCTCCGCTGCATAGACGCGGCCGGGCAGCGCGAGCGCGAAGGTGCCGAGGCCGGCGAACAGGTCAGCGACGGTGCCGGCATCGCCGATCGCCTCGCGCACCGCGGCGACCAGCGCGGCCTCCCCCTCGCGCGTCGCCTGAAGGAACGCGGCGGGGGGTAGCGGAACCGCCACGCCGCCCAGCGTGACCGTCACCGCATCGGGTTCCCAGCGGGTTTCCGGCCCCATGCCGTCGTCGAACGCGAATCGCGCGAGGCGATGCTCCTGCGCGAAGGCGGAGATCGCATCGGCATGGGCCAGCCCCTCCGGCGCGATCCCGGTGACGATGAGGTCCACGCCCTGATCGGCGAGCGCCAGATGGACGTCGAGGCGGCGTTTCGGCTTGAACGAGGGGAGCAGGCGCTTGAGCGGCTTGACCAGCGCGAACAGTTCGGGCGCGAGGACGTGGCATTCCTGCACGTCGACCAGCTGGTGGCTCTTTTCCTGCGCGAAGCCGAGCCGGCCGGCGGGATCGAAATGGAGCGTCGCTCGGCGGCGGGTGCGCGGCGGCGACAGCTGCGGCGCGCGGATCGGCGCGGACAGCCCCTGCGCGGCGAGCGCGGAGGCGACCCGTTCGACGATGAAACCGGACCAGCTTTGGTCGTCGAGATGCTGGAGCCGGCAGCCGCCGCACGCCGGGAAGTGGCGGCACGGCGGCGCATGGTGATGCGGGCCGGGCTGGACGGTACCGTCCGCCGCGATCGTATCGCCGGGCGCGGCGAAGGGGATGTGGCGGCCGTCGTCGGTGACGCCGTCACCGCGCGCGGCGACGCGGACGATCGTGGTCATGCCAATATCCCTGCCAATCGTGCGGCAAGATCGTCCGCGATGAACGCCGGGCCGGCGCGGCGCGCGGCCTCGGCATGGAGCCAGACGCCCGCGCCGGCGGCGGCGAAGGGGTCGCGCCCGCCCGCCAGCATCGCCGCGATCGCCCCGGCCAGCACGTCGCCGGTGCCCGCGGTCGACAGCCAGGCGCTGGCCGCGGGAGCGAGCGTGGCGCGACCGTCGGGGGCGGCGATGACGGTGTCGGCCCCCTTGAAGACCACCACCACGCCGCTCGCCCGCGCGGCGGCACGCGCGGCGTCGAGCTTCGATCCGGCGGGGGCGCCAAACAGCGCCGCGAACTCGCCGGCGTGCGGGGTCAGGATCATCGGCGCGGTGCGGGCGGCGAGCCGCTGCGGCGTGACCAGATGGAGCGCGTCGCCGTCGATCACCAGCGGATGCGCGGCCGCCAGCGCGCGGTCGAGCAGCGCCTGCGCCTCGTCATCGCGGCCAAGGCCGGGACCGACGACAAGCGCGCCGATGCGCGGGTCACCAAGCGTCGCATCGTCGAGGCGGCGGCGGACCAGGGCGTGCGGCGCGCCGGGGATGGTGGGGCCGAGCAGCGCGACATAGCCAGCGCCGGCATGCATCGCGGCGGTCGCCGCCAGATGCGAGGCGCCGGCCATCCGCCCCTTCACCACCGCGACCATGCCGCGCGTGAACTTGTGGCTGTCGGGCGCGGGCGCGGCGAGTGCCGGGGCGGCCAGGACGTGCGCGGCGGGGGCGCTTTCCACGCCGATCGGTATGAGGCGCACCGCGCCGCAGCGGCTGGCGCCGGGCTGGAGCAGATGCGCGGGCTTCACCGCGCCGAGCGCGAGCGTGACGTCGAACGCGGGCACGTCGCCGAGCAACGCGCCGGTATCGGTGGTGATGCCGCTGGGCAGGTCGACCGCGATCGACAGCGTCGCCGGCGTCGTCAGCCGCGCGAGCGCGGCGGCATCGGCGGGGTCAAGCGGGCGCGACAGGCCGGTGCCGAACAGCGCGTCGACCACCACCGGCGCGCCGCGCGCGGTGGCGAGCGGTTCGACCACCCCGCCCCACCCTGCGCGCGCCACCCGTGCGGCATCCCCGCGCGGATCGCCGGCGGCGGCGATGCGGACCTTGCGCCCGGCGGCGAGCAGGCGCGCGGCGGCGACATAGCCGTCCCCGCCGTTGTTGCCGGGGCCGCACAGGATCAGGATCTCATGCGGGCCGGCGAGCCGCAGCACGGCGTCGGCGACACCCTGGCCGGCGCGCTGCATCAGCGTACCGACACCGGTGCCCGCGGCGATCGCGCTGTCTTCCGCGGCACGCATCTGCGCCGCGGTCAGCACCGGCAGACCGGAAAGGGGGATCATTGCGGTCGGGCCGTTTCCGATGGCGTGGGCGACGGCGCCGCCGCGGGGGAAGGCGTCCCGGTGGGCTTCACCGTGGCGGGAAGGCGATAGATATCGCTGCCGACCGCGACCTCTATCTCACCCGCGTCGACGATCCCGACCTTCGCCGGCTGCGCGCCATCCGCCGCGGTGACGCCACGGCCATCGCGCGTCACCAGCAACCGGCGGAAGCCGCCGTCCGGGTGATGGACCGTCAGCACCAGCCGCCCGGCGGTGTCGGTGCCGCGATCGACGCGGCACGCGCGCTGGAACGTGTCCGCCCCGGCGAGCGCGCAGTTGATGCGTCCTTCGTCGGCGGCGGCGCTGGTCTGATCGGCCTCCACCTTCGCCAGTACCGACGTGTCGGTGGTGCGTTCCTTGCACGACACCAGCAGCGCCAGCGCCGTCAGCACGACGGGGAGGATGGACCGATCAGATATCCGCGTAAACATGCCGCTCCGCTGCCGCGCCGGGGTGGGTGACCGCCCCCTTATAGGCAGGGCCGACATTCTGCGCATAGCGCCACAATGCGCCGGCGCCATAGTCATTCTGTCGCGCGGTCCAGCGCGCGCGGCGATCGGCAAGCGCGGCGTCGTCGACCATCAGGTCGATCGTCCCCGCTTCCGCATCGATGCGGATCGTGTCGCCGTCCTCGACCAGCGCGATCGGGCCGCCGTCCGCCGCCTCCGGCCCGACATGGCCGATGCAGAAGCCGCGCGTCGCACCCGAGAAGCGCCCATCGGTGATGAGCGCGACCTTTTCCCCCAGCCCCAGCCCGTAGAGCGCGGCGGTGGTGGACAGCATCTCGCGCATCCCCGGCCCGCCCTTTGGCCCTTCGTAGCGGATCACCACGACCTCGCCCTCGCGGATCGCGCGCGCCTCCACGGCGGCGAAGGCATCCTCCTCGCAATCGAAGCAGCGCGCCGGGCCCTCGAACTGGAGCCGGTGCATCCCCGCGATCTTCACGATCGCGCCATCGGGGGCGAGCGTGCCGCGCAGGCCGACGACGCCTCCGGTCGGGGTGATCGGCGCCTTCGCGTCGTAGATCACCTTCTGATCGGGGTTCCACGTCACCTGATCGATATTCTCGCCCAGCGTCCTGCCGGTGACGGTCATGCAGTCGCCCTGCAGCAGCCCTTCGGACAGCAATGTCTTCATCAGCATGTAGACGCCGCCGGCCTCGTACATGTCCTTGGCGACATATTTCCCGCCCGGCTTCAGATCGGCGATGTACGGCGTCGACTTGAAGATTTCCGCGACGTCGAACAGGTCGAACGCGATCCCCGCCTCATGCGCCATCGCGGGCAGGTGGAGCGCGCCGTTGGTCGATCCGCCGGTGGCAGCGACGATGCGCGCCGCATTCTCGAACGCATCGCGGGTGCAGATGTCGCGCGGGCGGATGTTCTTCGCCAGCAGTTCCATCACCTGCGCGCCCGCCGCGACCGCGATCTGTTCGCGCGTGGTGTAGGGCGCGGGGACCATGTTGCTGTTGGGCAGCGACAGGCCGATCGCCTCACCGACGCAGGCCATGGTATTGGCGGTATATTGCCCGCCGCACGCGCCGTGACCGGGGCAGGCGACCTTTTCGAGCGCATGCACCTCGCTGATCGGGCAGGTGCCCGCGGCATAGCGGCCGACCACCTCGAACACATCCACGACGGTGACGTCGCGATCCTCGAACCGGCCGGGCAGGATCGATCCGCCGTAGACGAAGATCGAGGGCACGTTGAGGCGCAGCATCGCCATCATCATCCCCGGCAGCGACTTGTCGCACCCCGCGAACCCGACCAGCGCGTCATAGCAATGGCCGCGCACCGACAGTTCGACCGAATCGGCGATCACCTCGCGGCTGACCAGCGAGGATTTCATCCCCTGGTGGCCCATCGCGATCCCGTCGGTCACGGTGATGGTGTTGAAGCGGCGCGGCATCCCCCCGCCCTGCTCCACCCCGCGGCGGGCGGCATCGGCCTGCGCATCGAGCGTGGTGTTGCACGGCGCGCTGTCGTTGCCCGCGGAGGCAAGCGCGACGAACGGGCGCGCGATCTCCTCCTCCGACAGGCCCATGGCGTAGTAATAGCTGCGGTGCGGCGCGCGCTCCGGCCCGACCGAGACGTGGCGGCTGGGCAGGCGGGATTTGTCGAACATGTGGGTCATAACGCGCACGCCTATGTCGCGGAAGGCGGGTCAAACGCAAGGATATTAGCGTTGCCGCATGACGGCACCGCGTGCCATGCTCGGCTAATACAGCAGGGAGGATTCAAGCATGATGAAAGCGATTCTGGCCGCCGGTGCGGCGCTGCTCGCGATCCAGCCGGTGATGGCGGCGATGGCGAACAAACCGGGCGCGGTGCCGCTGATCGAGCGCGCCAAGCTGTTCGGCAACCCGACGCGGACCGGGGGCAAGCTGTCCCCCGACGGCAAGTGGATCACCTTCATCGCGCCGCGTGACGGGGTGCTCAACATCTGGGTCGCGCCATCCGACAAGCCCGACCAGGCCCGCCCGCTGACCGCCGAGAAGGGGCGCCCGATCCGGCAGAGCTTCTGGGCGCCGGACTCGCGCTCGATCCTGTACGTCAACGACAAGGGCGGAGACGAAAATTTCCTGCTGTACGGCGTCGATATCGCCACGGGCGCGCAGAAGACGCTGACCCCGTTCGAAAAGACCCGCGTGATGGTGATCGGCGCCAGCCAGACGATCAAGGACCGCATCCTGATCGGGGTCAACAACCGCGACCCGCGCTGGCACGACGTCTATGACCTGAACCTCAACACCGGGCAGTTGACCAAGGTGATGCAGAACGACGGCTATGCCGGGTTCGTCGCCGACGATCAGCTGAAGCTGCGGCTGGCCAGCAAGGCGCGACCCGATGGCGGCAGCGACTATTTCCGCGTCACCGGCACGACGGTGGAGACGACGCCGGTCGCGCAGGTCGGGCTGGAGGATTCGCTGACCACCGCCCCGCTGGGTTTCACCACCGACGGAAAGACCCTGTACTGGACCGATTCGCGCGGGCGCGACACTGCCGCGCTGATCGCGCAGGACGTGGCAAGCGGGAGGACCGCGATCGTCGGGCAGAGCGCTAAGGCGGATGTCGACGGCGGGCTGTTCAACCCCGTGACCGGTCAGCTCGAGGCCTATTCGGTCGATTACCTGACCAACGAATATGTCCCGGTGGGCGATGCGGTGAAGGCGGACCTGGCGTTCCTGAAGGCGCAGAACAAAGGCGAGTTTTCGATCGGCAGCCGCACCGATGCCGACGACAAGTGGCTGGTGACGTTCGACCCGGTCGATGCGCCGGTCGCCACCTATGTCTACGATCGCAAAGCCAAGGCGCTGACGCAGCTGTACGTGACCCGCCCGGAACTGGTCGGCGCACCGCTGGTCGCGATGGAGCCGGTGGAGATCAAGGCGCGCGACGGGCTGACATTGGTGTCGTACCTGACGAAGCCGAAGGGCGCGACCGGGCCGGTGCCGATGGTGCTGTTCGTCCATGGCGGGCCGTGGGCGCGCGACGGATACGGCTATAACGGCTATCACCAGTGGCTGGCGAACCGCGGCTATGCGGTGCTGTCGGTCAATTATCGCGGATCGACCGGGTTCGGGAAGAATTTCGTGTCCGCCGGCGACCTGCAATGGGGCCGCAAGATGCACGACGACCTGATCGACGCGGTCGACTGGGCGGTGAAGCAGGGCGTCACCGCCAAGGACAAGGTGGCGATCATGGGCGGCTCCTACGGCGGCTATGCCACGCTCGCCGGGCTGACGTTCACCCCCGATGCGTTCGCGTGCGGCGTCGATATCGTCGGGCCGTCGAACCTGTTCACCCTGCTCAAGACGATCCCGCCGTACTGGGAAGCGGGCAAGCAGCAATTCTACAAGCGGATGGGCGATCCGACCACCGAGGCGGGGCGCGCGCTGCTGAAGGAGCGCAGCCCGCTGACGTTCGTGGACCGCATCAAGAAGCCGCTGCTGATCGGCCAGGGCGCCAACGACCCGCGCGTCAACGTCGCCGAAAGCGACCAGATCGTCGCGGCGATGGCGGCCAAGAACATCCCGGTCACCTATGTGGTGTTCCCCGACGAGGGCCATGGCTTTGCCCGGCCGGTGAACAATATCGCGTTCAACGCGGTGGCGGAAAACTTCCTGGCGCCGTGCCTGGGCGGACGGGCCGAGCCGGTCGGCGGCGCGCTGGCCGCGTCCACCGCGCAGGTGAAGCATGGCGCGCAGTTCGTGAAGGGGCTGGACGCGGGGACGGCGACCGAGGGTCAGTAGGCGGTTCGTGGGCGCGCGCGGGAGGGGGTGACCTCTTCCGCCGCGCCCCGTCCCGCTCCTATGTCCCGGATCAGCGTGAGGGTTGGCGCATCATCCAGCCGACCCGAGACGTCGCCCCAGCGAAGGCCGGGGCCTTCAGCGGTTGTCGCGACGTGCTATCGCCGGGAGATCCCAGCCTTCGCTGGGATGATGACCGGTGCGACCAATGCCGCAACAGGTCCGGCATGACGAACCGGGTACCCGCTGCGATCACGCCTCAGCCAAGCTGGGCGAGCGCCTGGTCGACGCCGTCCATCGTGAACGGTTTCGACAGGCGCGGGCGGTCGCGGTGTTCGGGGGCGATTTCCTCCCCGCCGCCGCCGGTCGCGAAGACGAACGGGATGCCGCGTGCGGCGAGCGCGTCGGCGATCGGGAAGCTCTTCTCCCCGCTGCGCAGGTTCACGTCGAGGATCGCCGCGTCGATACCGCCGGCAGCCACCATCGGCAGCGCGGCGGCGACGCAATCGGCGGTTCCGGCATGCCCCTTGTCCAGGGCTTCCAGGAAATCCTCCAGCATCATCGCGATGAGGGGTTCGTCCTCGACCAGCAAAACGCGCATCGTCATATATCCCGCCATAGCGTGATGCGGCGCGCGCGCAATGGCTTCACGATGCCGCAGGCGTCCCCTGTTGCGCCAGCAGGACGTCGCGGGTCGCCTCCGCCAGCTGCTGGACCGAGAAGGGCTTGGGCAGGAACGACACGTTGTCGAGGTCGATCGAGCGGCGCAGCTGTTCCTCGGCATAGCCCGACATGAACAGGATCGGGATGCCGGGATGCAACTGGCGCAGCGCCTGCGCGAGCGTCGGGCCGTCCATCACCGGCATCATCACGTCCGAGATCACCAGCGTCGGGCGATCGACCCCGGCGAGCAGCTCCAGCGCCGCCTCGCCATTCTCCGCCGCCAGCACGGTATAGCCCTGCCGCGCGAGCGCGCGTTCGGCGACGGCACGGACCATGTCCTCATCCTCCACCAGCAGGATCGTGCCGGTCCCCCACAGATCGCTCGACCGTTGCCGCGCGGAGGGGGTCGGCACCGTCAGCAGCGTCGCCGGCTCCTGCCCGCTTGCCGCATGGACCGGCAGGTAGATGGTGAAGGTGGCGCCCTGCCCCGGCTTGGAATCGGCGAAGATGTAGCCGCCCGACTGCTTGACGATGCCGTAGACGGTCGACAGGCCCAGGCCGGTGCCCTTGCCGACTTCCTTCGTCGTGAAGAACGGCTCGAAGATCTTGGGCAGCACCTCCGGCGGGATGCCGGTGCCGGTGTCGGAGATTTCCAGCGCGGTGTAATCGCCGATCGGCACGATATCGCTGCCGCGGCGGCGCACCTCCGCGATCGGGACGGAGCGGGTCTGGATCGTCAGCTTGCCGCCATTGCCCTTCGCCAGCATCGCGTCGCGCGCGTTGACGGCAAGGTTGACGACCACCTGTTCCAGCTGCCCCGGATCGGCGCGCACCGGCCCCAGATCCCGTCCGTGCTTGACCTCCAGCACCACCGTTTCGCCCATCAGCCGGCGCAACAGGTTCGACACTTCCGACACGACGTCGGGCAGTTGCAGCACCTGCGGACGCAACGTCTGCTGGCGCGAGAAGGCGAGCAGCTGACGCGTCAGGCTGGCGGCGCGGTTGGAATTGGCGCGGATCTGCTGGATGTCGTCGTAATCGCTGTCGCCGGGGGAATGGCGCATCAGCATCAGGTCGCAATGGCCGATGATCGCGGTCAGGATATTGTTGAAATCATGCGCCACGCCGCCGGCCAGCTGACCGACCGCCTGCATCTTGGTGGCCTGCGCCACCTCGCGCTTGAGGCGGTTTTCCTCGTTATTGTCCTTGAGGCTGAGCAGCACCGCCGCCTCGCCCAGACCGCGCGCGGCGGCGATCGACAGCGCCACCGGTTCGTCCGGGTGATCCTTGAGCCGCACGGCGAGGTCGGTGGAGCGCGCCGCCCCGCTGGCGAAGCGGCGCACCGCATCGGCGACCGCGCTCTTGTCCTCGCGCACCACCAGATCGCCGGGATAGACCGGCAGCTGGCCCGGCTCGACTCCGGCGGCGCGCGCGAACGCCTGGTTCATCTGCACGAAGCGGCCGTCGCGATCGACCAGCGCGATGCCGAACGGCATCAGCATCAGCAGCGCCTCGACATCCTCCGCGCTGCCGGCGACGCCGGTGTCGACGTCGACCATCGCGATCAGGATCGGCGCTTCCTCATCGTCGGACAGCGGGATCTGCAGCAGCCGCAGCGGGTTGGCGCCCTCCCCTTCGGAGATGAAGCGGACGGTGCCGCCCTGGTCCTCTGCCAGGAAGCGCGCGAGATCCTCGCCGGTCAGCACGCCGTCGGGGGTGCCGGTGGCGCGGGTGCGCAGCACCGCGTTGGCGGCAAGGACATGGCCGTGCGCGGTGACCAGCGCGGCCATCACCCCGGAGGCGCCAAGCTGCGCGCCCAGCGTGCCGTCGATCGACTCGGCGAAGCGCGCCGGCTGCCCCGACGGCGCCGGGCCATGCGCGAAGCGCCAGACCAGGATATCCTGTTCCTGCCCCGCGCGGGTGATCGTCGCGTCGATCGCGCCGACCGCGCCGCGCAGCGCCGCCGATGCGCGACCGTCGCGCCACGCCGCGCGGCCCGCGACCGCCAGCTGCCCCGCGCCGTCGCCCGCCAGCGGCAGCGAGGGCGGCGTGGGAAAGCCGGCGAACAGGTTTTCGTAGCAGTCGTTCGCGCACACCAGCCGCCCGGACCGATCGGTGACGGCGATGCCGTCGTCGCTCGATTCGACCAGCGCGCGGATCAGTTCCCAGTCATGCTCGACCGCAGTCGCAGGGGTATCGACACGCCGCAGCATCGCGATCGCCAGCGCGACGCCTGCCAGCACGATCGCCGCGCCGAAGAATCCTGCCGCGATCGTCGCGTCATGGACCAGCCACAACACCAGCCCCGCCGCCGCGAGGCCGGCCAGCGCCGCCAGCGCCAGCCCGATGCGCCAGCGGCGCCGCTGCGCCCCGCGTCCGTCGATCACCCCCAGCGGCATCGCCTTACCAGATCCGCACGCGCGCGTCGGGGGCCAGGTACAGGCGGTCGGTCGGCGCCGGGCGATAGGCGTCGTACCAGGCATCCATGTTGCGCACGATCCAGGTGCGCTGTTCGGACGGCGCGTGCGGATCGGTCAGCAGCCGCTGGCGCAGGTTCGCCTCGCGATAGTTGCGCCGCCACACCTGCGCCCAGCCGAGGTAGAAACGCTGGTCGGCGGTAACGCCGTCGATCACCGGGGGCTTGGCCCCCTTCAGCGAGGCGAGATAGGCGTCGTGCGCGGCAGCCAGCCCGGCGAGGTCGGCCGAATTCTCGCCAAGCGTCAGCTGCCCCTTCACATGCAGGCCGGGCAGCGGCTGATAGGCGTCGTACTGCGCGACCAGTTTCTGGCTGAGCGCCTTGAACCGCGCGACGTCGGCGTCGGTCCACCATTGCGTCAACCGGCCGCGCGCGTCGAACTTCGCCCCCTGATCGTCGAAATGGTGGCTCATCTCATGCCCGATCACCGCGCCGATGCCGCCGTAGTTGACCGCCGGATCGGCCTTCGGATCGAAGAACGGCGGCTGGAGGATCGCGGCGGGGAAGGTGATCGCGACCAGGCCGAAATTGGCCTGCGCATTCACCGTCATCGGCGCCATGCCCCATTCCCAGCGGTAGATCGGCTTGCCCAGCTTCCCGACGTTATAGTCGTGCTGCCACTGGTTGGCGCGCAGCATGTTGCCGAACGCATCGCCCGCGCGGATCGACAGCGCGGCATAGTCGCGCCAGCGATCGGGATAGCCGATGCGCGGGACGAAGGCGGCGAGCTTGGCATGCGCCTTCGTCTTGGTTTCCGGCGCCATCCAGTCGAGCGTGTCGATGCGGCGGTTCATCGCGGCGATGATGTTGCGGACCATGTCGTCCGCCGCCGCCTTGGTCGCGGGCGGGAAGTAGCGCGCGACATAGACCTTGCTGACGTCGTCGGTCAGTGCCGAGGAGGTGAAGCCGACCGCGCGCTTCCACCGTTCGGACTGTTCGGGGGTGCCGTTGAGCACCGTTTCGTTGAACGCGAAGCTTTCGCGGTCGATCGCGGCCGGAAGGACGTCGGCGAAGCCGTCGAGGCTGCGCACGATCAGCTGGTCGCGCAGCACCGCGATCGGCGTCTTCGCGATCAGTGCCGCTTCCCCCGCGATCGCGGTCGGCTGCCCCACGATCAGCGCGTCGGGGGAAAGGCCGCCGGCCTTCAGATAGGCGGCGAAATCGAACCCCGGCGCGGCACGCGCGAGATCGGCGAGCGTCATGCGGTTATAGGTCTTGTCCGCGTCGCGGCTGTCGATACGGGTCCAGTGCGCCCGCGCGATCTGCGTTTCGAACGCGACGATCGCGGCGGCGCGCGCGTCGGCATCGCCTTCACCGGCCGCCTCCCCGGATAGCGTCAGCAGCCGCGCCACATGCGCGCGATAGGCGGTGCGCGCCTCCACCAGCTTGGCATCGTCCGACACATAATAGTCGCGGTCGGGCATCCCCAGACCGGACTGGCGAAGGTTCACGACATAGGCGTCGGGATTCTTGCTGTCCTGCCCAACGTACAGGCCGAAGGGCGTGTCGACGCCGTTGCGATCGGCCTGCGCCAGCAGCGCGGCATAGCCGGGCTTGTCCGCCGCCTTGATCGTCGCCAGCCACGGGCGGATCGGGGCAAGGCCCGCGCGCTCGATCGCGGCGGTATCGAGAAAGGCGGCATAAGCGGTGCCGATCTTCGACCGGGGATCGCGACGCGCCGCGTCGAGGAGCCCGCGGGTGCGTTCGCGCGACAGATCCTGGAGGACGGAGAAGGCGCCGTAATTCGCCTCGTCCGCGGGGATGACGGTGTTCTTCGCCCAGGTGCCGTTGGCGAAGGCGTAGAAATCGTCGCCCGGCTTGACCGAACGGTCCATGCCGGCGGTGTCGAAACCGAACGTGCCATATTGCGGCGCATCGGCGGTTCGCGTGGCAGACTGGGCGATCAGCGCAGCGGGGACGAGCGCGGCGAGCGCGGACAGGGTGATGAAGCGGCGACGCATGTACGAAGGCATCCTTTGTTGATGATCCTCCCCCCAAGGATGCCCGTGTCTTAGAGCGGGAGTTTGCCATGCGCCAGCGTGGCGAGTGGGCGGTTAGCGATGATCCTCGCGATGCTGGTGGCGATGCCGCCATTTGCGCCCGATCCACGCGCGCCACCCGAGCATCGCCGCGCCATAGCCGAGCGCCGCGGAGGCGCCGGCGATCACCAGCAACCCGACGATCAGCGCCGGGCCGGCATCCCACGCCCATTGCAGCCAGCTGGTCGCCGCCTCCGCCACCGGCTGCGCCACCGCAGTGGCGTGCGAGTGCAGCAGCCACGCGCCGATGCGATAGGCGGCGAACAGGATGAACGGCGTGGTCAGCGGATTGGTGACGAACGTCACCAGTGCCGCGACGGGCACGTTGGCGCGGAACGGAAAGGCGATCAGCGCCGCGATCGCGATCTGCGCGACCGGGAACAGGATGCCCGCGATCATCCCCAGCGCAACGCCGCGCGGGACCGAGCGGCGGGTGAAGCGCCACAGTTCGGGCGCCAGCACGCGATGCGCGACCGGGCGCAACAGGCGAATGCGCTCCATCGATTCGCGGGTCGGCAGGTTGCGCCGGCTCCACGCCGCGATCCTGTCCCACCCCGTCATCGGACGCGACGCCACCTCAACCGTGCTCGCGCAGGACGCGCCCGGCCTCGCGCTTCCAGTCGCGTTCCTTGATATGTTCGCGCTTGTCGTGCGCCTTGCGCCCCTTGGCGAGTGCCAGTTCCACCTTCGCGCGCCCCTGCCCGTTGAAATAGACGGTGAGCGGGACCAGCGTCATGCCTTCCCGCGCCACCGCGCCGTGCAGTTTGTTTATCTCACGCTCATGAAGCAGCAGTTTACGGGGCCGCTTGGGTTCGTGGTTGAACCGGTTGCCGTGGCTGAATTCGGGGATGTTCGAGTTGACCAGCCACACCTCGTCCCCCGACACCTCGGCATAGCTTTCCGCGATCGATCCCTCGCCGAAGCGCAGGCTCTTCACCTCGGTACCGGTCAGGACGATCCCGGCCTCATAGGTGGTGTCGATCGCATAGTCGAACCGCGCGCGGCGGTTTTCGGCGACGACCTTCTTCTTGTCGAACGTGGCGGGTTTGGGACGCGGCATACGCGGGTGATGTAGGGGTTCGCGGCGAGGAGGGAAAGGAAGATAGCATATCCGTGCTCCTGCGAAGGCGGGAGCCACGGGTCACGCCACCCGACAGCGGCCGTCCTGCGCGACCCCGGGGTTCCGGCGTTCGCCGGAACGCCCTGGCTACAGCCCCGCCGCGGCCAGCCCGGCATCGACCGCCGCCCGGCTCGCCTCCGACGGCCAGGTCATCGGCAGTCGCAGCCCGTCGGGGAAGCCGGGGCGTACCTTCGTCATCGCATACTTCACCGGGCCGGGCGAGGCATCGGTGAACAGCGCGACGTGAAGCGCGAAGAGCCGGTCGTTGAGCGCGCGCGCCAGCACATAATCCCCCGCCGCGCAGGCCGCCTGGAAATCGGCACACAGCCGCGGCGCGACATTGGCGCTGACCGAGATGCAGCCGACCCCGCCGGTGGCGTTGTAACCCAGCGCCATGTCGTCATTGCCCGACAGCTGGCAGAAGTCCTCGCCCAGCGCGATGCGGTGGTCCGACACCCGCTGGAGCACGCCCGACGCGTCCTTCACCGCGACGAATACCTGGGGGAAGGCCTGGACGATGCGTACCAGCGTGGAGGGCTGGATGTCGGTCACCGTGCGGCCGGGCACGTTGTACAGGACGATCGGCAGCGGCGATGTCGGCGCGAGCGCCGCGAAATGCTGGAAGATCCCCTCCTGCGACGGGCGGTTGTAATAGGGCGGGACCATCAGCGCGGCATCGGCCCCGGCCTCCTTGGCGGCGATCAGGTTGCCCGCCGCGACGCGCGTGTCGTTCGATCCGGCGCCCGCGATCACCGGCACGCGCCCGCGCGCCTGATCGACGCAGACGCGGACGATCGCGAACTGTTCGTCCTTCGTCAGCGTCGCCGCCTCCCCCGTGGTGCCGCAAGGAACGAGCGCGGCGGAGCCTTCGGCGATCTGCCATTCGACCAGTTCGCGATAGGCGCTCTCGACGAAATCGCCATGCTGGTCGAAGGGCGTCACGAGCGCGGGGATGGAACCGGAGAACATGGGCAGCGATTGCTCCTGGAGCGTAAACAGGGGGCGTCGTTCAGGCCAGATACGGCTAGCATCGCTAGTCTGTCCACCGATGGTGTCCGTCGAACAGTGAAGGCAGGTGCGTTGATCCTTTTCGTTGCAGCAGCAGGGGCGGTCGCGATCGTCGCCGGGGGCCAGTACGGGCCGACCAACCTCGTCCCCGAGCAGCTATCCGCGCCGGCGCCCTCCCCCGCCCCCGCCGCGCCGCTGCCGGGGATGGCGCAGCCGATCGCGCAGTGGAAGGCGCTACAGCAGACCGATGCGCTGCCGTTCGACAGTTACGCCGGGTTCCTGGCGCAGCATCCCGGCTGGCCCGGGCAGAACGCGCTGCGCCGCACCGCCGAGAAGAAGGCGGCGACCGATCCCAATACCCCGGCGGCCAGCGTCGTCGCCTTCTGCCGGCGGTGGTCGCCGCTGACGACGCAAGGCTGGGTGGCGTGCGCGCGCGCCTATGCCGCGACGGGTGCGACGGTGCAGGCACAGGCGGCGGCGCGCGCCGCATGGCGGCTGGGCACGCTGGCCCCGCAGGACGAGGCGACGATCACCAACCAGTTCGCGGGCGCGCTGACCAGTGCCGACCACGACCGGCGGATGGACACCTTGTTGTGGCAGGGGGCGACCAGCGCGGCGGCGCGGGTGCTGCCGTACACCAGCCCCGCCGCGCGCCCGCTGTTCGAGGCGCGGCTGGCGTTCCGCAGCGATGCCGCCAATGCATCGGCACTGGCGGCGGCGAACGATGCGGCGGGTGCGCGCGATGCCGGCTATATCGCGGACAAGGCGACGTGGCTGCGCGGCAACGGCGCCTCCCCCAGTGCGCGCGGCTGGCTGGCGCGGACGCGCGCGGCCATGACGCTGCCGGGGAATGTCGAGAAGTTCTACGAGGCGCTGCTGGTCAATGCGCGCGGTGCGGCGGCGGACGGCCAGTGGCAGACCGCCTATGACATCGCGCGGCAGATCGACGATGCCTATCCGGCGGGGACCGACGTATCGACCAAGCCCTATGGCGAGCGCGACGATTATACCTCGCTGGCGTGGTTGGCGGGTCAGGCGGCGCTGAAGCTGGGGCGCCCCGCCGATGCGCGCGCGATGTTCGAACGCTATGGCCGCGGCAGCCAGTCACCGCAGACGCGCGCCAAGGGCTTCTACTGGGCGGCGCGCGCGGCCGAGGATGCGCGGATGGTGGATACCAACGCGTTGTTCGAACGCGCCGCGGGGTTCCGCGACCAATATTACGGGCAGCTGGCGATCGAGCATCTGGGCCGCGCGCTGACCGCGCCCCCGCCCGCCCCGGCGCCGATGATCCCGGCGGCTGCGCGCAACGCCTTCTACGCGCGCGAGACGGTGCGCGCGGCACAGTTCCTGGGCAGCGCCGGCCTGTACCAGGACCAGACCGCGTTCGTGAAGCAGATCGCCACGGACGCGACCAGCGATGCCGATCATTACCTGGCGGATGAACTGTCCCGCTTGCTGCGCCGCCCGGACCTGGGCGTGCTGGTGGGGCGCAGCGCGATGCAGAACGGGCTGACCGAATATAGCGCCAACGGTTTCCCCACGGTGGCGGTGCCGGCGGGGTATGAGAGCCAGTGGTCGATGATCCACGCGGTCGCGCGGCAGGAAAGCCAGTTCGATCGTGCCGCGCGCAGCCCGGTGGGTGCGAGCGGGCTGATGCAGCTGATGCCCGGCACCGCGCGCGAACAGGCGGGCAAGCTGGGGCTGCCCTACGATCCGGCGCGGCTGGTCAACGACACCGGCTACAACATCCAGCTGGGGTCGAGTTATTTTCAGCGGATCTTCAACCTGTACGGCAGCTATCCGCTGGCGATCGCGGCGTACAATGCCGGGCCGGGCAATGTGAACAAGTGGCTCCGCGCCAACGGCGATCCGCGCACCGGCGGGGTCGATGCGGTCGACTGGGTGGAGGCGATCCCGTTCGGGGAGACGCGCAACTATGTCCAGCGCGTGCTGGAAAATGCCGTCGTCTACGACCTGATGAATCCGCCGCGCGCGAAGAGCCGCGGGCCGCACAACCTGAGCTGGTATCTGGGGCGGTCGCGGGGCGGTTGAGGGGTTCACGCGACGCCGCGAAGACGCGAAGGTGCCGCGACGCGGACATCGCGATCGGTAGACGAGCTGGCGTGCCGTGCTTCGCCACGCCTCCGCGCGGGATGAATGTCTTCGCGGCCTCGCGGCTTCGCGTGAGGCCCTCTTCATCCTGCGGCCCTTTGCGCCTAACCGCAGGCCGATGACCGATCGCCCCAATTACATCACCCCCGCCGGCTTCGCGACGTTGCGCCAGGAGTACGAGCGGTTGTTCGCGCACGAGCGCCCCGCATTGGTCGAGACGATTTCCTGGGCGGCGGGCAATGGCGACCGGTCGGAGAACGGCGACTATATCTACGGCCGCAAACGGCTGCGCGAGATCGACCGGCGGCTGGGATGGCTGTCGCGGCGGATGAAGGCGGCCAAGGTGGTCGATCCGGCGCAGCAGCAGGACCGGTCGCGCGTGTGGTTCGGCGCGACCGTGACGATCGCGGACGAGGACGACAATGAGCGCATCCTGACGCTGGTCGGCGACGACGAGGCGGAGGCGGGCGCCGGGCGCGTCGGGTGGAATGCGCCGATCGCGCGGGCGCTGCGCGGCGCGGCGGCGGGCGACCTGCGCCGGGTCACGTTGCCCGCCGGGGAGCGCGAATATGAGATCGTCGCGATCGCCTATCCCGCGCCCTCCCCCTCGCTAAACGATTGACGTCACCGCAATGGCGGTCGATGCACCGGGCATGGCCACCAACGACATGACCCCGACGCGCAACGTCGCGCTGCTGATCGACGCGGACAATGCCTCCGCCGCGACGCTGGACCCGGTGCTGACCGTGCTGGCGGAGCTGGGCACCGTGAACGTGCGGCGCGTGTACGGCAACTGGTCCAAGCCCGCGCTCAATTCGTGGCGCGACATGACGGTGAAGCACGGCATCGAGCCGCAGCAGCAGTTCGACCTGACCAAGGGCAAGAACGCCACCGACATGAAGATGACCATCGACGCGATGGACCTGCTCTTCCGCGGCAAGGTGGAGGCGTTCGGGATCATGTCGTCCGATTCGGACTTCATGCCGCTGGCCATGCGCATCCGGCAGGAAGGCATTCCGGTCTACGGCTTCGGCACCAGCCGCGCGCCCGAGGCATTCCGGCGCGCGTGCACCCGCTTCATCGACGTCAACGCCATCTCTCTGCCGGTCGAGGAGGATGCCGCGCCGGTGCCGACGCCCGCCGCCGTTCCGCCCCCCACCCCGGCGGCCAGCCCTGCGCCGGCCGCCACCCCTGCGCCGCGCGTGCCGGTGCAGACCGACGTGCCGATCGCCGAATCGCTGCCGCCGCCGATCGCGGCGCGGCCCAAGCTGCCGGTCGACGACGAGCTGCTGAAGCTGTTGATCGACGCCTATGATGCGTCGAAGCGCGACGAGAAGGGCTATGTGAACCTGTCGGCGATGGGACAGCTGGCGGCCAACCGATCGAGCTTCGACGTGCGCAACTATGGCTACAAGAGATTGTCGGACCTGATCGAATCGGTCGCCAATTTCAAGCTGGAGCGCCGCGAAGGCGGCCAGTCGTACGTGAAGCGGGTCCGCTGATGCGCGCGCTGCTGATCGCCGCAGCGACGCTGGCCGCGCTGCCCGTCGCCCTCCCCGCTGCCGCGCAGACCCGCGTCGATCCGGCGCGGCTGTCCGCCGACGTCCGCACGCTCGCCTCCACCGACTTCGGCGGGCGGGCGCCGGGCACGCCGGGGGAGAAGAAGACGCTCGACTGGCTGGTCGCGCAGTTCAAGGCGATCGGGCTCGAACCCGGCGGCCCGGACGGCAAGTGGCTTCAACCCATCCCGCTGATCCACACCCGCATCGCGCCCGATGCCTGGATGACGATCGGCGACACCCCGCTCAAACAGGGTCGCGACATCGCGGTGACGACGGTTCGCCCCGAGGATGCGATCGCGATCACCGCCTCGCCGATGGTCTTCGTCGGCTATGGCGTGTCCGCGCCGGAGGTCGGGTGGGACGATTTCAAGGGCGTCGACGTGAAGGGCAAGACGGTCGTCTTCCTCATCAACGATCCCGATTTCGAGGCGCAGGCCGGCGACGACGCCAAGGGCCGGTTCGGCGACCGGCGGATGACCTATTACGGCCGCTGGACCTACAAGTTCGAGGAAGCCGCGCGGCGCGGGGCGGCGGCGGCGCTGATCGTCCACGACACCGCCGGTGCGGGCTATCCGTGGTCGACGGTCAATGCGTCCAACGGGGAGAATTACGATATCGTGCGCGCACCCGGCGACGAGCGGGTGCCGTTGCAGGGGTGGATCGAGCATGACGCGGCCGACCGGCTGTTCGCTGCCGCCGGGCTGGACCTGAACGCGCTGCGGATCAAGGCGCGCTCGGCCGGTTTCCGCCCGGTCGAGATGGCCCCGCGCTTCACCGCCGTCGCGAAGGTGGCGGTGGAACGGATCGAGAGCGCCAATGTGCTCGCCAGGCTACCCGGCACGCGCCGCCCGGACGAAAGCGTGATGTTCGCGGCGCACTGGGACGCCTATGGCGAGGGGCCGGCGGATGCGTCGGGCAAGACGCTGCGCCCCGGTGCGAACGACGATGCGCTGGGCGTGGCGGGCGTGCTGGAACTGGCGCGGCTGTTCAAGGCCGGGCCGAAGCGCGACCGGACTTTGGTGTTCGCGGCCTGGACCGGCGAGGAGCGCGGGTTGCTGGGGTCCGAATATTACGCCGCGCACCCGGTCTATCCCGCGGCGACCACCGCGGCGAACCTGACGCTGGATATCCTGCAGACCGCCGGGCCGGCGAAGGATGTGGTGCTGGTGGGCGCGGGCCAGTCGTCGCTCGACGCGCTGCTGGCCGATGCGGCGCGGGCGCAGGGCCGCACGGTGACGCCCGAGACGTTCAGCGAGCGCGGGCTGTTCTATCGCGCCGACCATTTCTCGCTCGTCCGGCGCGGCGTGCCGTCGCTGCTGCTGATGGCGCTGGGCGGTGCATCGGACCTGCGCACCGGCGGCCGCACGGCGGGACAGAAGTGGCTGGACGACTACATGGCCTGCTACCACAAGACCTGCGATGCCTGGGACGCGGGCTGGAACCTGACGGGTGCGGCGCAGGACGTCGACCTGTTCCACGCGATCGGCGCACGGCTGGCGACAGCGGGCGTTTGGCCGACGTGGAGCGCGGGCAGCGAGTTCGTGGCGATCCGCGACAGGAGCGCGGCGCAGCGGAAGTAGCCGCTGTGGCGCTCGGCGAGCCGGTGACCGCGGCGACGGTGGCGGAGACCGCGCGGCTGTAACGCGCCGGGCGCGGTCACGACCCCGGGGACGGTTGGACGGCAGCACGGGCGGCGCGCAACGGCGCCCCGCCCGGCCCCGGATCAGCGGGTCAGTTTCTTGTACGCCAGCCGCGTCGGGCGATCGGCGGCGTCACCCATGCGACGGCGCTTGTCTTCCTCGTAGCTTTCGTAATTGCCCTCGAACCATTCGACGTGGCTGTCGCCCTCGAACGCCAGGATGTGCGTGCACAGGCGATCGAGGAAGAAGCGGTCGTGGCTGATGACCACGGCGCAGCCCGCGAACGTCTCCAGCGCCTCCTCGAGCGCGCGCAGCGTCTCGACGTCGAGGTCGTTGGTCGGTTCGTCGAGCAGTAGGACGTTGCCGCCCTCCTTCAGCATCTTGGCCATGTGGACGCGGTTGCGTTCACCGCCCGACAGCTGGCCAACCTTCTTCTGCTGGTCGGGCCCGCGGAAGTTGAACGCGCCGACATAGGCGCGCGTCCCGATCTCCTGCTTGCCGAAGCGGAAGACCTCCAGCTTGTCGGAGATTTCCTCCCACACGTTCTTGTTGGGATCCAGATCGTCGCGGCTCTGGTCGACATAGCCGAGCTTCACGGTCGAGCCGACCTCGATCGTCCCTGCGTCCGGCTGTTCCTGCCCGGTGATGAGCTTGAACAGCGTCGACTTGCCGGCGCCGTTGGGGCCGATCACGCCGACGATGCCGCCCGGCGGCAGCATGAAGTCGAGGTTCTCGAACAGCAATTTGTCGCCATAGGATTTGGTCAGCCCCTTGGCCTCAATCACCTTGCCGCCCAGCCGTTCGGGGATCTGGATCAGGATCTGCGCCTTGCCCGCGGCGCGGTTCTCCTGCTGCTCCATCAGCTGTTCGAAGTTGCGGATACGCGCCTTCGACTTGGTCTGGCGCGCCTTCGGGGTCTGGCGCATCCACGCCAGTTCGTCGGCGATCGCGCGCTGGCGCCCGGCCTCCTCGCGCTCTTCCTGCTCCAGCCGCTTGGCCTTCTTTTCCAGATAGCCGGAATAGTTCGATTCGTAGGTGTAGTAGCGCCCGCGATCGAGCTCGAGCACCCAGTTCACGACATTGTCCAGGAAGTAGCGGTCGTGGGTGACGAGGATGACGTTGCCGGCATATTCCTTGAGGAAATTCTCCAGCCACGCGACGCTTTCGGCGTCGAGGTGGTTGGTCGGTTCGTCGAGCAGCAGGATGTCGGGCTTTTCCAGCAGCAGCCGGCACAGCGCGACGCGGCGGCGTTCACCGCCCGACAGCTTGGTGACGTCGGCATCGCCCGGGGGACAGCGCAGCGCCTCCATCGCGACTTCCAGCTGGTTGTCGAGCGTCCAGCCGTCGACCGCGTCGATCCGCGCCTGGAGATCGCCCATCTCCTCCATCAGCGCGTCGAAATCGGTGTCGTCCGTGGGATCGCCCATCTCGGCCGAGATCGCGTTGAAGCGATCGACCAGATCGGCGATCGGGCGCACGCCGTCCTTGACGTTGCCCATCACGTCCTTCGACGGATCGAGCTGCGGTTCCTGCGCCAGATAACCGACGCGGACGCCCTCGGCGGGCCAGGCCTCGCCGGTGAAGTCGGTGTCGATCCCGGCCATCACCTTCATCAGCGTCGACTTGCCGGCGCCGTTCGGACCGATGATCGCGATCTTCGCGCCCGGAATGAACTGCAGGTGGATGTTGTTGAGGACGGGCTTGTTGGCGCCCGGGAAGGTCTTGGTCAGACCCTTCATGACATAGGTGTACTGGACGGCCATCTGGCGCGCATGCTCCGTGTTCGATGCGGTCGGCGGAAATTCCCCGCGCATCTAGGCGTGTCCCGGCGCGTTGGCAAACCGCGCGATCACGGTTACGCCATGGCGCCATGACGTTTCGCCGGATCGCGGCCCGCGCCGCCTGCTCGCTCGCCCTGCCCCTTGCCCTGTCGGCCGCGCCGGCCTGGGGGCAGCGGACCGCCCCGCCCCCGGCCCCGCCGGTCGACCCCAAGGTGGCGGCGCTGCGCGATGCCGCGCTGAAGGACGATCTGGCCTATGCGATCATCGAGGGGCTGACCACCGAGGTGGGCCAGCGGCTGGCGGGCACCGAGGCGGAAGCGCGCGGCCGCGCATGGGGCGCGGCGAAGCTGAAGGCGCTGGGGTTCAGCAACGTGGCGATCGAAACCTATCAGATGCCGGTATGGGTGCGCGGCGAGGAGACGGCGGAGATCGTCGCCCCGGTGCCGCACAGGCTGCATCTGGCCGCGCTGGGCAATTCCGGATCGACAGGGCCGAAGGGGCTGACCGCCGAGGTGGCGGTGTTCCCGACCTATAACGATCTGGCGGCCGCGCCCGACGGCAGCCTGACGGGCAAGATCGCCTATGTCGGCAATGCCATGCAGCGGACGCAGGACGGTTCCGGCTATGGCGCGAACGGCGCGGCGCGGTTCGTCGGCCCCGCGCTGGCCGCGCGCAAGGGCGCGGCGGCGATTGTGATCCGCTCGATCGGCACCGATCACCACCGCCTGCCGCACACCGGCACCACCAACTTCGCCGAGGGTCAGGCGCCGATCCCCGCGGCGGCGCTGTCGGTCCCCGATGCCGAGCTGATCGAGCGGCTTGCGACGCGCGGCCAGCCGATCCGCTTGCGGCTGCTGCTGACGCCGCAGCAGACCGGCATGCACGAATCGGGGAATGTCATTGCCGAGGTCCCGGGGACCGACCCTGATGCGGGGATCGTCCTGATCGGCGGGCATCTCGACAGCTGGGATCTGGGCACCGGCGCGATCGACGACGCCAGCGGGCTGGCGATCACCACCGCCGCGGCCAAGCGCATCCTCGATTCGGGGATGCGCCCGCGCCGCACGATCCGTGTCGTATGGTTCGGCGCGGAGGAAGTCGGCGGGCCCGGCGGGCGCGACTATGCCCGCCGTCACGGCGGCGAGCGCCACGCGCTGGCGGCGGAAAGCGATTTCGGCGCCGACCGCGTGTGGCGGTTCGAAACCGCACTGCCCGACAGCGCGGCGGCGGTCGGTGCGCGCCTGGGCAGCGCTTTGGCACCGCTGGGAATCGTGCGCGGCAATGGCGTCGCGGGCGACGGGGCGGATATCGCGCCGATCATCCGCACCGGCGTGGCGGGCGTCGACCTGAACCAGTCGGGGCTGGATTATTTCGACGTCCACCATACCGCCGACGACGTGCTTGACCGCGTCGAGCCGGAGGCGCTGCGCCAGAATGTCGCGGCGTGGACCGCGATGCTGGCGATCGTCGCCAACGCTCCGGAGGCGATCGGCCCGGTCGTCCGGCCGAAATGACCCGCCCGAATCCGGTCGATCGGCGCCGTCCCGTGCCCGTTGCGGGACATTCGGTTCGTCGCAACCTTTCCCAAAGATGAATTTTGGCCATTGACCCCCGTATTCGGTAGGGTATTGCGGCGTTTCGCGACGGCGTTGGGGTCGGGCGCGATTGGTTTTTGATGCTTGGGAGCATTCCTATGAAGAAGATCCTGCTCGTTGCCGCCGCCGCCGGCCTGATGTCGGTTGCCGCCTGCTCGAAGACGGAAACCCCGGTCGAGAACAACGCCGACATGATCGCCGACAACATGGACGCGATCGCCGACAACCTGGCGGACGTCTCGAACACCACCGCGAACCCGTTCGCGCAGGACAATGCCGAAGCGGCTGCCGAGAACATCCACGGCGCCGCGGACAACGTCCGTGAGGCTGGCGAGGAAGCTGCCGAGAACCACAAGTAAGCTGGTTTCCGACATCGGTTCGGAGGGGTGATGCGGCGCGCCGCCGTCCTGCTGGCGATCGTGGCCCCTTTGGGTGCCACGGCCTGCGGGTCGCCCTCCGAACCGGCGTCGGTCGGTAACAATGCCGAGATGATCGCCGACGCGCTGGAGCGCCGGGCCGACAATCTCGAGGCGATGGCCAGTGCCAGCGCCAATGACAGCGTCGCCGCCATGCTGGCCGGTGCCGCAGACAATCTGGACGATCCGGCGGATAACATCGCAGAGGCGGCGGGCAGCAACGCCCGGTGACGCTCTGGCAGCCCGTATCGTCATGACCATCAGGCGCCCGCGACGGCGCCTTTTTCATTGATGCAACCCGCTTGCGCCGGCTCCCGGCCGCGCCTAGCAACCGCATCCATGCGTCGGGGAGTGGCGCAGTCTGGTAGCGCGCCTGCTTTGGGAGCAGGATGTCGCAGGTTCAAATCCTGTCTCCCCGACCAACTCCCGCTAAGACTTTGATTTCACGTCGCCAACCCGGCGATCGGGAACCGTTGTACCCACGGTTGTACCCATCGCTGTACCCATCGGGGGCCAAGGCGTGGGATTGCCGAACCTGAAACTGCGCGGCGGCAGCTATCATTGGCGGCGCAAGATCATGGTGGCAGGCCGGCCGCTGCCGCTCTCCATTTCGTTACGCACCGGGAATTTTTACCGCGCCCGCCTTATATCCGACCGACTGAGCGTCGCAGTCGAGGGTTTGCGCATGGCCTATGGTCAGTTCACCGGCATGAGCCGCGAGCAGATGAAGCAGGTGTTCGGCGACGCCCTGCGCTGGCAGTTGCAGCGGATCGAGCAGGATCAGGCCGGCAGCCTGGCGGACGCGGGCGATCACGCCACCGCCAACTCGCTTCATGCCGAGGCATGGGAGTTCCTCGCCCGCGGCGGTGTCGCGGCACGCTGGACACTCGACGAGCATCAGCGCCTCGTTGCGAACGGCTGGAGCCCTGCGCAGGCCAAGACCGTCGCGAACATCGTCTTCGATCTTCAGAACGGCGGCACCATTTCCGGTGCGCAGGTGGCGACCTATAGCGCGGCCTTCGGCTTCCCCGTCACGGCGGACAATGTCGGGCGCGTTCAACGCCTGATCTGCAAGGCGAAGGCAGCGGCGTGCCGCGAGGCGACGGCGCGGCTTTCCTGGCGCGAGGACGAAAGCGAGGCATGGATCGACGAGGCACTCGGCGACGACGCCCCCTTCGCTTTCGAACGATCCGGGCCCACCGCCGCCCCGGAGGTCGTCGCGCCTGTCCTGCCTGCCCCGGTTGTGGAAGACGAACCGACGCCGCCGCTACCGATCCGTCCGAAGAAGGATTTGATCGAAGCCAGCGAGGAAGCCATTGCCGAGCACCAGAAGGCCGGCGACTGGGACACCGACACGGTCAAGCAGGTGCGAACCGGCATCCGCCTGTTCGATTATGCCTGCGGCACCGGCATCATGATCGAAGACCTCCAGCAATCGCATGTGAAGGCCTTCACCACGCTGTGCGCCGCCCTGCCGAACCGCTGGGGCCGAACTCGCGAGGAACGCGCCGGCGGCTTCGAGGCCAGCCTTGCCCGTGCCACGACCCTGCCCGCGTCCGAAGTCGGCCTCGGCCAGGTGACCATCAACAAGCATCTGACGTGGGTGACGTCGGTCCTCGACCATGCCGCGGGCGAGGATGGCGATGAAACGGGGCATCGCCCTGCGATCCCGCTTCTGTTCAAGACGGCGCGAAAGGGTGCGGGCAAGGGCCCGCGCAAGGATCGCAAGCGCAAGCGTGACAAGCGCGCCAACTGGACGAAGGCCGAGGTCGCGCGGCTGCTGTCCGCGCCGATCTGGACGGGCACCAAGGGGATCGACCATCGCCTGACGACCGGGACCGAGATCATCCATGACGCCTGGTACTGGTTGCCGCTCATGCTGCCCCTGTATGGCGGCCGCAGCTCCGAACTCGCTGGCCTAGGGCTGGCGGAAGTTCACGAGCAGGACCCGATCCCCTATTTCGTCATCGACTATACTGAGGATCGCGCGCTCAAGAATGTCCAGTCGATCCGCAAGCTGCCGATCCATCCCGAACTGATCCGGCTCGGCTTCATCGACTATATCGGTGAATTGCGGCGCGCCGGCTGCACGATGCTCTTTCCAGAAATGGTGTCGGCCGACTCGGCCAGCTTCGCGAGCACCTTCTACAAGACCGTCTTCAGCAAGTTGCGGCGCTGGGCGTTCCCCGAGGGCACCGAATGGCGTCGCCGTATCGGCGGCGCGTGGAAGGACAAGGACGTCCACAGCTACCGCGGCCTCGCCACCACCATGCTGAAAGGCCGCGTCAGCGACAGCCTGCGGTGCGATATCTTCGGTCACGAAGGCGAAACCGAAACCGCCAGCACCTATGACGATGAGGCAGATCTGGACTTAAAGCTCGGCGCTTTGATGCTGCTGACGCCCCTTACCGCCCAGATCCAGCCCCATCTTCCGATCAGGATCCGGCCATTGGATCGGCTTCGTCACGGCGCGTCGTGGCGGCGACCACGTTTGAAGACCACGAAGTCGGGAAGCTTGAATGGTGCGGCTCCAATCGGGAAGACGTAGGGCCTTCCCTGGCCGACTCACTCCCTCAGCCCGGGTGTTAGAAAGACCCAGAAGACGACATTCAAAGCAGTTTGAGTGAACTCCAAAAGCGGTCGCTGGTTCAGGTTCTCGCCGACGGCCGAACCTGGGCCGTTACGGACCGGCAGGTTCAGGGCCACTGACCGTATTGAACTGCCTTTTGCTTGATCCGGACGGCGGCGGCCGCGTCGCCCTCTGATCGTTCAAGCAAACGAGAACAAGCCGGCCATGCTGTTCTGGCCGAACCTCATGATCACACCCGCAAGTTTGAGCGTCTGACAAAGGCGCTCAACAAACCGGAGAGGGGGACATTAAGCTGATCTCAAATGGCAACTGTAGGCCTGGACTGGCTTACCAGGTCGGCCCCGGCCCAGTTTAGTCGCCTACGCACTCGCTCCCCATCTCTGGTCGAAGATCATACGAAATTACTTCCGGCGAACGCCCGGTTGCGATTACGGTCACCGAACCGTGGCCGACAGCCGCCAATTCTCCCGGTGCCATTCCGAGCAAAATCTTTAGGATGCCTCGGATGACGCCGCTGTGGGTAACCAAAAGGATTTTGCCCGGCGATGTTTCAAGCAAGGAAAGGCCGCCACGGATTCGCTTTTCAAATGCGGCCCATGATTCGCCGTCGGGCGGCGCGAAATGACCCGAGCGCCAGCGGGCATACGAATCTCCCTCTTGCGCGATAATGTCGCCTACCATGCGGCCACTCCACCGACCGACGTCAAATTCGCGCCAGGATGAATCGGTGCGTCCGCCACCGTACCCCGCCAAAGCGGCCGTATCCCGGGTGCGTCGCAGATCGGAACTGATAACCGTATTGAATTGCACACCCCCGAGAAACGCACCGAGCGCGACTGCCTGTTCGCGTCCACGTACAGACAGCGGCCTGTCCGCATGGCCCTGTAGGCGGCGTTCCGCATTCCAGTCCGTTTCCGCATGCCGTACGAGATAAAGTTGTTCCACTCACAGCCTCAATTTCGATGTACGCGTGGCCGCATGCCCGCTCGGAAAATTCGGCGCAATCGGGGAGTGGAATATCGTACGACGCGCAATCATTCATCGCTTAAAGGTAGCCGCTGGCGCACCGGCAGCGTACCTATGGAAAGCACGGAAAGAGGCAGTATCCTCGTGAACGCGCGGATTCGGCCAAGGGGCGTAACATTGTATTTTGACGCATCACCCACTTTTGAACCGGTAACGGACCGTATGATTGGTGAGGAATTCCGACCCTATGATTACCAGCATCCGGTTCCGGCGAGCGTCGCCGGTTCCGATCCACTTCTCCGCGACCTGATGGCTACGGCGGCTTTCAGGCGGCTGGCTGATATCCGTTTTCTTGGCGGTATAGATTATTTCCTCGTTCGCTATCCCAACGGGGCGCTCGGCAACCGTCGATATAATCGACTGCAGCATAGCGTTGGCGTGGCTCACCTCGCCAAGCTTTACGCGGACGTTAAAGGTTTGCGTCTAAAAGAAGCTAGGCTGGCCTACGTGGCCGCCCTTTTGCATGACGTCGGCCACGCCCCCCTCTCGCACACGCTGGAGGCCGCTTTCAAACGGTCGTTTGGAATTGATCATCATATCGCGGGAAGTGAGATCCTTCTAGGGCACTCGCCATATGGTCGAGAAATAACCGATGTTCTCACCTCGTATGGCCTCGATCCTGAGGAAGTCTTAGCCATCGCCAGTGGTGAGCAAGATCGCTTTGACGGCTTCTTTAGTGGACCAATCAACTTTGATACGATTGAAGGTATATTGCGTTCGTGGATGTATGTGAAAAAGAATACGAACGCCGTCACTCCAGAGAAAGTGGTTCTCGCCTCCATAAATCGAGCAAACGACACTGATATGCGAACCGTGGACGCTTTTTGGGAATTCAAGGATCACGCATATCGCTTCATTGTACGGTCGGAGTTTGGGGTGGCCTCCGATTTCCTCTGCGAGTCCATTGTCTTGCAAAACATAACTCGGCTGGAGAGGAATGACTATTTCCTCACTGAAAAGCAGATTTTTAAGAAAATACCCGACCTCAAGCGCCTGCTTCTCAAGTTTCAGTTCCGTCGTCAGAAAGCTCAATCGGAAAGAGAGGAAATCCCCTATAAGGCTAGATTTTTCTCGATCGACCAGCGGTTTGACTTCTATTCACGTAATGATAGAGGTCGTTATACGCAGCGGAAGGAGGACCGGGTGATGAGGGCACCTAATCCCGCCTCTGTGGATGATCTGCCCAGCCCCTCGATACCGGCTTCATTCAATGGACTCGACATTTAGCAAGACGACTGCCGCGTCCAACGACGCGCTAAAAAATCTGCGTGAATCTCTCGAGCCTATCGTTCCAGCCGACGCTGTTGCGCTAACCTGCGGCTCATACTCCCGACGTGAGGCAACTGTCGGTTCTGACCTAGACTTTTACGTCCTCGTGCCAGATGTCCCGGACCATGAGCCCGATTGGTTCACGGAGGCGAAAACCGCGATCACCGCTGTCGTCAAAAAGCCGCCGGCCGCAGGTGGAGCGTTTGACTCGCTTAACCGGATCGAAGAGCTGTTGACCAATTTCGGCGGCAACAAGGATACGAATCAGACGATTACTAGAAGAATGCTCTATCTCCTTGAAGGAGATTATTTGACAAACGAGACTCTTTTTAAAAGTATTCGTCGTAATATCATTGAACATTATGTGAGCGGGACGCGTGAGGATCATAGCATCGCTCAATATCTCCTGAATGATATTATTCGTTATTGGCGAACTATTACCGTTGATTATGCCTTTAAAACGCAAGAAGAGAATAAGCCTTGGGCCATCAGAAACATCAAGCTAGTTTTTTCGCGTAAGCTCATATATGCGAGCGGGCTTTTCAGCGTGGCTATGACTGCGGATCGGAGCCATGACGCAAAGGTCGAGATCCTTGAGAAACTTTTCTCGATGACGCCACTTGATCGACTAATTGATATCTGCGGCGAAAGTCGCACTCGTGGGTTGGTAAAAAGCTATAACCTGTTCCTCAGTCGCATCGACGATGCAGGCACACGGGCTCATTTGGAAGAGCTTCAGAAAAATGAACGGGATACCGACGCCATTTTCCGCGAGCTCAAGAATGAAGGATACCATTTCGCGAGTGAGCTCATGATGGCTTTTGAAAAGACATTTCACTCGACCCATCCGATTCATAGAGCGGTCATCTTCTGATGCGATTGAACATCATTGGTTGAAAATAGCACGATAGTAAATGGATCTTCGGGAATTAGCAGCTTATTCTAATGAATAAGATCGGGGCGCCCCGGTGTCGGCGTCAGCGTATGCACCACCGTTTCAGCCCGCGACCGCGCCATCGTGACAACGACATGGGCAAGTTCGCGCTGAAGCCGCCGCCGGATCAGCCGCCGTTCCAGTCGTTCGTAGCGTTCGAGCGCCGCGACGGCGGCGAGATCATTCGCAACGATGGTGCGGATCAGCGCGAGTTCGCTCACAAGCGCCGCTTCCGCTTCGGTGGCTCGCTTCTCGCGCGCCGCGGCCTCATCGGCGAAGATGCGGCGGGCATTGCGCGATCCGACCTCCGTTTCGATCCCGCGCGACTCCAGACCGATCGCGCGATTGCCCATATGGTCGAGCGGGGTCAGGCCGATGCCATTGTCAGCATAGGTGCCGTGCAGATACCGCACGACGTCCGGTCGATCACCGACCACCTCATTGACGATGGTGATGAAACGCTCGCGCAAAATGCCTGCCGGCGGTGCGTCGTAGCGGACCTTATTCTGGCGCTTCGGATGCGTGACCTTGCCGTTGCGCCGCTCGACATATTCGAAGTCCCAGCAGCCATGCGCGTCGAGCCATTCGGCCGGGCGATCGACGGCATCGACATGGATATGGAAGTTGCGGCGGTCGTTGTGGCGGTCAGGCTGATGGATCGCGCCGACCACCATCCAGCCGTCATCCGCCAGGCTGTCGCAGAAGCGCGACATGATGTCGTGGCGGTCGACCGCTGAAAGACCGTCGGGCAGTTCGCCGACGAACCGGTGTTGGGAGCGCTGGGTCCGGCCCTGCTTCCACGATATGAGATCGCGAGCGAACCTCCTGCGTTCGAACCAATCAAGCCGCTCATAGGCTTCCTCGGCCGACACCTCGGCGATCGTGACCGTGCGATGCCGCTCGGGCCGCCCACGCTCGATCGCCTCGCGCTCGACCTCGGTCGCTTCCGCCTGCAATCGCCGGGTCATCTCGCGGAACCAGGTCGGGGCACCGCCGAACTTCAGCTGATACTCGAAGCTGGTGACCTGCGCGGTCGAGGCTTGCAGCAGGTGCGACTTCGGTGGTGGTGCCGCTCGCTCGGCCGCCTCGAACAGGTTGCGTGCCCGATCCCAGCCGCCAGGGATGTTGGTGTAGCAGGCGAGCTTGTTCTTCTCTGCCCGGGCCTCCTGCTCGTCCAGCATGTCGAGCAGCATCTCGCCGGCCGGATCATCGATGCCGGTCTCGCGCCGGATATACTCGATGTGGGTCGCAAGCCCGATCCTCGCCCCATCGGTCACATAGTCGAAGTGTGCCGCGGCACTCATTCCCCCGCCGCCGCATCGCGGATGAGCGACGCCGTTCCGGGACGGCGGGTGGATCGCCACGACCGCCTTCACGTCGAAATGCGGCACCCGGAACCTGCCCGTCTGCCGGTCACGCCGGGTCAGCGGGCTGGCGGCATGGAAGTCCACCGTCCGCTCGCGGCCGGATGTAAGCGGGCCGACGTGCGAACCGCGGCCCTCGCGATCGTCGCCCTGCGCGCGGAAGCCCGTCCGCTTCAGGGACCCGGCAATCGCTTCCTCGTCCTCGCGCCGCTGCCGGGCGAGAAGCGCACGCACGTGGTGCGCGAACACCGCAGGCTCTTCACCGATGGACCAAGACGACGACATGCCCCTGATTGTCGATGCGTCCCGCGGACCACACAATACCCCCCTCGGACCGCCTTCCGGAAACCGTCAGGTTGGAGGACCCGCCGCGGCCGATCAGGCACCGGCGGCGCACCGTAATTTGGCGGCCCCGCCAAATTGCGCTGTTGCGCCTGAATTTCCTCCTCCCTCACTATGCGGCCGCTTTCCTCGTCGCTCAACGACTTCCGCGCACCACCAATCTGCTCAACGCTACCGCACGTTCGCGCCGGCGGCTATCGGTGCGCGCGGTCCAGGAAAGCGGACAGGCGATCGTCGTCGCTCATCGCGACGTTGAAGCGCATGTGGTCGCGCCACCCGCCGCTGGTGCTGAACACCGGGCCGGGCGCCAGCACGATGCCATCGGCGATGGCGCGGCGGGCGAGGTCGACGGCATCGACGCCGTCCGGCAGCCGTGCCCAGAGGAAGATGCCCGCCGCCGGCTCGATCCACGGCTCGATGCCGACCGCGCACAGCCGCTTGCTCACCCGCGCCGTGGCACGCGCGAGCCGTGCGCGGACGCCCTCAACATGGCGGCGATAGCTGCCGTCGGTCAGCACCGCATGGAGCAGGTTGGCCGCCAGAGGGCTGCCCGCCATCGAGGTGGCGATGCGCAGATCGGCGAGCGCCTCGATCCAGTCCGGCCGCGCAGCGATATGGCCGCAGCGTACCGCCGCCGACAGCGATTTCGAGAAGCTGCCGATGCGGATCGTCCGGTCGAGGCCATCGAACGCGGCCAGCCGCGGCGACAGTGCATGTTCGAAATCGGCGAAGATATCGTCCTCGACGATGACCAGATCGTGTGTATCGGCGATCTTAAGCAGCCGGTGCGCGGTGGCCGCCGCGAGCGAAGCCCCCGTCGGGTTGTGGACGCCCGAGTTCGTCAGATAGAAGCGCGGCCGATGCGTCGCGGTCGCCTCTGCGAAGGCGACGACGTCCGGTCCGCCCGGCGTCATCGGCACGCCGATCACCTTGGCCCGATGTGCTCGGAGCAGAGCCAGAAAGTTGAAGTAGCACGGATCGTCGACCAGCACGGTGTCGCCGGGCTGAAGCAGGAACCGGCACACCAAATCGAGCGCATGGGTGCCGCTGTCGGTCAATAGGATCTGGTCGGGGCCGGTGTAGATACCCTGATCCGCCATCCGCCGCGCCAACAGCGTGCGGAGCGGAAGAGAACCGCGCGGCGAGGCGTAGCCGGCCAGCGTGCCATCATCGATCGTCCGCGCGGTTCCGCGCATTGCCTTGCGTAATGCGTCCCCCGCGAGCCAGTCGTCGGGCAGCCACCCACATCCCGGCTTCAGGTCATGCCGATCTTCACGCAACGACTGACGCAACATCCACAGCGGATCGACCTCCCGTTCGGGCGCGGGTACAAGCCGGTCGAGCGCCAGCGGGGCCAGCGGCGCGGCGACGTAGAAGCCAGACCCCGGCCGCGAGCGGATCACACCATCGCCGGCCAATCGCTCGTAGGCTTCGACGACGGTCGAACGCGCGACGCCGCTCGCCTCCGCCATGGCGCGGATCGAAGGGAGGCGGGCGCCGGGCGTAAGCGTGCGCGCCTCAATACGGTCGCGGATCGTGCGTGCCACCATCGCGGTGCGGGTTTCATCAGGCCGGGCTGCCACCGTGCTGCACCTTCCACCAATACAGTTCGGTCGGATCGTATCGTTCCGTCACTGTCCGCGCCAGCCTGCCGGCGCCTACATCAGGGCAGCACCAATAGGAGATGCCCGCCCGTGACCCGCCCGTTCCACCTCGTCGACGTGTTCGGCACCGACCCGCTGACCGGCAACCCGCTCGCCGTGATCGTCGACGCAGAGGGGCTGTCGGGCGAGGACATGCAGCGCATGGCCAATTGGCTCGACTTCGCGGAGACGACGTTCCTGCTCCAGCCCGACGACACGGCCGCCGATTATCGCGTCCGGATCTTCACCCGCGAGCGCGAGCTACCCTTCGCGGGACATCCGACGTTGGGGAGCGCGCACACCTGGCTCGAAGTGGGCGGGCAGCCGAAGCAGGACGGCGTGGTCGTGCAGCAGTGCGGCGTCGGGCTGGTGACAATCCGCCGTAATGACGATCGCCTGTCCTTCGCTGCCCCGGAACTGCTGCGGGGCGGCGCGCCCGACGAAGCGGATCTAATGCGGGTCGCGGACCTGCTGCGGATTGACCGCGGTGCGATCGTCGACGCCAGCTGGGCGGATAACGGACCGGGCTGGCTGGCTGTCATGCTGGAGTCGGCCGACGCGGTGCTCGCGGTGGAGCCGGTCTGTCCGCCAGCGGGATCGGAGCGGCTGAACGTCGGCGTGGTCGGGCCGCATCGACCTGGTGGCGTCGCATCGTTCGAGGTGCGCGCGATCATTTCGCCGGGCCACGGCAGCCTGCTGGAAGACCCGGTCACCGGCAGCCTCAACGCATCGGTCGGCCAGTGGCTGTTCGCAAGCGGCCGCGCGACCGGCAGCTACGTCGCCGCGCAAGGCACCCGGCTGGGCCGCACCGGGCGCATCCACGTTTCGCAGGACGACGCCGGGCAAGTATGGGTCGCCGGCGCGACGCGGACCCTGTTCCGCGGTTCGGTGCAAGGCTGATGCAGGTCGCGGTCCTCACCTTCGACGGCTTCAACGAACTCGACTCCTTCGTCGCCGCCGCGATCCTCAACCGGCTGCGCCCGCAAGGCTGGACCGCGCACATCACCGCGCCCACCGATACGGTGACGTCGCTGAACGGCGTGACCGTCGACCGCCAACAGCCGCTCGGTTTCGTCGAGGAGGCGGACGCAGTCCTGATCGGCAGCGGCTATCGCACCCGCGAGATTGCCGCCGACCCCGCGATACTGGCGCAACTGCGCCTCGATCCGACGCGACATCTGATCGCGGCTCAATGTTCGGGCACGCTGCTGCTGGCGAAGCTGGGGCTGATCGGAGACCTGCCGGCCTGCACCGATCTAACCAGCAAGCCGTGGGTCGTCGAGGCCGGCGTCACGGTCATCGACGCCCCCTTCGCCGCGCACGGCAACGTCGCCACGGCCGGCGGCTGCCTCGCGGCGCCATACCTCGCCGCCTGGATGATCGCGCGCGGCGGCTCGCCCGACCTTGCGCGCGAGGCGCTGCACTATGTCGCGCCGGTCGGCGAGAAGGACCGCTTCGTCGAGCACGCGCTATCCGTGATTGGCGCCCAGCCTTAGTCCCTAAAGCTGGCCTGAAAACTGGTCGGCATCAGTGACACATGCGCGTGCAGCGGCGGCCGCAACTCGAACCCGCGTGGATCTCGGGCGAAGTTCCAGAGCCGCACAAGGCACCAATCGCGGCGATGCTCTTCCGACACGGACAGTTCGTTGCGGCTGATGTGAAAGGGCGTGCGCTCCCATCCATTGGTGGTCTTCACCTCTATAAGGCGAGGACGACCATCGATCTCGAAGCTAGCGATGTCATAGCCGGCGCCATCGCCATCCTGGTCCGAAACCCAGCGGACGCGATCGGCCAGATCGTCGCGCCCGGCGGCAATAAGCGACGATCGTTCGTGAAGGACGATACGCTCCTCGCCAGCGCGACCGAGCGCACGGTTGCGGGCATCGCGCTCCGCCACGTCGAAGCGCCGGGCGATATGCTGCATCTGTTCCAGTTCATCCGGAGGCGGAACGTTGCCGAGCGTAGGCGGCGGGCCGATCCACAGGGTCGACGCTTCCCGCACACGCGACGGCGACGGTTCCCCGGCTAGCGACAGGCGCGTCTCGGGTGACAGCCACGTCGGATGCGCAGCCAGCCAGCGCGCCACGGCATCGGCCAGCGAGCTCTGGAAGTTGAAGGCGGGCTTGTAGCCGGGGATCCAATCCTCACCGAGCCCCTTTAGGACGGCACTGATATTCTGATGCTTGTATTCAATTGACCCGCGCGGCCTTCCGATCGCCGCCTGCAACCGACGATTATGCTCGGCCTTGCTATAGGGGCGGCCCGCCTCATCATCGGCCAGCATCGCGAAATAGTCGGCGACGATCGCGTCATTTTGTTGATCGGTCCAGTCGCCGGATGCCATCGGCCGAAGCTAGGCCATGCGGGCAAAGCTGTCACGACGAAGTCCGCGCCTGTTCCTCCTGCCGCTTCCATTCCGCCGTCCGCAGTACGACATAATCTCGCAGAAGCTGCACCCGGCGGGGGCGGAAACTGTGTCCGCCACGCTCCAGCGCCTCGATCCGCGGCACCTCAAACGTCCTATGCGCCTCGCGCAACAGGCACCAGCCCACCAGCATCAGCGTCTTCGGGCTGTAGGACATGCCGAGTGGCAGGATCTCGCGCTCGGTCCGCCGTCCCTTCGCGTCCCGATAAGCGATCCGGACGCTGAACTCGTCCCAGCAGGCTTCGCGCAACAGATCGAGGTCGATCGTGATGGCAGCGCGGGGCTCCGGCGGGCGCCACGATCGCATCGTCGCGTGTGCGGCTTGCCGCGCCTGCCGGTCGGGCAAGGTGGCGACGATCCGCGCCAGCGCATTGCGCCCCGCCGTCGCCAGCGGCTCGTCGCCGAAGTCGCCGAGACTCGCGACGCCGAGCATCAGCGCCTCGATCTCCAGCCGAGAGAAGCTTTGCGGCGGCAAGGCCGGGTCCTCGGTCAGCGTGTAACCGTAGCCCGCCGTCCCGTCGATCAGCACACCGCCGGCCCGCAGAGTGGCAATGTCGCGATAGAGCTGCCGCGTCGACACTTCCGTCTCCGCCGCGAGGCGGGTTGCCGTCACTGGCTTGGGTAGCCGCCGCAACGCGTCGAGCAACCGCATCAACCGATCCGATCGTGCCATCCCTACTGCCCGAAACTGTCAGGAGCCTCTCGGTAAATGGACGGCGTCATCCAACGCAAGGAGCAATCGATGCGCACCCTCTATTACTCGCCCAATTCCCGGTCCGACACGGTCGTCGCGCTCGTCCGAATGCTCGATGCCGACATCGAGATGCGCGAGGTGAGAATCGCGCGACAGGACGGGGCGGGCAGCCCCGATCCCGCCAATCCGCACCCGGAGGGCAAGGTGCCCTATCTGACCGACGGCGACGATGCGGTGCGCGAGCGCGGCGCGATCATGCTCTACCTGACCGACGCCTATCCCGATGCCGGGCTCGGGCCGTTGCCCGGTGAGGCCCGGCGCGGCGCCTATCTGTCGTGGCTGTCCTACTATCAGGGCGTCATCGAACCGCTGCTGATCCTGAAGTGGGCGAACGTCAGCCATCCCGCGATCACCGCCGGTCTGCGCGACTTCGATACGATGATCGAGCGACTGGCCGAGCCACTCCGCAAGGGGCCTTGGCTGCTCGGCGAGCGCTTCTCCGCCGCCGACATGCTGTGCAGTTCGCCGTTCTTCTGGTTTACCGACATGATGCCCGCCGACCCGGCGATCCGCGACTGGGTGGCGCGGTGCGCCAAACGGATGGGTGACGGGAAGTAAGACCCCATCGGCCCACAGTCCCGTGACGGTGCCGGACAGGATTCACCTCCTGGATTCGCCATCGATCGGCGGTTGAAAAATACCGCCGACCGATCATCGGCCGCTTGCCATTTTGCGGACCCTTTTGTACCCATCGCTGTGCAACTCGCGGACAGACGAGTTGGTCGTTGACGTGGAATCAACGACTTAGCGGGCCGGGGAAAATTTGGAGGAATCCTGTCTCCCCGACCAACTCCCGCCAAGTTACTGATTTCACGTCGCCAACCCGGCGATCGGGAACCGTCGTGCGCGCGGTCGCAGCTATTTGCGCCATTGTTTGGCATTGGCGAAGCCGAGGTTTCGCGGTGGCAGCGAACAGCCATGGTGGCGGGAGAGCCCTGCCGCTCTCGACCGACTGAGCGACGCCCTGCACTGGTGTGGAGCGGTGAAGTGCTCGGCGATCACAGCCCCTTCGCCCACAAACGGCCCACCCATCGCGCCGGAAGCGCTCGCCGTCCCACCTCCGTTGCCAGCCGTGGCCGGGCGATGCGACCTCAATCGGTGCGCGCCACCACGCCCACCCGGACCACCCCCAGGCCGAGCCAGGCCGCCATCCGATCCAGCTCGATTTGTAGACGCTCCAGGGTATCGGCGGGGGCCGCGGGTTCCAGCGTGATGCGGTGTGCGAGCAGCAGCCCGGCCTGTCGGTCGGCCTTCAGATCGACCCGCGCGACCAGCGCTTCGTCCATCAGGAAGGGCAGCACGTAATAGCCGTGCGTGCGGCGGTCCTGCGGCACATAGATCTCGATGCGATAACGGAAGCCGAACAGGCGCTCGGTGCGGGCCCGCTCCCAGATCAGCGGATCGAACGGCGCCAGCAACGCCGCACTGCGCGCGCGGCGTGATACGCGCGCGTCGCGGTGCATCCAGGCCTTCTGGCTCCACCCTTCGACCCGGACCGGCACCAGTACGCCATCCTCGGCCAGATCGGCGATGGCGTGATCCGCCTCGATCGGCTTCAGCCGGAAATAGTCGCGCAGGTCGCTGGCGGTGGCGACGCCCAGCGCACGGGCGCTGCGTTCGACCAGTGCGCGCTGCGCCGCCTCGGCCGATGGCGTGGGGAGCGCCATCGCCGCCGGCGGGATGACCCGCTCGGTCAGGTCGTAGAGGCGCGCGAAGCTGCCCCGCCGCGTCGCGGTCGTGATCCGCCCGGACCAGAACAGCCATTCCAGCGCGTGCTTGACGTGGCTCCATTCCCACCAGCCGCTGCGGCTCGCCCCGTTCTCGAAATCGGCGGCCGCCAGCGGACCTTCAGCGGCGATCCGTTCGAGCACCGTATCTGCCTCGGCGCGGCGGTCGACCGCGAAACGACGCAGCGCCTGATAACCGATCTCGCCCCGCTCCGCCCGCGCCATCCGCCAGCGGAGCAGCGGGTGCAGTTCGAGCGGCAGCAACGACGCCTCGTGCGCCCAATATTCGAACATCCGGCGCTGACGTAGCGGACCCCACGCATCATCCTCCAGCAGCGCACGGTCATAACCGCCGATCCGGGCAAAGGCCGGCAGATAATGCGCCCGCGTCAGAACGTTGACGCTGTCGATCTGGAAGAGGTGGAGCCGGTCGGCAAGGCTGCGCAAGTGGCGCTTCGACGGGCGCGCGGGGTGCGAACGGCTGAACCCCTGTGCCGCCAATACGATCCGACGCGCGTCCCTTCGAGACATATCCATGGCGAGCGAGGATGGCGTCGGATCGCCTTCGGTCAATATATCCGAGTCCGGCATCAAAGCGCCTTCATCTACGCGGCACCTTTCAGAAACGCGTACAGCCGATCGTCATCGCTCATCGCGACGTTGAAGCGCATGTGATCGCGCCATCCCCCGCTGGTGCTGAAGACCGGCCCCGGCGCCAGCACGATCCCTTGCGCAACGGCCCGGCGGGCAAGATCGACGGCATCCGCGCCACCCGGCAGCCGCGCCCATAGGAAGATGCCGGCCGCCGGCTCGATCCACGGCTCGACACCGACGTCCCGCAGCCGCCTCGCGACCCTGGCGGTCGCGCGGGCCAGCCGTGCCCGAATGCCCTCGACATGGCGGCGATAGCTGCCATCGGTCAGCACGGTGTGGAGCAGGCTGGCGGCGAGCGGGCTGCCCGCCATCGACGTGGCGATGCGCAGGTCGGCGAGCGCCTCGATCCAGTCCGGCCGCGCCGCGATGTGGCCGCAGCGCACCGCTGCGGACAGCGATTTCGAGAAGCTGCCGATGCGGATCGTGCGGTCGAGGCCGTCGAACGCGGCCAGCCGCGCCGACGGCGCATGTTCGAAATCGGCGAAAATGTCGTCCTCGATGATGACCATGTCGTGCGCATCGGCGATCTTGAGCAGCCGGTGCGCGGTGGCCGCGGTGAGCGCTGCCCCCGTTGGGTTATGGACGCCCGAGTTCGTCAGATAGAAGCGCGGCCGATGCGCCGCGGCGGCCTCGGCGAAGGCGACGACGTCGGGTCCGCCCGGCGTCATCGGCGCGCCGATCACCTTGGCCCGGTGCGCCCGTAACAATGCCAGAAAATTGAAATAGCACGGATCGTCGACCAGCACGGTATCCCCTGGCTGAAGCAGGAACCGGCACACCAGGTCGAGTGCGTGCGTGCCGCTGTCGGTCAGCAGGATCTGGTCGGGGCCGGTTTCGATCCCCTGGTCCGCCATCCGCCGCGCCAGCAGCGTCCGGAGCGGCAATGAGCCGCGCGGAGAGGCATAGCCGGCCAGCGTGCCATCATCGATCGTCCGCGCCATGCCGCGCATCGCTTTGCGCAACGCGTCCCCCGCGAGCCAGTTGTCGGGCAGCCAGCCGCATCCCGGCTTTAGGTCGTGCCGATCGTCACGCAGTGACTGGCGCAACATCCACAGCGGGTCGACCTCGCGTTCTGGCACGGGCGCAAGCCGGTCGAGTGTCAGCGGGGCGAGCGGCGCGGCGACGTAGAAGCCGGATCCAGGCCGCGAACGGATCACGCCATCGCCGGCCAGTCGCTCATAGGCCTCGACCACGGTCGAGCGTGCGACGCCGCTCGCCTCCGCCATGGCGCGGATCGAGGGAAGCCGCGCGCCGGGCGTGAGCGTGCGCGCCTCGATACGATCGCGGATCGTGCGCGCCACCATCGCCGTGCGCGTTTCGTCAGGCCGGGCCGCCACCGTGCTGCACCTTTCACCAATACAGTTCGGTCGGATCGTATCGATCCGTTCCTGTTCGCGCCAGCCCGCAAGCGGCTACGTCGGGACGTCGTCAACAGGAGATATGCCGCCGTGACCCGCCCCTTCCGCCTCGTCGACGTGTTCGGCACCGACCCGCTGACCGGCAACCCGCTCGCGGTGATCGCCGATGCGCAAGGGCTGTCGGCCGAGGAGATGCAGCGCATGGCCAACTGGCTGGATTTCGCGGAGACGACGTTCCTGCTCCAGCCCGACGACACGGCCGCCGATTATCGCGTCCGGATCTTCACCCGCGAGCGCGAATTACCCTTCGCCGGACACCCGACGCTGGGAAGTGCGCATGCCTGGCTGGAGGCGGGCGGGCAGCCGAAGCGAGACGGCGTGGTCGTGCAGCAATGCGGTGTCGGGCTGGTGGCGATCCGCCGTGACGCGGATCGGCTATCCTTCGCGGCCCCGCCACTGCTGCGCGGCGGCACGCCCGACGAAGCCGACCTGAGCGGGTCGCGGACCTGTTGCGGATCGATCGGGAGGCGATCGTCGATGCCAGCTGGGCGGACAACGGACCGGGTTGGCTGGCGGTGATGCTGGCGTCGGCCGACGCGGTGCTGGCGGTCGAACCTGCCTGTCCACAGGCGGGATCGCAGCCGTTGAACGTCGGTGTGGTCGGGCCGCACCGTCCGGGCAGCGAGGTGGCGTTCGAACTGCGGGCGATCATCTCGCCGGGCCATGGCAGCCTGCTGGAAGACCCGGTGACGGGCAGCCTCAACGCCTCGGTCGGCCAGTGGTTGTTCGCCAGCGGCCGCGCGAGCGGCAGCTACGTCGCCGCGCAAGGCACCCGGCTGGGGCGGACCGGGCGCATCCACGTCTCGCAGGACGACGCCGGGCAGGTCTGGGTCAGCGGCGCGACGCGGACCCTGTTCCGCGGTTCGGTGCACGGCTGATGCAGGTCGCAATCCTCACCTTCGACGGCTTCAACGAACTCGACTCCTTCGTCGCCGCCGCGATCCTCAACCGGCTGCGCTCGCATGGCTGGACCGCGCACATCACCGCGCCCACCGAGACGGCGACGTCACTGAACGGCGTCACCGTCCACCGCCAACGACCACTCGAATTCGTCGAGGAAGCGGATGCGGTCCTGATCGGCAGCGGCGTCCGCACGCGCGAGATCGCCGCGGATGCGGCGATGCTGGCGCGTTTGCGGCTCGACCCCACGCGGCAGTTAATCGCAGCGCAGTGTTCGGGGACGCTGTTGCTGGCCAAGCTTGGCCTGATCGGCGACCTGCCGGCCTGCACCGACCTCACCACCAAGCCGTGGGTCGTGGAAGCCGGCGTCACCGTCATCGATGCGCCGTTCGCCGCGCACGGCAACATCGCGACGGCCGGCGGCTGCCTCGCGGCACCCTATCTTGCCGCCTGGATGATCGCCCGCGGCGGGTCGTCCGATTTAGCACGCCAGGCGCTGCACTATGTTGCGCCGGTCGGTGAGAAGCGTCGGTTCGTGGACCATGCCTTGTCGGTGATCGACGCGGCGACTTAGCGTGCACGCCTACCAGCGGCGGCAACGCGAACGTCCGGGGAATCGCAGGCGAAGTCCTATGGCCGAACGCGCCTTCTCGCGCCGAAACGATCGGTTTCGCGATCGGCGGCGTGCAGCCGCCCGCGCCGCGCCTATATCGGCAGCATGAAGAACATCGGTTTCCTGTCGTTCGGGCATTGGTCCGCCTCCCCCACATCAGCGACGCGATCGGCGAGCGACGTGCTGTTGCAGTCGATAGACCTCGCCGTCGCCGCGGAGGAACTGGGGGCGGACGGCGCCTATTTCCGGGTGCATCATTTCGCGCAGCAGCTCGCCTCCCCCTTCCCGCTGCTGGCGGCGGTGGGGGCGAGGACGTCGCGGATCGAGATCGGCACCGGCGTGATCGACATGCGCTACGAAAATCCGTTCTACATGGCGGAGGACGCCGGATCGGCGGACCTGATCGCGGGCGGGCGGTTGCAGCTGGGGATCAGCCGCGGATCGCCCGAACAGGTGGTCGAGGGCTGGCGCTATTTCGGCTACGCCCCTGCCGAGGGGGAGAGCGACGCCGATATGGGGCGCCGCCATGCCGAGGTGTTCCTGGCGATCCTGAAGGGCGAAGGCTTCGCCAGGCCGAACCCGCGCCCGATGTTCCCCAACCCGCCCGGTCTGCTGCGCATCGAGCCGCATTCGCCGGGGCTGCGCGAGCGGATCTGGTGGGGTTCCGCCTCTGACGCGACCGCGGTGTGGGCCGCTCAACAAGGGATGAACCTGCAAAGCTCCACGCTGAAGGCGGACGAGGGCGGCGAGCCGTTCCACGTCCAGCAGGCTCGGCAGATCCGCGCGTATCGCACCGCCTGGACGGAAGCGGGCCATCAACATGCGCCGCGCGTTTCGGTGTCGCGGTCGATCTTCGCGCTGACCAACGACCAGGACCGCGCCTATTTCGGGCGGGGCGACAGCCGCGACGAGGTGGGCGAGATCGACAATATGCGCGCGGTGTTCGGCCGATCCTATGCCGACGAGCCGGACAGGTTGATCGCACAGCTGCGCGCTGACGAGGCGATCGCGGAGGCCGACACGCTGTTGCTGACCGTGCCCAACCAGCTGGGCGTCGATTACAACGCGCATGTGATCGAGAGCATCCTAACGCATGTCGCGCCCGCGCTGGGGTGGCGGTAGGTGACGCCCCCGGACGCCCTTGCCAGCGGGCCGGGCCTACCGCTACGGGAAGCTCGACGGGGGGCCTGTAGCTCAATGGTTAGAGCTGGCCGCTCATAACGGCTAGGTTGCGGGTTCGAGTCCTGCCGGGCCCACCGTCGGTCGGAAAGGAACGGCATGGACGCCAGCGACGATGCGGCCTGCGACCGCCGCATCTGCGAAAGCGGGCTGCTGGTGCGCGACGGCGCCGCCCTCGTCCTGCGGCGCGATGCCGGCGGGGTCTATCGGCTCGACCTGCCGCGCGTGCCCGTCGACCATGTGCAGAAGCGCGTGCGCATCACCGGCGTGCTGGAGGCGGACGGGCGCGTGACCGTGGAGGGCGTCGCCCCCGCGTGATGGTCAGACGGCGCGGATCACCTCGTCCAGCGTGACCGGCGCGAAGCCGTGGCGTTCGAGCGCGTCGAGCACCCCGCCCCACCAGCGATGAAAATGCGCCAGATCCGCCGCATCGCGGACATAAGGCGTGTTGCCCGGCACCAGCGAGGGCGAGTGGAACGCCAGTTGCAGCAGCCGCGCGCCGTCCCGCGCCGCCCGGCGGATCGCGCGGACCGCGTCGGGCAGCGGCGTCCCCTCCGGTGTCAGCGGCACGCGCGAGAGCAGGCCGGTGCGCGCCAGCACGCCGCCGCCGCGCGACACGCGTGTGGCCACGGGATGAAGCCAGCGGCCGGCGCGGTGGAGCAGCCCGGTATAGACGACCGACAGCGGCAGTTCGATCACGCCATCGACGGTGCGGAACGCCGCGCCGTCGACGCCGGTGAAATCGGGGCCGCCATGGTCGCGGTAATCGAAGCGCGCACGCATCGAGGCATCGACCGCGATCCCGCGCCCCGCCAGCAGCCGCAGCGTCGCCGGACCCAGACCGTAGCGGCCGGCGCGGTACAGCCGCGGCGCACGCCCGAACGCGGCGGTGAGCGCGCCGAACAGCTCGTCGATCTTCGCCGCCTCCACCGACTCCGGCAGATTGCCGGCGAAGGACGCCAGCTCGCCCGGCACCTCGACCTGGGGCGGGTTGACCCAGGGGTGAAGCTGGGCGCCCGCCTCGCTGCCATCGGTCAGCAGCGGCGCGATCAGCGCCGCGGCCGCGGGATCGGTGGCGACGGGATGATCGACGACATAGACCGGCGCGACGCCGCGGTCGCGCATCGCGACGTGCCACGCGGGGAGCGCGGCGACCGCCGCCACCTGCCGCGCCGCGCCGGAAAACGGCCGCGACCAGTCGAACTCCTCCTCCACATCGACGGTGACGAGGAAGCGGCGGCCGAACGATGCCGGCCAGCGAACACATGTCGCGGGATCGGTGGCGAAGCGCAGGCGATGCGCCGTGACGTCGACCGGCGGGAAAGCGGCACCGGACCCGATCACGGGGCGAACGTCGATGCCTGCTCCATGTCGCCATTCAATGCCGCGGGCAGCTCCAAGGTCAAGCGATCCGCGCCGAACATCAGTCGCCCGCCCAGTTCCGCCGCCAGATTGCGCGCCAGCCGCAGCGCGAAGCCCGCCCCCAGCAGCGGCGCGCCTTCGTCCTCGCCTGCATCCTCGTCATCGAGGGCGAGGAGCGCGGCTTCGTCACGGTCCACCAGGGCCGCGGGACGCGCGATCGACAGCGCCAGCCGGTCGCCCTGCGCCGCGACCGCGACATCCAGCATCTCGCCGGGAGCCACCATGCCCAGCAACGTCGCGAACAGGCGGGACACCAGCCGCTCCGCGGCGTGCGAATCGACCGACCAGGCGCCCGCCACCGGGGCCGGCAGCGCGAGGCCACCGCCGCGCAACCCCGCCAGCGGCGCCAGATCGTGCGCGACCCGCGACAGGAGCGGCGACACCGCGACCGTATCGGCGCGCAGGTCGAGCGCGGAACCCTCGATCCGCGCGGCAAGGTCGAGATCCTCGATCGCGCCGATCAGGCCGGCGACATGCCGCCGGATCGTCGCCGCGCGATCGCGATAGGCGGGCGCGACGGGGCCCAGCAATTCCTGTTCGATCAGTTCGGAAAAGCCCGCGATCGCATTGGTAGGCGTGCGCAGTTCGTGGACCAGCCGCCGCAGACCCTCCGCCCCCGCACCGGCGCGCGCGGCGGGCGCCGACGACGGCATCCGCGGCGGCGCGGCGGTTTCCTCCGCGCGCGGGCGGCGCGCGCGGCCGCGAAAGCCGATGAAGCTGCCGGTCGCCTGATCGAACACCGGCACCCCGGAAATCCGCCAGTCGCCACCAAGCGCCGATTCGCCGGGCACCGCCAGCCGCGCATCGGCGAAGGCCGCGCGCTTGCGGAACGCGCCCGCCGCGACGCCATCGACGCTGAGCGCCTGTCCGCCCGCGCTATCATGGCTGAGCGACAGGCCGATGATCGCACCGCGCGGGGCGCTGTCGATCCAGCGGATCGTGCCCGCGGTGTCGGTTTCGAAGCGAAAGGCGCGGACCCCCACGCTCGGCCGCGGCGGCGTGGCGGGCGACGGCGCGACCGGCGCGGGTGCCGGCGGGGGACGATCGCGCTGGAACGCCTCGATACGATGGACCAGATCGGCGATCTCGAACCGTTCGGGCGGTGTGTCGGCGACGTCGTGCGCCGCGGGCATCGCCGCCGCGACCGCCGCCAGCGGATCCTCGACCGCGGTCGGTGCAGGATCGGCGGGCAGCGCCGCCGGCTCCGGGATCGCAGGTCCGTCATGCCCGAGCACGAAATCGGTCGCGCCGAACGCATCGAGCGCGCGCATCACGCTGGGCGGCAGGTCGCGGCGGCGGCGCAGGACGCTGCGGCCGAGCGGACCGACGCGCGGCAACAGCGCCTCCCAATCCTCCGGCTCCAGCCGCGCGGCGAGCAGGGTGGCGCCGACCACCTCCGGCGCGTCCTCCGCGAACAGCGCGACCAGCGCGGCAGGCGGATCGGCCAGCGCCAGCCCGCGCGCGCAGGCCATCCGCACCTCCAGCGACACCATGTCGCGCAGCGTGCGCAGCCGGTCGAGCAATTCGGCATCGGCGGGCGCGCGTCCACGCCCGATCAGGTCGACCAGCTGGCGGAACGCGGCACGCGCGCCGAAAGCGGTCGAAACGTCGGCGGCCAGAACGGTCTTCAGGCTGTCATCGAACCGCACGAACGCGCCTACCTCTATCTCGTGACCGCAGCGCGTGAGCACCGCTGTCCCCCACCTTTATGCCGCCGACGGCGCGCGCGATACGGGGCAGTTGCGGGTTACGGTGCAAATGTAGCAGCTTGGCACAATTGCGTTGGAGCGTAATTTTCCTGTAGCGAGACTTTCCGAAGCTATCGCGATGATGCGCGATCGACAGATGTGAGGCGTAATGACCCTGGACCGGATCGACCGCGAAATCCTCTCGCTCCTGCAGGAGGACGGCCGCATGACCAATGTTGAGCTGGCCGAGCGCGTCGGCCTGACGGCACCGCCGTGTCTGCGGCGCGTCCGTGCGCTGGAGCAGGCAGGCGTGATTCGCGGCTATCACGCCGAATGCGACGCGGCGCAGTTGGGCTTCCCGATCACCGTCTTCGCGATGGTCAGCCTGCGCAGCCAGGCCGAGCACGATCTGGAGGCGTTCGAGGCGCATGTCGCCGCGATCCCCGAGATCCGCGAATGCCACATGCTGAACGGCGAGATCGACTTCATCCTGAAGATCGTCGCATCGGACCTGGAGAGCTTCCAGCGCATTCTGACGACCAAGCTGACACCGGCGCCCAATGTCGCGAGCGTCAAGTCGTCGCTGACGATCCGCACCGCCAAGTCGTTGGTCGGCGTCCCGATCGAATAGCATGAAAAAAGGGGCGACCCGTCGCCGGGCCGCCCCCTTTCGTCATCGTCGCCGGATGGCTCAGCCGACCGGCGGGTGATCGAGGAAGTCGATCCACCATGCGGCGATGTCCGAACGCGGCGGGGTCTTCACCGCCTGGAACGCCGCCTTCGCGCCTTCCTTGTCGCCCGAGCGGGCCAGCGCGATGCCGAGGCGGGTGTTCACGGTGTCGGCGTCCACGCCGCCCTTCTGGAGCGCGACGCGGTACAGTTCGACCGCCTTGGCATATTGGTCAGAGCCGAGATAGGCGTCGGCGGTGCCGGCGGCGAGCTTGCCGTTCGCCGCCGCCTTGGCCTTCGTCTCCAGCCCCGACAGGGATCCCTCGTTGCTGATGAAGCGGTTCGCTGCAGTCAGCAGGCCGGTGGCATTGGCGCTGTCGGCCGGCACCTTGCCCGCGGCCTTGCCCTCGGTCAGGATCGTCTTCGATTCCCACGGCAGGCCGACGTCGGTCGCCCATTGCGCGTAGATTTCGTAGTCATACTGGTCCGCCAGCGACTTGCCGAGGCGCAGCAGGCGATACAGGTCGATCTTCTGCTGCTTGTCGAGCGTCACGACCGACTGCGGCTGGATGCCCCAAAAGACGACCATGTCGCGCCAGTTCTTCATCGTCGGATAAGCGGCGAGATAACGGCGAATCCACGCCATCGTCTCCGCATTCATCTTCTTCTGATTGGTCTTGGCGATGGCGTAGCGGTAGATGTCCTCGGTCGGCTTCTGGCCGGCGGCGGTCTGCGCATCGACCATCTTGGTCAATTCGGCGAGGCCGCCGGCGGTGTCGCCCGCGTCCATCTTCAGCTTGACGATCTGCAGCGGCAGGTTGGGATCGGTGTTGCCCAGCTGACGCGCCTGTTCGAAGAACGCCGCCGCGCCGGCATTGTCCTTCTTGTTCGCGGCGATGATGCCGCGCTGATAGGCGTAGCGCGCCTTGTCGGCCTGCGGCGTGCGCGCATTGGCGATAAGCGCGTCGAGCGGCGCGACCAGCGCATCGGCGTTGCCGCCGCTGTCCATGCGGATCGCCTCGAGATTCAGGCGCAGTGCGGCCGCGATATACTTTTCGTCGTCGGTCTTCGCCGCCGCCTCGACCGCGGCGACCAGCGGGGCGGCTGTCGCCACGTCCTTCGCCGCGAGCGCGGTCTGCGCCTGCGCCGCGGGGCCGCGGACTTCATTGCTCAGCTTCAGCGCCGGGGCGCCCGCCTGCTGCTTCTCTTCCTTCTTCGCCAGTGCCGGCTGCGCGACCAGCAGGGTCGCGCCACTTGCCAGCAGCGTGGCCATCAGGGCGTTGGAAATGCTCTTCATCGACACGTCTCTCCACGGATAGATCGGGCGCGTAACGCTAGATGACGGCTCTAGTGTCCGCGCTGCTGCTGTTCAAGGAATCACAGGTTGCGAATGATGGCCGGCCGCTGAACCGCGATTGAACGTGCGGGTGGTGCGCGATACGGCACCGCGCATGATCGCCGTGCTTTCCCCCGCCAAGACGCTGGACCTGACCACCCCGCCCCCCTTCCCCGCCACCCCCGCGCGGTTCGCGGACGAGGCGGCGACGCTGGCGAAGGCAGCGTCGCACCTGACGCAGAAGCGACTGTCCGAGCTGATGAAGATTTCCCCCGCGCTGGCGAAGCTCAACGCCGACCGGTTCCGCGACTTCGACGATGCGGAGGAGCGGCCGGCGCTCTATACGTTTGACGGCGACGTCTACACCGGGCTGGACGCCGCGTCGCTGGACGAACCGGCGGTACGCTTTGCGCAGCATCACCTGCGGCTGTTGTCCGGGCTGTACGGGCTGTTGCGGCCGCTGGACGGGATGCGGCCCTATCGGCTGGAGATGGGTACGCGCTGGGCGCCGCGGCACCGGAAGCTGACCGACTGGTGGGGCACGCGCATTGCCGACGCGCTGGCGCACGACGTCGCGGCGGAGGGAACGGGCACGGTCCTGAACCTGGCCAGCCAGGAATATTGGGACGCGGTCGAGGGCAAGCTGCCCGCCGGCATCCGCGTGGTCGCGGTCGATTTCCGCGAGGTGGACGGGCGCTTCATCAGTTTCCACGCCAAGAAGGCGCGCGGGATGATGGCGCGCTGGATGGTCGAGCATCACGTGACCGATATCGATGCGATGAAGGGGTTCGACACCGACGGCTATCGCTTCGATGCGGGGGCGAGCGACGACGCGCGCTGGACGTTCGGGCGGACGGCGTGATGCGCGCGGTGGTGATCGGCGCGTCGGGCGGGATAGGCGCGGCGCTGGCCAATGCGCTGGCGGAGGAAGACGCCGACGTCGTGCGGCTGTCGCGCCCCGACCTGGACCTGACCGACGAGGCGACGATCGCCGCCGCGGCCGCGCGGGTCGGTACGCCCGAGCTGGTGATCGTCGCCACCGGGATGCTGCACCGTGACGGGTGCGGGCCGGAAAAGTCGATCCGCGAGCTGGATCCGGCATGGCTGGCGGAGCAATATGCGGTCAATGCGATCGGCCCGGCGATCGTCGCCAAGCATTTCCTTCCGATCATGCCGCGTACCGGGCGGTCGGTGTTCGCGGTGCTGTCCGCGCGCGTCGGCAGCATCGGCGACAACCGGCTGGGCGGCTGGTACGGCTATCGCGCGGCGAAGGCGGCGCTGAACCAGCTGGTGCGCACGCTGTCGATCGAGGACAAGCGCCGCAACGACCGCGGCATCGTGGTGGCGCTACACCCCGGCACGGTCGATACGGGGCTGTCAAAGCCGTTCCAGCAATCCGGCCGCGACCTGTTCCGGCCCGACCGCGCGGCGGTGCAGCTGCTGGACGTGATCGACGGGTTGAAGCCGACCGACAGCGGGCGGCATTTCGCGTGGGACGGCGCGGAGATCCCCGCCTGACCGACATGACCGATCGGTCATGTCGCGGCCATCGCGGCGAACACCGGCGCGGCCGATAACGCTTTCCCACGGCATCCCCATGAGAGGGGCGCCCTGACAGGAGCAGATGCGATGACCAGGAACCTTCCGTTCGCGATTCTCACCGCCGGCGCGCTGATGTCCGCTGGTGCGGCGGTCGCCGCGACGACGCCGGCAAAGCCGGCCGCGGCGCATGTCGTGCAGCACCAGCGGACGACCACCACGACCAGCCCGACCGGCGCGAAGAAGGCGACCGTGATGACCCGCACCGCGGCCGCCACGACCCGCCCCGCGCCGGGGGGCCATATGGTCACGACCAGGACTTCCACGGGCAAGACCGTCACCTACGATTGCCGCAAGCCCGGCAACGCCGCGAAGGCCGCCTGCCGGAAGTAATCCCGGCCCGGGCCACCCCCGCGCACGCGCCGCGCGCGGGGGTGGCCATCGCCGCAACGCCCCGCTAGTGCAGTACGATTACCTGACACACACGAAAGCGAAGCGTTGAGCGACGAAACCGCCGTGGCGGACCCTTCCGATATCGCCCCCATCTCCATCGTCGAGGAGATGAAGACCAGTTACCTGGATTACGCGATGAGCGTGATCGTCGCGCGCGCGCTGCCCGACGTGCGCGACGGGCTGAAGCCGGTGCACCGGCGCATCCTGTTTTCCGCCAACGAAAGCGGCTTCTTCTACAACCGGCCCTTTCGCAAGTCGGCGCGCATCGTCGGTGACGTGATCGGTAAATACCACCCACACGGCGACACCGCGATCTACGACGCATTGGCGCGCATGACACAGGACTGGTCGATGCGCGTGCCGTTGATCGACGGCCAGGGCAACTTCGGTTCGATGGACCCCGATCCGCCCGCCGCGATGCGCTATACCGAGGCGCGGCTGGCCAAGGCGGCGAATTTCCTGCTGGAGGATCTCGACAAGGACACCGTCGATTTCCAGCCGAACTACGACGGTTCCGAACGCGAGCCGCAGGTGCTGCCGGCACGCTTCCCGAACCTGCTGGTCAACGGCGCGGGCGGCATTGCGGTCGGCATGGCCACCAACATCCCGCCGCACAATCTGGGCGAGGTGGTGGATGCGTGCCTGGCCTATCTCGACAACGGCGCGATCACGACCGAGGAACTGATGGAGATCGTCCCCGGTCCGGATTTCCCAACCGGCGCGATCATCCTGGGCCGCGCGGGTGCGCGCTCCGCCTATGAAACCGGCCGCGGATCGGTGATCGTGCGCAGCCGCCACCTGATCGAGACGGGGCGCGGCGACCGCACGTCGATCGTCCTCACGGAAATTCCGTACCAGCAGGGCAAGAATGCGCTGGTCGAGAAGATCGCCGAGGCTGCCAAGGACAAGCGCATCGAGGGCGTCAGCGACATTCGCGACGAATCGAACCGCGAAGGCGTACGGATCGTCATCGACCTGAAGCGCGAAGCGACGCCGGAGGTGGTGCTGAACCAGCTGTGGCGCCACACCCCGGCGCAAGGATCGTTCCCCGCGAACATGCTGGCGATCCGCGGCGGGCGCCCCGAACTGCTGAACCTGCGCGATATCATCGCCGCGTTCGTCACCTTCCGCGAACAGGTCATCACGCGGCGTTCCAAGTTCGAGCTGAACAAGGCGCGCGAGCGGGCGCATATATTGCTGGGGCTGGTGATCGCGGTCACCAACCTGGACGAGGTGGTGCGGATGATCCGCGGTTCCGCCAGCCCGGCGGAGGCGCGCGCGAAGCTGCTGGCGCGCGAATGGCCGGTGGCGGAGATCGCCGGCTATCTGCGGCTGGTCGAGGCGCTGGAGACCGACCATGACGGCGACACCTATCGCCTGAGCGAGATTCAGGTGCGTGCGATCCTGGATCTGCGCCTGCACCGCCTGACCGCGCTGGGCCGCGACGAGATCGGCGAGGAATTGAAGACGCTGGCCGATTCGATCGCCGAATTGCTGGCGATCCTGTCCGACCGCGTGAAACTGTACGCGGTGATGCGGCAGGAATTCCGCGACGTGCGCGAACAGTTCGCGACGCCGCGCCGCACCGAGATCGCCGCCGCGGCGGACGGCATCGATGACGAGGATCTGATCGAGCGCGAGGACATGGTCGTCACGGTGACCATGGCCGGCTACATCAAGCGCACCCCGCTCGACGCCTTTCGTGCGCAGGCGCGCGGCGGCAAGGGCCGCAGCGCGATGGCGACCAAGGACGAGGACGTGGTCACCAAGCTGTTCGTCACTTCGACGCACACGCCGGTGCTGTTCTTCTCCACCCTGGGCCGCGTGTACCGCATGAAGGTGTGGCGCCTGCCCGAAGGCGGGCCGGCGACGCGCGGGCGGCCGATGATCAACCTCTTGCCGCTGGAACAGGGGGAGACGATCTCCACCGTCCTGCCGCTGCCGGAGGACGAGGCCGACTGGGGCAAGCTGCACGTCATGTTCGCCACCGCCAAGGGATCGGTGCGGCGCAACAGCATGGATGCGTTCACCAACGTGCCGTCGAACGGCAAGATCGCGATGAAGTTCGAAGGCGAGGACGCCGACGACCGGCTGATCGGCGTCGCGCTGCTGGACGAGGGCGACGACGTGCTGCTGGCAACGCGCAGCGGCAAGGCGATCCGCTTCGCCGCGGACGAGGTGCGCGAATTCCAGAGCCGCAATTCCACCGGCGTGCGCGGCATCGCGCTGAAGGGCGGGGACGAGGTGATCTCGCTGTCGGTGCTGCACCGCGTCGATGCCGACGCCGAATTGCGCGAAACCTATCTGCGCAACGCCCCTTGGAAGGAACGCGACGGCGAGCTGACGATGGACGCGCTCGATTTCGAGCGGTTGCGCGCGCGCGAGCAGTTCATCCTGACGGTCTGCGCCAACGGTTATGGCAAGATCAGTTCCGCCTACGAATATCGCCGCACCGGGCGTGGTGGGCAGGGCATCACCAACATCGACAATATCGCGCGTAACGGCCCTGTCGTCGCCAGCTTCCCGTCGACCAAGGCGGAGCAGCTGATGCTTGTCACGGATCAGGCGAAGATGATCCGCATGCCGCTCGCCTCGCTGCGCGTGATCGGCCGCGGCTCGGCCGGCGTGCGGCTGTTCAACGTCGCCAACGACGAACATGTCGTGTCCGCCGCGCGGATCGACGAGGAGCCGGAACCCGAGGATGCGGCCGAGGAACTGGTGGCGCAGGAACTGACCGGCGACACGCTGACCGCACCCGACGACGGCGCGACGATCGGCGACGACGCCGCCGCCGGGCCTGAGGACGGGCAGTGACCGCCGCCGAACGCCCGCTGACCGCGTACAAGGTGCTGACCGCAGAGCAGATGGCGGCGTTGCAGGGCGACGGCACCTTCGCGGGCGCGCCGATCGACGTCGCGGACGGCTACATCCATTTGTCCACTGCCGCGCAGCTGACCGAGACGGTCGACAAGCATTTCGCCGGGCAGCACGACCTGCATGTCGTGGCGGTGGACCTGGCCGCGCATGGCGACGCGATACGCTGGGAACCGTCGCGCGGCGGTCAGCTGTTCCCGCACCTCTACGCGCCGATGCTGCTGGAAACAGCAATCGCCTACGGCCCGCTGATGCGCGACGCTGACGGGACGGTGCGGTTGCCGATAGCTGGGTAAGGGCGGCACTCCAGCCTAGGCTGGGGCCTTCTGCGGTGGTCGTGCGCTATCGCGGGAGATCGCAGCTTTCGCCGGGATGACATTTGCTCCGGGTCAGGCGTAGAGGTCGACGACCTCCCGTCCCTCGCCCACCGCCTGCAACAGCAACGTCCGGTGGCAGTGGCACGGGTCGCGTTCGTAGCAGAGCAGTGCGCTGGGCAGTTCGTCGGCCAGCGCCAGCATCTGCGCGGCCTGCGCCTGCGCTTCGGGCAGCTCCAGCTGCGCATCGTACACTTGCGTCAGCGTCGCCACGTCGCCTTTCTTCGCCGCGTCGCGGCCGCGCTTGGGGGTGCCGAGGGCCTTGAGGTGGACGTAGCCGATCCCGGCCTCTGCAAGCGAGGCGGCGAGCGTGGACTTGGAGAAGCCGGGGCGGCGCGACAGCGGCAGTGCGCGCACGTCGATGACGCGCCGCACGCCCGCGCGGTGCAGCGCGGCGATGAACTCGGCCATCGTGGTGGCTTCGTAGCCGATGGTATAGATCGTCATCGATCCGACATGGGGAGGCTGGCGCATAAAGGAAGACCACCGGGCCGCCGCGGTTGCCCGCATCCCGGCCGCGCCGTAGAGCCGCGCGGATGACGTATGACATTCAGGTGATCGGCGGCGGGCTCGCCGGTTCGGAGGCGGCTTGGCAACTGGCCGAGGCGGGGCTGACGGTGCGGCTGTCGGAAATGCGCGGGGCGGGCGAGATGACGCCGGCGCATCACGGCGACAGCCTGGCCGAACTGGTGTGTTCGAACAGCTTCCGGTCCGACGACGCGGACAGCAATGCGGTGGGCCTGCTGCATCAGGAGATGCGCGCGCTCGGCTCGCTCATCATGCGCGAGGGCGACCGGCATCGCGTGCCCGCGGGCAGCGCGCTGGCGGTGGATCGCGACGGCTTTTCGACGGGGGTCACCGCCGCGATCGCCGCGCATCCGAATATCACGATCGTGCGCGAACGGGTCGACACGCTGCCGGAGGGGCCGGCGATCATCGCGACCGGGCCGCTGACTGCGCCGGCGCTGTCCGACAGTATCGCGCAGGAAACCGGCAAGGACGCGCTTGCCTTCTTCGATGCGATCGCGCCGATCGTCCACCGCGACACGATCGACATGGACGTCGCCTGGTTCCAGTCGCGCTGGGGCAAGGGCGACGGCACCGATTACATCAACTGTCCGCTGGATAAGGAACAGTATCACGCCTTCGTCGCGGCACTGATCGCCGGCGAGAAGACCGAATATCGCGAGTGGGAGAACGTCCCCTATTTCGAAGGCTGCATGCCGATCGAGGTGATGGCCGAGCGCGGGGTGGAGACACTGCGCTTCGGCCCGATGAAGGGTGTCGGGCTGGACGATCCGCGCACCGGGCGCTGGCCCTATGCCGCGGTGCAGCTGCGCCAGGACAATGCCCACGGCACGCTGTGGAACATCGTCGGGTTCCAGACGAAGCTGAAACATGCCGAGCAGGTGCGGCTGTTCCGCACCATCCCCGGACTGGAGAAGGCGGAATTCGCGCGGCTGGGCGGATTGCACCGCAACACCTTCCTGCGTTCCCCCGAACTACTCGACGCCACGCTGCGGCTGCGCTCGCGGCCCAATGTGCGCTTCGCGGGGCAGATCACGGGGTGCGAAGGCTATATCGAAAGCGCGTCGATCGGGCTGATCGCGGGGCGGTTCGCCGCGGCGGAACTGACCGGGCGGACGTTGGCGCCGCCGCCGGTGGAAACCGCGCTGGGGGCGCTGCTGACGCATATCACCGGCGCGGCGGAGGCGGAGACGTACCAGCCGATGAACGTCAATTTCGGGCTGTTTCCGCCGATACCGGGCCGCACGAAGAAGGCCGATCGCAAGAAGATGTACACCGACCGCGCGCGCGCGGCGCTGTCGGAGTGGCTGGCGGCGTAAGCGGGAGGGGCGCCGGGGTTGGGCGGACGCCTCCGTTCGCCCGGCGGAGCCGTTGCGCGACGCCGAACGGCGTGTCGAAGGGCAGTGCTTCGATACGGGGTTCAGGGTGAATCCCGCTCTAGTCGTCGGCCGCCGGCGGCGCTTCAGGGCAGCGGCAGGCGGGGCGCGGCACCCTTCGTTTCGGGGCGGTGGTGGCGAATTCGGCGGCGGTCAGCGTGCCGGAACGATCGCGGTCGGCGGTGGCGAAGCGTTCGCGGATCTTGATCGACCATTCGTCGAACGACAGCCGCCCGTCGCCGTCGGTATCGAGCTTCGCGAACGCCTTGCGCCGTGACGCCAGATATTCCTCGCGCGTGATCCGCGCGTCGCGATCCTTGTCATAGCGGTCGAACCGCTTCTGCTCGCGCGATCGCTCGGGCGCCTCGGGCAGCACGGCGGGCGCATCCTGCGGCGCCGGCGCGGTGGTCGCGGCCATCGCCGGCGAGGACAGAGCGGTGACGCCATGCGCCGATGGCGCCGCGCCGTTCCACATCAGCCAGCCACCGGCAACCATCGCCACGCCGCCGATACCGCCCACCAGATAACGCCACATGCCCATAGCCCCCTGCCCGACCGCCAATGGCTAGGCGACGTGCGACGCCAGCGTCAACGCCCGGTCAGGCGATGCCACAACAGGCGCGCGGCACGGCGCGGGTGCCCCGCAGGATCGCGGCCATCCAGATCCAGCCGTGCGGACCGCGCCAGCGCGCCGAGGCTGCGCAGCGCGGTGGGCCAGCGCGCGCCGTCCGCGACGGAGGCGAAGGCGGCTTGCGCCTGCCGTTTCGCCTCCGCGGCGTCATCCGGGCGGCTCAGGTGGCGCGACAGGTCGGCCAGCGCCCAGCCCCGCCCGGCGGCGTCCAGCCGGGGATCGTCAGCGTGGCCCCACACGCGGCCCGCGACGACGAACAGCTGCGCGCGGCCCGCAGCATAGCGCGCGATCGCGGGGGCGCCCAGCACCTCTTCCTCGACCAGCACCTCCCAGCCGTGGACGATCGGAACCAGCATCGCGCCGGTGACGTCATGGCGCAGCAGGTGGGCGGCCAGCCGCTCCAGCACCGGTTGCGCGGGGGGCGGTGCGTGGTCGAGCGCGGCCAGTGCCTCGCGCCACCACGCTAGCCGCAATTGCCCGACCGCCGGCGTGGTGGTGGTGCGCAGCACCTGCGCCAACGCATCGTCGAGCGCGAGCAGCGACTCGAGCGCCGCGCGATGGCGCACATCGGCGTAGGATAGCGCCAGCGCCCGTTCGGCCACGCCATCCGGCCGGAAAAGATCGTCGGTCGTCAAGGGCATGCGCCACTAAACCAATTGTTATCCAGAAGCCCGTATCGCGGCATGCTGACGATGCGAGGCGCGACGAAGGACATGCTGCAGTTCCTGTTTGGCCGCAAGGCGCAGACCGCCGGTTTCCTGAGCCGCCTGGGCCGCAACCAGGCTGCCAATACGCTGGCAATCATGGCGTTTGCCCTGATCCCGCTGATCGCGGTGGCGGGTTCGGCGATGGACATGGCGCGGCTGTACTACGTCAAGAGTCGGTTGCAGCAGGCGTGCGACGCCGGCGCGCTGGCGGGGCGCAAGTTCATGACCGGCCAGACGCTGGACAGTGCCTCGACCGCGCGCGCCAACGAATTCTTCAACAACAACTTCCGCGACGGCATGTTCGGCGCAGAGACGACCAGCTTCAACCCGTCGGTGCTGTCGGACGGGCAGGTGCGCGGCGTCGCGGCCACGACCGTGCCGATGACGCTGAGCGCGGTGATCGGCGCCCGGCCGATCACGCTGAACGTGTCGTGCCAAGCCAAACTGGAGATCCCGAACCTCGACATCATGTTCGTCCTCGACACCACCGGGTCGATGGGTGACACCAACCCCGGCGATACGGTGAGCAAGATCGCCGGGCTGCGCACCGCGGTCCTCAGCTTCTACGACACGATCGAGGCGGCGAAACGCGCGACGACGCGGGTGCGCTATGGGTTCGTCCCTTATTCCAGCACGGTCAACGTCGGTACGCTGCTGCGGCCCGAATGGCTCGTGGACCGATGGACCTATCAGTCGCGGGTGCAAAATGGCAGCACCCCCGGCGGTAGCACCACGCGCACCACCGACAACAGCTATTCCGGTTGGAAGAACACGTCCGGGTCGGTAGTGACCACCACGTCCTCGTCCCGCGGGGAATCATGCCCGACGCCCGCGAACGAGAATTTCTCCAGCCCGACCGTCGAAAAGCTGATCAGTCAGGACGGCACCACCAAGGTGTACGAACAGACGCAGACGATCAACGGCACGCAATACAGCTCCTCCTTCTCCGGCGGACTGTGCACGATCACCAAGCGCGTCTGGAACAATTACGTCCAGACCCGCACCCGCACGGAAAAGCCGTGCACCAGGAACTGCACGACGACGTCCAACCCCACCTACAGCTGGATCTACAAGCCTGTCGAGTTTCCGGTTTCGGGGTTCAAGGCGGTCGGCACCGACGGGGCGGTGGTGGGCGGGGTCGTGACCTATCCGATGTTCAGCGACACGCAGGGCGATGTCACCGTCACCTGGAACGCCGCAAACGCGTGCATCGAGGAACGCCAGACGGTGCGGCAGACGACCTATCCGTCGATCCCCGAAGACGCTTACGACATGAACATCGACATGGTGCCCGATCCGGCGCGCCCCGAAACGCAGTGGAAGCCGTTCCTTCCCCGGCTGGTCTACACCCGCAAGGGGATGAACAACTGGTACTATCCCGACTGGCCGTCGAATTCGAACACCCAGGGGCTGTGGAATTACTATGACAACGCCGCTTGCCCGACGGCGGCGCGGCGACTGAACGGCATAACGCGCAGCGACCTGAACACCTATCTCAACAGCCTCCAGCCGCGCGGGTACACCTATCACGACATCGGTTTCGTGTGGGGGGCGCGGCTGCTGTCGAAGAGCGGCATCTTCGCCGGCGATAACACCAGCGCCCCCAACGGCGGCGACATCGACCGCCACATCATCTTCATGACCGACGGTGGCACGGACACGCGGGTCGGCGTGTACGACGCCTATGGCCTGTCGGCGCTCGATCGCCGCCGCACCAGCACCGCCAGCACGCCTAGCGACAGCGATCAGAACACGATCGTCGCCAATCGACTGGGCGCGCTGTGCACCGAAGCCAAGCGCAAGGGAATGACGGTGTGGGTTATCGCCTACGGCACCTCGCTGAGCACGATGCTGTCGAACTGCGCCAACGAGGGGAAGGCGTTCCAGGCCAACGACGCCGGTGCTCTCAACGATTCGTTCCGCAACATCGCGACACAGATTGCGCGCCTGCGGGTGTCGAAGTGACGGGCGGTTTTCCGCGGCTGGCGCGCGACCGGCGCGGCGCGACGATCATCGAGTTCGCGCTGCTGCTGCCGGTCATGCTGCTGATGCTGTTCTCGCTGTTCGATCTGTGTTTCCAGGTCTACGTCCAGTCGGTACTGACAGGGGCGGTGCAGCGCGCCGGCCGCGACCTGACGCTGGAGGGAGGCACCCAGGCGTCGGTCGACGCGATACACGACAAGGTCACGGCGATGGTGCGCGCGGTGATGCCGCAGGCAAGTGTGACGCATGACCAGAAGAGCTACAGCAGCTTTTCGGCAATCGCGCCCGAGCGGTTCGTTGACGCCAACGGCAATCATCTACGCGATCCCGGCGAATGTTTCGACGACGTCAACCACAACGGCATCTGGGATACCGATCCGGTGATCAGCACGATCGGCGGCCCCAACGACATTACGGTCTATACCGCGCACGTCGCCTACAGCCAGCCCTTCCCGCTGATCCCGATCAACGGCGTGATGTCGAACGAGGTCGCGCTTTCGTCCACCACGGTCTTCAAGAACCAGCCGTTCGGCACGCAGACCGTCACCCCGGTGCAGCAGATATGCAGTTGATCGACCGCCGCCACGCCCGGATCCGGCTTCTGCGCGGACGCCGCCTGCTGCGTCGGCTGGCACGGTCGCGCAGCGGTGTCGCCTTCCTCGAATTCGCGCTGGCGCTGCCGATCGTCGTGCCATTGGGACTGACGGGGACCGACCTGTCCTTTTACGCCTTGACGCAGATGCGGTTGAGCCAGGCGGCGCTCAACCTAGCGGACAATGCCTCTCGCGTGGGCGTGGATACCAGCTCGGGTACGCAGCAACTGCGCGAGGTCGACGTCAACGACATCTTCCAGGGGCTGCGGCTGCAGACCCCACAGCTCAACCTGGGGGAACAGGCCCGCGTGACGCTGAGCAGCCTGGAGCAGAACAGCGACGGGGGACAGTGGATCCACTGGCAGCGCTGCCTGGGCAAGCGCCGCGGGGCCGGCTGGGATTCGCAATATAACGACACGATGGGAGTGGCCGGCAACGGCTTCCCCGGCATCGGGCCGGCAAGCGCGCGGATCACCGCGCCGCCGGCGTCGGCGGTGATGTACGTCGAGATCAACTACGAATACCGCCCGCTGATCCCGGCGATGTTCGTCGCCACGACGAAGCTCAGGTCCAACGCATCGTTCGTCGTGCGCGACAGCCGCGAGCTGCGATCGGGGATCATCAATCTGGCGCCGCAGGCGACGCCGATGACCTGCGACCTGTACACCGACTGACATGACGACGCCCCGGCGGTGCGGACCCGCCGGGGCGCCGTGTCATCCGCGGCGCCGAACCGCCGCGGGGCCGGTCAGCGATAGCAGACCTTCTTCACCGCCGCGATCACCTTGTCCGCCGACACCAGCGCCAGCTTCTCCAGGTTGGCGGCATAGGGCAGCGGCACGTCCTCGTTGGTGACGCGCAGCACCGGCGCGTCGAGGTCGTCGAACCCATCCTCCATCGCGATCGCGGCGATTTCCGACGCGATCGAGCAGGTCGGCCAGCCTTCCTCGACCACCACCAGCCGGTTGGTCTTGGCCAGGCTCCTGAGCACGGTCGCCTTGTCGAGCGGGCGCAGCGTGCGCAGGTCGACGACCTCGGCCTCGATCCCCTCGCCCGCCAGCTTGTCTGCCGCCTCCAGCGCCAGCCCGACACCGATCGAATAGCTGACGATCGTCACGTCACGGCCCTCGCGCATGATCCGCGCCTTGCCGATCGGCAGCACCCAGTCGTCGAGCTTCGGCACCTCGAACGTGCGGCCATAGAGCAGCTCGTTTTCGAGAAAGACGACCGGATCCTGCGTGCGGATCGCCGCCTTCAGCAACCCCTTGGCATCGGCCGCGTCATAGGGCGCGATCACAATCAGCCCTGGAACGGAGGCATACCACGGGCCGTAATTCTGCGAATGCTGCGCGCCGACGCGGCTGGCCGCGCCGTTGGGGCCGCGGAACACGATCGGGCAGCGCATCTGACCGCCCGACATGTAGTTGGTCTTCGCGGCCGAATTGATGATGTGGTCGATCGCCTGCATCGCGAAGTTGAAGGTCATGAACTCGACGATCGGGCGCAGCCCGCCCATCGCCGCGCCCGTGCCGACGCCCGCAAAGCCATATTCGGTGATCGGCGTGTCGATGACGCGCTTGTCGCCGAATTCGTCGAGCAGGCCCTGCGTGACCTTGTACGCACCCTGATATTGCGCGACTTCCTCGCCCATCACGAACACGCGCTCGTCGGCGCGCATTTCCTCGGCCATCGCATCGCGCAGCGCCTCGCGCAGCGTCTGCTTGACCATCTCGGTGCCGGCCGGAATCGCGGGATCGGACACCTCAGCGTCGTGGCGCGCGGCCTCGAACATCTGGCGCGCGCCGGTTTCGACCTTCTCCTGCGCCGGGTGCGCCGAGTCCTCGACCGCGTCGGGCTTCTTCTCGTCCGCCTTGGCCTCGGGCGCAGGCGAATCGTCCTTGGTCGCGGCGGAAGCGGCGGCGGACGCGTCCTCACCCTCACCGGCGAGCTGCATGATGACCTCGCCGACTTTCACGCCGTCGGTCCCCTCGGCGACAAGGATCTTCGCGACGACGCCCTCGTCGACCGCCTCGAATTCCATCGTGGCCTTGTCGGTCTCGATCTCGGCCATGATGTCGCCGGACTTCACCTCGTCGCCTTCCTTGACGAGCCACTTGGCGAGCGTGCCCTCCTCCATCGTGGGCGACAGCGCCGGCATCTTGATGTCGATCGCCATCTCAGTACTTCTCCACCAGAACGTCGGTATACAGTTCCGCCGGCTCCGGCTCCGGCGTGCTCTCGGCAAAATCGGCCGCTTCGTTGACCTGCTTGCGGATCGTCTGCTCGATCGCCTTCAGTTCGTCTTCCTTGGTGCCATGGTCGTCGATCAGCAGCTTCTTGACATGCTCGATCGGGTCGGACTTGTCGCGGACCGCCTGAACTTCGTCGCGCGAGCGGTATTTCGCCGGGTCGGACATCGAGTGGCCGCGATAGCGATAGGTCTTCATCTCCAGGATGATCGGCCCCTTGCCGGCGCGCACCCACGCCAGCGCCTCCTCCGCCGCGCCGCGGGCCGCCAGCACGTCCATGCCGTCGATCTGCAGGCCGGGGATGCGGAAGCTTTCGCCGCGACGATACAGCTGGTCCTCGGACGAGGCGCGGTTGACGCTGGTGCCCATGGCGTATTGGTTGTTCTCGATCACGAAGATGATCGGGAGCTTCCACAGCTCGGCCATGTTGAAGCTTTCGTACACCTGCCCCTGGTTGGCGGCGCCGTCGCCGAAATAGGCCAGGCACACCCCGCCGTCGCCATTGTACTTGTGGCTGAACGCCAGCCCGGCGCCGAGCGACACCTGCGCGCCGACGATGCCGTGGCCGCCGTAGAACTTATGCTCGACACTGAACATGTGCATCGAGCCGCCCTTGCCCTTCGAGATGCCGGCCTGGCGCCCCGTCAACTCGGCCATGACGTCCTTGGGCGGGATCCCGCACAACAGCATGTGGCCGTGGTCGCGATAGCCGGTGATGACCGAATCTTTATCGGTCAGCGCCGATTGCAGGCCGACCGCGACCGCTTCCTGCCCGATGTACAGGTGGCAGAAGCCGCCGATCAGGCCCAGGCCGTACAGCTGCCCGGCCTTCTCCTCGAACCGGCGGATGAGGAGCATGTCCTCGTAGAATTTCAGCAGCTCCTCCTTCGACGCCGCATAGGGCGACGGATCGGCGGGGCGTTCGCGATTCGACTTCGTCGGATCGGCCGCTGGCGGCGTTGCGGGGCCGGCTGGCTGGGTGCGGGCGGGGGCTTTTGCCACGATGGACGTAACCTCGTTTCCTTGGGGAGATGCGCGCCTATAGTCGCGGCACGCGGCAGACTGCAAACCCCACCGACTTGCAAGGGTTTCGGCACGGGTCTAGGCCGGCGGCAGATGGACCGGACCCCCGCCCCCGCCGTGCATCCGCTGCGGATCGCGAACTTCCGCGCCTATTGGCTGTCGCGCTTCTCCGGGACGATCGCGATCAGCGCGCAGGCGATCATCATCGGATGGCAGGTATACGGCATCGCGCGCACGACGATGGACATCCGGCAGGCCGCGTTCATGCTGGGGCTGATCGGGCTGATACAGTTCGTGCCCCTGTTCGTCCTGACCCCGCTGGTTGGGCTGGTGGCCGACAGCGTCGACCGGCGCTGGATCATCCGCGGCACCACGGCGCTGCTGGTCGCCAATGCCGCGGTGCTCGGCATCCTGACCTGGGCGGGGCTGTTGACGCTGCCGTTCCTGTTCCTGGCTGCGGTGCTGGTGGGGGTGGCGCGCGCCTTTGCCGGCCCGGCCTATTCCGCGCTCGCCCCCAATCTGGTGCCCAAGGAGAGCCTGCCGACCGCTATCGCGATCTCCTCGATCGCATGGCAAACGGGGATGATCGCGGGGCCGAGTGTCGGCGGGCTGCTGTTCGCGATCCACCCCGACGTCGCCTATGCCACCATCTCCGCACTGCTGGCGGTCGCGCTGGGGCTGATGTTCCTGATCGGCCCGGTGCCACAGCCGCCGGCGCAGAAGGACCGCCGCCCGTTGCAGCGTATCCTCGACGGTTTCTCCTACGTGCGGCGCAACCGGCTGGTGCTGGCGGCGATCACGCTGGACCTGTTCGCGGTGCTGCTGGCGGGGGCGACCGCGCTGCTGCCGATCTACGCCCGCGATATCCTGCACGTCGGCGCCAGCGGGCTGGGGTTCCTGGCGGCGGGCATGGGGATCGGCGCGGCGACGACCGCGATCTTCTTCTCCTTCCGCCCGATGACCAGCAACGTCGGCGTCAAGATGCTGGTGTCGGTAGTGGTGTTCGGCCTGGCGATCCTGACATTCGGCCTGTCGACGTCCTTCTGGGTCAGCCTGGTCGCGCTGATCGTCGCGGGGGGCGCGGACATGGTATCCGTCTATGTGCGCACCTCGCTGATCCAGCTGCACACCCCCGATGCGATGCGCGGGCGGGTGAGCGCGGTGTCACAGCTGACGATTTCGGCATCGAACGAACTGGGCGAGGCGGAAAGCGGGCTGATGGCATCGCTGCTCGGGCCGGTCGGCGCGGTCGTCGTCGGCGGTGTCGGGGCCATCGCCATCACGCTCGTCTGGGCGTATCTGTTCCCGGAACTCAAGCGCGCGCGGACGTTTGATCCGCCTGCCATGCCCGAACACGAACCACTGCACGGAGTAGCGCAGCCATGAAGGCCCAGACCATCCTGGAGACGATCGGCAACACCCCGCATATCCGCGTCCGCAAGCTGTTCCCCGAGTCGGAAGTGTGGATCAAGTCGGAACGCGGCAATCCCGGCGGCTCGATCAAGGATCGCATCGCGCTGGCGATGATCGAGGCGGCCGAGGCATCGGGCGAGCTGAAGCCCGGCGGCACGATCATCGAGCCGACCAGCGGCAACACCGGCATCGGGCTGGCGATGGTCGCCGCGGTGAAGGGCTACAAGCTGGTGCTGGTCATGCCCGAAAGCATGAGCCTGGAGCGCCGCCGCCTGATGCTGGCCTATGGCGCCGAGTTCGACCTGACCCCGCGCGAGAAGGGCATGAAGGGCGCGATCGAGCGCGCGCTGGAGCTGGTCGAGCAGACCGATGGCGCGTGGATGCCGCAGCAGTTCGAGAACCCCGCCAACGTCGACGTCCACGTCCGTACCACCGCGCAGGAGATCCTGAACGATTTCCGCGACACGCCGATCGACGTCATCATCACCGGCGTGGGCACCGGTGGCCACATCACCGGCGTCGCCGAGACGCTGAAGAAGGAATGGCCGGACCTGAAGGTCTTCGCGGTCGAGCCGCAGGCATCGCCGGTCATTTCCGGCGGTCAGCCCGGGCCGCACCCGATCCAGGGCATCGGCGCGGGCTTCATCCCCGCCAACCTGCACACCCAGGCGCTGGACGGCGTGATCGAGGTGGATGCCGCGGTGGCCAAGGACATGGCGCGCCGCGCCGCGCGCGAGGAAGGGATGCTGGTCGGCATCTCATCCGGTGCGACGCTGGCGGCGATCCTCCAGAAGCTGCCCGACCTGCCCGAGGACGCGCGCGTGCTGGGCTTCAACTACGACACCGGCGAGCGTTACCTGTCGGTGCCGGATTTCCTGCCGGAGAGCTGATCTGACCCATATGAGCTGGAGGGTGCGCGCGGTCCTGTCCGGGATCGCGGCGCTCGCACTTGCGTTGCCCGTGATGGTGGTGTCGCACGCGCCGGCGGTGCCGCGCCCGATCGCGGCGAAGGTGAAGCGCCCGCAACGCGTCGTCGCGCCCACCGAGCTACCCGACGTCGAGCCGGTGGAGCTGCAGGACCTGACCCCGCAGGACGCGCGCACCTACAACGCGAGCATCCCGTTCGTGCGCGGGCCGAACCCCGCCGCGCGCCCGTTCCGCTTCGTCGGCGACGAGGCGCAGCGCGCGCGTGCCACCGACTGTCTCGCCGCCGCGGCGTGGTACGAGGCGGGCGACGACCCGGTCGGCGAACGCGCGGTGGTGCAGGTGGTGCTCAACCGGCTGCGTCACCCGGCCTTTCCCAAGACGGTGTGCGGGGTGGTCTTCCAGGGGGCGGAGCGGACGACCGGCTGCCAGTTCACCTTCACCTGCGACGGCGCGCTGGCGCGCATCCCGTCGCCCCCCGCATGGGACCGCGCGCGGCGGATCGCCGCCGATGCGCTGGGCGGCGCGGTCTTCGCGCCCGTGGGCTATGCCACGCATTACCACACCGACTGGGTAGTGCCGTACTGGAGCGCCAGCCTGGACAAGATCGCGGAGGTGCACACGCACCTGTTCTTCCGTTGGACCGGCTGGTGGGGAACGCCCGCGGCGTTCCGGCGCGACGTGTCGTCGGCGGAACCGGTCGTGGCGAAACTGGCCAATGTGTCGGACGCGCACAAGCTGGGCGGCGCGCTGGACGAGGCGGCGACCGCGCTGGCGGCAGCGCAGCCCTATCTGGACGGGCTGCCCGTGGCGGCGGGCGACGGGGCGCCTTCGGGTGAGGTGGCGGTCGGCGCGGCGCCGCGCGCGCTGGCGGACGCACCCGACACCTATTTCGTATTGCTGGACGCGCGCCGGCCGGACGAGTTCGCGGCGGTGGCGCAACGCACCTGCGCCGACCGACCGCGCTGCAAGGTCATGGGGTGGATCGACCAGCGGCTGATCCCCGCGTCGATGATGATGTCGCCGCAGCAGTATCAGGCGATGGGCTTCAGCTATCTGCGGGATCGTGACGGCGGGTTCGACCGGATGCTGTGGAACTGCCAGCAATTCCCGCGCGGACAGGCCACGCAATGCATGCGCGGGCGCGTCACCGCCAAGCCGGCGCCCGCTGCCGAGGCGACGCCTGCGCCAAAGGGGCCGGTGACGCTGGCCGGGGTGCGGCGCGCCGCCCCCGCCCCCGAGGCGACGCCATCGCCCGCAGCCACCCCGCGGATCGAATAGGCGCGAAAAAGGGCGGCCCCCGCGAACAGGGGCCGCCCGATCCCGTGACGTCGCGCGCCGATCAGGCGGCGGCGAACATTTCCGGCGGCAGCGCCATAACCGCATCCGCGCCGCCCTCGATCTTGCGACGCAGCGCGCCCGCGTCCGGCAGGATCCGCTCGGCGAAGAAGCGCGCGGTGACCAGCTTGGCGTCGAGGAAGGCGGCATCGCCCTGCCCCTCGGCCTTCAGCTTCGCCGCGGCCGTGGCCATGCGCAGCCACATCAGGCCGACCGCGACCAGCCCGACGAGGTGCATGTACGGCACCGCGCCGGCGCCGATGTTGTTGGGGTTCTTCATCCCGTTGGCGAGGAACCACATGGTCGCGCCCTGCAGCTCGCCGGCGGCCTTCTCCAGCCGGGCGGCGAAGTCCGCTGTCGCCTCGTCCTGCTTGCCCGCCGCGATCTCCTCCATCACCAGCTTGCCGAACGCCTGCACCGCACGGCCGCCGTTCTGCGCCAGCTTGCGCCCGGCCAGGTCCATCGCCTGCACGCCGTTGGTGCCTTCGTAGATCATCGCGATGCGGGCATCGCGCACATATTGCTCCATCCCCCATTCCTGGATGTAGCCGTGCCCGCCATAGACCTGCTGGGCGTTTGTGGCGATCTCATAGCCCTTGTCGGTGCCGACGCCCTTGATGACCGGGGTCAGCAGACCGATCAGGTCGCCGGCCAGCTGGCGCTCCTCCTCGGTCCCGGCGTTATGCTCCAGATCGACCTGCAACGCGCCCCACAGGCACAACGCGCGCAGCCCCTCGATCCACGCCTTGCCCTCCATCAGCATCCGGCGGACGTCGGGATGGACGAACAGCGTATCGGCCTTCTCGCCCGGATCGGCCGGGCCGGTCAGCGCGCGGCCCTGGCGGCGGTCCTTGGCGTATTGCACCGCGTTCTGGAACGCGATCTCGGCGATCGCCAGTCCCTGGAGACCGACGCCCAGCCGCGCGGCGTTCATCATGATGAACATCGCGGCCAGGCCCTTCATCTCCTCGCCGACCAGCCAGCCCTTGGCGCCGTCATAGTTCATGACGCAGGTGGCATTGCCGTGGATGCCCATCTTGTGTTCGATCGAGCCGCACGACACCGCATTGCGATCGCCCAGCGAACCGTCGTCGTTGACCAGCACCTTGGGCACCACGAACAGGCTGATGCCCTTCGAACTGTCCGGCGCGCCCGGTGTCTTGGCCAGCACCAGATGGATGATGTTGTCGGTCAGGTCGTGCTCGCCGGCCGAAATGAAGATCTTCGTGCCGGTGATGGCGTAGCTGCCGTCGGGCTGCGGCTCGGCCTTGGTGCGGATCAGCCCCAGGTCGGTGCCGCACTGCGGCTCCGTCAGGTTCATCGTGCCGCCCCATTCGCCCGACACCATCTTGGGCAGGTACTTGGCCTGCTGCTCCGGGCTGCCCTTCACCACCAGTGCGGCGATCGCGCCATGCGCCAGCCCCGGGTACATGGCGAAGGCCATGTTCGCGGAGATCAGATATTCCTGGAACGCGGTCGACACGACGTGCGGCATCGCCTGTCCGCCGAACGCCTCGGGCGCGCTGAGCGTGCCCCAGCCCGATTCGACGAACTTCTGATAGGCTTCCTTGAAGCCGGCCGGGGTGGTGACGCTACCGTCGTCGTGGCGGGTGCAGCCTTCCAGATCGCCCGACTGGTTGAGCGGGAAGATCACCTCGGCGACGAAGCGCCCGCCTTCCTCGAGCACGGCATCGACCGTATCCGGGGTGGCGGCGGCGAAACCATCGACATTGGCGTAGCGGTCAAGGCCGACGACATGCTCCAGCACGAAGCGGGTGTCGCGTACGGGCGGGGTATATTGCGGCATCTCTCAATCTTCCTTGTTGGGTACGTTTTCGACCAGCGCGACGAATTCCGTGAGTTCGGCGATCGCGGCATCCAGATCGCGCTTCTGGCTTTGCAGCGCCTCGATCCGCGCGCGGCAGCGTTCGATGGTGACCGTCCGCTGCACCTGCCGCCCGTCGCCGATATCGTAGAGATCGATCATCTCGCGGATTTCGGCGAGGCTGAAGCCGACACGCTTGCCGCGCAGAATCCACGCCAGCCGCGCGCGGTCGCGGTGGGAATAGATGCGCGCCAGTCCGCGCCGCTCGGGCGAGATCAGCCCCTCATCCTCATAGAAGCGCAGCGCGCGCGGAGTGATCGCGAATTCGGTCGACAGATCGGTGATCGAGAACGAATCGCAGTCCGGGCGCGGCGGCACCACGGCATAAGCGGGAGCGGCAGAAGAGGACGGGCTCATCGACCGCGAATATACATTCCGCTTACGTGAACGTCAATCAGCGCAGAGTAGCTTCCCGTCGGGCCCGCGGCTGCGGAGCGCCTCGGCCGGGGCATCGCTGAGCGGCGCGACCCGCAGCGCCGCGAGGCTGGCGCGGCCGTCGCAGCGCGAATCGCAGGCGGCAGGCAGGACCGCCGGGAAGCGGATGCCCGTGCCGTCCTGCACCGCGTCGAAGGCGCATCCGCCGCCGAAATCGATCGCAAGCCGTCCGCTGCCTGACGCCGTGCCGCGCGCGACGCACCGTTGCCCTTCGCCGTAATCGACGCCGGCGCCGATACGGAAGCCCCGTTCTCCCGCGACGGGGAGCGCACACAGGCTGTCCGTGTCCGATCCGAAGACGCCGACGGGGGACAGGTTCGCCGGATCGGGCACCAGTGCGCGGGCGCGCGCCTCCGCTTCCAGCGCACGGCCGGCGGGGGCATCGGCACCGGCACCCTCCCCGCCCCCGCCGCATCCCGCCAGCAGCAGCACCGCCGCCGGCAGCAGCGGCAGCGCGCGGATCAACCGACGCGCTCCAGCCCGGTATCGGTGACGCGGCGATAGAAGCAGCTGGGCGCACCAGTGTGGCACGCCGGACCGGCCGGATCGACGATCATCCACACCGCGTCCTGATCGCAGTCCACCCGCATCTCCACGACGCGCAGGACGTTGCCGGACGTCTCCCCCTTCTTCCACAGCCGCCCGCGGCTGCGCGAGAAGAAGGTCGCCTCGCCGGTCGCGCGCGTCGCGTCGATGGCGGCCTGATCCATATGCGCGACCATCAGCACGCCCCCGCCCGCACGATCGGTGACGACAGCGGTGACGAGGCCGGCGGCATCGAATTTGAGGTTGAGGGCGGTGCCGGTTTCGCGATCGTGGTCCATGAATGGCGCCGTACCAGCCGCGCCGGCCGGTGTCAGCGGTTCCTGATCGCCTCGATCAGTTCCGCCTTGTTCATCCTGGAACGGCCGTCGATCCCGACCGACCGGGCCTCGTCGTACAGAGACGCCTTGCTGCGATCCTCCAGCCGGGTCGAGCGGTGGTCGAGCGAGCCGTTGGCGCGCGCATTGGCGATTCGCGCTGCCTTCTCCTTCGACGCGCCGTCGCGACGAAGATCCTCGTACAGCTTGTCGTCCTTGATCTGCGATCCGTGGTTATTCGCCATGATCCGCCTCCTGCGCGACCCCGTTGAACGCAGCGTCGCGAAATGAGCTCCACGGCTTGGATGACATTCGCGCGACAGCCGCTATATGCGGCGCGCACGATGCGAGCCTCCGCCATGCTGACCACGAACCCGTTCGACGACGACCATCTGCACGAGGAGTGCGGCATTTTCGGCGTGTCCGCCTCCGAAGGCGCCGCCGCACTGGTCGCACTGGGGCTGCATGCGCTCCAGCATCGCGGACAGGAAGCCGCCGGCATCACCAGCTTCGATGGCGCAATGTTCCATACCCACCGAGCGATGGGGCATGTCGCGGGCAATTTCGATCGCGACGACGTGATCCGCTCGCTGCCGGGCGAGGTGGCGTGCGGGCATGTGCGCTATTCGACCACCGGCGAAACCGCGCTGCGCAACGTCCAGCCGCTCTATGCCGAGTTGCAGTCGGGCGGCTTCGCGATCGCGCACAACGGCAATATCTCGAACGCGATGCGGCTGCGGCGCGAACTGGTGCGGCGCGGATCGATCTTCCAATCGACGTCGGATACCGAGACGATCATCCATCTGGTCGCCACCAGCCAGTATCGCACGCTGCTGGACCGCTTCATCGACGCGCTGAAGCAGATCGAGGGCGCCTATGCGCTGATCGTGATGACCCCGGACGGGATGATCGCGTGCCGCGACCCGCTGGGCATCCGCCCGCTGGTGATGGGCAAGCTGGGCGATGCGGTGATTTTCGCCTCCGAAACGGTCGCGCTGGACGTCGTTGGCGCGGAATTCGTCCGATCGGTGGAGCCGGGCGAGCTGGTGATCGTGCGCGGTGAGGAAATCCGCTCGATCACGCCGTTCGAGAAGCAGCCGCCGCGGCCGTGCATCTTCGAATGGGTGTATTTCTCGCGCCCCGATTCGATCGTCGATGATCATTCCATCTATTCGGTCCGCAAGAACATCGGCGCGCAACTGGCGATCGAAGCGCCGGTCGATGCCGATCTGGTCATCCCGGTCCCCGATTCGGGGGTGCCCGCGGCGATCGGCTATGCGCAGCAAAGTGGCATCCCGTTCGAACTCGGGATCATCCGCTCGCATTACGTCGGGCGCACCTTCATCCAGCCGGGCGACAAGGTGCGGCACCTGGGCGTCAAGCTGAAGCACAATGCCAATCGCGCGCTTATCAAGGGCAAGCGCGTCGTCCTGATCGATGATTCGATCGTGCGCGGCACGACCAGCCTGAAGATCGTGCAGATGATGCGCGAGGCCGGCGCGGCCGAGGTGCACATGCGCATCGCCTCCCCGCCGACGCGGCACAGCTGCTTCTACGGCGTCGACACGCCGGAGCGGGCCAAGCTGCTGGCGGCAAAGCTGGACCTGGGCGGGATGACCGATTTCATCCACGCCGACAGCCTGTCGTTCGTGTCGATCGACGGCCTGTACAAGGCACTGGGCGAAAGCCACCGCGCCGACATCCGCCCGAAATATTGCGATGCCTGCTTCACCGGCGACTATCCGACGTCGCTGACCGATCATGACGAATCGAGCGCGGTCGACCAGTTCGCCCTGCTCGCCGAACGGATGAACTGACGCGCGATGGACATGCAGTTGAAGGACCGGCTGGCGCTGGTGACCGGCGCCAGCCGCGGAATCGGTGCGGCGACCGCGATCGCGCTGGCGGCGAAGGGCGCGCACGTCATCCTGACCGCGCGCACCGCCGCCGGTCTGGAGCAGGTGGAGGAAGCGATCTTCGCGGCGGGCGGATCGGCGACGATCGCGCCCCTGGACTTGGCGCAGAGCGATTCGATCGCGAAACTGGCGACCGCGGTGGGCGAACGCTGGAACGCGCTGGACGTGATGGTGCTCAACGCCGGTACGCTGGGGTCGCTGGCGGCAGTGCCGGCGATCGACCCCAAGGAATTCGCGCAGGTGCTGACGCTCAACGTATCGGCACCGCTGGCGATGATCCAGGCGTTCGACCCGATGCTGCGCCGCTCGGCGGGGGCGCGGGTGATCGGCGTCACCTCCTCGGTGGGCCGCACCCCGCGCGCCTATTGGGGAGCCTATGGCGCGTCCAAGGCGGCGTTCGAGACGCTGCTGGAATCCTATGGCGACGAAATGGCGGAGATCGGCCGCGTCCGCGTCGCGGTGATCGATCCGGGCGCGACGCGCACCGCAATGCGCGCGCGCGCTTATCCGGGCGAAGACCCCGCGTCGGTGAAACCGCCGGAAGCGGTCGCGGCGCGGATCGCGCAGCTGGCGGTCGACGGGTTCGACGCGAACCATCGCGAGCGCGTCGCCGCCTGAGGCGTCATTCGCGGACGAGCGTGACCTGCACCACGTCGATCCCGCCGCCGCGAAACCCGCCTTCGCAATACATCAGGTAATAGCGCCACAGCCCCTGAAAGCGCGCGTCGAAGCGCGCCGGCAGCCGCCCGTCGGCCACTGCGGCATCGAACGCATCGCGCCACCGTGCGAGCGTTTCGGCATAATCCAGGCCGAACGCGCGTCGATCCTGCCATGACAGGCCGTGCCGCTCCGCTAGCGCGCGGAAGCGACGTTCGGAGATCAGCGAGCCGCCGGGAAAGACGTAACGCTGGATGAAATCCACGCTGCCGGCATAGGCATCCCAGATGTCGTCCGCGATGGTGATGAACTGCAACGCGGCGCGCCCGCCCGGCTTCAGCACGCGCGCGATCGTGGCGAGATAGGCGGACCAGAATTCCGGCCCCACCGCCTCGACCATCTCGATGCTGGCAACGCCGTCGAACGTACCCTGGACGTCGCGATAGTCGGTCAGCGCGACGGTGACGCCCGGCAGCGCACGCGCCGCGACATGGTCGCGCTGCTCAGTCGACAGCGTCAGCGCATGGACCGCCACCCCCGCGGAGGAGGCAGCGGCCGCGAACGAGCCCCAGCCGCAGCCGATCTCCAGCACCCCTTCCCCCGGCCGCGCGGCCGTACGCGCCAGGATCGCGTCGAGCTTGCGACGCTGCGCGCGCTCCAGCGGTTCGTCCGGCACGGCGAACGATGCGCTGGAGTAGGTAAGCGTCGGGTCCAGCCACTCCCGATAGAAATCGTTGCCCAGGTCGTAATGCGCCGCGATGTTGCGCCGCGCGCCGGCGCGATCGTTGCGGCGCAGCGCGTGCCAGCCGCGCGCTGCGATCCGCGCGACGCTCTTGGCGCGCGCGACATTGCCCAGTGCGACGCGGTTGCGCATGAACAGATCGAACAGCGGCACCGGATCGGGGCTGGACCAGTCGCCCGCCTCCCACCCATCATACCAGCCGATCGAGCCGGCGGTCGCCAGCCGGCGCAGCGCGCGCCAGCGCACCACGCGCACCACCGCGAGGGGGCCGGCGGCGTGCCCGCCCAGCAGGCGGCGCGTGCCGTCGGGCAGATACGCCTCGATCGCGCCCTCCGCCAGGCCGCGATCGATGCGGTCGAGCAGCCGGTGATACAGCGGCGCGAAGGTGCGCGTCGGCCAATCGGGTCGGGTCGGGGTACGTGTCGCCGCATCCATCGGCGTGGCGCCTACTTCACCTTGGCATTTGCCGCCAGCGCGCGTTCGCGTGCCTCGCGATGGCCGATCAGCTTGGCCGGATACTCGTCGGGCCGGCACCCGGCCGCCTCCGGATCGTGGATCGCATCGTCGCCGACATCCGCCAGCTCGGGAACCCAGCGGCGGATATAGTCGCTCGCATCGAACTTCTCCGACTGGGTGATCGGCGCCATGATCCGGGAAAACATGTTCGAATCGACCCCGGTGCCGGCGACCCATTGCCAGTTGACCGAATTGTTGCCGTAATCGGCATCGATCAGCGTTTCCCAGAACCAGCGTTCGCCCTCGCGCCAGTCGATCAGCAGATGCTTGATGAGGAAGGACGCGGCGATCATCCGCACGCGATTGTGCATCCAGCCGGTCCGCCACAGCTGGCGCATCCCGGCATCGACGATCGGATAGCCGGTGCGACCGCGCTGCCACGCACGCAGGTCGGCGTTAGCCCCCTTGCCGCTGCGCCACGGCAGCCGGTCATAGGCGGGGCGTCCGTTCTTCGTCGCATAGTCGGGGAGCGCGAGCACCACGCCCGAGGTGAAGTCCCGCCACGCCAGTTCCTTGCGGAAGGTCGTGTCGCCGCGCCCGGTCGCGTGCCAGACGGTGCGCGCCGACACCTCGCCGAAATGCAGGTGCGGCGACAGCCGGCTGCTGCCGTCGATCGACGGCAGGTTGCGGTCGGTATCGTAGCCGGCGATGTCGAGCGCCTTCACTTTCTTCAGCGCCGCCGCCTCGCCCGGCGTCCAGTCGAACCCGCCGGACCAGTCGGGCTTGTCCGGCAACAGACCCCATGACGCCAGACGGTCGCTCTTCGGCCATTTCCCCGGCGGGTCGATCGTGCGCGGCATCGGCAACGGGTCGGCGGGGGGTAGGTGCGGCTGCAACGCCTTCCAGAAGGAGGAATAGATGCGATACTGGCCGCCCGATCCGGTCGTCACCTCATGCGGCGGGACCAGATGGTTGCCGTCGTGCAGGCACAGCCGATCGCCCAGCGCCTGTTCCGTCGCCGTCCACCACGGTTCGTAATGGCGCGTGGCATGGACCTGTCCGGCGCCGGTTTCCTCCAGCAACTCGGCGAGTATCCTGGTCGCGGCGCCGCGGCGCAGGATCAGGCGGCTGCCCTTGTCCTCCAGCGCCTTGCCCAGCGCCGCCAGCGAATGGTGCAGCCACCACCGCTGCGCCGCGCCGATCCGCCAGTCGCCAGGCGCTTCGTCGTCGAGGATGTAGACCGGGACCACCGGGCCTTCATGCGCGGCAGCAACCAGCGCGGGGTGATCGTGAAGGCGAAGATCCTGGCGGAACCATAACAGGGTGGTCATCGCGGGACGCTACGCGCGGGATTGATCGAGGTTCCTGCCCGCGATCACCCCAGCGCGCCGGCCAGCGTGGTGATGACCCGCACGTGCCGCGCCGCGATCGCCATGACATCGTCGCCGTAACCGCCGCCGACGGTGCTGGCGAGCGGCACGCCGCGCGCCCGCGCCCAGCCGGCGACGGCGCGGTCGCGGCGCACCAGCCCGTCCTCGCTCAACGCCAGTCGCCCGAGCCGGTCATCGGCGAAGGGATCGACCCCGCCCTGATAGAGGATCAGCGTCGGCTGGAAACCATCGAGCAGCGGCACCAGCGTGTCGTGCAACGTCGCCAGATAGGCATCATCGCCGATCCCGTCCGCCAGCGGCACGTCCAGCGTCGATCGCGCCTTGCGCACGGGGAAGTTGCGCTCGGCATGGATCGAATAGGTGGCGATGCCCGGATGGCCCGCAGTCAGCGCGGCGGTGCCATCCCCCTGATGCACGTCGACGTCGACGATCAGCACCCGCGGCGTGATGCCCTCTTCCACCAGCCGCACCGCCGCGACCGCCAGATCGTTGAACACGCAATAGCCCGCGCCCGTCTCCGCCAGCGCATGATGGCTGCCGCCCGCGGTGTTGGCGGCAAAGCCGTGTTCCAATGCAAGGCGCGCGGCCAGCCATGTACCGCCCGGCACCATCTGCGCACGCTGCGCCACCACCGGGGTCACGGGAAAGCCGATTCGCCGTTCCTTGTCGCGCGGAACCGCGACGGACAGCACCTGTTCGACGTAATCCGGGTCGTGCACCGCCTCCAGCCAGCGGCGCTCGATCGCGTCGGGGGCGTGCCATGCCACCATATCCCCTTCCGCGTGCAGCAGATCGCGGATCGCGCCGTTCTTGCCCCAGCGATAGCTGCTGCGCGCAGGCGCGGCGGTGACGTAATCGGGGTGATGGACGACATGGATCATCGCGCTAAGATAGGTTGCAAAGCGATACGCGCCACGTCACCCGAGCGGCACGACGACAGGAGACCCCCATGACCGATACGACGATCGAACGCCCGTCCGCCGACACCGGCGCCGCCAGCCCCTTCGTCCGCCCCGACGTGCGTGGCTTCCTGGATTATCTCAACAGCGTGCCCGGGCCGAAGATGCACGAGCAGTCGCCGGCGGATGCGCGTGCGGTCTATCATGCGATGAAGGACGTTGCCGATCCGCCGGTCGGCGAGCTGGCGGTGATCCGCGACCTGTCGATCCCCGGCCCGGATGGCGTGACGATCCCCGCGCGGCTGTTCGATGCGCGCGAAAGCCGCGCGCCCGGCCCGGTGGTGGTCTTCTATCACGGCGGCGGGTTCGTGATCGGCGATATCGACACGCACGCCAGCTTCACCGCGGAAATGGCACGGCAGCTCGACCTGCCGGTGGTGTCGGTGGATTATCGGCTCGCGCCCGAGGCGCCCTGGCCGGCCGCGCCCGATGATTGCGAGGCGGCGGCGCGCTGGGTCGCCTCCAGCCCGTCGGAACTGGGGCGCACCGCCACCTCGCTGATCCTGGCGGGGGACAGCGCGGGCGGCAATCTGGCGATCGTGGTGACGATGGCGCTGCGCGATTCGCCCGCCGCGGTCCCGGTGGTGGTGCAGGCGCCGATCTATCCGGCGGCGGACATGGCCACCGAATATCCGTCGTTCAACCAGTTCGCCGACGGCTATCTCCTGACCCGCGACGGGATGATCTGGTTCGGCGAACATTATGCCGCCGATCCGGCGCACCCGCGCAGTTCGCCGCTGGCGGGCGACCTGGCCGGGCTGCCGCCGGCGGTGATCGTGACCGCCAGCCTTGATCCGATCCGCGACCAGGGCCGCGCCTATGCCGCGGCGCTGGTCAGGGCGGGCGTGCCGGTTACCTTTCGCGAGGCGCGGGGCATCGTCCACGGTTTCATCACGCTGCGTCAGGCGATCCCGTCCGCACAGGGCGATGTCGCGGGTTATCTGGCCGCGCTGCGCGCCGCGATCGTCGAGGCGGAGGGACAGCGCGTGATGGCACAGGCGGCGGGATAACCGCGCGCGGCAGGGGCCATAGCCGGCGGTAACCGGCGGCGGGGCACGGGGTGGAGGGCCGGGACGAAGCACGCTACACGGGCGCGATGACCGACCCCACCACCCTCCCCTACCGCCCGTGCGCGGGCGTGATGCTGCTCAACCGCGACGGGCGGGTGTTCGTCGGCCAGCGACTCGATAACGTGCTGGAAGCCTGGCAGATGCCGCAGGGCGGGATCGATCCGGGCGAGGAACCGCGCGACGCGGCGGTGCGCGAATTATGGGAGGAAACCGGCGTCGCCGCCGACAAGGTGACGTTTATCGCCGAGGCGCCGGAAGAGCTGCTCTACGACCTGCCACCCGACATGGTCGGCAAGGTGTGGAAGGGCAAGTATCGCGGCCAGCGCCAGCGCTGGTTCCTGCTCCGCTTCGACGGCGAGGATGCCGATATCCGCATCGATACCGAGCACCCGGAATTCCGCGCCTGGCGCTGGGCCGATCCGGCCGACCTGCCGCAGCTGATCGTGCCGTTCAAGAAGAAGCTCTATACCGACGTGCTCGCCGCGTTCGCGGAGCATCTGCCGCGCTAGGCGGCGGTGACGGTCGGAGATGCTGCCTGCCCTGCTGATCCTGCAAACCGCCCTGCCGCCCGCCGGCGCGGTGATCGACGTCCCGGTTCCGCCGCTGGACCTGGGTGAGGTCGGCGTCGAGCTGGACAAGGTGCCGCCGCCGGAAATCCCGCCGGAGATCCGCGCGATGATGGATGCCGCGATGCAGTCCGGCGACGAAAGCGGGCTCGACACGATCGTCAAATATGCGCGCTTCGCCGATCCGGGATCGCGCGACCTTACGCTGCGCCGCGCGACCGAATGGCGCGAGGCACGCGCGCGGGCGCGCAACCAGCGCGTGCGACAGGCGGGCGCGTTCGAGCTGTGGACGGGCCGGGTCGAGCTGGGCGGCTTTTCGTCCAGCGGCAATTCGGACGTCACCGGGCTGACCGGGATCGCCGACCTGACGCGCGAGGGGTTGCGCTGGCGCCACCGCGTGCTGGCGCAGGCCGATTTTCAGCGCACCGCCGGGGTGACCAGCCGCGAACGCTACGTCTTCGCCTATCAACCCAATTACAAGCTGAGCGACCGCGGCTATATCTACGGCGCGGCGCAGTTCGAGGCGGACCGCTTCCTGGGGTACGACCAGCGTTATTCGGCCTCCGTCGGTGCGGGCTACAGCCTGTTCCGCGACGCCGCGCTGACCACCGATATCGAGCTGGGACCGGCATTCCGCCAGTCGAACCTGACCGACAACAGCCAGCAAAGCAGCCTGGCGGTGCGCGGCAGCCTGGACCTCGACTGGACGATCCTGAGCGGGCTGGTGGTGACGCAGGACGCCGCGATCTACCTGGAACGGTACAACAGCACCGTGCGCAGCGTGTCGGCGATCGAGGCGAAGCTGCTGGGGCCGCTGTCGGCGCGGCTCTCGTATACCGTCCAGTACGAAAGCCAGCCGGTCAACGGGCGCGTCCCCACCGACCGCACCAGCCGCGCGTCGCTGGTCTATACGTTCTGACGGTTTCAATCGTGACGACTTTGGGGATAGATGGCGCGTGATGGAGATGCTTTCCCACGACGAACGGCGCGCGGTGGAGCGGCTGGACCAGGCCGCGATGCTGGCGCGCACCGAGCAATGGGCGGCAGTCAACAGCGGCACGCGCAATACCGCGGGCTGTGCGGCGATGGCCGGGTTGCTGGCCGATGCCTTCGCCGCGTTGCCCGGCGAGGTGACGCTGGTCGAACCGGGCCGTGCGGAGGCGGTCGGCGCGGACGGGCGCGTCGATCCGATCGCGCACGGCCGGCACCTGTACGTCCGCGTGCGCCCCGACGCGCCGGTGCGGATGCTGCTGACCGGGCATATGGACACCGTCTATCCCGCCGATCACCCGTTTCAGACTCTGGCCTGGCGCGAGCCGGGGGTGCTTAACGGGCCGGGGGTCGCCGACATGAAGGGCGGCGTGTCGCTGATGCTGGAAGCGTTGCTCGCGGTCGAGGCGGTGGCGCCGACGATCGGCTATGACGTGGTCATCAATTCGGACGAGGAAACCGGCTCCTTCTCCTCCGCCGCGCTGCTGGCGCAGGCCGCGCGCGGCAAGGTAGCGGCGCTGACCTACGAACCGGCGCTACCCGACGGGACATTGGCGGGTGCGCGCGGCGGCACCGGCAACTTCTCGATCGTCGTGCGTGGACGCGCGGCACACGCCGGGCGCAACCCGCAGGACGGCCGCAACGCGATCGTCGCCGCCTCCGCGATCGCGGTCGCGCTGCACAGCGCGCGCTCGCCGCGACTGGCGGTGAACCCGGCGCGGATCGACGGCGGCGGCCCGAACAACGTCGTCCCCGACCTGGCGGTGCTGCGCGTCAACTTCCGCCCCGCCGATCGCGACGAGATCGACCGCGCCGCCGCGCTGATCGAGGGGACGGTGGCGCAGGCGCGCGCCGATCACGATGTCGTGATCGAGGTGCACGGCGGGTTCAACCGCCCGCCCAAGCCGATCGATGCGGGTGCGGCGCGGCTGTTCGATCTGGTCGCGCGGGCCGGATCGGCGCTGGGGCAGACGATCACGTGGCGCGACACCGGCGGCGTGTGCGACGGCAACAACATCGCCGGGTGCGGCGTGCCGGTGGTGGATACGATGGGCGCCCGCGGGGGCGCCATCCATTCGATGGAGGAATTCCTGATCGTCGACAGCCTGACCGAGCGTGCCGCGCTGTCCGCGGTCACGATGCTGCGGATCGCCGCGGGGGCGATGGCATGACCTTCGTAGTCCGCGCCGCGCATGACGGCGACCTGCCGCACCTGTACGAAATGGCCAAACTGACCGGGGGCGGCTTCACCAACCTGCCCGCCGACCGCAGCGCGCTGACGGCGAAGTTGGCGCGCAGCCACGCCGCCTTCGCGCGCGACGACAATGACCTGGCCGACGAACAGTTCGTGCTGATGCTGGAGAATGTCGACAATCGCGAGGTGCGCGGCACCTGCCAGTTGATCACCCATGTCGGGCAGAAGCACCCGTTCTATAGCTATCGCATCGGCACGCTGACGCAGCACAGCCGCGAGTTGGACCGCACGTTCCGCGCCGAGATGCTGTCGCTGACCACCGATCTGGAGGGCGCGAGCGAGGTCGGCGGGCTGTTCCTGCACCCGGGTGAGCGAGCCGGCGGGCTGGGCCTGCTGTTGGCGCGCAGCCGCTATCTGTTCATCCGCCGCCATCGCGCGCGCTTCGCCGACCGCGTGCTGGCGGAGCTGCGCGGGGTGATCGACGAGGCGGGCGGATCGCCGTTCTGGGACGGGCTGGCTGGCCGCTTCTTCGGAATGAATTTCCAGCAGGCGGACGAATTCAACGCCATCAACGGCCACCAGTTCATCGCCGATCTGATGCCCAAGCATCCGATCTATACCGCGATGCTGTCCGACACCGCCCGCGCTGCGATCGGCTTGCCGCACCCGTCGGGGCGCGCCGCGATGCGGATGCTGGAGAACGAAGGCTTCGCGTTCGAAAACTACATCGACATCTTCGACGGCGGCCCGACCATGACCGCACGCACCGATCAGGTGCGCACGATCCGCGACGCGCGCGATGCGACCGTCGATGCGGTCGGCGATGCGCCGGGCGCGACGGAGGCGCTGATCGCGACCGGGCGGCTGGCGGCGTTCCGCTGCGCCTATGGGCGCATCGCCGAGCTCGACGGCGCGGTCACGATCGACCGCGCTTGCGCCCGCGCGCTGGGGGTCGGCGCGGGGGACGCGATCAGCTGGATCGGGCGGCTGTGACGATGCTGCGCGAGATCAACTTCGACGGGATCGTCGGCCCCAGCCACAATTACGCGGGCCTCAGCCCCGGCAATCTGGCGGCGACCAGCAACGCCGGCACGATCGCGCATCCCCGCGCGGCGGCGTTGCAGGGGGTGGCAAAGATGCGCGAGAACCTGGCGCTGGGGCTGGTGCAGGGCGTCTTCGTTCCTCCTGCGCGCCCCGACCATCGCTGGCTCGCGGCGCTCCACACCGACTATGCCGATGCCGATGCGGTGATGAAGGCACGTGCGCTGTCCGCCTCGTCGATGTGGGCGGCCAATGCCGCGACCGTTTCCCCCGCCGCGGATGCAGCCGACGGGCGTTGCCATCTGACGGTCGCCAACTTGCTGACCATGCCGCATCGCAGCCACGAATGGCCCGCGACGCTGGCGCAGCTGCGGCTCGCCTTCGCCGATCCGGCCTTCGCCGTCCACGATGCCGTGCCCCCGCCGTTCGGTGACGAAGGCGCGGCCAACCATATGCGGCTGGCCGCGACCCACGATGCCCCGGGGATCGAGGTGTTCGTCTATGGCGAGGGCGGCGGCCCATTCCCTGCGCGTCAGCATGTCGAGGCGAGCCGCGCGGTCGCGCGCGCGCACCGGCTGGATGCCGGCCGCGTCCTCTACGTCCAGCAATCGCCCGAGGCGATCGCGGCGGGCGCGTTCCACAACGATGTCGTCGCGGTGGCCAACGAACGCATCCTGCTGACGCACGAACAGGCGTTCGCCGATCGCGACGGCTTCTACGGGGCATTGCGCGCGATCATGCCGGACGTGGAGATCGTCGAGGTGCCCGCCGCGGAGGTATCGCTGGCCGATGCGATCGGCTCCTATCTGTTCAACGCGCAGCTGGTGACCCCGCCGAACGGCACGACGACGCTCATCGTCCCCGGCGAGGCGCAGGGCCACCCGCGTGTGTGGCGTTGGTTGCAGGCGCATATCGCGGGCAATGGCCCGATCCGCCGCGTCGATGTGGTCGACGTGCGCGAATCCATGGCCAATGGCGGCGGGCCGGCGTGCCTGCGGCTGCGCGTGGTGTGCGATCCCGCGACGGTCGATCCGCGCTTTCTGGTGGACGACGCGAAGCTGGACCGGATCGCGGCGGTGATCGAGGCGCACTGGCCGGAAGCGATCGCCCCGGAGGCGATCGGCAATCCTGCGCTGGTCGCGCATGTCGAGCACGCGCGCGCGACGCTGCTGGAGGCGCTGGACCTGACTGCGCTGCTGTAGCGGCATTGCTGTCGGGTAAATTGACAGTTAACCAGGTCGGCCATGCCGCAATCCACGCGATTCAGCCATTGGCACGGCTCGTGCGTTATCCCCGGCATGATCCGCCGTATCGCCCGCCTGTTCGTCATCAAGACCAAGTTCGAGGCGTTTTTGGTGATCTATGCGCTCGCTACCGGCGCGGTGGAGCGCGGGTTCGCCTATATGCGGATGATGCCGGGCGTGCAGGGCAAAATCCTGTTCCTCGCCTGTACCGCTGCGGTGTTTATGGCGGGCGCCAAGACCCTCGATGCGGTGGACATGGAGGCGGAACGCGGCGACCCGCTGTGATCGCCATGGCGTTGCCGCAGATGCGAACAGCGCTTGATATGTTGTAACGTTCCGGTAGACAGCGCCCATAAAGGGAGTTGTCCATGAAATCCGTTCTGCTTGCCACGCTGGCGCTCGCCCCGCTGGTCGCCGCGCTTCCCGCCGCCGCCCAGACGAGCGACGCCGCACCCGCCCCGTCGCGCGTCAGCGATCCGCATCGATCGGACGATATCATCGTTACCGCCCCGCTGCGCCAGAGCGAGGCGGACGTGCTGCAGGGCACGTCGGTGCTGACCGGCGAAGAGCTGACGCGGCAGCTGCGACCGACGATCGGCGAGACGCTGGCGCGGTTGCCCGGCGTATCGGCATCGTCGTTCGGCCCCAATGCCTCGCGCCCGATCCTGCGCGGTTTCCAGGGCGATCGCATTCGCGTGCTGACGGACGGCATCGGTTCGATCGACGTATCGAACACCTCGGTCGATCACGCGGTCATCATCGATCCGCTGCTGGCCGAGCGTGTCGAGGTACTGCGCGGTCCGGCGGCATTGCTGTACGGTTCGTCGGCGGTCGGCGGCGTGGTCAACGTGGTCGACACGCGCATCCCGCGGCGCCTGCCCGACAATGGCTATCGCCTTGATGCGATCGGCACCTACGGCAGTGCCGCGAACGAGCGCTCGGTGGGCGGCGCGGCGGATGCGACCGTGGCAGGTCCGCTGGTCCTGCACGTCGATGGCTCCTATTTGAAGTCGGACGACCTGCGCACCGGCGGCTACATCCTGTCGCGCGAGGCGCGCCGGGCGGCGCTGGCGTCGGCGGCGCTGCCGGCCGATCCGGACGATCCCATCGATTTCGCGGCCAATGCCGCGCTGCGCGGCAAGCTGCCCAACAGTGCGGCCGAGACATGGACCGCGGGCGCCGGCGCGTCGATCATCACCGACGGCGGGATGCTGGGCGTCTCCTATGGCCATTACGACAGCCTGTACGGCGTGCCCGTCCGCTATGCGACCGCGCCGGGCCAGGAGCAGGAGGCACCGCGGCTCGACGTGGTCCAGAACCGCTACGACCTGCGCGCCGAAGTCACCCCGCAGGGCAGCGTGATCGAGGCGATCCGCCTGCGCGCCGCGCACGCCAGCTACCGCCACTTCGAACTGGAAGAGGACGGCGCGGTCGGCACCGCTTTCTACAACAAGGGGCTGGAAGGTCGGCTGGAGGTCGTCCAGGCCAAGCGCGGCGGCTGGCAGGGGGCGAGCGGCGCGCAATATTTCAGCCGCGCCTTCAACGTCGTCGGTGACGAGGCATTCCTGCCGCGCAACAACACCGAGCAGACCGGCCTGTTCACGCTGCAACAATATGACAACGGCCGGTTCAAGGCCGAAGGCGGCGTACGCTACGAACACACGCTGCAGACCGCCCAGCCCTCCGGCGCGGATCGCTTCTTCACCGGGCAGCGGACTTTCGACAGCTGGTCCGGCTCGATCGGCGGCTCCTATGCGTTCAGCGACGGCTTCCGCCTCGGCCTCAACGGCTCCCGCACGGGCCGCGCGCCGTCGGCGGAGGAGCTGTTCGCCAACGGGCCGCATGCGGGCACCCAGGCCTATGAACTGGGCAACCCCGATTTCCGCACCGAAACGTCCTGGGGGATCGAGGCGACGCTGCACGCACACAGCGACGTGTTCAGCCTCGATGCCTCGGCCTATTACAACTGGTTCGACAATTACATCTACGAAGCGCAGGTCGATCCCGCGACCTGCGTGACCGCGGCGGGCGGCGACATCGAACTGCCCTGCTTCCAGTATCAGCAGGCCAAGGCGCGTTATTACGGGTTCGAGGCGGACGCATCGGCCCGGCTCGGCACGATCGGCACGCACACGATCACCGCGGACCTGATGGGCGATTACGTCCACGCCAATGTCGTCGATCGCGGCCCGGTGCCACGCATCCCGCCGCTGCGGCTGCTCGGCGGGCTGGAGGCACGCGGCGACACCACGACCGGCCGGGTCGAGGTGGAGCGCGCCTTCCCGCAGACGCGCCTGTCCGCGTTCGAGACGCGCACCGATGGCTATACGATGGTCAACGCCTCGCTGGCGTGGAAGCCGTGGGGCGGCAGCGACCGCCGCAGCCTGCTGCTGTCCGCCAACAACATCTTCGACGTGGAGGCGCGCCGCCATTCCAGCGTGCTGAAGGACTTCGCGCCGCTGGCCGGGCGCGACATCCGGGTGACGCTGCGCATGGGTATCTGACCCTTCGCGAACGTCCGGGGTCGCATCGGACGCCCGTCGCGCCTCATCGGGGTGCGGCGGGCGTTCGTGGTTTCAGGGCCTGGCGCGCCGCGATCAGATGGGGCTTGGACGCAAAAAAGCCGGGCCATTTCTGACCCGGCTTCCGCCCGCATCCTCGCGGGAAACTTTGGCGCGCCCGGAACGATTCGAACGTCCGACCCTCAGATTCGTAGGGCGATAAAGTGCCTTCTCGTGACGTTCCAGGACGTCCCTTTTTGTTGCTAAATCAGCAACTTGCGCGTTCCGATTGTTCCCTGTATGTTTCAGGGTATCAGCACCTAAATGTTACCTAAGGTAACAGGATAGCGGCCGGAACGGATCAGGATCATAGCTATGCCCGGCAAAGCTGTAGGCCTCACGGACGCCAAGATCCGTGGCTTGACCCCGCCCCCTTCGGGTCAGTTGGAAATCTCCGACCAACTCATCGGCGGACTGCGCGTTCGCGTTGGCGCGTCAGGCGGTAAAACCTTCATCCTACGTAAGCGCGTGGGAGGCTCGGTCAGGAACGTCACTCTCGGGCGCTTCTCGGAAGCGTTCACGCTAGCCGACGCCCGTAAGAAGGCCCGATCATTGCTGATCGATCTCGAGTCCGGGAAAGGATTGCCCCAGCCGACCAGTAGCACTGGTGGTGCTGTTGGACGCCTCACATTCTCCGTTCTGTGGGCACAGTATCTCGAGCGTGCTGTCAAGGGTAAGAAGAAGAGTGCCTCCGAGATCGAGCGCATAGGGAGGGACTGTCAGGAATTTTGTGCGGGAGGCCATAGGATGGAATGGAAGGGACCATCGATATGGCAATCGACAAGGACGTTTTGGACCAGCTTCTGGCTGGTCGTGACCCGCAGGAGCTGTTTGCAAAGGACGGTCTGCTCGACGAGCTGAAGAAGGCGTTGTCGGAGCGGATGCTGTCGGCTGAGCTCGACGATCATCTGGAAAGCGAAGGCGCCGCAGGCACCATCAACCGGCGCAACGGGTCATCGAG
>NZ_NWVD01000040.1 GCF_002374835.1 Sphingomonas ginsenosidimutans
CCCGGATGGCCGCCACATCAAGGTCCGGTTCGGCCGTCTGCGCCGACGCGCCAGCGAAAGCGGCAAGGCTCGAAAGCGAGGCGATCACAATGAGATGAGGAATGGTTTTCATAGTGCGCAGCAGTTCCGCTTGCGCCAGACCAGATAGCCCATGTCCTCGCCAATGGCGGGATAGACCTGGCCTGCCGACATGAAGGTGGTGGAGGCACCAATGGGCGCGCAGGCGTAGCGGCCCTTGGTCTGCGGATTGGGATTGGTGGCCTGGAAGCGGTATTGCTGCTTGCGCATCACCGGCATCAGGTACTTGCCGCAAAGCCCCTTGCTCCCCATCGTCCCCCAGGCGACGAGCTCGCGGTGGAGCTTGTAGGAGAAGCGGGCGAGCGCGAGCCGCGAGGCTTGGACATGGCCAATGGTCGCCGAGACATTGCCGTTAAGCGGATACATCGTGCCCTGACAGCCCGCGCACCAGAACAGTTCATCGGTCGGCAGCTTGGCCGTTGCCGCCACGCAGTCGGCCGCGCAGGCCGCAAGCGCCAGCGGATTGGCGAACAGGACCGCCTCGGGGTTGATGATCGCGGTGAGTTCGCTGTCCTGCCAAAGCGGATCGATTTCGGTGATGTAGAGGATGTCGATCGAGCCGGACTCGAGGCACAGGAAGTCGGCAACGATCTCCATCCAGTAGATCAGCGGATAGGCATACCAGTGGACATGCCACTGCGAGTTGTACTGGGTATTGCCGCCAACTGCAGATGGCCCCGCCATCGACTTGAAGCCGATGTCGAACCCAGGATCGAGCTTCATCCCGCCCAGATTGACGAAGCACCAAGGCTTCATGCTGACGTCGGCAAGCCGGACCGGCTCCCAGAACCCCATGGCGATACCGGGCCGCAAACCGCAGAGGCAAACGGGGAGAGCTGGGTTGCTGGTGTCGGGCCGACTTGACGGCCAGATTTTCAAGCCTCCGATCGAAATCGGGAAAAGGCACGACCAGCAGATGTCCGTGATCGGATTGACGAACTTCCCGGTGCAGCGGCCGGGACCGGCCGCAGCCTGGGCTGGAGCGGCTGAGATGATGTTCATGCTGGCGAGCAGAAGTGCTCCGCAAAGCCATGACAGAAGGCGATGTTTCCTGCTCATGATGGCGCCCGCTCGTTGGGAGTGACCGGCTGTTCAGTGATGAGGAGCGCGCGACCCTGCTGCTCGACGGTTGCCGGTACTGCGCGAATGCCGAAGTGCTTCACCAGCGTGCCGCCTTGGTCGAAGTAGAAGCGCCGCTGGCGGGCTTTCATGAGTTCGAGCGGCGCGCCGGCCACGAGGATGAACTTGGCCTTTGTGCTGGCATAGCGACGGGTGGCCCAGGCGAGCTGTGCCGGGTCGTCGCCATCGAGGAAGACGAGCGGAGCCCGCAGCGGCACGGTATCGAGCGGATTGACCCTTGTGCCTGCGGCAATGATGACCCGGCCCTTGTCGTCGGCAATATCGCGCTCGACGGTGATCGTCGGATCGAAACGCCAGCTGCGTGTTGCCGGAGCGAGGGAGAGACCTGTGACAGGCTCTGGCCGGTTGACCCGGGCGATCGTGCGCCGCTTCAGCTCCTCATTGAGGCGGGCGGTCTCGCCGGTCTTCTCGAGCTGCGTAAGCCTGGCATGGATCTGCTGCAGCAGGTCCGGTTCGATGACTGGCCAGACCGTGCCGTGCTGACCGTAATCGCGAGCCATTGCTTCTGGCGCTATGGCCAGCGCCAGCGCAGTGGCGCATATGGGGAAGGTAAGGAGCCTCACAGGATCGGCCTCCCGACCCCGAGAATGCGTGGGCCGCAAATCCAACCGATTGCGGCGTAGCGGCTGTCGAAACCGTCCTTGTGTTCGCTTGTGACGAAATAGCAGCTTTTCGGAACGCGGCCCGTCGGGCCGAGCGCGAGGGGTTCACCAAGGCGGCTCGTGAGCTTGGCCTTTGCGACAGCCTGCCCGTTGACGAAGTAGGTGCGGTTTTGCTCGGTGACGATGTCGCCCGGCACGCCGCTCACCCGCTTACCGAACGGTTTCGGCGCCGCTCCGAAATGCTTCACCAGCAACGAGGAAGCAGGCGGATCGAATAGGATGATATCCCCG
>NZ_NWVD01000041.1 GCF_002374835.1 Sphingomonas ginsenosidimutans
GCTGCCGATGCGGCTGCGGCCCAGCGCCGCCTGCTCGGACCAGCGGTGGCGAGCCTTGGCAACCAGCGCTACGTCTGGGTGCGAGTGCCGGTGTTCGGGAGCGACCTTGTCGGGCTGCGACAGAGCCCGTCGGCGCTGGTCTCGCCGCTCGGGCAGGAGGGTTCGAAACGATCGGCGCAGCCCGTCGATGCGCCGCCATCGGCCAACGCGGTGGCGGGCACCGTCGATCTCTATTTCGCGCTCGACAATCGTGACCGAGCCTACCGCGTCGGCCAGCGGGTCAGCGTTGCGCTCCCGCTTGCTGGTGGGCGGAATGAAGGGCTGTCGGTGCCGACCTCCGCGATCCTGCGCGATATCTATGGCGGCGAATGGGTCTATGCCAAGATCGAGGCCGACACCTACGTGCGCCAGCGGATCGAGGTGGCGGCGACCGAAGGTGGCCGCGCCATCCTGTCGCGGGGCCTGCGGCCCGGCACGCTGGTGGTCACGGCAGGCGCCGCCGAATTGTTCGGCACCGAGTTCGGGGTCGCACACTGATGTTGGCCTGGCTGGTTCGCTCCGCGCTCAGGCAGCGCGTGCTGGTGCTCGCGATGGCGGCACTCTTGGTAGTCCTCGGCCTGCGCGCATCTGCCGATGTGCCGCTCGATGTCTTCCCCGAGTTCGCCCCGCCTATCGTCGAAATCCAGACCGAAGCGCCAGGCCTGTCGACCGAGGAGGTCGAAAGCCTGATCACAGTGCCGATTGAAACCGCCGTCAACGGCGTGCCGGATCTGGCAACCCTGCGCTCGAAGTCGGTGCTAGGGCTATCGTCCGTCACGATCCTGTTCGAGCGTGGCACCGACGTGATCCGCGCCCGCCAGCTGGTGCAGGAGCGCGTGGCCCAGGTGCAGGCGCGGCTGCCTGCCGCTGCCCGTCCGCCGGTGATGCTGCCGCCGCTGTCGTCCACGAGCCGGGCGATGAAGATCGGCATCTCCTCCAAGAAGCTCGATCAGATGCAGCTGTCCGAGCTGGTGCGCTGGACGATCCGGCCCAAGCTGATGTCGGTGCCGGGCGTCGCGAATGTCGCCGTCTGGGGCTACCGCGACCGGCAGTTGCAGGTGCTGGTCGATCCCGACCGCTTGCAAGCCTCAGGGGTCACACTGGCTGAACTGCGCGCAGCGACCGGCGATGCTGTGCTGGTTGGCGGCGGCGGCTTTGTCGATACGCCCAACCAGCGGCTGCCCGTTCAGCAGGCGGGCGCGATCCAGACTGCTGAGGACCTCTCCCGCACGGTCATCAAGATCGCAGGCGATGCGCCGGTGCGGGTGGGCGATGTTGCGCGGGTGACCGATGGCTTTGCCGCGCCCATCGGCAATGCGATCATCGACGACGGTCCGGGCATCATGCTGATCGTCGAGAAGCAGCCGACCGGCAACACGCTCCAGCTGACCCGTGACGTCGAGGCAGCGGTCGAAGAGCTGCGGCCCGGCCTCAAGGACGTCAAGATCGACACCACGATCTTTCGCCCGGCAACCTTCATCGAGAAGTCGATCGACAACCTGACCCGCGCGCTGATGATCGGCTGCCTGCTGGTGGCGATCGTGCTATTCGCCTTTACCCGCGACTGGCGGCAGGCGACGATCAGCCTGGTGGCGATCCCGCTATCGCTGCTGGCGGCGGGCCTCGTGCTGCTGTGGAGCGGGGCGACGATCAATACGATGGTGATCGCCGGACTGGTGATCGCCCTTGGCGAAGTGGTCGATGACGCGATCATCGATGTCGAGAACATCGCCCGCCGTCTGCGCCTGAACCGCGAGGCGGGCAATCCGCGCTCGGCCTTTGCCGTGGTGCTTTCGGCCTCGCTCGAAGTGCGCACGGCGGTGGTGTTCGCCTCGCTGATCGTCATGCTGGTGTTCCTGCCGATCTTTTTCCTCGGCGGGGTGGCGGGGACGTTCTTCCGGCCGCTGGCGATTGCCTATGTGCTGGCGATTGCTGCCTCGCTGCTGGTCGCGCTGGTGGTGACGCCTGCGATGTGCCTGATGCTGCTCCCCAACGCGCCGATGAAGGAGCATCGCGACACGCGCTTTGTCGCCTCGCTCAAGCAGCGCTA
>NZ_NWVD01000042.1 GCF_002374835.1 Sphingomonas ginsenosidimutans
ACACTACGAACGCCATCGAGGCCCTGAATTCGAAGGTTCGCCGTGCCGTCCGTACCCGCGGCCATTTCCCCGGTGACGATGCCGCGATGAAGCTGTTATATCTCGTGCTCAATCACGCGGCGGACGAATGGAAGCGCCCACCGCGCGAATGGGGTGAGGCCAAAAGTCAGTTCGCCGTAATCTTCGGTGAGCGCTTCGTCATCTAATGACGGTAACCGGCCTCCCGCACAAAATTCCTGACAGTCCCCATAGGGAAAAAGTTCATCCTCCCGCGGTTTGGCGATCGGCTTGCCGACACTATCACCCGGTCTGAAGTGACCGCGCTCGTAGAGGACATCACCTATCGTGACCCGATCCACCCGACCCCAAGAGCGGGACTGGGCGTGCATCAACAGCTGAGTTCGTTCTTCACCTGGGCGATGCCGAAGCTGGAAAAGCTACCAGCCAACCCCTGTCGAGATGCAGGCCGCCCTCCCCTTCCTAAAGCTCGCGATCGCTTCCTCTCAGATGCTGAAATTCGCATCTTCTGGCAGGCATGCGACGCAATGGGCTGGCCGTTCGGCCCCGGCTTCAAGCTGCTCCTCTTGACCGGCCAACGTCGCGGTGAGGTGTTCGACGCATCCCGTTCCGAGTTCGATGGCGATACCTGGGTCATTCCCGCGGCTCGAGTGAAGAATGGTAAAGCGCACATCGTGCCGCTCACCAATGCTGCCAGAGCGTTGATCGACGAGCTTCCGGTGATAGATGGGTCGCGCAAGCTCTTTCCCGTCGCAGGTAACCCCCACGCTTCGGTCAACGGCTTCAGCAAAGGGCATCCGCGCCTGCTGCGGGAGATGGCCAAGATCATGAAGGTAGACGCGGTGAGTCACTTCATCCTGCATGATCTGCGACGCACAGTCGCAACAGGCATGCAGCGCCTCGGAGTACCGATGCCCGTGACCGAAGCCGTGCTGAACCACATCAGTGGCTCCCGATCAGGTATTGCCGGCGTCTACCAACGCTACGATTACCAGCGGGAGAAACGTCAAGCGCTGGAAAGTTGGAACGATGAGCTGGAACGGATCGTGGGCGTGATCAGGCCGAACTGACCTCCGCAACACATTCGCTTGAAAGCTGCGCCGAGCGTTGGTTTACTCACCAGCCGGAGACGATGGCTAAGATTACGTGGAGTCTTAGTTGCACGGTAGTCGGATGTGACCGAACCAGACCGGCCTCCAGCAATTAGATTGCTTCAGCCGACGTAACAGCGATCGGCCGCACGCTTCGTCCGCCAGCTTCGCAGCAGCTTAATCTGTTTCTCATGCACGTCGTCGATCGCTGGCGCGGCCTGACAGGTTGTATTAGTCGCCTCCAAGTGTGAGTCCGAATTGTAAAGCCTGCCGCTGCTCGCGTGATCCAGGAGTGCGCGCAGCATCTGCCGCCCTCTCACCACGCGGCTCTTGATCGTACCGACAGGAACCTGTTCGATCGTTGCTGTCTCTTCGTAGCTCAAACCCTCGATCCCGACACACTGGATGCACCGCTGCTGCTCGGGTGTCAGGCGCGGCCACAGGCGGCGAACATCGCCCAACGTCACGACCCACTCTTGGTTTGTAAGCGTGGCGTGAGGACCGCAGTTTATGCGGCTTGGGCTGTTGGCTGATCTGTCTGGGGCACCCAGTTCCACGGCATCAGCTCGTCCCAGCGGGTGGCGGGCCAGTCGCCGGCGACCCTGGCGATGACATCGGCGATATAGGCCTGCGGGTCGACGCCGTTGGCCTTGCAGGTCTGGATGACGGTGTAGATGGCGGCGGCTCGCTCGCCGCCTGCGCGCGAACCCGCGAACAGCCAGTTGCGCCTTC
>NZ_NWVD01000043.1 GCF_002374835.1 Sphingomonas ginsenosidimutans
TTAATTGACATTCCGACCGGCCGCGCGAACGCTCAGAGCACGTTTTGGCAGGCCAACCTCACTGGTTCCCAACTCATTCCGATGCTTCTCCGTCAAAACGGTTCGGTTATGCTACGCATCAACGGCCGCCTCGAAGGCGAAGCTTTGTTGGCGGGAGCGCCACTGGCGCTTCGAACTGCGATGCGGACCTGTGTCAAATTTTGACATGACCTCCTGCACGTATTTCCTGAAGCATTGATAGTAGATCGTCGCTTTGCGGCTTGAAGCGCCCGGGCCTGATGGCGGGTGCGCCGTGAGCCGCGAGGATTTGCAGCTTCTCCTCGGGATCGGCGCGCAAATAGGTCTCGGTGCTCTGGATGCTGGCGTGGCCGAGCCACAATGCAACCTTGCGAATGTCCCCGGTCGCCGCGAGCGTGTGCATCGCACAGGAATGCCGCAGCACGTGCGGCGTAACCCGCTTGCCAAGGATCGACGGCTGCTTCGTTGCCGCGGTCTTGACGTGCTCGGCCAAACGGAACGCAAATCCGTCGCGGGTCATGGGCTGCCCGTTGGCATTGAGGAATATCTCGGCAGCTTGCGCGTCGGGCCGTATCGCAAGCCACGCGCGCAATACGAACTGGGTCTCTTTCCAGAGCGGCAGGACCCGTTCACGCCGACCCTTGCCCATGATGTGCACGGTGGACAGGGAGCGGTCCGGGAAATCGCGCAGCTGCAGCGTTACGAGTTCCGACACTCTCAGCCCGCCGGCATAGGCCAGATGCAGCATCGCGCGATCGCGGGTGCCAAGGCGTGTCCGGGGATCCGGGGCATCGAGCAAAGCCTTGATCTCGGCCCGGTCGAGGTAGTCGATCAGCGCCTTGTCGGTCTTCTTGGTCGGGATCGATCTGACGCGGAGGGCCAGATCCAGGCAGGCCGGAATCCGATACTCGATGTACCGGAAGAAGGACCGGATCGCGGCGAGCCTGCCATTGCGGGTCCGCACACAGCTGCCGCGCCCGGTCTCGACATGGTCCAGGAAAGCCATGATCATGTCGGGGCCGAGATCCTCGATCTCAAGATCGGTCGGCCGACGCTTCAGCCGATCGGCAGCGAACTGAACGAGGAGGACGAAGCAGTTGGCATAAGTCTTCATTGTGTGCGGGCTGACAGCACGTTCGCGTGGCAGATGCTCACGCAGGTATGCCGAGAGATGCGGAGCGAGCGCCGTCATGCCGCCTCTCCCCGGTAAAGCTGCTCGCTCGCAGCCGCAATGTCGCGCAGCAGCACCGGAGTGGCCTCGAGATACCAGTACGTGTTGGCGACCGACGCGTGCCCCAGATAGACACTGAGACCGGCCATGTGGTGAGCGATGGCCTCCCTGTCAGGTGGGCAGGACTCAAGGGAACGGACAGCGAAGGTGTGCCGCAGATCGTGGAGTCGCATGCCCGCCGTACCGGTTGGTCCACGATATCCGAGCTGCC
>NZ_NWVD01000044.1 GCF_002374835.1 Sphingomonas ginsenosidimutans
TCGACCGCATTACCCACCACTGCGACATCGTCGAGACCGGCAACGACAGCTGGCGATTCAAGCACCGCAGCTGACGCGCGGGACCACCGGCAGAAGATGCTTCGCGCTGGTTGCGCCTCCGGTCGGGCTACGCCCGCCCTACGCCGCAACCAGCGCGAACGGCACGCCCGCCATACCCGTCACACCGCTCGACAAACGGGGTCCCTTTTGGACGCCGATAGGGGGTCCTTTTTGGACGCCGATTGACATTCGCTGACGAACCCGGCGGTTCTCTTCGGCTGTCTTGATCGTAAAAGCCGCGAACCGGCCTCCCGCATGCCGAACTCGACAATGCTTTGGACATGTCCCTGCGTTACGAACGCGCCCACACTCGGTCTTCCTAAGAAGGAGGCCACCGATGCCCGAAAACCCTCTCAGCGCGCCCAATCGTTGTGCGATTTACACGCGTAAAAGCACCAACAGCCGCCTCGATCACGAAGTCAATTCGCTTACGACACAGCATGAGATCTGTTCGGCTTACGTCGCAAGCCAGCGATATCGAGGTTGGACCGCGCTCCCTCGGAGTTATGATGACGGCGGACACTCTGGCAGTGGGCTCGAACGGCCAGCGCTCGCAGCGCTCATGCACGATATTGAAGCGGGCGAGATCGACACAGTTGTCGTTTATAAGATCGACCGGCTGACGCGCAGCCTACTGGACTTCGTACGCCTGATCGAGATTTTCGACCGGCGGTCGATTGGTCTCGTGTCAGTGTCGCAGGCTTTCGACACCACCGATAGCATGGGTCGCATGATCCTGAACGTACTGCTCACCTTCTCGCAATTTGAACGCGAGTTGATCGCCGAACGCGTGCGCGACAGCATCCGCACTCGTAAACGCCATGGCCGCATCCACGGCGGCTTAGCCCCTTTTGGCTACGAATACCGCGACGGAGAGCTCGAAGTCGTAGAGGCCGAAGCCGAGATCGTCGGCTTCATCTACGCCGCGTTCCTCCGGCACGGAACCTATACAGCAGCGATGACCGCGGTGCGCGAGGCGGGGTTTTGTAGCTCGTTCAAGACTGCGCGTAACGGCACCTTAGGGTCAGGACTCATTGGTCATAGCCAGAAGATGACGGTGGCCGCGAGGGCGACGGCAGAGAAGAAGACGGTTGGGCAGCGGTCGTAGCGAGTTGCGACGCGGCGCCAATCCTTCAGACGGCCGAACATGATCTCGATGCGGCTGCGGCGCCGGTAGCGGCGCTTGTCGTATCTGACCGGCTCGTTGCGCGATCTGCGGCCCGGGATGCAGGGCTGGATGCCTTTGGCTTCCAGGGCGTCTCTGAA
>NZ_NWVD01000045.1 GCF_002374835.1 Sphingomonas ginsenosidimutans
GGGACTGTCAGGAATTTTGTGCGGGAGGCCATAGGATGGAATGGAAGGGACCATCGATATGGCAATCGACAAGGACGTTTTGGACCAGCTTCTGGCTGGTCGTGACCCGCAGGAGCTGTTTGCAAAGGACGGTCTGCTCGACGAGCTGAAGAAGGCGTTGTCGGAGCGGATGCTGTCGGCTGAGCTCGACGATCATCTGGAAAGCGAAGGCGCCGCAGGCACCATCAACCGGCGCAACGGGTCATCGAGGAAGACGATGCTGACGGGCACATCGAAGGTGACGCTGGACGTGCCACGCGACCGGGCGGGGACGTTCGACCCGAAGCTCATCGCCAAATACCAGCGCCGTTTCCCCGACTTCGACGACAAGATCGTCTCGATGTACGCGCGCGGGATGACGGTGCGCGAAATCCGCGGGCACCTCGAGGAGCTGTACGGGATCGACGTCTCGCCGGACCTGATCTCGACCGTCACCGATGCGGTGCTGGAGACGGTTGCCGAATGGCAGGGTCGGCCGCTCGACGCCTGCTATCCGCTGGTGTTTTTCGACGCGATCCGGGTGAAGATCCGCGACGAAGGGTTCGTCCGCAACAAGGCGGTCTACATCGCGCTGGGCATTCAGCCGGACGGGACCAAGGAGGTGCTCGGCATCTGGATCGAGCAGACCGAGGGGGCCAAATTCTGGCTGCGCGTCATGAACGAGCTCAGGAACCGCGGCGTCGCCGACATCCTGATCGCCGTCGTCGACGGCCTGAAGGGGTTCCCGGAGGCGATCAACGCTGTCTTCCCCGAGGCCATCGTCCAGACCTGCATCGTCCATCTGATCCGCAACAGCATGAGCTTTGCGTCCTGGAAGGAGCGCAAGTTCATCGCCCAGGCGTTGCGCGGCGTCTACCGTGCCGAGACGCCCGAGGCCGGCATGGCTGCGCTGGAGGCGTTCGAGGCAGGCCCCTGGGGCCAGAAACACCCGGCCATCGCCATAAGCTGGCGGCGACACTGGGACCAGGTGATCCCGTTCTTCGCCTTTCCCGAGGGCGTCCGCCGGATCATCTACACTACGAACGCCATCGAGGCCCTGAATTCGAAGGTTCGCCGTGCCGTCCGTACCCGCGGCCATTTCCCCGGTGACGATGCCGCGATGAAGCTGTTATATCTCGTGCTCAATCACGCGGCGGACGAATGGAAGCGCCCACCGCGCGAATGGGGTGAGGCCAAAAGTCAGTTCGCCGTAATCTTCGGTGAGCGCTTCGTCATCTAATGACGGTAACCGGCCTCCCGCACAAAATTCCTGACAGTCCC
>NZ_NWVD01000046.1 GCF_002374835.1 Sphingomonas ginsenosidimutans
GTGAGGGCGCTCCTCGAGCGACCCTGTAGATAATGTTCGGGCCTTCCACCTGGGTGCGTATCTCGTTTTAAGGATGGTGAGGACCACGGTCGCCCCGGCGCCGCTGGATCCTGCGTTTGCTATGGCAGGGAGCGATCCCGTTGACGGTGGGAGCCATCTGGCTCAGATTGCATGCCGCGCCGATGGTTGTCGGCGCATCGATATCTGCTGGCCAAAACCCGCCGCTGCTTCCCGACATAGGACGTTGTCCGACCGTATATGTGCAGGCGGGCCGCGGGTGACGAACAGCTCCGCTAGCGCGGCAAGGACGTCCTCATGCCGCAACTGACGCACCACGATGAGCGCCTGACATTCCCTTGCTAGCCTCATGCACCGCGCCTCGGCGGTCTTCAGGCCGCCATATTCCTTGCGCCAGCGATAATAGGTCTGTTCGCTGACCGCGATCCGACGGCACGCTTCAGCGGTCGAGGCGCCCTGCGCCCGCACAATCTCAACGTCACGTAGCTTGCCGATAATCTCTTCCGGCTTGTGCTTCTTGCTTGGTAGTCGTCGTCCCTTTCGTGGTCCAGACTATGATGGTCTCTGGGCCACTCAGCGGGGAGCAGGTCACCGGGTGGATTTCGTATCGGACGTTCATCTGGGCGGTCGCGTGAGAGACAATGTGCGCCCGTCCTGGTTCTACTCCATTGATGGTAACACGTGTCAGCGCGGCGCGAAGCCGCTTCCCGCACGCGCTGTGCCGCTGACGGTGAATTGCCCGTGATTCTGGGCGTTCGAGCTCGAGCCCACCCACAGGTCGAACATGCCCGGGTCGATCACCCAGTCGCGCTCCGCGGCGTTCCAATATTGCACGCTCTTCTCGTCCAGCGTGAAGGACACGGTGCGCGTCTCGCCAGGCTTGAGGGTCACGCGCTGAAAACCTTTGAGCTCGCGCACCGGGCGCGACGCGCGACCTGCCTGCTGATGGGTGTAGAGTTGCACCACCTCATCGCCGACACGGTCACCGGTGTTCGTGACCCTGGTCGTGACAATAACTGTGGATCGGCGTGGAAAAAGGACCCCGGTAGCGGGGTGATCGGCGTCGAAAAGGGACCCCTCATCCCGGTGGTCTAGGCTGTTCGCTTGGCGGTGTGTCAGGCGGCGAGAGCGGGATGCTGGTATTGGAGACGGTGTTGAGGATCCGGCGCGAGCACGCGTCGGGGAAGGCCATCAAGGCGATAGCGCGGGACCTGCACCTGTCGCGCAAGGTGGTGCGCAAGGCGATCCGGGCACCGGAGGCGGA
>NZ_NWVD01000047.1 GCF_002374835.1 Sphingomonas ginsenosidimutans
GGCGGCAGGCGCGATGATCCGCGACCTCGCTGCCTTCTTCCGCACCGGCCTCGTGGAGGATCCTGCAGCCGACGTTAGTCTTGCCGACGAGGTTGAATTCCAGCGCCTCTACCTTGCGATCGAGCAGGCGCGCTTCGGAGAACGGCTGCGCGTCTCCGTCGACGTTACAGCAAAGCTGAACGGCGTGAAGCTACCGGCGTTGCTGCTGCAGCCGCTCGTCGAGAACGCGGTGAAGCATGGTCTCGGCGGCACGACCGCGCCCGTCCTGATTAAGGTACGTGCGTGGCAGGATGGCGCAATGCTCCACTTGAACGTCACCGACTGCTCTCACGGTCAGCTCGCGATGCCTGACGCGCGGCAGCCTTCAACCGGAATCGGCCTCGCCAATGTCCGCGCCAGGCTGGCCGCGCGATTCGGGCCAACAGCGGCACTGACGGCAGGCCCGATAAAGGATGGCTGGAGCAGCACCATCACCGTGCCGCTCGAGCCGGAAGCGGGACGTGGCTGAGCGGCCGCTCTGCGCGCTGGTCGTCGATGACGAGGCGCCCGCTCGGCGCCTGCTGCGGATGCTATGCAGTGACGCCGGTATCGTCGTCTCAGGGGAAGCCGACGACGGCGACTCGGCACTGGCACTGCTTGAAGAGATACCTGCCGACATCGTCTTCCTCGACATCGCCATGCCTGGCATTGATGGCATGGAGACGGCGCGCCGCATCCCGCAGGGCGGCAATACGGCGTCCGTGCCTGCGGTCGTGTTCACCACCGCATTCGCTCAACACGCGCTTGCCGCCTTCGACGTCGGCGCGGTCGATTACCTGCTCAAGCCCATCGACACGGCGCGCTTCGGGCTCGCAATCGAGCGCGTTCGTGCCGCGCTGGGCGGGCGGCTTGGCGATGCCCCCTCCCCTGCTGATCACCTCTGGGTGCCCCACCGCTCCGACCTTGTGAGGGTCGAAGTCGCGGCGGTCGAACGCGTTGAGGCCGAGCGCGACTACGTGCGCGTGGTGGTCGGCGGTCGCTCCCACCTCCTTCGCGAGACGATGGAAGGGATGGCCAAACGCTTGCCGTCTGACCGCTTCATCCGCATCCACCGGTCGACGATCGTTC
>NZ_NWVD01000048.1 GCF_002374835.1 Sphingomonas ginsenosidimutans
TGTCAATCGGCGTCCAAAAAGGACCCCCTATCGGCGTCCAAAAGGGACCCCGTTTGTCGAGCGGTGTGACGGGTATGGCGGGCGTGCCGTTCGCGCTGGTTGCGGCGTAGGGCGGGCGTAGCCCGACCGGAGGCGCAACCAGCGCGAAGCATCTTCTGCCGGTGGTCCCGCGCGTCAGCTGCGGTGCTTGAATCGCCAGCTGTCGTTGCCGGTCTCGACGATGTCGCAGTGGTGGGTAATGCGGTCGAGCAGCGCGGTGGTCATCTTGGGGTCGCCAAAGACGGTCGGCCACTCACCGAAGGCCAGGTTCGTGGTGACGATGACCGAGGTCTGCTCATAGAGCTTGCTGACGAGATGGAAGAGCAGCTGACCGCCCGAGCGTGCAAACGGCAGGTAGCCAAGCTCGTCGAGCACCACGAGGTCGAGACGCGAGAGCTGGGCCGCCAACGTGCCGGCCTTGCCGAGGCGCGTTTCCTCCTCGAGCCGGTTCACCAGGTCCACCGTGTTGAAGTAGCGCCCGCGGGCGCCGGCTCGTACCACATTGGCGGTGATGGCGGTGGCGAGGTGCGTCTTGCCGGTGCCCGTCCCACCGACCAGCACGACGTTGCGCCGGCCGGGGAGGAACGAGCCGCTGTGCAGGGAGCGCACCAGTCCTTCGTTGATGGGAGTGTCGCCGAAGACGAAGGCGTCGAGGTCCTTCACCGCCGGCAGCCTGGCGGCCGACATCCGGTAACGAACCGACGCTGCATGGCGGTGCGTCGCCTCGGCACGCAGCAGGTCGGTCAGGACCTCCATGGTCGTGCGCTTGCGCTGGAGACCGGTGGTCACCGCCTCGTCGAAGGCGCCAGCCATGCCCTTCAGCCCCAACTCGGTCATGGCCGTCATCATCTCATGCCGCTGCATGGAGGCCTCGCAGGCTGTCATAGCGGTTGCAGTCGGCGCGGGGCGGATGGCGCAGCGCCAGGTCCTCGGGGGTGACAATGGTCAGCGGTCGTGGCGGTTCTCGCCTGCGGGCCAGGATGTTGACGATGACGTCGTCGCTGGCGGTGCCGGCCAGCAGCGCCTCTCGCACGGCCGCTTCCAC
>NZ_NWVD01000049.1 GCF_002374835.1 Sphingomonas ginsenosidimutans
CGACGAACTGCTCAATGGTGAGATCTTTTACAGCCTCGCCGAGGCCAGGGTGCTGATCGAGGCGTGGCGCCGTCACTACAACACCGTCCGGCCGCACAGCAGCCTGGGCTACCGCCCACCGGCCCCGGAATCGGCAACATCGCCATCACCGGCCTCCGGTTCCGCTTCGCTCCACCTACGCCCGGCAATGGCGGCGGAGACGACAATGCACTAACGAACAACCCGGACCACCCGGTGGGGGCTGCTCACACGAACCAGCGGAACGAAAGATCGAAATCCAGCCGCTCCATCATCTGCCGCTCCGAGCGGATGCATGGAACAGCTGCAACAGCAGCGCGCGCAGCAGCTTCTCCGGGGCGATCGACGAGCGTTCGATCCGCGAATAGAGCGCCTCCAGGTCGGGACCGATCTCAGCCAGCGCCGCATTCACCACCTCGCAGATCTTCCGCAACGGGTGACCCGCCGGCATCCGCCGCTCCAGATCGACGTACGAGAACAATTCTCCCGATCGCGCGTCGTCGCCCTGCATCCATTCGTCCTCATCGCTTCATTCGCGATGAATCATTTCCAGCCCGCCGCGCCAAGCCTTTTTCAGCAGCCCGCTAGGTCCAAGTGGATAAAGAAACGGGGGGCATGTCAGCGGCGCTCCAGGAGGATTCGGAAGCTAGGCGGATGGTGGCAGTTGACGTGCTGCGCTCGCTGGTGCGCGAGATCATCCTGACGCCGGAGAATGGCGAACTTCAAATCGACGTGCGCGGCGATCTGGCAGGTATTCTTGCCATATCGCTCAAAAGCAAAAGGCCCGCCGGAGGGCGCCCGATCGCAAGTCGAGATGGTTGCGGGGACAGGATTTGAACCTGTGACCTTCAGGTTATGAGCCTGACGAGCTACCGGGCTGCTCCACCCCGCGACGGGAGTTTTGAGGCTCCTGGTGATGTGATTGAGATTGTGAAGGGTTCTTTTGCGTGCTGGGGGTGTGACGCGGGCTTCAATGCCTGGCGGCGACCTACTCTTCCACTGCTTAGGCAGTAGTACCATTGGCGCGGACGGGTTTCACGGCCGAGTTCGGGATGGGATC
>NZ_NWVD01000005.1 GCF_002374835.1 Sphingomonas ginsenosidimutans
ATCCTTCATCCGACGCGCCTGATCCGTCTTCAGGCCGCCATATTCCTTGCGCCAGCGGTAATACGTCTGCTCGCTGACTGCGATGCGCCGGCATGCCTCAGCAGTCGTGCCGCCCTGGCCCAGCATGATCTCCGCCTCACGCAGCTTGCCGATGATCTCCTCCGGCTTGTGCTTCTTCGCTGGCATTCGTTGTCCCTTCCTTGGTCCAGACTGTCATAGTCGATGGACCACTCAGAAGGGGGCAGCTCAGCTCTGTGGCTCGTTCTGCGAGCCGTACAACATCTGAGCTGGCCATCGGTGCCGGCGCGAGCCGCCCGGCGGTTGACGTGGGTTGCTACCCCACCACTATCAGCTCGGCCAGACCTGCAAGATCGTCGGCTCGGCGGAGCAGCCCGAGGTTCCGGCGATGCGAAGCATCGTTCGAATAGCTGCGAAGGGGATGCGCGACCACATGCGCGCCAAGTTGCCGCTCGCCGCGATGATGACAGGCCCACGGTGGGAACAAGCAGCGCCCGGTCTTATTTCTCCCACCCGCCGCCCAGCGCCAGGAAGAGATCGATCTGTCGATCGACGAGGCTGGCGCGGGCGGTGGACAGGCTGGCCTGGGCATCGGCGTAACCGGCCTGCGCGTTCAGGACGTCGAGGAAGGACGTGCGGCCGAACCGCTGGAGCCTTTCGGCATCACGGCTCGCATTGGCGGCGGCATCTGCCGCCCGCGCCCGATCCTGCAGGCGATTCGTCGCCCGGGCGTATGCCGACAGCGCGGTCTCCATCTGCTGCAGCGCGACCAGCACGGCGCCATCGAAGCCTGCCAGCGCGACCTCCGCATCGGCGCCGGCCTGATCGATCCGGGCGCGAACCGCTTTCCTGTTCGGGAACGACCAGGACACGAGCGGGCCGAGGCTGAACCCGAACGACGTCGGTCCCAAAGCGCGCCCTACCGACGTCGCCGTGCCGGCCGAACCGCCAAGGCTGACCCTTGGATGGAGATCGGCTTCCGCGATGCCGATACTGGCAGTGGCGGCCGCGAACACACGCTCGGCCTTGCGCACGTCCGGCCGGCGCCGGAGCAGCATCGCGCCGTCGCCGACCGGTATCGGCCGCGCGATCGTCGGGATCGTGGCGCAGGCCTCGAGATTGTGCGGGTAGTCGGAAGGCGTTCGGCCCATCAGCGCGGCCAGTTCGAACAGCGCTGCCTTTCGGTCGGCGATGATGTCCGGAATGGCGGCCTCGCCGGAGAAGGCGGCTGCGCGTGCACGGTCGATGTCGAATCGCGTGCCGCGTCCTTCGCGCGCCATGCGGACCGCCACCGCCAGGGTGGAGCGCTGGATCGCGGCGACGCGCCGGGCCGCTTTCAATGTCACGCCATCGGCGCAGACCCGTGCATAATTGCGGGTTACGGCGGCCGCTACCACGACACGCACCTGATCGCGCGCCGCCACCGCCGCCTCGCCCTGCGCCGTGGCCGACTCGATCCCGCGCCGGATGCCGCCTGCAAGGTCGAGCGGGTAGCCGGCGTCGAAACCGAGCGCGTAGCTGAACGGGGCCGGCAGCGCTGCGGTAGGGCCGCCGATCCGGCCGCCTGCCGCCTGTCCGCTCAGGCCGGTGCTGACCGTCCGTGCGGCAGCGGCTTCGCGAACGATCGCGCCGGCACGGCGCAGATTGGCCTCAGCGGCGCGCAGATCGGTATTCGCCGCCAGCGCCTCCTCGACATAGCTGTCGAGCCGGGCATCGCCGTAGAGGCGCCACCAGCGTGGCGGCAGTTCGGCTTGGGACATGCCGGCATCCCTGCTGCCCAGGAACGGTGCTGCTGCCTCGGGTCGGTTGACGATCGCCATCGAGGGAATGCGATAGTCCGGGCCGGCTGCACAGCCCGCGAAAAGCAGGGCGGGCAGAATGGCGAGCGCACGCTTCACGACCGCCGCCCCCCGACCGGCGCCGCGGTGGCGGGGAGAATCTCCACCGTCGCCGTCCGCCCGGCGATCAGGCGGACACCGGGGGGCAAGCGGTCGATATGCACGCGAACGGGAATGCGCTGGGCCAGCCGGACCCAAGAGAAGGTCGGCGCGACCTTCGGGAGCAGATTGCCGGTATCGTCGCGCTGGTCGTCGGCGATCGCGGCGGCAATGCTATCGACATGGCCGGTAATCTCGCCATCCTCTCCCATCAGGCGGACGCGGGCGCGGCCGCCGATCGCGACGCGGCGCAGCTTTGTCTCCTCGAAATAGCCCTCGACGCGCAGCGAGGACGTGTCGACGAGCGCCATCGCCTGCGCGCCCGCGGCGAGATAGTCGCCGGGGTGGATGTCGAGATTGGTGACGATCCCTGCCACGGTCGCGCGGATCTCGGTTCGCTCGATATCGACTCTGGCGACATTGCGGTCGGCAATCGCGCGGGTCAGCGCGGCCTCCGAGGTTCGGACCTTGGCAGCGCTCTGTTCGCGTGCCTCGGTCGCGACAAGGTCACCCAGCGCCACGTCGCGTCGCGCCTCTTTGCGCGCCTGTTCGAGCAGCGCGCGCGCCTCCGCAATGGCAGCGTCCGCCCGCTCGATCATGGCGGCGAGGCGCGGCTGGTCGAGCACGATCAGGAGTTGCCCGGGGTGCACGACCGCATTGTCGCGAACCATCACCTGCGTCACCAGCCCACCGACATCGGTTGAGACTCGCACCACATCGGCGCGGACGCGGCCGTCGCGTGTCCAGGGCGTCTGCTGATGCCGGTCCCACAACCGCCAGCCGACCAGGGCGGCAATAGCGACGACGGCAAGCGTGATGCCATAGCGCGCAACGACGAAGAGAACGGACTTCATAACAAGGTTCCGGTCACAGGCAAACTCGCATCAGCAGGCTGTAAAGGAGGATGAACACGGCGATCTCGGTCAGCGCCGGCAAGGCAAGGCGGCGCGACAGGCCGGTGACGGCGAGAAGTCGCAGCAGGAGCACCGTCGCCACCAGGGCGAGGCAGGCGAGCGCCAGCAGTCCCGGCACCAGGATGCCTGCGATGTCGAGGTCGGAAATCATCCCGCGCGCTTCGGATCGGTCGCCGCTGCGGGGGCCAGCGCATGGCGGAGGTCGAGCAGCCGATCGAGCAGCCGCAACCTGCCTTCGTTCGCGTCGGCCGCGACACGCGCAATCAGCGTTTCGATGCGCTCGACCAACGCCGCTACCGCGCCGGCATCGCCATCGCGGGTGTTTGCCCAATACTCGGCGAGCGCCCCAAGCAATTGCAGCCCCTGCTGGACGATTGGCGCTCTCGCGCCGTCGAGCGCACGACGCAACCCAGCGACCGCATGACCGATGCGAAGATGGCGCAGCATCGCGTCAAGCGTGTCCGCCCGCGCGCGCGTGGAAGCCCCAAGTCGTGGCAGGAGCAGCGCGGTGCGATCGACCATCAGGCTCGTCCAGACCGCCTCGGCAGGCCCACGGCCAAGCGCGCGCCGGGCGACGTCGCGGCGAGTCAACCGCAACAGGCGATCGATGGCCGCATCGGCAGGTACGGTCTGGAGCAGGGTCATGCTCGCCGCTCCGAACCCGGTCGCCACGAACAATGCCACGCTGCCGTTGAGCGCGTCGGCAAAATCCCCGCTGTACGGCGCGCCCAGTCCCGACAGGATCGGGATCGTCAGCGTGATCCCCAGTGCCATATAGGCCGTGGCCGGCCGAGCCTGTAGCGATCCGCCCCACAGGAAAGCGGGGGCGAGCACGGCGACCAGCGTCGGAAAATCGGTGACGCGCGGCAGGATGACGAAGCTATACGCAAGGCTGAGCACCACGCCGTAGAACGAGCCCAGCATGTATTTGCGCACATGGGGCGCGGGCGCATCGACATTGCCGAACAGCGCGCAGGTGACGCCCAGCACCGATACAGCCAGCCCACCGTCCGGCCATGCGGACCAGATCCAGAGCAGGCAGCCGGCCAGGATGCCAAGGGTCGCACCGGTCCCAGCTCGTGCCGCCATGAGCGGATCGCGGTGGTGGACATAGCCCGTCGCCGGCGTGCGCCGGCGCCATCCCCGCCGATCCCGTGCCGAACGGTCGTTCGCGACCTCACGCACCAGCAGGTCACCCTCTTGGAGCAGGCCGACCAGTTCGGCGAGGTGGCCGGCGAGATTGCCGGTCAACAGATTCCCCTCGCGCGCCGGTTCGGCATAGGCGATCGCGCGCAGCTGATTCGCACGGTTGATCAGATGGGGCGCGGTGGCGTCCGCCTCCCGTGCGGGCGTCGCGTCGATCCACTGGCCGATGGCGTGCAGCAGCGCCGCCAGCGCCTCGTCGTCGCGCATCGCCGCCAACCGCGCCTCGATCTCCGTCGCGAGGGGCAGCAGCCGCGCCAGACGATCGTGTAGATGCCGCAGCGTCTCGCGATGGGGCGCGGCGGTGGCCGGATCATGGGGCAGATGCGTTGCCAGCCCGTTCAGGGCGAGCAGATCGAGCGCCAGCCGGTGGCGGTCGGCGCGCTGTTTCGGGTCCGAGGCGCTGCGCACCGCGTCGCCGGCCAGGCGCCGTGCATCGCAAAGCGTCGCCGTCACCTTGCCCACGAACTGACCGGTCATCGGCCGGGGCAGCACGAAGCGGTGGATCAGCACCGCGCAGAGGATGCCGAGCCCGATTTCCTGCAGGCGGACCAAGGCGGTGTCGAAGATCGCGTCCGGCTCGGCAACGCCGGGAAAGCCGATCAGGCTGGCCGTGTAGCCGGCCAGAACGAAGGCATAGGCGCGCGGCGTACGGTCGAGCAGCGACAGGAACAGGCAGAAGCCGATCCAACCGGCCAGCACCAGGCTGCAAATGATGGGCTCGCCGACAAAGGTCGGGAGGATCGCCACCGTCGCCGCGGCGCCGACCAGCGTGCCCGTCAGGCGATAGAGGCCGCGGCTGAGCGACGCACCGGCCGAGCCTTGCGAAACCAGGTAGGCCGTGATGATGGCCCAGGACTGGCGGGGAAGCCCGATGCGCAGCGCGATATAATAGGCCAGCATCGCCGCCACGAAGGTCTTGGCGGAAAAGAGCAGCGCTTCCGCATCGGCCCACAGCGCCGGCGCGCGCACGAGCGTGCCGAGACGCGGCAATGCCAAGCGCGGGCTGACCCAACCATAAGTGTAAAACAGCCAGATACCCATTTGCTTGTTGATAACGATTCTTATATCGGTGGAAATTCGCTATTCAGGCAATCAGTCCCTGAATCCGGTCAATCGCATGCTTTCCCCGTTACCAGCCATCACCGCCTTCGATCCCGACGCGACCGACGGGCCCACGGTTGCCCGCCATCTCGACTTCGCGGACTATGCCGCGGAGGTGCCGACGCACGTGCACCGAAAGGGGCAGATGATCCTAGCGCTGCATGGCGCGGTAACCTGTACGGCGGCAGACCAGCTCTGGATCGTTCCGCCGAACTGCGGGATCTGGATTCCGGGGGGCACGGTCCATAGCGCGCGCGCCACGCCGAATGCCCGGCTTAGCTACCTGTTCGTCGAGCCGGGGGCGGCGCGTCTGCCGGATCATTGCTGCGCGCTGTCGGTCACTCCGATGATTGGCGCGATGATCGATCGCTTGACCATGGAAGGGGCCAGCTATCGGCCAGACAGCCATGCCGCCCGCCTCGCACGTGTGCTGCTCGACGAACTGGCCGCGATGCCGCACCAGCGGTTCAACCTGCCGGTGTCGGCCAACCCGAAAATCAGCGCCATCGCCGACGCGTTGACGTCCAAGCCATCGGATCGCGCCACGCAGGCGGAATGGGCGAAGCGCGTGGCAATGAGCGAAAGATCGCTGTCGCGGTTGCTCGTCCGGGAAACCGGCCTGACGTTCGGGCACTGGCGCCAGCAAATGCATCTGGTCATCGCGCTCCGGGAACTGGCAGGCGGTGCGTCGGTGCAGGCCGTTGCCGCCGAATTGGGCTATGGGTCGGTCAACGCCTTCATCACCATGTTTCAGAAGGCATTGGGGACCACACCTGCGCGCTTCTTCTCTTCGCGGCGGGAAAAGCAGGCATAGATCTTCCAACGGCGACGCCGGGTAGCGGTGAATGCCGGCGTGGAGACAGCGACAGGCAGGAGAACGCGGCACGTCACATGAAATGGTCGCGCTGAGGCTCTCGAAAAACGACAGGGGTAGGTTGTATCGCTGCGATAATCAGGGGATTGGCTTGCGGCGCCATCGCCCGGACAGCCTTGTCCGCGCCCCTGGCAGTCAGTGGCGACGGAGAGATGCTATGCCGCGTAGCTGCGACGGAAGTCGCGCCATGGCTCGGCAACCATAGGCGCCTCGCCGGGCGCGGCGAATAGGGGCAAACTAGCATTTTGGGATCGTGCACGAAAAAGGGGCCGGTTTCCCGGCCCCTTTTATCGCCCTGAAAGCGATGATCGGCTCAGCCGTGGCAGGGGCAACCGGCATGGTCGCAGCCGGTCGACTGCTGGTGGTGGTTGGCGCAGTTCTCGCCGCAGAAGATGCGGCCATCGGCCTTCACCGCATTGTCGGTGCTGACGACGCAGACGCAATCGGTGCAGGCGCACTTCACCATTTCGACATTGACGCTCATGATCTTATTCCTCGTGGCTATGGTCTTCGGGTTCGAGCACGTGGTCCATCATGTTGGTGAGCATGGTGCGGACATGGCAGTCGGGCAGGTCGTAGAAGACATTCCGCCCGCTGCGGGTCTGCTTCAGCAGCCGGCCGGCGCGTAGCAACCGGAGGTGCTGCGACACCAGGCTCTGGCTGATGCCGACCTCTTCCGTCAGATCGCCGACCGAACGCGGCCCGTCGAGGCAGGCCGCCACCAGCCGCAGCCGGTTTGGCTCCCCCAAAAGGCGGAACAGTTCGGCGAGCTGCGTCCCTTCGTCCTGTGTCATGCACCCATCAACATATGAACACATCCTAATATGTTCATAGTCTCACGGATGTCAAGCGGCGTCAGTGATAATGCCCGCGTTCCACCGGAGTGTGCATCGCGACCATGTCGGGCCCAGGCGCGACATCGGCGTCGAGCAGCGCGTCGGCACTGCGGCGCAGTAGGCTGGACGACCAGCGCAGGATCACTGCCGCGCCGACCAGACCCATCAGCGGATCCAGCCAGACCAGCCCGTAGCGCCGCCCGCACCACAGCGCGACGATGGCCAGCGCGGAGGTGAGGGCGTCGGACAACACATGGATCAGCGCCGCCTCGCGATTGTTGTCGCGATGCTCGTGCCCGCAGCCATGATCGTGTGGCGAGTCGCGCAGCAGCCAGGCGCTCAGCAGGTTCACAGAGAGGCCGATCACCGCCACCGGCAGCGCGGTCGAGAAGTCGATCCGCTCGGGCGACACCAGCCGCACCGCCGACTCGCCGGCGACCAGCACCGCGATCACGGCGAGAATCACCGCATTGGCGAACGCGCCTAGGTCTGGTGCCTTGTGCGCCCCGGCGGCATAGCGGTTAGCGCCTGCATGACGGCGCGCGAAGCGATAGGCGAAGACCGCGACCGCCATCGCCGCGGCGTGCATTCCCATATGCCAGCCATCGGCCAGCAGCGCCATCGACCCGGTCCACCAGCCGGCCACGATCTCCGCTGCCATCGTCACGATCGTCAGGACCAGGACGATCGCGGCGGCCCGCTCGCCATGACCGGGTGCCGTTGTCACGGACGGGGCATGACCATGGTCGTGGTTGTCGGCGGTACAGGACGGCATAGGGCGGACTCCGTAGGGTGGCGACCGCTCCTTGTTAACGAATCAACCTGAAACGCGTCAGTGGGCGACACTCGTCACGACGAACATCAGCATCATTCCGGCGAGACTGGCGAGTGTCGTACGCAGCCGCGGGTCGCGGGCATAACTGCGCGGCAGCAGTTCGCATGCGCCGATATAAAGGAACACGCCCGCGAACACGCCCATCAGCGGGGCCAGCATCACCGGCGGTACGGCGATGCTGAGGCCGAGCAGTACGCCCAGGACCGGTGCCGCGCCGTTCAGCACCAGCCAGCCCCGCGCCGCTTCTTCGGATCGGGCGGCAAGGCACAGGCTGACCGTGTTAACGCCGTCGGCGAGATCGTGGGTCAGCACCGCCAGCGCGACCAGCCAGCCGGCGCGCGTGTCGATCTGGAAGGCGATGCCGATACCCATCCCGTCCATCAGGCTGTGCAGCGTCAATGTCGCGGGGGCGAGATGGACGCGCCAGCGCGCGGGCAGCCACGCGGCATGGTGCATCGTCCGGTCGATCAGCATATAGCCACCGAGCCCCACCGCCGCGAAGGCGATCAGCGACCGGGGATGCCACAGCCCGTTTGCCAGCGTGATCGCCTCGGGCAACAAATCGAACACCGCGACGCCCAGCACCACGCCCGCCGTCAGGCCTAGGATCAGGACGATCCGGTGGCCGAACCGCAGCGCCAGCAGCCCGCCCGCCAGCGTCGACAGCGTCGCGGCCGTCCCGAACAGGATCGGCTCCAGCGTCATGGTTCGCCGGCCAACGGCGTCGCGGTATTCGGCGGCAGGATCATTCGCTCGCGGACATGGCGGTCCATCTCGGCAGGCACATTGACCATGTCGGCGATCAGGTCGCCGCCGCCCTCGCAGATCATCGGGCAACAGGACCGTTCCAGCCGCTGGAGCGGCTGCGCTAGCCGCAGCGTGTTGTTCACATCGCCCCCGCCCATGTCGGGCACGATAGTCCAATCCCATTGGCCGACGCCACAATGGTTGAAGATCGGCATCCTGCGCGGCTCGATCAGCAGGCAGTCGAGCAGCGTCAACGTCCATGCACGAGGGAGTGCGGGAAACGAGAAACGGGCAAACGGGCGTCACACGCGAACCGGGACATCCCTACCCTCCGTTTGCAAATTACGCGAAACGTTATATTGTCACATTTGAGCTGCCGCAAGCGTCAGGGTGGCGGAGAAATTGATCGTGAACGGAGAAATGCGGCGTTTGCCGATGCGTGCGATGCTTGTCGGTGGCGTTTTTGCCGCCATCGGCCCGACAGGACCGGCAAGTGCACAGCAGGCTGAGGCCCCCGACGAACGTGATGAGATCGTCGTCACGGCGATGCGCGGCGAGCGTCGCCTGATCGATGTTCCCGCCGATGTGACGGTCAAAGACGTAAAATGGGCGATCGGCGCGTGCACTGGTCTGTCGATTTACGGCACCTATGTGGACCGCCGTTCGGAAACGCCGAGCGTATTCGCGCTGGACGCCGCCGCGCGGCCGATCAACGTATTCGGCGGGCGACGTGCCTTCAACGGCTAGCGCAACCCGCGCTCGGTCGTCAAAGGCGGCTTCGGCGCGATCCGGCTCGAGCATCGTGCCACCGACGAACGGCGCAGTGGTGCTCCTGTCCAGCCATGATCTGGGCCTGTCGCGGCAGTTTACCGACAGCGTGTGGCTGCTCGACGGACGCGGTGGCCTATCGGTGGGGACCGCGGAACAACTGATCGCGGACGGCCATGTCGGCCGCGCCTTCGACACCGATGCCGTCCGCTTTTCGCGCGCGCCGAGCCGTTTCGAGTTCGTGCAGTGATCCGGTCGGTGTCCATTGCCACGCTGATCCTGGCGACGGTCTGCTCCTGGCCCTGTGCGGCGCAGGACGCGCCGCCCCCGCCCGCGGAGCATCTGCCATCCGACCCGCCGCAGACCGCCGACCCGGCTTCACCGGTGCCGATCGGTCGTACCGCCGAAAATGCCGTGCGTCAGGCCGAGGATGCGTTCGGCTATAGCGTGGGCCGCGAAACGCTCGGGCTGTATTCGTCGGCGAACGTGCGCGGTTTCTCGCCGTTCGACGCCGGGAACGTGCGGATCGAGGGGCTGTATTTCGATCCCTATCTCACGTTGATCCAGCGCTTGCGCCAGTCGACCACCATCCGGGTTGGCCTGTCGGCGCAGGGCTATCCCTTCCCGTCGCCCACCGGGATCGTCGACTACAGCTTCCGCAAGCCCGGCGACCGAGCCACGTTGTCGCTGCTGGCGAGCGCGGACAGCTACGGCAATGCGGGGATCGAGGCCGATGGCGCGGTGCCGCTGTCGTCGACACTCAGTCTCGGCGTCGGCGCGCAGGGTGCGCGCAACAGCTTCTACAACGGCACCACCAGCTGGTCGCACAATGAAGCCGTATCGCTCCGCTGGCGCCCGTCCCCGGATATCGAGATCCTGCCCTTCTGGACGCGCAGTCAGGTCTATGACGACGAGGCAGGGCCGATCTACATTCCCGCCGGTGCGCATCTGCCCCCGCGCGTGTCGCGGCGGCGCTATGACGGGCCGGGCTGGAACGATTATGACAGCGTCGCGGGCTTGCAGGGATTGCTCGCCACCGTCTCGCCGTGGCGCGACTGGACGGTGCGTGCCGGGCTGTTCCGCTCGCTTTACGACGATCGCTCGACCTTCGCCCATCTGCTGACCGACCTGACGCCGGACGGGACCGCGAACCGCCTCATCATCGCCGATCCGCGCAGCCGCTTCGTGTCGCTGTCCGGCGAACTGCGGATCAGCCGCGCGCTGGCGGAGGGGCCACGGCTTCACGTCATCCATCTGTCCTTGCGTGGCCGCGACCGGCAGCAGCGCTATGGCGGTTCCGACTTTCTGGATTATGGTCCGACGCGCATCGGCCAGTCCTTCGATCCGCCCGAGCCGCGGTTCGCCTTCACGCCGCAGACCCACGACCGGGTTCGACAGGCGACGCTCGGCATCGCCTATGACGGGCGGTGGCGTGATGTGGGCGAACTCAGCTTCGGCGTGTCACGCACCGACTATCGCAAGCGTTTCTCGCTGCCGGGCGCCCCGCAACTGGATACGCGGTCGCAGCCCTGGCTGTGGAACGTCACCGCCGCCGGTTTCCCGAGACCGCGACTGGCGATCTACGCCGGCTATGCGACCGGACTGGAAGAAAGCGGCATCGCGCCCGACAATGCCGTCAACCGCAACCAGCCGTTGCCCGCGATCCTGACGCGGCAGGTCGATGCCGGGCTGCGGTACCAGCTGACCGACACGATCAAGCTGGTGGGCGGCGTGTTCGACTTGCGTAAACCCTATTACAATCTGGACGCGGCCAACCGCTTCGACCTGCTTGGCGACATCGTCAACCGCGGCGTCGAGTTCTCGGTGGCAGGAGCCGTCACGCCCCGGCTGAACATCGTGGCGGGCGGCGTGCTGCTGGACCCGCGCGTAACCGGAGCGGGCGTGGCTTTGGGCCGCGTCGGGCGACGTCCGGTCGGGATCGCCACGCGCTCGCTGGATGTCAACGCCGACTGGCGACTGCCGCTCGACGGCCTGTCGGTCGATGCGGGCGTCTCGAACACCGGCCGGGTGCCGGCCACGCTGGACAATCGCGTCTCGATCCCGTCGCGCACCCTTGTCGACCTTGGCGCACGCTATCGATTTCGAGCGGGCGGGCACGACGTGACCTTCCGGGGCGAAGTCCACAACATCGGCAATGTCTATGGCTTCGCCCTGGAAGGCGCCGGGGCCTATGACATCATTCCGGGACGGGTCGTTTCCGCCTATGTCACCGTCGATCTTTGAGCCGGAACCGGTGAACCGCTTTCCGCGCCGGCCCTGTATCGGCAAAAACGCCGTGGCGACGACACCGCGTTTCGTGGTGAGATCGACGGCTGGTTCGACACCGGGGCGCCGGCCCAGCACATAGTCCACGACAAAATCGCGAAATCTTTCAGCCGGATGTGCTCGGCAAGGTGATCGTCGCGCCCGGCGCGTGATTGCCAAGAAACAAGGATTTACTGGTGACCGACAGCAACCGACTGTTCCTCGACATGTTTTTCGATCGCGAACGGATCGCGCACTATGCCGATGGGCCGCGGCGCTTCACGCCCGGGCTGGACGCGGTCCACCGCATGACGGCGATCCTGCTGGCCGAACATGCGCCCGCCGACGCGCATGTGCTTGTGCTGGGGGCCGGCGGCGGGCTCGAACTGACGGCATTGGCGCGGGCGCACCCCGGCTGGCGCTTCACCGGCGTCGATCCGGCCGGCCCGATGCTGGACCTCGCGCGCATGACCATGGGCGACGATGCCGGTCGTGCCGATTGGGTCGAGGGCTATGTCGAGGATGCGCCCGAAGGCCCGTTCGACGCCGCGACCTCTCTTCTGACGCTCCATTTCTTGGGTCGCGACGAACGGGTCCGAACCTTGCGCGAGATGCATCGGCGCATGTCGCCCGGCGCGCCGCTGGTGGTCGTCCATTCGAGTTTTCCGCAGGACGAGCCTTCCCGGACCCGCTGGCTCGAACGCTATGCGGCCTATGCCGTCGCATCGGGTGCCGATCCGGCGCAGACCGAACAGGCGCGGACGGCGGTAGCCGCAAGCCTTGCCCTGCTGACGCCGGAGGAGGATGCGGCGTGCCTGCGCGATGCGGGCTTCGAGGCGGTCGAGCTGTTCTACGCCGCCTTCACGTGGCGGGGTTGGGTGGCGCGGGCCTGAGCAGGGGCGCAGGCCCGCGCGGAGCAGCCGGCCTATCGCGCGGCGTAACGGGCGGACACGGCCTGCCAGTCGACCACCTGCCACCAGGCGTCCAGATACTCGGCACGGCGGTTGCGGTGCTTCAGATAATAGGCATGTTCCCACATGTCGTTGCCGAGCAGTGGCGTACCGCGTTGGTCGGCGACATCCATCAGCGGATTGTCCTGATTGGGTGTCGAGGTGATCGCAAGCTTGCCGTCCGGCCCGACGATCAGCCACACCCAGCCCGATCCGAACCGGCCCGTACCGGCGGCCTTGAACGCGGCCTTCATCTTGTCCATCGATCCGAAGGCCGCGTCGATCGCGCGGGCAAGTTCGGGTGACGGTTGGCCGCCGCTGCCGGGAGGCGCCATCGTCTTCCAGAAGAAGCCGTGGTTCCAATGCCCGCCGGCGTTGTTGCGCACCGCCGCCGGTTCCGAACCGGCCTGCGCCAGCAGCTGCTCCAGCGAGCGACCGGAGAGCGCCGGATCGGCCGCCAGCGCCTTGTTCAGCGCATCGACATAGGCCTGGTGATGCTTGTCGTGATGCAGGGTCATGGTCTCGGCATCGATGACCGGTTCCAGCGCGGTTGCGGAATAGGGCAGCGGGGCCAGCGTGAACGGCGCGGCGCGGTCCTGCGCGGCCGCTGGCGCGGCGAGGACGGCGAGGCAGGCAAGCCAGTATTTCATCGGTCGTCTCCGGTTCAGATACGGATGCTGACTCCCAGCCGCACGTCGCGACCGGCGAGTGGGGCATAGTCCTTCAGGAAGCTGGCATGGCGGCGCGCCACCACGTCGAACAGGTTGCTGGCGCTGAGTGTCAGGCGCAGATCGCGGTTCGGCAGCGGCGTCCAGTCGGCGCTGAGATTGACGAGCGAGAAGGCGGGTGTCGTCGTCTCGAACCCCGTTACGCGCGTCTGTCGGGTGCTGTGTTCGACCTCGGCACGCAGGCCGATCTGGTCGCTCCGCCCCTCGATCCCGCCCAGCAGGCGCAGCGGCGGAATGCGCGGGGCGGGGCCGAACCCGTCGATCGTCGCTTGTACCGCATCGACCAGCCCGTCCACTTTGACCATCAGGCCGGGGCGATCGACGACGCACGCCTGGCCCTCCACCTCGAAACCCCGATAGGTGGCGTCGCCCTGCGCGAAGCGGAACACCGGCAGGTCGTCGATCACCTGGCCGGTGTCGAACTCGTAGATATAGCCGCTAAAGCGGGTACGATAGGCCGACGCATCGAGCCGCCAGCGGGCACCGGACAGGCGCGCGACCAGTTCGATCCCGCGCGCGCGTTCGATGCCGAACCTGCGGTCGCCGATCTCATAGGACTGGGTGCCGACATGCGCGCCGTCGGCCAGCAGTTCCTCCGCCGCGGGGGCGCGGGCGGTGCTCGACAGGTTCAGCCCCAGCTTCACCCCCGGCGTGACCGTGGCGAACGCGCCGCCGGCGATCGACGTCGCGGTGAAGCGGCGATCGAACCCGGCGGGCTGCGAACGGATTCCGGTCCATTCGACGCGCCCGCCACCCTCCAGGCGGACGGGGCCGATGGGGACCTCTTGCAGGGTGAAGACCCCGTTCTGCGTCGTTTCGTTGGGCGGCACGAACGCCTCGGCCCCCACGGCGCGGAAATCGCGGAAGAAGGTCTGGACGCCGCTGACACCCTGCCATCGGCCGTGGGACCGTTGGCGCAGCTCGGCGCGCGCCTCGATCCCCTTGTTGGCGAAGGTGGTGCCGGTGACGGGATCGCCCTCGAAATGGACATAGTCGGCATAGCCCGCGCGCAGCGACAGACGTTCGAAGAAACCGGGTAACACCACCGACGCGCGCAGGTCGGCCCGCCACTGCTGCGCGTTGATTCGCACCGCTTCCTGTTCGGCGCCGGGTGTCAGGTCATAGCGGATCGGCAGGCCATAATCGGTCTCGTAGCGGGTGATCGCGGCGCCGAGATCGCCGCCGGTATCGATGAAGGCCGCGCCGAGATGGGCGGTGCGGGTGCGCGCGCTGGTGTTGACGAGACGACCCGACAGGTCGGCAAGATCACGGATGGCGGGATCGCTGCTGGCGCGGGCCTGGGCGCGCAGGCGATCGGACAGCACCGGGCCACCGACGCGCAGATCGCCGGTGTCGGTCAGGCTGCCGCCGCCCGCCATCACGATCCGGTCGGACAGGCGTACGCCGAGATTGGCGCCGGCGGAACGCTCATCCGCCGCCGATCCCAGCGATCCGCGCGCCTGCACCGCGACCGGTGCGTCGGGAACGGCGGTGGGGATGCGGCGGTCGAGCACGTTGACGACGCCACCGATCGCCGACGATCCAAAGCGCAGCGAGGCAGGGCCGCGCAGCACCTCGATCCGTTCGGACAGCAGCGGGTCGATCGCCACGGCATGGTCGGCCGAGGTGTTCGAGACGTCGAACGCGCCGATCCCGTCGGTCAGCACGCGCACCCGTTCCCCGGCCAGACCACGCAGGATCGGACGCGCGGCATTGGGGCCGAAGCTGGTCGACGATACCCCCGGCAGCCGCGCCAGCGCCTCGCCGATCTGCGGGCGCAGCGATCGGTCGAGCGCTGCGCCCGTCAGAACCGACACCGGCGATGGTGAATCGCGCGGATCGCGTTGGAACACGCCCGTAACGACGATCTCCTCCTGATCGCCGCTTTCAGTGGACCTCTCGTCGGCGGCCAGCGCCGGGGCGGGGAGGGCGGCCAGCGCAGCGCCGGTCAGCAGACGACGAAGCATCACGCCAGCCCCCGATTGCGCAACAACGCCCCCGCGTCGGGCATCCGCCCCCGGAACGCGACATAGCTTTCCGCCGGATCGCGCGAATTGCCGCGCGACAACACCTCGTCGCGCAGCTTCTTCGCCAGCACCGGATTGAACACGTCGCCGCTTTCCTCGAACGCGGCGAAGCCGTCGGCGTCGAGTACTTCGGCCCAGGTATAGGCGTAATAGCCCGCCGAATAACCGCCGTCGAAGATATGGCTGAAGTGCGGCAGGCGGTGCCGCATCCCGACCGCGTGTGGCACGCCCAGATCGGCGAGTTGCGCCTTTTCCCAGGCCAGTGCATCGAAATCGGCGGGCAGCGCTTCCAGCGAATGCAGCCGCATGTCGAGGATCGCCGACGACAGCTGCTGCACGGTCAGATAGCCCTGGTTGAAGGTGCGTGCCTCCAGCAGCGCGGTGAGCATCGCCTCCGGCATCGGCTGACCGGCGGCGTTGCGGGCATGGGCGCGCAGGATCGCCGGATTGCTGGCCCAATGCTCGTGCACCTGCGAGGGGAATTCCACGAAATCGTGCGTCACCGCCGTGCCCGACAGGCTGGGATAGCGGACCTTGCTGAACAGGCCGTGCAGCCCGTGGCCGAATTCATGGAACAGCGTTTCGGCATCGTCGAGGCTGATGAGCGCGCGCTCACCGGGCGCCGGGAGCGTGTAGTTGCAATTGTTGACGACGATTGCCCGCTGGCCGAGCAGCGTGTTCTGGTCGCGCAGCGAGTTCATCCACGCTCCCGGCCGCTTGGTCGGGCGCGCGAACCAGTCGGCATAGAACAGCCCGATCGGCGCGCCATTGCCCTCGCGCACCTCCCACACCTTCACGCCATCGGCATAGACCGGCACGTCGGCGCGGGCCACGAACTGGATGCCGTAGAGCCGCTTCGTCGTGTCCATCAGCGCGGCGACCATGCCGTCGAGCGGGAAATATTGTTTCACCGCGCCTTCGTCGAGGTTGTAGCGCCGCTGGCGTTCCTTCTCGGCATAGAAGCGCCAGTCCCATGGCTCGATCCGCGTCACGCCATCGGCGCTGGCGAGCTTGAGCAGTGCCGCTTCCTCTTCCTGCGCGCGGGTCAGTGCCGGGCGATAGACACGCATCAGCAGGTCGGTCGCGGCCTCCGGCGTCCTGGCCATCGCGTCCTGCAGCGCAAAGGCGGCGTGGCTGCGCGCTCCCATCAGCTTGGCGCGTTCGATGCGTAGCTCGACCAGCCTGCGGATGATCGCGGCGGTGTTGTTCTCGTTCGCGTTCGCACCGCGATTGTCGAACGCCGCGAACACCTTTCGCCGTGCCGCACGATCGGTGGCGACGGTCAGGAAGGGCTCGACCGCCGATCGGGTGGCCGGGATCAGATAGCCGGTCTTGCCCTCGGCCTTGGCTGCGTTCGCCGCCGCCGCCTTCTGATCGGCGGGCAGGCCCGCGACCTCCGCCTCGGTCAGCAGCACGCTGCTCGCCTTCTGGTCGGCCAACAGCTTCTGGCCGAACTGGACACCCAGCGTCGCCATTTCCTCGTTGATCGCGGCGACGCGGGCGCGGGCCGCCGGGGGCAAAGCGGCACCGGCGCGGACATAGCGCTTGTGCGTTTCCTCCAGCAGTCGCAACTGTTCGGCGTCGAGGCCGAGCGAGGCGCGGTCCTGGTACATCCTGTCGACACGGGCGAACATCGCGGGGTCTAGCGAGGTTTCGTTCGAGAAGCGGGTCAGTTCGGGGACCACTGCTTCCTCGACCGCCTGGATATCGGGCGTCGCATCGGCGGAGGCGACGTTGAAGAAGGCCGACGACACCCGTGCCAGCTGCTGGCCCGTGCGCTCCATCGCCTCGATCGTGTTCGCGAAGCTAGGTGCGGAGCGTGCAGCGGTGATCGCGCGGAAATCCGCGCGCGCCGCCTTCAGCGCGGCAGCGAACGCAGGGCGATAATGCGCCGGGCGGATCGCCCGATAGGGCGGAATGCCGTCGGCCCACTCGTCGAGCAGCGGATTGGCCGGTTCGGCCGCCCGCAAAGGCGTATTGAGCAGCGGCAACATCGCCGCGGATACTAACAGGGTACGACGGTGCATGAACGTCCTTTGAAGCGAATGGCGTTGACCGGCGGCAGGGCGGCGTCCGCCCATTACGGGATCGGTCGGCCGGGCAGCGGATCGATCGCCAGAACCAGACGGCGCTCGCCGGTCGCGCCGATCGGCGGCGAGCGGTGGAGAATGGTCGGCGGATCAAGCAACAACCGCCCCTTGAACACGCCCACCGCCCCGGTCGGCACCTCGCAGATGGCATCGGCGGCATCGGCGCGGCACCATTGGGTGCCCGGTCCGACATAGCTGCACAGCAGCCGCAGCGTGACGAAGTCGGCGTGGAAGCGGCGGCAGGCATCGGTTTCGATCACTTCCAGCCGCAGCCGCAACCGGTCCTCGCCGGTCAGTGCGGCGTGGCGTCGCACCAGCAGCCCGATATCCTCGGCGAGCAGCGTGGCGACCGGATCGGCATAGCCCGCGTCGGCAAGCGCGCCATCGACCGGCTCTTCGGCGGCGAAGTCGAATGACATATCGTCGACCGTGTCGAGATCGAGGGATGCCAGTGCGGCGTGAAGCGGATCGGGCAGCGATCGCCACCAGATGGCCAGCGCGGCATCGGGCCGGGCGATGGCGTCGAGCGAAGCGCGATCGTGGCCGAACGCCACGATGTCATCGAGCATGGCGGTGCTCATTCGGCCGCCTCCAGCCGAGGCTCGCCCCAGGCCGGGAACGGATCGCGCAGCCCGGCCCACAGCGTCGGGGTGAAAGCGGCGGCGGGCAGGAGGCAGGCGTCGAGCCGCGCGCGGATCCGCGCCTCGTCCATCCCGATCCCGATGAACACCAGCTCCTGCCGCCGGTCGCCCCAGATCACGTCCCAATGTTTGGCGACGAACTCCTCGAACCGGCCGTCATCGGGCCATTGGTGCTTGGGGATCGACGCCCACCAGCGCCCCATGCGCGCGGTTTCGGTCTGGCTGCCCGCCACCGCCAGCTCGCCCACCCAGTCGGGCCGCGTCGCCAGCCAGAAATGCCCCTTGGCGCGCACGACATGGTCGAGGCCGCCTGTCGTCAGGAAGGCGTGGAATTTCGCCGGGTCGAAGGGTGCCCGCGCGCGATAGACGAAGCTCTCGATCCCATATTCCTCGGTCTCGGGCTGGTGATGGGCATAGCCGTACAACTCCTTGGCCCAGAGCGGATGGCGCGAGGCCTTCTCCTCGTCGAACAGTCCGGTGGCGAGGACCAGATCGAGGTCGACGCGGGATTGGTCGGCGGTCACGATGACGGCATCGGCGTTGAGGCTGGCGACCAGCTTCTTGACCACGGCCAGTTGCTCGGGCGACACCGACGATGCCTTGTTGACGATCACCACATCGGCGAACTCGATCTGTTCGACCAGCAGGCCGACCAGACTGCGCGTGTCGTCCTCGCCCATCGTCTCGCCGCGATCGGCGAGGAAGTCCTGGCTGGAATAGTCGGCGAGCAGGTTCACCGCATCGACGACCGTCACCATCGTGTCGAGCCGCGCGACATCGCCCAGCGACACGCCGCCCTCGTCGCGGAACGAGAAGGTGGTGGCGACCGGCAGCGGCTCGGAGATGCCGGTCGATTCGATCACCAGATAATCGAATCGTCCGGCCTCGGCGAGCGTGCGCACCTCGGCAAGAAGGTCGTCGCGCAGCGTGCAGCAGATGCAGCCATTGGTCATCTCGACCAGCGCCTCCTCCGATCGCGATAGTGCCGCCTCTCCGCCGCGCACCAGGTCGGCGTCGATGTTCACCTCCGACATGTCGTTGACGATCACCGCCACCCGCCGCCCCTCGCGGTTGGCGAGGATGTGATTGAGCAGCGTCGTCTTTCCGGCGCCGAGGAAACCGGACAGCACTGTCACCGGCAGGCGATTATCATGCAGGGAATGGCTTGCCATGTCTGTTATCCAATGAGATACGTTACAACATTACATAGTCATGAGTTTCAGCCGATGTCCAGTAGCTCTCCGATCACGGGCGATCGCCCGCCCCGCTGGCTCGACGGGGTAGCGGTGACCGCATCGGTCCTGTGTCTGATCCACTGCCTCGTCCTGCCCGCAATCCTGGTGGCGTTGCCGGTGCTGGCGACCATGTTGGCGGTGCCCGAGAGCTTCCATGCCGTCGCCTTCGCACTCGCGCTGCCGACCAGCGTGCTGGCGATGACGCTCGGCCATCGGCGTCATGGCTTGCGGTGGCCGTTGGTTGCCGCCGCGATCGGACTGACGCAGCTCGGCATCGGCGCGTTCGCGGTCGACTCGGAAACGGTGGAGCGCGCGGTCAGCAGCGTGGGTGCGGTCCTGCTGGCGGTGGCCCATGTCGGCAACTGGCGTGCCCTGTCGCACCGGGCGCCCGCGCGTCCCACCTGTTCGATGGAGGAGCAGGCATGAGCGGCCTTCTGACGGGGGCGGGTGGGCGCATCCCCGCATCGGTGCTGACCGGTTTCCTCGGCAGCGGCAAGACGACCGTTCTCAACCATCTCGTCCGCTCGCCGGGCATGGCGCGGGCACTGGTGATCATTAACGAATTCGGGGCGGTCGGGCTGGATCATGACCTGGTCGCCCGCTCGAACGACGATCTGGTGGTCGAGATGATAGGCGGATGCCTGTGCTGCACCATCCGCGGCGATCTGTCGCGAACGCTGCGTGAAGCACCGTGGCGGTTCGCCCGGGATGGGCAGTGCTGGTTCGACCGGGTGGTGATCGAGACGACCGGGCTGGCCGATCCGGCGCCGATCCTCCACACCCTGATGACCGATCCGCACCTCGAGGCGCTCTACCGGCTCGATGCGGTGATCGCGACGGTGGATGCCGCGACCGGGATGGCAACGTTCGATACGCAGTCGGAAGCGGTAAAGCAGGCGGCGGTCGCCGACCGTCTGCTGCTGACGAAGACCGATCTGGTCGACGAGACAGTGCAGCGCGCGATCCGGGTCCGGTTGGCGGCGCTCAACCCGGCCGCGCCGGTCATCACGGTGACCGACGGTGCGGTTGACCCGTCGCTGCTGTTCGGCGTCGGGTTATGGGACCCCGCCAGCAAGAGCGACGATGTGCGCCGCTGGCTGGCGGAGGAAGCGCATCACGGCGGAAATCACCACCACCATCATCATGACGTGAACCGGCACGACGACGGCATCCGCGCGACCTGCCTGACCTTCGACACGCCGCTCGACCCGATGGCGTTCGAGCGGTGGCTGGGACTGCTCACGATGTTCAGGGGCGCCGACCTGTTGCGGGTGAAGGGGATCGTGAACCTGGCGGGCCACGACGCACCCGTGATCGTCCACGGCGTGCAGCATGTCTTCCATCCGCCGGTCGAACTGGAGCGGTGGCCATCGGAGGACCGGCGCACGCGGATGGTGTTCATCACCCGCCGGATCGATCCCGAGGAACTGCGCGGCACGCTGGCGCTGATGACGCTAGGGCTGAGCGACGTTCAGTTGGAGGGGCTGGTCGAGCGCGTCGCTGCGGACCTGCCGGCATGATCCATCAGGTCGCCGCTTTCCCCCGTCGTCGTGCAGGTGAGATCGACGAACTGATCTGCACGATTCTCGCCGGGGAGTCTCGTCCGCTCAGTGCCTATGACCTTGCCGGGTAGGCCAGCAAGAACGGACGACGTGTCGTCGCCGCCCAAGTGTATCGCACCCTTGCGCGATTGGTGGGGCAGGGCCGCGTGCTGCGTATCGAGATGCTGGGCGCCTATGTCACGCGACCGCCCACAGCTGACCTGTGCCTCGTCTGTCTGGAATGCCACGCCGTGCAGTTGATCGAAAACCCGGCGCTGCGCGTGATTTACACCGATGCGATCGGACGCCGGTTCCGACTGGCTGCGACCCCGGTGGAGGCGGGCGGCCTGTGCGCGACATGCGCCGATGCTGCGTCGGTATAGCCCCAAGGAAACGCTGGCGATCGCCGCGACGGTGCTCGCCCATGCCGGAGTTCGGCGCGCCCGACCTTTTCCTCCCGCCAGGCGGGATGCCCTCTCAAGAACAAGGATCAACAGGAATGTTCACCGAAGATATGGTCCACAAAGCGTTGCAGACCTGGTGCGACAATGTGGTCGCGGTCGGCAAGGCCCATTCCGATGGCGGCGATCCGCGTGCTGTCGCGACGAAGGTGCTGACCGACAATTACGACTATGACAATGGCAAGGTGCTATTCAAACCGACCCTGACCTTCGGCACCCGGACCTACCGGCCGACGAAGGATGGCGCGCTGGCCTATTTCGTCGGCGGAAGCGACGAATTTCCCGATGACAAGGGCTTCAAGCTGAAGCCCTGGGTGAAGGTATGGTACAGCAAGGAGGATTTCATCCTGCACGGCGATCTTGCGATCGTGCAATGCAACGTGCATTTCATCGGTCAGGACGACAGCCACATCTTCGTCAACAAGAGCTTCGTGTTCAAGGAATGTGAGGACGGCAAGGTGCGAATCATCCTTCATCAGTCGTCATTGCCGTATCAGCCCTGATCGCTGGACCTTGACCCGCTCGGCAGCAGGCGCTGGCGGGTGGGGTCGTCCATCGTGATCTCCCCTTCGGGTGCCTCGGTCGCAGGGTTGATGACGGTGAACGGGTCCGTACCGTTCGGGCGCCGCCCACGCTCCGCCGATGCGGATAAGCTCTCGCCCGATCGCCCCTCCCGGTCCGAAACCGCTTTAACGATGGCAGATATAACGGACCAGGTAGGATACTCAGGCGCTGGCGCTGTGATGCCCTGCGTGAACGGGTAGATGACGGGCAAGGAAGTCGAGCATCGCGGCGTTGAATGCGTCGTTGCGGTCGCCTGCGATCATATGGCCCGCTCCCGCGACGTTGGCCACTTCCGCCCATGGAAGCAAGGCGCGGAACGCCGCGACGCTCTGGTCCGACACGATGTCGCTGCTCAGTCCGCGGATCAGCATCACGGGAAAGGGTGTATCGGCGGCGATCCGGTCGGCCGACGCCCGCACCGTTGCGTGATGCACGGCGGGAGCGGTGCCGATGATCTTCGGATCCCAATGCCAGCGCAGGCGACCATCGGGATGCTCACGCAGATTGCGCCGTAGCCCGCCCGGGTCGCGTGGTCGGGGACGATGCGGATTGTAGGATGCAACCGCGTCGACCGCCTCGTCCAGCGTCGCGAATCCGTCGGGGTGTTGCCGCATGAACGTGGTGATCCGCTCTATGCCGGCCGGCTCCGGATGCGGTGTGATGTCGACCAGGACCAGCGCATCGACGTCCAGCCCCTGCGCCACCGCATGGAGTGCGGTCGCTCCTCCAAGCGAAGCGCCGACCAGCGCCAGAGGGTGCGTGTCGCCTACGACCGCCCGCAGATCGGAGGCGCGATGGTCGAGGAGATAGTCGCCTTCGGGCGACCACATGCTGTCGCCGTGGCCACGGGCGTCGAAGTTGAGGACGCGATAGCCATCGGCGATCAGCGCGCGCATGGCGCCGGACCAGCTGTGCCGCGTCTGTCCGCCACCATGGAGCAGGACGACCGTGGGTGCGTTCGCCGGGCCGCCCTCGTCGAGCGCGATCGTCAGCCCGTCCGGCGTGCGGACGTGCCGTTGGTGTATCGCCTCAGCCGACATCGCGCGCGAAGCTCGGTACATTGGCAGGAACCTCGACCCAGGGGAGCTTGGATTGTGTCCAGACGTGGAGCGTGGGGGCAAAGTTACCGGCCTGGTCGGCTGTTCCGGCCTTGATCGCAACGATCGCCGGGTTGGCGGTGATGACGGACTGGATCGGCGATCCGCATTCACCGCAAAACTGGCGCAGGACCGGCTGGCCGCTTGAAGTCATCTTGTCTTCGAACGTCTTGATCGGACCTTCGATCGCGACGTCCCGCGCCTTGGCGACGATGTTCACCGAGAAGGCCGCACCCGATTGGGCACGGCAATTGGTGCAGTGGCAGGCCGCGACGGCGAGCGGCGCGCCGTTGATCCGCCACGATACGGCGCCGCAGTTGCACCTGCCCGTCGCGTCATCGCCTGTCATGATCCTCTCCTCTTTCGGGATTGCCCAAGGGCTTCCTTCTGCCCGCAATCTGCAATTCTAACAACAATAGATATGTGTGGAAACGACGACAGTGGACGTGCTGTCGTGCACGCGGGGCTGCATCAGGGCCCTTCCGCGCCCACCCGCCGGGCAGGGGTTCGCCGCCGCAGGAACGGGGCCACGCCGGTCCGCGACGTAACGGCGGCGAGTTCTATGTCGATTGCGTCGGTCGGCATCGCATGACACGTCCAGGGTGGAGGAGATACTTTACGTGCCAAGACCGACCAACCCGATGATCTCGCGCCGCGGTGCGGCCCAAGCAGCGCTCGCGGTGATCGACGAACATGGTTTGGACGGATTTAGTATGGCGCTGGTCGCCAAACGACTGGGCGTCAAGCCGCCGTCGCTTTATCACCATTTCCGCGATCGACGGGAGCTGTTGGCGGAGGTGGCGTTGCTGCTGCTCGACCCGGGTATGTTCGAACTGAAGGAGGTCGACTGGGCCGAGCGATTGATCGAATTGTGTCGGAAGACCCGCCGATCGTTGCTGACGCATCCCAAGGCTGCCTCGCTGATCCTGCATTTCTTCCCGCGGCATCTGCTGCTGGATGAATATGACCGGGCAGTCCGTGAAGATCCGCTCGCCGCGGAACTGCATTTGGCGGTGATCGAGGGCACGGAGAAAATCACCTTCGGTTCGGCATTGTTCGAGGCGTTTTCCCGATCGACCGATGTACCGTCGTTTCCACCGGTGGATGCGGCAATTCACCCCACGCTCACCACCTCGTTGGCGGCGAACCCGTTCGGTGACGAGGAACTGTTCGTCGAGACCCTCCGGATGTTCCTTGCCGGTGCGAAGATGCGGGCAGAGGCGAAAAGCTGGGGCACGCGGCTGGCGATCTAGTCGGCGCGTTCCAGCCGGATCGGGATGGCCGACAGCCGGGGCATGGCGTTGATCGCCTGGACGGCGCGGTCACGTGCCACCAGGCGGCTGGTGGAGGCGCCGTCGACCAGCGGATCGGTCGCATCTGGCAGGTTGCCCCAGCCATGCGACATCGACACGACGCCGGGGCGGACCGCGGCGTCGATCCGCACCTCTGCGATGATCGCGTCATGTTCGGCGATCACCCGAACCAGGTCGCCGCCGGCGACACCGAGCGACCCGGCATCCGCCGGCCCGATCCACGCGGGATTGCGCGGAAAGCGCTTGCGCGTGCCGGCGAGGTCCCGGCCGAAACTGTTCATCGTCTCGCGCTCGCGACGAGCGACGAGCAGATGCGTCGCCGGTCTGCCGCCGACGGTGCGTGGAGCGGCGATGTCGGCGCGGCACCGATGCACTTCATCGATGACGTCCGGGGGCGCAATCGTCAGCCGGTCGCGCCGGCCGTCGCGCGCGGGCTGGACTAACGGAGCCGGGCGGTCGAACACCGCGCCTGACGGGTGCTCTTTCACGACCGACAGCGGCACGGTCGATCCGCCCGCGAGCCGATCCAGCAAGGCATCGCTGGTGGGTGTCACCTGCATGTCGAGCGGGCCGGCAAGGTCGAGTGTTACGCCAAGGCGTTGCGCAAGTGCGTAGTAGACCAGCCAGTCGTCCACCACGTCGGCGTCCGCCGGCGGCTCTACCAACGCAGGAGTATATTGCGCGAACGGCAGCTCGAGGCCGAGCGTTTCGAGGAACTGGGTGTGGTCGGGGCGTTCGAATGGCTGCTTCACCGCGAAGACGACGTCGGCGAGCCTGGCGGTTTCCGACCAGACGACGTCGCTCGTCACCAGCAGATCGAGCGCGCCGAGCGCCGCCACCGCATGACGCTGGTCGGGCAGGGCATTGGCCGGGTTGGCGCCGACGCAGAACAGCGCACGGATTGCGCCGGGCGCATCGCTCAGGATTTCGTCAGCGAGCGTCGCCGTCATCATCTGGCCGAACATGGTGCCATAGCCGGTGAGGCCGCGATGCCCGGTTTCCCATTCGCGGCGCGCGGGGCGGACCTCGGCACGGACCGGACGATCCGGGTTGAGGACGGGACGGCGCGGGGCCGGCTCGCCGGCGCGCAATACGCGGCCGCAGACGACGTTGAGCGTCTCGATCAGATGTTCGGCGAGGTTGGAGTGATCGGCCATGTTCGGGCCGGTGCCACCACCGGCGCACCCGCGGCGTCCGTCGCGTGCGAACATCGTCGCGGCGTGAAGCAACTGCCCGGACCGTATGCCGGCGCGCGCCTCTACCAGCGCGGGGTCGAAGGCGGCCACCGCACGCGCGAGGTCGTCCAATCCCGCGACATGCGCGGCGCAGAAGGGCGCATCATGCCAGCCCTCGCGCAGGATGATGTTGAGCAGGGCGGCGAAGATTGCCGCATCGTGTCCGGGTAGCGGCTGCAGGAACAGATCGGCGTTCTCCGCCGTCTGCGTGCGCACCGGATCGATCACGATCAGCTTCAGGCCCGCGCGGCGCGCCTCCTTGATCTGCTTGACCGGGTCGTAGGCGGGCAGGTTGCCCGACCAACCCGACATGGACACCATCGGGTTGACGCCCGACAGCAGCCAAACGTCCGCGCCCTTCAGCGGCTGGCGACCGGCGAGCCAACTGCCCATACGCCCGATCGTCACCCATTTGGCCGACTGGTCGATCGTCATCGAGGTGAACAGCGAGGGGGAGCCGAGCACGCGCAGGAAATCGATCGCCAGCGGGCGGTATATCACGTTGCACGTCGCCTGCGTGCCGACATAGGCTGCGACCGCCCGTGGACCGTGCCGGGCGACGATCGGGCGCAGACGATCGGCGACGAGATCGATCGCGTCATCGAAGCAGATCGGTTCGTGTGTGCCGTCCGAACGACGGCGCTGATGGCGCAGCAGTCGCTTGGGTCCGTAGTGGAACTCGGGCGAGGCGAGGCCCTTGCTGCACGCAAAGCCGCGGGTCAGCGGATTGTCCTTGTCGCCGCGCACCTTGACGACGCGCCCGTCCTCGATGGTCGCCACCAGCCCGCACATGCCCTGGCAGATCCGACAGAAGGTGCGGGTTTCGGTTGTCATCAGATCCGGTTGGCGAAGATCGCGGAACTGACGGTCGGTGCGCCTGGCCCGCCGGCGAGCAGGCAGGTGCGCGCGCCCGCGACCGGATTGGCGCTCTCACCGCGCAACTGGCGCACCGCCTCGATCGGCAGGCCGATGCCGTGGATGAAACCCTGGGCCAGATTGCCCCCCGCGGTGTTGATCGGCAGCTTGCCGCCATCGGCGATGAGATTGTCGAAGCGGATCACCTCCGTCGCATTCTCATAGGTGCAGAAGCCGTGATCGATCAGCGACATGACGCCTTGCGCATCGAAGTTCTCGTAAAGCTGGACGACGTCGATGTCGGCGGGGGTGAGGCCTGTCTCGGCGTACAGGCGTCTAGCGATGCCGCGGAATCCACCAGTGACGTAGAGGTCGGGATCGTCATTCTCGAGCAGGTCGCCCCAACCCGCCTCCGCGCCCTGCGCGCAGCCGAGCAGATATACCGGCGGCCTGGCGAGGTCGCGCGCACGCTCGGCGGATACCATCAGCAGCGCGCCGGCCCCGTCGTTCTCGCGGCTGCAATCGAACAGGCGGAAGGGCTCGGCGATCAGGCGCGATTGCCGCAATTGCTCGACATCGAACGTCTGGCCGTAGCTGACCGCTTCCGGGTTGCGGCTGCCGTGGTGATAGGAGGCGCGAACCAGTTCCTCGACGATGTCGCGGGGGACGCCGTGGTGATCGAACAACCGTGTCGCCCGCACCGCGCAGGCCTGGGCCGGCGACACCATGCCGGTCGCGCGCAGGTGATCGTTAAGATGGTGCGCCATCACCGCAGCGGACATGCGGCCGCTCGAGCCCTCGACCAAGGCGCGAAAGATCACCACCGCGCTCGCCTGCCCGGACAGGATCGCTGCTGCGGCAACGCCGAACGCGCCGGCGATGCCCCCGCCGCCGCCGCCCCAGACCTGCGTCGACCACCGCAATTCGCGGCTGCCGAGCTCGGGCATCAATCGGACCGGCTCGTTCTTGTCGTCGCCATAGGAGACAAAGCCGTCGATCTCCGCCGGATCGAAGCCGGCCTCATCGCAGGCAGCGACGATCGCTTCGACCAGCACGCTGCGCTCGGGCAGCGGGGAGCCGCCGCGCTTGTATTGCTTCAGGCCCACGCCGGCGATGGCGGTGGTGCCGTAGAGGGGGTGAGTCACGCGGCGCGGCTCCAGATGATGGTAGGGATGGAGTCGTCGCCGGCTTGCGTGCGGCCGATGCGGCCGGTCAGGGGTTCGCCGAGCTTCGGATCGATCCGGTCGGGATCGTCGAGCCGGCCGAGCAGGCGGATGCCGCAATCATCGATGTCCACCAGCACGGTGGTGAAGGGCAGGCCGAGCGACTCCGCCCCGCCGAACGCATGCCAGGTGCGCGTCCAGGAGAAGACGGTCGCCGTCATCGATCGCTCGACCCATCGCACGCCGGTGCTGCCGCAGGCGCCGCAGCGATGGGCGGCAGGCCAGATCCAGCGGTCGCAGCCGTTGCAGCGCGGCAGCATCAGTTTGCCCTGTTCCAGTCCGTCCCAGTAAGGTGCGTCGGCGCCGTCAGCGCGGCTCATGCGGGCGACCATTCAAGCGGAAGATTCTCAAGCGCCATTACCGTACCGGTGCGGAAGGCATGTTTCTCGCCGGCCACCGCCCTGAATGACGGGATGCGCTTGATCCATTCCTCGGTCAGGATGCGCAATTCCGCACGGCCGAGGACATGGCCGATGCACAGATGCGGTCCGCTGGAGAAGGTGAGGTGCGCGGTGCGTTTGCGATCGATGTCGAAGGCGTTGGGGGCGTCGAACTTCGCGGGATCGCGGCTGCCCAGGCACAGAATGCACAGCACCATCTCGCCCGGGTGGAAGGTGGCGGCGCCGATCGTCTGCTCCTGCACCACGAGGCGCGGGGTGTTGACGACGCCGTAGAGGCGGATCGCTTCGTCGGCAAAGGCGGGGATCAGCGACGGGTCGGCGGCAAGGCGTGCCTGCAACTCGGGCATCTGCGCCAATTGCTGATAGGCGAAGCCGGTGACGTTGGTGACGGTGTCCATGCCGCCCAGGAACAGGACGAAGCTCATCGCCAGGATCTCGTCCTCGTTCATCGTGCGGCCACCGATGTCGACGGTGATGAAGTGGCTCATCAACTTGTCGTCGGGGTTGGCCCGCTTCTCGTCGATCAGCGCCTTCATCTCCCCCAGGATCAGGCCCGACAGCCGACCGATCTCCTCGGCATTGTTCTGATTGTCGAAGAAGGCCTCCGCCAATTCGCGAAACTCGCGCAGCCGGGACAAGTCCATGCCCATCAACTCCATGAAGACGCTGACGGGGAACACCTTCGACACGTCGCCCTGGAAGTCGCAGCGGCCGCTGTCGGCAACCTTGTCGACCAGCATCTGCGCCCAGCGGCGAATCTGCGGCTCGATCGCCTTGATCGCGACGGGCCCGAACATCGGCATCATCGCGCGGCGGTACGGCAGGTTTTCAGGCGGATCGAGGCTGAGCGGAATGAAGAAGGGCGGATTCTCGACCCGCGGAATCTGCATCTCGCGAACAGAAAAATGATCGGGATCGGTGACCACGGCGGTGATCGTGTCGAACCCCGTGGCGATCCAGTGGCCGCCATTCAGCGTCGTCCAGAAGATCGGCGGTGCATCAGCCAACGCCTCGGCATAGCTGCCCTGTACGTCCTCGCGGATGCGCGGATCGGCATAAATGTCAAAATCGAAGACGAGATCGGCGGGAATGTGCGCGGGTACGGGCCCCGGCACGGCGGCAACAGCAGTATGAGCGTTCATGATGGGCTCCTCAGCGGACACGCGACAGGCGCTCGTGCGCGCCGGCGTAGAGTTGACGCACCGCGGGCTTCGACAGCTTCCCCGTGGCGAGCCGCGGCAGTGGATCGGCGGAGAAGGCGACGTAGCGCGGCACCTTGTAGTTGGAGAGGTTGGTGTCGCAGTAGCGGATCAGCGCCGCGACATCGATTTCGGCGGGGCCGTGATAGACGACAAAGGGTGTCTCGCCGAACTTTGGATCGGGCGCGGCGATCGCCAGCGCCTCGGTGATGCCGGGGAACTCGCACACCACGCGCTCCACCTCGGCGGCGGAGATGTTGAGGCCGCCGGAAATGATCAGGTCCTTCAGCCGGTCAACAAAGGTGAGCAGGCCATTCTCGTCCAGCGTGCCGATGTCGCCGGAATGCAGCCAGCCATTGCGGATCGTCTTGGCGGTCTCCTCCGGGTTGCGCCAATAGCCCTGCATCATGCCCGGCGAGCGCATCACGATCTCGCCGGGTTCGCCGGGATCGCAGTCGGTGCCGTCGGGTCGCACGACGCGCAAGTCCATGAAGATGTTGCCCCAGCCGCATTTCTCGGGCGCCGCCATGGCGAGATGCTCGGGCATCATCGTCGCGTTCCCACCAACCTCGGTCTGGCCGTAGATCTGGCGGATGGTGATGCCCTTGGCCTTGTACGTCTCCAGCAGCTGACGGCTGACGCGCGCGCCGCCAGCGGTGGCGAGCCTGATCGACGACAGGTCCGCGCCGGCGAACTCGGGCAGGGCGGCGATGAACTCGAAAAAGGCAGGCACCGCGCCGAAGCAGGTGATCCGTTCGCGCTCGATCAGCCGGAGCGCATCGGCAGGAACGAACTGCGGCATCATGTAGATGGTGCAGCCCAGGGTCGTATAGTGCATCAGCTGAACGAAGCCGGCCGATGTGTTGAGCGGCGCAAGGCTGATGATCCGCGATCCGGGTGCCGAGCTCGTCTCCTCCACCGCCCAGCTGGCGGCATAGGCCGTCATCGAGCGGTTGGTGAAGACCACGCCCTTCGGCTTGGCGGTGGAGCCGGACGTCGCGATGATGACCACCGGCGCGTCGGGTTGCGGATCGTGCGACGGGGTGACCGACGCGCCGTGGCGCAATGCGTCGATCTCCGCCAGGGCGCGGGGCGAAACGCCGGCGTCCGTCATGTTTCCGCTATGCGCCGGATCGGCGAACGAGATGGCCGGTTCGGTGGTTTCGACCAGTTCGGCGATCTCGCGCGGCTTATATCGGAAGTTCACCGGGTTGACGATGCCGCCGGCGCGGATCGTGCCCATGATCAGGGCGACATACGCAAGACTGTTGGTAGCGCAGATGGCAACCCGGTCACCCGGCTGGAGCCCATCGGCGATCAGCATCGCGGCGACGCGGCCCGACCAGTCGTGATAGTCGCGGTAGGTGAGCACATCGCCGTCGAGGACCACGGCCGGCTGGTCGCCGCGCATCCTGGCCCACCATGCGATGGCATTCGGCAACGTCTGCGGCATATCTTCCTCTCCGGCGTCGGCATGGCCGGCGCAGCTTCTCCTTGTCGACGACGAAGCTAAAAAGGCGCCAACCTAATAGCAATAGTTTTTCTTCGGCCGGGGCTTGTCGACATGCGCCCGATGGCGTTACCTATTCATCGTAGGTTGAGCGGCGCGAAATGCTGCCGACCCAGGGGAGGGCGCGCGAATGAGCTACGATTACGTGATCGTGGGGGCGGGAGCAGCGGGATGCGTGCTGGCCTATCGGCTGTCGGAAGACCCCCGGATCGTGGTGTGCGTGATCGAGGCCGGGCCGCGCGACACGCATCCGTTCATTTCCATGCCCAAGGGGCTCGCCAAGGTGATGGCCGATCCCAAGCACCTGTGGGCCTATGCCAGCGAGCCCGATGCCTGCACCGGCGAGCAATCCGAAATGTGGGTGCGCGGGCGGGTGCTGGGCGGATCCACCTCAACCAATGGCATGATGTACGTGCGCGGGCAGCCAGCCGATTTCGATGCGATCGCCGACGTGTCGAGCGACGATTGGAGCTGGAAGCATATCGGCGCGGCCTATGCGGCGCTGGAAGGGCATGAACTGGGCGCAGCGGAAACCCGTGGCGACGCCGGCCCGCTGAAGGTGACGATGCCGACGCTTCGCGACGAATTGTCGGAAGCGCAGATTGCCGCGGGCGTGGCGATGGGGTGGCCGCGCAAGGACGACGTCAACGCGCCCGACAATGGCGACGGGATCGGCTTCACGCCGCGCACCATTGCCGGCGGCAAGCGACAGAGCGCAGCGACCGCGTTCCTGCGCCCGGCAGAGAAGCGTGCCAATCTGACGGTGATGACCGACTGCACCGTGGATCGCGTCACCTTCACCGGTAAGCGCGCCACCGGAGTGGAAGTGGTGCGCGACGGCAGACGGGAGACGGTGGCGGCGAGGGGCGAAGTGATCGTCTGCGGCGGCGCGATGGCAAGCCCCGGCGTCCTCGAGCGATCCGGCATCGGTGACGAGGGGCGGCTGAAGGCGCTCGGCATTCCGCTGATCCACCACAATCCGGAAGTCGGCGAAGGGTTGATCGAGCATCGCGGGCTGATCGTGCAATGGAAGGTCAGGCGCGACATTTCGCAGAACAAGCAGTTCCACGGGTGGCGGCTGCTGCGGTCCGCTGTGCAATATTATCTGACCCGCTCCGGTCCGATGGCGGCCGCGGCCTATGAGATCGGTGGCTGGTTCCGCACGCGGCCGGGGCTGAACCGGCCCGATGCGCAGATGCTGGTCGCGCCCTTCTCGTTCGACTTCGCCAAGCAGCGGCAGGATGTCGAGCGCTTCCCGGGCATGCACGTGGTTGTCTATCCGCTGCGTCCCACCTCGCGCGGCAGCATTCATATCACCACGCGCGATCCGGATGCGGCGGCGTCGTTCCGGCCGAACTACCGCGCCAACGACGAAGACCGCGCCGCCATGATCGGCGCAATCCGGGTGGTGCGCGACTACGTCCGCCGATCGCCGCTGGGCGAGCTGGTCGGCGAAGAAACCATGCCGGGCGCGCAATATGAGACCGATCAGCAGATCCTAGACGCCTACGATCGCTTTGGCACGTGCGGCTATCATGCGGTCGGCAGCTGCCGGATGGGGAATGACGCAGCGTCGGTGGTCGACCCCCAGCTGCGCGTGCGCGGCGTCGACGGGCTGCGCATCATGGACACATCGATCATGCCCGCGATCCCCGCCGGCAATACGCAGGGCCCGACCATGGCGATGGCGTGGCGCGCTGCGGACCTGATCCTGCGCGACCATGTCGCCACGCCGGCGTGACCGTTATCTATTGACATTAGGTTTGTTACGGCCGAAGTTTCGGCGACGCGACAGAAGATCGCGCAACCTGTTTTCAGAGAGGATGTAGAAGGATGAAGCGTTCCTTGCGGCTCGCCTTGGTGGCGCTGACCTCCACCACAGCGATTGTGCCCTCGGCCGTTCAGGCGCAGGTGGCCCCGGATGTTGGCCCCACGACGGCGCAGGAATCCGGCACCAACAGGGGCGAGGCATCCGAGACCGGCGCCCGTCCGGCCAACACGACGCCCTCCGCGGTCGGCGACGGCGAGATCATCATCACCGCGCGGCGCCGTGACGAGCGCCTGCTCGACGCGCCGGTCGCGGTCACTGCCGTCGGCGGCGAGACCCTCACCCAATATCAGGCAACCCGCGTCAGCGACATCGCGACCCTTGTCCCCTCGCTCATCGCGGGCAAGGCGGCGTCGGGCTCGTCGGCCAGCATCTTCCTGCGCGGCGTCGGCTCGACCGCGCTGAGCGCCGGCTTTGACCAGTCGGTGTCGTTCGTGATCGACGGCCTGCCGATGAGCCGCGGGCGCGAGATCAGCCTTCCGCAGTTCGACATCCAGCGCGTCGAGGTGCTCAAGGGGCCGCAGGCGTTGTTCTTCGGCAAGAACACCACCGGCGGCCTGATCAGCGTGTCGAGCAACAACCCGACCGACACGTTTGAAGGCGGGATCAAGGGCGGGTACGGGTTCAACGCCGACGAACACTATGTCGAAGGGTATCTGTCGGGCCCGGTGTCGGATACGCTGCGCGCGCGCGTCGCCGGTCGTTATTCCAAGGCAAAGGGTGCGTTCACCAACACCGCGGCGGACGAATACACCAACTACATCCCGGGGCAGTTCCGCACGCGCGACCGGGACCGCCGGGGCTTTTCGGAAGCCTATGGCGCGCGCGGCACGGTCGAGTGGGAACCGAGCAGCGCCTTCAAGCTGCAGGTGAAGGGCGGCTTCACCAAGGTGACGGATGGCGGCCCGACCGACATCATCGAGCGGCTCTGCGGCGCCGGCCGGACGACCCCGCTGCCCGCCAACGGCATTCCCCCAAGCCCCAACGCCGATTGCCAGATCAACGGCCGATCGGATCAGTCCGCCATCCCGATCCAGGTGGCCCAGGCGAATTATCGCTATGCCCGCAACGGCGACATGTATGGCGATTTCGCGTCGCAATACGGCATCGCGACGGCGAACGTGACGAGCGATCCGTTCGATGTCACGTCGATCACGGGCTATTATCACTTCCGCCAATATGATCTGAACAACGTGTCGGGCGAAGCCTATCCAGCCGGGTTCAGTCAGCTCGCGGACTTCGATCAATTCTCGCAGGAGTTGCGGTTCCAGTCGAAGTTCGACGGCCCGTTCAACCTCCTGTTCGGCGGCTTCTATGCTTACGGCGATTTCCTCTTCAACACCGACGCCTATATCGCACCGCTGCCGTTCGATCCGGGCACGGGCACGTTTGTCAGCTTCAAGCGCGACAACGGGTTCAAGACCCACTCCATGTCGGTGTTCGTCGAAGGAACGCTCAATCTTTCAGAGCAGTTCGAGCTGTCGGCCGGTGCGCGCTACAGCCTGGAATCGCGCGACAGCTACCAGCGTTCGCTGCCGGCTAACGCCGCCTTCGCGGCGGTCTTCCCCGGCGGGATCGCGGTGAGCGACCGCTACCGCGACGACAATATTTCTCCGCAGGCGACGATCCGGTTCAAGCCGGATACCGACACCACCTTGTACGCATCATACAAGCAGGGCTTCAAAGCAGGCGGCTTCAATATCTCGCAGGCGCTGACACCGGCTCCGACTGCCGTGTTGCAGGATCAGGGCCGCTTCGGCGCGGAAACCGCGGAGGGCGGCGAGATCGGCTATCGCACGCTGGCGTTCAATCGCCGGCTGACCTTCAGCCTCACGGCATACCGCTACGAATACAAGGATCTGCAGGTCCAGTTCTTCGATCCCACCACCGTGTCGCTCACCGCGGGCAATGCCGGCAAGCTGCGCACCCAGGGCGTGGAGGCAGACGTCAATTTTCGCGTGCCGGGGATCGACGGTTTCAGCCTGCGTGGTGCGGCGGCCTATAACGATGCCAAGTACCAGGACTATGTCGGCCAATGCTATCCCGGGCAGACGATCGCGCTGGGCTGCAATCTCCAGCCCGCCGGCGGCGTCTTCAACGCGCAGAATTACGATGGCCGCACGCCGCCGAAGGCGCCCAAATTCGCGGGGCGCGCCGGTTTCACGTTCGAAACGCCGGTAAGCGGCTCCGGATGGTCGGTCCGTGTCACCAGCGATGTCAGCTATACGTCCAAGTATAATTTCTCCGATGCGCTCCGTCCCGACGCGGTCCAGAAGGGATATGCGAAGCTCGACGCGGCACTGGCCCTCAATGGTCCGAACGAACGCTGGACGCTGTCGGTGATCGGCCGCAACCTCACCAACAAGCTGGTGGTCACGGCCGCGAACGACATTCCGTTCGCAGGTGGAACCGGCACAGGGACGGCCGGGCCGGGCGTTACCGCCGACATGTCCGCCTTTGTCGACAACCCGCGGGAAGTATTCGTCGAGCTGGCGTTCAAATTCTGACTGTTCTTCTTCCGAACAACATCGAAGGGGTGGTGAGTTCACCGCCCCTTTTCTTTTTACCTGCTGCCGTATCGCGCACGAAGGCCGGCAAGCAGCACCTGCAACCCTTCCTTGAAAATGTCCTCGTCCGACGGAGCGAGCTCAAGCGCCTCGGCAAGTCGGGGGAAATGCGCCGCATCGACCTCGGGCATGGCCGGGATGTGATGCGCTTCCGCCGCCGCCGCGAACAGCGACGAGCCATATGTGAACTTCTCTATCACTTCGTGCACGATCATTTGCGTGGCGAGCGGATACGGACAATCCCGCAAACCGGCTTCGTAAGCGGGGAGCATCAATCGCCGCGGAAAAAACCGTAGCGAAAGCGGCGCCGCATTGGGATGGCGCAGGGCAACGCGGCGAGTGGCGCAACTGAGCTCCACCATCCGCGTCTCCCAATCGGTGGACCATTCCTCCTGCTCGTGGCCGACTTCGAAAAGCAGCCTGCGTGCGACTTCCGCGAGAAGCTCCTCCTTGTCACGAAAGTGGTGGTAGAGCGATGGCGCACTGACACCTAGTTCCTTCGCCACAGCTTGCAGGCTCAGGGCGTCCAGTCCCTTCGCATCGATGAGCCGCAATGCCGCCTCCGCAGCGGCCTCACGGGTGATCAGCGGGGACGATGGGCGCCCTGCACGCGGCACGCGACGCTTGCCGCCAACGGTCGTCTTCGTCTTTTTCGCGACTGCCGGAGTCATGATGTTCATGCCGGCAAGCTAACGGGCTTGCTGCCGGACGGCCAGAGCTTGCTCCACGCACCGGTAATCCAACGACCATATATCTCGCGATTGCGCGCGGCGAGGGTCACCGACGGGCATGACGCCACGTGCTGCGCAAAGAGGCATAAAACTATTGCCATTAGTTTTAGAGTCGGGTACGACCGGCCTACAAGCAGGAGAGGTGCGACCATGAACTTCGTCGCCGATATCGCGAGGCCGGCCGAGCGCCGCGTGACGCGGCTGTCTGACCTGACCGACAGCCAGCAGGAAGCAATCCGCCGCATTCCGGCCGAGAAGGACGCCGTCAACGTCCCGCTCGCGGCGACGCGGCCGAACGCGATCTTCACCGGTCGCGAGCGGTTTGACGCCGAGCAGGCGAACATCTTTCAAAAGCATGCCGTGCCGGTGGCATTGGCGGCGGTGTTGCCGGAGCCGGGATCGGTCGTCGCGATCGAAGCGTACGGCAAGCCCCTGCTCGTTACCCGGACACGCGCCGACAATATCAAGGTCTTCATCAACGCCTGCCAGCACAAGGGCGCGAAGCTGGTGGAGGACTGCGCCGTCCATAAGCAGGGGCGGATGGTCTGCCCCTATCATGCCTGGACCTACGGCCTCGACGGCAAGCTGATCGGCGTTGCCCGGTCGGACATGTTCGAAGGCGTGATGAAGGATCAGCGCGGGCTGAAGGAACTGCCCAGCGTCGTTTGGGGCGGCGTCATCTATGCCCAGCTGAACGGCGGACCGCTGGACGTGTCGCAGTTGCACGACCAGATCGATGCAGACTTCACCGCGCTTGGTATCCACGGCGGCTATGTCTACGGTCGCAAGACCTTCGACCTGGCGGCCAATTGGAAGGTCGTTCTCGAGCCTTTCCTCGAAGGTTATCATGTGCAGCGGCTGCACGCCGCATCGATCGGCGCGCTGTTCGTCGATGCGCCCAGCGTCAGCGACACGTTCGGCGTCAACATCCGTCAGGTGTCAGGGCGCATCGGCTATGAGCCGGCGATGCTGGACGAGGATGCGGACACGAACGTCCACAAGCTCGTCACGCACGCCTATACCGCATTCCCCAATGTCGTGGTCGTCACCAGCCAATATTACACCAGCGTGATGATCCTGATGCCGTACGGCGTGGACCGGACGATCGTACATTATTACATGGTCACCCCCGGCCCAGCGACGACGCCCAAGGCGGAAGAGGTGTTCGAACGCTCCTACGACCTGATCATCAAGGTGTTCGCGGGGGAGGACTTTCGCGCGGCGCAGATCAGCCAGGAAGGGTTGAACGCGGGAGTGCCCGAAAGCACCGTCTATTGCGGTCTGGAGGAAAACGTCATCCGTTACTACGAAGCGCTCGAGACGTTGCTGTAGATGCCGCAACTGATCGTTACGATGAGGGGCGGGACCGAGCATGACCGCGGCGACGGGTTTGACGCATTGCTCGCCATGTGCGGCGGCGGTTATTCGTGTCCGACATCCGATGAGGGTCGATAGCTCCGAACATTGTGGCAAGCGCTCGCGGCTGTCTTGCTCGTTGCGCTTCGAGAACGCATTTGACGGTTTGCGCGTCACCATCGCGCCGGAGGATTGAACGTGGAGCAGGCATTACGCGAGGCGCTCGACCGCCATCTGGCAAGCGCCCGCGACGGATCGACCGCTCTCGGCGCCGCCGGCGTTTTCGGGTTGATCGTACCCGAGGAACTTGGAGGTCTTGGCCTTGACGTGTCGACGGCGGGAGCCGTGCTCGACATGCTTGGCGAGCATTGCGAGCCGACATCCTTCCTGGAGACATGTGTCATCGCCGCGCAGTTGCTTCAGGGCGCGCGAACACCGGCCGGGGAGGGCGTGCTGCGGGACATTGCGAAAGGCGCGACGGTCGCTGTCGCTGGGCTGGATCCACGGCTTCGCCCCGGCGTCAGCGCGACACCCACGGCTGTCGGGTGGCGACTCGATGGCGATGCACAGCTGGTGCTCGACGGCGCGTCTGCGGACTACTTGCTCGTTGCGGCGCAAACCGAACGCTACACGTCCGCGCTTCTTGTGGTGCCCGCAACGACCGACGGCGTGATCGCCAAGGCCTATCCGACGATCGATGGCCGTGCGGCCGCCGATCTCCGCTTCATCAACGCCGAGGCCGCGCTGCTCGCCACCGATGTCGAAGATGCGCTGAGCGAAGCGGGTGACATCGCGCTCGCCTGCCTCGCGTCGGAAGCAAGCGGTCTGATGCGGCGGCTGGTGAGGGACACGGTCGCCTATGCAAGGGAGCGCGAACAATTCGGCCAGCCGATCGCGCGCTTCCAGGTGATCCAGCATCGGCTTGCCGACATGCATATCCAGGCGCGCCGGGCAACGGCGATTGCTGCGCGCGCCTGTCAGGCGCTGGGCGGCCACTGGGCCGAGCGCGCGCGGCTGGTCAGTGCGGCGAAAGTGACGGTGGCCGATGCCGGGCGCTTCGTCGGGCAGAATGCGGTTCAACTGCACGGTGGCATGGGCATGACGCAGGACCTGCCGGTCGGTCGCTGCTTCAAACGGCTGACGGTGATCGAGCACGAACTCGGCAGCGCCGATCAGCACCGCCAGCGTTTCGGGCGTATGACCGCGCAACTCGCGGTCTAGTGCCTTTTTGCGCAACGAGCCGTGCGCGCAACCCCCGCGAGAGACCGCGCCACCCCGGCCTTCCCCTGAGGGAAGGTACTACTATCCAAGCACCTCCTTGGCGACGATGCCGCGCTGGATCTCGTTGGTCCCGGCATAGATCAGGCCGGCCCGCGTATTAAGGTAGCGAAGTGGTGCGATCGCCTGCCACGGTTCGCCGCTGCAATAATCTGACGCCGTTTCCGGATAGCCGACAATGGGGCCGCCCGGCTTGCTGACGCCGGGCTGCCACGCCCGGCCGACAGGCCCCGCCGCTTCAAGTTCGAGTTCCGACAAGCGTCCCGCCAGTTCGGTGCCGAGTATCTTCATGATCGACGGATCGGCTCCGAGCGGCTCGCCCCGCGACAGCTTCGACAAGGACTCGCTTTCAAGCGAGTCGAGCACCTCGATATGGATTTCGAGGTCGGTCAACTTGTTGGCGAATAGCGGCTCTTCGGCAAGGGGCCCGGCATGGGCGCGCAAGGCGTCGAGCCTCACCTGAAGCTGCGGCGCGTAGGCCGAACCGCCCCGTTCGAACTCGAGCAGATATTTGGCGACACTCCATCCCCCGTCGATCGCGCCGAGAACATGGGCAATCGGAACACGTACCCGGTCGAAAAACACCTGATTCTGGATCCATTCGCCGGATGCCATGACGATCGGACGCACCTCGATACCCGGTGTGGTCATGTCGGTGAGCAAGAACGTGATGCCTTGCTGCTTGCGCTCGCCGCGCGCGGTGCGGACGAGGCAGAACATCCAGTTCGCGACATTGGCATGCGTGATCCAAATCTTGCTGCCGGTACAGACGAGATCGTCACCGTCGCGCTCGGCCTTCATCTGCAGCGCCGCCAGGTCCGACCCGGCGCCCGGTTCGGAATAGCCCTGACACCAGAAATGCTCGCCCGACAGCATCCGCGGCAGGAAGAACGCCTTTTGCTCTTCCGTGCCGAAGCGGAGGATCGCCGGCCCGGCCATGTCGATCCCCATGGGCGAGGTGGGTGGCGCGCCGGCGAGGACGCGCTCGCGCTCGAAGATGTGGCGCTGCGTGACGGACCATCCAGCCCCGCCATGCTCCTTCGGCCAGGCGGGTGCCGCCCAGCCGCGCTCATGGAGGATCGCCTGCCACGCCATCTGCGCCTTGTGATCGGCGTAGACGCTCGTCATGCGGCTGCCGGCAGCGCGGATCGGGGGCGTCAGCTTCTCGGCGAGAAAGGCGCGAACTTCCTTGCGAAAGGCTTCGTCTTCGGGCGTCAGCTTCATGACGCCGCCCCGGCCGCTTCCGGGGCGGTGCCGGCAGGCTGCTTGGGAATGAAGATCGACTTTGGCCGGGTGAACTCGAGCAAGCCGGCCAGGCCGTTTTCCTGCCCGAAGCCCGATTGCTTGGCGCCCGCCAGCGGGGTGAAGGGCGTCGATTGCAGGTTCTGGTTGATCCACACCGTACCGGTATCGAGCCGGTGGGCGATTTCGGTCGCCTTCTCGATGTTGGCCGACCAGACGGCGCCGGCAAGGCCATATTCGGTGTCGTTGGCCCGCGCGACCACGTCGTCCACGTCCGTCCACTTGAGCAGCGGCAAGACGGGCCCAAACGCTTCCTCTACCACGACGCGGCTGTCGTCGGGCGGGTTGTCAACCAGCGTCAGCGGCACAAAATAGCCACGCTGGGGCACGTCGCCGCCCTCCAGCAGCGTCAGCCCGTTCGCGCGCGCATCGTCGAGGAGGCCGAGAACGCGGCGATATTGCGCCTCGTTCTGGATCGGGCCGTAGCGGTTACCCTGCTCGGCACCGTCACCCACCGGCGTGGCCTTGGCAAGCTCGTGCAGCCGGTCCCGAACCTGGTCATAGATATCCGCGTGGATGAACAGCCGCTTGGTCGCGACGCACACCTGCGCGGTGTTGTGAAACGCGCCCTCGAACAGCTGTTCCGCCACCGTATCGACATCGACGTCCGGCAGCACGATGGCCGCGTCGTTTCCGCCCAGCTCGAGCGTGATACGCTTCAGGTCCTTGGCGGCGCTTTCCATCACGCGGCGGCCGGTTGCCGTGGAGCCGGTGAAGCTGATCTTGGCGAAGCCCTTGTGCGCGGTCATCAGCGGGCCGAGCGCGTCCCCGCCCGCGATGACGTTCAACACGCCCGCCGGAAAGCAATCGCGGATCAGCTCGGCGATTCGTAGCGTGGTAAGCGGGGTGAAAGGGGAGGGCTTCAGGACCAGGGTGTTGCCGGCCATGATCGCCGGCGCGATCTTCCACACCGCCAGCAGCACCGGGAAGTTCCACGGCACGATACCGCAGACGACGCCCAGCGGCACGTGATGCACCTCGATCCGGCGGGTGTCGGTCTCCTCCGTCACGTCGATGGGGATATCGAGCATGGTGGTCGCCTTCATCCACATCGCACCGCCCAGCACCTCGCCCTTGGCGCCGGGATAGGGACGGCCCTGTTCCTTGACGAACAGGGCGGCGAGCTCGTCGGCATGTGCCTCGATGATCCCGGCCGCGCTGATCAGCGCGGCCTTGCGCTCGGCGATCGGCACGTTCTTCCAGGTCGCAAAGGCGCGGGTCGCAGCCGCGACGGCGCGATCGAGATCGTCGGCGGTCGCGTCGGGAGCCTCGGCGAACACCTCCCCCGTCGCCGGATTGCGCACCGGCAGAGAGGCTGCCGTGGGCGCGGCGGCGCCGTCGATCGTCATGGTGAAGCTTGTTGCTGCCACGTTGGCCATCTAACTCTCCCGCTGATCGCGGCCATCAGCCGCTTGTGTCTGGCAATCTAATGCCCTTAGATAAGATGGGCCGCAAGAGGTTGGGAGAGGAAGATGGCAGTTGACCGGCCTCTGACGGGAGTCCGGGTGGTCGACGCGGTACACGGGCCGCTGAGTATCACCACACGATATCTTGCGGAGCTCGGCGCGCAAGTGGATCGCATCGCGGATGCCGCTCACGGTGATAGGCTGGCGGATCGCATCGCCAATCTCGGCAAGACGGTGCATCCCTTCGATCATCGCGCGCCGGAAGCCGCTTCTCTGCTCGCCGCCGCAGATATCATAGTCGAGGATTGCGGCCTCCAGCTACGCGCAAGCCAACCAGCGCAGGTCATCGTCAGCGTCAGTCCGTTCGGACAGGGAAACTCCCTGTCGGGGTGGCAGGCGAGCGACGCCGTCTTGCATGCGCTTTCAGGCGAACTGTCGCGCTCGGGGATTCGTGGGCGCGAGCCGCTGCTGCCGCCGGGGCAGCTGGCATGGCAGTGCGCGGCGGTGCAGGCGGCATTCCTGGCGCTGCAATCCTATTTCCTCGCATTGCGAACCGGGCAGGGCGACCGCATCGACTTTGCCGCTTTGGACGGCGCAGTGCAGGCGCTTGACCCCGGCTTCGGGATCGGTGGCAGCGCCACGATGGGGCGTCCGGCGCACCTGCTGTCGCGCGAGCGGCCTGCCAAGGGTTTTCAATACCCCATCATCCGCTGTGCCGACGGTCACGTGCGCCTGTGCCTGCTGGCAGCACGGCAGTGGCAGGGCATGTTCCGCTGGATGGGCGAACCCCCTGCCTTCGCGGACCCGAGCTTCAACAGCACGGCGGTCCGCTACAAGTCACCTGATCTCCTGCCGGCGATCGCTGCCTTCTTTGCGGACAAGACCCGTGCCGAACTTGAAGCCGCTGCCATCTCGTACGGCGTGCCGCTGAGCGGCGTGGCGACGCTCGCCGAAGCGCCGACGCTGCCCCACTTCGTCGAACGTGCGTCCTTCCGCAGCGAAGACGTGAATGGCGCGACCTATCCCGTTCCAAACGGGTGCATCGTCGTGGATGGTGAGCGGATGACGCCGGATGCAGGGCATCCGCGGGCTCGCTTGGTGCCAAGCGCACGGGATCTGTCCCGGCCGTTCGAAGGGCTGAAGGTGCTGGACCTCGGCGTCATCGTCGTCGGCGCCGAAACCGGTCGCCTGCTGGCCGATCAGGGGGCCGATGTGGTGAAGGTGGAAAGCGGTGCCTTTCCGGATGGCAACCGCCAGTCCTATCTGCCCTACGGCCTCTCGGCCAGCTTCGCGGCCGGGCACCGTAACAAGAGAGGTCTTGGCCTCGATCTGCGTCACCCGGATGGCAAGGCGCTTTTCCTTCGGCTGGTCGGGCAGGCCGACGTGGTGCTCTCCAACTTCAAGCCGGGGACGATGCAGTCGCTCGGCCTCGGCCGTGACGTTCTCGCAGCCGCCAACCCGCGCGTGATCAGCGTCGAGAGTTCCGCCTTCGGAGATAGCGGCCCCTGGAGCAAGCGGATGGGGTATGGCCCGCTCGTGCGGGCAGCCACCGGTCTGACGGAGGCGTGGCGCTACGCCGATGATCCCGAAAGCTTCAGCGATTCGATCACCATCTACCCCGACCATGTCGCTGGCCGCATCGGCGCGATCGCTGCGGTGGCGTTGCTGATCCAGCGTGAGCGGACCGGGCAGGGGGGACATGCAAGCATCGCCCAGGCAGAGGTCATGCTCGCCCAGTTCGGAGCGGAGATCGCACGAGCGTCGACCGGCGTTCCTGCCGAACGCGAGCATTCGGCGGTCTACCGCTGCCGCGGGGACGACGAGTGGATCGTGGTCACCGAGCGCGACCAGGCCGATGCTGCTGCGTTCGTCTCTGGGTGCGGTGGGCGGCCCGCAAGCGAATGGGCGGCGTCGGTCGATGTCGACGATGCGATGCATTGCCTTCAGGCTGCCGGCATTCCCGCCGCGAAGATGCTGCGGGTGGGAGACCTGCCGGGCTTTCACTATTTCGCCGAACGAGGCCTTCTGCGGCGCGAGCATCATCCCTTCCTGGCGGACGTGGTCACGTCCGAGGCAACGCAAGGGCATGGGCGCCTCCCGGCCCCTCCGATCGCCCCCGCACCGCTCATGGGCGAGCACAGCGACGAGATCATGAGGGAGTGGCTGGGCCTCAGCCCGAACCAGATCGAGGACCTTGTGGCCAAGGGTGTGGTCGAGCGCGCCAGCATCGAGGAACGGAGCGCAATCCAGCAGACACTGGCGGCAAAGACCTTGCGCTCGGAGGACGCGTAACAGCGTAAGACCGCCAGCCAAGTGGTCCAAGAATGGGTAGCAGCTCAGGTCGAGCGCCGCCAGCAGCGATAGCGCGCGCAATGACCGAGGCGATGTCGCAGGCCGGGGCGGTTCGCGGTCGCCGCGTTGCCGCGATGATTTATCCCCGCTGTGGCACCGGGTCACATGGCGGATGCGGCGAACCTTGCGGTCATGCGTATGAGCAGCATGATCGCATCCCTCTCGGCCAACGGCCCCATCGCCGGGCTTGTCTTCGTCGTGCTTCTGCTGATCGCCTTCGCAACCGAACGATTTCCGCCCGTGACCGTCGCGGTCTGCGGCGCCGCTGTGATGATCGCGCTCGGCTGGATCGGCTGGGACGAAGTGAGCGCCGCTTTCGCCAACCCCGCGCCGATCGCAATCGGAGCGTTCTTCATCCTGTCGGGGGCGTTGGTGCGGACCGGCACGATCGAAGCACTGGCGAGCACGGTCGTGCGGCGCGCGGCGCGTCAGCCGCGACGGACGGTCGCGGAGATGTACATCGGTGCTGCGATCGCACCGGCGTTCATCAACAACACGCCCGTCGTGATGGTGCTGATTCCGCTCGTCCGACGCCTTGGCCAGGCGATCGGCATCGCCGCCACGCGCTTGCTGATCCCGCTGTCGTACCTGTCGATCCTCGGCGGAACGCTGACGTTGATCGGGACGTCGACCAATCTGCTGGTCGATGGCGTCGCGCGCGCCAACGGGCAGCCGGGCTTCGGCATTTTCGAGATTTCCGGGGTTGGGCTGGCCGCGATGCTGGCCGGCATCGCGACGATGCTGTTGATCGGAAAGCGCCTGCTACCCGACCGCCCCGACTATCCCGCGGAGGATCGGCATCATCTGACCTATCTGACCGAGATCGAGTTGACGAAATCGGTGGGGCTGCTGGCCGACCTGCCGCTGCTGCGGCGGGCGACCATCAAGCTGATCGCGGTGCGCCGCGGTACGGAGCTTCTGCGGCGGGTCGAGGCCGACTTCGAACCGCGCATGGGTGACCGGTTGATTGTGGCGGGCCCGGCGGCCGAAATCGACGACCTGGCGCGCAGCGAGGGGTTGATCGTCGGGTTGCAGAACGTCGGGCATCCGATCCGCCTCGCCGACGACGAACGGGCCTCCGACGTGCGCCTTGTCGGGCTGACGATCGCGCCGACGCATCCGGCGCTTGGGCGCGCCTTGCGCGATATTCCGTTTCTCAACAATCTGCCCGCTCGTGTGCTTGGCATCGGGCGGGCCCGCCATCTGCCGGGTCCCGATCTGGGCAGCGTGCGGCTGCGTGCCGCCGATCACCTGCTCGTTGCGGCGCGTGAATCGGCCATCCTCGAGTTGAATGAGAACCCGAATCTGATCGCGGAGGACACCAGCCACGTCCGCCGCTTTCGGCGCCGCCTCGCCCCGATCGCGATCGGCACGCTGGCGGCGGTCGTCGTGCTCGCGGCGCTCGGCGTCCTGCCCGTGGCGCCGCTCGCGATCGTCGGGGTCGCGGTCGTCCTGATCACGCGGTGCATCGATCCCGAGGAAGCATGGAGCGCGATCGACGGGAGCGTGCTGGTCCTCATCTTCGCGATGCTCGCGATCGGCAGCGGGCTGCAGGCGATCGGGACGGTCGACATGATCGTCGCCTGGGTCGCCCCGTGGCTGCGTACCTTGTCGCCGCTGATGCTAATCGCCGTATTGTATCTGCTGACGTCGGTCCTGACCGAAACGGTCACCAACAACGCCGTCGCCGTGATCATGACGCCCGTCGCGATCGGCATCGCTGGCGCCACCGGCACTGATCCGCGGCAGCTGATCGTAGCCGTGATGTTTGCCGCATCGGCGAGCTTCGCGACCCCGATCGGCTATCAGACGAACACGATGGTCTATGCCGCCGCCGACTATCGCTTCGCCGATTTCCTGAAGTTCGGCATACCGATGAACCTGACGGTCGGCGCCGCCACGTGCGTCGCCATTCACCTCCTGATCGCATGACCGGTGCCGCGATCACCCGCTGAAGCATCGACCTGAGGCGTTTAGCCTGTAAAGGACCGTCAACCAGTGGGAGTGTCCGATCCTCGTTTTCCTCGTCCTGTTGCCCTTCGCGGCCAGCCTGATGCTGGGGACCCTGTTCCGGGCGTCTCGGACGGTGCACCTCGGCGTCGCGGGCGCGGCGACCGCGATCGGATTCGTCGTGCTGCTATCGCTGGCGCCGGCGGTGCTCGCCGGCGATCTGCCCGCGACCAGGGTCGCATGGGTGCCCGCGCTCGGCCTTGAGCTCTCGCTGTGGCTCGATCCGCTTGCGCTGCTCTTTGCCGGATTGATCCTCGGGATCGGGTTTCTCGTTGTCGTTTATGCCGCCGGCTATCTGAGCGAGGACGAGCCGACCGGGCGGTTCCTGTCGTTCCTGATGCTGTTCCAGGGGGCGATGGTGGGTATCGCGCTGTCGAACAACGTCGTGCTGATGCTCGTCTTCTGGGAGCTGACGAGCCTGTCGTCGTTCCTGCTGATCGGTTTCTGGCGGCACACGGCCGAGGCGCGGCAGGGTGCGCGGATGGCGCTGGCGGTAACCGGCGGCGGCGGACTGGCGCTGATTGCGGGCATGCTGCTGCTGGGGCAGGCGGCGGGGTCGTTCGAACTGGCCACGATCCTCACGCGCGGCGCGATCGTGCAGGCGTCGCCGCTCTATGCGCCGGCGTTGCTGCTGATCCTGCTCGGCGCCTTCACCAAGTCGGCGCAGTTCCCGTTCCATTTCTGGCTGCCGCACGCGATGGCGGCGCCGACGCCGGTCAGCGCGTACCTCCACTCCGCGACGATGGTGAAGGCGGGGGTGTTCCTGCTTGCGCGGCTCTGGCCGGTGCTCGCCGGCACCGATCTCTGGTTCGCACTGGTCGCGACCACGGGGCTGGTCACGATGATCTTCGGCGCCGCCATCGCGTTGTTCCGCACCGATCTGAAGGCGATCCTGGCCTATTCGACGATCAGCCAGCTTGGGTTGATGGTAATGCTGCTCGGCTTCGCGACGCCCGCCGCCGCTGCCGCTGCGGTGTTCCACATCCTCAATCACGCCGCCTTCAAGGCGGCATTGTTCATGAACGCCGGTATCGTCGATCACGAGACGGGGACTCGCGATATCCGCCGGCTGGGCGGGCTCGCCCGGCTGATGCCGCTCACCGCGACGATGGGTGTGCTGGCGGCGGCGGCGATGGCGGGCCTGCCGCCGCTCGGCGGTTTCATCTCTAAGGAGATGATGCTGCACGAGACCGCGCAGACCGCCGTTCTAGGCCAGACCTGGCTCGTCCCGCTGCTGGCGACGGTCGGCGCGACGCTGTCGGTCGCCTACTCGCTGCGCTACGCGCTTGGGCTGTACTTTGGGCCGCAGCGCACGGGCGAGGTCGCGAAGCCGCATGATCCGGGTGCGGCGCTACTGGCGCCGCCGCTACTGCTCGTCGCGCTCGCGCTCGGTTTCGGGCTGCTGCCGATGCTGATCGCGGGGCCGCTGGTGACCGCGACGACCGCTGCGGTAACCGGCGGCGCGCCGCCGAAGATCGATCTCGCGCTGTGGCACGGCCTCAACCTGGCGCTCGCGCTGAGCGTCGGTGCCGTCCTGGGGGGAGCATTTCTGCTCGCGCGTCACGCGGCCCTCGCGCATCGGGTCGCGACCGGGCACTGGGTCGATGCGAAGCGCTTGTTCGATGCCGCGATGGACGCGCTTGTCACCGCGACGCGCCGCGTGACGCTGGCGATTCATGCGCCGTCGCTTCAGCGCTACCTGCTGCTGCTGTTCGCCACCGTGGTCGTGCTGGGGCTCGACGGCGCGACGAAGGTCGGCCCGGTACTGACCGGGGGGCGGGCGACCACGCCGGCAAGCCCGGCGGCGATCGTCGTCTGGGTGCTGCTGCTGGCCGCAACGCTGACGGTCGTCGTCACGCAGCGGCAACGGTTCCTCGCGCTCGTCTTCATCAGCGTCATCGGCCTCGCCATCGCGCTTGCCTTCGTCCACTTGTCCGCACCCGATCTCGCGCTGACGCAGATCGCCGTGGAAGTGGTGACGATCCTGCTGCTGCTGCTCGCGCTGCACCTGCTGCCGAAGCAGCCCGCACGTTTGTCGAGCACGCGCCGCCGCCTGCGGGACGCCGTCCTGGGGCTGGTCGCCGGGGGTGGTGCCTCCGCGACGGCGTGGGCGATCATGACGCGTGTGCGAGGGGATACCATCTCCACGTTCCACTGGGCGAACAGCTACTCCGGTGGGGGCGGCACGAACGTCGTCAACGTCACGCTGGTCGATTTTCGCGCGTTCGACACGATGGGCGAGATCATCGTGCTCGGCATCGCGGGCCTCGCGATCTTCGCGCTGCTCGAGCCCGCGGTGCGCGGTGCCGCCGGGCAGCGGCTGCGCGCATGGCGCGACACCATGCCGCATTCGCCCGAGCGACACCCGATGATGTTCGTGATGGCGACGCGCCTGCTGCTGCCGCTGGCGCTGCTTGTCGGCATCTACATCTTCCTGCGAGGGCATAATCAGCCCGGCGGCGGCTTCGTCGCCGCGCTGATCTTCGCGATCGCCATCCTGCTCCAGTATCTTGCCTCCGGCTACGACTGGACCGACGAGCGGCGGCGCATCGGCGAGCACCCGCTGATCGCGTTCGGCGTGCTGATCGCGGTCGGCACGGGGCTCGGCTCGCTGGCGTTCGGCGCGCCGTTCCTGTCGAGCAGCTTCGGCTATTTCCACCTGCCCGTCGTCGGCGAGTTCGAGCTGGCGACCGCGATGATCTTCGACGTGGCGGTGGCCTGTGTCGTGCTCGGCGCGGTGATGATGGCGCTCGCGCAGCTGAGCCACGTCGCCCAGCGCGCGGCGCGGCAGCCGGATGCGGAGGGGGAGCGATGAGCCTGGAGTTCCTCATCGCCAGCGCGATCGGCGCACTCGTCGCGGGGGGCGTCTACCTGTCGCTGCGCGCCCGAACGTTTCAGGTCGTGCTGGGGCTGACCCTGCTGTCCTACGCGGTGAACCTGTTCCTGTTCGCGGTCGGGCGGCTGACGGTCGATCGCCCTCCACTCTATGCGAAGGGGGTGGCCGACTACGCCGATCCGCTGCCGCAGGCGCTGGTGCTCACCGCGATCGTCATCACCTTCGGCATGACCGCGCTCAGCGTCGTGCTCGCGCTGCGCAGCTTCCTGGAAAGCGGGTCCGACCAGGTCGACGGTATCGCTGACGAGGAGGCGGAATCGTGACCGCGTTCGATCACCTGATCGTTGCGCCGATCGTCATTCCGGCGGTGACCGCCGCCGTGGCGCTGCTGGTGATGCGTCGCCGACGCCGCCTGGGCGCCGCGTTGTCGCTGGCCGGCTGCGTCGCCGGCCTGCTCGCCGCGGTCGCGCTGCTGGTCACCGCGAGCGACGACGCGATCCGCGTCTACGCGATCGGCGGCTGGCGCGCGCCGTTCGGGATCGTGCTGGTGCTCGACCGGTTGTCGGCGGCGATGCTGGTGCTCGCGAGCCTTCTCGGCACGATCGTCATGGCGCACGCGGTGATCACGGCGGCGGATCGCAAGGGCTGGCACTTCCACCCGCTGTTCCAGTTCCAGTTGCTCGGGCTGAACGGCGCGTTCTTGACCGGCGACCTGTTCAACCTGTTCGTGTTCTTCGAGGTGCTGCTGATCGCGTCCTACGGCCTGATGCTGCACGGCCAGGGCGCGGCGCGGCTGAAGGCTGGCGTCGCCTATGTCGTCGTCAATATCGTCGGATCGGCGATTTTCCTGGTCGCGCTCGGGCTGCTCTACGGTCTGACCGGCACGCTCAACATGGCCGATATGGGCGTTCGGATCGCGATGCTGCCATCGGGCGACGGCGGGCTGGCGCGAATCGCCGGCCTGCTGCTGACCGCGGTGTTCGCGCTGAAGGCCGCGCTGGTGCCGCTCCATCTGTGGCTGCCGCGCACCTACGCCGCGACGATGCCGGTCGTCGCCGCGCTGTTCGCGATCATGACGAAGGTCGGCGTCTATGCGATGATCCGCGTCGTCCCGCTCGTGTTCGGCGCGACAACGGGCGAGGCGGCGTGGGTGCCGTCGCCGTGGCTTGCGCCCGCCGCGATCGTCACCGCGCTGCTCGGCTTCGGCGGCGTGCTGTCAGGCCGGGGATTGCGCGAGAGCGCGGCGTTCGCGGTGCTGGGGTCGACCGGATCGTTGCTGCTCGTCCTCGCCGCGTGGACGCCCGCGGCGACCGCGGCGGCGCTGTTCTACCTGATCAACGCGACGCTGGCGGGGGCGGCGCTGTTCCTGGTCGCCGACGTGGCGATGCGGCGGCGCGGGCAATATGGCGACGCGATCGTGCCGACGCCGCGCTTCGCCGGGCAGGATGCGGTCGGGCTGCTCTATCTGGCGACGTGCATAGCGGCGATCGGGCTGCCGCCACTGTCGGGGTTCATCGGCAAGCTGCTGATGTTGCGCGCGACGGTCGATGCGCCGGCACAGCCCGCGATCTGGGCGACGATCCTCGGGACGACATTGATCGGCGTCGTCGGTTTCGCGCGTTCGGGCAGCGCGATCTTCTGGAAACCGGCCGATGGCGGTGCCGGGCTGGTGTCTGCCGAGCGATCGCGCGCCGATCTGACGGCACCGGCGGCGGCGCTCGGCGCGATCGTCCTCCTCACCGTTTTCGCTGGACCGGTGTCGGACTGGACCGCGGCAACGGCGCGCCAGGTCTTCGCCGCGGATCGCTATGTCGCCGCGGTGCTCTCGTCGGAGGCGGGACGGTGAGGGCGCTGCTGCCGCATCCCGCGCTGTCGGCGCTGCTGTTCCTCGTCTGGCTGCTGATGGCGAACAGCGTCACGCCGGGCGGTATCGTGCTCGGCGCGGTCTTCGCGATCGTCCTGCCGCGCTTTACACGTCCGTTCTGGCCGGATCGCCCGCGCGTCCGCTTCAACCGCGCGCTGCTCGGCTATGCGCTCGTCGTGCTGTACGACATCGTCGTCGCCAACTTCGATGTCGCGCGGCTGATCCTGTTTCGCCGCAACCGCGACCTGCGCGCGCGCTGGCTCGTGGTGCCGATCGCGCTCGACACGCCCGAGGCGATCACCGTGCTGGCCGCCACCATCAGCCTGACGCCGGGCACCGTTTCGTCCGACGTGTCGGCGGACGGTCGCTTTCTCCTCGTCCACGCACTCGACGTCGCCGATCCGGCGGCGGAGATCGCACGGATCAAGGCGCGCTACGAGGCGCGCCTGTTGCGGATCTTCGCATGATCGAGGTGGCGCTCCACATCGCACTGGGCGCCGTCGCGCTCGCTCTGCTGCTGAACGGCTGGAGGCTGCTGAAGGGCCCGGCGATCGGCGACCGTATCGTCGCGCTCGACACGATGGTGATCAACGCAATCGCGGTCATCGTGCTGATCGGCATGATCGGCGGCAACGACACCTATTTCGAGGCGGCGCTGCTGCTCGCAATGGTCGGGTTCGTCGGCACGATCGCCTATTGCAAGTTCATCCTGCGCGGGGACATCGTCGAATGAGCAGCGCCATCGATCTCGCGGTGGCGGCCCTGGTGCTGCTCGGCGCCGCCTTCGTGCTGATCGGCAGCTGGGGGCTCGTTCGACTGCCCTCGACGATGGAAAGGCTGCACGGGCCGACGAAGGCGACGACGCTGGGTCTCGGGGCGCTTCTGGTCGGTTCGGTCGTCTTCTTCCAGGGGAAGCTGGGCGTGTGGACCGCCCACGAACTGTTGATCTCGGTCTTCCTGTTCATCACCGCGCCCATTTCCGCGAACATGATCGCGAAGGTCCATCTTCACCGCATGCGGACCGGTGCGCTTGTCGAGCCGGAGAGCATCGCCGGCGAGCCGCCTGCGCCGGCACCGGATGTCGACTGGGCGACGTTCCAGGCGCCGCGCGACGGCTCGTCGGCGTCGACCGCGGGCAGTTGAGCATTTGGGCGGCGCATTATGCTTCCAGCTTCGTCGCCACAGCGCCGCCCCCCGCATGGATATCGCTCGCCCGACGTCCAGGGTGTTGCACCGTCGACAGGTCAGTGTGGCGCCAGCCCCATTTCGACGCCGGTCTTGTCGTGGAGGGCGAAGCGATCGACGATATCGGCGCTGGCGCGATTGTAGCCGACGACTTCCACCGCGCGTCCATCCCGACGCAGGCGCGCGATGATCCTGTCGAGCGCGCCGACGCCCGAAATGTCCCAGAAATGCGCGCCGGTGACGTCGATCACGATGTGGCGTGCCTTGTCCTCCGCCTGAAACGCACGGGTGAACCGCGTGACCGAGGCAAAGAAGATCTCTCCGGCGACGCGATATGTCGCGCAGGTTCCGTCCTCGGTTTCCTCGCGTTCCACCACGAACATCCGCTGGACCTTGCCGGCGAAGAAGATGCCCGACAGCAGAACGCCGGCGAGCACGCCAAGCGAAAGGTCATGCGTCGCGACAACCACCACGACCGTCGTCAGCATGACGATCGACGACGTCGGCGGATGGCGGCGCAGGTTGGGGATCGAGTTCCAGCTGAACGTCCCGATCGACACCATGATCATGACGGCGACGAGCGCGGGCATCGGTACGCGGCCGACCAGCGGGCCGAGCACCGCCAGCAGGAACAGGAGGAACGCGCCCGCGAAGAACGTCGACAGGCGTCCCCGCCCGCCGGAGGTGACGTTGATGACCGACTGCCCGATCATCGCACATCCGCCCATGCCGCCGAAGAGCGCGGCGACGATGTTGGACCCGCCCTGGCCCGCGCACTCGACGCGCTTGTCGCTGTCGGTGTCGGTCATGTCGTCGACGATCTGTGCGGTGAGCAGCGATTCCAGCAGGCCGACCGCCGCCATCGTCAGCGAGTAGGGCAGGATGATCCGCAGGGTGTCGAGCGTCAGCGGGACATTCGGCAGAACGAGGTTGGGCAACCCCTCGGGGAGCCTGCCCATGTCGCCGACCGTGTTCACGTCCAGACCCATGCAGATGCTGATCGCGCTGAGGACGAGGATCGCGACCAGCGGTGACGGTACGGCCGTGGTGATACGCGGCAGGCCGTAGATGATGGCGAGACCGCCTGCGACCATCGCGTAGGTGTCCCAGCCGACGCTCGTCAGCTGCGGCAGCTGCGCCATGAAGATCAGGATTGCGAGCGCGTTGACGAAGCCGGTGATGACCGAGCGGGACACGAACTGCATCACCAGGTCTAGGCGAAGCAGCCCGGCGATGATCTGGATCAGCCCCATCAGGATCGTTGCGGCGAAGAGATACTCGACGCCGTGCTCGCGCACGAGCGGGGTCACGAGCACGGCGACTGCCGCGGTCGCCGCGGAGATCATGCCGGGGCGCCCGCCCATCAGCGAGATCGTGATGGCGATCGCCACCGAAGCGTAAAGGCCTAGGCGCGGGTCGACGCCGGCGATGATCGAGAAGCCGATCGCCTCGGGAATAAGCGCGAGGGCGACGACGATGCCCGCCATGATATCGCGGCGGGCGGCGGTGCCGTCAGTGAACCACTGGCGGCGATAGGAAGCGAAATCGAATGCCATAAGAAGTCCACATCAGGGCACATGGCGCGGAAGGCGGCGCGGTCGGGTTGCATGTGTGATGTTGTCCGGCGGATCGGCGGCCGGCATAGCCACCCGGGTTCGCACCGGGTCCTTGCGATTGGTGCTCGCCTTACGCTAGGAAGAAGTGTCGGCGCAACCGGCGACGTGGTGAGGCCGAGGGCGTGGCGGCCGTCCTGACGATGAACGTCTTCCTGCGATTGACCGAAACGCCGTCGCCCGGCGTCGTCGAAGGCTTTCCGGGGTAGCCGGGACGGCCTCCATACGATCTCCACCTGACGTCGACGGTCACGCAACCCGCTGCTGCGAGGGGCGTCGTCATGATCGCTGCCCATCCCCTTCGCCGCGGCGTCGCGCTGTCGCTGCTGCTGCTCGCTCCGCTGGCCGCATGCGTCGCCGAAGCGCCCGCCGCGCCGCCGAGCGCGGCCGACGTGATGACGACGCCTGTCGGCCCGGCGCCGGCGACCGCGACTCCGGTACTGACGCGGCAACCCTGATCCGCCTGCCCGACGACGGGGAAATGTTCCGCTTCGTGAAAAGGATGGAGCGGCATAAGGGCTGAAGACTTTAGCGTGCTGGACGCGCCATCGCCATCTCCGTCGCGTTACGGCCGGTACCGGCGCGGGCTGCGGTCAACCGGCGCGCAGCGTCAGTGACACCCATAGCGTGCGCGGCGTGGCACGTTCGATGATCGACGTGCCGCTGATCCCGGTCTCGACCCGCGCATCGAACAGGTTCTCGCCGCGCAGCTCTACCCCGATCGCGCGGGTGAGCGGCACGGCGGCGACCGCGTCCAGCGTGGTCGCGGGAGCGAGCGAGCGGCTGTTCTGGTCGTCGTCGAACTGCCGCGCGCCGTGACGCAGCGTCGCGGACAGCGCGGCACGGTTGCGGCGCCACCCTGCCGAGGCGGATACTAGGTCACGCGGCGTCTGCGCCGGCCGCAACCCGTCGAGCGCAGCGGCTGGCCCGCTGGCCACGACGCGCGGGTCGACATGGCTCCACGACCCTTGCGCGAACAGCGGGCCGTGCTGCCACCGCGCCTCCACCTCCACCCCGGTCGAGCGGATCGCGTCTAGGTTCCGGCGCACGCGATAGGTGCCGCCCGCCGCAACGAAGCCGACGCCGGGGAACGTCCCCGGCCCGCGCCCGGCGGTGACATTGGCGATCGCCCCGTCCAACCGGTTCCAGAACAATGTCGCGCTCAGCGTCAGGCCGCCGCCGGGCGCCAACACGATGCCGCCGTCGACGCCGCTCAGCTGCTCCGGCGACAGCGCGGCATTGGCCGAGGTCGCGTCCGCGCCGACACGGAACGGGCGGTACAATTCGTTGAGCGTCGGTAGCCGCCATCCGCGATAGGCCGCGGCCCGCAGCGTCAGCGCCGGCACCGGCCGCACCGCAACGCCGGCACGCCCGGTCCATTCGGTCCCCGACCGCTCGGGAAAGCGTGTATCCGTCAGCGTCCCGCCGGTCGCCAGCGTCGTTTCCCGCAACGCTCCGTCGGACAGTCGCCACCGATCGACGCGCCCGCCCAGCGTTAGCGTCGCAACGCCCGCGGTCAGGCTGGCATCACCGAACAGGCCGTAGGTCAGTGCCGTGCCACCCGCGACGCGGCGGCGCGTGGGCTGCGCGCCGACAAAGGTGTAGAGCTCCTGCGTCCGCCCATCGACGCGCCGCACGTCGCCACCCAGCCGCAGGTCGCGCCCCGCGCCGACCGGGGGCGCGATTTCGACGCGGCCGCCCATGCCGGTCGCGGGGGTGTTGTATTGGTCGAGCGTCTGAGTCGCGCTGGTCCGTGCGGCGTCGATGGCGGCGAATTGCGAGGCGAAGGCGCGCGCCTGGAGATAGGCGAGCGCGCTCCATCCCCAGGTGCCGCGCCCGACCACGCGCAGGCTGGCGTCGGCGCCCTCGCCGCGGTTGCGGGTGAAGGCGGTGCCCCGGTCGCGCGTGTCGGTGAAACCGGACAGGTTGGCCTGAAGCTCGGTCGTGGCGGTCAGCGCCACGACGGTGCGCGCGGCGACGGAGAATTGCTCGAACGGGGCGGCGCGGTCCACCGGGCCGCGGCTTTCCGCCACGGTGGGGACGAAGCCGTCGCCGCGCATATAGGCCGCCGACAGCGTCGCGAAGCCGCCGTCGCGCGCCAGTAGCGCCGATCCCGCCGCCGACAGCGAGCGGCGGCTGCCATAGGCGATGTCGGCGCCGAGCGCGGGTTGCCGTGCGGGGTCGGCGCTCTCGATCTCCACCGTCCCCGCCAGCGCGCCCGGCCCGAAATACCCGCTGCCCCCGCCGCGGGTGACGCGGATCAGGCCGATACGATCGGTGGCATAAGCGGGGAAGGGCACCCAGCCGCCGAAGGGATCGGCCTGCGGCACGCCGTCGAGGATCAACAGCGCGCGGCTGGAGGCATTGCCGCCGATCCCGCGCAGCGAGATGCCCTGGCTGGTCGGGTTGGCCGAGCGCGAATCGCTGCGGCGGAACTGCTGTAGCCCGGCGACGTCGGCCAGCACGTTTTCCAGCCGCCCGCTGGCATTCTCCGCGATCCGCTGCGCGTCGATCGTCACGGTGTCGAAGGCGGCGTCGCCGGGGCGGGCGGGCAGCCCGCGGCCGACGACGATGATGTCGTCGCTCTGACGGGTGCGCTGCTGGGCGGCGGCGGGGCAGGCGATGCTGCCGGCGAGCAGCAGAAAGGGGAAGGCGGGACGCATCCGGCCTGCCATGCTGGGTTCCGGCGCGCCCGGCAACCCGCGTCGCGGGGCCGTCAGGCGGCGGTCGCGGCGAAACGGTCCAGTTCGGCCAGATAGGCGGCGCGCTGCCCCGGCGGCAGCCATGCGGCGTTGAAGGCGTTGCGCTGGATCTGGACCAGCTCGGCGCGGGTCAGCGCGCTGACCGGCTGCGCATCGACGATCGCGTCGGCGACGTAGCGGCTGCCCATATAGGCCGGATCATCGGAACTGATCGTCACTGCCAGCCCCTGGTCCAGCATCCCGCGAACGACGTCGATCGGCGCGCCGCCGGTCGCGACCTTGCCCGAAAAGCCGGGGCAGACGGTGAAGGCCAGACCGCGGGCGCGCGCGATCGCGACCAGTTCGGGCGACTGAAGGATATTGCCGCCGTGGTCGATGCGATCGGCGCGCAGGTCGACGATCGCCTGGCGCAGATGCTCCAGCGTGTTTTCCTGATTCAGGTCGCAGTGCATCGTCAGGTGCAGCCCGGCGGCGCGCGCCTTCGCGAACAGCGGCGCGAAGTCGCGCGGCGGATGACCCTTTTCATCCGAATCAAGTCCGACCGCGATCAGGTCGCGCTTGAACGGCAAGGCCGCGTCGAGCGCCGCCGCCGCGGTATCCAGCGGCGCGTCGCGCACGAAACACAGGATCAGCCCCGATCCGATCCCCAGCCGCTTCGCCGCGTCGCCGCGCGCGCGGGTGATGCCGGCGATCACCGCCGCCATCGGCACGCCGCGCTTCAGATGTTCCTGCGGGTCGAAGAACATCTCGGTATAGCGCACATTCTGCGACGCGGCCTTCGTCAGATAGGCGTAGGCGAGGTCGTAGAAATCCGCCTCGGTGCGCAGCACGTCCATGCCGCTGTAATAGATCGCCAGGAAACTGGGTAGGTCGTGGTAGCGATAGCTGGCGCGCATCGCCTCGACCGTGTCGTAGGGCAGCTTGATGCCGTTGCGCCTGGCCAGCGCGAATTTCATGTCCGCTTCCAGCGTCCCTTCCAGATGGAGGTGCAGTTCGGCCTTGGGCATCGCGCGAATGAAACGTTCGGTCGCCGCATCCGGCGCCGCCGCCCCGCCCAGCAGCGGGACCAGCGGTGCGCACAGTCCGGCGCGAAGGATGGTGCGGCGGTCGAACATGGCAAGGCTCCGGTGGCAGGGGGAGGGGGGCGGGGTCAGCGGGTTTCCGCCTCGAACGCGGTAAAGTCGCGTTCCAGCTGCCATTGCCGCGCGGCCTTGGCATCGGTGGCGCGATAAGCGGCGCAGGTGGTGGAGGCGAGGTCGGCGCAGGGCGCGACGCGCGTGCCGCCGGCGCGATCGCGCCACAGTCCTTTGCCCGGCAGGAAAGAGTAAGCGAGCGTGTCGCGCGCAATCTGCTTCAGGTCGGTGTAGCGCAGCCCCTGTTCCGCGACGGCGCGCTGATATTCGTTGGTCATGTCGCTGCGCGACACGCCTTCGTCGTCGGTCGACAGCACCACGGGCACCCCGGCGGTGCGATACAGCGACAGCGGATGCTGCGCGCCCTTCACCCCCAGGATCACCGCGTTGCTGGTCAGGTTGATTTCCACCGCCACCCGATCGCGCGCCATCCGGGCGAGCAGCGCGGTGGCATCGTCCTCATAGGAAATGTCGATGCCATGGCCGATCCGCCGCGCGCCAGCGACCGCAACGGCATCGCGAATGTGGAAGCGCAGGTCGCGCGGCGGGACCAGCCCCAGCGTCAGTTCCCCGGCATGCAGCGACAGCGGCACGGTCGGATGACGCGCCTTCAGGAAGGCGAACATCCGCATGTGCAGCGCATAGTCGCGGATCGCGACCGGATCATGCTCGGGCGCGGCGATATTGACCCCGACGAAGCGTGGATCGGCCCCGGCCAGCGCGAAGCCGAACGCCAGCTGCGCGAACACCTCCGCCGGCGGGCGGGTACGGATCGCGGTGTAGAGATAGCGTACCGCGACGTCGCAGGCGGGGGTGTGCTGCGGCGTGGTGCAGCCGTCGATCCGCGCCGCATCCGCCTCCGCGTGGTCGTACTCGGCGCGTGCGCTCGCCACGGCGGCGGGCAGCAGCGGGGACACCGCGGCGTATAGCGCGTCGAGATCGGTGCCGGTCGTGCCCTTCATCGCGGCCAGCAGCGGCCCGGTCGCCTCGCTGCCGCTGCTCAGTTCGAGATAGGAGACGTGGTCCCCCGCCGCCTGCTGGCGCACCAGCGACAATTCGCGGCCGGCATTGCCGGCGAAGGCGGGCCAGAAGGCGTCGAACGTCGCGAAGAAGCGATCGTAGCCGGGGACGGTCGGATCGCCGACCCCCTCCTCGTGATCGCGGGTCGAGAACGCCTGGATGGCGGCGGCGTAGCGGGGATAATCCTCCTCCAGCCCGCGCGCGGGAAAGCGGCCGGGGGCGTCGCACGGCGGCGAAACGATGCGATACGGATCGGTCGCGACGCAGCGCCCGTCCTGCGCCGCCCAGCGCAGGATATCCTCGGCATAGATCGCGCCGCCGGAGTGGTTGTGCAGGTCGCCGCCCTTGGGCATCCGTTGCAGGAAGATGCGCAGCCGCGGCGGGCTGTCGGCGATCGCGTCCAGCCGCGCGGCGGTGCGCGCCTCCGCCGTGGCGGCCGGCGATTGCGCAGCGGCGGGCGCGGCAAGCGCGCAGACGATCGCCAGCGGCATGGCCGGACGCGCGTGGCGTATGATGCGACGACAGGCGCGCATGACGATGATCCCCCGATCGGTTGGGCGCCCGCCCGCGTCGATCGCGGACGGCACCCGTTCGTTCCCCACTGCGGGGGGTAGCGGGTCGGCAGCGATCATCCCATGACAATTACCGCGACGCCATGTTGCGCAAATGTGCGCGGGGTGCGCATCGGGTGCGCACTTTTTTCGTTCGCTGCGCTGCGATAACGGCAATGGACCGCGGTGGCTGCTGGCCATAGCCAAGGGCGCATGTCGGCGGGGCCGGCGATGACGCGGCCGGTGCGTGCGGCCCGGCAGGGGCGATGACCATGGTGAGCAAGGGGTGGCGTCCGACGATCGGCGGAGGCGTGCTGGCGATCAGCGCGCTGACCGCCGCCGCGTCGGGCTGGGCGCGGATGCAGGCGGAGGCGCCGGTGACGGTCGCCGCACCCGTGGGCGCGGACGCCGCCGACGCGCCGCCCGCGATGCTCGGCCAGTTCTGCGCGCGCTGCCACAATGATGTCGACAAGGTCGCGGGTCTGTCGATCGACGACCTGCGCGGGCGCGATCCGGCGATCGGCGCCCATGCGGCGGAATGGGAGGCGATCCTGCGCCGCGTGTCGATCGGGGAGATGCCACCGCGCAACCGCGCGCAACCCGCGCCGGCGGAGCGTGCGGCCTTCGTCGCCTGGCTTCAGAATGCGCTGGACGGTTATGCCGCGGCGCATCCCGATCCCGGCCGTGCGACGATCCGGCGGCTCAACCGCGTCGAATATGCCAATGCGGTGCGCGAACTGCTGGCGCTGGACGTGGATGTCGTGCGCGACCTGCCGCAGGACAATTCGGGCTATGGCTTCGACAATATCGCCGACGTGCTCAGCGTGTCGCCGACCTTGATGGACCGTTATGTCGCGGTCGCCGGAAGGGTCGCGAAGCTCGCCACGGGCGTGGCTTCCCCGCGGCCGTTCACCACGTCGTGGGAGGTGCCCAAGGACGGGTCGATCCGCAATTCGGGGCGGCCGGCGTATAACGAACGCTCCGGCGACGACCTGCCGCTGGCATCGCGCGGTGGCGGCACGCTGCGTTATTATGCGCGGCGCGCGGGCGATTATGACATCGCCGGCTGGCTCAACGCCAACACCAACAACGAAACCGACCGGATGGTCGAGGACAAGGTGAGCGTGCGTGTGCCGCTCAGCGCGGGGCCGCATGTCATCGGGCTGGCGTTCCGGCGGCGGCTGGCGCCCGACGACAGCGTGCAGACGCTGCGCAACACGCTCGACGCGGTGCCGCTGCCGACCGCGCCGCCGGTGATGCTGCCGATGGACGTGCTGGTCGACGGGCGGCGGGTGCGCACGGTGCAGGTGCCGTCCTATCGCCTGTCGCCACGCTATTCGCAGGCCAATTTCCCGCGCGACGTGCTGCAGATCGACGTGACCGGGCCGTTCGGTGCCGGCGGGGCGGGGGACACGCCCAGCCGCCGGCGCATCTTCCTGTGCCGCCCGAAGCGCGCGCAGGACGAGAGCGCGTGCGCGCAACGGATCGTGGCGTCGCTGGCGCGGCGCGCATGGCGCCGTCCGGTAAGCGCCGACGACGTGGCGCCGGTGCTGCGCGTCTATGCCGCCGCGCGCCGTGACGGCGGTTTCGAACAGGGGGTGGCCGCCGCCGTCGAGGCGATCCTGGTCTCGCCCGGCTTCCTGTTCGCGGTCGAGCGCGATCCGGCCGGCGTGGCGCCCGGCACCGTCCGCGGGCTGACCGATCTGGAACTGGCGACGCGCCTGTCGCTGTTCCTGTGGAGCAGCATCCCGGACGAGCCGCTGCTGACGCTGGCGGAACGCGGCCAGTTGCGCGCGCCCGGCGTGCTGGATGCGCAGGTCGCGCGGATGCTGGCCGATCCGCGCGCCGATGCGCTGACGCACAATTTCGCGGGCCAGTGGCTGTACCTGCGCAACCTCGACCAGCAGCGGCCCGACATTGCGGTCTTCCCCGATTTCGACGTGCGGCTGCGCCAGGCGATGGCGCGCGAGACCGAGATGTTCTTCGCGCATGTGGTGCGCGACAACCGCAGCGTGCTGGATTTCATCGCCGCCGATTACACCTTCCTCAACCAGCGGCTGGCGCGGCATTACGGCATCCCCGGCGTGTCGGGCACCGCGTTCCGCAAGGTGGCGCTGGACCCGGCGTGGCACCGCGGCGGCCTGCTGGGGCAGGCGAGCATCCTGACCGTCACCTCCTATGGCAACCACACGTCGGTGGTGAAGCGCGGCAAGTGGATCCTCGACAACATGCTCGCCTCCCCGCCGCCGCCGCCGCCGCCCGACGTGCCGGCGCTGAAGGAGCGCGCCGACGGCCGGCTGCTGACCGCGCGCGAGCAGCTGGAACTGCACCGCAAGAACCCCGCCTGCGCGGCCTGCCACGTGAAGATGGACCCGCTGGGCTTCGCGCTCGAGAATTTCGACGCGGTCGGCGCGTGGCGCCAGCGTGACGCCGGGCAGGTGATCGATGCCAGCGCGACGATGCCCGACGGCGCGCGCTTCGCCGGGATCGACGGGTTGCGCGGCGTGTTGCTGGCGCGACGCGACGAATTCGTCGGCGCCTTCACCGAACGGATGATGACCTATGCGCTCGCCCGCGGGCTGACCCCGCGCGACATGCCCGCGGTCCGCCGCATCGTGCGCGATGCGAAGGCGGACCGGTATCGCGTGCAGACGATCGTGCGCGGTATCGTGACCAGCGATGCCTTCACCCTGAAGAGGACGGCCAGCCGATGAGGATATTGCGCGCCCCGATCGCCCGGCGCACGTTGCTGCGCGGTGCCGGTACCGCCATCGCGCTGCCGTTCCTGGAGGCGATGGCACCCGCCGCGCGCGCCGCCGATCGCGCGGCGCGGCCGAAGCGGTTGCAGGTATTCTATTCGCCCAACGGAATGATGATGGACGGTTTCCGTCCCGCCGGCAGCGGCGGCGCGCTGGTGCTGCCCGACACGCTGGCCCCGCTGGCGCCGTTCCGCGACCGGGTCAGCGTGGTGACCGGCCTGGGCCATCCGCAGGCGGCGGCGATGGGGGACCGGCCGGCGGGGCACGGCCGGTCCTGTCCGGCGTTTCTGACCGGGGTGCACGTGCGCCAGACCGAGGGCAGCGACATCCATTGCGGCGTGTCGATGGACCAGGTCTATGCCGCGCACCTGGGGGAGGGGACGCCGCTGCCCTCGCTGGAGCTGGGGATCGATCAGGCGAGCCTTCTGGGCAGCTGCGACATCGGCTACAGCTGCGCCTATACCAACGGCATTTCGTGGCGGAATGCGACGGTGCCGCTGCCCGTCACCGCCAATCCGCGCGACGTGTTCGAGCGGCTGTTCGGCGACGGCGACGCGCTGGACCCCGCCAGCCGGCTGGCACAGGCGCGGCGGCAGACCAGCATCCTCGACTTCGTGCGCGAGGATACCGCGCGCCTGTCCGGCACATTGGGGCAGGATGATCGGCATAAGCTGGACGAATATCTGGAGGCGACGCGCGAGATCGAGAAGCGCATCCAGCGTGCCGCCGCGAGCGGGGCGGGCGACGCGGCGGCGGGGATCGAGCGGCCGGCGGGGATACCGGATTCGTTCGATCAGCATGTGCGGCTGATGATCGACCTGCAGGTGCTGGCGATGCAGGCCGACATCACCCGCGTGGGCACGTTTATGATCGGGCGCGAATTGTCCAACCGCACCTATCCCGAGATCGGTGTGTCGGATTCGCACCATATGCTGAGCCACCATGGCAACAGCCCGGAGAAGATGGCGAAGCTGGCGCGCATCAACCGCCATCACATGGAGTATTTCGCTTATTATCTGAAGCGGATGGCCGAGACGAAGGACGGTGAGGCATCGCTGCTGGACCGCACGCTGGTGCTGCGCGGGTCGGCGTTCGGCGATTCGAACGAGCATGATCATATGGACCTGCCGGTGGTGGTCGCGGGCGGGCTGGTGCCGGGCGGGCGGCATGTCGCGGTGGAGAAGGGGACGACGATGTCCAACCTGCTGCTCGCCGCGCTGAACGTGCTGGACGTGCCGGCGACGGCGTTCGGCGACAGTACGGCGCCGCTGGGGGCGCTGACGCATGGTTAGCGTAATGATGCTGGCGGCGGTGCTGGCCGGACAGGACGCGCTGGCGCGTGCGGTGGCGGCGGACGATGTGGCGGGCGTGCGCGCAGCGATCGCGGCGGGTGCGGACGTCAACCGGCGCGGCGATTACGGCGCGACCCCGCTGCTGAAGGCGGTGGAGGTGCAGGATGTCGAGGTGGTGGCGGCGTTGTTGCACGCCGGCGCGCGCCCCAATCTGGCGGATGACGACGGCCTGACGCCGCTGGCGCTGGCGTGCGAGCGCGGTGGGGAGCGGGTTCTGACCGCGCTTCTCGACGCTGGCGCAGCCGTGCGGCATGCCGATCGCGACGGTGTGACGCCGCTGGCGACGTGCGCGGGGCGTGGCCCGGCGCCGGTCGTGGCGCGAATGCTGAGCGTTCGGGGGCCGGTGGACGTGGCGGATTCGCGCGGCCAGACGCCGCTGATGTGGGCCGCCTATGCCGGTCGCGCAGAGGCGGTGCGCGCGTTGCTGGCGGCCGGGGCGGACCTGCACCGGCGTTCGGACGGGGGGATGACCCCGCTGCTGTACGCGATCAAGGGCGGCGATGCGGGGACCGCGGAGGTGTTGCTGGCGGCGGGGGCGCGCACCACCGACCGCGCGCCGGAAGATACCAGCGCGCTGCAACTGGCGCTGTACCAGGCGAACTGGCGCGTCGCCGAGCGGCTGGCGGGGCTGCCGGGTGCGGACATGGCGGCGCGCGACCGGAACGGGCAGCAGCCGCTGCACGCCGCGGCGGCGGGGGGCGACGCGGCGCTGATCCGCGTCCTGCTGGCGCGCGGGGCGGACCCGAACGGGCTGACCGGCCCGTCGCGCATTACATGGGTGACGGAGGCCAATTTCGGCGTGCCGCCGCCGCCGGCCCCCCCGACCCCGCCGCTGCTGATCGCCGCCGCCAACGGCCATGCCGCGGCGATGGCGGCGATCCTGGCGGGCGGGGGAGACGCGCGCGCGATGCTGCGGGACGGCACCAATGTGGTGCTCGCGGCGGCGCGCGGCGGCAGTGCGGCGGCGCTGGCGCAGGCGCTGGCGATCGCACCCGACGCGACCGTGGCCGACCGCAACGGCGACACCGCGCTGCACGTCCTGCTGGGCACGATCGGCGACACGCCCCCGCCCGAGCTGGAGGCGATGCTGCGGCTGCTGGCGGCGCATGGCGCGCGCGCCGATACCGCCGACCGGCGCGGCACCACCCCGGCGCAGCTGGCGGACGGGGGATTGAGCGAGGTGCGGGCGATCTTCCGCACCGTCTATCCGCCCGCTACAAGTGCGACGGGCGCGGCGACGCGATGACGCACCGCCGACGGGCTTCGAGGGAGCGACACGAGATGACGATGATGCGCAACACGATCGGCGCCGCGCTGGTGCTGGCCACGCTGACCGCCGCGGCACCGCCCCCGCAGCAGGTGGTCGCCGCCCGCCATGCCGGTTTCAAGAAGATGGGCGCGGCGATGAAGGCACTGGGCGACCAACTGAAATCCGACGCCCCCGCCAAGCCTGCGATGGTCGCCGCGGCGCAGGCGATCGCCACCACGGCGCGCCAGCAGGCCGCACTGTTCCCCGCCGGCACCGGCCCGGGCGCGGGCGTCAAGACCGATGCGCTGCCCGCGATCTGGACCAATCGCGCGGCGTTCGATGCGCAGATGAAGGCGTTGATCGCCGAATCGGGCAAGCTGGTGGCGGTGACCAACGGCGGCGACGTCACCGCGATCCGCGCGCAGATGAAGGCGACCGGCGCGACCTGCGCCGCGTGCCACCGCCAGTTCCGCGCCGAGGATTGATGACGGCGGGCACCGCCCGTACCGCGCCGCTGTGGGACGTGCCGGTGCGCGCGTTCCACTGGCTGCTGGTCGCGCTGATCGCCTTTTCGTGGTGGAGCGGCGAGAACCATGAGATGGAGTGGCACCGCACGTCGGGCTACGCCATCCTGGCGCTGGTGGTGTTCCGGCTGTTCTGGGGCCTCGCGGGCGGGCGCACCGCACGGTTCACGCGCTTCGTCCGCGGGCCGCGCGCGGTGATCGCCTATGTCCGCGGCGGCGCGGGCGCAGCGCCGGGGCACAATCCGCTGGGCGGATGGAGCGTCGTGGCGATGCTGGCGACGGTCGCCGCGATGGTGACGGCGGGGCTGTTCGCCGTCGATGTCGACGGACTGGAGAGCGGGCCGCTGGCCGATTACGTCACCTTCGACCAGGGGCGGATGGCGGCGCAATGGCATGGCGTGATCTTCAACCTGCTGCTGGCGTTGATCGCGCTGCATGTCGCGGCGGTGCTGGTGTATCTGGTCCGCGGGCGCAACCTGATCGGCGCAATGATCCACGGGCGACGCGCCGTCGCGGAGGGCGAGGCGGTGGAGCCGCTGGGCGCGTCATGGTGGCGCGCGCTGGTGGGCGTGGTGATTGCAGGCGCGGTGGCGTGGTGTCTGTCGCGCGGATTTCGGTTCTGAGGCGCGGGGCATGCGCGAAAGTAGAAGGGTTTTTCGCGCAGAGACGCGGAGGCGCAGAGAGGTGGCGCTGACGCGAAGCGTCCCCTCTGCATTCGCGGAAAATGGCAAGAAGCGTCTGGGCGATGCGCATACATCTCTGCGCCTCTGCGCGAATTCCTTTTGATAGGTCGCCCCAGCGTAGGCTGGGGCCTTTAGGCGAGTGAGATCCCAGCTTTCGCTGGGATGACGGAGGCATCCCCCGCGCTCATTTTTGCAACGATCCGTTCCGATCATTGCGTTTGATCGATAGGGGCGGGGCAGGCATCAGGATCGCATCATGCGCCGTTTGTCCTTGCCGTCGGTCGACCCGTTCCTGTTGTGGCTGATCGGCACCGTCGCGGCGGCATCGCTGCTGCCCGCGACCGGGCGATGGGCGACGGCGTTCGGAATGCTGGCGGACGCGGCGATCGCGCTGCTGTTCTTCCTGCACGGGGCCAAGCTGTCGCGTGAGGCGATCGTCGCCGGGATGGGCAATTGGCGGCTGCACGCGATGGTGCTGGCGTCCACCTATATCCTGTTTCCGCTGGTCGGGTTGGCGGTGTTGCACGCGGGCGGGGCGGCGATCGATCCGGTAATGGCATCGGGGCTGTTGTTCCTGACGTTGCTGCCGTCGACGGTGCAGTCGTCGATCGCCTTTACTGCGATGGCGCGCGGCAATGTCGCGGCCGCGGTGTGCAGCGCGTCGATGTCCAACCTGATCGGGATCGTCGCGACGCCGCTGCTGGTGCAGGTCGCCATGCACCCCGCGGCGAGCGCAGGCGGCGGCATGGCGTGGGGATCGGTGAAGACGATCGCGCTGCAATTGCTGTTGCCGTTCGTCGCCGGGCATCTGCTGCGCCCGTGGATCGGTGGGTTCGTGGCGCGGCACAAGGCGGTGCTGCAACCGGTCGACCGCGGATCGATCCTGCTGGTCGTCTATGCCGCGTTCAGTGCGGCGGTGGTGGAGGGCATCTGGCAGCGTGTCGGCGCGCTCGATCTGGCGGGGCTGCTGCTGTGGTGCGCGCTGATCCTGGGGGTGGTGGTGGTGGCCAATGTCGTCGCCGCGCGGATCGCCGGCCTGTCGCGCGAGGATGCGATCGTGCTGCTGTTCTGCGGATCGAAGAAGAGCCTGGTGTCGGGCGTGCCGATGGCGGGCGCGCTGTTCGCGCCGGCGCAGGTCGGGCTGGTGGTGTTGCCGCTGATGGTGTTCCACCAGCTGCAATTGTTCCTGTGCGCCGCGCTGGCGGGGCGGTTCGCGCGGGATGCGGCGGCGCGCGATGCCGCGATGTTGCCGCCGCTGGGCGAGGCGGGCGCGATCGCCGCGGCGGCGCGGGCGGGGTTCGCGATCCCCGACGCCTGCCTGCCGGGGGTGGTGTCCAACCTGGAACTGCTGACCCGCCACGCCACGACATTGCGCGGGCCGGCGGCATGAGGCGTGCAGGCGAGATCGCGGCGGCGGTGCGCGCCGGCGCCGTATCGGCGCGCGAGGTGGCGCTGCGCGCGCTGGCGGCGATCGACGCGGCGGAGCCGGCGCTGTGCGCGGTGACGCGCCGACTGGGCGAGCGCGCGCTGGCGGAGGCCGATGCGGTCGACGCCGCGGTGGCGGCGGGGCGCGATCCGGGGCCGCTGGCGGGCGTGCCCTATGGCGTGAAGGACCTGTTCGACGTTGCGGGCCTGCCGACGACCGCCGGGTCGGCGCTCTATGCGGACGCGCCGCCCGCCGCGCGCGATGCGGAGGCGGTGCGGCGGATGCAGGCGGCGGGCGCGGTGCTGGTCGCGACGCTCAACATGGACGAATTCGCCTATGGTTTCGCGACGATCAACGCGCGCCACGGCACGACGCGCAATCCGCACGCGCCGGAGCGGCTGGCGGGCGGATCGTCGGGCGGTTCGGCGGCGGCGGTGGCGGCGGGAGTCGTGCCGCTGGCGCTGGGATCGGACACCAACGGATCGGTGCGCGTGCCCGCCAGCCTGACGGGACTGTACGGGCTGAAGCCAACGCACGGCGCGCTGCCGATGGCGGGGGTGTTCCCGTTCGCGGCGAGTTTCGACGATGTCGGCCCGTTCGCGGGCAGCGCGGCGGATATGGCGCTGGTGTGGACGGTATTGGCCGGACAGGACGTCGGCACCGGCGCGCCGCCGCGGCTGGCGCGGCTGGGCGGGCGGTTCCGCGAGAATGCCGACGCCGACCAGATCGCGGCGATCGACGCGCTGGCAGCGGGGGCGCCGCTGCTGGAACTGCCCGATATCGCGCGCGCGCGGTCGGCCGCGTTCGTCATCACCGCTTATGAGGGCGGCGCGCTGCATCGCGATGCGCTGGCGCGCGATGCGATGGCGTTCGATCCCGCGGTGCGCGACCGGTTGATCGCCGGCGCGCTGCTGCCGCGCGAGCTGTATGATGCGGCGTGCGCGTTCCGCGATGCGTTTCGCGCTGCGGTGGATGCGCTGATCGCGGACCATGACGTGCTGCTGGCGCCGGCGACACCGTGCGTCGCGCCGCGGATCGACGATCCGTTCATCACCATCGACGGCCGGCGCGTGCCGGCGCGCGCGGACCTGGGCATCCATACCCAGCCGATCAGCTTCGCCGGGCTGCCATCGCTGGCGGTGCCGCTGCGGCGCGTGGGCGGGGCGCTGCCGATCGGCGTGCAGCTGATCGGACGGCGCGGGGGCGAGGCGGCCTTGCTCCGCGCGGCGGCGGCGTGGGAGGATAGCGGGCTGATCGGTGCGACCGCGCCGGTCATCGAAGACGTGGGGGAATGGGCATGACGGGGGTGCTGGAACGACGGTTCGCGCTGGCGGAGCGCGGCACGTCGGCGCGGACGGAGGTGCTGGCGGGGTTCACCACCTTCCTGACGATGGCGTATATCGTGCTGGTCAATCCGGCGATCCTGGGACAGGCCGGGATGCCGGTGGCGGGGGTGGCGGCGGCGACCTGTTTCGCGGCGGCGTTTGCCTCGATCCTGATGGGGCTGTCGGCCAACGTGCCGCTGGCGCTGGCGCCGGGCATGGGGCTGAACGCCTATTTCAGCTTCACGGTGGTGCAGCAGATGGGCGTGCCGTGGCCGGTGGCGCTGGGGTGCGTGTTCCTGTCGGGCATCGCGTTCCTGATCTTGACGCTGACGGGGGTGCGCCAGCTGATCGTGGCGGTGATCCCGACACACCTGTTCGCCGCGGTGGCGGGGGGCATCGGGCTGTTCATCGGCTTCATCGGGCTGCGCAACGCCGGGATCATCGTTGCCAACCCGGCGACGCTCGTGGCGCTGGGCGACCTGACGCAGCCGGGCGCGATCCTGGCGCTGTTCGGCCTCGCGCTGATCGGGGCGCTGAGCGTGTGGAACGTGCGCGGGGCGATGCTGATCGGGATCGTCGCCACCACCGCCGTCGCCTGGATCGCGGGACAGGTGGTGATGAAGCCGGAGCCGTACAGCCTGTCGGCGCTGACCGGCACCGCGTTCAAGCTCGACCTGCCGGGCGTGTTCGGGCTGACCGGCAGCCATGGGCTGGGCCTTCTGGAAATCCTGTTCGTGTTCCTGTTCGTCGACCTGTTCGACAATCTCGGCACGCTGGTGGCGGTGACCAAGCGCGCGGGATTGATGGATGCGGCGGGGAAGATCCCGGGGCTGAACCGCATCCTGGTCACCGATGCGGTCGCCACAGTGGTCGGGTCGATGGCGGGGACCAGCACCGTCACCAGCTATGTCGAAAGCGCCGCAGGGGTGCAGGCGGGCGGGCGCACCGGGCTGACCGCGGTGGTCACCGGCGTCCTGTTCCTCGCGACGATGTTCGTCGCGCCCTACGCCCAGCTGGTGCCGCTGGCCGCGACGGCGCCCGCGCTGATCGTGGTCGGCGGGCTGATGCTGCTGCCGGTGACGGAGGTGGCGTGGGAGGACCCGCTGGCGGCGATCCCGGCGTTCCTGACGGTGGCGATGATCCCGCTGACCTTCTCGATCGCCAACGGGCTGGCGTTCGGCATCGTCGCGCATGCGGTGCTCAAGCTGCTGCGCGGCACGGCCACCCGGGGCGACTGGTTCCTGTTCCTGCTGGCGGCGCTGTTCGTCATCCGCTTCGCCTGGATGGGAGGGGCGGCATGATCCGGCGCATCCTGATCGCGGTCGCCGCGCTGATCGCCACGCCCGCATCGGCGCAACGGCTCGACGAGACGCCGCGCACCGTGGTGATGACCGCCTTCCCGCCGGAATGGGATGCCTTGGTCGGATCGGTGGAGCAGCCGCGCGAATATCGCATCAACGGCCTGACCTTCATGACCGGCACGATGGCGGGCAAGCCGGTGGTGCTGATGCAGAGCGCGGTCAGCATGGTCAATGCGGCGATGAACACGCAGCTGGTGCTCGACCGGTTCCGGGTGAAGCGGATCGTCTTTTCCGGGATCGCGGGCGGCGTCGACCCGCAGTTGTCGATCGGCGACGTGATCGTGCCGGAACACTGGGGCCAGTATCTGGAGGTGTCCTTCGCGCGGCAGACGCCCAAGGGCTGGGTCACGCCCGAGCCGGTCGATGCCGGCGCGCCCGCCAACTGGGGAATGATGTTCCCGCGCGGGGTGCGCGTGGGCAACGATGCGCAGCCGGCGGCGCGTCATTACCTGCTGAGCGTCGACCCGCAGCTGCTGGCGCTGGCGCGGCAGGTGGCGGGGCGCGTGACGCTGCGCCGGTGCGCGGATGCGGCGAAGGCGGCGTGCCTGGATCATCCACCGCAGATCGTCGTCGGCGGTACCGGCGTCAGCGCGGGGGTGTTCGCCGACAATGCGCAGTTCCGCACCTATCTGCACGATGCGTGGAAGGCGCGCGTGCTGGACATGGAAAGCGCCGCAGTGGTGCAGGTCGCCTATGCCAATCGCGTGCCCGCGGTGGTGTTCCGCAGCCTGTCCGACCTGGCGGGCGGGGACGAACATGCCAACCAGATGACGACGTTCATGGCGCTCGCTTCGGTCAATTCGGCCGATGTCGTGCGCGCGTTCGTCGCCGCGCTGCCGGATTGAGCGCGATGCGCACCGTCACCGGCCGCCACGGGATCGTCAGCGCGCCGCACTATCTGGCGGCGGAGGCGGGGTGCGGCGTGCTGCGCGACGGCGGCAGTGCGTCGGAGGCGTGCGTCGCGGTCGCCGCCACGCTGGCGGTCGTCTATCCGCACATGACCGGGATCGGTGGCGACGGGTTCTGGCTGATTGTGGAAGCCGACGGACGCGTCCATGGCATCCACGGGTGCGGCGGCGCGGCGGCGGCGGCGGACCTGTCGCTCTATGCCGGGATGGCGACGGTGCCGACGCGCGGACCGCTGGCGGCGAATACCGTTGCCGGCACGATTTCGGCATGGGAAGCGGCGCTGGCGGGCGGCACGCTTCCGCTCGACCGGCTGCTGCGCGATGCGATCGACCATGCCGAACGGGGTGTCGCCGTCACGGCGGGCGGCGCGGCGATCGCGGCGGCGAAGGGCGCGGAATTGCGGGGCCAGCCGGGCGCTTATGCCGCGATCTTCGAACCGGACGGCAGGCCGCTGGTGGCCGGCGACGTCCTGTGCCAGCCCGCGCTGGCCGCGACGCTGCGCACGCTGGCGGCGGACGGACTGGACAGCTTCTATCGCGGTGATCTGGCGCGGCGGATCGCGGCGGATCTGGCGGCGCTGGGCAGCCCGGTGTCGGCGGACGATCTGGCGGCGCATCGTGCGACGCGGCCCGACCCGCTGAGCGTCGCGATCCGCGGCGCGACGCTGTGGAACAGCGCGCCGCCGACGCAGGGGATCGCGTCGCTGCTGATCCTCGCGCTGTTCGACCGGCTGGAAATCGACAGCGTCGACGACCTGCCGTTCGTCCACGGGCTGGTCGAGGCGATCAAGCAGGCGTTCCGCTGGCGCGACCGGCATTGCGGCGACCCGGCGCACATGAGCGAGGACGCACAGGCGCTGCTGGACGATGCCGCCGTGCTGGATGCGATGGCCGCGGCGATCGATCCCGCGCGCGCGCTGCCGTGGCCGCAGCCGCCGCAATGGGGCGACACCTGCTGGTTCGGCGCGGCGGACGCGCGCGGGCAGGTGGTGTCGTGCATCCAGTCGACCTATTTCGAATTCGGATCGGGCGTGGTGCTGCCCGACACCGGCATCACCTGGCAGAACCGCGGCAGCAGCTTTCGGCTGGTGGCGGCGGGGTGGAACGCGCTGAAGCCCGGGCGCAAGCCGTTCCATACGCTGAACCCCGCGCTGGCGCGGTTCGATGACGGGCGCGTCATGGCCTATGGCACGATGGGCGGGGAGGGGCAGCCGCAGACGCAGGGCGCCGTGTTCGCCCGCTATGCGCGCGGCGTCGATCTTCAGGATGCGATCTCGGCGCCGCGCTGGCTGCTGGGGCGTACCTGGGGCGAGGAGACGACCTCGCTCAAGCTGGAGGACGGATTCGCGCCCGACGTGTACGACGGGCTGGCAGCGGCGGGGCATCAGGTGGAGCGCGTCGGCGCGCCGACCGCGACGATGGGCCATGCCGGGGCGGTGGTGCGCCACGCCGACGGGCGGCTGGACGGCGCCACCGATCCGCGCAGCGACGGCGGCGTGGCGACATGGTGACCGGCCTGCACCCCGGCGGCGCGCGCGCGGTGGCGCGGTGCGATGTACTGGGTACCGTCCCCTATAGCGACACGCCGGACGGGCTGTATCGCGGATGGCTTTCCCCGGCGTGGCGGGTGACACAGACGTTGCTGGGTGACTGGATGGCGCTGGCCGGGATGACCGTGCGCCGCGACGGTGCGACCAATCTGATCGGCCGTTATGAGGGAATGCGCGACGGCCCGCCGCTGCTGATCGGCAGCCATATCGACAGCGTGCGCGATGCCGGCCGCTATGACGGGATGCTGGGCGTCACGCTGGCGATCGAATGCGCCGCGGCGCTGCACGCGCGCGGTAAGCGGATGCCGTTCCCGATCGAGGTGATCGCGTTCGGCGACGAGGAAGGATCGCGCTTCCCCGCGGCGATGCTGACCAGTCGCGCGGCGGCGGGGACGCTGGCGGCGGTGCCCGACATGGCCGATGCGGCGGGCGTGACGCTGGCCGATGCGCTGGCGGAGGCGGGGACGACTCCCGCCGCGCTGCTGGCCGCGCGCCACCCCGGCGCGCTCGCCTATCTGGAGGCGCATATCGAGCAGGGGCCGGTGCTGGAGACCGAGGGGCTGGCACTGGGCGCGGTGACCGGGATCGCGGCGCAATTGCGCTTTTCCTGCTCCGTCACCGGGCAGGCGGGCCATGCCGGGACCAGCGCGATGCGACTGCGCCGCGACGCGTTGGCGGCGGCGGCGGAGATGGTGCTGGCGGTGGAGGCGCGCGGGCGGGCGGGCGGTGACGATCTGGTCGCCACCGTCGGGCAGCTGAAAGTGTCGCCCGGCGCGGCGAACGTGATCGCCGGCGCGGTCGCCTTCACCATCGACGTGCGATCGCCCGACGCGGCGGTGCGCGATGCCGCCGCGCAGGACATTCTGGCGGCGGCGCGAGAGATTGCGGCGCGGCGCGGCGTCGATTTTTCCGCGACGCCGATCCACGATCTGCCCGCCAGCCCGTGCGACGCGGCGCTGACCGACCTGATGGCGGACGCGCTGGCGGCGTGCGGCCACCCGCCGCGCCGGCTGGCGAGCGGGGCGGGGCATGACGCGATGGTGATGGCGGCTTTGTGCCCCACCGCGATGCTGTTCATCCGCTGTCGCGGCGGCATCAGCCACGATCCGGCGGAACAGGTGAGCGACGACGATGCCGATGCCGCGCTGGCGGTGATGCGGCGGTTCATCGACAAATTGGGAGAGCGTTGTGAGCGGGCTTGATCCGATGCTGTTCGGGGAGATCGATCCCCCGCAGCGGCTGCTGATGGGGCCGGGGCCGGTCAACGCGCACCCGCGCGTTTTGCGCGCCATGTCCGCCGACCTGCTGGGGCAGTTCGACCCGGAGATGACCGGGTATATGGAACAGGTGATGGCGCTGTACCGCCCGGTGTTCGGGACCGACAATCGCTGGACGTTCCTGATCGACGGGACCGCCCGCGCGGCGATCGAGGCGTCGCTGGTGTCGCTGGTCGAGCCGGGCGACACCGTGCTGGTGATCGATTTCGGCCGCTTCGGCCTGCTGCTGAAGGAGATATTGCAGCGGATCGGCGCGACGATCGTGTCGGTCGAGGCGCCGTGGGGCGAGGTGGTGCCGATGGACGCGATCGCCGCGGCGATCGCGCGGCACGGCCCGCGCGTGGTGGCGAGCGTGCATGGCGATACCAGCACGACGATGGCGCAGCCGCTGGCGGGGCTGGGCGATCTGTGCCGCAGCGCGGGCGCGTACAGCTATGTCGATGCGACCGCGACGATCGGTGGCATGGCGATCGAGGTAGACGCATGGGGCGTCGACGTCGTCACCGGGGGCTTGCAGAAATGCCTGGGCGGGCCGTCCGGTTCGGCACCGATCACCGTGTCGGACCGCGCGGCGCAGCGGATCTTCGCGCGGCGTCATGTCGAACAGGGGATTCGTCGCGCCGATATCGCCGACGGGCGGGGTCCGCGGATCGGGTCCAACTATTTCGACCTGGCGATGGTGATGGATTACTGGAGCGAGAAACGCCTGAACCATCATACCGAGGCGACGACGATGCTGTACGGCGCGCGCGAATGCGCGCGCGTCGCGCTGGGCGAGGGGTTGGCGGCGCGCTTCGATCGCCATGCGCGCGCGGGCGCTTCGGTGACGGCGGCGGCGCGGGCGATGGGCCTGACGGTATTCGGCGACGATGCGCACCGCATGACCAACGTCACCGCGATCCACATCCCCGATGGCGTGGATGGCGAGGCGGTGCGCCGCCGGATGCGCGAGGATTTCGAGATCGAGATCGGCACCGCCTTCGGCCCGCTGGCGGGCAAGGTGTGGCGGATCGGGGCGATGGGCTATAACGCGATGAAGCATAAGGTGGCGCTGACGATCGGCGCGCTGGAAGCGGTGCTGCGCGCGGAAGGCCATCCGGTGCCGCCGGGCGCGGGGGTCGACGCGGCGCTGACGGTGTGGAACCGATGAGCGCGCGCGACCTGATCGGCTATGGCGCGACGCCGCCCGACGCGCGCTGGCCGGGCGGTGCGCGTGTCGCGGTGCAGTTCGTCATCAACTACGAGGAAGGCGCGGAGAACAGCGTCCTCAACGGCGATGCGGGGTCGGAGGCGTTCCTGTCCGACATGGTCGGGGCGGGCAGCCATGCAGGCCGCGCGATGGCGATGGAAAGCCTGTACGAATATGGCAGCCGCGCCGGTTTCTGGCGGCTGCACCGGCTGTTCACCGCGCGCGGCGTGCCCGTCACCGTCTTCGGCGTGGCGGCGGCGATGGCGATGAACCCGGCGGCGGTCGAGGCGATGCTGGCCGCCGGCTGGGAAGTGGCAAGCCACGGCTGGCGCTGGATCGATTACCAGAACGTGCCCGAGGCGGTGGAGCGCGAGCATGTCGCGCGCGCGATCGAGGTGCACAGCCGGCTGACCGGCCAGCGCCCGCTCGGCTGGTATCAGGGGCGCACCAGCCCCCATACAGCGCGGATCGTGCGCGAGGAAGGCGGCTTCGTCTACGATGCCGACAGCTATGCCGACGATCTGCCTTACTATGTTCAGGGGCAGCTGATCGTCCCCTATTCGCTCGACGCCAACGATATGAAGATGGTGGCGCTGAACGGCTTTACCGAGGGCGAGCAGTTCTTCCGCTACCTGCGCGACACGTTCGAGGCGCTGCGCGGCGAGGGCGGGCGGATGATGTCGGTGGGGCTGCACGGGCGGATCGCCGGGCGGCCCGCGCGCGCGGCGGCGGTGGCGCGGTTCGTCGACCATGTGATCGCCAGCGGCGATGCGTGGATCGCGCGGCGGATCGACATCGCGCGCCACTGGCTGGCGGTGCACCCGGCATGACGATGACCATCCCCATCGCCATCAACGATCCGCAGGCGCTGGCCGAGGTGACCGCGGCGTTCCACGCCTATGAACGCGCGCTGATGGCGGACGATATCGCCGCGATGGACGCGCTGTTCCACGACGCGCCCACCACCAACCGCTATGGCGTGGGCGAGGTGCTGTACGGGATCGCGGCGATCCGCGCATTCCGCAAGGGGCGCGGCGGATCGCCGCAGCGGCGGCTCGGGCGGGTCGCGATCACCGTCTATGGCGGGCGGTTCGCGACCGCCGATGCGGAGTTCTTCCGCGAGGGCAGCGAACGGCGCGGGCGGCAGACGCAGGCCTGGGTGCGGTTCGAGGACGGCTGGAAGGTCGTGTCCGCGCATGTCAGCCTTGAGGGGACGGGATCGTGACCGCGCTGTTCGAACATAGCCCATGGGTGGAGGCGCGTGCCGATGCGCGGCCGTCGAGCGGCGACCGGCACACCGACCTGATGGCGGTGGTGGCGACCGCCAGCGACGCCGAGCGGCTGGCGCTGATCCGCGCGCATCCCGAACTGGCGGGCAAGGCGGCGATCGACGGGACGCTGACGCACGCATCGGCGGCGGAGCAGGCGTCGGCGGGGCTGGACCGGTTGACCGCGGAGGAGTTCGCGCGCTTCCACGATCTCAACGCGCGCTATCGCGAGCGGTTCGGCTTTCCCTTCATCATCTGCGTCCGGCTGACCGACAAGGCGGGCATCCTGGCGGCGATGGCGGCGCGGCTGGCGAACGACCGCGATACCGAGATCGCCACCGCGATCGACGAGATCGGCAAGATCACGAAGCTGCGGCTGGAGGAGGCGGCATGACGCTGACCGGGCTGGAGGCGCGGGTCGCGCGCGACCTGGAATGGCTCGACTGGGGCGGCGCGGACTGGACGGTGCCGCGCGGCGACGATGCCTATGACGTCGTCATCGTCGGCGGCGGACAGAGCGGGCTGGGCGCCGCCTTCGCGCTGATCGGCGAACGAGTGAACCGCCTCCTGGTGCTGGACGAAAATCCGGCCGGGCGCGAGGGGCCGTGGGCCACCTATGCGCGGATGCGCACGCTACGCACGCCCAAGCACCTGACCGGGATCGACATGGGCATCCCCAGCCTGACGTTCCGCGCCTGGTATGAGGCGCAGTTCGGGGCGGACGCCTGGGACGCGCTGGGCAAGATCCCGCGCGCGATGTGGATGGACTATCTGCGCTGGTACCGCCGCGTCCTGAACCTGCCGGTGCGCAACGAGGCGAAGGTGGTGGCGATCGATCCCGCCGGCACCGGGCTGTTCCGCGTCAGGCTGGCGGACGGAGAGGTGCTGACCGCGCGCAAGGTGGTGCTGGCCACCGGCATCCAGGGCGGCGGGGAATGGCATGTCCCCGCCTTCGTCGGCGACGCGCTGCCGCCGCACCTCTACGCCCATACCTCCGCCGGGATCGATTACGCCGCGCTGGCGGGCAAGCGCATCGGCATATTGGGGATCGGCGCGTCGGCGTTCGACAATGCCAACGCCGCGCTGGAGGCGGGCGTCGCCGAAGTGCACGTCTTCGCGCGGCGCGAGGCATTGCCGCGCGTCAACCCGATCCGCTTCATGGAGCGGGTGGGGATGACCCCGCGCTACCCCGCGCTGGCCGATGCCGACAAATATCGCGCGATGCGCGACTTCCTGATGAAGAACCAGCCGCCGACCACCGACATGTTCGAGGCGGCGAGCGCGCATCCCGGCTTCGCGCTGCATCTGGGCAGCCCGTGGCTGTCGGTGGAAACGGCAGGCGAGGGCGCACGGGTGACGACGCCCAGGGGGCATTTCGACTTCGATTTCCTGGTGCTGTCGACCGGGTTGCTGTCCGACCCGGCGCTACGCCCCGAACTGGGCGAGGTGGCGGACCGGATCGCGCGCTGGGCCGATCGCTACACGCCGCCGCCGGGGCAGGCGCATCCGCTGCTCGACGCGCACCCCTATCTGGGGCCGGCGTTCGAGCTGTTGCCGCGCCGGGCGGAGGATGCCGCGCTGCTGCACGGGCTGTTCGCGTTCAATTATTCGGCGTTGGCCAGCATCGGCCTGTCCGCCGCCGCGCTGTCGGGGCTGAAGCATGCGCTGCCGCGGCTGGCGAAGGGGGTGGCGGACCAGCTGTTCCGCGACGATGCCGGGGCGCTGGTCGACGCGTTCATCGCCTATGACGAGCCGGAATTCGCCGGACAATGGCCGCGCGGGGTGGCGGCATGACGACGCTGTCGACGCATGTGCTGGACACGATGCACGGCTGTCCCGCCGCCGGAATGGCGGTGACGCTGCATGGCCCCGATAGCGTGCTGGCGACCGGGACGACGGATGCCGACGGGCGGTGTCCGGGGCTGTTCCCGCCCGCGCTGGCGATGGGCACGTACCGGCTGGCGTTCTCGGTGGCGGATTACTTCCGCGCGCGCGGTGTGGCGCTGCCCGATCCGCCGTTCCTCGACGAGGTGACGATCGCGTTCGGCATCGCCGACGGGGGCAGGCATTATCATGTGCCGCTGCTCGTCTCGCCCTTTGCCTATTCCACCTATCGCGGGAGTTGAGGTGACGATCCGTTTCATCCTGGACGGCGAGCTGGTGGAGGTGGCGGATGCGCCCGCCACCGCGACGTTGCTCGACCATCTGCGCTATCGCCTGCGCCGCACCGGCACCAAGGAAGGGTGCGCCGAGGGGGATTGCGGCGCGTGCACCGTGCTGGTCGGCGAGGCGGACGGTGCGCGGGTGGCGTGGCGCGCGGTCAACGCGTGCATCCAGTTCCTGCCGATGCTGCATGGCAAGGCGCTGATGACGGTCGAGAGCCTTTCCGGCGACACGCCGCTGCAATCGTGCATGGCGGCCAACGGCAGTTCGCAATGCGGCTTCTGCACGCCCGGCTTCGTCATGTCGCTGCACGGGCGCAGCATCGGCGCGGCGGGGTGCGATCTTCCGGTCGAGGACGTGATCGCCGGCAACCTGTGCCGCTGCACCGGCTATGGCCCGATCCTGACGGCGGGGCGTGAGGTGGCGCCGGTCGTGCGCGACGATGCCGCGCTGGCCACCGCGCTGGCTGCGATCCCGGCGGGGGCGTCGGGTGACGGCTGGTATGCGCCCGCCACGGTCGACGAGCTGGCGGCGTTGCTGGCGGCGCACCCGCAGGCGCGGATCGTCGCCGGAGCGACCGACGTGGCGCTGTGGGTGACCAAGGGGCTGCGCGATCTGGGGACAGTGATCTTCGTCGGCGATATCGCCGAACTGCGCCGGATCGAGGAAAGCGAGGCGGGGCTGACGATCGGCGCGGCGGTGCGCTATGCCGAGGCGCATCGGGCGCTGGCGGCGCTGCACCCCGATCTGGGCGAACTGGTGCGGCGGATCGGCGGGTTGCAGGTGCGCAACGCCGCGACGATCGGCGGCAACATCGCCAACGGCTCCCCGATCGGCGACGGGCCCCCCGCGCTGATCGCGATGGACGCGACGCTGACGCTGGCGGGCGCGGACGGTCGGCGGACGATCGCGCTGGCGGATTACTTCCTCGACTACGGTCGGCAGGACCGGCGTTCGGGGGAGTTCGTGGAGAGCATTTTCGTGCCCCGCCCCCACGCCGGTGACGTGATCCATATCGCCAAGCTGTCGCGGCGGTTCGACAGCGATATCTCCGCGGTGTGCGGGGCGGTGCGGCTGCGCGTGGCCGATGGGGCGATTGTGGCGGCGCGGGTGGCGTTCGGCGGGATGGCGGCGACCCCGCGCCGCGCGGCGGCGTGCGAGGCGGCGCTGACCGGCCAGCCTTTTGCCGAGGCGACGATCGCGCGCGCGGCCGACGCGCTGGCGGGCGACTTCACCCCGTTGACCGACGTGCGCGGGAGTGCGGCCTATCGCCGGCAGGCGGCGGCGTCGGTGCTGTGGCGGATATGGCATCGCGCGGCGGGGCGCGACGTATCGGTGCGCGACGTGGAGGCGATCGGTGCATAAGCCATCCCTCCCGCACGACAGCGCCGCGCTGCATGTTGCCGGCACCGCGCGCTATGTCGACGATCTGCCTGAGCCGGGCGACCTGCTCCACCTCGCCTTCGGACAGGGGAGCGAGGCGCATGCGCGGATCGTCGCGATGGATCTGGACGCGGTGCGCGCGGTGCCGGGGGTGGTCGCGGTCTATACCGCCGCCGACATTCCGGGCGAGAATGACGTCAGCCCGCTGGCCGACGACGACCGGCTGCTGGCGGACGGCGTCGTCACCTATGTCGGCCAGCCGGTGTTCCTGGTGGCGGCGACCAGCCGCGAGGCGGCGCGGCGCGCGGCGCGGATGGGGCGGATCGACTACGAGCCGCTGCCGGCGCTGCTGACGATCGACGCGGCGCGCGCGGCGGGATCGCAAATCGAGCCGGTCCAGCGCATGGCGCGCGGCGATGCCGATGCGGCACTGGGCGCGGCGGCGCACCGGCTGGCCGGCGGCTTCGCGATGGGCGGGCAGGATCATTTTTACCTCGAAGGGCAGGTGGCGCTGGCGACGCCGGGCGAACAGGGGCAGGTGCATGTGCTCAGCTCCACCCAGCACCCCAGCGAGGTCCAGCATCTGATCGCGCAGGTGCTGGACGTCTCCTCCGCCGACGTGACGGTCGAGGTGCGGCGGATGGGCGGCGCGTTCGGCGGCAAGGAGACGCAGGCCGCCGCCTTCGCCGCCGCCGCCGCGCTGGTGGCGACGACAACCGGGCGCCCGGCCAAGTTCCGCTGCGACCGCGACGACGACATGGTGATGACCGGCAAGCGTCACGATTTCGCGGTCAAGTGGGATGTCGGCTTCGACGATGCCGGGCGGATCGGCGGGCTGCGGCTGACGCTGTCGTCGCGGTGCGGGGCGACGGTGGACCTGTCGCCGGGAATCAACGACCGCGCGATGTTCCACAGCGACAACTGCTACTTCCTGCCCGATGTGGAGATCGTGTCCGAACGCTGGCGGACCAACACCGTGTCCGCCACCGCGTTTCGCGGGTTCGGCGGGCCGCAGGGGATGCTGGCGATCGAGCGGGTGATGGATGCGATCGCCGCGCACCTGGGGCTGGATCCGCTCGATGTGCGCGTCGCCAACCTTTACGGGCCGGGCCGCGACGTCACGCCATACGGCATGACGGTGGCGGACAATATCGCGCCCGACCTGATCGCGCGGCTGCGCGCCGATGCGCGTTACGACGAACGCCGCGCGGCGATCGACGCGTTCAACGCCGACAGTCCGGTGCTGAAGCGCGGAATCGCGCTGACCCCGGTGAAGTTCGGGATCAGCTTCACCGTCACCCACCTGAACCAGGCGGGCGCGCTGGTGCATCTGTATGCCGACGGCAGCATCCAGGTGAACCATGGCGGCACCGAAATGGGGCAGGGACTGTACGTCAAGGTGGCGCAGGTGGTGGCCGACGTGTTCGCGCTGCCGGTGGAGGCGATCCGCATCACCGCCACGCGCACCGACAAGGTGCCCAACACCTCCGCCACCGCCGCCTCGTCGGGTGCGGACCTGAACGGGATGGCGGCGCACAACGCGGCGGTGACGATCCGCGAGCGGGTGACGGCGTTCCTGGCGCGCACTTATGGCTGCGACGAGGGCGCGGTGGCGTTCACCCCGGCCGGGGTGGTGGTGGGCGGCGAGACGATCCCGTTCGGCACGGTGGCGCGCAAGGCGCATCTGGGCCGCGTGTCGCTGTCCGCGACCGGCTTCTACGCTACGCCGCACATCCTGTACGACCGCGCGGCGCACAAGGGGCGGCCGTTCTACTATTTCGCTTATGGCGCGGCGGTGAGCGAGGTGGTGATCGACACGCTGACCGGCGAGCAGCGCGTGCTGGCGGTCGATATCCTGCACGACGTCGGCCGGTCGCTGAACCCCGCGATCGACCTGGGGCAGATCGAGGGCGCGTTCGTCCAGGGGCAGGGATGGCTGACCACCGAGGAACTGGTGTTCGACGATGCCGGGCGGCTGCTGACCCATTCGCCCGCGACCTACAAGATCCCGACCGCATCGGACCGGCCGGCGCGGCTGACGATCGCGTTGTGGGACGGCGGCAATGTCGAGCCGACGATCAACCGGTCGAAGGCGGTAGGTGAGCCGCCGTTCATGCTGGCGCTGTCGGTCTTCTCCGCTTTGTCCGCGGCGGTGGCGGCGACCAACCCGGCGGCGCGCGCGCCGGTGCCGCTCGATGCGCCGGCGACGCCCGAGGCGATCCTGCGCGCGATCGGGGCGTATCGCGCGGCATGAGCGACTGGTGGTCCGATCTGCGCGACCATGCGCCGCGCGGGCCGCTGGCGATGGTCAGCGTACTGGCGACCGAGGGGTCCGCACCGCGCGGGGCGGGGACGCGGATGCTGGTGACCGCGGACGCAACGCACGGGACGATCGGCGGCGGGCGGCTGGAATATCAGGCGATCGAACAGGCGCGCGCGATCCTGTCGCATGCGCCGGGGACGTGGCGGGTGCAGGATTATCCGCTCGGCCCGCTGCTGGGCCAATGCTGCGGCGGGCGGGTGCGGTTGCTGGTCGAGCATGTCGACCGCGACGCGCTTGGCTGGATCGCGGCCGCGGCGGCGGGGCGGCGGTTGCTGACGACACTGGCAACGACCCGCGTCGAGCGGCAGGTGACCGAGGAGGCGGCGACGGCGCCGCCGTCCGCGCGTGGCGACATGCCGCGGGCCGGGGCACGGTGGAGCGAGACGATCGGCGAACGCGCCCGCGCGCTGTACCTGTTCGGCGCCGGCCATGTCGGTCAGGCGATCGCGCGCCATGCGACCGGCCTGCCGCTGCGGCTCGCGTGGTTCGACACGCGCCCGCTGTTCGCGACGATCGAGGGGGTGACGCTGGTGCCGGAGGACGCGGTCGCGGCGTGCATCGCGGATGCGCCGGACGATGCCGCGATCGTCATCCTGACGCACGACCATGCGCTGGATTATGCGCTGGTGCGGGCGGCGCTGGCGCGCGATCGGGTGGCGTTCGTCGGCGTGATCGGATCGGCGACCAAGCGCGCGCGCTTCCTGGCGCGGCTGGAGCGTGACGGGGTGGAGGAGGGCGCCCGCGCGCGGCTGACCTGCCCGATCGGCTTGGAGGGCGTGACGGGCAAGGAACCGGACGTGATCGCCATCGCCACGCTGGCGCAATTGCTGCGGCTGGAGCGTGCGTCGTGCTGACGGCGTTCCGGGGCGAGATGCTGTCGGTGGCGCGCGATCCGCGCGACGATCCCGCTGCCGTCCGGTACGAGCCGGACGGGCTGCTGGTGGTCGAGGACGGCGTGGTCGTGGCGCGCGGGGCGTATGATGCGCTGGCCGAGCGATTCGGCGCCGTGCCGACCGAGCGGCTGGACGGGCTGATCGTCCCCGGCTTCGTCGACGCGCATGTTCATTATCCACAGCTGGACCGGATCGCCTCGCACGGGGAACAGCTGCTCGACTGGCTGGAACGCCATATCTTTCCCGCCGAACAGGCCTTTGCCGAGCGCGCGCATGCCGATGCGGTGGCGGCGGCGTTCCTCGACGAACTGCTGCGCCACGGCACCACCAGCGCATTGGTGTTCGCGACCGTCCACGAAGGATCGGTCGATGCGCTGTTCGAGGCGGCGCTGGCCCGCGACATGCGGATCGTGTCGGGCAAGGTGCTGATGGACCTGGGGCCGGAGGGCCTGCGCGATACGCCCGCGACGGCGCGCGGCGAGAGCGAGGCGCTGATCGCGCGGTGGCGCGGGCGCGGGCGGCTGGGCTATGCGGTGACGCCGCGCTTCGCGCTGACCTCCTCCGATGCGCAGATGGCGGCGGCGGGCGAGTTGCTGGCGGCGCATCCGGACGTGCTGCTCCACACGCATCTGGCCGAAAACCCGCGCGAATGTGCGGCGGTGGCGGGGCGTTTCCCGGACGCGGCGGATTACCTCGACGTCTATGACCGGTTCGGGCTGGTCGGCGCGCGCTCGGTGTTCGCGCATGGCTGTCACCTGACCGACCGGTCGTGCGCGCGGTTGTCGGCGACGGGGGCGGGGATCGCGACCTGTCCCAGCTCGAACCTGTTCCTGGGATCGGGCTTCCTCGATCTGGCGCAGGCGGACCGGTTCGGCGTCAAACTGGCGCTGGGCAGCGACGTCGGCGCGGGGACGGGGCTGTCGATGCTGCATACCGCCGGGCTGGCGTATCAGGCGGCGCTGGCGCGCGACGTGCGGCTGGACCCCTTCCGCGCGCTTTATTGGGCGACCGCGGGGGGCGCGGCGATGCTGCACCTGTCGGACCGGATCGGTGCGCTGGAACCGGGGCAGGAGGCCGATTTCGTCGTGCTGGACGATGCCGCCACGCCGTTGATGGCGCGGCGCACGCGCGGAGCGACGCTGGCGGAACGGCTGTTCGCGTTGCAGATACTGGGCGACGATCGGGCGATCCGCGCTACCTATCTGCGCGGACGCCGCGCCGGGAGCATGTCATGACCCAAGATTTCATCGCCGCTTTGCCCAAGGCCGAGCTTCACCTGCATATCGAGGGCAGCCTGGAGCCGGAGCTGATGTTCGCGCTGGCGGCGCGCAACGGCGTCGCCATCCCCTATGCCTCGGTCGAGGAGGTGCGCGCGGCCTATGCCTTTTCGAACCTGCAGGATTTCCTCGACATCTATTATGCCGGCGCGGACGTGCTGCGCACGCGCGCGGACTTCCACGATCTCGCGGTGGCCTATTTCGACCGCGCGGCGGCGGACGGCGTCGTCCATGCCGAGATCATGTTCGATCCGCAGACGCACACCGCGCGCGGCATCCCCTTCGCCGAGGTGATCGAGGGGCTGCTGTCCGCGATGGCCGAGGCGGAGGCGCGGCACGGCATGACCAGCGCGCTCATCATGAGCTTCCTGCGGCATTTGTCGGAGGAAGAGGCGTTCGCGACCCTGGAGGAGGCGACGCCGTGGCTGGAGCGGATCACCGCGGTCGGCCTCGATTCCTCGGAGGTCGGCCACCCGCCGGAGAAGTTCGCGCGCGTCTTCGCCGCGGCGCGGGGCAGGGGGCTGAAGCTGGTCGCGCATGCCGGCGAGGAAGGGCCGCCGGAATATGTCCGCCAGGCGCTGGACGTGCTGGCGGTCGACCGGATCGACCATGGCAACCGCTCGCTGGAAGACGCCGCGCTGGTCGAGCGGCTGGCGCGCGAGGGGATGACGCTGACCGTCTGTCCGCTGTCGAACCTGAAATTGTGCGTGGTCGACCGGATCGAGGATCATCCGATCGACGCGATGCTGGCGCAGGGGCTGCGCGCGACGATCAATTCGGACGATCCGGCCTATTTCGGCGGCTATGTCGCCGACAATTACCGCGCGGTCGCGGCGGCGCGCGGGCTGGACCGGCACGCGCTGGCGACGCTGGCGCGCAACAGCTTCACCGGATCGTTCCTGCCCCCCGACGCGATCGCGGCGCATGTCGCGCGGGTCGATGCGATGATGGCGGCGGCGGCGTGAAGCGCGCGGCGGCAGCCTGTGCGGTGCTGCTGGCGGCGACCGCGGCGGCGCCTGCACCGCGGTCGCTGGACGACCTGTCATGGATGACGGGCCACTGGCTGGAATGCACTCCGCGCGGCGAGGCGATGGAGACGTGGAGCGATGCGCGCGGCGGGGTGATGCTGGGGTTCAGCAAGTCGATCCGCGGCACCCGCACCGACTGGGAGCTGGCGCGGATCGAGCCGCGGCCCGAGGGGATCGTGTTCGCCACCAGTCCGAAGGGGCAGCCGGCCGCCACCTTCGCCGCGGTGTCGATCACCACCGGTGAAGCGTTGTTCGAGGCACGCGATCATGATTTCCCGCAGCGCGTCATCTACCGCCGCGACGGCGATCGGCTGACCGGCCGGATCGAGGGGACGATCGCGGGAAAACCGCGCGCGGTGGAATGGCATTATCGGCGCGCGGCGCCGGGCGAGGCCTGCCCGGCGGCGGCGTCCCAATAGGGAAAAGGGAGTGGGGGCGCCATGACGATACGCTGGATCGCGGCGCTGCTGATGCTGCTGGCGGCGGTGCCGGCCGAGGCGAAGCGCAAGGTCATCATCGACGACGAAGGCTTCGGCCTGATGCACATGATGTTGCTGGCCGATCCGGATGTGGAGGTGCTGGGCATCACCACCGTATCGGGCAACGTATGGGTCAACCGCGCCACCGCGCAGGCGCTGCGCGGGCTGGAGATCGTCGGGCGTCGCGACGTGCCGGTGGTGCCGGGCGCCACTTATCCGCTGGTCAACAGCGAGGCGGCGACCGAGCGGTGGGAGGCGCTGTACGGGAAGCTGACGTGGAAGGGCGCGTGGATGAAGGCATGGGCCGAACCCACGGTGCAGAGCACGCCGCCCTATCGCCGCCCCGACGATCCGGTCGACCTGCCCTGGGGCAACCCCACGACGAAGCCGGCGGACGAGATCGCGGCCAACTTCCTGATCCGCATGGTGCGCCGCTACCCCGGCGAGGTGACGATCATCGAGGGCGGCCCGATGACCAACCTGGCGCTGGCGCAGCGCCTCGACCCGGCCTTTGCCGGGCTGGCGCGCGAGCTGGTCTATATGGGCGGCAGCCTGAACCCGCAGCGGGTGCGCGACGACCGGTCGGCGCGCGATTTCGCGCGCGAGTTCGTCAACACGCCGCGGCGCGAGTTCAACATCCGCTTCGACCCCGAGGCCGCCAGCATCGTGTCGCGCAGCCCGTGGCGCGCGATCACGGTCGTGCCGGTCGATCCGTCGACCGCGACGCAGCTCACGCGCGCGTTGCGCGACCGGCTGGCCGTGGCGGCGACGCCGGAGGTGGCGCGGTTCGTCGCGCGGATGGAGCCGGGCTTTCCGATGTGGGACGAAATCGCCGCCGCGGTATGGCTCGACCCCGGCGTGGTAACCGCGCGGGAGCGATTGTATGTCGACTACGACACGATGTTCGGCCCGAATTACGGCGACCTGCTGTCGTGGCATGCGGCGTATCGCCCCGGGCTGGGCGAGCAGCCCGCCGCCGTGGTGCGGGCGATCGACCCGGCGCGGCTGGAGGCGTTGATCGAACGCGAAGTGGGGCGGCTGGGGCGGTGAGCCGCGCGGGAATTTGACGTCATCCCAGCGAAAGCTGGGATCTCTCGCCCTGGGTGCGCGGCCGATGGCGAAAGGCCCCAGCCTGCGCTGGGGCGACGTTCTGGTTGCGACGTCTGCCCGTCTATCCCCCCAGTGACGCGGGATAGGCGAGTTGCGCGAACCCGGCCTCGATCTCGCCCAGCACCATTCCCGCGGCGTGCGACGGCGTGCGCGAACTGGCCGTGCACAGCGCCAGCGTCATCGGGCGCAGCACCGGATCGACAATGCGGGTGAACGACAGCAGCCCGCGGCGCACCTCCGTCATCACGTCCAGCGAGGTGAGCACGCCGATGCCCAGCCCCTGTTGCACAAGCGAGATGATCATCTGGATATTGTCCGATTCGACGCGGCGTTGCAGCTCGATCCCGGTGGTGCCGGCGAGCACCTCCACCTGTTCGCACACCGCCAATGGGCGGGCGGGCAGGATCACCGGCGATCCGTCGCACGCCGAAAAGCGCACCTCGCGTCGGTCGCCGAACGGATGGCCCTTGGGCGTCAGGAACCCCAGCACGACCTCCACGAAGGCGCGGACCTGAAGATCGCGATAGGATTCGGGTTCGAACAGGATGCCCATGTCCACCTCGCCGCGCACGATCGCCTCGCGCACCGCATCGTTCTTCAGCACCTTCACCCCGATGGTGATGCCGGGATAGCGCGTCTGGATCGACTGGATCGCGGCGGGGACATGCCCCTTGGCCAGCGCGTCGATCACCGCGATGTCGACATGCCCGCGCTTCAGCCCGCGCAGATCCTCCATCTGCGCGCGCACGTCGGCCATGTTCTTCTGCCAGCGGCCGCCCGCCGCCATCATGATCTCCCCCGCGGCGGTCAGCCGCAGCCCGGTCGGCAGCCGTTCGAACAGCGGCATGCCCAGATCCGCCTCCACGTTCAGGATCTGCCGGTCGATCGCCGAGGCGGAGACGTTGAGTTCATCCGCCGCGCGGCGAATCGAGCCGAGGCGGCCCACGGCGAGGAAATAGCGCAGGAAACGCGAGAATGCGGGCATGATAGGCGCTCTAATTTTTGCAACGATGCGTGAAATTCATTGCGTTTGATTGCAATGTTATCCCGCCTTACGTCAACCATGGCGGGGCAAGGGGGCACCGTCCGGCACATGGCGAACGGCGCGGCGGGGGCTGCCGCGACCGGTAGCGGCCGGCGATCCTTCCTGTCCTTGCCGACGACAACGATAACATCGTCACGCGGGAGAGGCGGGGTCGGACACGGCCGGGCACGCGATGTCGCGCGTCGCCCGCCACAGGGGGTGAGAGCATGAATCGCATTGCATTGGGGATGGCGCGCGGTCGGCGCGGGCGTGGCTGGTCGATCGCGATCGCCGGGCTGTTGTCGTGTTCGGCGATGACGGGCGTGGCGCAGGCGCAGGCGCAGGAGAAGGCCAGCGAGGAGCCGGCGGGCGAGGATATCGTCGTCAACGGGTCGCTCAACGCGCTGCCGGTCGACGGCGTCGGCTCGATCTTCGGGTTCGACAAGACGCTGGTCGAAACGCCGCGCTCCGCCTCGACGATCAGCAAGGAGCAGATCGAGCGGTTCGGCATCACCGACATCTACGATCTGGTCGCGCAGGCGCCCGGGACCTTCACCAATTCCTTCTTCGGCGTCGGCGGCGCGCTCGACATTCGCGGCACCCCGGGCGAGGTCTATTTCCGCGGCGTCCGCCGCCTCGACAACCCCGGCAACTATCCGACACCGATCGGCGCGTCGGACCGGATCGACATCGTGCGAGGCCCCGCCTCGCCGATCTACGGCCCGTCGAAGACCGGCGGCTACATGAACTTCGTGCCGAAGTCCGCGCGCGTGAAGGGCGGGGCGCTGATGGACCGGCCGGCGGGCGAGATCACCTATACCGGCGGTAGCTGGGACCGGAACGTCCTGAGCGCGAACCTGCGCGGGCCGGCGAAGATCGGCAAGGCCGAATTCGGTTACAGCCTGTATGCCGAGATCGAGGATTCGGGCAGCTATTACCGCAACATGTCGACGCGCCAGACGATCCTGCAGGCCGCGTTCGACAATGACGTGACCGACACCGTCCGCATCGAATTCGGCGGCATGTACCATAATTTCAAGGGCCAGCAGAACGGCGGTTGGAACCGGCTGACGCAGGATCTGGTCGACAACGGCAATTACATCACCGGCAGCGCGCAGCCGCTGGACACCAATGGCGACGGGCAGATCTCGCCGGCCGAATTCGACGCCCGCGGCGCGTTCTCGCCGTTCGGCACGTTCGGGTGCGCGGCCGGCACGGTGAGCGCGCCGTCGCCGTTCGCCGCGTCCTTCACCGACGCGTGCTTCCAGCAGAGCTATCCCTATCTGGCGCTGACCAATGTCGGCACCGCCAAGCTCAGCCGCCGCGACGTCCTGACCGGGCGCAACGACCGGCTGGATAACAAGGCGAAGACGGGATATTTCGACATCATCTTCAACCCCGGTAACGACCTGGAGGTGAAGAACCAGCTGTTCTACGACGGCTATTACAACATGAACGAGAACACCTACGGATTCGCACAATTCCACGATTCCTGGGTGATCGAGGACAAGATCGTCGTATCGAAGGCGTTCACCACCAGCGCGGGCAAATTCTCGTTCCAGCTGTCGCCGTCGATCCGCTACACCAGCTTCAAGCATGGTGAGGACTTCACCTACGAATACTTCCACCGCGTTGACCTGACGCAGGGGTATACTGCGCTGTCGGACCGGTTGCTGGCGACGGAATCGGGCCGGGACTATACCGATTACGTCCTTGGCCATTACACCAATTACGCAATCGCGGCGCTGGCCGACCTCGACTTCAACTTCGGCCTCGATCTGACGCTGGGCGGGCGGTACGACAGCGTGACCGCGGTGTCGCGCAACGATCCGACCAAGATCCAGGGCGGTACGCCGGAAAGCGCGCGCGGCACCAAGGGCGGCTGGTCGTGGACCGCCAGCGCATCGTACAAGCTGCCGTTCGGGCTGATCCCCTATGCCACCGCGGCGCAGCAGACGACGCTGATCGCCGGGCAGGGCGCGGAGATCGCGCCGGGCGGGGTCGCCAGCGGCAACTGGTTCAGCGCGTCGCGCCTGTACGAAGGCGGCGTGAAGGCCAGCCTGCTGGACGACAAGCTGTATGCCGCGGTGTCGGTGTACAAACAGAAGCGCACCGACTTCAACGCGCAGGCGATCGTCACCAATCAGGCGGTGGAAACCCGCGGCGTGGAGGCGGAGGCGCGCTGGGCGGTCGACCGGCACCTGCTGCTGTCGGCGGGCTATACGCACGTCAACGTCTACAACCTGACCGGGCTGGAAACCGGATCGCTGTTCAGCTTCTTCGGGATCGAGGATCTGGTGAACGTGCGCAATCCGGCGCTGTATCTGGGCGGGCAGCCGGTCGGGCTGGTGCCGATTCCCGACCGCGAGGCGTCGCGGCGGCAGGGTATCCCGAAGAACCTGTATTCGCTGACCGGCAGCTATTCGTTCGACAATGGCATCGCGCTGACCGGCAGCCTGGTGAGCGTCGACTCGGTGTTCTCCGGCCAGTCGCAGAAGGTGCGCCTGCCGGCCTATGCGCTGGTCGATCTGGGCGCGTCGTACACGGTCAACAACTGGCTGTTCCGGGTGGTGGTGAAGAACGTGACGAACAAGCAGTATTTCCGCGCCAACTTCACCGAATTGTTCGGCGGCACGATCGTCCTGCCCGAACGCCCGCGCAGCGTTCAGGGCTCGCTGGTGTACAAGTTCTGATGATCGGGGTGCGCCGCGCCGTCGCCGCCGTCCTCATGCTGGCGGGGGGCATGCTCCCCGCCGCGGTGGTCGCGGCGACGCCCGCGGCGCTCGACTGCGCGCCGGGCGCGACATGCGCCACGCCGTTGCCTGTGCGCGTCGTCGTCGTGACGATGTTCGAGATCGGGGCGGACAGCGGCGATGCGCCGGGCGAGTTCCAGCTGTGGAAGGAACGCCGGCACCTGACGATGCGCATCCCGTTCCCGCAGGGCTATCACGACCTGTACTACAATCCCGACAGCCAAATCCTGTCGGTGGTGACCGGTGTCGGATCGATCAAGTCGGCGACCGCGATCATGGCGCTGGGGCTGGACCAGCGGCTGGACCTGTCGCGCGCCTATTGGCTGGTGGCGGGCATCGCGGGGATCGACCCCAAGGATGCCTCGATCGGGTCGGCGGCCTGGGCGCGCTATCTGATCGACGGCGATCTGGCGCATGAGATCGACGCGCGCGAGATGCCGAAGGACTGGAAGACCGGCTATTTCCCGCGCGGCCGGCGCGGCCCCAACGATCCTGCGCCGCCGCCGACGCCATCGGGCGAGGTGTTCGAACTGAACGCGGGCTTGCGCGACTGGGCCTATGCGCTGACCCGCGACATGACGCTGCCCGACGATCCCGGCATCGCGGCGGAGCGGCGGCGCTACACCGGCTTTCCCAATGCGCAGCGCGCGCCGTTCGTGCTGAAGGGCGACCAGCTGGCGGCGATGACCTTCTGGCACGGCGCGCTGCTGAGCGGCTGGGCCAACGACTGGACGCATTACTGGACGAAGGGGCAGGGCGAGTATGTCACCTCCGCGATGGAGGAGACGGGGACGATCCAGGCGATCGATTACCTGGACCGGATCGGCCGCGCCGACCGCGACCGCGTGATGGTGCTGCGCGCGGGCAGTAATTACGACCAGCCGCCGCCGGGCGTCACCGCCGCCGACAACCTGCTGCGCGAGAACGAGGGCTATACCGGCATGACCGCCGCGCTGGAGAGCCTGTACCTCGTCGGATCGAAGGTGGTCGATACGCTGCTGGCGGACTGGCCGCGGTACGAACGCGAAACGCCGAAATAGGCGCGCGCCGCCGCACCGCCGCCGGTCGCGGCGGTGCGGCGGCGGCGACGTTACGGCCGCTGGCGATAGAGCAGCGTCAGCCCGACGGTGCGCGGGCGGAAGCTGTTGTTGACGAAGAACGGCGAGCGGCCGCCATAATTGAACCGCTCCAGCGCGGGATGCGCGTCGAACAGATTGTCGACGAACACTTGCGCCTCCACCTGGTCGAACGTGATGCCGGTGCGCATCCGCACGTAATGCGTCGGCGGCCGGTCGCCCAGGATCGGATTGTAGAAGGCGGTGTCGGGATCGAGGCTGGAGCGTTCGCGGAAGTTGCGGCTGCTGAACTCGTAATTGCCGCGCACGAACGCCTCATGCCCACCCAGGTCGAAATCGTAGCGGCCGCCCGCCACCACCTGCCACGGGGTGCCCGCTTGGAACAGCGCATTGCCCGCGTCGGTGCCGAACGCGCCGGAGGTGGCGCCGCGGTTGACGTACACCCGCTGCGTGAAGCGCGCGTCGACATAGCCGACCGACAGGTCGAGCGTGACGCCCTGCACCGGGCGCGCGGTGACCGCCAGGTCGAACCCTTCCGACCGGACCTGCCCCGAATTGACGGTATAGGTGACCGCGCACGGATCCAGCGTCACGCGCTGCTGGATGTTCGACCAGTCGATGCGGAACGCGCTGGCATCGAAGCTGAGCCCCTTCAGCCGCCCCTTCGCGCCGACTTCGTAGGACCAGGCGCTGTCCGAAGTGTAGGGGATATCCGGCACCGGCCGCCCCGCCGCCGCCAGTTGCGCCAGGCAGCGTTGCCCGATCGGCGCGTTGATCCCGCCGGCGCGATAGCCCTTGGCGACGCTGGCGTAGAAATTGACGTCGCGTACCCCGTCGTAGCTGAGCACGAAGCGCGGGGTGACCGGGCGTTCGCGCGTGCGGCCCGCGTCGCGTCGCGGCGCCGTGCCGATATACGGGCCGGTGAAGACATTGTCGTTATCCAGCCGGATCTGCGACCAGCGGATGCCCGCCTGCGCATGGAGGCCGTCGATCGGCTCGACGTTGATGTTGCCGAACGCCGCGACCTGCCGCTCGCGCTCCAGGCGATCGCCGCTGTAGCTGATCCCGCCGGGCAGCAGCGGGATGCCCAGCGTGTCGACCACGCCGATGCCGTAGATCGCGCGGAAGAACTGTTCCAGCGACGGTTCGATCAGCGTTTCGACGTTGCGCTGGCGGTTGTTCGAATAGAAGCCGCCGACCAGCCATTGCACCCGCGCGGCCGGGTTCGCCGACTGGACGCGCACTTCCTGCGAGAAATTGGCCTGAGTGTTGCGCACCACGCCGTCGGAGTGCAGCCCGCGCGGCAGGATCGCGTAATTGGGGCCATTGGCGGTCAGCAACTGGCCCGCGAAATCCTCATACCCCGCGAAATTGTAGAGCGTGTTGTCGTAATAGCGCGTCTGGTGGCGATCGAACCACGCGGTGTTCGACGTCACCGAAAAGCCCGCGCCGTCGTAATGCAACGCCAGGCTGGGCAGGACGAAGCGGTCGCGGTTGGCGAGCGGCACCGGATTGGCGTTGACGTAGCGGTGCTGCGCGGGATCGGAGCGCGATTCCCAATATTGGTCGGTGTCTGCCCGCTCGCGCCGCTGGAAATAGACCGCCGGAGTGATCGACAGCCCCGGCGCGGGTTCGACGCGCAGCGCCGCGCGCGTGCTGGCGATCATCGTGTGATTGGCGTTGCGCTCGACCAGCGCATTCGTGTCGGGATTGTACCGGTCGACCCAGCCGCCGGCGCGGCGATAGTCGGTGGCGATGCGCAGCCCCGCCAGCCCTTCGACGATCGGCACGCCGACCGCCGCTCCCGCTTCCCAGGTCGGCGCGCCGCCCTGCGTGAACGCCAGTTCGCCGCGCGCGTAGACATCGGTCTGCGTCAGCGACGGCTGCGGGGTGATGTAGCGCACCGTCCCGCCCATCGATCCGGCGCCGAACAGCGTGCCCTGCGGCCCGCGCAATACCTCCACCCGGTCGAGGTCGAACACCAGCGGCAGCGCCGCCGCCGCGCCTTCGCCGAAGGTGCGCACCTGGATCGGCGTTTCGTCCAGATACACGCCGGTCGTCGCCGCGCCGGCATTGGAGGACAGGCCGCGAATCGCGATCTGGTTGATCTCGGGGCGCAGGCGTACGCCCGGCGTCAGCTGCGCGATATCGGCGAAGTCGCGCACGCCCAGCTGGTCCATGCGGGTACGCGACAGCGCGACGACGCTCGACGGCACCTTGGCCAGCGGCTCGGCGGTCCGCTGCGCCGTCACGACGATGTCGCTGGCGGTGCCGTGATCGGCGGTGTCCGGCGCGGCGTCGGCGGCCGGCACGGTCGCGGCGGCGTCATCGCGCACCACCACCCAGGTGCCGGTGCCCGCGGCGCGCGCGACCAGCCCCGACCCGGCGAGCATCCGGTCGAGCGCCTGCGTCACCGTCATGCGCCCGCGCACCGGCTGGGCGCGGCGGCCCTGCGCGACGGTGTCGGACACCAGGATCTGGACGTGCGCCTGCCGCGCCAGCGTGGCGACCGCCTCGGCGGCCGGCTGCGCCGGGATGTCGACATTCGCGACCTGCGCCGTGGCCGGCGCGGCCGTCGTCATGAGCGCCGCGGTCGCGGCGCCGAGAAACCAGTGGTTGTGCATCTTGCCCCCTTGCCGGGGCGCGATCGCCCCTTCGCCGGCAAGGACGATCGACGGCGCGGTTTCCTTATCGCCCGATGACGATCCGGTCGTTTTCGACGCGCGATCGGGTGCCGAGCGCCAGCGCGACGGTGCGCGCGAACCCTTCGGGATCGTCGTTGCGGAACGCGCCGTGCAGCGGCTGCCGCGCCAGCGCGGCGTCGGCGACGACGATCGGGCGGCGGTTGTAGCGGTTGATCGCGGCCACCGCGCTGGCCAGCGTCTGTCCCTGCAATTCCAGCCGGCCGTCGCGCCAGTCGAGCGCGCGCGCCATCGCATCCGCCGACAAAAGGTCGGTCGCTGCCGCATCGCCGACACGAAAGCGCCCGCGCTCGCCCGCGCGCAGCCGGGCGGGGCGCAGCGCGCCGGTCACCTCCACCACGCCCTCGGTCACCAGCACCTCGACGTCGTCGTCCTGCGCGACCGAGAAGGCGGTCCCGACCGCGCGGATGCGGATGCCCGCCGCCTCGACGACGAACGGGCGCGCGGGATCGTGCGCGACGCGGAACAGCGCGCGCCCGCGATCCAGCCGGATGTCGCGCGCGGCGGCGGAGAAGCGCGGCGTGACGCAGGTGGCGGTGTCCAGCACGACGCTGGACCCGTCGTCGAGCGGGGTCTGGCGGATCTCGCCGATGCCGGTGGCCAGCGATGGGGCGGGGCGCAGCGCCAGCCCCAGCCCCGCCAGCGCGCAGGCCGCCCCCCCGGCCAGCAGCGCGCGGCGGCCGAGCGTGCGGCGCGGCGGCGCCGCCGCGACCGCCTGCGCCGGCGACTGCGCCAGCGCGGCGAGCGCCGCCTGCGCGCGGATCAGCGCACCGCGATGGCGCGTATCGGTGTCGAGCCAGGCGCGCAGTTCCGCCTCACGCGCCGCCGGCAAGGGGCCGGTCGCCAGCTGCGCCGCCCATTCGGCGGCGCGGGCATCGCGTTCGTCACGCGCGTCGGCGGGTGGCCGTTCCACCGGCTAGCGTCTCACCATCGGCGCGCATCGCCGACATGAGATGACGGACCGCCTTTGCCGCATCATTCTCGACCACACCTTCGCTGACGCCCATCCGTTGCGCGATCTCCCTTTGCGAGAGACCTTCCACCCGCCGCAACCGGAAAATCTCCCGGCAGCGCGCGGGCAACCCCGCCAGCACCGCGGCGACCATCGACAATTGCCGCCGGGCATCCGCGGCGCGTTCGGGATCCGCGCGCTCGTCAATGATGGACGACGCGTGCGTTTCCGTCAGCATGTCGAACCGCACCACCTTCTGCCGGCGGAACGATTCGCGGCGCAGGTTCTGGACGATGCGCACGAAATAGGCGCGCGGCGCGTCGATATGGTCGACCGAGGACAGCTCGCCGAGCCGGCAGTAGGCGTCATGAATCAGGTCGTCCGCCTCGTCAGGGGAGGCGCCGCCCGCAATCAGCCACCGCCGCACCCCCGCCTCGTGCGGCAGGATGTGCGTCGCCAGCCATTCGATCGTCGTGGGTGTCGCGCCCGCCATAAGCCCCCCTGGACGTATCGGCTGTGGCGAACGGCGGTTGCGGCATGATGACAATCGCGACGCGGCCGGCGGGGGGGAAGAGTGGCGGGCGCGGCAAGGCTGGGGCGGGGCGGGGTCAGCCCGCTCCCTCGACCCGTTCGGCCAGTTCCAGCCAGCGCATCTCCGCCGTGTCCTTCTCGTCGCGCAGCGCGGCGATTTCCTTCGTCAGCCGGTCGAACGCCGCCGGATCGCGGGTGTAGAGCGCGGGGTCGGCCAGCCGTTCCTCGCGCGCGGCGACGTCGCGGTCGATCGCCTCGATCCGCGCGGGCAGCAGGTCGTAGTCGCGCTGGTCCTTGAAGCTCAGCTTGACGCGCGTCGGGGCGGCGGGCGGGGGCGCGGCGGTCGGCTTCGTCGCCGCGGGCCTGCGCGCGTCCGGGCGACGCTGGCGCTTGGCCTCCCAATCCTCGTAACCGCCCGCGACGACATCGACCGTCCCCGACCCGTCGAGGCCGAGCGTCACCGTCACGGTGCGATCGAGGAAGTCGCGATCGTGGCTGACGATCAGCACGGTGCCGCCGTAATCGGCGATCACCTCCTGCAACAAATCGAGCGTTTCGAGGTCGAGGTCGTTGGTCGGCTCGTCCAGCACCAGCAGGTTCGATTCGCGCGCGAACTCCCGCGCCAGCAGCAGCCGCGAGCGTTCGCCGCCGGACAGCGTTCCCACCTTCGCCTCCGCCAGCGACGGATCGAACAGAAATTCCTTGAGATAGCCGTGCAGGTGCTTGCGCGTGCCCAGTACGTCGATCCACTCGCCGCCGTCGGCCAGCACGTCGCGCACCGTCTTCTGCGGCGCCATCAGGCTGCGCTGCTGGTCGATGACGATCCCGTCCAGCGTCCTGGCGCGCTTCACCGTGCCGCTGTCCGGCGCCAGCTCTCCGGTCAGCAGGCGCAGCAGCGTCGTCTTGCCTGCGCCGTTGCGCCCGACGATGCCGATCCGGTCGCCGCGCGCGACGCGCAACGTCAGGTCGCGGATGATCGTGCGATCGCCGTAGCTCTTCGTGACATGCTCGACGTCGATCACCACCTTGGTCTTCACGTCGTCCGCGGCGACCTGCAACGCGGCGGCGCCCTGCGGCCCGATCATCGCGGCGCGCGTGGCGCGCATCTCCTTCAGCTTGGCCAGCCGCCCCTGGTTGCGCCGTCGCCGCCCGGTGACGCCGCGTTGCAGCCAATGCTCCTCGATCTTCAGCTTGGCATCGAGCCGCGCGGCATTGCGCTCCTCCTCGGCATAGACCTGCTCGGTCCAGGCATCGAACCCGCCGAAGCCGACCTCGGCGCGGCGCAGCAGCCCGCGGTCAAGCCACAGGGTCTGGCGCGTCAGCCGCGTCAGGAAGGTGCGGTCGTGGCTGATGACCACGAACGCGCCGGTGAACCGCTTCAGCCAGTCCTCCAGCCATTCGATCGCGGCGATGTCGAGGTGGTTGGTCGGCTCGTCCAGCAGCAGCACGTCCGGGTCCATCGCCAGCGCGCGGACGATCGCCGCGCGGCGCCGCTCCCCCCCCGACGCGGTCGCCGCCTCCCGCGACAGGTCGATGCCCAGCTGGTCGGCGATCGCCGCGGCCTCATAGGCGGCGGGCGCACCCGCGCCGTTCAGCACATATTCCTCCAGCGTGGCGAAGCCGGCGACGTCGGGGTCCTGCTCCAGCATCACCACCTTGGTGCCGGGCACGATCGTGCGCCGCCCCTCATCGGCGTCGATCGCGCCGGCGATCAGCTTCAGCAGCGTCGATTTGCCCGCGCCGTTGCGCCCGATCAGCGCCAGCCGGTCGCGCGCGCCGACGAACAGGTCGAGGTGGCGGAACAGCCAGCCCGCGCCCTGGACCAGCCCCAGATCCTCATATGCCAATATCGGTGCAGCCATGGCGCGCACCTAGGGAACCGGGTCGGTGGCGGCAAGTTGCATGGTCAGGTTGCCGGCGGCTGACACCGCCATTCACAGGCTGTTCAATCCCTTCCCGCTATGCCAGCAAAGGTGAGAATGCTGCTTCGCCTCCTTTCGACCGGCCCGGCCGTCCTGCTCCCGGTGCTTGCCGCGCCTGCGCTGGCCGTGCCCGGCGAACAGGCGCACGACGGGCTGGCCGCGCGGCAGGCGACGCGCGACGGCCGCATCCTGCCACTGCCGGAGATCGAGCGCCGCGTCGTGCCGACGATGAAGGGCGCGCAATATATCGGCGTCGATCTGGAGATGCCGAGCGGGGTGTACACGCTCAAGTTCCTGCGCGACGGCAGCGTCATCTGGGTCGACGTGGACGGGCGGACCGGGCAGGTGATCGGCCGTACCGGCCATTGACGATATCAGGAACAGGGAGACCCACATGCGCGTGCTCATCGTCGAGGACGAGCCGAACCTCGGCCAGCAGCTGAAATCCACGCTGGAGGGCGCCGGCTACGCCATCGACCTGGCCACCGATGGCGAGGAGGGGCATTTCCTCGGTTCGACCGAGAACTACGATGCGATCGTCCTCGACCTCGGCCTGCCGGAGATCGACGGGCTGACCGTGCTCGACCGCTGGCGCAAGGAAGGGAAGACGACCCCCGTGCTGGTGCTGACCGCGCGCGACAGCTGGTCCGACAAGGTCGCCGGACTGGACGCGGGCGCCGACGATTACGTCGCCAAGCCGTTCCAGACCGAGGAGCTGATCGCCCGGCTGCGCGCGCTGATCCGCCGTGCATCGGGCAATGCCTCGTCCGAACTGACCGCGGGCGACGTGCGGCTGGACACGCGATCGGGCAAGGTCACCCGCGCGGGCGAGCCGGTGAAGCTGACCGCGCAGGAGTATAAATTGCTTAGCTACCTGCTCCATCACAAGGGCAAGGTGGTGAGCCGCACCGAGTTGATCGAGCATATCTACGATCAGGATTTCGATCGCGATTCGAACACGATCGAGGTTTTCGTGACGCGCATCCGCAAGAAGCTGGGTCAGGACGTCATCACCACCATCCGCGGGCTTGGCTACAGCCTGGAAGATCCGGACGCCTGACGCCGTGACCGATTCGGGCGCGATCGAGCCGCTGGGGCTGCGCGCGCGCGGCTCGCTGTCGCGGCGCATGATCCTGATCGCGGCGCTGTGGATCTCCGTCCTGCTGGGCGCGGGCGGGTTCGCGCTCGACCGCGTGCTGGTGGCGGCGGTGACGACCAATGCCGACGACCAGCTGGAATATGTGCTGCGCTCGCTGCTGGTGTCCGCCGAGATCGACACCGCAGGGGAGGTGACGTTCAACCGCGAACCCGCCGACCAGCGGTTCCTGGAGCCGTATTCTGGCCTCTACTGGCAGGTTTCCGCGCCGGGGCATGAGGTGTTCCCCTCGCGCTCGCTGTGGGACCGGCAGATCGCCTATGGCGTGCAGCACGACGACCGAGGCGTCCACATCTACGACAGCAAGCAGTTCGGCGACGAGAAGCTGCGCATCGTCGAGCGCGACGTGAAGCTGCCGGGATCGCCGGTGCGATGGCGGTTCCAGGTGGCGGCCAGCCGCGAGGCGCTGGATGCGCAGATCACGATATTGCGGCGGACGCTGGTGCGCAGCTTCGTGCTGCTGGGCGTCGGCCTCATCATCCTGGCCGCGCTCCAGACCTTCTACGGCCTGTGGCCGCTGCGCAAGGTGCGGCTGGAGATCGCGAAAATGCGCGCTGGCCGTTCGAACCAGATCGCCGGCGACATGCCGCTGGAAGTGCTGCCGCTGGTCGAGGAACTGAACGCGCTGGTCGCGCACAACGAAACGCAGGCCGAGGAGGCGCGCCGCCATGCCGGAAACCTGGCCCATGCGCTCAAGACCCCGCTGACCGTCATCATGAACGCCGCCACCGCGCAGTCGGACGATCTGGCCGATACCGTGGTGCGCGAGGCGCGGACGATGCGGCGGCAGGTCGACCACCATCTGGCACGCGCACGCGCGGTCGGCCGGCGTGGCTCCGCGCACAGCCGCGCGCAGGTGTGGCCCAGCGTCGAATCGGTCGAGCGCGCGGTCCGTCGCCTGTACCCGCATGTTCGCGTCGACATGGACGGGCCGAAGGATCTGGTCGCGCATATCGAGCGGCAGGATCTGGACGAGATCATGGGCAATCTGGTCGAGAATGCCGCCAAATACGGCGGCGGCAGCGTGTTCGTGACCGTTGCGGCGCAGGCCGGCTTCGTCGAGATCATGGTCGAGGACGACGGCATGGGCATCCCCGAGGCGGATCGTATCCGCATCTTCGACCGCGGGGTGCGGCTCGACACCGGCAAGCCGGGCACGGGCCTGGGCCTCGCGATCGTGCGCGACGTCGCGGAAATCTACGACGGAACGGTCACGCTGGAGGAGAGCGAGGATCTGGGCGGGCTGCTGGTGCGGCTGCGCCTGCCGATGGCCGGGTAGGCGCAGCCGCCGCGGATTACCGCTCGTTCAGGTAATAGCGGTCGGTCGCGTTCAGCTGCGCGTCCAGTTCGTAGACGATCGGCTGGCCGGTGGGGATTTCCAGCCCGGTGATCTCGTCGTCGGAGATGTGCGACAGATGCTTCACCAGCGCGCGCAGCGAATTGCCGTGCGCGGAGATCAGCACGCGCTGCCCGTCCTTCAGCGCGGGGGCGATGCGTCCTTCCCAATAGGGCAGCACGCGCGCGATCGTGTCCTTCAGGCTTTCCGTGGCGGGGACCGCGATCCCGGCGTAGCGGCGGTCGCCCGACAGGTCGAACTCGCTGCCCGCCTCGATCGGGGGCGGCGGCACGTCGAAGCTGCGGCGCCAGATGTGCACCTGTTCGTCGCCATGCTTCGCCGCGGTCTGCGCCTTGTCCAGCCCGGTCAGTCCGCCGTAGTGCCGTTCGTTGAGGCGCCAGTCCTTCTCGACCGGCAGCCACAGCCGCCCCATCGCCTCCAGCGCAAGGTTCAGCGTCTTGATCGCCCGCGTCTGCAGGCTGGTGAAGGTCTGGTCGAAGTCCAGCCCCTTCGCCGCCATCAGCTCGCCCGCGGCACGTGCCTCGGCCGCGCCCTTTTCGGTGACGTCGACGTCCCACCAGCCGGTGAAGCGGTTTTCGAGGTTCCAGGCGGACTGGCCGTGGCGGATCAGGACGAGCGTGGGCATCAATTTTCCCCTAGGTCGAGCGTGAAGAACTGGTTGTGCGGGCTGGCGGCGTAATCGCCGAACGGTGCGCAGGGAACGAAGCCGGCGCGCCGGTACAGCGCCAGCGCCGCGTCATAGGCGGGTGTGGTGCCGGTTTCGAGGAACAGGCGCGTGTAGCCGCGCGCGCGGGCGGTGGCGATGATGTGGGTGAGCGCGGCATGGCCCGCGCCGCGCCCGCGCGCGGCGGCGGTGCTGCGCATCGACTTTACCTCACCGCTGGCGGCGTCGAGCTGTTTCAGCGCGCCGATCCCGGCCAGCGTCCCACTGTCCCAGACCGAGAAGAAGGTGACGTCGGGCGCGGAAAGACCCTCCGCACCCAGCGCGAAGGCGAAGCCGGCCGGCGTATTGCCATGCTGGTCCGCGACATGCTCCGCCAGCAGCGGCGCCACTGCGGGGTTGTGCGGATCGTCGATACGTACCTGCATTCGCTTGCCCCCCTTCGTCGCCCCGTCTAGCGAAAGAGCACGCGCAGACAAGCCGCGCAGGCGGGCGGGAGAGGACGAGTGACGGTACAGCGCCGCACGATCGTATATGACGGGCCGGGCGGCCCGTTCGAGGGCGTGTTCGCCTGGGACGACGCCGACAGCGCGCCGCGACCCGGCATCCTGGTGATTCCCAACGTTCTGGGGCAGAAGGAAGCCGACAATCGCAAGGCCGAGGATCTCGCCGCGCTCGGCTATGCCGCGCTGGCCTGCGACGTGTTCGGCCAGGGGCGGCGCGCGCAGCCGGGGCCGGACATGGCGCGCTACATGAACGAGCTGAACGCCGACCGCGCGCTGCTGCGCGACCGGCTGGCCGCCAGCCTCGCCACGCTGAAGGGGCAGGGGGAGGTCGATGCCGGCAAGACCGCGGCGGTCGGTTTCTGCTTCGGCGGCAAGTGCGTGCTCGACATGGCGCGCGCCGGGCTGGACACGCTGGGCGGCGTCAGCTTCCACGGTGTCTACGACCGGCCGGACTATGCCAGTGTCGATCCGATCGCGATGAAGCTGCTGGTCTGTCACGGCTGGGACGATCCGCTCGGCCCGCCCGAGGTGACGGTGGCGCTGGCACAGGAGCTGACCGCGGCGCGCGCCGACTGGCAGCTGCACGCCTATGGCCATGCCGGGCACGCCTTCACCGACGAAAGCCGTCGCGATTCGACGATGCCCGGTGTCGCCTATGAACCGCGCGCCGACCGCCGCAGCTGGCAGGCGATGCGCGATTTCCTGAAGGAGCTGTTCGCATGAAGACGCGCGTGACCGAGATGCTGGGCATCGAAAAGCCGATCATCCAGGCGGCGATGGGCTGGATCGCCCGGTCGCAGCTGTCCTCCGCGGTGTCGAACGCGGGGGGGATGGGGATCATCGAGACATCGTCCGGAGAACTGGACGCGGTGCGCGCCGAGATCGTCAGGATGCGCGCGCTGACCGACAAGCCGTTCGGGGTGAACGTGGCGCAGGCGTTCGTGCGCGATCCGTCGATCGTGCAGTTCGTGATCGACCAGGGGGTGCGGTTCGTCACCACCTCCGCCGGCGATCCGATGAAATATACCGCGATGCTCAAGGATGCGGGACTGACCGTCTTCCACGTCGTCCCCAACCTGGCGGGTGCGCTGCGCGCGGTCGAGGCGGGCGTCGACGGGCTGATCGTGGAGGGCGGCGAGGGCGGCGGGTTCAAGAACGCCAAGGACGTGTCGACGATGGTGCTGGTGCCGCAGGTGGTCGCCGCGGTCGACGTGCCGGTGGTCGCGGCCGGCGGGATCGTCGACGGGCGCAGCATGGCCGCCGCCTTCGCGCTGGGCGCGGAGGGCGTGGTGATGGGCACGCGGATGCTGACCGCCACCGAATGCCCGGTGCACCACAACTGGAAACAGGCGATCCTGTCCGCTGACGCGACCGACACGGTGTTCCTGAACCGCGCCGGGCCCGGCCCGGCCCTGCGCGCGCTGCGCACCGAGCGCACGACGCGGATCGAGAAGGAGGGTGCCCCCGGCGGCATCTTTGCTGAGTTCGCGGACACGCAGGCGGTCTATTTCGGCGGCGACCTGGAGGCTGGCGTCGCGCTGACCGGGCAGGTCGCGGGGCGGATCGATTCGGTCACGCCGGTTGCGCAGATCTTCGAGGAGACGATGCGCGAGTATGACGCGGTGATCGCACGCCTGCCGCGGTAGGGGGCGTCGCTGACGCCTTGAGCCGTCATGCCGGACCTGTCCGGCATCCACTGTGCCGCAAACCCATAAGGTTATGATATTGCGGATCGGTGGACCCCGGAACAGGTCCGGGGTGACGCGTATTGCAAGGCGGGCCGAGCGAATCGCGCAGAGGTCTGAAGACGTGGGTAGGGCACCAATGTCCGCCAGACCATCGAACGACCGGGCGCTATCCCCGCGCCGCCGCTTCGTGGTGGCGAATCACCTCGTCGATAATGAAGCGCAGGAATTTCTCGGAGAATTCCGGGTCCAGCTCGGCTTCCTCGCTCAGTGCGCGCAGCCGGGCGATCTGTGCTTCCTCACGCCCCGGATCTGCGGGGGGCAGGTTGGCGGTCGCCTTGTACGCGCCAACCGCCTGCGTCACCTTGAACCGTTCCGCCAGCAGGCACACCAGCGCGGCATCGATATTGTCGATGCTCTTGCGGTACCGTTTCAGCACCTCGTCCGTCATCCGCGCCTCTTCCCCGTCATCGGCCAACGGGCGCTTCCATGCGGCGACCGGCGGAGATGGGCAAGCCCGCGCTTGCCTTGCGCGCCGCCTCGACCGTAAGGGCAGGGCAGATGAGCGTCACCCTTCACCGCTTCGCCGGCCACGCGCCCTCGCTCGACCCGATGATCGGGTTGGTCGCGCGCGATATGGATTCGGTCAATGACGTGATCGTGGACCGGATGCGGTCCGAGATCCCGCTGATTCCCGAACTGGCGGGGCACCTGATTGCCGGCGGGGGAAAGCGGCTGCGCCCGATGCTGACGCTCGCCAGCGCGCGGCTGCTGGGCTATGACGGCGATCGCCACCACCTGCTCGCCGCGGCGGTGGAATTCATCCATACTGCCACCCTGCTCCACGACGACGTGGTCGACGGATCGGACCTGCGCCGCGGGCGGCGTACCGCCAACATCATCTGGGGCAATCCCGCCAGCGTGCTGGTCGGCGATTTCCTGTTCTCGCGCTCGTTCGAGCTGATGGTCGAGGGTGGCAGCCTGCGCGCGCTGGAGATATTGTCGAACGCCTCGGCGGTCATCGCGGAGGGCGAGGTGAACCAGCTGACCGCCGTCCGGCGCGTCGACCTGGCCGAGGAACGCTATCTCGACATCATCGGCGCGAAGACAGCGGCGCTGTTCGCGGCGGCGTGCCGGGTCGCGGCGGTGGTGGCGGACCGTCCCGCGGACGAGGCGCCGCTCGACGCCTATGGCCGCAACCTGGGCGTGGCGTTCCAGCTGGTCGACGATGCGATCGACTATACCAGCGACGCGGGCACGATGGGCAAGGATGCCGGCGACGATTTCCGCGAAGGCAAGATGACCCTGCCGGTGATCCTGGCCTATGCCCGCGGGGACGAGGAGGACCGCCTGTTCTGGCGCGATGCGGTGGAGGGGCGCCGGTCGGGCGATACCGATTTCGCGCACGCCGTCGATCTGGTCCGCCGCACGCGCGCGGTCGAGGACACGTTCGCTCGCGCGCGCCACTACGGGCAGCAGGCGATCGACGCGCTGGCGGCGTTCGAAGACGGCGCGGCGAAGGATGCGATGGTCGAGGCGGTGGAGTTCGCGGTCGCCCGCGCCTACTGACCGGGCGCGGTTATACCCGCGCCGGATCGGCCAGCTTGCAGTCGGCGTCATGATCGCCGGTCTCGATCTGGATCGTGGCATGGCCGATGCCGAAGCGGCGGTGGAGCATTTCCTGCGTTTCGCCCAGGAACGCATCGCCCGGATGCCCGCCGGGGATCAGCAGGTGCGCGGTCATCCCCGGCTCGGTCGTTGACATCGGCCAGATGTGCAGATCATGGACGGCGGTAACACCCGGCAGCGCCGCCAGCGCGTCGTGCACGCCGTCATAGTCGATGCCGCGCGGCACCGCCGCCAGCGCCATCTCCACCGTTTCGCGCAGCAGCCCCCAGGTCTGCCAGAAGATCAGCGCCGCGATCACCAGGCTGACCATCGGGTCCAGCCATGCCGCCCCGGTCGCCCAGATCGCGATGCCCGCTGCGACCACTCCGGCAGAGACCACCGCGTCGGACAGCATGTGTAGATACGCCCCGCGGATGTTGACGTCGCCCTTGCGTCCGCGCGCGAACAGCCACGCGGTGACGGCGTTGACCGCGATGCCGAGGCCCGCGACCAGCGCGACGTCCAGCCCCCGTACCGGCGCGGGATCGCCCAGCCGCTGGATCGCCTCCATCGCGATCGCGCCGATCGCCACGAGCAGCAGCAGCGCATTGGCCAGCGCCGCCAGGATCGTCGATCCCTTCAGCCCGTACGTGAACCGCTTCGACGGCGCGCTGCGCGCCAGCGCCGCACCGCCCCAGGCGATTGCCAGCCCCAGCACGTCGGACAGGTTGTGCCCCGCGTCGGCCAGCAGCGCGACCGATCCCAGCACGAAGCCGGCCACCCCCTCTGCCACGACATAGACCAGGTTGAGCGCGATGCCGATCGCGAAGGCGCGGTCCCAGCGTTCGGGCGGGGGATGATGCGCGTGGTCGTGGCCGTGCGAATGCCCGTGCCCGTGCCCGTGCCCGTGTCCATGGGAGTGCCCGTGATGATGATGACCGTGCGCCATGGCCGCAGGTCTATCATCGCCGCGGCGGGAGATACTAGCGCATGGGGCTCCCAAAGCCCTTCCCTTCGCCGGCGATCTAAGTCAGTCTCATCAGGCGACCGCAACGACGGCGCATGGGGAGAGGATGAGGATGCGCAGATGCGTGGGGCCGCTGCTGGCCATGACGATCCTGGCGGGCTGCGGCAGCGGCCAGCGAGAGGCCGGGGCGCCGGCCGCCGCCGCGACCAGCGGCGTGGGGAAGGTGGATGCCGCGCTGCTGACCACCGGCGGCGACGGCAGCGACTGGGCGATGACCGGGTTCAATTACCAGGAACAGCGCTTTTCCCCGCTGAAACAGGTCAACGCCGGCAATGTCGGCCAGCTGGGGCTGGCGTGGTATGCCGATATGCCCGATGCGCGCGGGCAGGAGGCGACCCCGGTGGTGGTCGATGGCAAGCTGTTCGTCACCGGCCCGTGGTCGAAGGTGTTTGCCTATGACGCGGCCACCGGCGCGAAATTGTGGGAATATGACCCGAAGGTCGATCCGCAGAAGGGCGTGCAGGCGTGCTGCGACGTCGTCAATCGCGGCGTGGCGGCGTGGAAGGGGCAGTTGTTCGTCGGCACGCTGGATGGGCGGCTGATCGCGCTCAACGCCGAAACCGGCACCCCCAATTGGTCGGTGCAGACCACCGACAACGGCAAGCCCTATACGATCACTGGCGCGCCGCGCGTGGTGAAGGACATGGTGCTGATCGGCAATGGCGGCGCGGAGTTCGGCGTGCGCGGCTATGTCACCGCCTATGACGTGGCGACGGGCGCGCAGAAATGGCGCTTCTACACCGTCCCCAACCCCACGGGGGCGAAGGACGGCGCCGCATCCGACGCGGCGATGGCGAAGGTGGCGCCGACCTGGTCCGCGAACGGCCAGTGGAAACAGTCCGGTGGCGGCGGGACGGTGTGGGATTCGATCGTCTATGATGCGGAACTGGACCAGCTGTACCTGGGCGTCGGCAACGGCAGCCCATGGAACCACGGGCTGCGCAGCGAAGGGCAGGGGGACAATCTGTTCCTGTCCTCGATCGTCGCGCTGAAGCCGGAAACCGGGCAATATCTGTGGCATTATCAGGAGACTCCGGCCGAAACCTGGGACTTCACCGCCACCCAGCCGATCGTGCTGGCGACGCTGACGATCGGGGGGCAGCCGCGCAAGGTGCTGATGCAGGCGCCGAAGAACGGCTTCTTCTATGTCGTCGATCGCACCAACGGGCGGCTCATCAACGCCGGGCAGTTCATTCCCGGCGTCAACTGGGCAAGCGGATACGATCTGAAGACCGGGCGTCCGATCGAGAATCCGGCGTCGCGTTACTATCGCACCGGCAAGCCGTTCCTGGCGGTGCCTTCGGCGATCGCGGCGCACAACTGGCAGCCCATGGCCTTTTCGCCGCAGACCGGGCTGGCGTACATCCCCGCTCAGACGGTGGGCGCGGCCTATCTCAACCCGTCTTCGCCGCTCGACCAGCGCAAGCCCATCGGGTTCAACGTCGGGCAGGACCTGGGCAATGCCATGTACCCGCGCGATGCCGCCGCGGTGAAGGGCGCGATCGCCAGCGCCACCGGATCGCTGGTGGCGTGGGATCCGGTCGCCAACAAGCCGCGGTGGAAGGTCGATTACCCGACGTCATGGAACGGCGGGACGATGGCGACCGCGGGCAATCTGGTGTTCCAAGGCACGTCGCTGGGCGAATTCCGTGCCTATGCCGCCGATACCGGCAAGCAGCTATTCGCTTTCCCGGCGGGCACCGGGATCATGGCGGGCGCGGCGACCTATATGGTCAAGGGCAAGCAATATGTCGCGGTGCTGGCCGGGCGCGGCGGCGCGCTGCCGCTGTCGATCGGCTATGCGATCGGCAAGGCGCGCGACGTGCCCAATAATCCGCGGCTGCTGGTGTTCGCGCTGGGCGGCAAGGCGGTGTTGCCGCCGTCGCCGGGGGCGACACCCGCCGCGCCGGTGCCGCTGCCCGATGAGAAGGCGCCGCCCGAGCAGGTGGCGCAGGGCAAATTGCTGTTCGGCCGTTACTGCCAGGTGTGCCACGGCGCCAGCGCGATGGGCGGCGGAGTGCTGCCCAACCTGCAGAACGCGCCCGTGCTGTCCGACGCGGAGACGTGGAAGTCGATCCTGATCGACGGCGCGCTGAAGGACCGCGGGATGGTCAGCTTCGCGCGGGTGATGACACCGGAGCAGGCGCAGGCGATCCGCCACTATGTCATCGACGAGGCGCGCTGGGCGCGCGCCAATCTGGGCGACGGCGGCGCGGCGGCGAAGCGCGCGGCCAAGCCGTGATCCGGTCGGCGGGAGGGGGCAGGTGCCGCCCCCTCCCGCGCGATCGTTAGCTTAGAAGCCGCGACGCAGCGTCACGAACCACTGGCGCGGCGCGCCGGTCAGCAGCGTCTGGTTGTCGCCGCTGGCGGTGTAGCCGTTGGTGCCGATGGTCGAGATATACTGTTCGTCGGTCAGGTTGGTCACGCTGCCCTCGATCGCGAAGCCGCGGAAGAAGCCGAAGCCGTCGCCGAAGCGGAAACCGATGCTGGCGTCGACCAGCACGCGCCCGTCGACCGACTGGTCGTTGAGGTAGGTGAAGTACCGCTTCGACATATAGTCCGCGCCGACGCGGCCGAAGACGCGGCTGTCGTCATAGACGATCTCGCCCTTGGCCATATGCTCCGGCGTGTCGACCACGGTCTTGCCCTTGGTCGCGGTCAGGATCGTGCCCGCAGCGTCGACGACGTTGTCCTGGTACGTCGCCTTGTTGTACGAATAGCTGGCGAACAGCGTCAGCGGACGCATGACGCGGTAGAAGGCCGACACTTCCGCGCCATAGCTTTCGACGTCGCCGGCATTGTTGAGCGTCGGCGGATTGCCCTGGATGCCCGATCCGTTGGAGAAGGTCAGCAGGCGATCGGCGAAGTGGATGTAATAGCCTGCCGCCGACAGCTGCAGCCCGCCGCTGCGCAGGCGAACGCCGCCTTCGCCGGTCTTCGACGTTTCCGGCTTCAGCGTGTTGCGGATGCCGTCGAACCCGGCCTGGGTCGTCGCGAACGGCCCGGTCGTGGCCGAGGAGACGAAGGCGCGCATGTTCTCGGTATAGCTGGCGAACACTTCGGCGCCGCCGCCCAGGTGGAACACCGCGCCCACCTGCGGCAGGAACCAGTCGCGCGACTGGATGCGGCCCGACACCAGCGATCCGGTGCGCAGCGTCGCCTGGTTGCGGACCTGCATCCCCTTCCACCCGCCGCTCAGCGTCAGCCGATCGAGCGTCAGCGTGTCGGCGACATGGTACTGGATCGTCTCGGTATCGTACTTCCCGTTCCACTGGGTGAAGAACGGATTGTTCTGGAAATCGCGCACGTTGCGGTTGGGCGTCGCGGCGCTGGTCATGCCGTAGAAGCGGCGCGCCTGGTCGAAGGTGTTGGTTTCGTACCAGCCGCCCACTTCCAGCCGGTTCGCCCCCGTGTCGAGCGCCACGCTGGTCAGGTTACCGGCACGGCGGATGGCGTATTCGGTGGTACGGAACGACAGCGGCGAGGCGGCCGACAGCGTACCGCCGTTCCCGTCCGCTACACCCGCCGGCGAACCGACATAGGGTGTGATCCACGAACCCTGGCCCTTGTTCTTGTGCCCGTAGCTGGTCGACACGATCGACAGCATGTCGGTCAACTTCGCATCGAAGGTGATCCCGCCCAGCCAGTCGCGGCGCACGCCGGCCGCATCGTAATATGCGTCGTCGACCGTGCCGATACCCGCCGGGAAGGTAAGGCCGGCGGACGGATAGGGCAGCACGGCATTGGCATTGCCCGCGCGCGCGGCCTGGTTCTGATAGACCTGCCCGATCTGCAGCGCGAGCGGGTAGTCGTTCGAGATATTGTCGGCATAATAGCCGCGGCGACGCAGGATGTCGTAGCTGAGATCCTGATAGTCGTTCTCACGCCGGTCGGAGAAGTTCAGGAACGCGGTGATCGCGCCGCGGTCGCCGAAGTCCTTCACCAGCTTGGCATTGGCCTGATGCTGGCGCTGCACGCCATAGCCCTTCCACTTGTCGGTGGTGAGGAAGCCGTAGCTGAGATAGCCCTTCAGCCCGTCGGCGATATCGCCGGTGTCGGCGCGGACGAACGCGCGCCACGTGTCGTTGCTGCCATAGGTGCCCGACGCGACGATATCGGCATCGTTCGACGGCGCACGGCTGACGAACTGCAGCGTGCCGCCCAGGTTGCTGGTCGATGCGGTGCCCAGCGCGCCGGCGCCCTGCGCGACCGTGGTGCTGGCGAGGTTCTCCGAAATCGCCGCGCGGCTGATGTGCAGGCCGTTGACGTTGCCGTAGCTCATGTCGCCCAGCGGCACACCGTCCAGCGTGAAGCCCAGCTGGTTCTGGTTGAACCCGCGCAGCGAGATGCGCGTCGACCATTCATAGGCGCCGAAGGCGTCCGCCGACTGGAAATTGACGCCCGGCAGCTTCGACACCGCCTTCAGCGGGGACGTGCCCGGGGTCAGTCGCTCCAGGTCGGCGGCGGTCACCGTCTGCACCTGCCGCGCCTGGCCGAAGCCGAGGACGACGATGTCGCCGTTCTCCTCGGCGGCCGGCTGATCGGCGGGGGCGGTCGGTGCGGGGGCTTCCTGCGCGGCGACGGCGGGCGCGGCGAACATCAGCGCGGTGGCGCCGGCGAGCAGCATGGACTTGGTGTTCATTATCTTTTGTTTCCCCCAACAGGTTCGGGGGGCCGGTGCCGATGTTTGGGGACACGGCGATGACGGTTCCATTGCGGTTTCGTAACGGGCCGTACCGCCGCCGCGCGCGCATCGCGTCGAAGCAGCGAATCGCGCCGCGGTGATGCGCGGCGGCCACAGCGATGCGCACAAAAAAGGCCGCGGCGCCCCCCGGTGCCGCGGCCTTTCTGTTCCCCGGACGGGCCGGGGGAAACGGTGATCGCGTCAGGCGACCGCGACGATCTCTTCCGGCTCGCGCAGCACATAGCCGCGGCCCCAGACCGTCTCGATATAATTGTCGCCCTCGCAAGCCGTGCTCAGCTTCTTGCGCAGCTTGCAGATGAAGACGTCGATGATCTTCAGTTCGGGCTCGTCCATCCCGCCGTACAGGTGGTTGAGGAACATTTCCTTGGTCAGCGTGGTGCCCTTGCGCAGCGACAGCAGCTCCAGCATCGCATATTCCTTGCCGGTCAGGTGCACGCGCGCGCCGTCGACCTCGACCGTCTTGGCGTCCAGGTTGACCGACAGCTTGCCGGTCTTGATGACCGATTGCGAATGGCCCTTCGAACGGCGGACGACGGCGTGGATGCGCGCGATCAGCTCTTCGCGGTGGAACGGCTTGGTCACGTAATCGTCGGCGCCGAAGCCGAAGCTGCGGACCTTCGAATCCATCTCGTTGATGCCCGACAGGATCAGTACCGGCGTCTGCACGCGCGCAACGCGCAGCTTCTTGAGCACGTCATAGCCGTGCATGTCCGGCAGGTTGAGATCGAGCAGGATGATGTCGTAATCGTACAGCTTGCCCAGATCGAGGCCTTCCTCACCCAGGTCCGTCGAATAGACGTTGAACCCTTCGGTGGAGAGCATCAGCTCGATAGCCTTGGCGGTGGTCGGCTCGTCCTCGATCAGCAGAACGCGCATATTGCAGTCCCCCGGTTCGCAAGCGCGGCACCACCCTGTCGGCCCGCCTCACCAGATATCCATTTACCAAACCGCTTCTGAACGCAAAAGGTTAATTTCGACTTAAGCCAATGATTCCGGCGAGTCGTCTGCCGAATCTGATTTGGGGTCTGTGGCTGGCGGTTCACGCGGGGTGCCCTTGGCGGTAAACAGGCGGCGTTCGCGGCTCGGCGGAATGTCCTCGCCCAGCACCTCGCGCAGGTACAGGCTGCGCATCAGCGTGTAGGTGACGACCAGGATTCCGCCGGAAAAGAACAAGCCGAACACGCCGAAGACCGCCCCGGTGCCGATGATCGCGAACAGGCTGAGCGCCGGCGGGATCGCGATGACGCGCCCGGTGACATAGGGGGTGACGAGGTTCGTCTGCACGATTCGCACCAGCGCGAACGTCGCCAGCGCGCCCAGCAGCGGCTCGGTCCCCGCCGTCGCGGCGAGCCCGAGCGCCGGCAGCATCGCGGCGAGCGGACCGACATAGGGGATGAACTCCGATATGCCCGTCAGCAGCCCCAGCAGCGCGGCGGACGGCACGCCCGCGATCCACAGGCCGATGCCCACCATCGTGCCCATCGCAGTCATCTGGATCAGCTGCGCGCGCAGCCACAGCAGCAGCGTCGATCCGACGTCGCCTAGCGCATCTTCGACCGCCGCGCGCTTGGCCGGCGGGATCAGCAGCAGGAGGCCGCGTTCGTACACCTTGGGATCGACCGCGAAGAAGATCGCGCCGAACAACACGATGAACGTATTGAGCAGCAACTGTCCCGCACCGCGCACGATCTGGCCGATGTCCTGCGCCACGCGGCTGCCGGCGAAGGCGGCGCGGACCGCATCGACCACCTTCGCGCCCACCGGGCTTTGCGACATGTAATCGTCCAGCTGGTCGATCAGGCCCGGCAGGGCGACGACCAGCGTGTTCACCTGCGCGCGGAATTCCACCCCGAACAGCCACACCATCAGCGCGATAAACCCCAGCACCGACAGGATTGCCGCGATCAGCGCCGGGCGCTTGGGAAAACGCGCATGGGTTTCGTACAGGTCCGCCAACGCGTGGATGACGATCGCGATCAGCACCGATCCGAACGCCAGGATCAGCAGGTCCTGCGCCAGATACAGCGCCGTGGCGACGGCGGCGATGACGATCAGCCACAGGACGCGGCGCAGGAAGCGCGCATCCGAATCGTCGGGGGCCAGGCGGTTCATGCCGCGGGGCGGGCGGATCGTTTCATGCGCGGCACAACGCATGTGGTGGAAAAAAGGACGCGCGACCGCGTCGCGTTATTACAGCGCGATCGTCCCCGGCCACCAGCCGATCAGCGCGGCATAATCCTGCGGCGGGGCGGGCAGCGCGAACCGTGCCAGCGTGGCGGTGACGACGACCACCGCCAGCGGCACGAACGCGCGCCGCGGCACCGGCCGGTCCCCCAGCAACACCGCCGCCAGCGCGGTCGCGATCATCGGCCACAGGTGATAGCGCAGGTCCGACGCGATCGACACCGCGACGAAGCTTGCCTCCAGCGCGATCGCCGACGCCAGCAGCGCCGCCGCCAGGTCGCGCGCCGGGGCAGGGGGGCGCCGCCACGCCGCCCACGCCAGCCCGGCCGCCAGCGCCAGCCATGCGATCGGCCAGCCGAGCGGGGTTTCGACCAGCCACGCCGCAATCCCCTGCCAGCGGTGCATCGCCGCGCCCCCAACGGTGGGCAGGCCGACGTCGTTCGGCTCGCCCCAGGCGGGCGGATCGGCGAAGGGCAGGTGCGCGGGGACGATCCACCGCTCGGTCATGTTCCAGTGCGCGGCGCGGTGCGAAAGATAGGCCAGCGGATGGCGCACCACGCTCATCGCCAGCCGCGGGTAGAGCGTCGCGGGCGGCTGCGCCCACAGCCGCCGGGTCACCGGCCCGCACTGCGCATCGTCGCCGATCGAGTCCCAGAACAGCGGCGACACGCAATGCCGCGCCGCCATCACGCGCGCGGCCGCGGCCGGCAGCCCGGTGCCGTCGTCTCCGCCGGTACGCACCGCGATGCCGGCCAGATCGTAGAAGGGCTGCGTCTTCTGCACCCCGCTGGGCCGCGTCGCGCCCAGCAGGTGGCGGTTGACCGGTCCCGACAGCGCCAGCCCCGCCGCAAGGATCAGCACCCCGGCGATCACGCGATGGCGTGTCCGCCGCAGCGGCAGCAGCATGGCGATCAGCGGCGCCAGTGCGAACACCGCATTGGCGCGCAGCAGCATGGCATAGCTCAGCAGCACCGCCGCGGCGATGCCCGCCGCCCATGGCACGGCGCGTCCGCGCAGCCGCCAGAACGCGACCAGCCCGACCGCCGCCAGCGTCGCGCCGACGAATTGCGTGTCCTTCACGACGACGCCCTGCCAGCCCAGGAACGGCGGCAGCGCAGCCACCGCCACCGTCGCCCAGCCGGCCCGCGCCCGTCCGCTGCGCGAGAGGGCGGCGGCGATCAGCCCGATCGCCAGCCAGTAGAGCGCGAGTTGCGCGGCCAGCAGCGGCGCCAGATCGCGGCGCCATGACAGCGTCCATTCCCACAAACGCGCCAGCGCCGGGGGATGCCAGTCGTCTAGCCGCCCCGCGACGATCTGTTCGTACTGGCGCAGGACGTCATATTCGACGATTCCCGGCCAGAATATCGCCAGCGATGCCGCGAACAGTGCGGCGGCGGCGATCGCCGCACCGTCGCCGGTCGCCCGAAACAGGCGCGTCATCGCTCGCTAACCCTCCGATGCGGCACGGTGCCGCCGCCGCGTCAGATGTGCAGCGCGCGGCCGTAGGCGCCCAGCACGCTTTCGTGCATCATCTCGCTCAGCGTCGGGTGCGCGAACACCGTCTCCGTCAGCTCATGCTCGGTCGTTTCCAGCTGGCGCGCGACGACATAGCCCTGGATCAGCTCGGTCACTTCCGCGCCGACCATGTGCGCGCCCAGCAGTTCTCCGGTCTTCGCGTCGAACACCGTCTTCACGAAGCCGTCCGCCTCGCCCAGCGCGATGGCCTTGCCGTTGCCGATGAACGGGAATTTCCCGACCTTCACCTCGCGGCCCTGTTCCTTCGCCTTCGCCTCGGTCAGGCCGACGCTGGCGACCTGCGGGCGCGAATAGGTGCAGCCGGGGATGTTCCACGTCTCGAACGGATGCGGGTTCTGCCCGGCGATCTTCTCGATGCACACGATGCCCTCATGGCTCGCCTTGTGCGCCAGCCACGGCGCGCCGGTGACGTCGCCGATCGCGTAGATGCCCTCCACGTTGGTGCGTCCGAAGCCGTCGACCTTGATATGGCCGCGGTCGGTGGCGATGCCCAGCTTCTCCAGCCCGATCTCCTCGGTGTTCGGCACGATGCCGATCGCGACGATGACGTGGCTGTACTCCTGCGTCGCGGACGTGCCGTCCTTGCCCTTGATCGTCGCCTTCACCGCATCGGCGCCGGTCTCGATCTTCTCGACACCCGCGCCGGTGACGATCTTGATGCCGTCCTTGGTCAGGCGCTTTTCCATGAAGGCGCTGACCTCCTCATCCTCCACCGGCAGGATCCGCGGCAGCATCTCGACGATCGTAACATCGGCGCCCATGTCGTTGTAGAAGCTGGCGAACTCCACGCCGATCGCGCCCGATCCGATGACCAGCAGCTTGGTCGGCATCACTTCGGGCACCATTGCGTGGCGGTACGTCCAGATGCGCTTGCCGTCGGCCTTGGCGAACGGCAGGTCGCGCGCGCGCGCGCCGGTGGCGAGCAGGATATGCTTGGCGGAAAGCTCGACGGTTTTGTCGCCCTGCTTCACGGACAGCTTGCCCTTGCCCGCCAGGCTGCCGAACCCTTCGACCACCGTCACCTTGTTCTTCTTCATCAGCCCCTTGACGCCGGCGTTCAGCGTCCCGGCGACCTTGCGGCTGCGCTCGACGATCTTGCCCAGGTCGAAACCGACATTGTCCGCCTTCAGCCCGTAATCGGCGGCATGGGTCATGTAGTGATAGACTTCCGACGTGCGCAGCAGCGCCTTGGTCGGGATGCAGCCCCAGTTGAGGCAGATGCCGCCCAGCCGCTCGCGCTCGACGATCGCGGTCTTGAGGCCCAGCTGGCTCGCGCGGATCGCGGCGACATAGCCGCCGGGGCCGGAGCCCAGAACGATCAGGTCGTAGGTGTCAGCCATTTCAACACTCCCGGGCCGCAGCCCTCTTTGTCATCGCATAGGCGGCGCGCAGCGTCGCGACCGCCGGGGAAAGCTCACGCCGCCGGCGGCACGTCGCGGGGGCGGCGGTTCTCGTCGATCGCGACGAAGGTGAAGCGCGCCTCGGTCACCTTGCGGGTTTCCTCGCCATGGCGGTCGCGCGCCCAGCTTTCGACCTGGATCGTCATCGACGTGCGCCCAATCTTTTCGAGCTGTGCATAGACCGACACTTCGTCGCCGACATGGACGGGCGCGTGGAAATGCATCCCGTCGGTCGCGATCGTCACCGCGCGCCCCTTGGCACGGCGCGCGGCGGTCAGGCCGGCGGCCGAATCCATCAGGCTCATCAGCCACCCGCCGAAGATGTCGCCATAGGCATTGGCGTCGGCGGGCATCGCGGTGACGCGAATCGTCGGCGCGCGATCCGGCGGGGGGAGCGTGGTCATGCCGCGGCCCCTTCGCGCTGCATCCGCCCGACGTCGCGTGCGCCCAGCACGCCGACCGCCACCAGCGTGGCCGCGCCGACCAGCCAGATCGTGTCGGCGCCCTGCGGATAGCTCCACGCCGCGCCCTGGAAGACCAGCGCGGTGATCCCGAAGCCCAGCACGGTCCAGGCGATCTCGCGCTTTTCGGCGGACAGCTGCATCTGCGCCATCGCGGCCGGCCTCAGGCGAGCATCGACAGCGGGCTTTCGACCAGCGTCTTGAACGCCTGCATCAGCTGCGCGCCGTCCGCGCCGTCGATCGCGCGGTGATCGAAGCTGCCGGTCGCGCTCATGATGCTGGCGACGCCCAGCGTGCCGTCGGGCATCACCCACGGGCGTTTATCGCCCGCGCCGATCGCCAGGATCATGCCCTGCGGCGGGTTGATGACCGCCTCGAACTGCTTGATCCCGAACATGCCCATGTTGCTGAGCGAGGCGGTGCCGCCGGTGAATTCCTCCGGCTTCAGCTTCTTGTCGCGCGCGCGGGCGGCCAGATCCTTCATCCGCGTCGAGATGCTGGACAGCGACGCGCTGTCCGCCTCGGTGATGACGGGGGTGATCAGGCCTTCGGGCGTCGACACCGCGACCGAGATGTCGGCGCGGTGGAAGCTGACCAGCTGATCGGGCGTGAACATCACGTTGCACTTGGGCACCTGGACCAGCGACACCGCCAGCGCCTTGATGAGCAGATCGTTGACCGACAGCTTGACCCCGCGCGCCTCCAGCCCGGCGTTCAGCTCGGCGCGCAGCTTCAGCAGCTTGTCGAGCTGCACGTCCACGGTGAGGTAGATGTGCGGCACCTGCTGCTTCGATTCGGTCAGGCGGCGCGCGATCGTCTTGCGCATGTTGCTGAGCTTGGTCGTCTCATGCGGGATGTCCGGCACCTGCGCGGGCTTCGGCGCGGCGGCGGGCGCCTCGGCCGGTGCGGCGGCGCTCGCGGCCGGCGCGGCGGCGCCCGGCCGGGCCTTCTCCACGTCCGCCTTGACGATGCGGCCGTTCGGGCCGGAGCCGGAGACGCCCGACAGGTCGACTCCCTTGTCCGCGGCGATGCGGCGCGCCAGCGGGCTGGCCTTCACGCGGTCGCCGTCATGACGTGCGGCGGCCGGCGCCGGCGTGGCGGCGGGTGCAGAGGCAGGGGCAGCGGGCTTCTCTTCCCGGGCGACCGCGGCATCGGCGGGCTTGCCGTGGTCGGCGGGAGCGGGCGCCTCCTCCTTCTTCGCGGCGGGCGGCGCCGCTTCCTCGCCTTCGCCTTCCAGCAGCGCGATCACCGCGCCGACCTTCACGCCATCGGTGCCCTCGGCCACCATGATCTTCGCGATGCGGCCTTCGTCGACCGCCTCGAACTCCATCGTCGCCTTGTCGGTCTCGATCTCGGCCATGATGTCGCCGGACTTCACCTCGTCGCCTTCCTTGACGAGCCATTTGGCCAGCGTGCCCTCCTCCATCGTGGGCGACAGGGCAGGCATCTTGATTTCGATGGGCATCGTGATCCTCGAAAGGCTCCTGGGAATGGCCCGTCTCTCGCGGACACGCGCTATGCGGTCAAGCCCGTCTGCCCCTTGGCGCGCGCGGCGGCGGGGCGTAGGCTGGCGGGATGCGCATTTACCTGACCGTGATCGACGACACCGCCGAGGCATTGAGCGCGCTGCGCTTCGCAGCGCGGCGCGCGGTGAAGACCGGCGGCGGGGTAGAGATCCTCGCGCTGCTGCCGCCGCAGGAGTTCATCGCGTTCGGCGGGGTGCAGGCCACGATCGAGGAGGAACAGCGCCAGCGGGCCGAGGGGCTGGTCGCGCGTGCGGCGGGCACGATCCTGGAGGAATCGGGGGTGCGCCCGTCGCTGACCGTGCGCGAGGGCGACGGGCCGAAGGTGATCCGGCAGATGATCGCCGACAATCCGCGCATCGCCGCACTGGTGCTGGGCGCGGCACCGGGTGCGCCCGGTGCGCTGGTCAGCCATTTCGCGGCGGAGGCCGGCACGCTGCCGGTCCCGCTGATGATCGTGCCGGGCGGGCTGGACGCCGCCGCGATCGACCGGCTGAGCTGAGGCGCGGACCGGGCGTCCGCCGCAGGCTCAGCAGCGACAGCGGCTCTTGGTGTAGCGGCGCGGCGCCTTGGTATAGCGACGCCCCGTGTGGACCACGCGATCCCCGTAGACGTCCTGCACCGTCTGTCCGGTGCCGCCCGACTGGACGGTGATGGTGGTGATCGTGGCGGGCGGATAATACCAGCCGCCGGCGACATAGCCGGGCGCGCCCTGCGTCGTCGTCACGACCGTGCCGTTGCCGCCGGTCACCTGCACCGGGGGATAGGGGGCGTAGGCGGGGTAGTCGGCTGGCGGCGGGCCGTAATAGGTCGTCCCCGAATAGGTCGTGCCTGCATAATCGCCGCCATAGCTGCCCTGCTGATAGGCGACGACCGGTGGCGGCGGCGCACCCGGTCCACCGGCGCCCGGCGGCGGGGGATAGCCGGCACCGGGGGGCGGATAGCCCGCACCCGGTGGCGGCGCGACCGGGACGCGCCCCGCGCGGTCCGCCTTGTCGATCGCCATGCCGGCCAGCGCGCCCGCGCCCGCGCCCAGCAAGGTGCCGCCCAGCCGGTTGCCCGATCCTGCGATCACATTGCCCGCTACGCCGCCGACCACCGCACCGATGGCGGCGCCGCCCAGCCCGCCGTCGGCATCGCGCGTCGGATAGGGGAGCCGCGGGTAGCCGTCACTCGCCACATCCGCGCCATAGCCGCCATATCCCGCGTCGCCGCGCGACCAGTCGATCCCGCCGACGCTGTCGTACACCGTCCCGCGCGGGTCGATCAGCACCGCATCGTCATAGTAACGCGACCAGGTATAGCCATAGGGCGGTTGGCGCAGGCCATAGGCCTGCCAGTCGTTGATGTGCCAGCCCGGCGCGATCCAATAGCCCGGCAGCGCCCAGCCGCGCACCGGCCGGCGATACGCGCCCCAGCCCCCCGGCGCGCGCATCCCGCCCCACCAGCGGCCGCCGATCTGACCGCCCCAGCGCGGCCCGTGCCATGCACGGGTGCCGTTCCACTGGCCCCGGGTCCACTGGCCCCGATCCGACGGGCCATGCCGGCCGCCGTTCCACGTTGTCGCGCCCGGCGCCGTCTGCGCCACGGCGGGTGCGCCGGCAGCAAGCGAGAGTGAGGCGACGGCGGCGATCGGCAGCAGGCGCATGGGCGCAATCCTTCCCCTGAAGCAACCCGGCCGCAACGCGCCCGTGGTGAACGGGTTGCTTACCATCGTGACGCCACTGCAACCAGAGCCGCGCGCCGCGCGCGATCTGTCCCGTTTTGGGGCGAGGCTGTGGTCAGTCGCTCAACCGCGCAGTCGCGGGGCGAGCAGCGCCATCATCGCCTCGCACCCCGCCGCGTCGGTCGCATCGAACCGCGCGGGCAGGGGACTGTCGAGATCGAGGACGCCGATCAGCCGATCGCCGTCGAGGATCGGCACGACCAGTTCCGACCGGCTCGCCGCGTCGCACGCGATATGCCCCGGAAAGGCGTGGACGTCCTCCACCAGCTGCGTGCGCCGCTCGGCCGCGGCGGTGCCGCATACGCCCTTGCCCAGCGGGATGCGGATGCACGCCGCCTTGCCCTGGAACGGCCCCAGCACCAGTTCGTCGCCGACCATCCGATAGAAGCCGGCCCAGTTCAGGTCGGGCAGATACTGGCCGATCATCGCGGCGGCATTGGCCATGTTGGCGATCGCATCCGGCTCGCCCGCGGTCAGCGCGTCGAGCGCGGCGGTCAGTTCGCGGTACAATTCCGCGCGGTCGGTCGTGGCGATGTCGAAGGCGTACATGCCGCCGTAGCTAGGCGCACCTGCCGGAAAGTCCAGCCGCGCGGTCAGGCAGCGGTGCGCAGCTGGCTGAGGAAGGTCGCGACGCTGCGGTCGAGCCGCGAGAGCGTCTCGGTGAGGTCGAGCGCGACCCCGTCCAGCCGGTCGGCGGCATCGTGCCCGGCAGCGATCGCCGAGCGGGTATCGCCGACCGATGCGGCGGCGGTACGACTTTCGGCGGCGATCCCGTCGATCCCGGCGCGGATGCCGTCGATGCCGCGCGCCTGGCGGTTCACCGCCTCGGTGATGACGCTCGATGCCTGTTCGGTGCGGGTCAGCGCGCCGCTGATCGTACCGATCGATTCGACCGCGGTGCCGACGCGGTCGCGCAGTGCCCCGATCTGGGTGGCGACGCGCGCGGTCAGATCGGCGGTGTGATGCGCCAGCGACTTCACCTCGCTGGCGACCACCGCGAAGCCGGAGCCGGCCTTGCCTGCACGCGCCGCCTCGATCTGCGCGTTGAGCGCCAGCAGGTTGGTCTGCCGCGACAGATCGTCGATCAGCGTCAATACCCCGCCGATCTCGTCGAGCGATCCCGCCAGTTCGCCCACGCTCGCCTGTATCTCCTGCCCGTCGCTGGCGGCGCGGCGTGCGTCCGACAGCGCGGCGAGCGACTGGCGCTCGATCTCGCGGCTGGCCTCGGTAAAGGTCGCCGCCTGCGGTGCGAGGTCGAGCGAGCGGCGCTCGGTGGCGGCGGCGGCGGTCGATGCGTTGGTGGCGAGCGTCTCCAACCCGCGCGCCTGGTCGCGGACCTGTTCCGACGCCCCGGCCAGCAACGCCGCCTGCCCGCGCATCGTCGCCAGCAACGGCGCCAGTTCGCGTTCCAGCTGCTGGCGCGCCTCGGCCATTGCGGCGTCGCGGGCGTTGCGCACTTTGGCATCCAGCGCGCGATTGTCGGCGCGCACCTGCGCCACCGTCCGTTCCAGCCGGTCGCGCGCCTCCTGCTCGGCGGCGGCGGCGGCATCGCGGGCGCGGTTCAGTTCCTCCAGCGCGTCATGCGCCTGGCGGGCGGCGCGTTCGGACTGCGCGATCGCCGCGGCGGTATCCGCCAGGATTCGGCGCGACCGGCGCAGGATCTGCCGGGTCAGCAATCCCAGCAGCGCGAGCAGGATGACGACCGCCGCCAGGCCGCGACGCAGAAGGTACGCGCCCGGCTGCCTCGCGTCCCATTGCAACTGGCCGAACGCCACGCCGCGCGCATCGTGGAGGGGCAGCGTCGGTTTTCCCGCGGACACCGGCACGCCCAGCGGGACGAAGTGGACGCCCGACAGCTCGCGCTCGCCGCCAAGCCGACTCAGCTCCGCGGGTGACAGGATGTTGACGAAGACGAGATAGGAACGGTCGCTTCGGGTCGGCGTCTCGCCGCTCGCATCGGTGATCTGCACCACGCTGACGATCGCCAGCCGGTCGCCGATCGGTACATACATGCCACGTTCGTTGCGCCCGTTGGCGGGTTGCCGGCGAAGGTCGGCGAGGACGGTGCGCAGCGACGGGCCGATCAGCTCGAACGCGTCAATCGGCTCTCGTCGGTCGCGGTTGCTGGCATAGATCGTGCGACCCTGCCCGTCGATGACCAGCGCATGTTCGTATTGGTGGGACAGATAGACGTAGGCGCCGATGTTCCGATGCGCCCACCCGGTGTCGCGATGCAGCACGATCCGGTCGAACGCATCGTCCCATTGCGCGTAGCCGCGTTCGTTGCGCACAAGGAACTGGCGTTCCGAATCGATCAGGAATTCCGCCATCTGCCGCTCGCGCGCCAGTTCCTGCCGGTCCGACGCGGCGCTGAACCAGAACAGCAGCGCCAGCGTGACCGCCGACGATGCCAGCAGGATGAAGATCAGCGGCGCCACGAAGTGGCGGCGGTAGATCGATGCCAGCGACGCCAGGTCGGCGTCCGGGCGCGCGGCAACGGGCAACGTCATGCCGCGAACATAGTTGATCCGCTTTAAGGCTACGCTAACGGCGCTGCCGTCATTCGCGCACCTTGCCGCGCCCCGCCTTCACCGCCGAACGTCGCGCCTTTCCTTCTACCCGTCGGGTCTGCGATGCGCGCGTCGGCTTGGTGGGGCGCCGCTTCTTGGGGACGATCAACGCCTCGCGGATCATCGCGATCAACCGGTCGCGCACTTCCTGCCGGTTGAGAAGCTGCGACCGCGCGCCCTCGCTGCGCAGCACCAACACGCCCTCGCGCGTCATCCGCGTTCCCGCGATCGCCGCCAGCCGGTGCTTGACCGCATCGGGCAGGCCGGGGGAGCGCGCCACGTCGAAGCGCAGCATGACCGCGCTGTCGGTGGTGTTCACATGCTGCCCGCCGGGACCCGATGCGCGCGTGAACGATTCCTCCAGCTCGTCGCTGTCGATCGCGATGCTGCGCGAAATCGGGATCGCTACCATTGGCGCCACGTATCGATGTCGTCGACCAGCGCCGGCTGGCGCGCGGCATAGGCGATGTCCACCAGCGCGGCGACGATATCCTCGCGCTCATCGGTGCCGATCACGCCGCCGGCCGCGTCGTCGGCGTCGTTGAACCATTCGACGGTGCGTTTCAGGACCGCGCGCACCGCCGGCTTGCGCGGTTTCTCCCCCATCGCCGCCAGTTCGGCGCGGGCGGCGCGCAGCATCGCACGCGCCCCGTCGATGAAGGCGGGCGGGGGGAAGGCCGGCGACGGTTGCCAGCGCGCCAGCGGCGTTTCCGCGGCAAGTTGCGCCCAGCTGAGAGTCGATAGCCGCGTTTTGAAGCGTTGCGCCGCGGCCTCGCGCTGCGCCTCCTCGCGCTCTTCCTCCTGGTCCAGTTCGGCGGCCAGCGCGTCACGATCGTTCGCCCAGCGCCATTCGCCTTCGACGATGATGTCGACGTTCGACAGCTCGCCGAAGCCGGCGCCCCGCCCGAACCCGGTTAGCGTGGCGAAGAACGTCTCTTCCTCTTCCGACACCGGCTGGTCGGCGACGAACGCGAGCGCGTCGAGCTGGCCCGGGGCGTCCAACTCCTCCGGCCGCGCGCCGAACACGGCCGGCTTTCCACGAAAGGCGAAGCGGTGTTCGTGGAGGACCGGCGCGCCTACGACGTCCATTGCCGCTGGCGGCGTGCGCCACACGCCGGACAGCACCGCGACGCCGAGCATGTCGTCGGCCACGCCGATGATCTTGAATGCGCCGTAGCGTCCCGTGTGCGGGGGTGAGAACGTAGTGAACGGGCGCGTGCGGAAGGACCAGACCTGCCCGGCGGCCGGGGGCGGCGTGATCGGCTCAGGCATCGCCGTCGAAGCCCAGCGCGGTGAACCGTTCCGGCCACGGTGCCTGCGCGGTCACGTCGTCCTTGCCGGGGCGCGGCACGGTCAGCGCGATCGCGTGGAGCATCATTCCGCCGGGATGCGCGGTGCCGTAGACCGGATCGCCAGTCACCGCCGCGCCCAGCCCTTCCAGCGCGTGGACGCGAATCTGGTGGGTGCGCCCGGTCGCCGGCAGGAACTCGACCAGCGCGCGTCCGGCATGGTCGCCGATCACGCGCCAGTCGGTCCGCGCCGACTTGCCGCGCGGATCGCGCGTCATCCGCCAGCCGCGTTCCGCCGACGACACCTTGCCCAGCGGCAGGTCGATCGTCCCGCTAGCTTCCCGCGGCACGCCGTCGAGCACCGCGACATAGCGTTTGCGCAACGCACCCGCTTCGAACGCCTGCTGGAACCGCGCATGCGCCTTGGGATTGCGCGACAGCAGCAGGCAGCCGCTGGTGTCGCGGTCGAGGCGGTGGACCGCGACGGGCCAGCGCCGGAACCCGAAGGTCAGCGAGGCGAGGTGGTTTTCCAGGCTGGTCGCGCCGTCGCGCGGCCGGTCCACCGGCAGGCCCGCCGGCTTGTCGATCACCAACGCCTCACCGTCGAGGAAGAGCACACGGTCGCCTAACATGCCTGCCCCCTTGCCATCATGGCGCCGCGCTGGCCAGAGGGGTGCCATGCAGCGCGCCATCCTGTTCCTCATCATGTTCGTCCTGGCGATCCCGGCGCAGGCGCAGGTTTGTGCTGTGGGTCGCGCGCCGTCCGCCGCCGACGGTCGCGTGCTCGGGCATCTGCCCTATGGCGATGCGCCGCCGGGCGATCTGGTGCCGGTGCCCTCGCAATGGGTGGCGGGGAAGGGCTGCGTCCTGCGGCGGGAGGTGCTGCCCGATCTGGAACGGCTGCTGACCGCCGCCGCGGCCGATCCGGCGGTGGGCGGGCGCATCCTGGCGCTGTCGTGCCATCGCGCGATCCTGTACCAGCAATCGGTGTTCTGCCGCGGCGAGCGGGCGGGGAGCGATGCCGGCGATCGCGCCATCTCGGTCGCGCCACCGGGGCACAGCGAGCATGCCACCGGCTTCGCGCTGGACTTCGCCTTTCGCCCGCGCGTCAACGACTGCCCGGATGTCGAGGCGTGCGTTGCCGCCACCCCGGCGTTCCGCTGGCTGGCGGCCAACGCGCCGCGCTACGGCTTCGAAATGTCCTTCCCCGCGGGCAACCGGCAGGGGGTGAAATGGGAGCCGTGGCACTGGCGATGGGTCGGCGCGACCGGGGCCACCCCGGCGGCGCAGCGCGCGCGGCTGCTGTTTGCGCGGGCGCGCCGCGACTTTCCCGCCAACCCGGCGGTGCCGCCCGACGTGGTGGTGATCGGCCATGTCGATGCGCCGCCGGTCTATCTGGGCGCCTATCCGCCGCCAGACTGTCGCAAGGGCAAGTGCCGGATGCCGCGTCCGGCACGGCGCCGATAGCGCGTATCGCCCCGGCGCGCTGCCGGGGCGATACGCAGCATCATCAGCCGAACAGCTTCGCCGCCGTCTCGGCAATACGCTTGCCCTGATGGCGCGCGCCGTCCAGATCGACCTGGCTGGGCTGGCGGCTGCCGTCGCCGTCGGCGAGCGTGCTGGCGCCATAGGGGGTGCCGCCATGCACTTCCTTGACGCCCATCTGCCCCTGGAAGCCATAGTCCAGTCCGACGATCGCCATGCCGTGATGCAGCAGGTTGGTGATGATCGAGAACAATGTCGTCTCCTGCCCGCCGTGCTGGCTGGCGGTAGAGGTGAATGCACCGCCGACCTTGCCGATCAGCGCGCCGCGCATCCACACGCCGCCGGTGGTGTCCCAGAAGGCCGCCATCTGGCTGGGCATCCGGCCATAACGGGTCGGCGCGCCGACGATGATCGCGTCGTAGTTCGCCAGCGCGTCCGGCCCCTCGATCAGCGGGTGGGCGGTGTCGGTCTTGAACCCGGCGGCCTTCACGACCTCGTCCGGGGCGGTTTCGGCGACACGGCGGATCTCCACTTCGGCGCCACCGGCGCGCGCGCCCTCGGCGACGGCATCGGCCATCTTCTCGATATGCCCGTAGGAGGAATAATAAAGCACCAGGACCTTGGCCATGAACGGCTCCTTTTCGATGGGTGGGGACGAAAAAAACGTGTGGCGCGAACCTAGGTGTGCGGCCGGCGCGCGAAAACGTGAACGATTGAAACGGATCGTTTCGCCCGATAGACGTTTCGCATGAGGCTCCCCGACCTGGAGGCATGGGCAATCTTCGCCGCGGTGGCGGAGCACCGCTCGTTCAGCGGCGCGGCAGAGGCGATCGGGTTGAGCAAGGCCACCGTCTCCAAGGGCGTGTCGCGGCTGGAAGCGCATCTGGGCCTGTCGCTGTTCCATCGCACCTCGCGGCGGCTTGCACTGACCGAGGCGGGACGCCCGCTTGCCGACCATGCCGCGCGGATCGTGGCGGAGGCGCAGGCCGCCGAGGAGGCCGCGCGGCAGGGCGCCAGCGCGCCGGCCGGGCGCGTCCGGGTGGCGGCACCGATGAGTTTCGGGTTGCAGAACGTCGCGCCGGTCATCGCCGATTTCCTGGCGGAACACCCCGCGATCGAGATCGAGCTGCACCTGTCCGACGCGCGCGTCGATATCGTGGCGGAGGGGTTCGACATCGCGCTGCGCATCGCCGACCTGCCCGACAGCAGCCTGCGCGCGCGGCGGCTGTGCGGCATCGCGGGGCATCTGGTCGCCGCGCCCGCCTATCTCGCGCGGCACGGCACGCCGACGCATCCGTCGCAACTCGGCGAGCATCGGCTGCTGGGCTATACCAACCTGTCCGGTCCGTGGCGCTTCCGCTCGCGCGACGGTGCCGATGTGTCGGTCAAGGCGCACGGGCCGCTGCAGTCGAACAACGGCACCGCCCTGTTGCCCGCGCTGCTCGCCGGGCTGGGGATCGCGCGGCTGCCCGCCTTCATCCTGGGCGATGCGCTGACGTCGGGGCAGGTGGTGGAGATCCTGCCCGACTGGGCGCCCGCGCCGACCGCGCTCCATCTGCTCACCCCGCCCAGCGCGCTGCGCCCGGCGCGGGTCGAGGCGCTGATCGCGTTCCTGTCGGCGCGGCTCAAGGATTGACCCCCAAAGGTGCTGGCGTACCGGCGGCGGCTGCGCCATCGTGCCGGCACATCAAGGGGAATTCAGGGAATGACGATGGTGAAGTGGGCGTGGCCGGTTGTGGCCGCGATGGCGGCGTCGGTGGCGTTGCCGGCGATGGCCGCACCGGCGCAGAAGGCGCCGGAGACGGTGGTGGTGACGGCGGCGCGGATGCTCGACGTGCAGAGCGGGCGGATGGTCGACCGCCCGGTGGTGACGGTCGTCGACGGAAAGGTCACCGCGGTCGTGTCCGGCGGCGCGGTGCCCGCGGGGGCGAAGCGCATCGACCTTGGCGATGCGACGATCGTGCCGGGGCTGATCGACATGCACGTCCACCTGACCAGCCTGGCGGAGGTCGGCGGCTATCAGGCGCTGAAATATACCGACAGCTTCTGGGGCGCGGTGGGCGTCGCCAATGCGGCGAAGACGCTGCGCGCGGGCTTCACCACGGTGCGCAACGTCGGTTCATCCGACTTCCAGGACGTCGGTCTGCGCGAGGCGATCGACGGCGGCTGGGTGATTGGCCCGCGGATCGTCGCCGCCGGCTATGCGATCGGCGCGACCGGCGGGCATTGCGACGACAATGCGCTGCCGCCTTCCTATGACAAGAAGCTGCCCTCGGTGGTCAACTCGCCCGAGGAAGCGCGCGCCAAGGTCCGCTGGCTGCACAAATACGGCGCCGAGGTCATCAAGATCTGCGCGACCGGCGGGGTCTTCTCGCTGGGCGATTCGGTCGGCGGGCAGCAGCTGAGCCTCGAAGAGATGAAGGCGATCGCCGACGAGGCGCACATGCTCCACCTGAAGGTCGCCGCGCACGCGCATGGCGACGAGGGGATCAAGACCGCGATCCTCGCCGGGATCGACACGATCGAGCACGTCAGCCTCGCCTCGGACGAGGCGATCCGCCTCGCGATTGAGCGCAAGACGTGGTTCGACATGGATATCTACAACGACGACTATATCCTGGCGACCGGCACCGCGAACGGGACCGAGCAGGAAAGCCTCGACAAGGAACGGATGATCGGCCTCAAGCAGCGCCAGACGTTCCAGCGCGCGGTCCGCGCCGGGGTGAAGATGGCGTTCGCGACCGATGCCGGCGTCTATCCGCACGGCGACAATGCCAAGCAGTTCGCCAAGATGGTCGAATGGGGGATGACCCCGTTGCAGGCGATCCGCGCCGCGACGGTGAGCGCGGCGGAGGCGCTGGGCCGCGACGACGTCGGCGAGATCGCGCCCGGCCGCTGGGCGGACATGGTCGCGGTGTCGGGTGATCCGACCGCCGACGTGCGCGTGCTGGAACATCCGGTCGCGGTGGTGAAGGGCGGAGTGCGCGTCGATTGATCCGCAGCGTCGCCGCCGGCCGTGCGATTGACGCGGCCGGCGGCGATGCGTATAGGCCCGCCGGTTCGCGTCGCGGGGTGACTCGCGCACGGACAGCTTGAACATTGCTGGATGCATTGAGGGCCGCGGCGACCGGTGACGGGCGCCCATGGTCCTTTTCGTATTCCAAGTAGCTGTGATGGCTCCAGCAAAGTAACCTAGATAGAGGTGAAGGCTTCAATGCCAACGATCAACCAGCTGGTCCGCAAGGGCCGCGAGCCGCAGAAGGCCAAGTCCAAGGTCCCTGCGATGGAGCAGAACCCGCAGAAGCGCGGCGTCTGCACCCGTGTCTACACCACGACCCCGAAGAAGCCGAACTCGGCGCTGCGCAAGGTGGCCAAGGTCCGCCTGACGAACCAGCGCGAAGTCATCAGCTACATCCCGGGCGAGGGCCACAACCTGCAGGAGCACTCGGTGGTGCTGATCCGCGGCGGCCGTGTGCGCGACCTTCCGGGCGTGCGCTACCACGTGCTGCGCGGCGTGCTCGACACGCAGGGCGTGAAGGACCGCAAGCAGAGCCGTTCGAAGTACGGCGCGAAGCGTCCCAAGTAAGCCACGCACGTCGCTCCGGCGAAGGCTGGAGCCTCTTGGTTTATGATCCGCTCTTCGCCGGAAGATCCCAGCCTTCGCCGGGATCACGTGAGTGGCGGTTGATCTAGAAGGAAATTCACATGGCGCGTCGTCGTCGTCCCGAAAAGCGGGAAATCCTGCCTGATCCCGTGTATGGGGATGAGGTTCTGTCCAAGTTCATGAATTCGGTGATGCTGGACGGCAAGAAGTCCGTCGCCGAAGGCATCGTCTATTCGGCGCTCAACACCGTCGAGACCCGCGCCAAGCGCGAGCCGCTGGGCGTGTTCCACGACGCGCTGAACAACATCAAGCCGGGCATCGAGGTCCGTTCGCGCCGCGTCGGCGGTGCGACCTACCAGGTGCCGGTCGAGGTTCGCCCGGAGCGCGCACAGGCGCTGGCGATCCGCTGGCTGATCACCGCGGCGCGCAGCCGCAGCGAGAACACGATGTCGGCGCGCCTGTCGGGCGAGCTGCTCGATGCGTCGAACAACCGCGGCAACGCGGTGAAGAAGCGCGAGGACACGCACCGCATGGCGGAAGCGAACCGCGCCTTCTCGCACTACCGCTGGTAACACCGGCGATGCGGACGCTGCCTGTCTTGGAAGCGTCTCATATCTGACCTATATCGTGGGGAGCCGGCCGAGTGCTGAGCTCCCCACATCGCTAAGGAAGCCCCCATGGCCCGCAGCCATCCGCTCGAACTCTACCGCAATATCGGCATCATGGCGCACATCGACGCCGGCAAGACGACGACGACCGAGCGTATCCTCTATTACACCGGGAAGTCCTACAAGATCGGCGAAGTGCACGAAGGCACCGCGACGATGGACTGGATGGAGCAGGAGCAGGAGCGCGGGATCACGATCACGTCGGCTGCCACCACCTGCAAGTGGAAGGCCGAGGAGGGCAAGGGCCCCGAGCATCTGATCAACATCATCGACACGCCGGGCCACGTCGACTTCACGATCGAAGTCGAGCGTTCGCTGCGCGTGCTCGACGGCGCGGTGGCGTGCTTCGACGGCGTGGCGGGCGTGGAGCCGCAGTCGGAAACCGTGTGGCGTCAGGCCGACAAGTACGGCGTGCCGCGCATGTGCTTCGTCAACAAGCTCGACCGCACCGGCGCCGATTTCTATTTCTGCGTGCAGTCGATCATCGATCGGCTGGGCGCGAAGCCGGCGGTGCTGTACCTGCCGATCGGCATCGAGGGCGGGTTCAAGGGCCTGGTCGACCTGGTCGAGAACCGCGCGATCATCTGGCTCGAGGAATCGCTGGGCGCGAAGTTCGAATATCAGCCGATCCCCGACGACATGGTCGAGAAGGCGGCGAAGTATCGCAACGATCTGATCGAGCTGGCCGTCGAGCAGGACGACGAGGCGATGGAGGCGTATCTGGAGGGCAACGAGCCCGACGCCAAGACGCTGAAGGCGCTGATCCGCAAGGGCACGCTGAACATGGCGTTCGTGCCCGTCGTGTGCGGTTCGGCGTTCAAGAACAAGGGCGTCCAGCCGCTGCTCGACGCGGTGGTCGACTTCCTGCCGTCGCCGCTCGACGTGCCGGCGATCAAGGGCGTGAAGCTGGACGGCGAGACGCCGGACGAGCGTCCGTCCTCGGACGAGGCGCCGTTCTCGGCGCTGGCGTTCAAGATCATGAACGACCCGTTCGTCGGCTCGCTCACCTTCGCGCGTATCTATTCGGGCGTCCTGACCAAGGGCAGCTACCTGAACTCGGTGAAGGACAAGAAGGAAAAGATCGGCCGTATGCTCCTGATGCACGCGAATTCGCGTGAGGACATCGAGGAAGCGCGCGCCGGCGACATCGTCGCGCTCGCGGGTCTGAAGGAAACGACGACCGGCGATACGCTGTGCGATCCGGCCAACCCGATCATCCTGGAGCGCATGGAGTTCCCGGAGCCGGTGATCGAGCTGTCGGTGGAACCGAAGACCAAGGCCGACCAAGAAAAGATGGGCGTCGCGCTCAACCGCCTGGCCGCCGAGGATCCCTCGTTCCGCGTGTCGACCGATCACGAATCGGGCCAGACCATCATCAAGGGGATGGGCGAGCTCCACCTCGAAATCCTGGTCGACCGCATGAAGCGCGAGTTCAAGGTCGAGGCGAACGTCGGTGCGCCGCAGGTGGCGTATCGCGAGTATCTGAAGAAGCCCGTCGACATCGACTATACGCACAAGAAGCAGTCGGGCGGCACCGGCCAATTCGGCCGCGTGAAGGTGAAGCTGACGCCGGGCGAGCGCGGCGCGGGCATCATCTTCAAGGACGAGATCAAGGGCGGTAACATTCCGAAGGAATATATCCCCGCGATCGAGAAAGGCTTCCGCGAGACGGCGGCGACCGGTTCGCTGGTCGGCTTCCCGATCATCGACTTCGAGATCACGCTGTACGACGGCGCGTATCACGACGTCGACTCGTCGGCGCTGGCGTTCGAAATCACCGCCCGCGGCGCGATGCGCGAAGCGGCGCAGAAGTCGGGCATCACGCTGCTCGAGCCGGTAATGAAGGTCGAGGTCGTCACCCCGGAGGATTATCTGGGCGACGTCATCGGCGACATGAACTCGCGTCGTGGCCAGATCCAGGGCACCGACACGCGCGGCAACGCGCAGGCGGTGACCGCGATGGTCCCGCTGGCGAACATGTTCGGCTATGTGAACTCGCTGCGCTCGTTCACGCAGGGCCGCGCCAGCTACTCGATGCAGTTCTCGCACTATGACGAAGTGCCGCAGAACGTCGCTGACGAGGTGAAGGCCAAGCTCGCGTAATCGCACGGCTCCCGGCTTGCCGGGGGCCGAGACGATGCGAGCCGGCCGGCCTCGGGCTTGCCCGAGGTTTGACGACGCGGGATTTACTCCCGCGTCGGCCCCCGCCGGGAAGGGCAGGGGTTTGCACAACGGTTAAACACTCGCTATGGGGCCGCGTTCTGGCGCGGCTCCGTTCGCGAAGACGAATCCAATAAGGTAGGGAAACAATGGCCAAGGCTAAGTTTGAGCGGACCAAGCCGCACCTGAACATCGGCACCATCGGTCACGTCGACCATGGCAAGACCTCGCTGACCGCAGCGATCACCAAGGTGCTGGCGGAGAACGTCGCGGGCAACGCCGCGGTCGACTTCGCGAACATCGACAAGGCTCCGGAAGAGCGCGAGCGCGGCATCACCATCTCGACCGCGCACGTCGAGTATGAGACGGCGAACCGCCACTATGCGCACGTCGACTGCCCGGGCCACGCCGACTATGTGAAGAACATGATCACGGGCGCGGCGCAGATGGACGGCGCGATCCTGGTCGTGTCGGCGACCGACGGCCCGATGCCGCAGACCCGCGAGCACATCCTGCTCGCCCGTCAGGTCGGCGTGCCGGCGATGGTCGTGTTCATGAACAAGGTCGATCTGGTCGACGACGAGGAAATCCTCGAGCTGGTCGAGCTGGAAGTCCGCGAGCTGCTGAGCTCGTACGAATTCCCGGGCGACGACATTCCGATCATCAAGGGGTCGGCGACCTGCGCGCTGTCGGGTTCGAACCAGAAGCTCGGTACCGACGCGGTGATGGAGCTGATGAAGGCGGTCGACGAGTACATCCCGCAGCCGGAGCGTCCGCTGGACAAGCCGTTCATGATGCCGATCGAAGACGTGTTCTCGATCTCGGGCCGCGGCACCGTGGTGACCGGCCGCGTCGAGACCGGCATCATCAAGGTCGGTGAGGAAGTCGAGATCGTCGGCATCCACCCGGAAGTCCGCAAGACGACCGTCACCGGCGTGGAAATGTTCCGCAAGCTGCTCGACCAGGGCCAGGCTGGCGACAACGTCGGCGCGCTGATCCGTGGCGTCGCCCGTGACGAGGTCGAGCGTGGTCAGGTGCTGTGCAAGCCGGGCTCGATCAAGCCGCACACCGACTTCTCGTCGGAAGTGTACGTGCTGTCGAAGGACGAAGGTGGCCGTCACACGCCGTTCTTCGCCAACTATCGTCCGCAGTTCTACTTCCGCACGACCGACGTGACCGGCACCGTCGAGCTGCCCGAGGGCACCGAGATGGTGATGCCGGGCGACAACGTCGCGCTGGGCATCAAGCTGATCGCCCCGATCGCGATGGACGTCGGCCAGCGTTTCACCATCCGTGAGGGTGGCCGGACCGTCGGCGCGGGCGTTGTCAGCAGCATCGCCAAGTAATCGCGCCCCGTCAGGGGTTCGATGAAGGAAAAGGCCCGGTTTCCCCGCGGGGAGACCGGGCCTTTTCGTTGTCGGATCGCCGGGGCGCGGCGACCGCGCTGCGCTCGTTCGATCAGGGCAACGCGGCTGGCTCCACCGGGAAGCCGCCCTCGATCGTCCGGCGCGCGCGCGCCGCGGCCTTCTCCGACAGCGGGATCAATCCGGCCCTGGCCAGCGGGCCGTTGGCGGCGGCCATGTCGAGGTACAGGTTCAGGAATGTCTTGATCGCAGGCTTCTTCTCCATGTGCGCCTTCTTGACGTACAGATAGAGTTGCCGGACGCCGGGATAGGTGCCGTTGGCAATCGTCGTCGCATCGGGAGCGACCCCGCCGATCGGTACCGCGCGAAGCTGCGCGAGGTTGCGCTCGAGATAGGAATAGCCGAAAACCCCCAGCGCCTTCGGATCCCTCTCCAGCGCGGTGACGATCGCATTGTCGTCCTCTCCTTCGCTGACGAACGCGCCATCGTTGCGAAGCCGGCTGCATGTCATGTCGAACTTGGCGGGATCGCCGCTGGTGCGCAGCGTCTGCGCCTCGGGCATCGCGACCAGGCAACCCGGTTCGATCAACAAGGTGACGAACGCGGCGCGCGTTCCGCTCGATTCGGGTGGCCCAAGAACCTTGATCGGCAGCGCGGGAAGCGCCGGATTGACGTCTCGCCACGTCCTGGCGCTGTTGGGCTTGCCCATCGGGTTGGCGGCGAGCGCCAGATACAGGTCCTTCGTGGTCACCGCCAGTTTCGGCCCGCTCTTGGCCTCCGCCACCGCGATGCCGTCAAGTCCGATCGGAATTTCCAGGACGTCGCCGACCTTATTGGCGGTGCAGGCGGCCAGGTCGTCGCGCGTGATCCGCCGCGATGCGTCGAGCAGGTCGGGCGCCCCCGGACCGGCGCAGAACGTCTTCATGCCGGCGATCGTGCCGGCGGACTGGACCAGCGGGTGAACGTTGCCGTCCTTGCCTGCGAAACTGTCCGCCACCGCGGCGGTGAACGGATAGACGGTCGACGAACCGGTGATCCGGATCGGCGCGGGCTTCTCGCTGCATGCGGCCAGCACGCAAGAGGTCGCGAGTAACGAGGCGATGGTCTTCTTCATGAACCCCCTCCATCAGGATGCCGCACACACCGTCTGGTATCTGCCGGCGGCCGATCATTGCCGGGGGGCATGACCGGCGTATGACCTGTCTCCATCGCGGGGATGCCCCGCGAGCGTGCGCAAAAATACGATCAGGGGGCGTTGCCTTTTGCCGGGCGCTCCCTTAAGGGGCCGCCTTCGCCTTTTACGAGGCCAGTAAGAGCCGTGGCAACACGGCCCGCTCTTTCGCATTGGTAGGGACTATGGACAGCAACATCCGCATCCGCCTGAAGGCGTTCGATCATCGCGTGCTCGATCAGGCGACCGGCGACATCGCCGACACCGCGCGTCGCACCGGCGCGCTCATCCGTGGTCCCATCCCGCTCCCGACCCGTATCGAGAAGTTCACGGTCAACCGTGGGCCGCACATCGACAAGAAGAGCCGCGAGCAGTTCGAGGTCCGCACCTACAAGCGGATGCTCGACATCGTCCAGCCGACCCCGCAGACCGTCGACGCGCTGATGAAGCTCGACCTGGCGGCCGGTGTTGACGTCGAGATCAAGCTGGCGTAAGCGCGCTGCTTCTCGCGAGGGGTGAGTCTTGTCATCCTCCTCGCGTCATCCCGGCGCAGGCCGGGATCTTTATGGGGAGGGCGGCACGCCGCCTCCATGAGATGCCAGCCTTCGCTGGCATGACGACATGATGAGATACCGCCGGCGCTTCTCGAAGCGTCGGGACAGCGTCTCCCGTCTGCCTTCCCTCTCGGGGAGGGCGCCCAGCCCGGGACGGGGGCACGCTTCGTTATTCCGGGCCGGGACCGATCGGTGGCGCAGGCCGCCGGTCACAAGCACCCATGGGATGGGCCTGTGGGTGCCTCTGTCACGGTTTTCGCGGGGGCTTTGCCACCGCGGGGGCCATTAGAGGAGCACGAGGTCATGCGTACTGGCGTGATCGCGAAGAAGATGGGGATGACCCGCCTGTTCCAGGACGACGGCCGCCATGTGCCGGTCACCGTCCTGCAGATCGAGGCGCTTCAGGTCGTCGCCCGCCGCGAGAAAGACCGCGACGGCTATACCGCCGTCCAGCTTGGCGCCGGTGTCGCCAAGGCAAAGAACGTCGCCAAGCCGCAGCGCGGCCATTTCGGCAAGGCCGAAGTGGAGCCGAAGGCGATCGTCCACGAATTCCGCGTGAGCGAGGACAATCTCCTCGACGTCGGCGCGGAGCTGTCGGCCGATCACTATGTCGCCGGCCAGCTGGTCGACATCCAGGGCCGTACCCAGGGTAAGGGCTTTGCCGGCGCGATGAAGCGCTGGAACTTCGGCGGTCTGCGCGCCACGCACGGCGTGTCGGTCAGCCACCGTTCGCACGGTTCGACGGGTAACCGCCAGGATCCGGGTCGCGTCTTCAAGAACAAGAAGATGGCCGGCCACATGGGCGACAAGAACCGCACGCAGCAGAACCTCGAGATCGTCGGCACCGACGTCGAGCGCGGCCTGATCTTCGTCAAGGGCTCGGTGCCCGGATCGAAGGGCGGCTGGCTGTTCGTCAAGGACGCCGTCAAGCATCCGCGCCACGACAGCGCGCCGTTCCCGGCGTCGATCAAGTCGGCGGCCAACAACAATTCCGTTTCCGAGCCTGCCCCGGAAGCCGCCGAGAGCCAGGAGGGCTAAGCAGTGAAGGTCAAGGTTTCTTCCTTCGCCGGCACCGCCGGGGCGGATATCGAGCTCAACGACGAGGTCTTCGGCCTCGAGCCGCGCGCCGACATCCTGCACCGTGTCGTGACCTGGCAGCTCGAGAAGCGTCGCGCCACCGCGCGCGGCACCCGCGAGCGTGCGGACGTCGCCCGTTCCGGCAAGAAGCTGGGTCGCCAGAAGGGCGGCGGCGTCGCCCGTCACGGCGATCGTCGTGCTCCCGTCTTCATCGGCGGCGGCAAGGCGCATGGCGCGCGCGTTCGTGACTTCAACCCGTCGCTGAACAAGAAGGTTCGCGCGCTGGGTCTGAAGATGGCGCTTAGCAGCCACGCCAAGGCCGGCTCGCTGATCGTCCTGGAAGGTTTCGAGGTCGCCAAGACCAAGGAGCTGAAGGGGCATTTCGCGACGCTGAACACGGGCAAGCGCACGCTGGTCATCGACGGCGAGGCGGCCGAAGGCTTCCGCGCCGGCCGCAACCTGCCGGGCGTGGACCTGCTGCCGGCCGTGGGCGCCAACGTCTACGACATCATCAAGGCTGATACGCTGGTGCTGACGCGCGCCGCGGTCGAGAAGCTGGAGGCGCGCTTCAATGGCTAAGCCGACCAAGGCGATCGACAACCGTCATTATGACGTGATTGTCGCGCCGCACATCACCGAGAAGGCGACCCTGCTCTCCGAGCAGAACGCGGTGGTCTTCAAGGTCGCCAACAAGGCGACCAAGCCCGAGATCAAGGCTGCCGTGGAGGCGCTGTTCGGCGTGTCCGTGACCGGCGTCAACACGATCGTCCAGAAGGGCAAGACCAAGCGTTGGAAGGGTGCGCCCTATCAGCGTTCCGACATGAAGAAGGCGATCGTGACGCTGGCCGAAGGCCAGTCGATCGACGTCACCGAGGGGGCCAAGTAAGATGGCACTCAAGCATTATAACCCGACGTCGCCGGCGCAGCGCGGGCTGATCCTGGTCGACAAGTCGGCGCTCTGGAAGGGCAAGCCCGTCAAGGCGCTGACCGAGGGCAAGAACAAGACCGGCGGCCGCAACAACAAGGGCCACGTGACCAGCCGCGGCATCGCGGGTGGCCACAAGCAGAAGTACCGCTACGTCGACTTCAAGCGTCGCAAGTGGGACGTCGAGGGCACCGTCGAGCGGCTGGAGTACGATCCGAACCGCACCGCGTTCATCGCGCTGGTGTCCTACCCGGACGGCGAGCAGGCCTATATCATCGCGCCGCAGCGGCTCGCGCCGGGCGACAAGGTGATCGCGGCGAAGAAGGCGGACACCAAGCCGGGCAACGCGATGGAGATCGGTCAGGTCCCCGTCGGCACCATCGTCCACAATGTGGAGATGAAGCCGGGCAAGGGCGGTCAGATCGCGCGTTCGGCCGGCACCTATGTGCAGGTTGTCGGGCGTGACCGCGGCATGGTGATGGTGCGCCTGAACTCGGGCGAGCAGCGCTACATCCGTGCGGATTGCATGGCCACCGTCGGCGCGGTGTCCAACCCGGACAACCAGAACCAGAACCTCGGCAAGGCCGGTCGTTCGCGCTGGATGGGCAAGCGCCCGCTGACGCGCGGCGTGGCGAAGAACCCGGTCGACCACCCGCACGGCGGTGGTGAAGGCCGGACCTCGGGCGGTCGCCATCCGGTGACGCCGTGGGGCAAGCCGACCAAGGGTGCGCGCACGCGCCACAACAAGTCTACGGACAAGATGATCATCCGTAGCCGCCACGCGAGGAAGAAGTAATGGCTCGTTCCGTCTGGAAAGGCCCGTTCGTCGAACTGAGCCTGCTCAAGAAGGCCGAAGCCGCGCAGGACGCCGGTGGCCGTGCGCCGATCAAGACCTGGTCGCGCCGCTCCACCATCCTGCCGTCGTTCGTCGGCCTGACGTTCACCGTGTACAACGGCCGCAAGTTCGTGCCCGTGTCCGTCAACGAGGACATGGTCGGCATGAAGCTCGGCGAATTCGCGCCGACCCGCTATTTCCCGGGTCACGCGGCTGACAAGAAGGGCAAGCGCTGATGAGCAAGCCTCAGTCCCCCCGCAAGGTCGGCGACAAGGAAGCCCTGTCGGTCGGCACGCAGATCCGCGGATCGGCGCAGAAGCTGAACCTGGTCGCGGGCCTGATCCGCGGTCGTTCGGCGGCCGACGCGATGAACATCCTGGCCTTCTCGAAGAAGGCGATGGCGGTCGACGCGCGCAAGGTGCTCGCCTCCGCGATCGCCAATGCCGAGAACAACCACAACCTCGACGTCGACGCGCTCGTCGTCGCCGAGGCGTCGGTCGGCAAGTCGATCACCATGAAGCGGTTCGCCACTCGCGGCCGCGGCAAGTCCACCCGCATCCTCAAGCCGTTCTCGCGGCTGCGGATCGTCGTGCGCGAGCAGGAAGAAGCCTAATGGGTCACAAGAGCAACCCCATCGGTCTGCGCCTGCAGATCAACCGCACCTGGGACAGCCGCTGGTTCGCCGAGGGCGCGGACTATAAGAAGCTGTTGCTGGAGGATCTGAAGATCCGCCAGTACATCGTGAAGACGCTGCCGCAGGCGGCGATCTCCAAGGTAGTGATCGAGCGTCCGGCCAAGCTGTGCCGCATTTCGATCTACGCCGCGCGCCCCGGTGTCATCATCGGCAAGAAGGGCTCGGACATCGAGAAGCTGCGCAAGACGCTCGGCGCGATGACCAGCTCGGACGTGTCGCTGAACATCGTCGAGATCCGCAAGCCGGAAGTCGACGCCAAGCTCGTCGCGCAGGGCATCGCCGATCAGCTGGAGCGCCGTATCGCGTTCCGCCGCGCGATGAAGCGCGCGGTGCAGTCGGCGATGCGCCTGGGTGCCGATGGCATCAAGGTGTATTGCGGCGGCCGTCTGGGCGGCGCGGAAATCGCGCGTTCGGAAAGCTATCGCGAAGGTCGCGTGCCGCTGCACACGCTGCGCGCGAACATCGACTATGCCGAGGCCGAGGCGCACACCGCCTATGGCGTCTGCGGCGTGAAGGTGTGGGTGTTCAAGGGCGAGATCCTCGGCCACGACCCGTTCGCGACCGATCGTCTCATGATGGAGGCCCAGACCTCCGGCGTGCGCCCGGCACGCGATGACCGTCGCTAAGGAATAAAGGCAATGCTGCAACCGAAGCGCACCAAGTTCCGCAAGGCGTTCAAGGGTCGCATCCATGGCGACGCCAAGGGCGGCACCACGCTGAACTTCGGTTCCTATGGCCTGAAGGCCATGGAGCCGGATCGTATCACCGCACGCCAGATCGAGGCGGCCCGTCGCGCGATCACCCGTCACATCAAGCGCCAGGGGCGTCTGTGGATCCGCGTGTTCCCGGACGTGCCGGTGTCGTCGAAGCCAGCCGAAGTCCGCATGGGCTCGGGCAAGGGTTCGCCCGAATTCTGGGCCGCTCGCGTCAAGCCGGGCCGGATCCTGTTCGAGCTGGACGGCGTCGAAGGCCCGCTGGCCGCCGAGGCGTTCGAGCGCGCGGCGATGAAGCTGCCCATCAAGACCAAGGTCGTTGCCCGGCTGGGCGACACCTCGCACCTCGGAGGCGAGTAATGGCCAAGAACGACTTTAACGGCCAGAGCGACGACCAGCTGGTCGAGGCGCTGGGCAACCTGAAGCGCGAGCAGTTCAACCTGCGCTTCCAGGCGGCGACCAGCCAGCTCGAGAAGCCGAGCCGCGTGCGCGAGGTCCGCAAGGACATCGCCCGCATCAAGACCATCCAGGCGCAGCGCACCGCTGCGTCCGGCAATTAAGGGAGCCTAAGCACATGCCGAAGCGCGTGCTGACCGGGCTGGTCGTGTCCGACAAGGGCGAGAAGACCGTGGTGGTGAACGTCGAGCGTAAGGTGAAGCACCCGCTCTACGGCAAGATCATCCGCCGCTCGAAGAAGTATCATGCCCATGACGAGGGCAATGAGTATAAGGCGGGTGAGACCGTGCGCATCGAAGAGACCGCGCCGATCTCCAAGCTGAAGACCTGGAAGGTCGTGGGGCGCGTGAACACGCACGTCGCGCCGGAGCGGGTCGACGTCGACGCGTAAGCGCTGGCGATCACGCCGCTGACGGCGTTTCGGGCAGGGTCCGGCGGCAGCGCCGGAGACCACCCGAGCGACGCGGCGGAAAGACGGGGCGGGGGCATTGCCTTCTGTCCGCGGGGCGGCTACAGGGCCGCTCCCCCTGGCGCGGTTCGACCGCTGCCGGGGGTCGTTTTTTTAGGCGGGGCTGGGTCGGTATCCACCCCATAGGCGAGAAGGAAGCGGATCGATGATCCAGATGCAGTCCAATCTCGACGTCGCTGACAACAGCGGCGCGAAGCGGGTGCAGTGCATCAAGGTGCTGGGCGGGTCGAAGCGCCGCACCGCTGGCGTGGGCGACATCATCGTCGTCAGCGTCAAGGAAGCGCAGCCGCGTGGCCGCGTGAAGAAGGGCGACGTCCACCGTGCGGTGATCGTGCGCACCGCCAAGGACATCCGCCGCGCGGACGGGTCGGTGATCCGGTTCGACGGCAATGCCGCGGTGCTGGTCAACAAGAACGAGGAGCCGATCGGCACCCGTATCTTCGGCCCGGTCGTGCGCGAGCTGCGCGGCAAGAAGCACATGAAGATCATCAGCCTTGCGCCGGAGGTGCTGTAATGGCCGCCGCGAAGATCAAGAAGGGTGATCGCGTCGTCGTCCTGTCCGGCAAGGACAAGGGCAAGACCGGCACCGTGACGCTCGCCATGCCGAAGGACGGCAAGGTCGTCGTCGAGGGCGTTAACGTCGCCACCCGCCACCGCAAGCCGAGCCAGGCGAACCCGCAGGGCGGGCTGGAGCGGATCGAGGCGCCGCTGCACATCTCCAAGGTGGCGCACGTCACCGCGGACGGCAAGCCGACCCGCGTGCGTTTCGAGACCCAGGACGGCAAGAAGGTCCGCGTCGCCGTCAAGACCGGGGAGAAGATCGATGGCTGATGCCTACAAGCCCCGCATGAAGGCGATCTACGACGATCGCATCGTCAAGGCGATGACCGAGAAGTTCGGGTACAAGAACGTGCTCGAAATTCCCCGGATCGAGAAGATCGTGCTCAACATGGGCGTCGGCGAGGCGACCCAGGACAAGAAGCGCGTCGACCAGGCCGCGTCCGAGATGGAGTTGATCGCGGGCCAGAAGCCCGTCGTCACCAAGGCGAAGAAGTCGATCGCGCAGTTCAAGCTGCGTGAGGGCATGCCGATCGGCGTCAAGGTGACGCTGCGTCGCGAGCGCATGTACGAGTTCCTCGACCGCTTCATCACGATCGCGCTGCCGCGCGTCCGCGACTTCCGCGGGCTGAACCCGAAGAGCTTCGACGGTCGCGGCAACTACGCCTGCGGCATCAAGGAGCAGATCGTGTTCCCGGAGATCAGCTATGACCGCGTCGACAAGGTGCGCGGCATGGACGTGATCGTGACCACCACGGCGAAGACCGACGAGGAAGCGCGCGAGCTGCTTCGCCTGTTCGGCTTCCCGTTCCCGCAGGACGAGGCCGCCGACGAGCAGCCGCGTCAGGCTGCGTAACAAAGAGAGCTTAAGTCCATGGCGAAACTGAGTTCCGTGAACAAGAACGAGCGTCGCAAGAAGCTCGTGAAGCAATATGCCGGCAAATATGCCGCGCTGAAGGCGAAGGCCAACGACCAGAGCCTGGATGAGACCGAGCGTCTCATCGCGCGGCTGAAGATGGCCGAGCTGCCCCGCAACGCGAACCCGACGCGTATCCGCAACCGCTGCGCGCTGACCGGTCGTCCGCGTGCGTATTACCGCAAGTTCGGGCTTGCCCGTGTGATGCTGCGCGAGCTGGCCAACAAGGGCCTGATCCCGGGTCTCACCAAGTCGAGCTGGTAAGGACGTATCATGGCAGTGACCGATCCCCTGGGTGACCTGCTCACCCGCATCCGCAACGGCCAGCGCGCGCGCAAGGACAGCGTCCTTTCGCCGTCGTCGAAGCTGCGCGTCCGCGTGCTCGACGTGCTGCAGCGCGAAGGCTACATCCGCGGTTATTCCGAGGAGCAGATGGGCCCCGCCGCCGGCGTGCGCATCGAGCTGAAGTATTTTGAAGGCCAGCCCGCGATCAAGCATGTCGCGCGCGTGTCCAAGCCGGGCCGCCGTATCTACAGCGGCTCGCAGGACCTGCCGCGCGTCATGAACGGCCTGGGCATCACCATCGTCTCGACGCCGCGCGGCGTGCTTTCCGATGCGGAAGCGCGCGAGCAGAACGTCGGCGGCGAAGTGCTGGCGGAGGTGTTCTGATGAGCCGTATCGGCAAGAAGGCGGTCGCCATTCCGGCGGGCGTCACCGCGACCCGCAACGGCAACGAGCTGTCGGTCAAGGGCCCCAAGGGCACCCTGTCGATGCCGCTGTCGCAACTGATCACCTATGACGTCCAGTCGGACTCGATCGGTGTGCAGCCGGCGAATGACACCAAGCGCGCCCGCGCGTTCTGGGGGATGCAGCGCACGCTGGTGCAGAACCTGGTCACCGGCGTGACCGAGGGCTTCACCAAGAAGCTGCTCATCACCGGTGTCGGCTATCGTGCCGCGGCGCAGGGCAAGACCCTGAAGCTGCAGCTCGGCTACAGCCACGACGTCAACATCGACGTGCCGGAAGGCATTGAGGTGAAGACGCCGGACGCCACCACCGTCGAGATCAGCGGTGCCGACAAGCAGCGCGTGGGTCAGCTCGCCGCCGAAGTCCGCCGCTGGCGCAAGCCGGAGCCCTACAAGGGCAAGGGCATCAAGTACGACGGCGAGTATATCTTCCGTAAGGAAGGGAAGAAGAAGTGACCAAGGGTCTTTCGCTTTTCGAGAAGCGGCGTCGCCGCAACCGTACCGCGCTGCGTGCGCGTGCCGGCACCCGTCCGCGCCTGTCCGTGCATCGCTCGGGCAAGCACATCTATGCGCAGGTCATCGACGACGCGCAGGGCCGCACCCTGGCGTCGGCGTCGACGCTGGCTGGCCACGACGGCAAGACCGCGACCGTCGCGGCAGCCACCGAGGTCGGCAAGCGCGTGGCGGAGGCGGCCAAGGCCGCCGGCGTCACCCAGGTCGTTTTCGACCGTGGCGGCTTCCTGTTCCACGGCCGCGTGAAGGCGCTGGCCGAGGCGGCGCGCGAAGCCGGACTGGAGTTCTAAGACATGGCTGACGAGAACAACCAGCAGCCGCAGGCTGTGGAGAACGAAGCCGCAGCGGCGGCGCCGCAGGACGGCAACGCCGGCGGTTACCAGGGCGGCGATCGCGGTGCGCGTGGCGGCCGTGGCCGCGGCGGCCCGGGCGGCGGCGGCCGTGGTGGTCCCGGCGGCGGGCGCGGTGGCCGTGACGGCCGCGGCGGTGGTCGTCGCGACGACCGCAACCGTACCGAGGACGGTGGCGAGGAGCTGATCGAAAAGCTCGTCCACATCAACCGCGTGTCCAAGACGGTGAAGGGCGGCAAGCGCTTCGGCTTCGCGGCGCTGGTCGTCGTGGGCGACGGCAAGGGCCGCGTCGGCTTCGGTCACGGCAAGGCGCGCGAGGTGCCGGAGGCGATCTCGAAGGCGACCGCCGCCGCCAAGAAGAAGATGATGCGCGTTCCGCTGAAGGAAGGCCGCACGCTGCACCATGACGGCAACGGCCACTTCGGTGCCGGTCGCGTCACGGTCCGTTCGGCGCCGCAGGGCACCGGCATCATCGCGGGCGGCCCGATGCGCGCCGTCTTCGAAAGCCTGGGCGTGCACGACGTCGTGACCAAGTCGGTCGGTACGTCGAACCCGTACAACATGATCCGTGCGACGTTCGAGGCACTGGGCAGCCAGACCTCGCCGAAGGCGGTGGCACAGCGTCGCGGCAAGAAGATCGCCGACCTGCTGGGCCGCGCCCACGGCGCCGACGCAGCCAGTGCCGAGGCGGACGCCGCGGCCGTGGTGGAGTAAGCGACAATGGCTACGATCAAAGTCAAGCAGACCGGTTCGCCGATCCGCCGCACCAAGGATCAGCGCGCGACGCTGATCGGCCTGGGCCTCAACAAGATGCACCGGGTCGCGGAGCTGAACGACACCCCCGAGGTGCGCGGCATGATCCGCAAGGTGCAGCACATGGTGGAGGTGGTGGAGGGCTGACGCCCGCCGCCGTTTCCCCGGTGACAAATGACGGGAAGGGGGCTAACCGGCCCCCTTCCTTTTTCCATCAGCGCGACAAAAGCGAAAGCGAGTGCATATCATGAAGCTCAACGAACTCCGCGACAACGAAGGCGCCCGTCACCGCAAGATCCGCGTCGGCCGCGGCATCGGCTCGGGCAAGGGCAAGACCGGCGGTCGTGGCCAGAAGGGCCAGAAGAGCCGCGAGGGCGTGTCGATCGCCGGCTTCGAGGGCGGCCAGATGCCGCTGCACATGCGGCTGCCGAAGCGCGGCTTCAACAATATCTTCGCCAAGGATTATGCCGAGGTGAACCTGGGTTCGATCCAGAAGGCGATCGATGCGGGCAAGCTGACCGCCACCGACATCGACCATGCCGCGCTGAAGGCCGCTGGCCTGGCGCGCGGCGGCAAGGACGGCGTGCGCATCCTGGGCAAGGGAACGCTGTCGGCCAAGCTGTCGTTCACCGTCGCCGGCGTGTCGGCCGGTGCGCGCGACGCGATCGAGAAGGCCGGCGGTTCGGTGTCGGTGATCGAGATCGTTCCGGCTGCGGACAAGGCCAAGGCCAAGCACCGCACCGCGCAGGCGGCGAAGAAGCAGGGCTGAGCGAACGCGCCCGGTCTGGTGCGGCTGCGCGCCGTATCGGACCGCGCTTCGTCGCCGGACCATTAGACATGGGCGCTGCGGCGCCTATATGGGCGGCGGGGGCGTGACAACGCATCCCGCCGTTCTTCGTTTCCAGGATATACCCGCACGATGGCATCCGCAGCCGACCAGATGGCGCAGAGCATCAGCCTCGCGAAATTCTCGCAGGCGACCGACCTCAAGAAGCGACTGTGGTTCACGATCGGTGCGCTGATCGTGTTCCGCCTGCTCAGCTATGTGCCATTGCCGGGGATCGACCCGACGCAGCTCAACCTGCTCGCCGAGCGGATGAAGGGCGGCGTGCTCGACTTCTTCAACACCTTCTCCGGCGGGTCGCTGTCGCGCGCGTCGCTGATCGCGCTGGGGGTGATGCCGTACATCACCGCCTCGATCGTGGTGCAGCTGGCGACCTCGCTCAGCCCGCAGCTGGCGGCGATCAAGAAGGAAGGCGAATCGGGGCGCAAGAAGCTCAACCAGTACACCCGCTACGGCACGGTCGCGCTGACCGCGGTGCAGGGCTTCTTCATCGCGCGCGGGCTGGAGGCCGGCGGTGCGGTGCTGGAGCCGGGCACGCTGTTCCGCGTCGGCGCGGTGATCTCGCTGATCGGCGGCACGATGTTCCTGATGTGGCTGGGTGAGCAGATCACCAGCCGCGGGATCGGCAACGGCATCAGCCTGATCATCATGGCGGGGATCGTCGCCCATCTGCCGACGACGCTGCTCAACCTGCTGGAGGGCGGCCGTTCCGGGTCGATGAGCCCGGTGACGCTGATCGCGATCATCCTGGTGGTCGTGGGCCTGATCCTGCTGATCTGCTTCATGGAGCGCGCCCAGCGCCGCATCCTGATCCAGTATCCCAAGCGACAGACGCAGCGCGGGATGCAGGCGGATCGCAGCCACCTGCCGCTCAAGATCAACACCGCGGGGGTGATCCCGCCGATCTTCGCCTCGTCGCTGCTGTTGCTGCCGCTGACGATCACCCAGTTCGCGGGCAACCGCGTGTCGGGCGAGAGCCGCTTCGGCGACATCATCATCACGCTGAACCAGTATCTGCAGCACGGTTCGCCGATCTATATGGCGCTCTATGCCGCGGGGATCATCTTCTTCTCGTTCTTCTACACCGCGGTGGTGTTCAACCCGGAGGAGACGGCGGAGAATCTGAAGCGGTATGGCGGGTTCATCCCCGGCATTCGTCCGGGCAAGAACACCGAGACGTATTTCGATTACGTGCTGACGCGCATCACCGTGATCGGCGCGGCGTATCTGACGTTCATCTGCGTGGTGCCGGAATATCTGGTGTCGGCGCTGTCGATCCCCTTCTATCTGGGCGGAACCAGCTTGCTCATCGTGGTCAACGTGACCATGGACACGGTGACGCAGATCCAGTCGCACCTGCTGGCGCACCAGTATGGCGACCTCATCAAGAAGGCCAAGCTGAAGGGCGCGCGGCGCCGCTGACGCGGGGTTGCGAGACGCGAGAGGGAGGAACAGGCTTCGTGAACATCATCCTTCTGGGGCCGCCGGGTGCGGGCAAGGGCACGCAGGCGCAGCGGCTGGTGGAGGATCGCGGCATGACGCAGCTGTCCACCGGCGACATGCTGCGCGCCGCGGTGAAGGCGGGCACGCCCGTCGGCGTCGAGGCCAAGGCGATCATGGACGCCGGCGGTCTGGTATCCGATTCGGTCGTGTCCGCGCTGATCGGCGAGCGGCTGGATGCCGGCACCGGCGCCGGTGCGATCTTCGACGGCTATCCGCGCACTGCGGCGCAGGCCGAATCGCTCGACGGGCTGTTGTCCGAACGTGGCCAGCAACTCGACCACGTGATCGAACTGGCGGTGGACGAGGATGCGCTGGTCGAGCGGATCGTCGGCCGGTTCACGTGCGCCAACTGCGGCGCCGGCTATCACGACACGTTCAAGCAGCCCAAGGTTGCGGGCGTGTGCGATGCGTGCGGCGCGACCGAGTTCAAGCGCCGTCCGGACGACAATGAGGAAACCGTGCGCACGCGCATGGCCGAATATCGTGCCAAGACCGCGCCGATCATCCCGATCTACGAAGCGCGCGGGCTGGTCCACCGCGTCGACGGCATGGCCGACATCGACGCGGTCACCCGCGCGATCGCCGCGATCCTCGACGCGCGCTGACGTCCGGTGACGGCGGGGGCGGGGGCGCGAGTCGCGCCGCCGCCACGATCGCCGCGCTGCCGGCCAGGATCATCGTCACCATCCCCCCGATTGCCAACAGGCCCGCGGGCGTGAGGCCGAGCGCCGCACGGGCGCGGAACACCGGCGTCTCGATCGAGGCATAGGCGCGCTGTGGCTCGGCCAGCATCGCGGCGGGATGGGCGGGGTAGGTCATGGTCGCTTGATATCTTCCTGGCTCGACGCGGGGCTGGCCCGGCGGCCAACATGACCGAAAGTTCATGTTCGCGCCACGCCGCGGTGCGTCCCGCGCGGTTAGAAGGTGCATACGCAAGGCGATTGCGTCACCCCGCCCGTCACCTGCACTCCCGGTGGTGCCGGGCCGGTGGGAGAGAGCCGGCGGAGGGCATCCCCTCCGCCGGCTTTTCGTTTATGGCGGCAGCGTTACCGGGAGAATCGTGATGGACGCCGTGACCGCCTTCGGGCTGTTCGCCGTCAGCTTCATGCTGCTGTGCTATATGATGGAGGACCGCGCGCCGTTCTGGACGCTGCTGTTCGCGATCGGCTGTCTGATGGGATCGGCCTATGGGTTCCTCCAGGGGGCGTGGCCGTTCGGACTGGTGGAACTGGCGTGGTTCGTCGTCGCGCTCAGGAAATGGGTGGGGTTGCGGCATCGGGTGTCGCCCGGCGCCTGATCGATCGGGCGGAACCGGTCGCCTGATCGATCAGGCGTGACCCATGGGGTGGAACCCGTTGCTTGACAGCGCGTTCGCGCGCCCTTATCCGCCCCGACTTCCAACCTCTCGTTTCCCGGCGACGCAATTGTGCGGGCGCCGCGTTTCCTGCGTTTCGCAGGGGCGAATCGGGCGAGGGCGCGGAAACGCAATGCGACGAGATGGGGTGCGTGGCAGCCATGCCGCATCCTGTGGAGCACAGGAGAACAAATTCATGGCACGTATCGCGGGTGTCAACATCCCGACCAACAAGCGCGTGGTGATCGCGCTGACCTATATCCACGGCATCGGTCCGGCCAAGGCGAAGGAAATCACCGCCAAGCTGGACATCGCGGCGGAGCGCCGCGTGCAGGACCTGAGCGATCAGGAAGTGCTGCAGATCCGTGAGGCGATCGACGCCGACTACACCGTGGAGGGTGACCTGCGTCGCCAGACCGCGATGAACATCAAGCGTCTGATGGACCTGGCCTGCTATCGCGGCCTGCGCCACCGCAAGGGCCTGCCGGTCCGCGGCCAGCGCACGCACACCAACGCGCGCACCCGCAAGGGCAAGGCGAAGCCGATCGCGGGGAAGAAGAAGTAAGAAATCGGTCCGGGGGACCGATTTCTGACTTCTTCTCCGCCGGAGGCAGGCGTGAGGCGGACCGCCGCCCGCCCGCCGTATTGAGATACAAGGTCAGGAACACCATATGGCACAGGCACCGCAGCGCCTTCGTCGGCGCGAACGCAAGAACATCACCGCGGGCGTCGCACACGTGAACGCCAGCTTCAACAACACCATGATCACCATCACCGATGCGCAGGGCAATGCCATCAGCTGGTCTTCGGCCGGCATGATGGGCTTCAAGGGCAGCCGCAAGTCGACCCCCTATGCCGCGCAGGTCGCTGCCGAGGACGCGGGCAAGAAGGCCGCCGAGCACGGCGTCCGCACGCTCGAGGTCGAGGTGAAGGGTCCGGGTTCGGGCCGCGAATCGGCGCTGCGCGCGCTGCAGGCGGTCGGTTTCCAGATCACGTCGATCCGTGACGTGACCTCGATCCCGCACAATGGCGTGCGTCCGTCGAAGCGCCGCCGCGTCTGATCGTTCTTCTTCGCGTGGCCGCTGACGAGCGGCTGCGTCCATTACCCGGCCGACGCCCGCAACCGTCGGCCCAACCCCAGGGGACGAGAGCTTGTCTGTCAACGCAAAGAACTGGCAAGAACTGAAGAAGCCCAATCAGCTCGAAAAGAAGAGCGGTGACGGCAAGCGCAAGGCGACCTTCGTCGCCGAACCGCTGGAGCGCGGCTTCGGCCTGACGCTCGGCAACGCGCTGCGCCGCGTGCTGCTGTCCTCGCTTCAGGGCGCGGCGGTTACCTCGATCAAGATCGAGAACGTGCTGCACGAGTTCAGCTCGCTGGCCGGCGTCCGCGAGGACGTGACCGACATCGTGCTGAACGTGAAGCAGATCGCGCTCAAGATGCAGGGCGAAGGTCCGAAGCGCCTCCAGCTGTCGGCCACCGGCCCCGGCGAGGTGAAGGCGGGCGACATCGCGGTGTCGGGCGACATCGAGGTGATGAACCCCGAGCTGGTCATCTGCCACCTCGACGAGGGTGCGACGCTCAACATGGAACTCACCGCGGATGTCGGTAAGGGCTATGTCGCGGCGGTCGGCAACCGTCCGGTCGACGCGCCGATCGGGCTGATCCCCGTCGACGCGCTCTACTCGCCGGTGCGGCAGGTGTCGTACAAGGTCGATCCGACCCGTGTCGGTCAGGACCTCGACTACGACAAGCTGACGCTGACGATCGAAACCGACGGCACCGTCACTCCGGAGGACGCGGTGGGCTATGCCGGCCGGATCCTTCAGGACCAGCTGGCGCTGTTCGTGCACTTCGACGATTCGGCGGTCACCCGCAGCGCACCGGTCGGCGTCGCCGCCCCGGCCGCGACGGGCGAGACGCCGGGCGACACCGCACAGATCAACCGCTACCTCCTCAAGAAGGTGGACGAGCTGGAACTGTCGGTGCGGTCGGCCAACTGCCTCAAGAACGACAACATCATCTATATCGGCGATCTGGTCGGCAAGACCGAGGCCGAGATGCTGCGCACGCCGAACTTCGGCCGCAAGTCGCTCAACGAGATCAAGGAAGTGCTGTCCTCGATGGGGCTGCGGCTGGGCATGGAAATCCCCGGCTGGCCGCCCGAGAACATCGAGGAAGTCGCCAAGAAGCTCGAGCAGGAAATCATGGGCTGAGCCGCACGCGGATAGCGCAAGCTATCCGCGAGAGGGCGACAGCCGGCCGGTGGGGGCGACTTGCCGCCCCCACCGGCCGACGAGATCCTGCTACTTATTGGGAGGCCCCAGCCTTCGCTGGGGCGACGTGATCCGGTGGGCTCCCACGTCCCCACCAGGCCCGGGGTACCTCATCCGGCCCCCTGACGAACGAGAAGGATTGAACCATGCGTCACAAGGTTGGCGGTCGTAAGCTGCAGCGTACCTCGGCCCATCGCGCCGCGCTGTTCCGCAACATGTCGGCCGCGCTCATCAAGCATGAGCAGATCACCACCACCCTCGCCAAGGCGAAGGAACTTCGTCCGTATATCGAAAAGCTGGTGACGCTGGGCAAGAAGGGTGGCCTGTCGAACCGCCGTCTCGCGCATGCCCGCCTGCTCGACGACGCGCAGCTGGTGAAGCTGTTCGACGTGCTGGCGGCCCGCTACGCCTCGCGCAACGGCGGCTATACCCGCATCGTCAAGGCCGGCATCCGCGCGTCGGACGCCTCGCCGATGGCGATCATCGAATTCGTCGACCGCGATACCTCGGCCAAGGGCCAGGATTCGGGTCCGGTGATGACCGACGAGGATTTCGACGAAGCCGCCTGATCGGCGCCTCGTCGGATCGAGAGCCGAAGGGGCCGCGCCAGCGATGGCGCGGCCCCTTTTCGTTGATCCCGACTGCTAGAAGGCGCCAGAGTCGAGCGTGATGTTGCCCGCCTTGGCGCGCCCCGCTGGCTTGCCGTTCATTACCGCCTTCAGCACCTGGTCCGGCGCCGGTAGCGCACTGAACGTGGCGAAGATGGCGGTGTTGCCGTCAACGTCCTTCAACGTCACTGTATAGGTACCCTTCTTGTCCACCTGTCCTATCAGCGATGGTGCCACCGTAATAACGCGGCCGGCATCCCCCAGCGCCATCACGTAGGACGCGGCATCGTCGCTGGAGCGATAGGCTGCGTATCTGGCGCCGGCCACGTCGCCGCGGCACCAGACGGGCGGCGCGTCTGCGGGCGTGTCCGGCTTCTTCCGGGCTTCGGCGGTGGCGAGCCCGGCGGTCAGCAACAGGGAGACGAGAGCATCCGCGCCCTGCGTCTTGACGACCTTCGCCTTGCCATAGGCAAGCGGCGTCGAGCAGGGCGCGATCGGTACCGCAGCAGGCACCGCGGCGCCGCTGGCGGCGGGCCAGGCGATCGCCGTGATCAGCGTCGACAGCGTGGCGTCGAGCTGTTCCGCGACCAGCGTGTCGGACGTCAGCCGGATCGCCACCAGCCACTGGCCGACAGGGATGACGGCCAACGCGGTGCTGCGCGGACGACCGCTGGCGAGGGCATATACCTGCCGCAGCGAAGAGGCCGTGGTCGCGCCCGGAGCGGCGAAAGCGACGGGATCGATCGTCGCGGGCGCGGCATTGCGAAAGATGTCGCGTTCCTCCAGCGCCGTGCGCGCCCGATCGAACCACATCGGCACGCTCTGCACCGCCGGCTGGAACAAATAGATCGTCGCGAACGTGGCCTTGTCGGGGGTAGCGAACTGAGCGGTAACGTCGAACTCGCCGTTTGTCGCATCGCTCAGTCCGATGCGCGTCATCCCGGCCAGCTGCGCGCGCAGGATCACGCCGCTTTGCGCATGTTTCCAGCCCTTGTCCGCCGGTACCGGCAGGTCGCGCGCCATTGCCGGCGCCGCCGACGCGACCGCCGCCATGAGGCATACACCCGTCATGAAGGTCTTCACCGCGCTCCTCCCCCCGTCGCCGGCTGCAGAATGCGTGGCGGGGGCGCGGGAAACAAGGGCAATCCCACCCCCTTTCACCCCGCCGCACGAGTCGCTACACGCCCGCCATGGAACACCCCGACAGCATCCTCATCATCGATTTCGGCAGCCAGGTGACCCAGCTGATCGCGCGCCGCGTGCGCGAGGCGGGGGTGTATAGCGAGATCGCGCCGTTTCAGTCCGCTGCCGAGGCGTTCGAACGGATGCAGCCGCGGGGCGTGATCCTGTCGGGCGGCCCCGCCTCGGTTGTGGATGATGGCAGCCCGCGCGCGCCGCAGGCGGTGTTCGACGCCGGGGTGCCGGTGATGGGCATCTGCTACGGCCAGCAGGTGATGATGCAGCAGCTCGGCGGGCGCGTCGACAAGGGATCGGCGGGTGAGTTCGGTGAGGCCTATGTCGCGGTCGACGGCGACTGCGCGCTGTTCGACGGGCTGTGGCGCACCGGCGAACAGCATCAGGTGTGGATGAGCCATGGCGACCACGTCGCCGCGCTCGCCCCCGGCTTCGCGCCGGTCGCTTCCTCGAAGGGCGCACCCTATGCGATCGTCGCGGACGAGGCGCGGCGCTATTACGGGATGCAGTTCCACCCCGAGGTGGTTCATACCCCCGACGGTGCGAAGCTGATCGCCAATTTCGCGCGCCACGTCTGCGGCCTGTCCGGCGACTGGACCATGGCCGAGTTCCGCGCGACCAAGATCGCGGAAATCCGCGAACAGGTTGGCAGCGGGCGCGTCATCTGCGGCCTGTCGGGCGGGGTCGATTCGGCGGTCGCCGCGGTGCTGATCCACGAGGCGATCGGCGAGCAACTGACCTGCGTGTTCGTCGATGGCGGCATCCTGCGCGCCGGGGAGGCCGAGCAGGTCGTCGGGTTGTTCCGCGGCGCGTACAACATCCCGCTGGTCCATGTGCAGGCACAGGACCTGTTCATGGACGGGCTGGCCGGGGTCACCGATCCCGAGGCGAAGCGCAAGTTCATCGGCAAGACCTTCATCGACGTGTTCGAGGCGGAGGCGAAGAAGATCGGCGGCGCCGAATTCCTGGCGCAGGGCACGCTCTACCCGGACGTGATCGAAAGCGTCAGCTTCACCGGCGGCCCGTCGGTGACGATCAAGAGCCACCACAATGTCGGCGGCCTGCCCGAGCGGATGAACATGAAGCTGGTCGAGCCGCTGCGCGAATTGTTCAAGGACGAGGTGCGCGCGCTGGGCCGCGAACTGGGCCTGCCGGACGTGTTCGTCGGCCGCCACCCGTTCCCCGGCCCGGGCCTGGCGATCCGCATCCCCGGTGAGGTGACGCGCGAACGCTGCGACATTCTGCGTAAGGCGGACGCGATCTATCTGGAGGAAATCCGCGCCGCGGGCCTGTACGATGCGATCTGGCAGGCGTTCGCGGTGCTGCTGCCGGTGCGCAGCGTCGGCGTGATGGGCGACGGGCGCACCTACGACAGCGTGCTGGCGCTGCGCGCGGTGTCGTCCACCGACGGCATGACCGCGCAGGCGTTCGAATTTCCCGGCGGCTTCCTCTCGCGCGTCACCACCCGCATCATCAACGAGGTGAAGGGCATCAACCGCGTGACCTACGACTATACGTCGAAGCCGCCCGGCACGATCGAGTGGGAGTGATTCAGGCCTGTCCGAACGTATCCTAGAATGCGCCCGGGTTCGACATACTGACACTAACGACAAATTGTATAAGGGCGTAGGCCGTAACGATATCTACGTCTTGAGCCTTCATCGGGTTTGACCGCGATTGACCGCGACGTCGGTGATCTACCGACGTGGGAGCGCGTCGACAGCCTGAGCCATGACGTTATCAGGCGCAGTTCGCTTATCAGTCGTTCAATTGAACCGACCATGTGCCGTGCCGTTATGCCCGGGGAGTCTCCCTCTCGACGGCGTTACCGCAGCGGATCGTAGACGGGATTGATAGGGGCGAGGCCGCTGGTCTCGCCCCTACTCATTGTGGGCGAACCTTCATGCCGTAGCGAGATCCGGTTGTTCGTTGGCTTGGCCACCCAGATGGAGAGCCGCCAGCACCGCGTCGGCAAGCGGGGCGCTCGATGCCGGGTTTTGGCCGGTCATCAGGTTACCGTCCGTCACAACGTAAGGGCCCCAGTTTGGCCCCTTCTCATAGGCGGCACCCATGTCACGCAACGTCTTTGCGAGAAGCCACGGGGCGTTGTCAGCAGTCCCCAGTTCAATCTCCTCTTCGTCGCTGAACGACGTCATGCGGCGGCCGGCGAACGGCCAGGAGCCGTCGTCCTTGCGAGTGGCGAGCAAGGCCGCCTGACCGTGACAGACGGGCGCGATAATCGTCCCGCTGGCATCCGCCTCGATCAGGACGCGCGCCATGTCGTCGTCCCTGTAGAGGTCCTCGACCGGGCCGTGCCCACCGGGGATGACGATCGCATCGTAATCAGCCGTCGCGACATCGGCCAGCACCAGCGGCTTCGCCAGCCGATCCGCGATGCGGTCCAGATAGGCGCGGAAATGATTGACGCTCGCCTGGCCGACCACCTCCGGGTTCATCGAGTGCGGATCGATCGTGGGAGGGATGCCGCCCGGCGTCGCGATGTCGACGGCGCAGCCGGCAGCGACGAACTTCTCGTCCATGACGACGAATTCCTCGGCCCACACCCCGCTCTGGTACTTGGAGCCGTCCGCCCTGGTCCAGGTGTCGGCGGCGGAAAGAACGATCAGCAGCTTGGTCATGCTTTATCTCCTGGTGCAGCGGCGGCGCAGGCGCGCAACCGTGAGGGTGTCAGACCGCTTCCAAGCCGGCGCAGGCAGCCGCCAGCAGCCCCGACACACGCACGAGGCGTTGGCGCAGGAACACTGGACTGGCACCGATGCCATTCCTTCGAAGCAGGGCGCTGTCTTTCGACACCTCGTCACTACGTTCGTACCGTAGCTGCGACAAAGACTTTGCGCGACGGGCACCCATGCCTGTAAAGCATGGCAGCATGGAACTGCGTCATCTACGATACTTCGTTGCCGTGGCCGACGCCGGCAGCCTGACCGAGGCGGCCGCCAACCGCCTCCACACCTCGCAGCCGTCACTCAGTCGGCAGTTGCGAGACCTAGAGGCCGAGGTGGGCACGCCATTATTCAACAGGGAACCGCGGGGCATCACCCTGACGCCCGCCGGTCAGGCGTTCCTGAGCCATGCTCGCCTTGCGTTGACGCAAGCCGGCGAGGCGATTGCCGCTGCACGCCGGATCGCGCGTCCTGCAAAGGCCAGTTTCGCGGTCGGCTTCCTCACGGGGCAGGAGGTCGAATGGCTACGGCATGTCACCAACCTGCTGCGCGACGAGCTGCGTGCCATCGACTTCCGCGTGACCAGCGACTTCTCGCCAGCGATCGGCGCGGCCGTCCAGCGCGGCGAGATCGATCTGGGCTTCTCCCGTATCGAGCAGCAGCCGGACGTGACCTACAGGATCATCGCGCAGGAGCCGATCGTGGTGATAATGCCGCGTGATCACCCGCTGGCGTTGAACCAGCGGATCGATCCACGGGACATCGAACCGGGGGCGTTCATCGGCTACTCGAACACGCCGCATGTCCTGCGCGGTATCGTCGACCGATACTTTCGCGAGCGCGGCCTGGTGATGGCGCCGACCCATTTCCTCGATGGATACGCCACGGGCATCTCGCTCGTTGCGTCTACGCGCGGCGTCACCTTGCTACCGGCCTATGTGGAAGCGCTGCTGCCTCCGTCGCTGGTGAGTCGGCCGCTGGTCGGCGACGGCCCCACGATCGAGGTCGCGGCCGGATATCGAGCCGACAATTCCTCCCCGATCCTGGCGGCGTTCCTTCGAGACGTCGATCGTCTGATCGCGGCGCGACAGTCGGAGGTCGGATTGGCTAAGTAGGGGGGCAATGCGTCGCACCGCCTTGTGCCAACAGACTTGGTCCTCTTACTCGAAATGACCGATGACGGATCGTCGGCGCCTTCGGCTGGGCTCTCCCGATCAAGCCGCGTCGTCGTCCAGTAGAGGGCAGGGCGTGAAGCACCCGCTGTTACGCGGCGGCGTGTCCTTCTCGCCGGGGTTTGGTAGCCGGATGCCGAAATAACAGCCCGGCGCCGATCAGCAGCGCAAGCTCCATGGCTATTCCCGACAAGCCGATCGGGCGGGTGATCACGTAGACCAAAGCAAGCGCAAGGGTGCTGGCTGCGACCAGACGACGAACGCGCACAGCTCCGTTCGATGCATCGAACCCTTTCGCGGCGCCGGCGATGGTCAGTGAGCCCGCCGTCGCCGCCATCCAGATCCAGATCAAAAGGCCATCGTGCGCAGGAGCAGCCAATCCGGTGACCCCTACCAGCGCCAGGGCCAGCGGTTGGCCCCATGCGATGCCCGCCCACAACCGCTCCCACAGCGGTACGGCACGGCCCCGATCGCGGCGCCGTGCGAGCCAGATCGTCACGCCGCGCGACGTGACGATGCAAAGCGCCAGACCCAGCAAGCCGTAGAGCAATCGTACCGGCAGACCGCCGAACCATCCGAAGTGAAGCTGGCCAATGCCCCCCAGCATTCTGGTTCCGAGCACGAGGTCGGCCGGATGCCTGTCCTTCACGACGTTGCCCTTCACATCGAAGATGGTCGTATCCTGCGGCACCAGCAGGCGATCGCGTTCCGAGGAGACGGTGAGGCGGGCGTCGGTGCGCCCCGCGCGCTCAATAATGAGCTGGTGAGGCGTTGCGCTACCCCCGCGACGTCGGGCCTCGGCGAGCATCGGCTCCAGCGGCGGCAGCGGTGCCGCCACCGCGTTGATGGCCGGCGGTGCTTCCGTGAACAGCCCGTAGACCTTCGCCGTGTCGCCCCGGTAGAGGAGCATCGCCAGGACGCCGACGATCAGTGTGCTGAGGCCCAACAACGCGCCGGTCAGCGCGATGGCGACATGGAACGGCAGCGCCCAGATGCCGAGGCGGTTGTGCAGGTCCGCTTCCTGCACCCGTCGCGTGCCTCCCCGTCGCAAGTGGAAGGCATCCTTGAAGATGCGCGGATGCGCGAGGATGCCTGACATCAGCGAGGAGAGGAGCGCCACCCCGGTCAGGCCGACGATGAAACCGCCCCAGGCACGCGGCAGGTGCAGCGCGACATGCAGATCGACGAGGAAGTCGGCGATGGGAGTGCGCCGTTCGGTCAGGGTGCCGTTACGGTCCGGCGCCCATTCGCGGTGGAGCGCGGGCGTATAGGCGATGATGCTGGCCTCCGGCTCCTCCAATGAAGGTAGCGAGACGTACAGCGTGGCGTGCGCCGGCCCGCTTTCCTGCGCGGATCGGACGGCCCGGTCGAGCGCACCTGGGGCAAATGCCGTGATCGAGGGCGCATCGGGCTGCTCCCAGCGCGCTATGTCATGGGCGAAGACGGCAAGCGTGCCCGTCAGGCAGACGAGATAGATGATCGCGGCGAAAGCGAGGCCGAGGATGCCGTGGCCGCTCAGCACCGCCCGCACGGTGGCCGGCGACAGCGGCCAGCCACGCGGCGCATCCTGTTTGCCAATGGTTTTCATACCAGGCCTCGCATTGCGGCCAGAGTGAACCCGGCGACCGTTGTTCCCAGAAGCACCGCCAGCGAACGGAGCAGCCGCTGATCGGCGAGCGTCCAGGTCATGGCGAGCGCCCAAGCAATCGGCATGAGCAGGCCACCGATGATGATGCGGGTCCGCGGATCGCCGGGTGCCCAGGTTGCGTAGCAGAACGCGATTCCCATGGCGGCGGTCATGCCGAGCGGCCCTGCCAGCAGCGCCTTGAGCCACCCGCGCCACGCCTTCGATGGTCCTTCAAGCGGCTCGGGCGCTAGGCTCGCACTTCGCCCGGCGCGTGCCGCGCGGACCGTCCGCCCCTGAAACATGACGATCAGCGCAGCCACCCCGATTCCGGCAACGGCCAGCGCACTTCCCTTGACCCTGCCAACCCACGCGGCATCGAGCAGGACAGTGCCGGCAAGCACCGCCCATCCGCTCACGATCAGGCCGACACGCTCGCGCAGCCGATCCGCCCATGCGCGCCGCAGCAGCGTGGCACCGGCCGATCCACCGATGACGGCGACGAGCGCGGCCATGGCTGTCACAGATGCAGTTCCAGACCGGCACCGAACGTCTGCGGATCGCCGACGATGCCGCGATTGCCGTCCGGGGTGCGGTACTGGACGTAATCCTCGTCCAGCAGGTTCCGTGCAAAGGCGAACAGGGTCCAGCGACCGGCATCATAGCCGAGCCGGGCGTTCACCACCGTGCGGCCGGGCACGCGCGACTGCCCTTGCGTGGTGCCGACATCGGTGAAGACGGCGCTGCGATAGTTGGCGTTGACGTTGCCCGCGATGGCGCCGGCACGGCCGTTGATCCCCGCCGCCAGCGTCCAGCGGGGCGCATAAGGGAACTGCGATCCGGCCAGGTTGACCGTGCTGGTCGAACCTGCGGGCAGATCGAAGCGATCGTATTTGGTCCGGACGTAGCCGGCCGACGCATACGCGTCGAACATGCGATTGAGACGGCCCTGCACCTCCAGTTCCCCGCCGTAGAGGTGCGACTTGCCGGCGTTCACCGTATTGTAGTCGTAAGCGTTGAGGCCGAAGAAGGCGGTCGTCTGCTGATCCTTCCAGTCGACGTAGAAGATGTTGGCATTGATCGTCAGCCTTCCGTCCAGCCAGCGCGAGCGCAACGACCCCTCGTAGTTCCAGCTATACTCCGGATCATAGGCGACGAGCAGCGCGCGCGCCGGGTTCTGGCTCGACCCGCCCGAGCGGTAGGCGCGCTGCACGGTGAAAGCGGTGGTGAGATCGGGCGTCCACTCCATGCTGAGGCCGGCCTTCGGCAGAAAGGCGTCGAAGCTGCGCGCGTTGCTGGCCCGCGCCGATGCCGCCTGCGCGACCAGGCCGAGCACGCCGCGGTTGATCGCGGTCACCGCGAGGTTGAGCGGGGTACCCGCTGCGCCGAACGTGGTCGGATTCGGCAGTGTGCCGTTGAAGGTCGCGATCGTTTCCGCGCCGTAGCGGTTGTCCTCGTGATCGTAGCGGAAGCCGGCGAGCAGCGAGAGGCGATCGCTCACGCGCAGGCGAGCGTCGCCGAACAGCGCGGCGTTCTTCACGAACAAGGGCTGATCGGCAATATAGCGGACCGGTATCTGCGGCAGTGCGGTGGCATAGGCTGTCGCGATCTGCCGCGCAGCGGCAGCCGGGAAACCGCCGCTCTGCAACAGTCCGACGATCGTGGTAACGGGCGTCGCGATGTTCAGGCGGTTGTTGGCGTCGAGCCCGCCGGAGCGCCGATAGGCCCAGGCGCCCAGCACGCCGCTCAGCCGCTCGCCATCGTAATTGAGGCGGAGTTCCTGCGTCCAGGTCCGGTACCGGCTGTCGTTGCTGATGAATTGTACGTCCGCGGCCGTGCCGTCCGCGTCCGTCTGGGCCAACGTCGCGGTGCGATTGAACGAGGTGACGCTCGACAGCCGCAAGCGGGGGGCGATTTCATAGCCGACGTTCAGCACTGCGATGTCGGAGCGGATGTAGCCGCGATTGGGCTGGTCGCTGGTCGATTGGCGGTGATCGTAGAAGTCCGGCGTGGTGAGGTTGGTATATTCGTACAGGTAGCCGCCATCGCGCCGCACGCGATTGTAGCTTGCCGTCACATCGAGGCCGGGCAGCGCCTGCGGAGTCCAGTGCAGCTTGCCGCGCAGGTTGAGCGTGCGCAGGCTGTCGTCGTAACCGCCACGCGTAACGTTGCGGATGATGCCACGGTCGGCGCGACGTTCGGCCGACAGGCGGATACCCAGCTCGTCGCGGATCAGCGGGCCGCCCGCCGCGACCGAGAAGGTGCGATCGTTGCGGTCCGTCCACAGGATGCGGCCGTCTGCGCTATAGTCGGTGACCGACGCATCGCGGGTCGTCAGCACGATGGCGCCCGCCAGCGAGTTCAAGCCCTGGATGGTGGATTGCGGCCCGCGCAGGATTTCGACCTGATCGACGTCCCACAGGTCGGTGGGGCCGCCGAACAGCGCCTGGCGGGGGATGGGCGCGCCGTCCACATATACCGTCGCCGTATCCGCATTGCCACCGGCACCCACGCCCTGGTTGTTGATCCCGCGGATGGTGAAGCCGGCCGAGCCATAGGTTTCCGAGACGTTGGCAGTGCGGTTGTAGACGTCCTGGATCGTCAGGATGTTCTCCTGCCGGATGCGTTCGGGGGTTGTGACTGCGACGCTCGTCGTCGTCTCCTGAAGCGTCCGGTTCGACTTTTCTCCGGTGACGATGATGTCGTCCGGTTGCACGTCTGGCGCGGAGGCAAGCGCCTGTTGCCCAAGGCTGGGTGTCGCGGCGATCAGCGCGCCGGTGCAGAGCAGATAGGCGATCAGTCTCATTGTGGCCCCTTTTTCAAAAGCGGCTACAAACCTACGTAATGATAATCAATAGCAAAAAACATTCGGCTCGTTTCTGCCGGGTGCCTTTCCGCGCTGGTGTCATCGCCATCTGGTGATGACACCAGCGCGGAAACGGCCGTTTTTCGTGAGGTTAGGAGCGTCAGAGGTCTGTCAGATCGTTTGCGCGACAAATGACAGACACGCGTGCACTTGGCGATCGGCTGCGGGCTGGACGTCCGCAAGACCGAAGACGAAGTGCGGGCGGTTGCCTGAGCAGCGCGAGCTGCCGGGGTTCGGCACGCTTGCCGTACCGCTTGCCGTACCGCTGGCGGTGCCGGCCGTTCGGTCGGCGAACGCCCGCGCCGTCTGGCTGGCCGTTCGATCCAGGGCACGTAGGTGCATGGGGAATGAGGGTCAGGCCGCCGCGGTCTGCCCCGTGCAATCGGCGTCCCGCTCGACCAACCATCGCGGTAGCCGGTCGGCATCAAGCGGGCGGGAAAACAGATATCCTTGCCCCTCTTCGCAGCCCATCCGTGCAAGCGCGGCTGCGGCATTGTGGGTTTCTATGCCTTCTGCGACCACGCGGAAGCCGAGCTTATGGGCCAGATCGACCATGGTTTCGACGAGCGTCGCATCGCTGCTGTCGCCGGCGGATAAGCCACGTACGAACGCCTGGTCGATCTTGACCACATGGGCGGGCAGTCGCTGCAGATAGGCCAGGCTGCTCTGGCCCGTTCCGAAGTCGTCGATCGCAAGGCTCACGCCTGCATCCGCGAGTTCACGCAACATCGCCATCGCTCGATCCGGCTGATCCATGATCGCGCTTTCGGTAAGCTCGATCTCGAGCCGGTCGGCGCGGAGCCGCCGCTGTAGCAAGCCGGATTGAATGCGTTCGACCAGATCGGTTTCGCTGAAATTGCTCGCCGAAATGTTGATCGACAGGTTGAGCGGGGAACCGGCCCGTTGCCACCCGGCAAGCTCGTCGAGGGCGGTGTTCAGGACCCACTGGGTCGTCTGACGCGCCAGCGTCGTTCGCTCGATGATGGGAATGAACTCGGCGGGCGAGATGTCGCCGAGGGTCGGATGACGCCAGCGCAGCAGCGCTTCGACACTGATGCAGCGGCCCGTCGCCAATGCCAGCCGCGGCTGGTACACGAGCCGAAGCTGGTCATCCGCCTCCAGCGCCGCACCGAAATCCTGGAGCAGGCGATAGCGCCGCCGATGCGCCATGTCGTTTGAGGAAGAGTAGACCGCGATCGCCCCATCCTCGCGACGCGCATCCTGCGCGGCACTGGACGCCCCTCTAAGGACATCATCTGCCGCCACCTCACCCAGGATGAACGGACGCACGCCGATCGCCACACTGGTCACGAAGCGCACCGACGAGACCGCCCGGATCGTATCGAAGGTGGAGCGCAGCAGGCCCAGATATGCGTCCTGCTCGACATCGGGCGGCGACAGGAAGGCAAATTGGGCCGCGCCGACATGATAGGCCGTTCGCGCCGGCGTCAGCGCCGTCTGCAACGCCAGCGACGCCTCGCAGATCATGTCGTCGACCCGAGCGCCGCCCATGGCCTGCCGGAACCGGCTCAACTCATCATCGCGCGCAAGGTCGACGGCAACGGCGAACCGCCGCTCGCCGGGGCGATCACGGGCAAGGTCGACGAGATCGTCGCGGAACTGCATCTGGGTGGCCAGTCCGCTGACCGGGTCGATGCGGCCAAAGGCGTGCTGCAACTCGATCTGCGCCATCACCATCGCCGCAAGATCGATCAGCGCCGCCATCTCGGACGGCGTTATCTGGCGTGGCTCCGTTCCGAGGACGCACAATGCCCCCAAGCCATATCCGTCGGTGGTGATCAGCGGTGCGCCAGCATAGAAGCGCGTCCCCGCGTGGGCCAGCAAGCTGTCGGCGTAGGATGGGCTGGCAGCGAAATCCTCGATGACGACGGGTTCGTTCGTCTCGGCCACCTCCGAACAGGGTGCCTTGTCACGCGGAATGCTATCATGGTCGATGCCGACCCGGGACTTGAACCATTGTCGGTCGCGATCGGTCAGGGACACGGCGGCGACGGGCAGGTTGAAGATCTGGCTGGCCATGCGCGTGATGCGGTCAAAGCTCTCGCTGGCCGGGGTGTCCAGTAGCTTGAGCTGGCGCAGTGCCGCAAGCCTGCCTTCTTCCTGATAGTTTCGCAAAAAACGACGCCTCCGCTGAGGAGCGTAGGCGCCAGGGAATTAAGGAATGGTTGCCGGTGAGCGCGTCAGCGCGTCAGACGGCAGCCCTTCGGCGCATTGACCGGGTTGCAACGTGCCTCGCCACCACCCGGCAGTCGCACCACATAGGTGGTGCCATAGGCGTTGCCCGGCTTGTAGAAGTCGGTGGAGACGATCTGCGCGCCGCTGGCAAAGGCCCGTTTGGCACGGACCGGATCGTTCACCTTCGCCTCATAGGTCTCGATATCGGCCCGAGCGCGCACCAGATAGCCTTGCCTCACGCGCTCGGGAATCTCCCTGGCGCGGACATTGGCGTTGTCGAGCAGCAGGAACGCGGCGTAACTTTGCCCCGGCGTGGCGCGCAGGAATGCGGCGCGGCCTTCCAGGTTCTCATGCCCCTCATGATAGGCGGCAAGCGCCTGGGGATCCATTGCGGTGAGCAGCAGGAAGACGAACTTGCCACGCGATGTCGCCAGCGTCGGCCAGTTGTGTGCGAGCACGCCAGCTTCGAGAGTGGCATAGGTGCCGCGGACCTGATCGGGGGTCACCAGCTTGTCGCGGCCGATCTCGCGGAAGATCGACTGGTCCATCTCGTCGAAGGCCGCGCGATCGAAGGCGAGCGGCGGCGTTCCATTGGGGAAGACCGGCACGGCATCGCTCTTCGCCTCGACCAGGATGAAGATCGGGGCATGATCCGGATGCGCATCCGACCAGGCGCGAAGCTGTTTCAGGCAGCGCGTGAACAGGTTGCAGCTCGAACGCACATCGAGATCGGCGATGTGGAACACCTTGAGGCCCGGCTTCTCCATGTCGGTGGCGTCATAGGGCAGCATCTGGCTGTCGCTGACGCCCGTGGCGCGCAACGCCGCAAAGCCTGCGGGATGGGCATAGCGTCCGCCCATTGGATCGTTGTTGATGTCGATCTCAAGGCTGCGGATACCCGCGTCGAGCTGATCGGTCAGCGTGGTGTAGCGATAGCTCAGGCCTTCGCTCATGCTGGTGAAGTTGGGGTGATATTCCTGCCAGTCAGCCTTCATCTTCTCGGGCATCGCTTTGGTGAAGGCCGCCAGCTTCGCGCCGAGCTTGGCGTCGACCATCGCGAGCAACCGCGGGTCGACGCCCTGCGAATAGCTGTTGTGGGTGCCGATCACCTGGATCTGGTTGATCCGTACCTCTTCGGTGCGGCGTGGTTCCCGGGCGATCGCGATCGCGGCGGTGCCGGTAGCGATCAGGCCCAGCGTGACGGCAAGCTTCTTCATGTCGTGCGTCCTAGGTGCGACGGGTCGTGCGCCGCCCCGGCCAGATGGCGCGGGGGCGGCGTCGAAGGTGCGTCAGAAGTTGATCTTTGCGAAGGCGCCGAGCGTTCGGTAGGCGTTCGGCGAGGTATAGTGCAGCAGGCCGAGCGGGCCGTAGATCTGCCAGCCGGTGGAATAATAGGTGTTCAGCAGGTTGCGGGCATAGACGCCCAACTCCACCGCATCATCCAGCCTGGCCAGGCTGACGCGGCCGTTCAGCAGGCCATAGGCCGGGATTCGCGAATAGGTCGAATTGGGCGTCTTGGTGCCGTCCGGGTTGCTGACCGCCGGGGCGAGGATATCGCCGAGCATTGCGCCCGTCACCGTCTGGGTGTCGCTGCGATAGCCATAATCAAGGTGCGCCTTGAGGTTCAGCCCGGCGCCGATCTCGTCCGCGTAGTCCATGGTGACGCTAGCCTGCCATTCCGGCGCATTGGTAAGGCGCGTGCCGGTATAGTTGGCGGTCGGGCTGGCGACGTAGTCGGTGAAGGTGGCATCGGTATAGGTCACGGAGCCGCCCAGCGTGAACTGGCGGGCGGGCTTGACCGTCAGCGACGCTTCGACACCGCGCGAGCGCAGGCCCGGCGCATTGCCGATTGCCGACGCCAGGATGAACCCGCCGACCCCGGTGCTCACCGGAGTGAGGATGGTCGCCTGGAAATTGGTGAACTCCGAGGAGAAGGCCGCGAGGTTGAACCGCGCGCGGCGATCGAACAATTCGCTCTTCAGGCCGATTTCCCAGCTCTTCACCGATTCGGGATTGTAGGGATCGTAGCGGTTCCCGACGAAGGCGACGCCGCCGGGCTTGTAGCCCGTGGCATAGCTTGCATAGATCATCACATCGCGGCTGATCGTGAACTGCGGCGCGATGCGATAGGTAAACCGGCCGCCGCTCCTCGATCCGGTGCGGAACGCCTCGGTCGGCCCGGCACCGGTGGCGATGAAGGTCGGCGAGTAGCCCGTGATCGGCTTCGGATCGATATTGATGTAGCTGATCGTCTGGCTGTTCCAGTCGTAATTGTAGCGTCCGCCGAAGGTCACGCTGAACCGGGGTGCCGGCGTGATCTTGATCTGGCCGAACGCGGCCGCCGCCTCGTTGGTGGCGTCGAACAGCACGGCATTGCCCAGCATCGCCTTGGTGATCGGATCGAAGGCACCGGTCAGCGCATAGAGCGTCGGCGACGGGACGCCGGCAGGCGACAGCAGCGGTGTGCCGAGCGTGCCCCATTGCAACTGGGTCTGCTTGGCATTCAGCTTGTTGTAGAAGGCGCCGAGCAGATATTCGATCGTCCCGCCCGTGGGCGAGGCGAAGTGGATCTCCTCGCTGAACTTGTTCGTCTTCAATCGGCCCGAGTTGAACGGGATGAAGGCATAGACGTCGCGGGGAAGCAAATTGGCAGGCGTGTCGTTATCGAATGTGGTCTCGCGATAGGCGGTAATCGAGGTCAGCGTGTGCTGGCCCATCTCATAGTTCACATGGAGCGAGCCGCCCTTGTTGGTTGTGGTGTTGTGGCCTAGCGACCCGTCGGCGCTGTCGGCATTCTCCGGCCCCGGGACGACGCCGAGCGCGATCTGCGCCGCGGTGAGCGCGGCGGCGGGCGCAAAGGCCGAGCCAGTCGGCCCGCCGACGGGCACCCGGATGGTCGTATCGATGTGGTGGGTATATTCGCCGGCGAGCAGCAGATCGAGCGACGGTGAAGGCTGGAACAGCAGCTTCCCGCGCACGCCCCATTCGCTGACCAGGCCAAGATTGCGGTCGAGCACGACATAGCGGCCCTTGCCGTCCTGCCCCAGTGCAAAGCCGGAGACGCGCAGCGCGGCCCGATCGCTGATCGGCACGTTCACGGTGGCATTGGCGTTGCGGTCGTTGCGCTCGCCATAGCTGGCATAGGCGGTGCCGGAGAACTGGCCGATCACCGGCTTGTTGGTCGTGATCGCGATCACGCCCGACGTCGAGTTCTTGCCGAACAATGTACCCTGCGGGCCCATCAGCACGTCGACGCGCTGGATGTCGGTGAGGCCGATCAGGCCGTTGTCGCGCTGGGCGTCCATCACGACATCGTCGACGACGACGTTGACCGACTTGGCATTGGAGAAGTCGAAGGACGTACTGCCGACGCCGCGGATCTGGAAGGCCGCCCCCTGGGTCGGGTCATATTGGACACCAGGCACGACATATTGCAGGTCGGTCAGCGACGTGAAGCCGCTGTCCTCCAGCGCCTGGCCGGTGACCGAGGTGATGGAGATCGGCACCGATTGCGCCTTTTCCTGGCGGCGCTGCGCCGTGACGACGATGTCGGTAAGCGCGGTGTCGCTTGCCCCCTCGCTCGTTTGCACCCTAGCGGTGTCGGCGCTCTGTGCAAACGCCTGTTCAGTAGCGCCGAAGCTGCAACCCAGAGTTGCTGCGCTGGCCATCAGCGCGCGGAATAGGTCGTTCGTCATCCAGAGTGCCCCCCAGTCCCACCGATTCGGTGGGCTACGGGAGTGCTTCCTATGAGGTGCCCATGACGGCACAATTACAGTTGTTCAGTTTCAGCCTTGGGCGTGCTCATTCTTCAGAAGCCGTCCCAGTCGCCTCGTGCCGGGGGGGATCGCCCGGATTTCCAAGCCAAACCAGCGTGTGAGGATGGGCGCGCCTCGAAGCCGGCGCGCGCGATAGCCGGCGCACGATGCATCCCGATCCGCCCTCCCGCTCCACGCCGGCGACGGTGCCTGTCAGCGGGTGATGCCGTTTCGAGGGCTCCTTCGGTTCAGGCCAATGAGCCAGTCCGCCATGCCTCCAGCGCGGCAAAGGCCTGAGCGAAGTGCGCAGGATCGGACGCCTTGCGCGCCATGCCGATCATGCCCAACCCGAAGGCGGCGATCGACAGCACCTGTCCCGCCGCGCGATCGAACGCCGCGCCGATGCCGATCTGCATCGCCTGCATGTCGCTCGCGCGCCAATTCTCGCCGCGCCGGCGCCGCATGTCGATTGCATAGGGTCGCAGGCTGGGTTCGCGGGCGCTCGCCAGCGCGATCATCGATGTCGCCTTGATCAGGTCTTCGATGCTGGTGTCGCTGGGCGGGCCGCCGCCATCGCCGATGCGGATATCGCTCCGGCGGCGGTGGAAGCGGGCGATAACCGCGTGGAGGCTTGCCACCACCAGGGCGGGACGCGATCCGAAATGATAGACGACGGTAGAGGCCGGCACGCCTGCAGCGAGCGCGACAGAGCGGTGCGTCACGCTGTCGATCCCCTGCGAGACGATCAGTTCGGCGGCGCTGGCGATGATCCGCTGGCGTTTCGGGTCCTCTTCCTCAACCGCGGGCGGTGCGGCGGTATCGAACAGGCCGATCAACGATGCGATCGCAGCACCGGTGCCGGCATCCGCATCGGCAAAGATGCCGCGCGCGAAGCGTTGCAGGCATAGCGAGCGAAGCAGGGCGTACTTCGGATCGTCGCCGATGCCGAGGGAGAATCCCGCCTCGTCCAGCACATAGCCCAGCGCCAGTTCGGCAAGCGCCGTGTCCCCGAATATGAGCGTGGCCCAGAAGCGCCCGGCATCGTCGAGCCAATCCTCAAGCGCCGCCAGCCGGTCGCGCCTAAGCGCACGGTCGTGGACCAGCTCGATCAGCAGAACCGCCTGGCGCCGTTCCCGTGTCACCCATTCGCGCAGCGCCAGTTCGGCAATGGCTGCGCGCGAGGCGCTATCCGTCGCGCCCACCGCTTTCGCGAGCGCCGCCCATTTTTCCAGGAACGCCCGGTCGCGCGTGTGCGCCGCCTGCGTCAGGCCTTCCAAGAGTTGTTCCTTGCTGCCCATGCGCGCCGAGATCACCGGCACGCTGACGCCCAGCCCTGTCGCGAGCGGCCGCAAGGTCAGTTCGGCGAGACCGCCGGACGCGATAAGGTCGAGTGCTTTGTCGACGATTGCATCGACGGAAATGCCAGGGGTTGCGATCGATCGATTGGCGGACACCGACGCGCATCTATCGCAATCGCTTCGTCCGGTCACGCCGAACGAGGCATTGGCGGGAATCTCCCGATTGTCGACGATCTCGCGTCTTTACCGCGCGAAGGTCCTGCCGCCATTCCAAAGCAGGATCGTGGACAGCGTATAGACGATGAAGAACCCGATATTGAGGGCAGCGGCGAAGAACCATGGCCCGACAGGTGCCGGTAACGCCGCACCCATGGCAGCGAGCAGCAGCGGCACGACGGGATTGAGCACGACCGCCGACCAACGCGGATAGCGGGTCGGGCGGGCGAGGATCGTCACGCACAACAGCATCATGCCGAGCGCCAGCGGGATCACCGCCAGGAACCATGCCGCCGCCTGCATCCGGCTAAACTGCGCGCCCAGCGTCAGCAGTGCGGGATGCGCCGCCACGGGAAGCGTCGGGATCGTCTTGTACACCATGCCGGGGTAATAGAAGGACGCATGGCCGAGCGGCGACCAGGCATTGGCGCAGAAGAGCAGCGCGAACGCGGCGAATGGGAGGATGCCCCCCGCCGGTTTCACGCCCTGATACAGATGCCAGCTTCCCGCGAGATAGAGCGGGATGGAGAGGTTGGCGATCATCGCGCCCGCCGCCAGCCTCGACTCGTCGAGCGGCAGCATCCATGCCAGCGCCTTGAACGGAATGCGGTCGGCATAGTCGCGCAGCAGCAGCGGGAATTGCTCGGGAGGCGCCGACCCGCCGACCAGCAGGACATCGCCGATCGCCCAGCAGATCGCACCGACGATCCCGGCGATCCCGGTGGCTCGGATGGCGAGGAGGTTCATGTCATTCTCCTACGTGGTGGCGATGGCCGGAGCGGCCCAGACGCTGTCACGCGGCCCGGCCACGGCTCGCCGCCGTGCGGCCCTGGCCATGGCGGCGAAACTGGCCGCGCCGAGGATCGCGACCAGATCGACCAGTCGGCTTGCACCGGGATGGCTCCAGCCATGCGCCAGCGCAGGGGACAGGATCGTGGTGAGCGGAATGGCGGCGGTCGCGCCGGCCGCAGCCCATAGCAGCTCCGATCCGCTGCGCGCCGCGCCGCGCAGCAGCGCCCAGCCAACGGCCGCGACGAACACGAGATAGTAGATGCGGCTGTGCCACGCGGCGAGATCGGCCCGGTCGGCCGGCAGCCACTTCGCGGCGGCGATCGTCAGCGAGATGCCCGCCACGCACCCCAGCGGAACGCCCACCGTCAGGCTTGCCAGGATACGGGTGGCACGGGTCTGCGTCACCGCGCCCGCCTTGCGTTCCTTGCGGCGGCGGCTCTCGATCCAGAGCAGGTTGCCCGAGTAGAACAGGAACGCCCCGGCCAACCCAAGCAGGAAATAGGACCAGCGCACGGGCGCGCCACCGAAGCTGCCGAAATGCAGCGTGAAGAAGGACGTGACCGCCGCGAACCATGGCCCCTGACGCCCCGGCATATAGTCTGCCTCGGTAATCGCGCCGGTGCGGGTGTCGATCTCCGCCCGGCCATAGGTCGGCGCGCGCATCCCGTAGCGCAGGTCGACGCCGGTGACGTCACCATGTGCCGCTTGCCTGGCATCATGGCGATAAGTGATCGAACGCAGTGCGAAGCCGGGTGCCTGGGCCGCGATGCGCCGTTGCAACTCGGCGGGCGACAGCGTGTCGCGCACCGCGTCATAGGCGGGCGGGCGTGGCTGGCCGGGCGGGGGTGGGGAACGCCGCTCGACCGTCGCGGCGCCGATCCGGTTCACCGCGCCTTGCACGTCGTAGATCTGGTCGTGGAAGGCGAAGATGACGGCGGTGATCGCCATGACGATGTGGAACGGCAGGCTGAACAGCCCGAGCAGATTGTGCAGGTCGAGCCACATCCGCTTCACATTCTTCCCGAAGCGCAGCGCGAACAGGTCCTTGGTCAGACTGGGCAACAGGCAGATGACGCCGGAGATGATGGCGACGGCGTAGAGCAGCGAGATCACGCCCATGATCGGCATCGCGATATTGCGACGGAACGGCAGACCGACCTGCTGGTGCAGCACGTCGACCAGCTCCGACACCGGCGACGCGTCCTGCCGCACCACCTGCAACACCCCGTCAGGCGCCAGTGCGGCGAGAAAAGTCGGGCCGGGCGCCCGGCGGGTGCCGGTGGTCCAGCTCAGCCGTGCGGGCTGATCGGGTCCGGTGTCGAGATGGACGGTATAGGCGGCGCGCGCATCGGGCCGGGCGCGCAGCACCTTGTCGATCAGTTCGGGCGTGCGATCCAGCGGTGGCGGCGCGGCGATGCCGGTCGGCGCGGAGGCCCAGCGGTTCAGCGGCTCGGCGAACATCGTGATCGCGCCGGCATAGAAGGCGACGAACAGCGCCAGCCCGGCGATGATGCCGACCCAGCTATGCACGTCCTTATAGGTCTTCACGATATCGGTGCGCATCGACGATCACCCGAGAAGAAGACGCGCAACGGCGTAGAGCGCCCAGGCACCCACATTGGCGAGCGCGAGCCAGCCCCATGCGCGCGCGCCGTTGCGAAACAGGAAGCAGAGGCCGAGGATCGCGCACCAGATCGGCGACGCCAGCCACATGGCGAGCTGCCGCTGCGCGCTGAAGGCGTCCGCGTCGGTCGAGAACAGCGTCGCGAAGGTGCAGGTCAACGCCATCGTCAGGGGGAAGCCGAGGACGGTCGCGGCCGACGCCTTGCCGAACCAGTCGCGACTGGTGAAAAGCGGGCGGCTCATCGCGCCGCTCCCCGCCGGAACCGCCACCAGCCGATCGCGACCGGAGCGATGCTCCATACCAGCATCGCGATCGTGGCCCAGGTGAAGACGGCCGTCGCCGGTCCATGCACCGTCAGCAGCAGCGCCAGCGCGAGCAGCAGGAGCAGCGTCCCGACGATCCGACAGGGGCGTGCCGCCACGCCCGGACGGATCAGCGCCTGATGCCGCGTGCCGGCGTAGAGACACATCGCCCCGCCGACGATGGCCGCCGGCGCGCACCATGCCGCGATCATCGGCCAGGTCCCGCAAAGGCGAAGTGGATCGCCGGCGCCATCGCCGCCAGCATCGTCGTCCCGTGCGACTGCCCCGGCAGCGGCAGGAAGCGCGCCCGGCCATCGTTCGCGCCAGGATCGAGCGAACGGGCCAGTGCCGCCGGAGCGGCCGCCGCGGTATCGCTTTCGGCGATCAGGATGGGGGGCGTCCCCTTCGCCGCGGCAGCCTCGCGCATGATCAGGCCGTCGCCGAACCACAGCGACGGACTGACGGCGACGACGCCGTCGACCATCGCCGGGCGGGTCAGCGCGGCATGCAGTGCCAGCAGGCCGCCGAAACTATGGCCTAGCAACGTCTCCCGCGACCGATCGACCCGCCAGCGCTGGCGAACAAGCGGCTGCACCTGCCGTTCGAGAAGGTCGAGGAACGCCTCCGCTCCGCCGGTCCGCAACCCGCTGGCAGGCATGGTCGCGGGGATCGTCCAGCCGGGCGTGACGGGCGTGTAATCGCGGACGCGGCGTTGCAGCGGCCCCGCCGCGATCCCGACCACGATGCCGTCCATGACCCCGCTTCGTCCACCCGCCCGCGCCAGTCGGCGCGCGGTGAGTGCCGCGATCGCGAAATGGTCCTCGCCGTCCAGCACATAGAGCACCGGATAGCCGGCGGGGGGCGGCGGCGCGTCCGGCCAGGCGATCAGGATGCGATACGCCTCGCCGCCCTCGGCATGGACGACCTGTTCGACGCTGTGCGGCAGCGTATAGGGCGTCTCCGCAGCCACGGACGCGCCGGGTATCGCCAGCGCGAGCATGAAGGCCGCGAACAACCTCACCACCGATATTGCAGCCGCAGGTTCAGCGTGCGGCCCGATCCGTAGAAGCAGGACGAGGCCGACGAGCACAGCGCGACATAACGATGGTTGGTGAGGTTGCGCGCATTGACCGACAGGACGATGCCGCTGGCGAAGGCCTTGCGCAGGAACAGGTCGTACAGCGTGTAGCCGGGCACGCGATAGGCATTGGCGGTGTCGCCATAGGAGACGCCGACATAGCGCGCGCCACCGCCCAGCCCGACGCCGCCCAGCGGCCCGACCTCGGCGAAGCGATAGTCGGCGAACAGCGACCCCATCCACTCGGGCACCTGCGTCAGCCGGTTGCCCTGTTGCCCGCGCTCGCCGCGCGTGATCTCGCTGTCCATATAGGTGCCGGTCGCGATCAGGCTCAGCCCGCCGACCAATGTCGCCTTGCCTTCCAGTTCGACGCCGCGGATCCGACCCTGCCCGGTCTGGACCTGGCAGGTCGTGCCGCCGCAGACATGGTTTCCGTCCGGGTCGGGGCTGGCGAGATTGTCCTGGGTCAGCTGGTACACCGCCGCGGTGAGCAGCGCGTTGCTGCCGCGGGGCTGGTATTTGACCCCCGCCTCATATTGTTCGCCGGTCGTCGGCTTGAAGGGCGTGCCGTCGAAATACTGGCCGGTCGTCGGCTGGAACGAGGTGGAGTAGCTGGCATAGGGTGCCATGCCGCTCGGCGAAACCCAGGTGGCGCCCGCACGCCACGTCACCTTGTCCGCCTTGGTCAAGGTCACCGGGTTGGTCGCCCCGGTCGCCAGTTCGTTCACCTGATGGTTCTTCGCCCAGTCATAGCGCGCGCCCATGGTGACATGGAGCTGTCCGATGGTGACCTGGTCCTGGCCGTAGACGCCGACCTGCTCCAGCCGCGCGTTCAGATGGACTTGCGGGCTCAGCGTCTGGAGCACCTGGCCGATGCCTTGCGACAGGGGATTGAAGATGTCGGGCATCGGCGGAACGTTCGTCGACAGGTCGCGCAGGTGACGCCATTCGGTGTCGAGCATGTCGACGCCGATCAAGACACGGTGCTGCAGCGGACCGCTGTCGATGCGCCCTTCGACCTTGGTGTCGAGGCCATAGCCGTCCGAATGGCCGACGCCCTGCACCGCGCGACGGTTGATCGTCTGTCCGTTGGCCAGCGTGCCGCCGCGCAGCACGGTTCCCTGGAACAACGTCTCGACACGGGTATAGCGGCCATTCTGGCGAAGCTCGAACCGGTCGGAGAAGGCGTGGCGCAGTTCGTAGCCCAGCAGATACTGGTTACGGTCATAGGTGTTGAACTGCGGCTCGCCCAGAAAGGCGTCGAGGCGGATATGGCGCCCACCGGCCCCCGGCTGCTGCGACCCGACATAGGGTAGGAACTGGAAGGTCGATCCTCCCTCGTCCCGCTGATACTGCGCCATCAATGTGATGCTGGTCGCGGTGTCGGGCGCCCAGGTGAGGCTGGGCGCGATATAATAGCGGCCCGTCTTGATCGCATCGATCTGCGCATCGCCATAGCGCGCCAGCCCGACGAGCCGCGCGCGGACCGTGCCGTCGGCGGTGAGCGGCCCGGAGACGTCCGCAGCGCCCTGATACTGCCACTTGCCGAGATCGGTGAACCCGGCCCCCTGCAACATGATCTCGCCACGCGGGTTAGCGGTCGGACGCTTCGTCACCAGATTGACGATCCCACCCGGTGCCACTTGCCCGAACAGCACCGCAGACGGCCCCTTCAGCACCTCGATCTGCTGAAGCGCGAAGGGATCGAAGGCGGTGCGCGTCCATTGCCCGCCGGCGGGCAGGCGGATGCCGTCGAGGAACAGATTGTCGCTGAAGCTGCCGGCCGAAAAGCCCCGCACCGAAAAGCTGTCGGCGCGGCTGTCGATACCGTCCTGTTCGGCCTGGACCCCGGCGGTATAAGCGAGCGCCTCCGTCACGCTGTGTACGGCGCGGACGTCGAGTTCCTCGCGCGTGATGACGGAAATGGATTGGGGTACCTCGATCAGCCGGGTCGCGGTCTTCGTGCCGGACGTCGCCTGGGTCTGTCCCGTGGCCGTCACCACGATGTCGGTATCGCGCAGTGCGTCGCCGTTACGCTCCTGAGCCGCCACCGGCCACGCCGCCGACGACAACAGCAATCCCACGCCCCAACCAATCTTCATATGTTTCCTGCCCCTGCGTCGGCGTACCCCGCACGCCGCCTCCCGGACGCCTCTAATGGCGCAGTATAATGCGAGTCAATCGCATTATCAAAGATGTCGTTATCGCTGGTGCGCGTGTCGCGGCTTGGTCAGCCGGACGGCTGACGGTATGCTGTCACGGAAAAATATCGTTAGTTACGTTATTTCAAGAGGTTATCGTGATCTTCAGTGGCGGAGTCGAGATGACGAAGACCTGCGATCAGGCGACCCGCGCCTTCGTCATTCGTACCGTCCGTTCGGCGCTTGCCGCGCTGGCCTTGTCCGCGCTGACGACGCCCGCCGCAGCGCAGTCCGATCCGCCCGAATGGACGCGCCCGATCCCACCGGTGCGGCTGATCGGGCCGATCGACTATGTCGGGACGGAAGGGCTGGCGGCCTATCTGATCCGCACCCGCGCCGGTGCGATCCTGATCGACGCGACGATGGCGCAGAACGTGCCGGCGATCCTGCGCAACATCGCCGCGCTGGGGGTGAAGCCGCGCGAGGTGAAATACATCCTCGTCAGCCATGCGCATTTCGATCACGTCGGCGGGCTGGCGGCGATGCAGCGCGCCACCGGCGCACGCGTGCTGGCCGGGGCGGCGGACGTGCCCGCGCTGCGCACCGGCATCCCGCCGGGCGAGACCAATTACGGCGTCATCCGCTTCGCCCCCGTGCCGATGGCGCGCGGGGTGCGCGACGGGCAGGTCGTGCGGCTGGGCGGGGTCGAGCTGCACGCGGTCGCGACGCCGGGGCACACGCCGGGCTGCACCAGCTGGACGATGCGCGTGACGCAGGGGTCGCGCCCGCTCGACGTCGTGTTCCCGTGCAGCGTCTCGGTCGCTGGCAACCGCCTGTTCGCCAACCGCCGCTATCCGGCCATTGCCGCCGATTATCGCACCAGCTTCGCCCGCCTCGCGCGCTTGCCCGCCGACGTGGTGCTGCCCGCGCACCCGGAGCTGGCCGACGTCCGGACCCGCGCCCGCACCGGCACGCTGATCGCCCCCGGCCTGCTGCGCGACATGGTGTTGCGCGCCCGCGACGATTTCGACCGCGAATGGATGAAGCAGGGGCGCATCGCGAAATAGATCGGCTTCTATGGCCGCGGCCGTCCCGCCCGACAGGAACACCAATGACGAGGACGATGTACGGCATCCCCAATTGCGAGCAATATGTTAGGGTTGTATGCAGAACTCGGAACGCAGGTAAGCTTCGATCGTCAGTGCTTAGTGGACGAAGGTAGGCTCGGAACAATTTCCGATACCTTGATAAGTGGGCCCCCGGTATAGTGGCAATAGCCAAGAATCATCATAGCATCTGGCCATTCCGTATCGCACTGTCCGACGATCCCGACCACTGTAGAGCGCGTGGCACGTTGCGGAGCCCGCTCAAGAATTTGCTCGCGTGCATATATACCGATACGACGACCGCGGAATGAATGAGACGAATTCGATTTTTTCTCGTTGCCGTCGCTTGCTCGTTTGAAAAGTGCGCGGACCGCCCAGAAGCCCTCAACTGCAACGCAGGTGCCGTTGAGTTTCGGTCCTTGCTTTATGATCGCGTCGAACGACAGATGGAGAGCATTTGTGCTATTGCACTTCGCCGGATCAGACCACGCTCCAACGATGATGTCTTGAGACCCTGCCGGGTCGGCAGCAGTCTGCGCGGAAGCCGTGGTCCAAAGTGCCGAAGCGGCGACTACCATGCAGAAGCGTTTGAGCATCACTGAATGTAGCACACCTCTGCATCTCGGCTAGTGGACGGAAACCGGTGGCCTGCTTCGGGTTCGCGCTCGGGGGGGGGGCTTCAAGAAGGACTTGTCTATGACGGTGACCATATATGGGATAAGCGCCTGCGACACGATCAAGAAGGCCCGTACCTGGCTCGACACCGCCGGCGTGGGGTTCACCTTCCACGACTATAAGAGATCCGGCGTCGACACCGCCGCGCTCGATCGCTGGATCGATGCGGTCGGTTGGGAGGTGCTGCTCAACCGCGCCGGCACCACGTTCCGCAAGCTGCCCGACGCCGACCGTGCGGACCTCACGCCGGAGAAGGCGCGCGCGCTGATGATCGCGCATCCGTCGCTCATCAAGCGGCCGGTTCTGGAGCATCCCGGCGGCGTCGAGGTGGGGTTCAAGCCGGATTGCTACGCTGCGCTGTTCGGCTGACCGCGCGCATTGCGGCATTTGCCAACCCGCCCCGCGCACGCCATGGTCCGCCGCGCATAAGGGAGGGGAGGGGCGCGGATGCGCGGCGCGTGGTGGTTTCGGGTGGCGGTGATCGCCTTTTTCCTGTGGTCGTTGTCGGGCGTGTTCGCCTGTATCCAGCAATTCCGGCTGGGGGCGGAGGCGATGGGGCCGGCGAGCGACTATGATCGCGCGCTCTTCGCGTCGCTGCCGATCTGGTACATGGCGGTCTATGCGGTGGCGACCGGGTGCAGCCTGCTGGGCGCGCTGGCGATGATTGCCGGGTCGGTGCTGTCGGTGCCGCTGCTGACGATCGCGCTGGTCGCGGTGATGATCCAGTTCGGCTGGCTGTTCGCCACGACGGATATCGTCGCGGTGAAGGGCGTGTGGGTCGCCTATTTCCCGCTATTGATCCTGGCCGTCGCCGCGGGCGCGCTGAAGCTGGCGCATCTCGGCCGTCGTCGCGGCTGGATCGGCTGATCGGCAAGGAGTAGCGTCGCACCATGTCCACCACCTTCACGATCGACAGCGCGACCAGCCGCGCCAACCCCGTGTCCGCGCCGATGAAGCGCCTGACCGTCCCCGCGGTGCGCGATCGCAAGGCGAAGATCGCGGCGGGCACGGGCGAGCCGCTGGTGATGCTGACCGCCTATACCGTGCGCATGGCGCAGTTGATGGACCCGCATTGCGACCTGCTGCTGGTCGGCGACAGCCTGGGGCAGGTGATCTACGGCCTGCCGTCCACGGTGCCCGTCACGCTGGAGATGATGGCCGCACATGCCGCGGCGGTCGTGCGCGGCAGCTATCACGCGGTCGTCGTCGTCGACATGCCGTTCGGCAGCTACGAAGGCTCGCCGCAGCAGGCATTCGACAGCGCCGCCTATCTGATGAAGCAGAGCGGCGCGGCGGCGGTGAAGCTGGAGGGCGGGGTGGCGATGGCGCCGACCGTCGCCTTCCTCTCCGAACGCGGCATCCCGGTGATGGGTCATGTCGGGCTGACGCCGCAGGCGGTCAACGCGCTGGGCGGCTATGGCGCGCGGGGTCGCAGCCAGGCGGAGGCGGACAAGATCGTCGGCGATGCACGCGCGGTGGCGGAGGCGGGCGCCTTCGCCGTGGTGATCGAGGGCGTGGTGGAGCCGATCGCGATTGAGATCACGAAGGCGGTGACGGTGCCCACGATCGGCATCGGCGCGTCCGCGCAGTGCGACGGGCAGGTGCTGGTCGCGGAGGACATGCTGGGCCTGTTCGAGCGCGTGCCGCGATTCGTGAAACGCTACGGCGACATGGCCGCCTTCGTCGCCGAACGCGCGGAGGCCTATGCCGCCGAGGTGCGGTCGCGGGCCTTCCCCACCGACGAGCAGACCTATGCCCCGCGATGACGCGCGCCGCCGTAACGCTTCCCCTGTTGCGCAAGGCCCGCTAAGGCGCAGCGGTTTCCCCCTCTCTTTCGCGGAGTGACCGGTGGCTTTGACGCCCCAGAACAATGAAGCGTTCGTGCGTGAAGTCGACGAGGAGCTGCGCCGCGATCAGGCGCTGCACGTCTGGCGTACCTATGGCCGCGCGATCATCGCGGGCATCGTGTTGGTGCTGGCTGCCTTTGCCGGCTTCCTGTTCTGGCAGCATCGCCAGCATCAGGACGCCGAGCGTGAGGGCGAGACCCTGCAGAAGGCGTATGACGATCTGGCGGCGCAGGATACCAAGGCCGCGGCCGCCCCGCTGGCGCAACTCGCTGCGTCGAAGCGCGACGGCTATCGCGTGCTCGCGATCTTCAGCCAGGCCGACGTCCTGCTCCAGAACCAGGACCTGCGCGGCGCGGCGGCGAAATTCGCCGCGGTTGCGGGCGACGCCTCGGTGGCGCAGCCGTTCCGCGATCTGGCGCTGATCCGCCAGACGTCGGCGGAATTCGACACGCTCAAGCCCGATGTGGTGGTCGAGCGGATGCGCCCGCTGGCGGTCGCCGGCAATCCGTGGCTGGGCAGTGCGGGCGAGCTGATGGCGATCGCCTATCTCAAGCAGGGACGCCGCGATCTGGCGGGGCAGGTGTTCGCGCGGATCGGCGCGGACAAGGACGTGCCCCCGACCCTGCGTCAACGTGCGGTTCAGATGGCCGGCGCGATGGGGGTGGCTCCCGCCGCCGCCGCCACGGCCGCCAGCAACGAAGGTAAGACCAAGCAATGAAGACACGCTTCGCGACCGGGCTGGCGCTTGCCGCGCTGGTAAGCCTTGGCGGGTGCGGCATCTTCAAGAGCGCGCCGAAGAAGACCCCGACCGTGGGTCAGCGCGTGCCGATCCTGATGTCGGAGAATGAGGCGGAGGCCGACAAGACCATCGCCGAGGTACAGGTGCTGCTGCCCACCCCCGTCGCCAACGAGGCGTGGGCGCAGCCGGGCGGCAATGCCTCCAAGTCGATGGGCAGCCTGTTGCTGTCGGCCAATCCGTCGAAGCTGTGGAGCGCGCGTATCGACGGCGGCAGCAACCGCGCCCGCCTCGCCGCGGCGCCGGTGGTGGCGGAGGGCAAGCTGTTCGTCAGCGACGTCGATGCCACCGTCCATGCCTTCGCCGCGGATACCGGCGCGCCGCTGTGGACGCGCTCGCTGACCGAGAACGACCAGAACCGCTCGGCGCGATTCGGCGGCGGCGTCAGCTATGACGATGGCAAGGTCTATGCCACCGACGGGCTGGGCGATGTCGTCGCGATGAACGCCGCCGACGGCGCGGTCGTGTGGCGCGCCAAACCGGGCGGGCCGCTGCGTGGTGCGCCGACGGTCGCCAACGGTCAGGTCTATGTCCTCAGCCAGGACAATCAGATCTACGCGCTGGGGCAGGCGGACGGGAAGGTCGTGTGGACCATGACCGGCAACCCCGAGACGCAGGGCGTGTTCGGCGTCGCGGCGCCCTCGTCCAGCGCGGGGACGATCGTCGCCGGCTTCTCCAGCGGCGAACTGACCGCCTATCGCTACGAAAACGGCCGCACGCTGTGGCAGGACGCGCTGTCGCGCACGTCGATCACCACCTCGGTGTCGAGCCTGGCGGACGTCGATGCCGATCCGGTGATCGACGACGGGCGCGTCTATTCGATCGGCGAGGGCGGGCGCATGGTCGCGCTGGAGATCGCTACCGGCCAGCGGCTGTGGGAACAGAATCTCGCCGGCATCTCGACGCCGTGGGTCGCGGGCGAGTGGATCTTCGTCGTGACCGACGACGCGCGGCTGGTGTGTCTGTCGCGCGCCAACGGCAAGATCCGCTGGATCAGCCAGATGCGCGCGTTCAAGAACGAGAAGAAGCGCACCAACCCGTATAACTGGTTCGGTCCGGTGCTGGCGGGCGAGCGGCTGTGGGCGACCAATTCGCGAGGCGAGCTGGTCGGCATGTCGCCGTCCGACGGCGCGGTGCAGGTGACGATCAGCGGCAAGGTGCCGTTCTCGATGGGGCCGATCGTCGCCAACCAGACGATGTATGTCCTCAACGACAAGGGTGAGATCACCGCCTATCGCTGATCGCGGCATTGCGGGCGGGTGACAGGGCGACTAGGTGACGGCCATGTCCCGTTTCCCTATCGTCGCGATTGTCGGCCGTCCCAATGTCGGCAAGTCGACGCTGTTCAACCGTCTGGTCGGCAAGAAGCTGGCGCTGGTCGACGACCGCCCCGGCGTGACCCGCGACCGTCGGGAGGGTGACGCGCACCTCCTCGGCCTCGACTTCCGCGTCGTCGATACCGCCGGTTATGAGGATGAGGATCCTAATTCGCTGCCCGGCCGGATGCGGCAGCAGACGCAGGCCGCGGTCGACAGCGCCGACGTCGCGCTGTTCATGATCGACGCGCGCGCCGGCATCGTGCCGCTGGACGAGGAGATCGCCCGCTGGCTGCGCGGGTCGAGCACCCCTATCGTGCTGGTCGCCAACAAGGCGGAGGGCCGCGCGGGCGAGGCGGGCATCCTCGAATCGCTGGCGATGGGGTTCGGCGATCCGGTGCAGCTGTCCGCCGAACATGGCGAGGGCGTCGCCGACCTGTTCGAGGCGCTGCTGCCGCACCTCGAACCGCTGCAACCGCCGGAGGAACAGGAAGAGGACGATCCCGAAAACCCCAACGCCCCGCTGAAGTTGGCGATCGTCGGACGTCCCAATGCCGGCAAGTCCACATTGGTCAACCGCATCCTGGGCGAGGACCGGATGATTACCGGCCCGGAAGCCGGGATCACGCGCGATTCGATCGCGATCGACTGGGTGTGGAACGGCCCCGACGGCCCGCGCGACGTGCGGCTGATCGACACCGCCGGGATGCGCAAGCGCGCCAAGGTGCAGGACAAGCTGGAGAAGCTCTCGGTCGCCGACGCGCTCCACGCCGTCGATTTCGCCGAGGTGGTCGTCCTGCTGCTCGACGCGACGCTGGGGCTGGAGGCGCAGGACCTGCGCATCGCCGACCGCGTGCTGGAGGAAGGGCGCGCTTTGGTCATCGCGCTCAACAAATGGGACGTGGCGGAGGACGCCTCGAAACTGTTCAACGGCGTGCGCACCGCGCTGGACGAAGGGCTGGCGCAGGTGCGCGGCGTACCGCTGCTGACGGTGTCGGCGGCGACCGGCAAGGGCATCGACCAGCTGATGGCCGCCGCCTTCGCCACGCGTGAGGCGTGGTCGCGACGCGTCAGCACCGGGGAGCTCAATCGCTGGTTCGAACGCGCGCTGGAAGCCAACCCGCCGCCCGCGCCCGGCGGCAAGCGGATCAAGCTGCGTTACGTCACCCAGGCGAAGACCCGGCCGCCCGGCTTCGTGCTGTTTGGCACGCGCGTCGACGAACTGCCGACCAGCTACCAGCGCTATCTGGTGAACGGCATCCGGCGCGATCTGGGCTTCGGCGCGGTGCCGGTCCGCCTGACGCTGCGCGCGCCGAAGAACCCGTTCAAGAGCTGACGATTACGCAACATTTACCACTCGCCGCTATCGTGACCGGTCGGCGGAGGGGAACCGCCGCGATGGAGGCGCAGCGTGTCGTTCGAAGGAGGTATTCTGGTCGACCGCCAGGCGCTGGCGAAGGCGCAGGCGGAGCTGGGCGCGGGCTTCGTGCGCATCCTGGGCTATTTCCGTGAAGACGGCATCAAGTCGCTGGGCGCGCTGGAAGATGCGGTGCGCAAGGACAATGCCGCCGCGATGGTCATCCCGGCGCATACGCTGAAGGGTGAGGCGCGCCAGTTTGGCGCCGATCCGCTGGCGACGCTGGCCGAGAAGATCGAGAATTTCGCGCGCCAGTGCGTCGAGCATCACGAATCGCCGCGCGATGCGATCGCGGATGTCGTCGCGTTGCGCCCGCTGTTCCTGCGCACGCTGACCGAGCTGGAGCGCCATGCCAGCCCGCTGGCGGTGCGCCGCCGCGCCGGGTTCGGCAACCGCCAGGGCTGACGCCGGGCGCACCGGTTATCCCGCACGCGGCGCGGATCGGCGCCGCCTCGACATTCGCCCGTTCGCTCCCTTCCTGACAGGATGGCGCGGCATGGAGGCACGATCCGTGGCCATCGCCCTTGCCGTCATCCCGGCGCAGGCCGGGATCTCCCGATGACAGCACGAGACAGGAGCGGCGGGAAGCCCCGGCCTTCGTCGGGGCGACGTTTCCGGTGAGGAGCAACGGGTCCTAGTGCGAACCCGACGGCTTGTCCTTCTCGCTGACCGCGTTGAGCTGGATGTAATTCTGCAGGCCCATCCGCTCGATCATCTCGAACTGGCGCTCCAGCGTGTCGACATGCTCTTCCTCGCTGGCCAGGATGCGCTGGAACAGGTCGCGGCTGACGAAGTCCTTCACGTCCTCGCAATAAGCGATTGCCGCCTTCAGCTGCGCGACCGCCTCGATCTCCATCGCCAGATCGGACTTGAGGACTTCCTCCACCGTTTCGCCGATGCGCAGCCGGCCGAGCAGCTGGAAATTGGGCAGCCCGTCCAGGAACAGGATGCGCTCCGCCAGCCAGTCGGCGTGCTTCATCTCGTCGATCGATTCGTGGCGCTCGTACTCGGCGAGCTTGTAGACGCCCCAATGGTCGAGCAGGCGGTAATGCAGCCAATATTGGTTGATCGCCGTCAGTTCGTTCTTCAGCGCTTCGTTGAGAAAATCGATGACCTTGGGGTCGCCCTTCATGCTTGCCTCCGATGTGGGAATGGCAAGCGGATAGCGCGAAACGCAGCCCGACGACAGCCGAAAAATGGCGGATTTCTGCGGTTCTTAGCGGTTGCGAATGTTACGCAGCCGCGCGTTCCTCAGCGATAATGGATCGCGCGAACGGAATGCACTGGCCGCATTTCGCCTGGCATCCGACCGTGCGATACGCTTGGCATGCGGTCGTTGCGCCGGATCGCGCCGCCTCACGCACCTGACATTCGCGAATTGCATTGCAAACGCAGACGACCATCGAAACTCCCTCCGCTCGGAGTGACAATATCGCTACTGCGATCTGCTCGCAAGTCTAATTGCGTCTCGTTCGCATCTGCCATGGCGCATCGGCGATGCTGCGCCACACCCGCTCCAGCGGCCCTTGTCCGAAATGATGCAGCCACCACGGCGACCACCACAGCATGAAAGCCCAGATCGGCGGCGCGAGCACATACAATTGCGCGCGCGACAGCGTGCCGAAACGGTGCGCGCCCGTGAACAGCAGCAGCATCGCCAGTGACGTGCCGATGTAATTGCTGAACGCCGCGCGCCCCACCGCGGCGATCCGCGCGCTCCACCGTCCGTCGCCGCGCACCGCCGCCAGCGCGAGCGCGGCATAGCCGACCGTCGTGACCGGGCGCAGCACCGGCCCCAGGACGATCGACGCGAGGAAGATGCGGCGATAACCGAACCCGCCCGCCATCGAATGCCACGCCAGCAGCGTATAGAGCGGCAATGTCGTACCCAGCGCGATCAGCGCGATCCGCCGATAGGTCGCGCGCGACCAGCCCCCGGTCAGGAACCCCGACCGGAACGCCGCCATCCCCAGCAGCATCGCGCTCAACGTCTGCAACCCGAACACGTACAGCCCGTCGAGCGGGGTTCCGGCATGTGCCAGCCGGAACCGCGTCGCGGTGACGAAGGAGGTGCGATAGGCGTCGACCTCCGCGATCAGCTCCGCCTGCGGCGGGACGCCGAACCCGCGCACCACCGCCGCGACCATCGATCCGGTGGCGGGCGAGGGCGTCGCCACCAGCATCGCCGCGACCGACGTAGCCAGCACGAGGTCGATCAGCAGCAGCACGCCGCTCACGAACAGCAGCAACCGGATGCGCGCCCGCGCGAACGCCAGCGCGACCGTGCCGACCAGCGCATAATGCGCCAATATGTCGCCCCACCAGATCAGGTAGAGGTGGACCAGCCCGATCGCGAACAGCGCCGCCATCCGTGCCAGATGCACCGCCGCCGGGGATCGGCCGCCGGCCGCGGCGCGATCCATCACCAGCAGCATCGACGCACCGAACAGCATCGAGAACAGCCCGCGCATCTTGCCTTCGACCAGCACGAAGGTGACGAACCACGCGATCCGGTCCGCCACCCCGGTGCCGCCCCACGCCAATGGCGAGAAATAGGCGGCGGCCGGCAGCGCGAAGGCGGGCAGGTTGGCGACCAGGATGCCCATCACCGCCAGCCCGCGGATGATATCGAGCTGCGCGATACGGGGGGCGGGGCGGGCGACCGGGTCGGTGGTGGCGGTCATCAATCGTCCCCCTGCTGCCGCGACCGGCCGCGGATCGCGCCCGTCGTCGTCGGCTGGCAGCGCGGCGAGATCATGTCCCGCCGGTGGCGGCGGTGCGGCGTCATCGCCGCACCGGCGTCACCCGTTCATCAGCGCCGGGAAAAACCCTTCGTGGGCGCGGCGCAGGTCGTCCAGCGCCACCGCGAAATCGCCGTCGCGCAGTTCGAAGATCACCCGCGTTCCGATCGTCCGGCCCAGCGGCTCGGCCTCGATCCCGGCGTCCAGCGCGGCCTGCAGGAAGTCGAGCAGCGCATGGTCGTGGACGGTGACGATATAGACGCCCTGGTCCTCCGCGAACAGTGCCGCGGCGGTGTCATAGGGGAGCGCGCGGTCGATCATCGCGCCGATGTTCCCCGCGAGCGCCATTTCCGCGATCGTCACCGCGATCCCGCCGTCGGACACGTCGTGGACCGCGCCGAGCGCGCCGGCGTCGATCTGCGTGCGGATGAAGTCGCCGGTGCGGCGCTCCATCTCCAGGTCGACGCGCGGCGGCGGGCCTTCCTCGCGCCCGTGCAGCTCGCGCAGCCACAGCGACTGGCCCAGATGACCGGTGCGCGTGCCGACCGCGACGATGATGTCGCCGGTCTGCTTGAACGCGATCGTCATGTTCTTCTGCCAGTCGGCCAGCAGCCCGATCGCGCCGATCGCCGGTGTGGGCAGGATCGCCGAGCCGCCACCGGTCGCCTTGCTCTCGTTATACAGGCTGACGTTGCCGGACACGATCGGGAAGTCGAGCGCGCGGCACGCCTCGCTCATCCCCTCCAGGCAGCCGACGATCTGCCCCATGATCTCGGGGCGCTGCGGGTTGGCGAAGTTCAGGCAGTTGGTCACCGCCAGCGGGCTGGCGCCCACCGCGGTCAGATTCCGCCACGCCTCGGCGATCGCCTGCTTGCCGCCCTCCACCGGGTCGGCGAAGCAATAGCGCGGGGTGCAATCGGTGGTAATCGCCATCGCCTTGTCCGTCCCGTGGACCCGCACCACCGCGGCATCGCCGCCGGGGCGCTGGACGGTGTCGGCGCCGACCATGTGGTCGTACTGTTCCCAGATCCAGCGGCGGCTCGCGATATCGGGCGATCCCATCAGCGCCAGCAGGTCGGCGGCCGGGTCGCGGCTTTCGGGCACGTCGACCAGCGCCTTGGGCGTGGGGGTGGGGACGTGCGGGCGGTCGTACAGCGGCGCGTCGTCGGCCAGCGGGGCGAGCGGGATGTCGCACACCGTCTCGCCGCGCCAGGTCAGCACCATGCGCCCGGTATCGGTGACCTTGCCGATCACCGCGAAATCCAGCTCCCATTTCTCGAAGATCGCCTTGGCGAAGTCCTCGCGTCCGGGCTTCAGCACCATCAGCATGCGCTCCTGCGATTCGGAGAGCATCATCTCATAGGGGGTCATGCCCTCCTCGCGCTGCGGCACGTCGTCCATGGTCAGTTCGATGCCGACGCCGCCCTTGCTGGCCATCTCGACCGAGGAGGAGGTGAGGCCTGCCGCGCCCATATCCTGGATCGCGACGATCGCGTCGGACGCCATCAGTTCCAGGCAGGCCTCGATCAGCAGCTTTTCGGTGAACGGGTCGCCGACCTGCACCGTCGGACGCTTGGCATCGGCATCCTCGCCAAAATCGGCCGACGCCATGGTCGCGCCATGGATGCCGTCACGCCCGGTCTTGCTGCCGACATAGACGATCGGGTTGCCGACGCCGCTGGCCGCCGAATAGAAGATCTTGTTCGTGTCCGCGATGCCGACCGTCATCGCATTGACCAGGATGTTGCCGTCGTATGCGGGGTGGAAGTTCACTTCGCCGCCGACGGTCGGTACGCCCACGCAATTGCCGTAGCCGCCGATGCCATGGACGACGCCGGCGATCAGGTGACGCATCTTCGGATGGTCGGGCCGGCCGAAGCGCAGCGCGTTCATGTTCGCGATCGGTCGCGCGCCCATCGTGAACACGTCGCGCAGGATGCCGCCCACGCCCGTCGCCGCACCCTGGTACGGCTCGATATACGACGGGTGGTTGTGGCTCTCCATCTTGAAGATCGCAGCCTGCCCGTCACCGATATCGACCACGCCGGCATTCTCGCCGGGGCCGCAGATCACCTGCGGGCCGGTGGTCGGCAGCTTCTTCAGGTGGATGCGGCTCGACTTGTAGCTGCAATGCTCCGACCACATGACCGAGAAGATGCCCAGTTCGACCAGGTTCGGCTCGCGCCCCAGCGCGTGGAGCACACGGTCATATTCCTCAGGCGACAGGCCGTGGTCGGCGACGATCTCGGGGGTGATGGCGGTCATGGCGCGCGCATAGCGGCATGGCGCGGGGGATGCCAGATGGAAGCTCCATCACCCCAGCGAATGCTCGGGTCTCGCGCGTCTGCCACCTGCCTTCCCTCGCGGGAAACCCCAGCCTTCGCTAGGGTGACGATCGCGCTTCTACTTCCGCCGCAACCGCCGCAACAGCCCCGGCCGCTTCGCGAACGCCTCGAACATCTCGTCCGGTCCCTCGGGGTCCAGCACCTCGTTGTCCGCCAGCCATTGCTCGACGTCGTTCAGTTCGGGCGGGTCGTAGGGGATCAGCGTCTTGCCCGTGCCGCGCAGCCGCTCGATCGTCGCGATCAGGCCGTCGGCGGCGATCCCCGCCGCCACGTCCGCGATCGGCGCATCGAGATGCTCGGCGATCAGGTCCGCCTGGATGCGCGCGATCGTCTCCGGCTCCTCGGCGATCGTCACGTCGCATTCGGTGTCCAGCCGCATCGAGCGATTGTTGAAATTGGACGATCCCACCCGGATCACGCGGTCGTCCACCACCAGCACCTTGGCATGGCAGTAGATCGCCTCGCCCCCCGCGGTCATCGGGTGGTACAGGCGGAAGCGGTCGCGATGGTCGCGCTTCTCGATCTCCGCTACCAGTCGCTGGCGCGCGGTGTCCATCGCCAGCGGCTCCAGCCAGCCTTGCGCGGTCACCGGGTTGACGACGACGATCTCGGGCGGGTCCGGCTCGGCCACCCGCCGCGCGATCGCCTCGGCGATGCGGCGCGACGCGAAATACTGGCTCTCGGCATAGATGCGCCGCCGCGCCCCCGCGATCAGCGCCAGGTACAGTTCCTCGATCTCCCGGATCGCGGGCAGCCCGCCATGTTCGGGCTGCGAGCGCGAGATCGCGACGTCCACATCGGTGAAGTCCGCTGCCAGGCTCTCGGGCCAGCACGCCCCGGCGCGCGGCGGCGGCGCCGGCACCGGGGCGCCGCCCGCAATCTCCCAGCGGGTGCGGCACAATTCGCCCAGCGCGACCGCGACAGGCCCCTCCAGCGCGGTGGTGACGTCATGCCACGGCTTGTACGCCCCGCCCGAGGGCGAGCGGCGGTGCGGGTCGTCGTCGCGATGCGCGCGCGTGTCCCACCGCTCGTCGGTCATGTCGATCCCGCCGCAGAACGCCAGATCGTCGTCGATCACCACGATCTTCTGATGATGCGACGCGGCGACCGGGTGATGCCCGTCGAGCAGCAGGTGGATCCGCTTCTGGAAGAACCGCCACTTGAACAGCGTCCACAGCGTCCGTCCGCGGAACAGCGTCTTCAGCGCGCCCTTGTCCCAGCGCAGGATATAGACCTGAAGCCCCGGCGTCCGCTTCACCAGCCAGCCGATGAAATTGCCGACGTCGGTCGGCGCCTCCGGGTGATCCTGCCCGAACGCCAGCGTGATTCGCGCGTCGAAATCCCATCCGACCAGCAGGATCTGGTGCTGCGCGTTCAGCATCGCCTCGCGCGCGCGGCGGAAATAGGCGTCGGCGTCGATCACCACGCTGGCACGGGTCGCGCGCGCCCGCCGCCAGAAGGCCGCGTCCGGCAGCGGGAAGGGGGGCAGCGTCACAGGAGGTCGCGCACCAGTTCGGGCGGGCGGGCCAGCCGCACGCCCCTGGCCGTTTCCACCAGCGGCCGCTCGATCGTCGCCGGATCGCGCGCCATCAGGTCCAGCGCGGCGGCATCGTCGGCGACCGCGGGCGCCTCCTTGCGCAGCGCGTCGCGCGGGGCGATGCCGGCGCGATCGTACAGCCGCGCCAGTTCGTCGCGGGTCGGCGGCGTCTTCAGATAGTCGACGATCGTGACGTCCGCGCCCGCCGCCTCCAGCAGCGCAAGCGCCTGACGCGACTTCGAACAGCGCGGGTTGTGCCAGATGGTCGCCTTCATGGCCGCTGTCCCTACAGCATGGACACCGCCGGTCCAGCCCGAACGCGCCGCACGCGCACGGTCCACCACGCCAGCGCGGCCAGCACGGCATAGGCGACCAGCGCGGTGACCGCGAACGACGGCGGCGCGGGATCGACCGGCGCGGCGGGCTGCGGCGTCGTCCAGTCGATCGCCTGCACCGCCAGCAGCACCGCGACCAGCAATGCGGGCGCGATCCGCCCCTGCCACCCGATCGCCCGCGTTCGCGTGACGTAGAAGGTGGCCGCCAGCGCGGTCAGCCCCAGTTCCAGCGGCATCTCGATCTGCGGACGGTTCCATAGCGCCAGTCCATAGCGGTGTCCGGCCCCCAGCAACGTCAGGTCGGGCGCATGGACCAGCCAGTCGAGCAGCCAGTGCGACGCCACCACCGCCGCGCCGATCCACGCCACCCGCCACGATTGCCGCCTGAGCCGCGCCACGACGGCCCAGCCCGCCGCGAACCCGAATGTCCCGATCAGGCTGTGGGTATAGCGCATGTCCCAGAAATCGCCCGCGTTCATCGCGGTATGCCCCGGCGTCAGTCGCATATGCTCGATGCCCGCCAGCACGAACAGGAAGAACGCTACGTCGACCAGCTGCGCCGCCACGAACACCGCCCCCAATCGCGGACGCGCCCGCCCCGGCAGCGCGGCGGCGACGAAGGCGGGGGCGTAATGGCCGATGAACATGGCCGCGATGCTAGCGCGGGAGCGGCGGGTTGGGGAGGGGGGCTGTATCGTGAAGGTCGGGGGCTTTCCCGAAAACGATGGTATTTTGGGAAAGTCGTGGTGGATGGCCGGATCGAGCGGCCCGCTGTAGCTTTCAGCGGTAAATGTCACGAAGTGACATCACTGATTGTCGCCTCCTGCGGCCTGCTCCTTTGGGGAAGCACTGATAAAGCCAGCTTTCCCGCTCGGTCCGGCACGTTGCGCTCTGAGGAAGGGCCTCATCATAGGCTTGGTGAGATCCGTCCAGCCTGAAGGATCGTGGTTTGTGCCAGCGCCAGTCCATCCATCGATTTATCGGCATCAGCACGTTCGTTCCTGCTTCACCTCGCTTTGCCGAACATGACGTAACCGAAAGGCGCGACAGCCAGGAAGCCGCGAACAGACCACGTCGCAATCTGCCGAACAGGCATTGGCCGGCAACAGGAAGGCCAATGATTTCGGTCGATGATATCCGCATAATATTTGAGGGTGAGGAAGGTAGCATAGTATAAATGCTGAACTGATCACCTGCCTGCTCGACGCGGGCGATCGGGACTGTCAGGAATTTTGTGCGGGAGGCCATAGGATGGAATGGAAGGGACCATCGATATGGCAATCGACAAGGACGTTTTGGACCAGCTTCTGGCTGGTCGTGACCCGCAGGAGCTGTTTGCAAAGGACGGTCTGCTCGACGAGCTGAAGAAGGCGTTGTCGGAGCGGATGCTGTCGGCTGAGCTCGACGATCATCTGGAAAGCGAAGGCGCCGCAGGCACCATCAACCGGCGCAACGGGTCATCG
>NZ_NWVD01000050.1 GCF_002374835.1 Sphingomonas ginsenosidimutans
TTCGTCGCTTTCAATCGAGGTCCCGATGCAAGGCTGTCCGCCATGGAGATCTGCCATGCCGAACAAACTGCCCAAGCGCCCCATTATCGTTTTTCTCGCAGGGATTTTTCTGGGCTTGCCCGGCGTCGCAGGCGCAGTGACATTGACGTCATTAAAAGGCATGGATCTCGAAGGAAGCTATGGCTCGTATGCGCCGCGTGGCGATTGCTCTCGAGGGGCGAGCCTTGAGATCAACGAAACCGGCTTTACTTTCAAAGCGTCTGGTCAGACTGTAAAAAGCACCCGGTTTGAGTACGCGGCTTCGTTTCTTGGCCCGACCTATGAAGGCGTTAGCGCGGTCTTTTTTCCTTTTCCTGTCAATGCCAACGATTTCGGACGCGTGATCTTGACGGTCAATGACGACGAAAAGCGAGGCGTAGTCCGCCTTGAAGCAGACGTCGCGCCTGGACAGCGCCTGGATCCGTTCAAGTCAGCGCTCGTGTCGCAATCCCCACTGCTCTTGTGCAAGGGGTCTGGGCCGGCATCTGCTGCTTCAAAAGCACCTCTGCAAGCAAGGCCAGTCTTGGGAAAACCGACGCCGCTAGCCTGGACCAATCTTGCGAGTTCCATAGGAAAATTCCAAAGTGATTCCGATCCCAACGGAATAGATCTTTTGACAAGTGGTCCGATAGCTGACGCGATACGTTCGCGTTTGGGCCGCAAAATAGACCTGCTGGCCAGCAATCTTTCGGCGATATCCGGTCTCCAACGACAAGGATCTCTCTATTGGGTTACGGGAAATGCGCCGCATCAAGGCGGTGTAGAGCAAGCCTATGTTTTGCTTGATGCAAATCGCCGTGCTGTTCAAATTGGCCTTTGGGAAAAGGGAAAGTTGACGGTCTATGCGCCTCAAGGAGGCCGCTTGCCCGTGCCCCAGGACATTGCTCGCCTGCTTATGGACAGCCCACCTGAGGACGCAGTGCCGCTGCCTGGGACTGCTTGGGAGGTCGTGCCGGTCCAAGGTCGCGCCCCAATGGCCTATGTCGATGTAGCTGCTTCGCCAAACATCAAGTCGTTTA
>NZ_NWVD01000051.1 GCF_002374835.1 Sphingomonas ginsenosidimutans
AAACTCATGCCTCTCCACCTCGTCACCCCGTTCGACCGGACGGATGCGCCCGAAGACGAACAGCCCCTATTCCCGCCGGTGCCGACCTGGCGCTCGCGCATCGCCGATGGCTGCTACATCGTGCTGCGCGGTAGTCTGTTTCTGGGCTCGTCCTATCTGATGGCTCTGGGCCTGCCGCTGCTCTTCTTCCTGCTTCTATCGGGCGGCAATCCCGACGCCTTCTTCGCCCATGTCGCCAATCTCGGTGATCGCTTCCTGGCGGCGGATTTCACTCGGCGCGTCACATTCGTCGATCAGTGCAAGTTCGTTCTGATCGGTCTCGCCACGCTCGTCGTCGTGTGGCGCATGCCGCGCTTCATCCGTGATCTCGACCGCGAACTCTCGGGAGAAAAGCTGTGAGGAACATTCTGGCAACATCCAACCTGCGCGGGCGGCTTGCATCGATCAATCTCACCGCTGTCGTGCTCGGCGTCGGCATGATCGGGCAGGTCCTGTGGGGCGTCTGGACGACCGACAAGGTGCTCACCCTTGAGAAGCGTGAGGTCGTCACGGTCCAGCTGAGCCGGATCATGGGCGACTTCATCGAAGCCGAAGCACGATCTGGTCGTCCTCCGGAAGAAACCAGGCTGCGCGTGCAGGCCTACCTCAAGGCCGTGGAAGCCTCGGTGCAGCAGCTGGGCCGCGAAGGCCGCACGGTTCTCGTTGCCGAAGCCGTGGTGGCCGGGAGCACGCCGGACCTGACGCAATCTGTGCGCGCCGATGTTATGCGCCGGATGGGAGCCATCCCCGATGCTGCCCGCTGATCGCCTGATCCGCTCTGCGTCCGCGCGCCGTCTCGTGCTTTGGGGCGGGCTTGGCGCCGGGGCGCTGGCACTCTCCTCGCTCGCCGCCTTCGCTCAGGGCCACGCGCTCATGATCAACGTGAGCCCCAGCCTGCCCTACTGGGCCCTCTGGGTGACGCGCGGGGCGGCCGTGCACCGCGGGGATAT
>NZ_NWVD01000052.1 GCF_002374835.1 Sphingomonas ginsenosidimutans
TAGGGTCAGGACCCATTGATGTGGGAGGCGCGATCTGATTCAGGCTCCGTGAGGAGAGAGTGGATGAGCGACCTGTACTGGCTGACGGATGAGCAGATGGCGCGTCTGCAACCGTTCTTTCCCAAGAGCCATGGCAAGCCTCGGGTCGATGATCGGCGGGTGCTCAGCGGCATCATTTTCGTCAATCGCAACGGGCTACGCTGGTGTGATGCACCGAAGGACTATGGGCCGCACAAGACGCTCTACAATCGCTGGAAGCGGTGGAGCGAGAGGGGTATTTTCCTGCGAATGATGGAAGGTCTCGCGGCAGCGGAGGCCGTGCCGAAGACCGTCATGATCGACGCGACCTACCTGAAGGCACACCGCACGGCATCGAGTCTGCGGGTAAAAAAGGGGATCTCGGCCGTCTGATCGGCCGCACGAAAGGCGGCATGAACACCAAACTGCACGCCGTCAGCGATGCGGACGGGCGGCCCTTGAGCTTCTTCATGACCGCCGGGCAGGTCAGCGACTACACCGGCGCGGCAGCCTTGCTCGACGATCTGCCGAAAGCACAGTGGCTGCTTGGCGACCGTGGTTATGATGCCGATTGGTTCAGAGACGCCCTGGAAGCCAAAGGCATCCAGCCCTGCATCCCGGGCCGCAGATCGCGCAACGAGCCGGTCAGATACGACAAGCGCCGCTACCGGCGCCGCAGCCGCATCGAGATCATGTTCGGCCGTCTGAAGGATTGGCGCCGCGTCGCAACTCGCTACGACCGCTGCCCAACCGTCTTCTTCTCTGCCGTCGCCCTCGCGGCCACCGTCATCTTCTGGCTATGACCAATGAGTCCTGACCCTAAG
>NZ_NWVD01000053.1 GCF_002374835.1 Sphingomonas ginsenosidimutans
ATCAGGCCATCAGGCCCGGATTGTCGCAGTCGACAAAGAGGCTGTCGTGGTGAAGACATCCTTGGGCGCAGAGCACAGGCTGGTGCAGGGTGACCCGATGCTCCGCCGTCTCGATCTCGCCTATGCGCTAAATGCCCATATGGCGCAGGGGCTGACCTCCGATCGCGGCATTGCGGTCATGGACAGCCGCGAGCGCAATCTGGCCAACCAGCAGACGTTTCTGGTCACGATCACACGGCTGCGCGATGGCCTCACCCTCTATGTCGACAATGCTGGCAAGCTTGAAGCGGCGGTCGAGCGCAATGCCGGTATGAAGCGCTCTGCGCTGGAAACGGTCGATCTCCTCCGCGACGCTGCGTCCAAAGGGCAGGCCAAAGATCGTGTCGATCTTGCACCGGAACGCAAACCGCCGGAGCTTGACCGGTCGATCACGAAGCCCTTCGAAATCGGCATCTAGCGACCTGCTGTCTCCATGCGTCCGCACTCTGCCGGTTGACGAAGAGTTCTTTATTTGTTCTCATTGGCCCATGCCCCGAATCTCCGACGATCTCCTCCTTACGCATCTCGAAGTCGCGCTTGTGGATCGGCGTGGAAAAAGGACCCCGGTAGCGGGGTGATCGGCGTCGAAAAGGGACCCCTCATCCCGGTGGTCTAGGCTGTTCGCTTGGCGGTGTGTCAGGCGGCGAGAGCGGGATGCTGGTATTGGAGACGGTGTTGAGGATCCGGCGCGAGCACGCGTCGGGGAAGGCCATCAAGGCGATA
>NZ_NWVD01000054.1 GCF_002374835.1 Sphingomonas ginsenosidimutans
ACGCGCGGCATCTACGACAACATGAAGACGGCGGTGACGAGCGTGTTCACCGGCAAGGAGCGTGTCTTCAACCGGCGCTTCCTGGTCATGGCCAACCACTACATGGTCGAGCCGACCGCCTGCTCGCCCGCGTCGGGTTGGGAGAAGGGTCAGGTCGAGAACCAGGTGCAGACCGCGCGCGGCCGCTTCTTCCAGCCACGCCTGCGCTTTACCAGCCTCGCGGAGCTGAACGGCTGGTTGGAGGCCGAGTGTCGGCGCTGGGCCGACATGCACCAGCATCCCGAGCAGAAGGAACTGACGGTCGCTGAGGCATGGGCAGCCGAACAGGCTGTACTCCAGCCTGTTGTCGCGCCCTTCGACGGCTTCCACGAGAGCGAGCATGCGGTAAGCGGCACATGCCTCATCAGCTTCGACCGCAACCGCTACTCCGTTTCTGCCAGGGTGGCGCGACGCGCGGTGCAGGTTCGCGCCTATGCCGACCGCATCGTCGTGCGCTGCGATGGTGAAGTAGTCGCCGACCATCCCCGGTTCTTTGGCCGCGACCGGACCATCTACGACCCGTGGCATTATCTGCCGGTGTTGGCGACCAAGCCGGGCGCCCTGCGCAACGGCGCACCGTTCCAGGGCTGGGAGCTGCCGCCTGCGCTGGCACGACTGCGGCGCAAGCTCGGCGTCGGTGACGATGCCGACCGGCGGTTCGTGCGGGTGCTGGCAGCGGTGCTCGACGACGGACTGGAGG
>NZ_NWVD01000055.1 GCF_002374835.1 Sphingomonas ginsenosidimutans
GCCGGGCGTAGGTGGAGCGAAGCGGAACCGGAGGCCGGTGATGGCGATGTTGCCGATTCCGGGGCCGGTGGGCGGTAGCCCAGGCTGCTGTGCGGCCGGACGGTGTTGTAGTGACGGCGCCACGCCTCGATCAGCACCCTGGCCTCGGCGAGGCTGTAAAAGATCTCACCATTGAGCAGTTCGTCGCGAAGCGACCCGTTGAAGCTCTCGTTATAGCCGTTCTCCCATGGCGAACCCGGGGCAATGTAGAGCGTCTTCACGCCGATCTGGCCGAGCCAGGTCTGGACGGCAGTGGCGATGAACTCGCTGCCGTAGCACATTGGGAAGCGCTGGTTCGGGGGCCGCTATGGCCCTGATGAAGGCAAGGCCGCGAAGCGGCCGCAGGCTTCATCAGGGCAAGCCATGGTCGGTCAGCAGGTATCTAAAGTGAGGTTGTCGAGACAACACTTTGGAGGCCGACCGACTGTGGATCGGCGTGGAAAAAGGACCCCGGTAGCGGGGTGATCGGCGTCGAAAAGGGACCCCTCATCCCGGTGGTCTAGGCTGTTCGCTTGGCGGTGTGTCAGGCGGCGAGAGCGGGATGCTGGTATTGGAGACGGTGTTGAGGATCCGGCGCGAGCACGCGTCGGGGAAGGCCATCAAGGCGATAGCGCGGGACCTGCACCTGTCGCGCAAGGTGGTGCGCAAGGCGATCCGGGCACCGGAGGCGGA
>NZ_NWVD01000056.1 GCF_002374835.1 Sphingomonas ginsenosidimutans
GCCGCGCGTCGGCACGCCTCCGAAGAAGGCAAACGCCCGCGCATGCGCGTCGAACAGCATCTCCTGTGTCTCGCGCGGATAGGCCCGCACATACATGGCCCGCGACGCGCACAGTCGCACATGCGCGACCTTCACGCGCATCGGCTTGCCCGAGATCTCCACGTCCTCATGGCTCCAGTCGAACTGATAGGCCTCGCCCGGTCGGAACAGCAGCGGGATGAACGCCGGCGCATCCATCACATCGCGACGTCGCGCCTGCCGCCAGCGGGCCGCATAACGGCGAACCGCGTCGTACGAGCCGTCGAACCCTTCGCGTAGCAGCAGGTCGTGGATGCGCGTGAGGCGCAGCTTCTCGCGCCGCGGCCGTGCCTCATCGTCCTCCAGCAAAGCATCCAGTCGCGCCTGGAACGGACCCAGCTTCGGCAGCGGCTGCACTGCCCGCCGGTAGCCCATGTCCGCCTCCGGTGCCCGGATCGCCTTGCGCACCACCTTGCGCGACAGGTGCAGGTCCCGCGCTATCGCCTTGATGGCCTTCCCCGACGCGTGCTCGCGCCGGATCCTCAACACCGTCTCCAATACCAGCATCCCGCTCTCGCCGCCTGACACACCGCCAAGCGAACAGCCTAGACCACCGGGATGAGGGGTCCCTTTTCGACGCCGATCACCCCGCTACCGGGGTCCTTTTTCCACGCCGATCCACA
>NZ_NWVD01000057.1 GCF_002374835.1 Sphingomonas ginsenosidimutans
TGAGCTGCCCCCTTCTGAGTGGTCCATCGACTATGACAGTCTGGACCAAGGAAGGGACAACGAATGCCAGCGAAGAAGCACAAGCCGGAGGAGATCATCGGCAAGCTGCGTGAGGCGGAGATCATGCTGGGCCAGGGCGGCACGACTGCTGAGGCATGCCGGCGCATCGCAGTCAGCGAGCAGACGTATTACCGCTGGCGCAAGGAATATGGCGGCCTGAAGACGGATCAGGCGCGTCGGATGAAGGATCTGGAGAAGGAGAACGCCCGGCTGCGTCGTGCAATCTCGGATCTGACGCTCGACAAGCTGATCCTGCAGGAGGCAGCAAAGGGAAACTTCTGAGCCCCGCACGGCGCCGACGCTGCATCGACCAGGTCCAAGAGGTGCTGGCCGTGTCCGAACGGCGGGTATGCCGCGTGCTCGGCCAGCACCGGTCGACGCAGCGCAAAGTGCCGTGCGGGGCAGATGACGAGCAGGCGCTCACGGACGACATCGTTGCGCTGGCGAAGCAGTACGGGCGCTACGGATATCGTCGGGTGACCGCGCTGCTGCATGCGGCGGGCTGGTCGGTGAACCACAAGCGGGTCGAGCGGATTTGGCGGCGCGAGGGGCTGAAGGTGCCGCAGCGCCAACCGAAACGTGGCCGGCTG
>NZ_NWVD01000006.1 GCF_002374835.1 Sphingomonas ginsenosidimutans
CGACCGCATTACCCACCACTGCGACATCGTCGAGACCGGCAACGACAGCTGGCGATTCAAGCACCGCAGCTGACGCGCGGGACCACCGGCAGAAGATGCTTCGCGCTGGTTGCGCCTCCGGTCGGGCTACGCCCGCCCTACGCCGCAACCAGCGCGAACGGCACGCCCGCCATACCCGTCACACCGCTCGACAAACGGGGTCCCTTTTGGACGCCGATAGGGGGTCCTTTTTGGACGCCGATTGACACCTATACGATCAAGGGCCACGGGCTGCCCTTCGCCGGACACAAGGACAATCACGCCGGCCTCATGAACCCGGCGCAGATCGCCGCGCTGCGCAACGAGATGGGGATCGCGCCGGGCGACGAATGGACGCGCTGGGCGGGTGCGGGCAGCAACGTCGCGGCGGCGCTGGCCGATCTGGTCGCCGCCACGCCGATCGCACGGCAGAAGCGCTCGACCGCGCTGCCCGAGTTGCCGGTGCCGAGCATCGCCGCGCCGGCGGGCACGGAACAGTCGACGCAGGCAGCGTTCGGCAAGATCCTGCTCGATCTGGCCAAGGACGGCTCGCCGCTCGCCGATCGCATCGTCACCACCTCGCCCGACGTCACGGTCTCGACCAATCTCGGGGCGTGGGTGAACCAGCGTGGATTGTTCCGGCGACAGCAGTTCGAGGACGTGTTCCGCCGCGCACGCATCCCGTCGGCCCAGAAGTGGGAGGGCGGGGCAGCCGGGCAGCATATCGAGCTGGGCATCGCCGAGAACAACCTGTTCCTCATGCTGGCCGCCCTGGGGCTGGCGGGCGCGGTGTTCGGCGAGCGGTTGATCCCGATCGGTACCGTCTACGATCCCTTCATCGCGCGTGGCCTTGATGCGCTGAACTACGCCTGCTACCAGGATGCCCGCTTCGTGCTGGTCGCGACGCCATCAGGCGTGACGCTGGGACCGGAAGGCGGCGCGCACCAGTCGATCAACCCGCCGCTGATCGCGATGGGGCAGCCCGGCCTGCGGCATTACGAGCCTGCCTTCGTCGACGAGCTTGCCGTGCTGATGGAGGAAGCATTCCACCTCGTGCAGGCACCCGACGGAGAGTCGGTCTATTTCCGTCTGACCACGCGCAGCGTGGCGCAAGTCGCGCGCACCGACGACGCCTGGCGGGCGGATGCGATCCGTGGCGCCTATTGGCTGAAGGTGCCCGGCACCGCGGCGGAGGCCGCGATCGTCGTGATGGGGGCGCTCGCGACCGAGGCGCTCGCGGCATGGGAGATGATGCGCGACGACTTGCCCGGCCTGGGCCTGCTGGTCGTCACTTCCCCCGACCTGCTGCGCCGCGACTGGGGCGCGGCAACCGCGGCCTGGGGCCCGGTGCGTCGGGGCTCGCACATCCAGCGGTTGCTCGGCGCCTTGCCGCCTGGCGCCGGGCTGGTCACCATGGTGGATGGTTCACCGGGTGCGTTGTCGTGGTTGGGCAGCGTCGATGGACGGCGCGTCTCCCCGCTCGGCGTCGACCGGTTCGGTCAGACCGGCGACCTGCCGGATCTATATCGGCATCACCGCCTCGACGCCGATGCGGCGGTCGACGCGATGGCCCATCTGTTCGTGGGCTGACGCCGGTGTGCCGCACCACGTCGCCGCGGTCTCGGGGAGGCGACGGTCGCGCATTGCCTCCCCTAGGCGAAGCAGGCGATCCCGTACATCTACGTGACCATCGATATCTGTATGGATGTACTGCCTACTCTTCGCCCGGATTTGAATGTGGCATCGGCTGCGCGCGATGTGCAGCTGATGGTCGATGATTTCATCTTCAGGGCGCTGGCGCTGATCGAGGTTGGGGGTGCAACGCGATGATCCGTACGGACGAGCCGGGGCGGACGGCACGGCCCGGGTCGACCACCCGACCCAGGCCTTCGCGTCTATCGTTGCGGCAGCATCGCCATCTCGCGCTCGGCATAGCGCGCGCCCTGCACGCCGCTCATGGCGTCCGCGATCCGCGCGCGGTCCTCGGGCGTCAGCTCGATGTCGACCGCGTCGATATTGTCGTCGAGGTTGGCGATCTTGCGCGAGCCGGGAATGGGGACGATGTCGTCGCCCTGCGCCAGCACCCAGGCGAGCGCGAGTTGCGCAGGCGTCACGCCCTTCTCCTCGGCGATCGCGCGCAGGCGGTCGACCAGCTTCAGGTTTGCGTCGAGATTGGCGGCGTCGAAGCGCGGTAGCGTGGCGCGGAAGTCGTTGGCTTCGAGATCGGCCTTGCTGCGAATCTTACCCGACAGGAAGCCACGGCCGAGGGGGCTGTAGGGCACCAGGCCGATGCCGAGTTCGCGGCAGGTCGCCAGCATCTCCTCTTCGACGTAGCGTTCCCAGAGCGAGTATTCGCTCTGCAGCGCGGTGATCGGATGGACCGCATGGGCGCGGCGGAGCTGGTCGGCGGTGACTTCTGACAGGCCGAGGAAGCGCGCCTTGCCTGCCTGTACCAGTTCGGCCATCGCGCCGACCGACTCCTCGATCGGCGTCTTGGGGTCGGGGCGGTGCAGATAGAACAGGTCGATCACGTCGGTGCCGAGCCGTCGCAGCGATCCCTCGATCGCGCGACGGGCATTGTCCGGCGTGCCGTCGGCGCCGCGCATCCGCTCGAATCCGGTGCCACCCTCCGGCGCGACGTCGAAGCCGAACTTGGTGGCGATCACGACCTTGTCGCGGACGTCCTTGAGTCCGCGGCCGACGATCTCCTCATTCTCATAGGGGCCATAGACCTCGGCGGTGTCGAAGAAGGTGATGCCGCGGTCGACCGCATGGTGCAACGTGGCGATCGACGCCGCCTCGTCCTGTCCGCCATAGGCGGCGGTGAAGCCCATGCAGCCGAGGCCGATCGCGGATACCTCGAGCTCGCCCAGTTTGCGTTCTTGCATCGTCGTCGCTCCTTGTTTCGATGACGGCGGCATTATTGGCTCCCCGCATTGTGCGGAGTAGATGGTGCTGATCGAACGTGCTGTTCGACCAGGTGAGACAATGGATCGCGAACGGCTGGCACGATTGAGCATCTTCGCAGCGGTCGCGAAGGCGGGCGGGTTCCGGGCGGCGGCCAGGGGGCTGCGGCTGTCGCCCTCCGCCGTCAGCCATGCGGTGGCGGAACTGGAGGCGGCGCTCGGGGTGCGGCTATTCAACCGGTCGACGCGCAGCCTGGCGCTGACCGATGCCGGATGCGCCCTGCTCGATCGCGTCGGCCCCGCGCTCGGCGAGATCGACGCGGCGGTGGCCGATGCACGCGACAGCGATGCGGCGCCGGCGGGACCGGTGCGGATCACCTTGACGCCCTTGTCCGCGCATGCCCTGTTCGCACCGCATCTCGCCGCCTTCGTGGCGGCCTATCCGGGGATCACGCTCGATCTGGTGATCGACGACCGGTTCGTCGATACGGTGGCGGAGGGCTATGACCTCGGCGTGCGACTGGGCGAAACGCTGCGGCCCGACATGATCGCGACGCGGATCGGCGGGGCGCTGCGGATGGCGGCAGTGGCCTCGCCCGGCTACCTCGCGCGTCATGGGCGGCCCCGGACATTGGAAGACCTGCCCAGCCACCGCTGCCTGCATCGTCGGCTCGGCGCGGGCGTGTATCGCTGGGAAGTGACGCGCGATGGCGCGGACCTGATCCTCGATGCCCTGCCGCAAACGCTGATCGTCAACGACGATGCGCTGCTGCGGCGCGCGGTGTGCGACGGGGCGGGCATCGCGTTCGTGATCGAAAGCGTCATCGCCGACGACTTGGCGGCGGGGCGACTGGTTGAGCTGTTCCCCGAACATTGCCCGCCCTTTCCCGGCTTCTTCATCTATCACGCCAGCCGCCGGCAGATGCGTCCGGCGGTGCGGGCGACGATCGACTTCTTCGTCGCCGCCAACCGCGTCGATGGAGGATGAACCGCTTCACGCTCCATCGCCCAGCCGCTCGGCGAGGAAGTCGATCAGGACGCGTACGCGGGCGGGCATGGTCGAGCCCCCGACGAACAGCAGGTGAAGCGGTTCGCGGTCCTGCGGATTGAACGCTTCGAGCAACGGGATCAGCCGGCCATCGGCCAGCTCGTCCTTCACCGCGAACGTCCCGATCCGCGCGATGCCGACCCCGGCGAGCGCAAGCTGGGCGAGCGATTCTCCGTTATTGGCCTCGATCGAGCCGGTAACGTCTGGTGCCATGTCGACACCGCCGCGGCGAAAGGGCCAGCCCGGCTCCGCGCGCCGAAAGCTGAAGCTGAGGCAATTGTGTCGGAACAGGTCTTCGGGCTGCTCGGGTGTCCCGTGGCGTGCGAGATACGAGGGCGAGGCGACCACCACCCGGCCGGTCTCGCCAATGCGGCGCGCCGTCAGCGGGCTGTCGGCTAGCTGCCCGAAGCGTATCGCAACATCGGCCTGTCCGCCAAGTATGTCGACCACACGGTCGCTGAGGTTGAGATCGACGAGGATGTCGGGATAGCGGGCGGTAAATTCCGCCAGCAGCGGCACGACATAGAGGCGGCCATGGGCGAGCGAGGCGGTCAGGCGCACACGCCCACGCGGCGATGCCTGATCGGCGATGGCTTCCTCCACCTCGGTCAGGTCGGCAAGGATCCGGCGCGCAGCGCGCAGATAGGTCTGGCCTTCTGCGGTCAGCGTCAGGGTCCGCGTGGTCCGGATCAGTAGCCGAACACCCAGCCGCGCCTCGATCCGCGCGATCACCCGGCTGACCGCGGACGGTGCCAGTTGCAAGGCGCGGGCCGCCGCCGACAGGCTGCCCTGCTCCATGACGGTGACGAACACCATCATCTCACCCGATCGGCCGCTGAAATCCATTCGTGCTTCCATCGCAAAGGTGCTTGCCAGAATCACAGGCTACACAGTGCGGCTTCGGATCGCCATTCCTGCTCACGCAATGATGGAGGTCGATATGCGCTTGAATCCCTCTCTGCTCGCGCTGGCGGCGGGCGCCTTCGGTATCGGCGTCACGGAATTCGCGCCGATGGGGATGCTGCCATCGATCGCGGCCGATCTGCACATCTCCATTCCCGTCGCCGGGTTGCTGGTCAGCGCCTATGCGATCGGGGTGGTGATCGGCGCGCCGTTGATGACGCTGACCACGGGGCGGGTGGACCGGCGGACGTTGCTTATCGCGCTGATGGGCATCTTCACGCTCGGCAACCTGCTGTCCGCGCTGGCGAGCGGCTATTGGATGCTGATGGCGGCGCGGATCGTGACCTCGTTCAACCATGGCGCCTTCTTCGGCGTGGGATCGGTGGTCGCGGCGAGTCTCGTCGCGCCCGACAAACGCGCGGGTGCGGTTGCGGCGATGTTCACCGGGCTGACGATCGCGACGATCGGCGGCGTGCCGCTGGCGACCTGGGCGGGCGAGGTGCTGGGCTGGCGCACCGCCTTTGCCGGGATCGCAGGGGTCGGCGTCGTGGCGATGCTGTCGCTGCGGCTCGCGTTGCCGTCGCTACCGGCGGTGGAGGGCGGCGATATACGTGCGGAACTGGGCGTGCTGACCCGCAGGCCGGTGCTGCTGGCGCTGGCGCTGACGGTGGTGGGGGCGAGCGCGATGTTCACCGTCTTCACCTATATCGTCCCGATCCTGCGCCACGAGACACAGGCCTCGACCGGGTTCGTGACGGCAATGCTGGTGCTGTACGGGATCGGCCTGACAATCGGGAACATGGTCGGTGGCAAGCTGGCCGACCGCTCGGTCGAGCGGACGCTGGTGGGCAGCTTCATCGTGCTGGCCGCGGTGCTGGTCATGTTCGCGGGCGCGATGCACTGGCCGGTGCCGGGCGCCATCGCCATCTTGATCTGGGGCATCGCCAGCTTTGCGATCGTGCCGCCGTTGCAGATGCGCGTGATGGAGGCGGCGGCCGAGGCACCGAACCTCGCGTCCGCCATGAACATCGGCGCGTTCAACCTCGGCAACGCGATCGGCGCGGCGCTGGGCGGTGGCGTGATCGGGGCCGGATGGGGCTATCCGGCGGTGTCGCTGGTTGGTGCCGGGATGGCCGCCGCTGCGCTGGCGATGGTGTTCGCGTTCCGTCGCGGCCGTTCTGCCGGTCGCAGCAGGGCATTCTCGCCGGTCGCACAGCACTGATCCACGCCACTTTATGGAGACTGACCATGCGCGCCATTGGATACCGTGACACCGGGACTATCGACCGGCCGGACGCGCTCGTCGAGTTCGATCGTCCCGATCCCGTCCCGACCGGCCGTGAGCTGCTGGTCGAGGTGAAGGCGGTGTCGGTCAATCGCGTCGACGTGAAGGTGCGCGGCGGCATGGTCCTCCGGCAGGACGGCGAGCGGGTGATCGGCTGGGACGCCAGCGGCATCGTCCGCGGCGTCGGGCCGGACGTGTCGCTGTTCCGCATCGGCGACGCGGTGGCCTATGCCGGTGAGATCGGGCGGTCGGGTACGAATGCCGAACGGCACCTCGTCGATGAACGACTGGTCGGTCCCAAGCCCGCCAGCCTCGACTGGGCGGAGGCGGCCGCGCTGCCGCTCACCAGCGTGACCGCCTGGGAGATGCTGTTCGACCGGCTCGACGTCAATCGGCCCGTCGTCGGCGCGGCGCCTGCTATCCTTATCATCGGTGGCGCCGGCGGGGTGGGGTCGATCGCGATCCAATTGGCGCGTCAGCTGACCGACCTGACGGTGATCGCAACCGCCTCCCGGCCGGAGACGCGCGCCTGGGCGGAAACGATGGGCGCGCACCATGTCTTCGACCATGCCCGGCCCCTGCCGCCGCAGGTCGAGGCGCTCGGCATCGGCGCGCCGGCGTTCGTCTTCTCGACCACCCATTCCGACCGGCATCGACTCGCCATCGCGGAGTTGATCGCTCCGGAAGGGCGGTTCGGGCTGATCGACGACCCGGAGGTGTTCGACATCGTACCGTTCAAGGCGAAGTCGGTATCGATCCACTGGGAACTGATGTTCACCCGATCGCTTCCGCCGGCGGCGGACATGGGGCGCCAGGGGCAGATTCTGGGCGAGATCGCGCGGATGGTCGATGACGGCCGCATCCGCTCCACCCTCACCGAACGGCTTTCGCCTATCGGCGTGGCAACGCTCGCCCACGCGCACCGCAAGGTCGACCGCGGCACCATGCGCGGCAAGATCGCGCTGGAGGGATGGGCGTGATCCATCCGTAGCCGAGCCGAAGCGACGCCGTCATGATGATCCCTTCATGGAACCCGGATCGTCGACGGGGATCGCGGCGGCGGCTGGTTCTCAGCCGACCGATGCGGTGACGGTCGCGTCGGGCTCTCGTGATCGACGCGCGTCGGTTTGATGACGCGCAATGGCCGCTGAAGAGGTGCAGCGCCGCCATCGGGATGCGGATCGCTATCGCCGCCCCGCCTATACCGTCTCGGCGGCGCAGAAGCGGGCTAGCATATCGGGGTCGGTCAGCCGGATGCTGCCATAGCCGCGCGCGATCGCGCCCGCCGCCTCCAGTGTCGCCAGATGCACACTCGTGGTCTTGCGCGACAGGCCGCACAGTTCGGCGAGGTCCGCCTGTGACAGCGGCGCTGCGCCGTCCTCCGCGAACGGGCGCAGGCGCGCGGCGATGCGTGCGATCGGCGGCAGCGCCAGCATCTCGGCCAGGCCGTGGACGCTGGCGTCGAGCTGGGCGTAGACCAGCGTGCTGACGGCATGCCAGATCGCGGGCTGGTCCACCGCGATCCGCCCCAGCGCGCTGTCGCCGACGGTCACGACCCGGCTGGGCGGCCCGGCGCGCGCGGTGACAATGCGCGGGCCGCCGCCGTGCCGCCGTGATTGGCCGAAGGCGGTGCCGGCGCGTGCGACGCCGATCAGGACGGTCCGTTCGTCGACCACCGTCTCCAGCCGCAACAGCCCGTCGACGACCATGACGATGCCGGTATCCTCGTCGCCCTGGCCGTATACCCATTGCCCCGGCGCCAGCGCGCGTGGCGACGCCGCGGCGGCGATCGCGTCGCGCAGCGCGGCGGGGAGGGGGGCGAACCAGCGGTTCGCACCGAGGCGATCGGCCATGTCCACCCCACAATGTAACGAAGGTGGCATTTGCTGGCGAGGGGGCCTGCTACACCCGCGACAGCAATGGACGAGGAGAGAGTGGATGGCTTCAGTGACGTGGCACCCGTTGTCGGAGCATGTCGGGGTCGAGGCGCGCGACGTCGACCTGAACGCGCTGGACGACGACACGTTCGGTGCGCTGCGCGCGGCGGTCGCGGACCATGGCGTCCTGTTCATCCGCGACCAGTCGCTGACCCCCGAACAGCATATCGCCTTCGCACGCCGCTGGGGCGAGATCGACATCAACAGATACTTCCCAGCCAATGGCGGCCACCCCGAAATCGCTGAGGTGCGCAAGGCGGAAAACCAGCAGACCAATATCGGCGGCGGCTGGCACACCGATCACAGTTACGATCCGGTCCCCGCGATGGGGTCGATCCTGCTGGCGCGGGAGACCCCGCCGACCGGCGGCGACACGCTGTTCGCCGGGCTGGGCGCGGCGTTCGACAGCCTGTCGGAGGGGATGAAGGCGACGCTGCGGGGCCTGCGCGCGGTGCATTCGGCGGACCATATCTACAGCGCCGACGGCATCTATGCGAAGACCGACCAGGCCGCCGACCTGAAGGGGCATGACGAACGCACCCATGCCGAACATCCGGTGGTGATCCGCCATCCGGCGACCGGGCGGGAGATATTATACGTCAATCCCGCCTTCACGCTGCACTTCGCCGGCTGGACCCGCGCGGAAAGCCTGCCGCTGCTGACCTATCTCTACCAGGTGGCGATGCAGGAGAAGTTCCACTGCCGCGTCAGCTGGGCGCCGGGTTCGATCGCGATCTGGGACAATCGTTCGACCTGGCATTGCGCGATGAACGATTACCAGGGCCACCGGCGCCTGATGCATCGCATCACGATCGCCGGCGAACCGTTGACCTGACGGGTTACAGGTTCGGACCGATGCGCGCGGGCGGGCGCGGGACGACGATCTCGCGCCCGTATTTGGTCAGCGGCTGTCCCCCGCTGACGAAATCGAACAGTCCGGCCAGCTTCTGCAGCACGCGCAGCCCGCTGACCTGCTTCTGCGTAAAGTTGGTCAGCCGGTTCAGCCGCGCCTGGAACAGCGCCTGCTGCGTGTCGAGCAGGTCGAAGACCGAGCGGTTGCCCGAGCGGAATTGCTCGCGATACAGCGTCACGACCTTTTCCGCGGCGGCGACCTGCGATTCGATCGTCGCCATCTTGTCGTTGGCGGCGGCGAGCGACTGGAAGTCGATGCGCAGATCCTGTTCGACGTTGCGGCGCACGCGATCCACCTCGTAATCCGATTCGCGCACGCGCGCCTCGATCCGGCGCATCAGCGCATAATCGGCGCCGCCGCGCAGGATGTTATAGGTGAGGGTGACGACGACGCGCGCATCCTCGTTGCGGCCGGTGCGGCCCATCACTTCGTTGCGGAGGTTCGCCTGCGCATCCAGCCCGATGCGTGGGTAGAAGGCGGCCTTCTGGCTAAGCAGCTGCTTTTCGATCGAGCGGCGGTTCTGCACCGCCTGTGCCAGTTCGGGGTTGTGATCCTCGATCATCTGGACTGCCGCATCCGCATCGGCGGGCAGCGCGGTATCTACGGGCGGCAGGTCGGTCGCGCGGCCCGGCAGGTGCCCGGTCAGGCGGCGGTAGGATTCGCGCTGCTGCTGCAACTGGCTCTGCGCGTCCAGCAGCTGCGCCTGAAGGTTGTCCTGCCGCACCTGTGCGCGGCTGACATCGGCGGCGGTGGTGAGGCCCAGGTCCTTCTGCACCTGGATCGTGCGCGACATCTTCGCCTGGGTGGCGATCTCCTCCTCGATCAGCTCGACCGTGCGCTGCTTTTCCAGCAGGCTGAGATAGGCAGCGGTCGTTTCGAACGCGATCCGCTCGATCTGTTCGCGCGTGTTCCATTCCGCGCTGGAAAAGGCGGCGCGTGCGCGCTTTATGTCATTGATCGTCGCGCCGAAGTCCCAAATGTTCTGGTGGAGCGACAGAACGCCTTCGCTACGGCGCAGCACCGTGTTGTCGGTCGCCTGATAGGGCAGGACATATTCCGGCCCGCTGGCCAGCGACAGGTCGATGCGCGGCAGATAGGCGGCGCGCGCCTCGCCGATCGCGTAGCGCGCATCGTCCTGGCGGGCGAGCGCGATCTGAATGTCCGGGTTCTTGCGCAGCAGCTCGATGATCGCGGCACGTAGCGGCTCGTTCTCGCCCGGTCTGGCGAGCGCCGCGGGATCGGCGGGCGCGGCGATCGCGGGCGCGTCCTGTGCGGCGGCGGCGGACGGGCCGCACAACACGGCACCGGCGAGCAGCGCGGCGCCCAGGCGATGACCCGCGCGAATGCGGGCGGACGGACTGGACATGAAAACTCCCCCGGTCTTCGTGTGATCGGCAATGCGGCGGCCGCGCGTGGCGGCCGGTGCAAGAGTGGTGAGCGGCGAGATCATTCGCGCAGCGCCCCGTCGCGGATGCGGATGAATGGCCCAAGGATGTAGTCGAGGATGCTCTGGTGGCCCGAGCGGATGTCGACCTCAGCGGTCATGCCCGGCAGCACCGGCTTTTCCGGGCCGAACCGTCCGGTGTCCGCGCGCAGGCGGACGCGATAATAGAGTTCGCCCTTGGGATCCTGGATCGCGTCGGGCGAAATATCGTCGACGGTGGCGTCGAGCCCGCCGTAGATCGCCGAGTCATAGGCGGAGATCTTCGCCACCGCGGGCAGCCCCGGCCAGATGTTACCGCGATCGCGCGGCGCGACGCGCGCCTCGATCACCACCAGCTTGTCGGCGGGGACGATCTCCACCAGCGGATCGCCCGGCTTGGCGACGCCGCCGACGGTCTGCACCAGGATCTTGTTGACGTAACCGTCCATCGGCGCACGCACCTCCTCGCGGAAGTTGCGATCCTGATAGGCGTTGAGCGCCTGACCGGCCTTCGACACCTCCAGCCGCAGCGTCGCGGCTTTCTCGCGCGTGTCGGTCAGGTAGCGGGTCCATGCCTCGCCGCGCTTGGCGACGGTCTCGGACAGGTCGGCCTGCGACTTGGGGATCGAGGTCATCGCGTCGGAAATGCGCGTGCGCAGCTGTTGCAGGTCGGTCTGCTTTTCCAGCACCGCGGTTTCCGACACCGCTTCCGCCAGCAGCGCCTTTTGCAGGCGGTCGAGCTGGTTCTGCACCATCCGTTCCTCCGCGCGCAGGCTGGCGATACGCGACTGCGCGCTGCCGATCTCGGCGCGATAGCCCTGGATCTGGCGGTCGAAGACGCTCATCTGCTGCTGGATGTCGGCATGGCGCGAGCGGAAGAACGCTTCTTCCGATGCGGCGATGTCCGGCGCCAGCCGCGCAAGGTCCTTGGGCGTGGTGAAGGACGACGCGCCGGCGGCCTCCGCCTCCAGCCGGGCCAGCGCGATATGGCGCGCGGCGACGTCGGTCTGGGCGTTGTTCAGTTCGGCGCTCGACTGCTGGTTCGACAGTTTGAGCAGGATGTCGCCCTTGCGGACGCGCTGCCCCTCACGCACCAGAATCTGTTTGACGATGCCGCCTTCCAGATGCTGGACGACCTGGTTCTGCACGGACGGCAGCACCCGGCCGGCGCCGCGCGTGACCTTGTCGATCTGGAAGAAGGTGGCCCAGGCGATCGCGATCACCAGAAGGAGGCCCATCACCTTCAGCAGGCGGCGCGACGGCTCGGTGCGCACCCGCGCGCTCCACGGATGCAATCCGTCGATCGCGGTGGTGCGCGCATCGGTTTCCGAAAAGGATTGCCGGTTCTGGACTATATGCTTGAGAGCATCCGTCCAGCGAACGCTCCCTGGCATGTCGGCAAAGCTGCTCATCATCGTTCCCGTCGAAGTTACGGTCCATGTAATCGGCAGCTGTTTACGAAGTGTTATCCTTAAAAAGGCTTAAACCATCCCACGATTGTGGAGAAACGCACGTGGCGGTTCGGTGGGATAACGTTGGACGGATAGTAAAAGGCCGGATCGACAGCTTTCGCGGCAAGTCGATGGGCCAATGGAAATCCGATGATTTCAATGGGATGCTTCTGGTCGAGGCGTTGGTCGGCGTGGCGTCTTCGGCGGGCAAGGCGATCGACGCCGCCGGGCTGACGGCGGCGCTGCCGACCGCGAGCGGCGATCTCGATCCGCGATTCGCGCCGATCGCGATGGCGCGGATCGACCTGGACGCACGCTGGGTGGCGCGGCCGATCCGCGAGCTGGCGCCGGTCGACCTACCCGCGATCGTGCGGCTGCCGGACGACCGGTTCGTGGTGGTCACCGCGATGCCCGCGCCGGGCGTCGTGACGCTGGTCGACGGCGATGGCGAGCGCAGCGTGCTGCTGGAGGAATTCGCGCCCGCCGCAACCGGCGACCTGTTGATGATCGGGCATATCGATCCGGCCAACGGCAGCCTGGTCGGCGACGAGCGCGAGCGCATCCGCGCCAATCCGCGGCTCTGGCTGATCTCCAGCTTCCTGACCGAACGGCGCAACTTCATCCAGCTGCTGGGCGCGGCGCTGTTCCTGAACCTGTGCGGGTTCGCCATCCCGCTGTACATGCGCGCGATCTACGACCGCGTGGTGCCCAACCTGGCGCTGGAATCGCTGTGGGCGCTGTCGTCGGGGATCGTGCTGGTGCTGATCTTCGAATGTCTGTTCAAGCAGATCCGCTCGACCTTCATCGACGCGATCGGGCTGCGCATCGGGCAGGCGATCCAGCATCGCGCGATGTCGTCGATCCTGCAGGCGCGGATCGACAAGTCCAACTGGACCGTCGGCAGCATGATGACCGCGCTGCGCGACATCGAATCGATGGCGATGCTGGTGCCGACCGCGATCGTGACCTTTTGTATCGACATTCCGTTCTTCTTCCTGTTCCTGGCGCTAATCGCGATGATCGGCGGCTGGACGGTGATGGCGCCGGTGCTGGGCGCGCTGGCGATGCTGGCGGCGGGCGCGGTGTCCGCCTATGCGCTGAAATTCGGGGCGAAGCGCAGCAACAAGCTGCTCCAGGCGCGCAACAACCTGGTCGCCGACGTCGTCGCCAGCCTGCACACGATCAAAAGCAACCAGGCCGAGGGGCGCTTCCTGCGGCGCTGGGACAATCTGTCCGACCATGTCGGCATGACCGGCAAGGCGACGCGCGCATGGGTGGACCTGCCGTCCACCGCGTCCGCGTTCATCGTGCAGGCGGTGACGGTGGTGATCGTCGTCATCAGCATCTACCAGATCCAGGCGGGCGTGATGACCGCGGGCGCGCTGATCGCTTGCAACATGCTGGCGGGACGCGCGATGGGGCCGATCTCCGCCGCGATCATGGTGGTGTCGAAAAGCTACCAGAGCCTGGGGCAGTTCGCCGCGCTGGCCGACCTGCTGGCGCTGGAGCCGGAGAGTGAGACGTCCGACGCCGCGGTGCAGGGGCGCACGTTCCATGGGCGGATCGCGTTCCAGGAAGTCGGCTACGTCTATCCCGATACCAACGTGTCGGTACTGCGCGACATCAACGTCGAGGTGAAGCCAGGCGAGAAGATCGGCATCATCGGCGCGGCCGGATCGGGCAAGTCCACGCTGCTCAAGCTGATGGGCGGGCTGATCGCGCCGGGCGCGGGGCGGGTGCTGGTCGACGGCCATGCGATCGAGCAATTCTCCGCCGCGCAACTGCGCGAGAACATCGCCTTCGCCACGCAGGAAGCGGTGCTGTTCGACGACAGCATCTACGAGAATATCGTGCTGGGCGCGCCCAATCCCGATCCGGCGCTGCTGGAGCGTGCGGTGCACACCGCCGGCGTCCACCATTTCGCCGCGCGGTCGAAGGAAGGGCTGAGCCGCTCCGTCGGCGTCGGCGGCTGCCGCCTGTCGGGCGGGCAGCGGCAGGCGGTGGTGCTGGCGCGCGCGTTCATGCGCGATCCGCGCATCCTGCTGCTGGACGAACCGACCGCGGCGATGGACGTCGACGGCGAACATGCCGTGATCCGCGGACTGCGCGAATTCGGCGCGGGCCGCACGATGATCATCGCCACACATCGGTTCGCGGTGCTCGAACTGGTCGATCGCGTCATCTGGATGGAGGACGGGCGGATCATGAGCGACCTGCCGCGCAGGGAGATGCTGGAGAGCCTGCGCCAGCAGAAGGCCAAGGCGGCCTAGCCGGCGGATGAGCAAACACGGTTATCAGAACGTTAGCGAAATGTTCGTAAGAGGCGGCATGACGCTCGGGGCGGAGGCATAAGGTGGCAGGCGCATCGGAAGACGGCGAGGCAAATCACTGGCCGGCGTTTGTCGACGTGCTGACGGCCGTCATCATGGTCGTCACCTTCCTGCTCGTCATCATGAGCGCGGCGATCATGCATCTGTCCAAGCGCACCGTCGAGGTGATGCAGCAGAAGATCGAGGTGCTTCAGGACAGCCGACGCGCCGCCGAGGCTGCGCGGGCCGGAAAGGCGCCGGCGGATGGTGGCGGTACGCAGGACACCGGTGCAATCGGGCTGAAGCCGATTTCCTCCCCGCGTGACGCCGCGGCGGGTTCCTCGATCGCGCAGCTCGGCTCGCCGCTGGTGTCGGAAACGATCGTCAACGGCAAGGACAGCCTGACGATCCTGACCCGGGACACGCCCGACACACAGCGTATTCGCGTGAAGTCGGCCGAACAGCCCAAGGAAACACGCGGCGCGCAGGTCACGTCATCCTCCACGCTGCTGCGGGTCGATTTCGATGCCGATGCGATCCGCTACACCGACGAGGACGCCAAAAAGGTGCTCGACTTCCTGAAAACGTCGGTCCGGCCGGGCACGAAATATGAGGTGTGGTCGCTGGTCGCTGGGGCCGGATCGGTGTCGGAACCGATGCGCATCGCCTTCTACCGCGCCGCGACTACGCGCAACCTGCTGATCCAGGCAGGCATCAAGCCCGGCGACATCGTCACGCAGAGCCGCGTGGTCGATCCGACGTCGGGCGACGGCAACAGTGTCCGCATCGTGGTGAAGAACTGAAGGCGATCGAGATGGAACGAAAGATACGCTCCGAACTCATCAAGATGATCGTCATCATGACGATCCTCCTGTCGATCGGCGCCTACGCCCACGACTTCGTCATCGCCGGCATCAAGGCGAAGGCGGCGCTGAACCTGTCGATCTTCGCGCTGTTCGGCGTCGCGGCGGGGTTGGCGTTCCGCAACGTGCTGGGGCTGCGCAACGAAGTCACCGCGCTGCACGCGTTGCAGACCGATTTCGACAGCGGCCGGCGCCGCGACGACGAACGTATCTATACGCAGCCGGCGATCATCTTCCGCGAACCCGTCCTGCTGGGGCAGGGCTACCGGCTGATTACCGAGCAATTGTCGAAGCAGGACGATTTCCAGATGCCGTCGGGCGTCGTGGAATCGCTGGTCCACAGCGTCGACCAGCGGATTGGCGACCGCAAGTCGGTGGTCGCCTATTTCGCGGGGCTGATGGTCTTCATGGGCCTGATCGGCGCGTTCATGGGGCTGATGCACACGGTCGGGTCGGTCGGCGACCTGATCGGCGGCATGGACATGTCGGGCAAGGGCGGCGACGATGCCATCGCCAAGATGATCGAGGGGATGAAGGCGCCGCTGCGCGGCATGTCGGTGGGCTTCAGCTCGTCGCTGTTCGGCCTGTCCACCTCGATGGTGCTGGGCGCGCTGGAACGGTGCATGACCACCGCGGCCAAGGCGCTGCGCGACGAATACGAACACTGGCTGTCGAACCTGGCGAAGCTGGAGACCACCGAGGCGGCCGAGGGCGATGCCGGCGGCATGGCGCACGTGACCCGGGCGATCGAGATGGCGGGGCGCCAGCTGTCGACGCTGCACACGACCGTCGAGGACAACCGCCGGCGCGAGGCCGCGACGCAGGGGTCGCTGACCGAGCTGGGGCAGGCCATGGTGGCGCTGACCCGAACGGTCGAGCGCGTCAGCGACCCCGCGCCGCTCGTCGAACCGATTGCGCGCACCGTGACCGACGTCGTGCGCCAGCAGGCGCGGCTGGTCGCCGAGATGGAATTGCTGTTCGAACAGGCGCGCGAGGATCGCGCGGTGATCCGCACGACCCTCGACGCGATCGCCCGGGCGACCGCGGCGCAGGCCGACGCTGCGCGCAGCGGCGCGGTGGTGGAGCGGCTCGACCGGCTGATCGCCGCGCAGGAAGCGGCCGCGCAACAGGATCCAGTGGTGATCGAATGGGGCGGCGGCGGTCCCGTCGACGCGCCGCGCGGTGCCCGATCGTTGCAGGAGCGGCTGCGCCAGGTGTTCACCGCCCGGCGCGACGATGTCGCGACCAGCCGCACCCAGCGGCGGATGGCGCAGCGGCTGGAGGCGCTGATCGAGCGCCAGCGACAGCTGGAGCAGGACCTGCGCAGCGAAGCCCTGCAGCTTCGGCGCGGGGCGGAAGCGGACAGCGCCGCCGCCGCCGAACTGCGCCGCGCGCTGGAGAGCGAGCGTGAGCGGCTGGCCGTCCTTGCGGAACTGGTGGGGCAGGACGACGTGCCGGTCGACATCGATGCCGCGCTGGAACGCGCGCGGCTTCAGATGGAGCTGCTGGCCATCAAGTCCGGGCGACTGCGCGATGCGCGCGCGGCGATGACCCAGAAGACCGCGAAAGGGTGACCGACATGCCGCTTTCCCATGACGTCGCCGCGCCCGCCGGCGCCCCCGAGATCGTCCGTGCGCCCGTCGCGGCGGGGCGTGGCCTGTTCCGGCGCAAGAAGCCGAGCCGGTACTACCGGCGCGTCGATTGCTATGCCGAAGCGTCGTTGCTGATGATCAGCAGCCGCGTGACGGTGGACGGGCGCGTACTGGACATTTCCCCCAAGGGTTGCCTGTTCCGCCCCGGACTGCGGTATCTGTTGCACCGGATGGACACGCCTATTCGCCTGACGATCGGCGACGTCGAGATCGATGGCCGGATCGTCAATACGATCACGCGCGGCTACGGCGTCGATTTCGACATGGAGATTTCGGACGAGCTGTTGCGCAGCATTGTCGACTGAATTGTCGGCCATTTCGCGCGGTCATTTCCGTTACTACTCGGAAATTGCTAGAGATTAGCATCGCAAGGATCAATTAACCACGTCTGGCTATCCTCCAACCTCGAACAGAGGTGGAAGAACCGGCGTCATGGCAGGCAACGCGACCAAATCTCCCGCAGGGCCGACGGGTGGCAAGACCGGCCCGGTCGCGCTCACGACAGCGCACGCCGTCGAAGGGGCACCTGGCGTCGATCCAGCGGTGACCGCGTCGGTGGGAGCGGAGATCAAGTCGCTCTCCGCGCTGAAGGTCGTCCAGCTCGGACCGGACGGACACGCCAAGCTCGACATCCCGTATTCGCCGTTCAAGGCGCAGATCGTCGACGTCGACATCGTGCTGGTCTTCGCCGACGGCAGCCGCATCGTCATTCCGGGCATGGCGCTGACATCCTTTTCGGGTCAGTCGGTCGCGATCGATTTCCTCGACAAGAGCTTCACCGCGTCCGACCTGATCGGCACGGTCGGCGAGATCAAGGAACAGAGCCAGCTGTTCAAGCTGAACCTGTCGTCGGAAGTCGCGGACAAGCCGGCGAAGGAAGCACCCGACGAGAAGACCAAGTCGCCCGAGGTCCAGCCGCAGGACGCCACCCAGGCGCAGGAAGCGGAGCAGAAGCAGGAGAACGAGCGGCACACGTCCGACGAACAGAGCAAGCGGCTGACCGAGAAGCTCAGCGATACGCTCGCTTCCTCCGCCCCGCCGCCCAGCCCGGCGCCGGCGCCCAGTTCGTCGACCCCGTCCGACGGCAAGAACAACGGATCGGGTTCGGGCATCGGGCTGGGCAAGCTGGTGCCCACGCTGAATTTCGAGCTGTTCAACAAGGAAGGCGTCAAGACCGCCACCGAGGGCAAGGTCAACGTCGTCACCGGATCGACCGGCGGCACCGGTTCGTCGACCAGCGTCAACTATACCGCACAGTCCGCGCGCGAGACGATCACCGGCACCGGCAGCGCCGACCGCATCTATGCCGACAGCCCCGCGCAGGCGCCGTCGGGCACGTCGCTGCGCACGCTGCACGTCAGCGCGATGGTGCCGGCCAAGGGCATCTCGCTGCTCCAGGTGCTCGTGCCTTCGCTGCCCGAAGGCTATGCGGTCGAAAATGCGAAGCTGACCGACAAGGGCTGGGTCATCACGGCTGAGCAGGGCAATATCAAGGTCGTCACCAGCTATACCGATGCCAACGGCGTCCTGGTGACCTATCCGACGAGCGAGACGCATTTCAGCTTCGACATCCAGCTGACCTATGCGCTGCCGGATGCGGGCAAGGCCCCGGCGGCGAACGGCTTCCAGTCCGAATTCTTCCTGCCCGTTGACCTGGGGCTGTCGACCGACGGCACCAATTATACCTATGCCGTCGAGGTATCCTCGCGCTTCGGCATCAAGGTGGTCACCGGCGATGCGGACATGAAGGCGACCGATCCGGTCACCGGTGCGCCGATCTACGTGCTGTTTTCCAACCCGCCGGGCAATATCATCGACGCCGGTGACGGCGACGACGTGGTGATCGCGGGTGCCGGCGCCGACCAGATCGAGGGCGGCGGCGGGACCGACACGGTCAGCTACGAAATGTCCAATGTCGCGGTTACCGCGGACCTGAAGGCGGGCGCGGGCAAGGGCGGCTATGCCGAGGGCGATACCTATACCCGTGTCGAGAATCTGACCGGATCGGCGTTCAACGACACGCTGACCGGCAACGACGGCGACAATGTCATCGACGGCGGCGCGGGCGCGGACACGATCGACGGCGGCGCGGGGAGCGACACGGTTTCCTATGCCGCGGCCTTCCTGCGCGAGAAGGGCACGCCGAAGGATCCGCTGAAGGGCGTCGAGGTCCATCTGGACGGCACGGTATCGCATGGCGGCGACGCCGAGGGCGACAAGCTGACCAATGTCGAGCACGTCATCGGTTCGGATCGCAACGACGCGCTGTACGGCGCGGCGTCGGCGGACACGCTGGATGGCGGCAAGGGCGACGACCTGCTGGTCGGCGGCGGCGGCGCGGACGTGCTGAAGGGCGGCGAAGGGACTGACACCGCCAGCTATGCCGCGTCGTCGGCGGCGGTCACCGCCTATCTGGACGGGACCGCGGGCACCGGTGCCGACGCGCAGGGCGACACGTTGTCGGGGATAGAGAATCTGGTCGGATCGGCGTTCGACGACACGCTGGTCGGCGACGATCAGGACAATGTGCTGACCGGCGGCGCCGGGGCCGACAGGATCGACGGCGGCGCCGGTATCGACAGCGCGACCTTCGCCGACAGCAAGGTCGGCGTGACCGTCTATCTCGACGGCCGCGAGGGCGCGGGCGGCGATGCGCAGGGCGATACCTATGTCCGGGTCGAGCGGCTGACCGGATCGGCCTTCGACGACCGGCTGGTCGGCGATGCGGCCGCCAATATGCTGACCGGCGGTGCGGGCGATGACGTGCTGGAGGGCGCGGGTGGCGCCGATGTGCTGGATGGCGGCGAGGGCTTCGACATTGCCAGCTACGCCGGGGCGAGCGCGGGGGTGCGCGCGGCGCTGGACGGATCGGCGATGACCGGGGATGCGGCGGGCGACAGGCTGACCGCGATCGAGGGGCTGGAAGGCTCCGCGTTCGACGACACGCTGGTCGGCGACGAGGGCGACAACCGGCTGAGCGGCGGCGCGGGCGACGACGTACTGGTCGGCGGCGGCGGCACGGACCGGCTGGACGGCGGCGACGGCGTCGACGTGGCGGACTATTCCGGGTCGCGCGCGGCGGTGACCGTCCGACTGGACGGCACGGCGGGCAGCGGCGGCGATGCGCAGGGCGATATGCTGACCCGCGTCGAGAACCTGACCGGATCGGCGTTCGACGACACGCTGTCCGGCGATGGCGGGGCGAACGTACTGAGTGGCGGGGCGGGCGACGACACGCTGGTCGGCGGCGGCGGGGCGGACGTGCTGGACGGCGGGCGCGGCCGCGACGCCGCGGACTATTCCGCGTCCGCCGCCGGCGTCACCGTCGGGCTCGACGGTCAGGCGGGGCGCGGCGGCGATGCCGAGGGCGACCGGCTGACGGGAATCGAGGAACTGCGCGGCTCGACCTTCGCCGACGTGCTGACCGGCAGCAGCGGCGATGACACGCTGCGCGGCGGGGCGGGCGACGACCTGCTGATCGGCGGACTGGGCGCGGACACGCTGGACGGTGGCGCGGGCTTCGACACCGCCGATTATTCGGACACGACCGCGGGTATCCAAGTCTATCTGGACGGGCGCGAATCGACCGGCAACGCGGCCGGCGACCATCTGGTGGCGGTCGAGCGGGTGCTGGGCGGCAGCTTCGACGACCTGCTGGTCGGTGACGCCGCCGACAATGTGCTGGCCGGCGGGGCCGGCGACGACGTGCTGGCGGGGGGCGGCGGCGCCGACACGCTGGACGGTGGCGCGGGCCGCGACGTGGCCGATTACGGCGCCTCGACCGCGGCGGTGACGGTGGACCTGTCGACGGGCATCGGCCGCGGCGGCGACGCCGAGGGTGACCGGCTGACCGGGATCGAGGATCTGCGCGGGTCGGCGGGCGATGACGTGCTGACGGGTGATGCGTCCGACAACCGGCTGTCGGGCGGGGCGGGCGCCGATATGCTGATCGGCGGCGCGGGCAACGACACCGCCGATTACGCGACCTCCGCCAGCGGGGTGACGGTCGCGCTGGACGGCACGACCGGGCGCGGCGGCGATGCGCAGGGCGATACGCTGAGCGGTATCGAAACGCTGGTCGGGTCGGCGTTCGACGACGTGCTGGGCGGCGATTCGGGCGCGAACACGCTGTCGGGTGGCGCGGGGGACGACCGGTTGTCGGGCGGCGGCGGGGCCGACCGGCTGGTCGGCGGCGCCGGCACCGACATCGCCGATTACGCCGCTTCGGGCACCGGGGTCGATATCGGGTTGGACGGCGGCGCCAATCATGGCGGCGATGCCGAAGGCGACGTGTTCGACGGGATCGAGGGGCTGTCGGGTTCGGCGTTCGCCGACCGGCTGCGCGGTTCGGCGGGCGCCGACGTGCTATTCGGGCAGGGCGGCGACGATCGCATCGACGGATCACTGGGCGCCGACCGGATCGACGGCGGCACCGGGTTCGACACGATCGATTACTCCGCATCGACCGCGGCGGTCAGCGTCGACCTGACGACCGGCGCCGGCGCCGGCGGCCTGGCGGGCGGCGATACCCTGGTGTCGATCGAGGAGGTGACCGCCACCGCCTTCAACGACCAGCTGCGCGGATCGGGCGCGGACGAGCTGCTGTCCGGCGGCGCGGGCGACGACCAGCTGGCGGGGCTGGGCGGCGCCGATACGCTGGACGGCGGCGCGGGCTATGACACTGCGAGCTACGCCGAATCGGGCGCGGGCGTGCAAATCGCGATGGATGGCAGCGTCGGCGCCGGTGGCGATGCCGAGGGCGACCGCCTGATCGCGATCGAGCGTGTGGTCGGTTCTGCCTTCGACGATGCGATCACCGGTACCGCTGCGGGCGACATGATCCTGGGCGGCGCGGGCGCGGACGTGCTGTCGGGCCAGGGTGGCGACGATGTACTGGAAGGCGGCAGCGGCGACGACCAGCTGCTGGGCGGCGCCGGCGTCGACACGCTGCGCGGCGGCGAGGGCAACGACACGTTGGCCGGCGGCGCCGACGCCGACGTGCTGGCCGGCGGCAGCGGGCTGGACACCGCCGACTATTCGGCATCGGCTGACGCGGTGCGCATCGACCTGAACGACGGCATCGGCCATGGCGGCGATGCCGAGGGGGATACCCTGTCCGGGATTGAGAACCTGACCGGATCGGCGGGGAACGACCGGCTGACCGGCGACGGCAATGCCAATGTCCTGACCGGCGGGGCGGGCGACGATTATCTGACCGGCGGCGCGGGCGCCGATACGCTGGCGGGCGGCACCGGCATCGACACAGCCGATTACTCGACGTCCGGATCGGGCGTATCGGTCGACCTGGCGACCGGCTTTGCGCAGTTCGGCGATGCCGAGGGCGACCGGTTGTCGGGCATCGAGAATGTTATCGGCTCGGCGCACGGCGACCAGTTGCGCGCGGCCGTGACCGGGAGCATTCTAACCGGCGGCGCGGGCGACGACATGCTGATCGCCGGGCGCGGCGCCGACGTGATCGCGGGCGGCACCGGTATCGATACCGCGAGCTTCGCCGGTTCCGCGGCGGGGGTGACCGTCAACCTGGCGACCGGGCTTGCCGATGGCGGCGACGCGACCGGCGACGTGCTGATCGGGGTGGAGAACCTGGCCGGTTCGTCATTCGACGACGTCCTGTCCGGTACCGAGGCGGGCAGCACGATCGACGGCGGTGCGGGCGACGACCGGCTGGCCGGCGGCGCCGGCGACGACACGCTGATCGGCGGCACCGACGACGACATGCTGGACGGCGGCGCGGGCGCCGACAATCTTCAGGGCGGGTCCGGCTTCGACACCGCCGACTATCACCGGTCGACCGTGGCGGTGGACGTGAACCTGGCGACGGGTGTCGGCCGGCGCGGCGATGCCGAGGGCGACCGGCTGACCGGGATCGAGGCGCTGACCGGCAGTGCGCAGGGTGACACGCTGACGGGCAATGCGGGCGCCAATACGCTGGACGGCGGCGCGGGCGACGACATGCTGGTTGGCGCCGCGGGCGCGGATATCCTGCGCGGCGGCGACGGGTTCGATACCGCCGATTACCGGGCGTCGGGGGCGGCGGTGGTCGTCAACCTGACCACCGGGGCAAATGCGGGCGGCGACGCGCTGGGCGATATCCTGGACGGGATCGAGCAGGTGCTCGGCTCCGCGTTCGACGATGTACTGACCGCTGCCGCGGGTCGGGAGACGCTGCGCGGCGGGCATGGCAACGATACGCTGGCCGGCGGCGCGGGGGCCGACGTGCTGGACGGCGGCGACGGCACCGATACCGCGGACTATTCCGCGTCGCTGGACGGGGTGCAGGTCGACCTGTCCGTCGGCCTTGCGCATTTCGGCGATGCCGAGGGCGACACGTTGGTCGAGATCGAGAACGTGACCGGTTCCGCCGAGGACGACACGCTGATCGGCGACGACGGCGACAACGTCCTGATGGGCGGGTCGGGCGACGACCTGCTGGACGGCGCGGCGGGCGACGATACGCTGCGCGGCGGCTCGGGCGACGACGTCCTGACTGGCGGCGCGGGAGCGGACATCATCCAGGGCGGCGACGGCTTCGACACCGCCGACTATTCCGGTTCGCAGGGCGGCGTGACCGTCAACCTGACCAGCCAGCGCGGCACCGGCGGCGATGCCGATGGCGACATGCTGACAGCGATCGAGGCGGTGATCGGTAGCGTGCACGATGACGTGCTGATTGGTACGGCGGGTGTCAACGCGCTGATCGGTGGCGCGGGCGATGACGTGATCCAGGGCGGCGCCGGCGGTGACGTGCTGGACGGCGGCGCGGGCAACGACACGCTCGACTATGCCACGTCCGCGACCGCGGTCAGCGTCAACCTGGCGACCGGGCTGGCGCAGGGCGGCGATGCGCAGGGCGACCTGGTCGTTCGGTTCGAGAACCTAATGGGGTCCGACTTCGACGACGTGCTGACCGGCGATGCGGGTGCCAACCGGCTGCGCGGCGGGGCGGGCGACGACCGGCTGGCCGGCGCCGCCGGGGCCGACGTGCTGGATGGCGGCGCGGGCAGCGATACCGCGGACTATGCGGCGTCGGGCGCGGCGGTGACGATCGACCTGGCGGCCGGCACGGCATCGGGCGGCGATGCGAATGGCGATACATTGGTGTCGATCGAGAATGCGATCGGTTCGGCGCATGACGATATCATCAAGGCCGCTGCCGCCGGCTCCGTGATCGCGGGCGGGGCGGGCGACGACGCCATCGCCGCCGGTGCCGGTGCGGATACGCTGGACGGCGGGCAGGGCGAGGATCGCGTCGATTATTCGGCGTCGTCCGCCGGGGTCACCGTCAATCTGGCGACGGGCAGCGGCGCGGGCGGCGATGCCGCGGGCGACCGCTACACTGCGATCGAGGACGTGACCGGCAGCGCCTTCGCCGACCGGCTGACCGGCGATGCGGGGGGCAACCGGCTGAGCGGCGGCGCGGGCGACGACGTGATCGCCGGCGGCGGCGGTGGCGACGAGATCGACGGCGGCAGCGGGTTCGACACGCTGGATTACGGCGCGTCGGTGCAGGGCGTGACGATTGATTTCGCCAGCGGCACCGGGCAGGGCGGCGACGCGCAGGGCGACAGCTTCACCGGGATCGAGGCTGTGATCGGCAGCGGATCGGCCGACCGTTTCGTCGGCGATGCGCACGCGCATGTCGTCCGCGCGCAGGGCGGCGACGATACGCTGGTGGCGGGCGCGGGTGCGGAGACGTTCGACGGCGGATCGGGCAGCGACACCGTCGATTATTCCGCGTCGACCGCCGGCGTGACGATCGACCTTGCTAGCGGCACGGCCGGCGGCGGCTTCGCGCAGGGCGACGTGCTGAGCGCCGTCGAAGGGGTGATCGGCAGCGATTTCGACGACGTGCTGACCGGATCGGCCAGCGCCAATGCGATCGCCGGCGGCGCGGGCAACGATATCGTCCGCGGCGGCGCCGGGGCGGACACGCTGGACGGCGGCGCGGGAGTCGACCTGCTCGACTATTCCACCTCGTCCAGCGGGGTGACCGTCAACCTGACCACCGGCTTGGCCGCTGGCGGCGATGCGGCGGGCGACCAGATCAGCGGGTTCGAGGATATCCTGGGGTCCGCGCAGGCCGACAGTCTGACCGGTGACGGCGGCAGCAACCGCCTGACCGGCGGGGCGGGCGGCGACGTACTGGCCGGCCTGGGCGGTGCGGACGTGCTGGACGGCGGCGCGGGCGACGACACCGCCGATTATTCGGCATCGGGCGCGGGTGTGACCGTCGATCTGGCGACGGGCATCGGGGCCGGCGGCGACGCGGCCGGCGATACGCTGATCTCGATCGAGAAGGTGATCGGTTCCGCCTTCGTCGACCGGCTGAGCGGCGGCGCGGGCGCGGATACGCTGGTGGCGGGCGCGGGCGACGACGTGGTGCTTGGCAGCCTGGGCGCGGACAGCCTGACCGGCGGGGACGGCGTCGACACGGTCGATTACTCGGCGTCCACGCCCGGCGTCCGCGTCGACCTGGGCAGCGGTACCGGCGTCGGCGGGTTCGCCGATGGCGATACGCTGCGCGAGATCGAGAATGCGATCGGCACCGCCGGCGACGACGTGCTGGTCGGCAATGGCGGCGCCAACACGCTGACCGGCGGCGCGGGGGCGGACATGCTGGACGGCGGCGCGGGCGCCGACACGCTGGACGGCGGGCTGGGCGACGACGTGCTGCGCGGTGGTTCGGGGGCGGACGTGCTGCGCGGCGGTGCCGGGTTCGACACGATCGACTATGCAACGTCGGGAGCGGGCGTCACCATCGACCTGCAGAACGGGACCGCTGCCGGCGGCGATGCCAGCGGCGATGTCATCTCCGACATCGAGCGCGCCGTCGGTTCGGCCTATGACGACCTGCTGCAGGCCGCGGCGGTCGGATCGACGCTGGAAGGCAATGCGGGCGCGGACACGCTGCGCGGCAATGTCGGGGACGACATGCTGCGCGGCGGCGACGGCGACGACCTGTTGGTAGGCAACGTCGGCGCGGACGAACTGGACGGCGGCAGCGGCGTTGACACCGCCGATTATTCGGCATCGGCGCAGGGCGTGGCGGTCAATCTGGCGCTGGGCACCGGCATCGGCGGCGACGCCGATGGCGATATCCTGCGCGGGATCGAGCGGGTGATCGGCTCGGCGGGCAACGATACGCTGACCGGCGACGCGGCGGTCAACACGCTGCTGGCCGGGGCCGGCGACGACATGCTGGACGGCGGCGCGGGAGCGGACATGCTGGACGGCGGCGCGGGCAGCGATACCGCCAGCTATGCCGGATCGGCCGCGGGTGTCGCGGTCAGCCTGACCACCGGCACCGGCATGGGCGGCGATGCGCAGGGCGACACGCTAACCCGGATCGAGCATCTGGTCGGATCGGCCCTTGCCGATACGCTGACGGGCGATGCGGCGGACAACCGGCTGACCGGCGGTGCGGGTGACGACGCGTTGGCCGGGCTGGGCGGGGCGGACACGCTGGACGGCGGCGCGGGCAGCGACACGGTCGATTACTCGGCGTCGGCCACCGGCGTCACGCTGGACCTGGCGACCGGCACGGCGACGGGCGGCGATGCGCAGGGCGATACGCTGATCTCGATCGAGAACGCCATTGGTACCGCCTTCGCCGACGTGATCCAGGCGGCCGTGGCGGGCAGCACGATGCTGGGCGGCGGTGGCGACGATCGGCTGGTGGCCGGCGAGGGCGCGGACGTGCTGGACGGCGGCACCGGCACCGATATCGCCGATTATTCCGGATCGACCGCGCGGGTGACCGTCAATCTGGCCAGCGGCGTCAACAGCGGCGGCTATGCGCAGGGCGACGTACTGCGGTCGATCGAACAGGTCGTCGGCTCAGACTTCAACGACACGCTGACCGGCGACGCGAGCGCCAATATCCTGACCGCCGGCGCGGGCGACGATATGCTGGAAGGCGGCGCAGGCGCCGACCGGCTGGACGGCGGCGCGGGGATCGACACCGCCAGCTACGCCGGCGCGACCGGCGGCGTCACGGTCAGTCTGGCGACCGGGACCGGCACGGCGGGCGATGCCGCCGGCGACATGCTGGTCGATATCGAGAATCTGACGGGTTCCGCCTTCGCCGACCGGCTGACCGGCGATGCAGGCGTAAACGTCCTGACCGGCGGCGCCGGCGACGACGTGCTGGCCGGGCTGGGCGGCGCGGATGCGCTGGACGGCGGCACCGGCAGCAACACCGCCGATTACGCGGCGTCGACCGCGGCGGTGCAGGTCAATCTAAGCACGGGGTCGCTTTCCGCCAGCCAGATCATCGGCGGCACGATCCAGGCGGGCACCGGGCTGGGCGGCGACGCGCAGGGCGACACGCTGACCAATATCCAGAACCTGATCGGTTCCGCCTATGGCGACTATCTGATCGCGGGCACCGGCGGGCGGATCTCCGGCGGTGTGGGTGCCGACTTCATCGTGGCGGGTGCCGGCGCCGATGCGATCGACGGCGGTGCCGATGTCGACGTGGTCAATTATGTGCGATCGAACGCGGGCGTGACCGTGAACCTGACGCTGGGCACCGGCATTGGTGGCTTTGCGCAGGGCGACACGCTGGCGTCGGTAGAAAGCATCTACGGATCGAATTATGCCGACGTGCTGACCGGGACGGCCGGCGCCAACAACATCACCGGCGCCAACGGCGACGACACCATCGAAGGGCTGAGCGGTGCGGACACGCTGACTGGAGGAAACGGCTTCGACACGGTCACCTATGCCGGTTCGGGCAGCGGTGTCACCGTCGACCTGACCCTGACGACGGCGCAGACGTCGGGCGGGGATGCGGCGGGCGACGTGCTGAGCGGGTTCGAGAAGCTGATCGGGTCGGCCTATGCCGACCGGCTGATCGCGGCGACGACGGGCAGCACGCTGGTCGGCGGCGCGGGCAATGACGTGCTGGTCGCCGGAGCGGGGGCCGACGTGATCGAAGGCGGACTGGACAATGACGCGGTCGATTACGCCGCGTCGACCGCCGGCGTCGTCGTCAACCTGGCGACCGGCGTCCTATCGGGCGGCTATGCGCAGGGCGACCACCTGACCGGCATCGAGAATGCGATCGGTTCCGCTTATGCCGATCAACTGACGGGCGACGGCGGGGCGAACGTCCTGACCGGCGGCGCGGGCGACGACGTGCTGGACGGCGGCGCGGGCGCCGATACGGTGGACGGCGGCGCCGGGATCGACACCGCGGACTATTCCGCCTCGATCGGCGCGGTCGCGGTCAATCTGACGACAGGGATCGGTTCGGGCGGCAATGCCGATGGCGACGTGCTGGTCGCGATCGAGAACCTGACCGGCGGCGTGGGGAACGACGCGCTGACCGGCAGCGCGGCGGCGAACCTGCTGCGCGGCGGCGCGGGCGACGACGTGCTGGCCGGGCTGGGCGGGGCGGACACGATCGACGGCGGGTCGGGCAACAACACCGCCGATTACGGCGCATCCGGTTCCGCCGTCTACGTCGACCTGGCGTCCTTCGCGATCGCGACGCCGGCGGGATCGGTAACCGGCGCGATGGCGCGCGGCGGCGATGCCGAGGGTGACGTGCTGAGCAACATCCAGAACGTCATCGGTTCGGCCTATGACGACATTCTGGCGGCGTCCTCCACAGGCGGGAAGCTTTCGGGCGGCGCGGGCGACGACGATCTCGTCGCCAATGCCGGTGCCGATCGGTTCGACGGCGGTGCGGGCACAGGCGACGTCGTCAACTACGTCATGAGCAATACCGCCGTGACCGTGAACCTGACCACCGGGCTGGGTTCGGGCGGGTTTGCCGAGGGCGATACCTATGTCGCGGTCGAGGGCGTCTATGGGTCGACCGCCGATGACCTGCTGATCGGCGACAGCGGGGCGAACCTCATCAAGGGCAATGGCGGCAACGACGTCATCGAGGGCAAGGGCGGCGCCGACCGGCTGGAAGGCGGCGCCGGCACCGACACCGCTTCCTATGCCGGTTCGAACGCGGGCGTGACGGTCGACCTGGCGCTGGCGACGGCGCAGCAGTCCGCAGGGGATGCGTCGGGCGACATATTGTCCGAATTCGAGAACGTTCTGGGTTCGGCCCTGAACGACACGCTGACCGGCGATGCGAACGCCAACGTCCTGACGGGCGGCGCGGGCAATGACGTGCTGCAGGGCGGGGGCGGGGCCGATACACTGGACGGAGGCGCCGGCACCGATACCGCCAGCTATGCCGCATCGAGCGACGCGGTGACGGTCGACCTGCGCGTCACGACGGCGCAGACATCCACTGGCGATGCCTCGGGCGACCTGCTGGTCGAGATCGAGAATCTGACGGGTTCGGCGTTCGGCGACGTGCTGATCGGTGATGCCGGCGACAACGCGCTGGCCGGTGGCGACGGCGACGACATGCTGGACGGGCTGGAGGGCGCGGACACGATCGACGGCGGTGCGGGGATCGACACCGTCAGCTATGCCGGGTCGCAGGACGCGGTTGCGGTCAACCTTACCACCAACGTCAACACCGGCGGGGATGCCGGAGGCGACCTGCTGTCCAATGTCGAAAATGTAACCGGTTCGGCCTTCAACGACGTGCTGACCGGCGATGCCGCTGCCAACACGCTGCTGGGCGGCGACGGTGACGACGTGCTGGCGGGCATGGCGGGCGCGGACGTGATCGACGGCGGCGCGGGCAACAACACTGCCGACTATTCGGGGTCGGGTGCGGGCGTGGCGGTCAACATCAACGCTTCCTGGGTGGGGTCGCCGCCGGTCAGCACTGGCCCCGCCCTCACGGTCAATCCCAACAGCGGCGTGGGCGGGGATGCCGAGGGCGATACGCTGACCAATATCCGCAACGTCATTGGATCGGCGTTCAACGACTATCTCTATGCCAACGACACCGGCGGCCGGCTGGATGCCGGCGCCGGCGACGACTATCTGGTCGCCGGCAGCGGCGCGGACAATCTGGTCGGCGGTGCGGGCAGCGATACCGTTTCCTATGGCCGTTCGAACGCGGCGGTGACGATCAATCTGGCGACCGGCGCGGTATCCGGCGGGTTCGCCGCGGGCGACGTGCTGACCGGGATCGAGAACGTCAACGGATCGAACCTCAACGACGTCCTGACGGGCGACGCCTACGCGAACACCATCAAGGGTTCGACCGGCAACGACATCATCGACGGCGGCGCCGGCAACGACACGCTCGATGGTGGCGACAATAACGACACGATCAGCTACGCCAGCGCCACGAGCGGCATACGCACCATCGTCAATTACTACGTCACCGTATCGAACGTCCGCACCTATAGTGTGGTGAATACAGTCGGCGCCGGGTCGGATATCACGTCCAATTTCGAAACCGTGATCGGTTCCGGCTTCAGCGACATCCTCAAGGGCTGGGCTTCGCTCGCCAATTTCAATGCCGGTGCCGGCAACGACCTGATCGTCGCCAATTTCAACTCCGGGACGATGGACGGCGGTTCGGGGATCGACACGGTCACTTATCAGGAAACGAACGGGTGGGGCGGCGTGACCGTCGATCTGGCCGTCAATGCGAACTCGTCCACCAAGGCATGGGGCGGCGGGTCCACCAACGACACCATCACCAACGTCGAGAATGTCGTCGGGAGCATCGCCAGCGACTATCTCGCCGGGGACAGCGGCGCGAACGCCCTGGACGGCGGCGTCGGAAACGACCTGCTGTTCGGCGCGGCTGGCAACGACGTGCTGTATGGCGGCGCGGGAGACGACACGCTGACGGGCGGGACCGGCGCGGATGCGCTGATCGGTGGTGCGGGCGTAGACACGGCAAGCTGGGCCGGATCGGGCGCGGGCGTGAATGCCAATCTGGCCACGGGTGTCGCTTATGGCGGGGACGCCGGGGTGCAAGGCGCCAGCGCGGTCTATGGCAACGCCAGCCTCATCGCGGGCTGGAGCTTTTCCGAAGGAAGCGGCGCCACTTCCAACGCGATTAGCGGGGCGCAGCGCGTCACCCTGAACGACGCCGGCTGGGTGGCCGATGGCCATGGCGGCTCGGCGCTCGATTTCACCGGCACATCGACCAGCATGGCCACCGTCGGCGCGCTCACGTTCGGCGAAAGCTTCACTGTTGTGGCGAAGGTCAACTTCGATCGCGCAGCAGGGGTGAACGAGGGGATCTTCCGCTTCGGCGCCGGCACATCGAGCAGCAGCGCAGGACAGATCTTCCTGTCGCGCACCAGCAGCGGCGCTCTGTTCTTCGAGGTCCGCGACGGCACGACGGCGATGACCCAGGGGGTTCAGACCGCTGGGGGGCTCACCGCGGCAGAGACCTGGTACGACGTCGCGGTGACCTATCAGGCCGGTCGGATGATCATCTATCTGAACGGGGAGCTCGTCGCGTCCGCCGACAATGTCGCCACGCTGACCAACCGGAACTACACCGACAACTACCTCGGTCGCGATTATGCTTCCACGCGCGCGCTGGACGGAAAAATCGACGATTTCGCGGTCTTCAGTTCGGCGTTGACCCAGGCCGAGATTCAGCAGCTGGCAACACAGGCCAAGGGGCTGGAGGGTTCCGGGCTGGTGGCGGATACGTTGTCGGGTATCGAGAATCTGACCGGGTCCGATCATGCCGATACGCTGACCGGCGATGCCGGGGAAAACCGGCTCGACGGCGGACGAGGAAATGACACGCTGTCCGGCGGTGCGGGCGACGACGTGCTGATCGGGGGCGCGGGCGCGGACCGGCTGGACGGCGGCGCGGGAACGGACGTGGCCTCCTATGCCCTGTCCGCGACGGCGGTGACGATCAATCTGGGCAACGGCACCGCGACCGGGGGCGATGCGCAGGGCGATACGCTGACCGGTGTCGAGAATATTATCGGGTCGCTCGGCCATGACGTGCTGACCGGCGACGTCGCCGACAACCTGCTGGTCGGCGGTCTGGGCAATGACGTGATCGCGGGAGGCGACGGCGGCGACGTCATCTATGGTGATGCGGCCGGCGCGAATGACCTGCGGAACCTGATCACGTTCGGCAATGCGACCAACCTGTTGGTGAACGGAGGTTTCGACGCCTACACCGGGATCGGGCGGAACGGCACCGGAAGCCCTGCGACCGGCAATGCGACCACCGGCTGGCAGACGGCGACCGGACAGCTGCAGATCTTCAACGGGGTGGTGCTTGCGGACGGGACGTCACTGAATCAGTCGGTACGCATGTCGGGCGGCATAACGAACGACATCTGGCAGAATGTCACGACGGTCGCGGACGCGAACTACGTCATCAAGTTCGATCTCGGCAACTGGAGCGCCACCGACCAGGGCCCGTTGCAGGTTCTGTTCAACGGGACGGTGATCGACACGATCAGTTCCGGCGGTACGACCAATTCGTGGACCAGCTATGCCTATACGGTGACCGGGACGGGCGGAAGCGACCGGATCGAATTCATCCATAACGGCAATGGCGTCGCGCTCGACAAGGTCGTCTTCGCGGAAGCAGGCGGCAACGACACGCTGTCCGGCGGGGTCGGTGACGACACGATCGACGGCGGTTTCGGCAACGACGAGATCGACGGGGGCGACGGCAACGACATGGTCGTTGGCGGAACCGGTGCGGACAGGCTGGACGGCGGTGGCGGCGACGACATCATCAGCGGCGACACCAACGCCTTCGGCTCGACCGGGTTGGACACGTTCGATTCCAATCCGTCCGGCTGGCAGGGGCTAAGCGCGGCCACACCGCCGTTCACGACCCTTTCGAACGGCGCGACCGTGCTCGGTCCGATCCCAGGATCGGGCAGCAGCATCAATTTCTCGCAGCAGATCAGCAAAAGCTACGATCTGGTCGATCCGGTCGCGGCCACGACGACCGTCAGCTTCGACCTCTACCTGCTCGATTCATTCGATGCGAACGAAGGCGTCCACGTCTACGTCAATGGCGTCGTCGCCATGACGTTGATCGCGGCACGCTCCTACAGCGGCGTTTCTTCGCTGAACGACATCGTCATCACGCCCGCGAGCGGCACGACCTATACCGCCAGCCTGGCACAGGGCGTCTATGCGGCCACGTGGAGCGGGGTGGACAGCAAGCTGACGCTGACCATGACGGTGCCCACACCGGCCGATGGCGTGCTGACGCTCGGCTTCGGATCGAACCTGAACGAATCGGTCGCCAACGAAAGCTATGCGATCGACAATGTGAACGTGCCGGGGCGCGAGACCGATGTCGGTGCGCCGGGCGGTAACGACATCATCCGGGGCGGCGCGGGCAACGACCAGATCGACGGCGGCGCCGGTAGCGACACCGCGATCCTTGCGGGCAATCGCAGCGCCTATACCGTCAGCTACGACGGGCAGTCGCGAACCTATACGATCGACGGGCCGGACGGGCACGATACCGTCCGCAACGTCGAGAAGTTCCAGTTCGACGACGGCACGCTGACCGCGGCCCGGCTGATGACCGGGATGACCATCCAGCCGGCGGGTACAATCGCGGAGAACAGCGCCGGCGGCAGCATCGCCGCGACGCTGGCGCTGGCCGATGGCGGTGCGGCGACCTATGCCATCACCGGGGGCGCGCACGCATCGTTGTTCGCGATCTCCGGTGATCAGCTCCTGCTCGCGAACGGGACGGCGCTGGACTACGAAGCGGGTGCGACGCGCACGGTGCAGGTCACCGCGACGGCCGCTGATGGCTCGACCCATATCCAGACGATCACCGTCAACGTCACCAACGTCAACGAAGCCCCGGCGATCACCTCCGCGGCGTCGCTGGCGCGGGGTGAGAACGGTACCGCGATCGGCACACTGACCGCCGTCGATCCCGATGCGGGCACGACGCTGTCCTGGTCGATCGCGGGCGGCGCGGATGCGACGAAGTTCGTCATCGGCGCGAACGGCGCGCTGTCGTTCGCGACCGCGCCCGATTACGAACACCCCACCGATGCCGGTGGCGACAATGTCTACAACGTCACCGTGCAGGTGTCGGACGGCACCAATGTGACGACACAGAACCTGGCCGTCGCGGTGTCGAACGTCAACGAAGCGCCGACGCTGGCGCTGACGGGGGCGGGCACCATCGACGAAAATGCGGTCGCGGCAACCGTCGCCACCTTCGCGGCGGGCGATCCGGATGGCGGCGACACGCTGACCTATACGCTGGGCGGGGCCGATGCGGCGCTGTTTGTCGTCGATGGCGGCACGGTGCGCCTGCGCGACGGCGTCAGCCTTGACTATGAACAGGCTGCTACGCGCAACGTCACGCTGACGGTCACCGATGCGCAGGGCCTGTCGCAGACGCGTGCGCTGACGGTCAACGTCGCCAATGTGGACGAAGCACCGGCCTTCACCTCACCGGCGAGCCTGTCGGTGGGGGAAAACGGCACCGCCGTCGTCACCGTTCGCGCGGCCGACCCGGACGCCGGCGCGACCGTCAGCTATTCGGTTTCCGGCGCGGATGCGTCGCTGTTCACGATCGACAGCGCCACCGGCGTGCTTCGCTTTGCCGCGGCACCCAATTTCGAGGCGCCGGGCGATAACGGCGGCGACAACGTCTACAATCTGGTGGTCAGCGCCAGTGACGGGACGAACACCGTCAACCAGGCGATGGCGGTGACGGTGACCAACGTCAACGAAGCGCCGGTGCTGGCGGTCGCGTCGTCCTATACGCTGGCGGAAAACGGCACCGCGGTCGGCACCGCCACCGCGAGCGACGTGGATGCGGGCGCGACGCTGACCTATTCGATCGCGGGCGCGGATGCGTCGCTGTTCACCATCGACAGCGCGACCGGCGCGATCGCGTTCCGCAACGCGCCGGATTATGATGCGCCGGCGGATCAGGGGCAGGATAACGTCTACGACCTGACCGTCTCGGTCAGCGACGGCGCGATCACCACGTCGCGTGCGACCAGCGTGACGGTGACCAACGTCGACGAGGCGCCGGTGTTCGCCTCCCCTGCGGCGGTGTCGGTAGCGGAGAATGGTGCGGGCGTCGTCACCGTGCGCGCCAGCGATCAGGACGCCGGCACGACGCTGAGCTATTCGATCTCGGGCACCGATGCTTCGCTGTTCACGATCGACAGCGCCACCGGCGTGCTGCGCTTCGTCGCGGCGCCGGATTTCGAGGGGCCGGGCGATAACGGCGCGGACAACGTCTACGATCTGGTCGTCAGCGCCAGCGACGGCACCAATACCGTTACCCAGGCGATGGCGGTGACCGTCACCAACGTCAACGAAGCGCCGGTGCTGGCGCTGTCGGGTGTCGGCACGATCATGGAGAATGCCGTCGCCGCGACGGTCGCGAACTTCACGGCGAGCGATGTTGATGCCGGCGACACGCTGACCTACACGCTGGGCGGGGCCGATGCAGCGCTGTTCGTGGTCGACGGCAACAGCGTGCGGCTAAAGAACGGGGTGAGCCTGGACTATGAAGCCGCGCAGACCCGTGCGCTGACGCTGACCGTGACCGATGCGCACGGCGCATCGCAGACGCAGGCGCTGACGATCAACGTCGGCAACGTCAACGAAGCGCCGACGATCGCGACCGCCGCGGCGCTTTCGCGCGCGGAGAACGGTACGGCGGTGGCGACGCTGTCCGCGAGCGATCCGGATGCAGGGACCACGCTGACCTGGTCGATCAGCGGCGGGGCGGACGCGGCGCGGTTTGCCGTCGATCCCGCCACCGGCGTGCTCACCTTCGTGTCGGCGCCGGACCATGAAGCGCCCGCCGACGCCGACGGCAACAATGCCTATCAGGTGACGGTGACCGTCAGCGACGGGACCAACAGCGTCGACAAGGCGCTGACCGTGACCGTCGGCAACGTCAACGAGTCGGCGGTGTTCACGTCCGCCACCACCGCGACGGTGGTCGAGGGTGCGACGGCGGTGCTGACCGCGGCGGCGACCGATCCGGAGGGGCAGACGCTGCAATATGGCGTGTCGGGCACCGATGCGGCGCTGTTCACGATCGACAGCGCGACCGGCGCATTGCGTTTCGTCACCGCCCCCAGCTACGACAATCCGTCAGACCAGGGGCACGACAACCGCTACAATGTCGTCGTCACGGCCAGCGATGGCACGAACACCACGCAGCAGGCGGTGACGATCGACGTTACGCGCGACCAGCGACCGCCCGCGATCACCTCCGCCGCGACGGCGACGATCAACGAAAACAGCAATGCGGTGATGACCGCGACGGCGAGCGACCCGAACAGCGGCGATACGGTCAGCTGGTCAATCGCGGGCGGCGCGGATGCCGCGCGCTTCGCGATCGATGCAAACACCGGCGCGTTGTCGTTCGTGTCCGCCCCCGACCGCGAGGCGCCGGCCGATAGCGGGGCGAACAACGTCTATGACGTGATCCTGCGGGCCACCGACCAGACCGGCCTGTCGTCGGACAAGGCGGTCGCCGTGACCGTCGCCGACGTCGACGAGGCGGCGGCCTTCCAGGGTGGCAGCGCGCTGACCGTCGCGGAAAACAGCCAGGCGGTGGCCACCATCTCCGCGCTGGACCCCGAACGGGCGGCGGTGACCTATTCGATCACCGGCGGTGCGGATGCGAACCGCTTCGCGATCGACAGCAACACCGGCGCGCTGTCGCTGGTCGCGGCGCAGGATTACGAGACGGTCGGCGCGGGCAATTTCCAGGTGACGATCGGCGCGTCCGACGGCACGCAGACCGCGACCCGGGCCTTCACCGTCACCGTCACCAACGTGAACGAGGCGCCGGTGCTGGCGCCGACCGCCAACGTCGCGATTGACGAAAATCAGACCGCGGTCACGACGATCGCGGCGACCGATCCCGATGCGGGTCAGACGCTGGTCTATGCCATCGCGGGCGGCGCGGACGGCGGCCGCTTCACGATCGATGCCGCGACCGGGCAACTGGCGTTCCGCGCCGCGCCCGATTACGAATCGGGGCAGACCAGCTACCAGGTGCAGGTGCTGGCATCGGACGGGTCGCTGGCGACCACGCAGATGGTGACCGTGACCGTCCGCAACGTTGACGAGGCGCCGCGCATCACCGCGCCGTCCGCCGTGACCGTGGCGGAAAACGGCGCCACCGTGATGACCGTCACCGCCAGTGACCCGGAAGGGGCGGCGCTGACCTATTCGATCACCGGCGGCGCGGATGCGAACCGCTTCGCGATCTCTGCAGCGGGCGTCCTGTCGTTCGTCAGCGCGCCCGATTACGAAAGCGGGAACCGCACCAACCAGGTGCAGGTGAGCGTTTCCGACGGCACCAATACCAGCGTCCAGACGATTCAGGTATCGGTCAGCGACGTCAACGAGGCGCCGATCGTCACCACCGCCGCCTTCTCGATCAACGAAAATGCGACCGCGGCGGGCACGGTGCAGGCCAGCGACCCGGAGGGCGCGACGCTGGTCTATGCCATCGGCGGCGGCACCGATGCGACCTTGTTCAACATCGATTCGGCGACCGGGGCGCTCAGTTTCCGTGCGGCACCGGATTTCGAGACGCCGGCCGATGCCGGACGCGACAATGTCTACGACCTCAACGTGCTGGTGTCCGACGGCACGCTGGTGACGATGCAGGCGACGACGGTCAGCGTGCTGGACGTGGTGGGCGAGGTGCTGACCGGCACCGGCGGCGCTGACCGGCTGGTCGGCGGCGCGGGTGCGGACACGTTCTCGGGCATGGCCGGCGACGACATGCTGATCGGGGGCGCGGGCGCCGACACGCTGCACGGTGACTCGGGGATCGACACGGTCGACTATTCCGGTTCGTCGGCGGCGGTGACCGTCCATCTTGACGGATCGGCCAACAGTGGCGGCGATGCGCAGGGTGATACAATTGACGGCGTCGAACAGGTTATCGGCTCGGCGCATGCCGATTCGATCTTCGGCGATGCGCTGGCCAATGCGCTGAGCGGCGGGGGCGGCGACGACGACCTGCACGGCGCGGGCGGCAACGACTGGCTGATGGGCGGCCTGGGCGCGGACACGCTGGACGGCGGGGCGGGCGACGATACCGCCAGCTATGCCGATGCGACCGCCGGCATATCGCTTGACCTGTCGAGCGCCACCGGATCGGGCACCGGCGGCGAGGCGAACGGCGATACGCTGACCGGGGTCGAACATGTGCTGGGCAGTGCGTTCGACGACCAGATCCTGCTGAACGTCGACGCCGGGATCAGCTTCGACGGGTTGGGCGGGCATGACACGGTGACGCTGACCGATGTCGGCCGGACGATCACCGCCAGCGACCTGTCGGGGCTGAGCCATGTCGAGGAGATCTCGTTCACCGGCAACAACGTCCAGGCGAACATGACGATCGACGCCGATTTCATTCGCAACATGGCGGGTCAGGGCAATGATTCGGTCCTGACCATCACCAAGGATGCGAACGATACGATCAACGTCGCGGCCGGCGCCGAGGTGGTCCACACCGGCAATACCTGGGAATTCTACAGCGATTCCAGCCACACGGTGAAGATCGCGACGCTGGCGATGACCGGCTGATCCCCGCCGGCCATCGTAGCGGCTACGACGCCGTGGGCGAAACCGGGGCGGGGGCGGCGCGCGAGATGGCGAGCGCGTCCGGATCGTCGATCAGGTCGCGCACCGCCGCCACGTCGCCCTGGTCGACCACGCCGAACACCGGCGTCGCGGCGCGGCGCCGATCGGTGAGGCGCAGCTGTTCGGTGGCATAGCGGTTCACCGTCGCCACCACCTCGGATAGCGGCTCGCCGCGGAACACCAGCTTGCCGCGCGTCCAGGCGGTGATCGTCTCGGGATCGGCGGCCACCGACTGGCTGATGAAGCCGACGTCCTGCCCGTCGCGCCGCGCGGTGCCGAATGCCACCCGCTCCCCGCGGGAGGCGAGCTTGACGATCGGCTCGGCCGCCCCCGGCCCGGTATCGCGCAGCGCGATGCGGATCGTCCCGTCCACCACCGCCACCGACGCATCGCCCGCGCGCAGCGCCACGTCGAATGCGGTGCCGACCGCGCGCACCTCGCCGTGCGGGGTCGCCACCACGAACGGGCGGGCGGTGTCGTGCGCGACCTGGAACAGGGCTTCTCCCGCGATCAGCCGCAGGTCACGGCGCGTCGGCGTCAGGCGCACCGCGACCCGGCTGTCGGCGGCCAGCGTGACCGTCGACCCGTCCGCCAGCCGCACGACGCGGCGCTCGGCGTGGCCGGCGGCATATTCGGTTGCGGCCGGCGCGGCGGTGGTGCCGGCACCGGTGTAGAGTTGGCGCCCCCCGACGGTGAGCGCGAGCGCGGCCGCCGCGGCGGTCAACGCCATCCGCCATCCGCGGCGGAGCGGCGGGGTGGCCCCGTCCTCGACCGCGGGCGCATCCTGCCGGCCCAGCCACTCCCAGAAGGCTTCCGCCTCGGCGCGGTCGTCGGGGTGCAGGTCGGCGCCGCGTCCGTCGTGCAGCGCGTCGAACACCGCCTCGGCACGCAGGCCCAGCGGCGCGGGCGGGCGCGGTGATGGGCCGGTCATGCGCCGCGCTCCATCAGATGGTGGAGCCGGCGATAGAGGTGCGCGGTCGCCTTCGTCAGGTGTTTCTGCACCATGCGCGGGCTGATCCCCAGATCGCGGGCGATCTCGCCCGTGCTGCGTTCCTCGAACCGACGCAGAACGAAGACGTCGCGCACGCGCGGCGACAGTTCGGCCAGCGCATCGGCCAGCGCGGCGCGCACGTCGGCGGCGCGGCGGCGTTCCTCCTGCTCGGCGGCGACGGCGGGGTGGTGTTCCTCCGCCAGCGGGACGGTCGGCAGGTTGCGGCGGTGCCGGTCGGCGATCAGGTTGGCGGCGATTCGGAACAGATAGGCCTGCGGCGTTTCCACCTCGCGCTCGCGCACGCTCGACATCAGGCGGGCGCAGGCTTCCTGCACCAGGTCGTCGACCTCGTGCGGGTCGGCCACGCGGCGCGCGACGAACGCACGCAGCGCGGCGCGATAGGTGGCAAGCGTCCCGTCGCTCCACGCCCGTGCCGCCCCGCCGCCGGCCGCCGGCGCGTCACCCGGTCCGGGCACGCTGTCGTGTCTCATGCGATGGTCACCCCCGCGGACATGACGCGAAAGCGCGGCGAATGCGAACGGGTAATGGAGTGGGCGCAAAAAAATTATCCGCGCGGCGGTTCGCGATCGCCAAATCGTGCGTCATCTTCACGGAGGACAGGTGCAGGGAGCCTGTCGACGGTCGGGGGACCCAATGAAGAAGACGATGCATTTCCTGTCGCTGTCCGCGTGCGCCGTGGCGCTGGCCACACCCGCCCAGGCGGCATCCGGCGACCGCGCGGTGGCGGTCGACGTGGCGGCGGGGCGGCTGGACAGCGCGCTGTTGCAGGTGGCGCAGCAGACGGGAGTGCAGCTGGTCTTTACCGACCCTGCGATCGGCACGAAGACGGCGCCGCGGCTGGCCGGCCGTTTCACCACCGGCGGTGCGCTCGACCGGCTGCTGGCGAACAGCGGCTATACGTGGCGCTACACCGGGCCGAACCGTATCCGTGTGATCGCGCAGCCGGCCGCCGCCGCGCTGCGTCCCGCCGCGTTGGTGCAGGCCGCGCCGCCCGCGTCGGACGAAGGGCGGGTTGTCCCGTCGAACGAACAGGTCGAGGCGGCGCTGGCGGCGGATGACGCTGGCACCGCGCCCGCCGCAGCCGACGACATCGTCGTCGTCGGCAGCCAGATCCGCGGGGCGAAGACCACCGCGGCGCTGCCGGTGACGGTGGTCGACGAGCGGCAGATCGCGAACACCGGCGCGGTCACCGGCGACGAGCTGTTCCGCTCGATACCGCAGCTGGGCGACGTTACCTTCAACAGTTCTTACCTGCCCAACAGCTCGAACGCGGCGCGCGGCGATGTCGGCTCGGTGAACCTGCGTAACCTGGGCGTCGGCAACACTTTGGTGCTGCTCAACGGGCGGCGCGTGGTCAACCACCCGACCAGCCGCGCCGACGAGAATCTGGTGCCGGTGCTGACCTACAACACCAATGCGATTCCAGTGTTCGGGCTGGAGCGGCTGGAGGTGCTGCGCGACGGCGCGGCCGCCATCTATGGCTCCGACGCGGTGGCCGGGGTCGTCAACACCGTCCTGCGCACCGACTATGACGGCGTGCAGATCGAGGGGCAGACGGGCTATCCCGAGGGTACCAGCCTGACCGAGAGCAACCTCAACCTGTTGCTGGGCAAGAACCTGGGCGGCGGGCGCGGCAACGTGACGCTGTTCGCCAGCTACGCCACGCGGTCGGGGCTGCGCAGTTCGGAACAGGATTACACCGCCTCCGACGACACGCGCCCGTTGTTCGTCGGCACCCGCTTCGAAGGGGTCAGTGCGCTCGACGGGCGCGCATCGATCACGCCATGGGGATCGTTCCAGACCGTCGGCAACGTGCAGGTGCGCCAGAACGGTACCGCGCTGACCAATGCGTCAGGGCAGTTCCATATCCAGCCGTCGACCAACACCGGTTGCCAGACGAACGCGACGACCGGGCTGAAGAACGGGCTGTGCATCGACGACGGCACCAACACCGCCGCCGCCGACCGCAACCTGCGCTTCGATCCGCGCGTCGCGTATGACACGTACATCCAGCCGAAGGTGGAGCGGATCAACCTGTTCCTGAACGGCCATTACGACCTGACCGACGGGCTGGAGCTGTTCGGGGAAGCGGGCTATTATTCGGCGACGACCGACAGCATCCAGTCTTCGTCGGGCACGCTCAGCTCGCTGCCGATCGTCATCCCGGCGACCAATTACTACAATCCGTTCGGCCCGACCGTGCTGAACGGCGCCGCCAACCCCAACCGCCTGCCCGGGATCAACGCCCCGGCCGCCGGGCTGCCGGTGACGCTGTCGAGCTACAATATCGCAGATGCCGGCCCCAATCTGGTGCATGTGAAGAACGACCAGTGGCGCGCGCTGGCCGGGCTGCGCTGGGAATGGCTGGGCTTCCGCTGGGAAAGCGCGGCGCTCTATTCGGAGGCGTCGGTACGCGACACGTCGGACGGCATCAGCGCGACGGCGCTCCAGCGCCAGCTGGGCCTGTCCACGCCCGATGCCTATAATCCGTTTAACGGCAGCGACCTGGCCAATCCCAGCGGCGCGGACACGACGCTGAGCAATGCCGCGGCGCTGAATGCGATCCGCATCAAGTCGACGCGCTTCAGCAAGTCGACGCTGGCGCTGGCCGATCTGAAGGCGTCGCGCGCGGACTTGCTGACGCTGCCGGGCGGCAATCTGGGCATCGCGTTCGGCGCGGAGGTGCGCCGCGAAACGCAGCTGGATGACCGCGACCCGCGCGTCGACGGCACGATCACCTTCACCGACAGCGTGACGGGGAGGCAGCTGGGGTCCGACCTGGTCGGCACCAGCCCGTCGCCGGATACCAGCGGGCGCCGCACCGTCGCGGCGGCTTTCGTCGAACTGGCGGTGCCGGTGGTCGGCCCGGACATGAACGTGCCGCTGATGCGCAGCCTGGAAGTCCAGCTGGCGGGCCGTTTCGAACATTACAGCGACGTCGGGTCGGTGGCCAAGCCGAAGGTCGCGGCGGCATGGGAAGTGGTGCGCGGGCTGCGCCTGCGCGGTTCCTATGCCGAGGGGTTCAAGGCGCCCAACCTGGAACAGATCAACGCGCGCGTCGTGACGCGGTCGAACACGCGCACCGACTGGATCCGGTGCGAGGCGCAGCTGCGCACCGGCGCGATCAACAGCTTCGCCAATTGCGCGCAGAGCTTCGCCATCCAGGCGCAGCGCGCGGGCAACCCGGACCTGAAGCCGGAGACGTCGAACACATGGAGCGCGGGCGTGGTGCTGGAACCGCGCTTCCTGGAAGGATCGCTGGGCCGCGTGACCTTCACCGCCGATTACTGGCACGTCCAGCAGAAGGGGATCGTCGGCATCTTCGGCGAGGGTAATGCGCTGATCGCCGACTATCTGGCGCGGGTCAGCGGATCGACCAACCCCAACGTCATCCGCGCCGCGCCGACCGCCGACGACATCGCGCTGTTCGCCGGATCGGGGATCGCGCCGGTCGGCCGCGTCGACTACGTGCGCGACCAGTATGTCAACCTGCTGCCGCAGGAGGCCGCCGGCGTCGACCTGAGCGCGACGTGGGAATTGCCGGACTTCGGTGCCGGGCGCTTCTCGTTCGCGGCCAATGCGGCCTATCTCGACAAGTTCTTCCTCCAGCCCTCGCCGCCGATCCAGGAACTGATCGACGCGCGTGCCGCAGGGACGATCAACGCCGGCACCAATATCGCCGACGCCGGCAGCCTGGTGCGCCAGAACGGCAAGCCGCGCTGGCGCGTCACCGGATCGGCCAACTGGCGGTACGAGAAGTTCGAGCTGGGGGCGTTCACGCAGTACACCGGCGACGTCGAGGATACCGGGCTGATCGACAGCGCGGGCGTGCCGTGGCTGATCGCCAGCCAGATGACCTACAATCTGTACGGCCAGATCACCGTCGGCAACAAGCGCGAGGGCCGCTACCGGATGCGCATCGGCGTGCGCAACCTGACCGATGCCAAGCCGCCGCTGTCGTCGAACGGCTTCCTGGGATCACTCTACACCCCCTATGGCCGCTACTGGTACGCCAACCTGCGCGCCTCGTTCTAAGGAAGGACGCCCCCGATGCTTCGCCGCCTGACCGTCGCCGCGCTGATCGCCGCGCTTCCGCTGATGCCGGTCGTGGCGGCGCAGGAGGAGCCGCCGGCGCGGGCGGCGACGCCGTCGGGCGGCGACATCGTCGCCTATGACCAGATCCACAAGCCGGTGGTGGGGCGCGGCGGGATGGTCGTCAGCCAGAACATCCTGGCGGCGCAGGTGGGCGCGCAAATTCTGCGCAAGGGCGGCAATGCCGTCGACGCGGCGGTCGCCACCGGCTTTGCGCTGGCGGTGACGCTGCCGCGCGCGGGCAACGTCGGCGGCGGCGGCTATATGCTGGTCCACATGGCTGCGCGCGACGGCCGCCCGGCGCAGACGATCGCGATCGATTACTACGGCCAGGCATCGCGCAATACGACGCCCGACCTGCTGCTGGATGCGGCCGGCAAGCTGGACCAGGCGAAGGTCATGTCGATGAAGGGCGTGGCGATCCCCGGCACCGTGGCGGGCCTGTGGGAGGCGCATCGCCGCTTCGGATCGCTGCCGTGGGGCACGTTGCTGGCGCCCGCGATCGCGATGGCGGAGAAAGGCGTGCCGCTGTCGGAGGACGAGGCGAAGGCCAATGGCGAGCAGCGGCGGCTGATGGCCGACGATCCGGCGGCGATGGCGATGTTCTTCAAGCCGGGCGGCGCGGCCTATGCCCCCGGCGAGACGTTCCGACAGCCCGATCTGGCCGCCACGCTGAAAGCGATCGCGGCGGGCGGGGCGGACGCTTTCTACCGCGGTCCGCTGGCGCAGGAGCTGGCGGCGGGCATCCGCGCGGGCGGCGGGATCATCGATGCTGCGGACCTGGCAGGGTATCGCGCGATCGTGTCCGAGCCGATTTGGTCGAGCTATCGCGGGCGCCGCATCGCCTACATGCCGCCGACCGCATCGGGAGTGAGCGTCGCCGAGGCGATGAACATCCTGGAACGCTTCCCGGTCGCCGAGGCGAAATGGGGCAGCGTCGCGAACCTGCACCTGTTGTCGGAAACGATGAAGATCGTGTCGGCCGACCGCCGGCTGGTGGGCGGCGCGCCCGACTGGCAGACCCCGGCACGCGGGCTGGCGAGCAAGGAATATGCGGCGCAGCGTGCGGCGTTGATCCGCCCGGACCGTTCGCTCGACGCGCGCACCCTGCCGGACGGCAACCCCTATCCGTTCGAAAGCAAGGACACGACGCATTTTTCGGTGGTGGATGCGCAGGGCAATGCCGTCAGCAACACCTATACGTTGTCCGCTTCCTATGGCGCGCATGTCGTCGCGCCGGGGACGGGGGTGCTGCTCAACAATTCGCTGGGCAATTTGTCGTGGTCGCGGCGCGGCGGCGGGGCGACGCGCGATGCGACGCGGCCGGTGCCGGGCAAGCGCGTGGGATCGACGATCACCCCGCTGATCGTGTTCAGGGACGATCGCCCGTGGCTGGTCACCGGGACGCCGGGCGGCGGCTACATCATCGCGACGATGGTGCAATTGCTGTCGAACGTCATCGACCACGGGCTGAACGTCGCCGAGGCCGCCGAACGGCCGCGTATCAACCAGGGCGGCGGGGATGCGCCGCTGGAGCTGGAGGGCGGATTTTCCCCCGATATCGTGCCGTTGCTGGAAGCGAAGGGACATCGCGTGCGCCCGTCGAACACGATGGGCAGCATCCAGAGCATCATGGTGGAGGGCGATGCCTTCCTGGGCGCGGCGGATACGCGCCGCCCCGACGCGGCGGCGGTGCCCGCCCGCTGATCGCCCGCGCGGGCTTGGCGGCGCGGGGACGGGGGGCTATCCCGGCGGGGTGCAGCAATATCTCGACCTGATGCGCCGGGTGCTCGATTCGGGCGCGCGGCAGATGGACCGGACCGGCACGGGCACGCTGAGCGTGTTCGGCCACCAGATGCGTTTCGACCTGGCGCAGGGGTTTCCGGTGCTGACCACCAAGAAGCTCCACCTGCGATCGATCATCGTCGAGCTGCTGTGGTTCCTGCGCGGCGACACCAACGTGCGCTGGCTGCAGGAGCGCAAGGTGAGCATCTGGGACGAATGGGCCGACGAAAACGGCGATCTGGGCCCCGTTTACGGCAAGCAATGGCGTGACTGGGAGACCGCGGACGGCCGCCATATCGACCAGATCAAGCAATTGATCGCGGATATCCGCACCAATCCGGCGTCGCGGCGGCAGATCGTGACGGCGTGGAACCCGGGCGAGCTGCACGCGATGGCGCTGGCGCCATGCCATTGCCTGTTCCAGACGCATGTCGCGAACGGGAAATTGTCGCTGCAATTGTACCAAAGGTCGGCGGATATCTTCCTGGGGGTGCCGTTCAACATCGCCAGTTACGCGCTGCTGACGCACATGCTGGCGCAGCAATGCGGGCTGGAAGCGGGCGATTTCATATGGACCGGCGGCGATTGCCACCTGTATTCGAACCATCTGGAGCAGGCGCGCACGCAGCTGGAACGCACGCCGGGCGCGCTGCCGAGGTTGGAAATCACGCGGTGCGCACCAGCGATCGACGCCTATGACGCCGAAGATTTCGTGCTCCACGACTATGTCGCGCAGCCGCATATCAAGGCGCCCGTCGCCGTTTGAGCGCGTTCAGGCACGGTTCAGCACGTCGATTACATATGTAAACGCAGGGTTCGGGACGGGAGCGAACGATGCGGGAATATGTCTTCGTGGCGGTGATCGCGACAATCTGCGCGCTGGCGCTGCAATGGGGCGCGGCGATCGCGCCGACCCCCGCCGGATCGGCGGCCCCAAGCCGGGCGATGCCCGCCGGCTGACTTTACGCCGGGCGCGCGCCGCGATAGCCGGGGCGACATGATCTTCTTCGTCCTGGCGCGCGCCGACAATGGCGTGATCGGCGTCGACGGTCGGCTGCCGTGGCGGCTGCCCGCCGACCTGAAACGGTTCAAGGCGCTGACCATGGGGCACCCGATGGTGATGGGGCGCAAGACGTTCGAGAGCTTCCCCGCGCCGCTGCCCGGACGCCGGCACATCGTGCTGACCCGCGACCGCGCGTGGCACGCCCCCGGTGCGGAGGTCGCGCACGACGTCGATGCGGCGCTGGCGCTCGCCGGACCGGGCGAGGTGGCGGTGATCGGCGGCGCGGAAATCTATGCGCTGTTGCTGCCGCGTGCCGAGCGGATCGAACTGACCGAGGTACATGGCGCGCCCGACGGCGATGCGCGCGTCCCCGCGTTTGACGGCTGGCGCGAGATCGCGCGCGAGGCGCATCCGGCGGAGGGCGATCGCCCGGCCTATGACTTCGTGACGCTGGTGCGCTAGTCTTCCCCGGCAACGGGCGGGGGAGAGTCGTCGTGCGAACATGGCTGATCGGCGGGGCGGTTCTGGCGTTGCTGGCGGCCGCCGGATTCTTCCTGTTCGCCCCCGCCTGGGTCGAGGGATCGATGAACCGGGTGGTGCCGGTGCCGCTGCGGATCACCGCCGCCGCGCGGGGCATCCCGGTCGCCGACATGCATGCCGATACGCTGATGTGGCAGCGCAACCTGCTGCTGCGGTCGGACCGCGGGCAGGTGGACCTGCCGCGACTGATCGCGGGCGGTTATGCGTTGCAGGTCTTCTCATCGGTGACGAAGACGCCGCGCGGGCAGAATTACGATGCCAATAGCGCCGACACCGACAATATCACCGCGCTGGTGATCGCGCAGCGCCAGCCGCGGCGTACCTGGGGATCGTTGCTGGAACGATCGCTGTTCCATGCGCAGAAACTGGCGCTGTATGCCGCCGCGTCGGGCGGGCGGATGCGCGTCGTCCACCTGCCCGCCGACCTGGACGGCGCAGGCGCGCGCGGCGCGCCGGTGCTGGCGATGCTGTCGATCGAGGGGATGCAGGCGATGGAGGGCGATATCGCCAACCTCGACCGGCTGTACGTCGCCGGGTTCCGCATGGCCGGCCTGGCGCATTTCTTCGACACCGATGTCGCCGGATCGATGCACGGCGAGCACAAGGGCGGCCTGACCCCGCTGGGCCGGCAGGTGGTGCGGCGGATGGAGGCGCTGGGGATGATCGTCGACGTCGCGCACGCCAGCCATGCCGCGGTCGCGGACATCCTGGCGATGGCGCGCCGCCCGGTGGTGTCGAGCCATGGCGGCGTGCAGGCGACCTGCGGGGTCAACCGCAACCTGAGCGATGCGGAGATCCGCGGGATCGCGCGCACCGGCGGGGTGATCGGCATCGGTTACTGGGATGCCGCGATCTGCGGCACCACCCCGGACAGGGTCGCCGCCGCGATCCTGCACGTGCGCGACGTGGCGGGGATCGACCATGTCGGGCTGGGATCGGATTTCGACGGCGCGGTGACGACCGGGTTCGACGCGGCGGGCGTGCCGGCGGTGGCGCAGGCGCTGCTGGACCGCGGGCTGTCGCGCGACGACGTGGCGAAGGTGATGGGCGGCAACGTGTTGCGTGTCGTGCGCGCCGGGATTGCTCCGGAAGAAGCACACCCCTAGAGCGCGGCACATGGAGCGGCTCGACGGCGGCTCGGCGGTGCCCCCCCAGCTGGCGGGCGGGATCGTCGCGCTCGGCAATTTCGACGGCGTGCACCTGGGCCATCAGGCGGTGGTGGGCCGGGCGGTGGCGCGTGCGCGCGCCGAAGGGCGCCCGGCGCTGGTCGCCACGTTCGATCCGCATCCGGTCCGCTATTTCCGCCCCGACGCGCCGTGGTTCCGGCTGACCACGCTGGACCAGCGCGAGCGGCTGTTCGCCGAGGCGGGGGCGGATGCGATGGTGGTGTTCCGCTTCGACGCGGCGCTGGCGGCGCTGAGCGCGGAGGATTTCATCGCCGACCGGCTGGAACGCGCCTTGCAGGTGGCCGGCGTGGTGACCGGCGAGGATTTCACGTTCGGCCACGGCAAGCGCGGCAATGTCGCGATGCTGCGCGCGGCGGGCGCGCGCGGCGGCTATTCGGTGGATACCGTCGGCCCGGTGATGCTGGACGGTGCGCCGGTATCCTCCACCCGCATCCGCGAGGCGTTGCGCGCGGGCGACATGCGCGGCGCGGCGCGGCTGCTGACGCGCCCGTTCGCGATTCGCGGGACGGTGCAGCACGGCGACAAGCTGGGCCGGACGATCGGCTATCCCACCGCAAACGTCGACATGGGCCATTACCTGCGCCCCGCCTATGGCATCTATGCGGTGCGCGGGTCCCTGCCCGACGGGCGGGTCGTGCCGGGGGCGGCGAACCTGGGCGTGCGCCCGACGTTCGAGCCGCCCAAGGAATTGCTGGAGCCGTATTTCTTCGATTTTTCCGGCGACCTGTACGGGCAGGAGATCGAGGTCGCGCTGATCGACTATCTGCGCCCGGAAGCCAAATTCTCGAACATCGACGAACTGATCGCGCAAATGGACCGCGACTGCGCCCGCGCACGCGAGTTGCTGGCGGAATAACGGCGCGCTAAGGCCTGACATTCCATGGCCGATGCACCCGACACGCCGCGCGACTGGCGCGAAACCGTCTTCCTGCCGAAGACCGATTTTCCCATGAAGGCGGGGCTGCCGCAGAAGGAGCCGGCGATCCTGGCGCGATGGCAGGAGATGGACCTGTACCGCCGCCTGCGTGCGGCGCGTGCCGGGCGCGAGACGTTCATCCTCCACGACGGCCCGCCCTATGCCAATGGCGACATGCATATCGGCCATGCGCTGAACCATATCCTGAAGGACATGGTGGTGCGCACCCAGACGTTGCTGGGGAAGAACGCGCCCTACGTCCCCGGCTGGGATTGCCACGGCCTGCCGATCGAATGGAAGGTCGAGGAGGAATATCGCAAGAAGAAGCGCAACAAGGACGAAGTGCCGCCGCAGGAATTTCGTGCCGAATGCCGCGCCTATGCGCAGCAGTGGGTGGACACCCAGCGCGAGCAGTTGAAGCGGCTGGGCATCAACGGCGACTGGGACAAGCCGTATCTGACGATGGATTTCGCCGCCGAGGCGACGATCGTCGCCGAGCTGATGAAATTCGCCGAGACCGGCCAGCTGTACCGCGGCGCCAAGCCCGTCATGTGGTCGCCGGTGGAAAAGACCGCGCTGGCCGAGGCGGAGGTGGAATATGAGGAGATCACCTCCACCCAGATCGACGTCGGGTTCGAGGTGATCCAATGCCCCGAATATCCGGGGCTGGCGGGAACGATCGCGCCGATCTGGACCACCACGCCGTGGACGATTCCGGTCAACCAGGCGATCGCCTATGGCTCGGCGATCGATTACCTGCAGTTCGAGAGCGGCGGGAAGAAATATCTGGTCGCCGAGCCGCTGTTCCCGGCCTTCTCCAAGCGGACCGGGCTGAAGCTGGAAGGGATCGTCGCGCTCATCAAGGGGCCGGTGCTGGAAGGCGCGACGGTGCGCCACCCGATGCACCATCTGGGCGGCTTCTTCGCCACGCCGCGCCCGTTCCTGGAGGGCGATTTCGTCACCATCGACGCGGGCACGGGCCTGGTCCACATGGCCCCCGACCATGGCGAGGACGATTTCGCGCTGTGCAAGACGCACGGGATCGAGCCGGTGTTCGCGGTGGATGCGGCAGGCATGTACCGCGCCGACTGGGCGTGGCTGGGCGGGCAGGGCAGCGTCATCAATAAGAAGTTCGTCGCCAGCGACGGGCCGATCTGCGCCGACTTGCGCGACACCGGGATGCTGCTGTCCGCCAGCGACGATTTCCAGCACAGCTACCCGCATTCGTGGCGGTCGAAGGCGAAGGTGATCTACCGCTGCACCCCGCAATGGTTCATCGCGGTCGACCGGCCGATCACGGACGAGGGGCAGGGCGGTACCCCGGCCGCCGACACCCTTCGCAACCGCGCGCTGGCGGCGATCGCGGCGACCCGCTTCGTTCCCGAAAAGGGCCGCAACCGCATCGGCGCGATGGTGGAGGGGCGGCCCGACTGGGTTATCTCGCGCCAGCGCGCGTGGGGCGTGCCGATCGCGCTGTTCGTCGACCGGCGCACCGGCCAGTATCTGGTCGATCCGCACGTCAACGCGCGGATCGTCGCGGCCTTCCGCGAACAGGGCGTCGATGCGTGGAGCGACGAGGCGATGCCCGCGCTGCTCGGCCCGGATCGCGACCCGGCGGATTACGAGCGGGTCACCGATATCCTGGACGTGTGGTTCGATTCGGGCTGCACCCACGCCTTCGTGCTCGACAGCGGGCGCTGGCCGGAACTGAGCTGGCCCGCCGATTTGTATCTGGAGGGGTCGGACCAGCATCGTGGCTGGTTCCAGTCGTCGCTGCTGGAAAGCTGCGGGACGCGCGGGCGGGCGCCCTATGACGCGGTGCTGACGCACGGCTTCACGATGGACGCCAAGGGCATGAAGATGTCCAAGTCGCTGGGCAACACGATCAACCCGCTGGACCTGATGCGCGATTATGGCGCGGATATCCTGCGGCTGTGGGCGCTGTCGGTCGATTTCACCGAGGACCATCGCATCGGCAAGGAGATCCTGGCCGGGGTGGCGGACCAGTATCGCAAGCTGCGCAACACCTTCCGCTACCTGCTGGGCGCGCTCGACGGGTTCGATGACGCGGAACGGCTGGCGGTGGGCGAATGGCCGGAGCTGGAGCGGTACATGCTCCACCTCACCCACGCGCTGGACGCGCAGCTGAAGCGTGCGGTCGAGGCCTATGACTTCAACGGCTATGTCCGGCTGCTGAGCGATTTCGCGAACGAGGACCTGTCGGCGTTCTTCTTCGATATCCGCAAGGATTCGCTGTATTGCGACGCCGCGGGCGACGTGACGCGGCGCGCGTATCGCACGATGCTGGACGTGCTGTTCCACGCGATGGTGCGGTGGGCCGCGCCGGTGCTGGTGTTCACCGCCGAGGAAGTGTGGCAGGCGCGCTTCGCCGACGCCGACGGATCGGTGCACCTGCTCGAATGGCCCGAACTGCCCGCGCAAACCGGCGAGGACGTCGCCGCGCGCTGGGCCGCGGTGCGCGACCTGCGCGCGCGTGTGACCGAGGCGATCGAGCCGCTGCGCCGGGAAAAGACCGTCCGCTCCAGCCTGGAGGCCGAAGTGACGGTGCCGGAACTGCCGCTCGACGCGGGCGCGCTGGCGGAGGCGTTCATCGTCGCCAAGGTGTCGCATGGTGACACGGTCGCGGTGACGCGTACCGATTACCACAAGTGCGGCCGCTGCTGGCGCCACCTGCCCGATGTGGCGGTGGACGACGGGCTGTGCGGGCGCTGCGCCGCGGTCGTCGGGGCCGGCGCGTGAGCAGGATGCCGCGTGCGGGGCTGGCGGTGGCGGCGGCGGTGTTCGTCGTCGACCAGGCGGCGAAGTGGCTGGTCACCGGGCCGCTGGGCGTCGACTTCCTGGGCGCGTATCAGACGATCCTGCCGATCTTCGACCTGCGCTTCACCAAGAACGAGGGCGTGTCGCTGGGGATGCTGCGCGCCGAGACCGAATTGACCCGCTGGCTGCTGGTGGCGTTCACCGCCGCGATCGCCACCGGCGTCGCGATCTGGATGACGCGCGAGGACAAGCGCGCCGACCGGCTGGCGCTGGGGCTGGTGCTGGGCGGGGCGCTGGGCAATATCCTCGACCGCATCCGGCTGGGCTATGTCGTCGATTTCGCCGACCTGCACTTCGGCGAGTGGCGCCCGTTCCTGATCTTCAACGTCGCGGATGCGGCGATTACCATCGGCGTGCTGATTCTGCTGGCACGCGCGCTCCTGATCCGCGAGAAGCGGCCCGATCCTTCGGAGAATGTCCATGCGTAAGTCTGTCGTCGTGGTGGCCTCGCTCACGGCGCTTGCCCTTGTCTCGGGCTGCGGGAAAAGCGGTTACGACCGCGCGCGTCCCGACGAATTCGCCGTCGCGCGCCAGCCCCCGCTGGTGATCCCGCCCGATTTCGCGCTGGTGCCGCCGCAGCCGGGCGCTGCCCGCACGCAGGGCGTCAACACCCAGGCGCAGACGCTCGACGCGCTGTTCGGCGGGCCGACGCAGCGCACCGGAACGCAGGGCGCGGTGATCGACGAGGCCGGCGGCACCGGCGCGGCGCAGGCGGGCATCCGCTCCGCGGTGGGCGATCCGCAGACCAACGTGATCGATAAGGGCCAGACGACCCGCGACATCATCGCCGCGCCGCAGGGCGACGGCCAGGGCGCGCGCGCATCCGCTGGCGCCGCGCCGGCCGCGACGGCGACGCCCACGCCGCAGCAGTAAGCGCGGGGTCGGGCGCCCGATTGCACGTCGCCCCAGCGCAGGCTGGGGCCTTTTCGTCGAGGCGTCGCGACGGTTGTGAGAGACCCCAGCTTTCGCTGGGGTGACGATTGGGGCTGGGTGACGACGCTCAGGGCGGATCATGCGGTGCCCTCCGCTATTCCCCCGGCGGTGTCGGCCAGCTGCGGATGTAGACGTCCTGCTGGGCGAAGGGGATGGCGATGCCGGCGTCCTTGAACATCCACCACAGCCGGTTGAGCACGTCGGAGCGCACGTTGCCGACGCCGCTTTCGGGGTCGCTGATCCACGCCAGTATCTCATGTTCCACCCCGTCGTTGCCGAACGCGGTCAGCCAGACGTTGGGCTTGGGGCTGGCCAGCACGCGCGGGCTGGCCAGCGCGGCCTTTAGCATCAGATCCTGCGCCAGTTTCAGGTCGCTGTCGTACGCGACGCTGACGGGGATGCGGACGCGCACGTTGCGGTCGGAATAGGACCAGTTCTCCACCTCGCGCGTCATCAGATCCTCATTGGGGATCAGATGTTCCTTGCCATCGCGGGTGACCACCGACACGGCGCGCACGCCGATTTTGTTCACCCAGCCGAAGCTCTCGCCGACGACGATGACGTCGCCCGGCTTGATCGAGCGATCCATCAGCAGGATGATCCCGGCGATCAGATTGCCGATCGTCTTCTGCATCCCGAAGCCGACCGCGAGGCCGAACGCGCCGGAGAAGACCGCGAAGGCGGTGAGGTCGATCCCGATCAGGTCGATCCCGAACAGGAAGGCGACGACCACCGCGGCGATGCCGGCGATCTTCTGCGCGAGGATCTTCTGCGTCGGGTCGAGCGCGGGGGTACGGTCGATCGTGTGCGCGACGACGCGGTTGGCGACGCGCACCAGTGCGATCAGCACCACGACCGTGACCAGAGCGGAGATCAGCGCGAGCAGCGACAACCGCCGCGACCCGATGGTGACCGCGATCGCATCCAGCGTCGAGGTGATCGGCTCCAGCCCGCCGACCGCGCGGCTGAACAGCGCGACGAACACGATCGCTTCCACCGTCCACGACGCCCAGCGCGGGATGCCGACGCCGCGCATCAGCTGGTGCGTGGTCAGCGCGGCGGCGCTGCCCAGCGCCAGCCCGATCGGCGCGCCAGCCCACGGCGACCAGCGGTGCGCGACCAGCACCACCGCCAGCAGCAGCGCGGCCGTGCCGTGGCGGACGATCAGCCCGAGCCGCGGGCGCAGCCCCTCACCGGTGTGGCCGGCGACATGGTCCTTCCACCAATCCGCCAGCTTCGGGCCGAGCGCGCGCCCCGCCGCCACGCCGATGGCAAGCGCCAGCACTACCAGTGCGCCGGCGACCGCCGCCTCCACCGCCTGCGCGCGATCGGGCAGCGGGATGCCGTAGCGCGCCAGCGCGGCGATCAGCTCGTTCATCCGCGCGCGCGCCGGAACGCCGCCAGCCCGCGATCGAGATCGGCGATCAGGTCGTCGGGATCCTCCAGCCCGATCTGCAACCGCACCAGCGGCCCGGCGAAATCGGGGGTGGTGGCCGTGCGATAGCGGTGCGGATCGACTGGCAGCGCGAGGCTTTCGTAGCCGCCCCAGCTGTAGCCGATGCCGAAATGCGCCAGCGTGTCGATCAACGCGGCGCGCGATCCTTCGTCCCCACCGTCCAGGACGAAGGAGAACAGGCCGGACGATCCCGCGAAGTCGCGCGCCCACACGGCATGGCCGGGGCAGGAGGGCAGCGCCGGGTGCAGCACGCGCGCGACGCCGGGCTGCGCGTCCAGCCAGCGCGCGATCGCCAGCGCGCCGTCCTGATGCTGTTTCAGCCGCACCGCCATGGTGCGCAGCCCGCGCGACGCCAGCCAGGCGTCGTCGGGGCTGGTCACCTGCCCGAGCTGGAACGCGGTGTCGCGCAGCGGCGCGAACCGCCCCGGCGCGGCGGTGACCGACCCCAGCATGACGTCCGAATGGCCGACGACATATTTGGTGCACGCCAGGATCGTGTAATCGACGCCGTGCGCGATCGCGGGGAACAGCAGCGGCGTCGCCCAGGTGTTGTCGAGCACCGTCGCCACCCCGCGCGCGCGCGCCGCCGCGACGATGGCGGGGACGTCCTGCACCTCGAACGTCAGGCTGCCGGGACTTTCCATGACGATCGCGCGCGTCGCCGGGCCGATCAGGTCGGCGATGCCGGCGCCGATCAGCGGATCGTAGAAGCGCGTGGTGATCCCCATCCGCCGCAGCAGCCCGCCGGCCATCGACCGCGTCGGGTCATAGGCGCTGTCGGTCACCAGCAATTCGTCGCCCGGCGACAGGATCGCGAGCAGGCAGCCGGCGATCGCGGCGACGCCGGAGGGGTAGAGGAACGTCCCCTCCGCGCCCGGTTCCAGTTCCGTCAGCGCGTCCGCCAGGCTCCATTGCGTCGGCGTGCCGCGCCGGCCGTAGAACAGCCGGTGGTGCGTGTCCTTCCCCGCGGCGGCGCGCAGCTGCGCGACATCGTCGTACAGGATCGTCGAGGCGCGCCACACGGGGGTGTTGACGATGCCGCGGGTCCATTCGTCGCGCCGCCCGGCGGTGACGACGCGGGTGGCGGGCGCGAGGTCGTGCGCGTGATGGGTGTCGTCGCTCATGCCGCCCCCGTCGCCTTGGGCGTGGACGGATCGGCGCCCCATTCGGTCCAGCTGCCGTCATAGACCGCCGCATCGCGGCCCAGAAGGTGCGCGCCGAACGCCAGCACGCTGGCGGTGATCCCCGATCCGCAGGTCATCGTCATCGGGCGGTCGAGGTCGATGCCGGCGCCGGCGAAGGCAGCGGCCAGTTCATCGCCGCGCTTCCACGTGCCGTCCGCGTGGAACAGCCGGTCGTACGGCAGGTTGCGCGCACCCGGCATGTGACCGGCGGCAATGCCGGGGCGCGGATCGGCTTCCTCGCCGGTGAAGCGCGCGGGCGAGCGGGCATCGACCAGCTGCTCCGACCCGTCGGCGACGATCGCGCGCACCGCAGCCATGTCGCGGATGCCGACGCCGACCTCGCGCGGGGTGGCGTGGCGCGGGGCGGGGGCGCCGGGGCCGGTTTCCAGCGCGCGGCCCTCCGCCTTCCACGCCGCCAGCCCGCCGTCGAGGATCGCGACATCGGTGAAGCCGAACGCGCGCAGCATCACCCAGGCGCGCGCCGCGGTGTGGTGCGCGGCATCGTCGTACAGGACGATGCGGGTGCCGTCGCCCAGCCCCAGCCGCGCCATCCGGCTGGCGAATTGCGCCGGGCCGGGCAGAGTCGAGGGTAGCGGGCTGGCGGTATCCGAAAAGCCGTCCAGATCCATGAACACCGCGAAGGGGATGTGCCCGGCGGCGAATTCGGCGCCGGCATCGCGCGGCGGCGCGCCCGGCAGCTTCACATGATAGGTGGCATCGGCGACGCGCAGGTCGCGCGCGCTCAGCTGGGCCGCGAGCCATTCGGTGGAGACGAGGGGTTCCATGCCCCCGTCATAGCCGCGCAGGGCGTGGAGGGAACAGGTCGCATTTCCGTGCGCGCGCGCCTATGTGCGCGGGCATGACACCGAAGTTCCTTGGCCAGGCCAGCACGCTTCCCGCATCGCCGGAGGAAGCGGCGCTCGACTACGTTCCCAACCCGCGCCCCGGCACCCACTATCTGGTGCGGTTCGTCCAGCCGGAATTCACCTCGCTCTGCCCGGTGACCGGCCAGCCCGATTTCGCGCATCTGGTGATCGATTACGTCCCCGGCGATACGATCGTCGAATCGAAATCGCTGAAGCTGTTCCTGGGTTCGTTCCGCAACCACGCCGCCTTCCACGAGGATTGCACCGTCGGCATCGGCGACCGGCTGTTCCGCGAAATGGCGCCGCGCTGGCTGCGGATCGGCGGTTACTGGTATCCGCGCGGGGGGATGCCGATCGACGTCTTCTGGCAATCCGGCCCGCCGCCGGAGGGGGTGTGGCTGCCCGATCAGGGGGTCGCGCCGTATCGCGGCCGCGGCTGAGCGATCGGCGGCGCGTCGGCCCGCCGCATCCCGCGTTCGATTGATCGCGATCAGCACGATTGCCGGTGGTTGCATTGCAGCATTACTGCAACCAACTGCTTCATGACGGGTTCATCGCTCCAAGTGCGTCGGTGAAACTCCCGTCGTGCTGCATCAGCGAAGGCAGAGGAATGAAGCAGTCGGCTATCCCGCAGGACGTCACGCATATCGCGCTCGTCGGCAATTTCCTTCCCCGCAAGTGCGGTATCGCGACCTTCACGACCGATACCTATACCGCGCTCAAGCGCCGTTTCCCGGACATGACGGTGGACGTCTATGCGATGGACGACCATCCGGGGCGCTACGATTATCCCGACGCGGTAACCGGCACGATCCCGCAGCATGACCGCGCCGCCTATCTGGCGACCGCGCGCGCGATCGAGGCGAGCGGCGCGCAGGCGCTGTGGGTCCAGCACGAATATGGCATCTTCGGCGGCGAGGCGGGTGCGCATATCCTGTCGCTGATCGACCGCGTGTCGATCCCGCTCGTGGTGACGCTGCACACCATCCTGGAAAAGCCGAGCGCGGCCGAGCGCACCGTGCTGGAAGGGCTGCTGCGCCGTGCCGCCAAGGTGATCGTGATGGCCGAGCGCGGGCGCGAGATCCTGGAGCGCGTCTATGGCGCGAATGCGAAGGCGATCGCGGTGATCCCGCACGGCGTGCCCGACCGCCCATTCGTCGAGCCCGATTCGCTCAAGCACCGCTTCGGCTGGACCGGGCATCGTGTGATCCTGACGTTCGGGCTGCTGGCGCCGGGCAAGGGGATCGAGACGATGATCGAGGCGATGCCCGCGGTGGTCGAGAAGCACCCGGACGCGATGTACGTCGTGCTGGGCGCGACGCACCCCAATCTGGTCGCGCACGAAGGCGAGCGGTATCGCGATTCGCTGAAGGAGCAGGCCGACCGGCTGGGCGTGGGCGCGAACGTCGCGTTCATCGACGCCTTCGTCGAGCATGACGACCTGATCGACTATCTGCAGGCCGCCGACATCTATGCCACGCCGTATCTGAACCCGGCGCAGATCACCAGCGGGACGCTGAGCTATGCCGTGGGCGTGGGCAAGGCGGTCATCTCCACGCCTTACGTCCACGCGACCGAGATCCTGGCCGACGGGCACGGCGTGCTGGTCGACTTCCGCGATTCCGCGGCGTTCGCGCGGGAGATCAACGACCTGCTGGGCAGCAAGCGCAACATCGCGCGGCTGTCGGCGCGCGCCTATGCCCGCGGGCGGACGATGATCTGGTCGCAGATGGCCGAGACCGCTATGGCGGAGATCGTCGGCGGCATCGCGGCGCAGCCCGCGCGGCTGCGCGGTACGGCCGCGACGCGCAAGGTGCTTCCCGTCGACCTGACCGCGGTCGAACGGATGAGCGACGCGACGGGGATGCTTCAGCATTCGATCTTCTCCGTCCCCGACCGGCGCCACGGCTATTGCATCGACGACAATGCCCGCGCGCTGATGCTGATGAGCGCGGTGGAGGATTGCGACGCGGCGACGCGCGACAAATGGACCACCGTTTATGCCGCGTTCGTCCAATATGCGTGGAACCCCGACGCACGGCGGTTCCGCAATTTCATGAACTTCGACCGGACCTGGTGCGAGGATATCGGGTCGGAGGATTCGAACGGCCGCGCGCTGTGGGCGCTGGGCGTTACCGCGCGCGACGCGCATGAGACCAAGCATCGCGACTGGGCGCAGGCGATGTTCGATGCCACCGCCAGCCTGGCGCTGGAGCTGGAAAGCCCGCGCGCGCAGGCGTTCGCGATGCTGGGCGCGGCGGCGGTGCTGCAGGCCTCGCCCGGCCACCAGCTGGCGTCGCAGATCCTGCGACGCTTCCCCGACGAGCATCTGGCGCTGCTCGACGCGGCACGGCGCCCCGAATGGGGCTGGTTCGAGATCGTGCTGGCCTATGACAATGCCCGCCTGCCCGAGGCGATGATCCGCGCCGGGGTGGCGCTGGATCGCCGCGACCTGATCGAGTGCGGACTGGACACGCTGGCGTGGATCGTCACCAAGCAGACCGCGCCGGAGGGCCATTTCCGCGCGGTGGGATCGGAAAGCTTCGGCCGCATCTACGCCGAGCCGCTGCCGTTCGACCAGCAGCCGCTGGAGGCGCAGGCGACGATCGATGCGTGCGCGGCGGCGTTCGACGCGACCGGCGACCGTCGCTGGTTCGACGAGGCGAAGCGCGCCTATGACTGGTATCTGGGTGCCAACGACCTCGACCTGCCGCTCGCCTCGCTGGGGGATGGCGGATGTTTCGACGGGTTGATGCCCAGCGGGCTGAACCGCAACCAAGGCGCTGAATCGATCCTGGCGCTGCAAATGGCGTCGTGCGCGATTTCGGGGCTTTCAAAGCGCGTGGAAAAAGTGGCAGGGACTGGGGTGCACGAACGGTCGGCCTGACGCCGATCCGACGCGCGAGCGTTACGTCCATAACGACGAGGCTGGTCCTTGAAGCTGTTCAACCACCGGCTGCGTCTGCATGCCGATCCGTCGCGAGTGGTGGTCCGACCCTTTCATATCGGGTGGATGGCGCCGCAGAATGGCGGCCCCAGCCGGTCGCAACGGCTTATCAGCGAGGTGGTCAGCATGTCGCCGCAGGAAGCGCGCGACCAGCTGGAACTGGTGCTGAAGGATTTCGAGGCGCGCCACTGGCAGACGCGCCGCGTATTCATGACCCGTTACGACGAGATCGCGTCGGCGCACGGGCTGGACGGCAGCCGCATCTCTGATGAGAAGCGGCAGCTGATCGGCGCCTATTTCTGCCACGAATACAGCTATGCCGCTGCTGCGCTGATGAATCCCAGCGTGGTGCCGCATCCCGACCAGAGCGGGATGGAGGATGGGGCGCAGCGCATCCTGATGTCGCTGCGCGCGGTGGGGGAGGGGCATATCTCCTCGGTCGCGTTCCGCGAAGGCATCATCACCAGCGACAATGAGCTGAAGCTGGCGCCCGAGCCGCCGTTCGCGACCGCCACCGACGCGGTCGGCAGCGACGAGGAACAGATGCCGAGTGGCCCGGTGACCGTCTATCGTCACCGCGACAGCACGCTGTCGGGCACGGTGATCTTCCCGATCACCGAGGCGCAGTCGAAGGGGCTGGAGGACCTGCGGCTGGTGCAGTTCCACCATGACGACGGCAGCGTCGAATGGCTGGGCACCTATACCGCCTATAACGGCAGCGCGATCCAGTCGGAGCTGATGCGGACCAAGGATTTCCGCGCCTTCGACCTGGTGCCGATGACCGGCAGCGCATCGCGCAACAAGGGGATCGCGCTGTTCCCGCGCAAGGTCGGCGACCAGTATCTGGCGATCGGCCGGCAGGACGGCGAGAACCTGTACCTGCTCAAGACCGACGACCTGACCGTCTGGGACGGCGGCGAGCTGATCCTGAAGCCGGTGTTTCCGTGGGAGTTCGTGCAGATCGGCAATTGCGGCCCGCCGATCGAGATCGACGAGGGCTGGCTGCTGCTGACCCATGGCGTGGGCGCGATGCGCAAATATTCGATCGGCGCGGTGTTGCTGGACAAGGACAATCCGGCGCGGGTGCTGGGGCGCACGCGCTCGCCGATCCTGGCGGCGGCGGACCAGGACCGCGAAGGCTATGTCCCCAACGTCGTCTACACTTGTGGCGCGATGAAGCACGGCGACAAATTGTTCATGCCCTATGGCATCGCCGACAGCTCGGTCGGGTTCGCGTTCGTGTCTATCGCGGAGCTGCTGTCGAAGATGTGAGCGCCGTTGTGAGCTGGGGCAGCCAGGCGGGGTCGATCGTCTCCAGCATCGGCGCCTGATCGTCGAAGCGCAGCCCGGCGCGCCCCGCTACCGCCGCGGACAAAGCGACCGCGCGCAATGCCCCGGCGGGCTGGCGGCGCGCGAGTGTGTCGGCGGCGTCGGCATCTCCGGCTGCGGCGAGTAGCCGGGTCAGTTCGAAGCGGCGGTTGATATCGCCCGACCGCTCGTCCGTGCGATAGGGCGGCAGGATCGCCGCGGCCTCGCCCAGCAGCCGCCGTGCGGTCGCCGGGTCCGCGACCATCAGCCGCTGGCGCGCGACCTGCAAAACGGTGTCGATCAGCAGGAACGGGCTGGCCCGTTCCCTCCGGGCGCGGTCGAGCGCGTCGGCGGTTCGGCCGGCGGTGAGCGACAGGGCGACGTGCGTTTCGGCATCGAGGCCGTTGGGGCACAGCCGACGGAACAGCGGCGTGGCGCTCGCCCGATCGATGAAGGTGCCGACCGCCGGAACAGGGTTGCCGACGTTGCCGAGGCCACCGAGCGCCAGGCCGCCGATCGGCCCGAACCAGCCGAAGCAATCGTCCGACAGGCGGGGCGGCGTGTCGGCCATCGTATCGAATACCGCCATCGCCGCATCGACGTCGCCGGCCGCCAGCATCAGGCGGATCGCCGCCGCCTTGTCGTCGAAGGTGCGCGTGGCGCGGGCGGCGGTGAGCGCGGCGGCGCGCTCGCCCAGCCGGTAGCGCGCTTGCGGCGTCGCCAGCAGCGCGGCGACCGCCGGGTCCGGGCGGCGCGCCTGTTCGGCGGCGACGAAGCGCAGATCATCCGCGCCGCCATAGCCGTTCACCAGCATCGCCAGTACGCCACGGCGCACCCCGGCATCGCGCAGCCGCGATGCCACACCGCGGACCAGGGCGGCATCGGGCAGGCCGATCCAGTGGAAGTCCCGCTTCAGCAGGCAAGCGCGCGCCCAGTCGTCGATCGCGGCGTCGGGGGCGGTATCGCAGCGTGCGTCCGGGAAAGCGGTGCGCAGCGGGACGTAGCGGGGTGGCGCCGGGACGGTGCCGGGGGGTATCTCGTCCTTGCCGCCGTCGGTCATCGCGCGGGCGGCGCGGATGCCGACGTCGGGGTGCCCCGACCAGCGCAGGTTGCGTGATATCGCGCGCAGCACCGCGTCGCGGGGATAGCCGGGCGGGAGCGTCAACGCCTCCGCCACCGCCGCCTCCGCCTGCTCATCGGGTGCGGTATCGGGGGCCGGCGCGGCGCCGAGCAGCGCGAGCGCCGCCAGTGCCGCGCGCCACGTCATGCCGCCAGCCGCCGCGTGCGTCGGTACAGCCACCACGCGATCGCCGCGAACAGCAAGGTGCCCGCGATCAGCGCGGGCGTCTCGAACCCATCGACCAGCGCGAGCGGCGCGTCATTGCCCGCTTCGTAGACGATGCCGGCGAAGACGACGTTCCACAGGCTTTCGCCGACGATCATCCCCGTCGCGGTCAGCACGCCCAGCCGCTTCGTGCCCTCCACATCGGCGCGCCCGTCCGCCCAGCGATCGTAGAAATGGCCGATCACGGTGCCGACGACGACGGTCAGCGTCGCCGCCATCGGCAGATAGATGCCCAGCCCGACGCCGAGCGGGGGCAGGCGCATCCGGCCCATGCGTCCCAGCAGTTCGTCGACCGCGATGATCGCCACGCCGGTCGCCGCGCCCCAGCCGATCATCGTCCAATTGAGGTCGCCGCCCAGCACGCCCTGTGCCAGCGCGGAGATCAGCGCCGCCTGCGGCGCGGCGAGCGCATTGGCGCCGGCGCCGGGCATCCCCGCGAACCCGAACGAGGTGTAGAGCAATTGCAGCACCGGCGGCACCACCAGCGATCCGAAGCCGACGCCGATCACCAGCGCGACCTGTTGCTTCCACGGCGTCGCGCCGACCAGCTGCCCGGTCTTCAGATCCTGGAGATTGTCGTTGGAGATGGTCGCGACGCCGAAGACGATGCCGGTGACGATCAGCGCATAGGCGACCAGCGCCGAGGTTTCCTGCGCGCCGCCGCCGCGCCCGAACCAGCCGACCAGCATCAGCGATGCGGCGATGACCGACAGGATGCCGATCCCCGACACCGGCGAATTGGACGCGCCGATCAGCCCGGCCATATAGCCGCACACCGCCGCGATCACGAGGCCGACGACCAGCACGAACAACAGGCTGGCCGCGATCAGCAGCCATGCGCTGCCCGCCAGCGGCCCGCCCGCCAGCACGCCGTGCAGCAGCAGCGCGATCGGCACCAGCACCGCCAGCGTGCCGCCCGCGATGACCGCGAACGGCAGGTCGCGTTCCTCCAGCGCGACGCCCATGCCGCGTGCGCCGCGCGATGCCGCCAGCGATGCGCGCAGCCCGCCCGCGACCGGCCCGGCGATCCGCACCAGCGTCCAGATCGCCGCGACCCCGATCACCCCCGCGCCGAAGAAGCGCACGTCGTTGCGGAACACGGTGTTGGCCCATTGCGCGACGTCGCCCGCCTGCGGCGCGGCGGCGGTCAGGATCGGCAGCACGATCCACCAGCCGATCGCGACGCCGGCCAGGATCGCCAGCCCCGCCGACAGCCCGATCAGGTGGCCGGCACCCAGCAACGCGAACGACAGCCCGCCGACCACCCCGGTCGCGCCCGCGCCGACGCGGAAGAAGGTGGCGGCTTCCGCCGCGACCAGCTTCGTCTGGGTCAGGATCGCGAAGCCCGCCGAAGCGAGCGTGCTGGCGAGGATCGCGGACAGGCCCCTCGCGCTGTCCGCGCCGCCGGTGCGGCTTTCCTCGCCGACCTTCAGCACCTCCGCCGCGGCGCGGCCCTCCGGGTAGGGCAGGTCGGTGTCGACCACCAGCGCGCGGCGCAGCGGGACGGAGAACATCACCCCCAGCACGCCGCCGGTGGCGGTGATCGCGGCGGTGGTGAGGAAGGGGAACCCCTGCCAGTAACCGACCATCACCAGGCCGGGCAGGACGAAGATGATCGCCGCCAGCGTCCCCGCCGCCGATGCCACCGTCTGGACGATGTTGTTTTCGAGGATCGACGAGCCGCGGAACGCGCGCAGCACCGCCATCGAGATCACCGCTGCGGGGATCGAGGTGGCGAAGGTCAGCCCGATCTTCAGCCCCAGATAGACGTTGGCGGCGGTGAACAGCAGCGTGATCGCGCCGCCCAGAAGGATGCCGCGCAGCGTCAGTTCGGCGACGGGCGTGGGGGAGGGAGCGGGGGCGGAGGGGGATGCGGGGCCGGTCATGGCGCTACCGTGGCATAGCCGCGCCGGCTCCACCAGCGGGTGCGGCGTGCTTGTGCGCGCATGCCCCGCCACGGTACGATGTGCGGACCCGCGGCGGGTAGAGTCATGCCCGCCGGACCATCCGCCGACGCGCAGATAAGGGCTGGACGGGCAACAGTGGGATGGTGCGTTTATCGCATACGCGGGGGGAGCGCGGCCATGTCGCTCCCCCGGTCATCTGCCGGTCCTACCGGCGACATCCTGCTCCTGCGCACGTTGTTTTTTGGGGTGCGGCCCGATTCGTGTATCGCAAGCGGCGGCCAAAAAAAAGCCGGGCAGAAGCCCGGCTGTGAAAGTTTTTAGGAGAGGATGCCTGAAAGGCACGGCTTTTGTGCATCGCAACACATGATTGTGCAAGTGCAATGTGATTCGCTTGCGATTGCAAAATATGCATTCGTCAGCGAATCGCCTGTGCTCGACATCGCGTGCGCCACGCCGTAATCGCGGCCGGCGACTTGGGGGGACAGGCGATGGCGGACGTATTGCGGGTGGCATTGGCGGGGCTGGGCACCGTCGGTGGCGGGGTGATCCGCGTGCTGGACGAGAACCGCGAGCTGATCGCGCGCCGCGCCGGCCGCCCGATCGAGGTCGTCGCCGTGTCCGCCCGCGACCGGTTGAAGAACCGCGGCGTCGACCTGTCGCGCTTCGCCTGGGTCGACGATACCGCGACGCTGGCGGACGTGGATGCCGACGTGATCGTCGAGCTGATCGGCGGATCGGACGGCCCCGCGCTGGCGCTGGCGCGGCGCACGCTGGCGTCGGGCAAGGGGCTGGTCACCGCGAACAAGGCGATGCTGGCGCACCACGGCCTCGACCTGGCGCGCGCTGCCGAGGAAGCGGGCGCGGCGCTGAAGTTCGAGGCGGCGGTGGCGGGGGGTATCCCGGTCATCAAGGGCCTGCGCGAGGGCGCGGCGGCCAATGCGATCGGGCGCGTCTACGGCATCCTCAACGGCACGTGCAATTTCATCCTGTCGAAGATGGAGGCCGAGGGGCGCGACTTCGCCGCGGTGCTGGCCGAGGCGCAGGCGCTGGGCTTTGCCGAGGCCGATCCGTCGTTCGACATCGATGGCGTCGATGCCGCGCACAAATTGTCGATCCTCGCCAGCCTGGCGTTCGGCACCGCGCCCGCGTTCGACGACGTGGCGATCAGCGGGATCCGCCACCTGCTGGCGGCGGACATCGCGGAAGCGGCGGCGCTGGGCTATCGCATCCGCCTGATCGGCGTGGCGGAGGCCGGGCCGGCGGGGCTGTTCCAGCGCGTCCACGCGCATCTGGTGCCCAGCGACCATCCGCTGGCGCATGTCACCGGCGCGACCAATGCGGTCGTCGCGGAGGGCAATTTCGTCGGCCGGCTGCTGTTCCAGGGCGCGGGCGCGGGGGCGGGGCCGACCGCGAGCGCGGTGGTCGCCGACCTGATCGATATCGCGCGCGGCGAGTTCGGCCCGGCCTATGCGATGCCCGCCGACGCGCTGGCGACGACCGCGGCGGCCGACAGCGGTGAGCGGCGCGGGCGCGCATACCTGCGCTTTTCGGTCGCGGATCGTGTCGGCGTGCTGGCGGAGATCGCCGCGGCGATGCGCGATGCGGGCGTCTCGATCGAAAGTCTGATCCAGCGCGGCGCGTCAGCGGAGGGCAGCGTGCTGGTCGCGATCGTCACGCACGAAGGGCCGGAACGCTGCGTCGAGCAGGCGCTGGAGCGGCTGCGCGGATCGCAGAGCCTGACCGGCGAGCCGCTGTGGATGCATATTCTGGCGTAGGCGGGCCGGCCTAGGGGCTGACCCGTCCGGCCATCGACGGTTCGGCGAGGTCGATCGGCACCCGCTCGCCCTTCGGCGCCTTCGCGTGCGGGCGGAAGGCGCGCGCGACGCCGCCGATCACGTCGCCGACCAGCATCCCGGTGCTGGTTCCCTCTCCGTCGCGTTCGCAGCAGCTGCCCGGCGCGACCAGTTTCTGAATCCCGCGCACCGCCGCGGTCCCCATGCCGAGCAGGTCGATCCCCACCTGGCACCCGCCGACGCGCGCCGCGCATGGCGTGCCCTCCGCGGCGAGCGCGCCCATGCCGTCCGCGTTCCGGTTGACCGGCTGCGGCAGCGACGAGGGCACTTCGTGGGGCAGCGGCAGCTTCTGGTCGGGCAGCGGATCGGCGCATACGACGATCTCGTCCGGCGCGCGCCCGCGCACGCACGGCTGGTTGGCGACCGGTGCCAGCACCGAAAAGCGCGCGGGCACGTCCGCCGAAGCGGCCTGTAGCAGGAGCAGCAGGGCAGCGATCATGCGGACAGCGTGGCTGCGCGGGCCGCGATCGTCAACGCCCCGCGAACATGAACGCCGCCGCGCCGACCAGGCAGCCGAACGCCCCGGCGTGACGCCAGGTCAGCGGCTCCTTCAGCACGACGATCGCGAAGATGGTGAAGACCGCCAGCGTGATGACTTCCTGCGTCACCTTCAGTTGCCCGCCGGTCCACCCGTGCAGATAGCCAATGCGGTTGGCCGGCACCGCGAGGCAATATTCGAAGAAGGCGATCGCCCAGCTGATGATGATCACCAGCGGCAGCGCCTTGTCCTCCCCACCCTTCAGATGCCAGTACCAGGCGATCGTCATGAAGCAGTTGGACGCGATCAGCAGGGCGATCGTGGGCATGGCGCGCAGCGTTCCGCGAATGGGGAAAGGGGTTCCCCGCCATGCCGCCGCCGACGCGCCGGTGCAATGGCGCGCGTCGGCGGCGGGGGGCAGCGATCAGGGACGCAGCGCGGCGTCGTCGCGATCGGTGAGTTCGGCTTCCTCGCCATCATCGTCGGCGTCGTCGTCGAAGTCTTCCTGCACCTCGTCTTCCTCGACGTCGGCATCGTCCTGCGCCACGGTGGCGTCGGTCTCGCCGACCTGGCCGTCGCGCAGCGTCAGTTCGTCCTCATCCTCCAGATCGTCGTCCTCGCCGATATCGGGATCGAGATCGACGATGATCGTCCCGTCGCTCGGCCCGTCGCGGGTCGCCTCCAGGATTTCGGCGCGCTGGCTTTCGTCGTAGCCGTCCTCGTCATAGCCGTCGTCGCCGGAACCGTGTCCGTGGATATGCTGTCCGCCCATCGCGAAGCTCCTCATGCCGATGATGGCGACGAACGGCAGACGGGCGTGCGCGGTTCCGCGCGCATCGCTCGGTTCAGCGCGTCGTGAACAGCCGGCCGCGTTCGGTGACCAGCACCGCGGCGAGCGAGAGGATGCCCGCCACCAGGAAGCCGGCGGTCAGCGGCACGGTGGTGCCGTCGAACGCCTGCCCGATCGCGGCGCCCGCGCCCGCCGCGATCGTCACGCTGGTGAAGCCCTGCACGCTGGAGGCGGTGCCCGCGATATGCCCCATATTCTCCATCGCCATCGCGGAGAAATTGGCGCTGGCCAGCCCGAAACAGCCCATGGTGATCGCCTGGAGCACCGCGAAGACGTACAGGTTCTCGACCCCCGCCAGCGCCAGCGCCAGATGCAGCGCGGCGGTGGCGATCAGCAGCAGCACCGCGCCATGCGCCAGCCGCCGCGTGCCGACGCGCATCACCAGCCGCGCATTGGCGAGGTTCGCCGCCGCCATCGTCCCCGCGGTGGTGGCGAAGATCACCAGCAGCAGCCGCGGGCGCCCGAACGTGTCGGCCATGATCTGCTGGATCGAATTGAGATAGCCGTAGAGCGCGCCGAGCAGCGCGGTCGCCGCCAGCGTATAGCCCAGCGACCAGCGATCCGACAGCGTCAGCCGCCACCCGGCGACGATCCGCGCAGGGGACAGCGGCACGCGATCCTCGCGGTGCATCGTTTCGGGCATCCGCCACGAAAACCACGCCAGCACCACGATGGTCGCGACCGCCACCGCCCAGAAGATGTCGCGCCACCCGCCGAACAGCAGCACGCCCGCGCCGAACGCCGGCGCCAGCACGGGCACGATCATGAAGACGATGAAGGTGATCGACATCACCCGCGCCATCGCGCGCCCTTCGAAACAATCGCGCACGATCGCCACCGCCGATACGCGCGCCGCCGCGATCGCGAAGCCGGCGGCGACGCGCGCGGCCAGCAGCAGCGGAAAACTGGCGGCGATCGCGCACAGCGCGTTGGCGGCGACATAGATCGTCATCGCCGCGATCAGGCTGCGCCGCCGCCCGAACCGGTCGGCGAGCGGGCCGTGGATCAGCTGCCCGCCGCCGAACCCCAGCACGAAGGCGGTGATGACATATTGCCGCGCATTGGCATCCGGCGCGCCCAGCGTATCGCCGATCGCCGGCAGTGCGGGCAGCATCGAATCGATCCCCAGCGCGGTCAGCGCCATCAGCGCGGCGATCAGCGCGACAAATTCGGGCAGCGGTAGCGGCGGTCCCCGATCGGTGGGGGCAGGGGAAGACGACATGCCCCCGCGCCTAGGGCAGCGGGCGCGCGGTGTCACGCGTCCAGCGGTGCTGGCATGTCGGGGCGTGCGCGCCTATTGTCGGCACATCAACAAGTTGGACGTTCCTATGCTCGACACCCCCGCCGCCCAGGTTCCGACGCTGAGCCTGAAGGACCAGGATCGCGACCCCGACGGCTTCGCCGCGGCGCTGGGCGGATCGTTCGAGCGCTTCGGCTTTGCGATCGTCGCCGACCATGGTGTGCCGCAGCCGCTGATCGACCGCGCCTGGGCCGAGACCGCGGCGCTGTTTGCACTGCCGGAGGAGGAGAAGCGCGGTTATCACATCCCCGGCGGGGGCGGTGCGCGCGGCTATACCCCGTTCAAGACCGAGATCGCCAAGGACGCGCGCCACGTCGATCTGAAGGAATTCTGGCACGTCGGACGCGAGCTGCCGCCCGGGCATCGTTATGCCGGGGAGATGGCCGCGAACGTGTGGCCGGCGCGGCCCGAGGGGTTCCGCGACACGTTCGTTGAAATGTTCGCCGCGTTCGATCGTGCGGGCGACCGGCTGCTGTCGGCGATCGCGCGGCATCTGGGGCTGGCGCCCGACTGGTTCGACCCGGCGGTGAAGGACGGCAATTCGGTGCTGCGGCTGCTCCACTATCCACCGATCCCCGCCGATGCCGAGGGGGTGCGCGCGGGCGCGCATGAGGACATCAACCTCATCACGCTGCTGCTGGGTGCGGAGGAAGCGGGGCTGGAACTGCTCGATCGCGATTCGGGCCGCTGGCTGGCGATCAAGCCGCCGGAGGGGGCGATGGTGGTCAATGTCGGCGACATGCTGCAACGGCTGACCAACCATGTGCTGCCGTCGACCACGCACCGCGTCGTCAACCCGCCGCCCGAACGGCGCGGCCATTCGCGCTATTCGATGCCGTTCTTCCTGCACCCCGCGCCCGATTTCCTGATCGAGACGCTGCCGCAGACGATCACCGCCGACCGGCCCAACCGCTATCCCGCGCCGATCACCGCCAACGGTTACCTGCACGAACGGCTGGTCGAGATCGGGCTCATCAAGAAGTGAGGTGACGGCGCGGCGGATCAGATCACCGTGCCGGTCGCCTTGCCGATCAGCGCGGTGACCGCCATCGCCAGCGCGCCGAGCGCGACGACGCGCACCATCCCGCGCCCGACCGGCGCGCCGCCCGCTCGCGCGCCGAGTGCGCCCAGCAACGCCAGCAGCAGCAGCGCGGTGGCGGGGACGGCATAGAGGACGGCGCCGTGCGGGGCGAGCGCGGCCAGCACCGGCGGAATCGCGCCGGCGGCGAACGCCGCGGCGGAGAACAGCGCCGCCTGCGCCGGGTTGGAACCGCCGTCGTCCGCCAGCCCCAGTTCGTCGCGGCGATGCGCGCCCAGCGCGTCATGCGCCATCATCTGTTCGGCCACCCGTTGCGCCAGCGCGGGGTCGACGCCGCGCGATTCGTAGATGGCGGCCAGCTCGCGCGTTTCGGCGATCGGCGCGCGGGTCAGCTCGGCCGCCTCGCGGCGCAGGTCGGCGCGCTCGGTATCGGCCTGCGAACTGACCGAGACATATTCGCCCGCCGCCATCGACAGCGCGCCGCCGACCAGCGCCGCGGTGCCGGCGATCAGCACCGCGCCCGCGGTCGCCCCCGGCGCGGCCGCGACCCCGACGATCAGGCTGGAGACCGAGATGATCCCGTCATTGGCGCCCAGCACCGCGGCGCGCAGCCAGCCGGTGCGGTGGACCAGATGATGTTCGCCGGCGGCATGGGGAAGGGCGTCGGTCATGCTGCCTCCGGCATTCGGGACGTCAGGCGATGCGTTCGGGCACCTCGGCGGCGTCGGCGGCGATCGCGCTGTCGGGCGCCATCGCTTCCCACGGGAAGACGAACCAGTCCTTGGTTACCTGGCGGTCGATGCCGTGCGCGGCATATTCGACCCGCTGCCCCGATCGGCAATTGTCGATCAGCGTGGCGAAGCGCACCGCGCCTTCGGCCGCGCCCTCGCGCGCCAGCATCGTGCGCAGGTGCCCGATCGTGCGCCCGCTGTCGTTGATGTCGTCGACGAACAGCAGCCGCTGGCCCGCGCGGGTGCGCGCGGCGAGCTTGGCGATGGCATCGGCGGCCAGTTCCTCCGACTGCGACGAATAATCGACCGCCAGCATCGGCAGGCCGGTGGCGTGGCTGAGATAGACCGCGGGGATCAGCCCGCCACGGCCGATGCCGATGATATGCGCGGGCGTCCAGTCCGCATCCGCCGCCATGGCCGCGGCCAGCGCGCGGACATGGGCGACGAGATCGGCGTGGGTGATGGGGGTGAAGATCGGCGTGCTCATTGCGGCGATGTAACGGAGACGCGCGCGCGAGTCATCGGGGTTGCGCGGTGTGGGTGAAAGGGTGCGTCATCCCAGCGAAGGCCGGGATTTTCTGCCGGGCGGGCGGGGCGGATGATCGCGGGAGACCCCGGCTTTCGCTGGGGTGACGTTCCTTTCGGCGCCCCCTATCGCCGCAGCAGGCCGCCCAGCACGCCGCGCATCACCTGGCCCAGCAGGCCGCCGCCGGACCTGCCGCGGCCCGACCCCAGCACCGCCTTGGTCACCTCGTTCGCCACCGTCCGCCCGATCGCGGAGGAGGCGGAGCGGGTGGCGGAGGTCATCGCCTTGCTCCACGGGTTGTTCGCCGCCTCGCGCTCGGCGGCGCGGCGGGCGCGGTCGTCCTCGCGCGCCTGGCGGTCGGCGTCGCGCTGCGCGGCGATGCGCACGCGTTCGGCGTCCCTGGCGGCCTTCGCCTGCTCCTTTGCGGCGAGCGCGGCGGCCTTGTCCGCTTCGTCCTGCGCCCGGGCGGCGGCGACCGCGGCGGCGGCCTCCTGCGTCTTGGCGGCCAGCAGTTCCTCGGCCGAATCGCGATCGACGATCGTGTCGTATTTGGCGCCGATCGCGTCGGTCTGGATCAGCACGCGGCGTTCCTCGGGCGTGACCGGTCCGACGCGGCTGGCGGGTGGGCGGATCAGCGTGCGCTCGACCGGCGCGGGCGCGCCATCGGGCTGGAGCAGCGAGACCAGCGCCTCGCCGGTCTTCAGCTGGGTGATCGCGCTCGCCACGTCGACCGCCGGATTGGGGCGGAAGGTCTGCGCCGCGGCGCTGACCGCTTTCTGGTCGCGCGGGGTGAAGGCGTTCAGCTTGTGCTGGATGCGGTTGCCGAGCTGCCCGGCGACCTTGTCGGGGATGTCGATCGGGTTCTGGGTGATGAAATAGACGCCGACGCCCTTCGACCGGATCAGCCGGACGACCTGCTCGATCTTGTCCATCAGCGCATCGGGCGCGTCGTCGAACAGCAGATGCGCTTCGTCGAAGAAGAAGCACAGCTTCGGCTGGTCGGGGTCGCCGACCTCCGGCAAATGTTCGAACAGTTCGGACAGCAGCCACAGCAGGAACGTCGAATACAGCTTCGGGCTGGCCATCAGCCGGTCGGCCGCCAGCACGTTGACGAGACCGCGGCCCCGGTCGTCCACGCCGAACAGGTCGTCCAGATCGAGCGCGGGTTCGCCGAAGAAATGGTCGGCGCCCTGCGAGCGCAGCTGGAGCAGCGCGCGCTGGATCGCGCCGATCGACTGTTTGCCGACATTGCCATAGGTGACGGTCAGCTCGTCGGCGCGCTCCGCGCAATGCGCCAGCATCGCCTGCAGATCGTCCATGTCGATCAGCAGCAGTCCGTCCTGATCGGCGACGTGAAAGGCGATCGTCAGCACGCCTTCCTGCACCTCGTTCAGCCCCATCAGCCGCGCGAGCAGCAGCGGCCCCATCTCGCTGACGGTGGTGCGGATCGGGTGACCCTGTTCGCCGTACAGGTCCCAGAACTGCACCGGCGTGTCGGCATAGGCCCAGTCGGTCATGCCAATCTGTGCGGCGCGCGCGGCGAAGATCGGATGCGTCTTGGCGGCCGGGGATCCGGCCATGGCGAGGCCGGACAGGTCGCCCTTCACATCGGCGACGAAGCAGGCGACGCCCGCGGCGGAAAAGCCCTCCACCACGCCCTGCAACGTCACCGTCTTGCCGGTGCCGGTCGCCCCGGCAATCAGCCCGTGGCGGTTGGCGCAGCGCAGGTCCAGCCGCTGCGGCGCCACGCCGCCCTCGCCAGCGCCGATGAAGATGCCGTCGCTCACTCGTCACTCTCCCCACAGGCGAAAAGGGCCGCCGCATCCGATGATGCGACGGCCCCGATCACGGTGCAATGCGGCGCTTACTTGATCTTCACCGCCATGAAGACGCCGCTGGTGCGCTGGCGCGTGATGTTCAGCAGCACCTGCGGCCGGCCCTGCGCCTTGGCCGCGGCGACGACGCGCGCGACGTCGGCGGCGGTGCGCACCGGCTGCGAGTTGATCGAGGAGATCACGTCGCCGCGCTTCAGCTTCTGCCCGGCGTCGCTGGACGGATCGACCGCGCTGACGACGACGCCCTGCACCGTCGAATCGACCCCGATCGCGCGCGCGATCTGCGGGGTCAGCGGTTGGACGGTGACGCCGATCGAGCTGGACGCGGGCGCGACCGCGCCTTCGTCATCGTCGCCCGGCAGGCCGTCGTCATCGCTGCCGCCACCGGTGAGCGCGGCCATCTGGTCCTCCGGCGGGCGCGTCGCGACCGTGGCGGCGACCGTGGTCGGGCGACCGTCGCGGATCACATCCATGCGGATCGTCGAACCCGGCGCGGCATTGGCGACGAGGTAGGACAAGGTGCGGTCGGGCGTCACCGCCTGGCCGTTGATCGCGGTGACGACGTCGCCCTGGCGCAGCCCGGCCTTGGCACCCGGACCGCCCGGTTCGACCCGGCCGATGATCTCGCCCTTGTTCTTCGGCAGGCCCAGCGCCGCGGCGATATCGTCGTTCACCGGCTGGATGCCGACGCCGAGATAGCCGCGCTGGATCTTCTGACCCTTCATCAGCGTGTCGATGATCGGCTTCGCCTCGGTCGCGGGGATCGCGAAGCCGATGCCGATGTTGCCGCCCGACTGCGAATAGATCTGGCTGTTGATGCCGATCACCTCGCCGTTCAGGTTGAACATCGGGCCGCCCGAATTGCCCTGGTTGATCGCGGCATCGGTCTGGATGAAGCTGTCGAACGGGCCGTTGCCGGTCGAACGGTGCACCGCCGAGACGATGCCCGCGGTGACCGTGCCGCCCAGTCCGAACGGCTGGCCGATCGCGACCACCCAGTCGCCGACACGCGCGCGTCCCGAATCGCCCATGCGCACGAACGGCAGCGGGGTGGGCGAATCGATCTTCAGCACCGCCAGGTCGGAGGTGGGATCGCGGCCGATCAGCCTGGCCTTGTATTCCTTGCGGTCCTGCAGCGTGACGGTGATCGATTCGACCGTCGCGCCGCGCGCCGCCGGCGCGATAACGTGGTTGTTGGTGACGACATAGCCGTCCGCCGAGATCAGGAAGCCCGAACCGAGCGACTGCCCCTCACGCGTGACCGGCGCGCCGCCGCCCCCGCCGCCGAACTGGCCGAACAGGTCGCCGAACGGCGTGCCGGCGAACGGATTCGCCTGCTGCTGGACGGTGACCTTCTGGGTGGTGGAAATGTTGACGACCGCGGGTTGCAGCTTCGCAACCAGGTCCGCGAAGCTCATCGGCGCGCCGGCGCGCGGCGCGGCGGCGGCGATGCTGCCCGGTTCGTTCTGGGCGACTTGCGCGGTCGCCGGATTCTGCAGCGTCAGCGACGCGGCGGTGCCGCCGAGCAGAAGGGCGCCGGTAAGGGCGTAGGCGTAACGCACTTTTCTCATGTCCTTCTCAATCACCCATTCAATGTAAGGAGGAACGATGCGTCATCCAGTGCCGGACGTGCGATGAACGCGGTTTGAATGTGAACGCATCGACAGCTGTTTCTGTCCCGGCCCGCCGTGGCGCGCCGGAACGACGTCAATTGCGTCCGCGCCCGTTGAATTCGCGCAGATAGGCGTTGTTCGGGCTCATGATGATGTTGGTCGATCCTTCCGGTGCCGGCCCGCCGTCCGCACCGAAGGTGTGGCGGTAGCTCTGCATCGCGCGATAGAAATCATAGAAATCGGCATCCTTGCTGAACGCGTCGGCATAGACGCGCGCGGCCTGCGCATCCGCTTCGGCGCGGACGATCTGCGCCTGCTTCTGCCCCTGCGCGCGGATCGTGTTCGCTTCCTGCTGACGCGCGGTGCGCATCCGCTGGAGCGCGCTTTCCAGCGGGCTGCCCTCCGGCAGGTCGGCGTGCTTGATGCGCACGTCGACGATCTCCGCGCCATATTGGCGGGCATAGCGTTGCAGTGACGCCTGGATCGCGTCCATCACCTTGCCGCGTTCCGGGCTGAGCAGCACCGAGAACGGCACCTTGCCCAGTTCGTTGCGCAGCGCCGTGCCCAAGAGCGGGCGCAGCTGGTCGGCGACGCGCTCCTCTGTGTTCGACGTGCTGCCGGTCGAGGTCACCGCCTTCAGCGGATCGACGATGCGGAAGCGGGCGAAGGCATCGACGTTGAGCCGCAGCTGGTCGGTCGACAGCACCAGCGTGTTGTCGAGATCGGCGTCGAGCACGCGCTTGTCGACCCACACGATCTTGTCGACGAACGGGATGCGCGCGATCACGCCAGCGCCGGTGTTGCCGATCGTCTGGCCCGGCTGCCACTGGTTGACCAGCCGGATCGGGTTGTTGAGCCGCAGGACGACCGCCTGCTGCGTTTCGGGCACGATCGCGAAGGTCGCGGCCGCGAGGATGGCGACGATCAGCGCGGCGAAGCCGAGCGCGATCGGATGGCGGAACCAGTGCGGCATCACCGCTGCCCCCCCTGCGCGGGCTGGGCGGGCTGGGTGGGGGCGGCGGGCGTGGTGGCATCGCCCTCGCCGGGTTCACGCAGGCGGCGGCCCTCGCCGAGCGGCAGATAGGGCGTCACGCCGGGCGTCTCCACGATCGTCTTGTCGGTCCTGGCCAGTACGGCCTCCATCGTCTCGTAATACATGCGGCGGCGCGTCACCTCGGGGGCGAGGCGATATTGCTCGTACACCTGGTTGAACGCCGACGCCTCGCCCTGCGCGCGCGCGATCACCTGCTGCGAATAGGAGCGCGCGTTGTTGAGGTTGCCGACCGCTTCCTGCTGCGCGGCGGTGACGGCGTTGAAATCGTCGGCCAGCTGGGGCGGGGCGGATGCCTGCTTGATCGACACGCCCTGGACGCGCACGCCCGCTTCGTAGCTGTCGAGGATTTCCTGCATCATCTGCGCCACGCGCGCCTCGATCGTGGTGCGGCCCGCGCCGATCGCCTCGTTCAGCGTGGTGGTGGCCAGTACCGCGCGCATCGCGCTTTCCGCGGTGGCGCGCACGGTTTCCTGCGGATCCTTGATCTCGAACACGTAGTCGCGCGGGTTGGAGACGCGCCAGCGCACGGTATAGGCCAGGTCGATGATGTTCTGGTCGCCGGTCAGCACCATCTCCCCGCCTTCCTGCGGGAATTCGTCGGTGCGTACCTGTTCGACGTCCACCTTCGTCACGTTGACGATCGGCGCGGGCAGGGTGAGGCGGATGCCCGGTTCGAGTTCGCCGGCGTAGCGCCCGAAATAGGTCACCACGCCGCGCTGCTGCGGGCCGATCTGGTGGAAGGACGTGAGCAGCAGCCACAGCCCGACCAGCAGCGCGATGCCGATCAGCCACAGCATCCGCGCGTTGGCGCCCGCCTGCCACTGCGGGCCGCCGCCACCGCCGAACCCGCCGCCGCCGTTGCCGCCGCCGCGCGCCTTCTTGAGGAATTCGTCGAGCGCGGTCGGCTTCGCCGCGGGGCGGCGCCCGCCGCCGGGGGGCGTCGACCACGGGTTGCGCGGGCCGGCACTGTCGTCCCCGCCGCCGCCCCATGGGCCATTGTCATTGTTGTCGGCGGCAAGGATGATCGGGCGCCGGAGCCAGCGTCGCAGGATGGTCATATCCGCCTTTATAGGAGCGGCGCGCCCGAAAAACAGTGCCAAGCCGCACGAGCGCGCGTAACGGATCATGTCCATGAGCGAAATGCAGGTGAAGGACGCGGTGCGCGCCGTCGCGGGCGACCGTGCGACGGTGCGGATCGAGGGGCAGCGGATCGGCGTGGTGGTCGATGCGACCGGGCTGGACGCGACCGCGCGCGACGCGCTGGAGGCGAGCGTGCGGATGGCCGCGTCGCTGCCCGGACATGAGGTGCGCGTGGTCGTCACCGCCGAGCGGGTGGCGCGGCGGATCGTCGCGGTCGCCAGCGGGAAGGGCGGGGTGGGCAAGTCGACGCTGTCCGCCAATCTGGCGATCGCGCTGGCGCGCGCCGGGCGGCGCACCGGGCTGGTCGATGCGGATATCTACGGCCCGTCGCAGCCGCGGCTGATGGCGGTGGAGGGCACCCGGCCGCAGGCGCGCGACAAGGTGCTGCTGCCGGTCGCGACGCCCTATGGCGTGCCGCTGCTGTCGATGGGGCAGCTGGTGGAGCCCGGCCGCGCGATCGCGTGGCGCGGGCCGATGACCGCGGGTGCGCTGGGCCAGCTGGTCGATGCCGACTGGGGCGCGACCGATACGCTGGTGGTCGACCTGCCGCCGGGTACCGGCGATGTCCAGCTGACGATGGTGCAGAAACATCGCCCGGCCGGTGCGGTGATCGTATCGACGCCGCAGGACCTGGCGCTGATCGACGCGCGCCGCGCGATCGACCTGTTCCAGAAGGCCGGCGTGCCGATCATCGGGCTGGTCGAGAACATGGCCGGCTATGCCTGCCCGCATTGCGGCGAGGTGTCGGACCCGTTCGGGCGCGGCGGCGCGGAGGCGGCGGCGGCGGAGGCGGGGATCGCGTTCCTGGGGCGCGTGCCGCTCGACATCGCGATCCGCACCGCATCGGACGCAGGGCAGCCGCCCGCGGCGACGGACGACGACCGCGTGTTCGCGCCGATCGCGGCGCAGGTGGCGGCGTGGCTGGCGGCGCATTGACGCCGCGCCACGCAACCGGTGCGGTGGTGGCGCCCTATCCCCGGACGGGAGGGCCGTCATGCGAGAGGCGCCGGTCGCGGTGGCGCTGTCGGGACCTTCGGGTCCGGGCCAAAAATCGGTGTCCGGACCATCTGCCGGGTTCAGTGGGAATGTACGACCGGCATGCCGATATCGCCGTCCGCGCTGTTCGCATGGCGTAGGCGTCGAGCGGGGCGATCGCCGTCATCAAGGGGTTATACGCATGCGACATCCCGGGTGCCGAGCCACCACGTTCAGGGAGTTGCATGGATATGACCGTTTCGGCCGGTTCGGCGCGTGTGAAGCATCGCGGCCGCCAGCTTCTGGCGCTGCTGTTTGCCATGCCGCTCATGCTTGGGGCGCGGTCCGCGCCGCACGCCGCGACCGTCGAGGGCCTGCCGGCGTCGCTTCGCATCGACCAGATGCGCGTTCTGGGATCGCACAACAGCTACAAGCCCTATCCCAATGCGGCGGCAGAGGCGCGCATTCGCGCGCTTGCCCCCGCGGAATGGGAAGCGTTGGCTTATGGCCATCCTTCGCTGGAGACGCAGCTGACGCTGGGGCTGCGGCAGATCGAGATCGACGTCGCGCCCGATCCGGTCGGAGGCCTTTATGCCGAACCCTATCTGATGACGACGCCGGAATCCCGCGCCGCGATGACCGCGCCGGGAGCCAAGGTATTGCATATCGCGGGCCTCGATGTCGCCAGCCATTGCCTGACCTTCCGCGCCTGTCTCGACACGTTGCGGCGCTGGTCGGATGCCCATCCCGACCATCTGCCGATCACGGTGCTGGTCAATGCAGCGGCATTTGAACCCGCCCCCGGTCGGTGGCCGCATGCCGCGCGCTTCGATGCGGCCGGGCTCGACGCACTCGACGCCGATCTGGCGGCGGTGATCGGGCGCGACCACATCATCACGCCCGATGCGGTGCGCGGTCTCGATGCCACGCTTGCCGCCGCGATCCGTGCGCATCGCTGGCCGCGCCTGGCGGATGCGCGGGGCCGGTTTCTGTTCGTGCTGGATGGTTCGGACGCCTATGAAGACCTGTACCGCACCGGGCATCCTTCGCTGCGCGGACGGTTGATGTTCGGATATTATCCGGAGGATGCCCCGGAAGCGTCGGTCTTCAACATTCAGGACGCCCGCCGGGAAGGCGCGCATATTCGCCAGCTGGTATCGGCGGGCTTCCTGGTGCGTACCCGTGCCGATGCCGACACGCGCGAAGCACGGGCGAAGGACCGCAGTCGGCTCGACGCGGCGATCGCATCGGGCGCGCAGTTCGTCAGCACCGATTATTATGACGGCGCCCCCGATCCGGCCAACTTCGGCTATCGCGCGGCCTTGCCGGGCGGGTGGCATGACTGCGATCCCGTCACCGCCCCACGCTGCGCACACTGACCCCCGGCATAAAAAGGGGCGGCCGGCATTGCGCCGACCGCCCCCGGGCGGGTCACAGGACCGTCCGATTACATCCGGTAGGCCAGGTTGAGCAGATAGGTGCGGCCGGTTTCGATATAGCCGCCCGAACGGTCGACCGACAGCAGCGTCTGCTTTTCACCATAGGTCGCCCAATAGTTCGACGCGTTCAGCAGATTCTGCAACGACGCGCCGACGGTGAGCCGCTTGCCGATCGTATAGGTGGCCGACAGGTTCAAGAGGGACGTCGGTTGCAGATAGGTGTCGGGTTGCGGGGTACGAACGTCGATCAGCTTGTTGCCCGTGTAATTATAGCTGACCCATGCCGAGACCGGCCCGTGATCGTAATAGAGTTCGGCGTTGAACATCACTTGCGGCGCGTTCGGCATCCGTCGCTTGGCGCGGAGATTGTTCGTGATCGGAATGGTCGCGTCGGCGCGCTGCAGCGTCAGGTTGGCCTGAATGCCCAGCCCGTCGAGCAGCCCCGGCAAGTTCTTCAGGCCGTAACGGGCGAAGACTTCGATCCCGTACACCGTCCCCTTGCCGCTCGAATCGTTCGACGACAGGACGACGGCGTCGTCGCCCGGCTTCGAAATGCCGACCAGCGTCGTATCGGTCGATGTCGCGAACCACACATTGCTCAACCGCTTGTAATAGAGCGCGGTCGAGAAGAAGTCGGACCCCGCCCCGGCGAATTCGACCGATCCGTCGACATTCCAGGCTTCCGTCGCCTTCAGGTCCGGGTTCGGGACGGTCATCCCGACGATCTTGCGCACCGGCTTGTTGTCGATCAACTGCGTATCATATGCGATCGTCGTCGGGCCGACGAGCAGTCCGAAGGGCGGCCGCGTATAGCTTTTGCGCACCGACGCGCGGTAGACCATCGTATCGCTGGGGCGGTAGGAGGCGATCAGGCTCGGCAGCCATTGGTCATAGCTTTTCGTGCTGGTCGCGAAGTGCCCCACGGAACCACTCTTGTCCGACTCCGTCTGCCAATAGGTCGCTTCGAACCGGTTGCGTTCGAACCGCACGCCCGGCACGATTTCCAGGCCGCCGAATTTCAGATTGGCGAGCAGGTAGGCGCTGAAGCGCTGTTCCGTACCATCCTGCTTCTGCTGGTTGAGCACGTTGGGATCGACGGTGGCCAGCTTGCTGAGCGACAATTGCCGCGCCTGCCCCTCGATATAGTCATGGTCGTAGATGTAGAGCGGGATCTGCGCGCCGCCATGCATGAAATCGTTGACGCGCGTGCCGGGAGCCTTGTCCAGGGTGGGGATGTTCGCGCCCGAGAAGTCATATTCCAGCGCTTCGTTGATGCCATTGGAATCCCGGTCCGCCGATTCATACTTCAGTCCGGCCCGGATCGCCGAAAGCCCTTCGTCCGCCAACGTATAGGTGAAGTTCACCGCGCCTTCGCCCTTGGCCTCGGTCACATGCTCGAACTGGACGATCGAATAGACTTCCTGGAAATTGGCGAAATTGGTCAGATAGCTGTTCGCTGCGGAATCGAGCACGACATGCGGAGCGATCGGATCGGCGGCCTTCGTCACCAGGCGAAAGGTTGCCGTGCCGGTGTTGGTGCCGCCGATGTAGGCCGGCGTCTGGTACTTCGCCTGAAGGCGGAAGGGGTATTCGGTCTTGCCGCGCGAATAGGCACCGTAGAAATCGACCACTGCCTTGTCGCTCAGACGCAGGTCGCCGCCCAGCTTGCTGGTGACGAGGCGCTGATTGCTGTGTTCGGTACGGAAGTAGTTGCTGGCGCCGGTGCCGTAGATTGCCGCATAGCCGTCCGCATTATAGTCCCCGCCGCCGGGGTTCGGATTGACCTGCCCCGAGGACAGGCCGACGACGCGGATCGCGGTCTGATCCATCCAGCTCTTCAATCGATATTCGCCATAGGTCGTGCGCGAATAGAGGTTGAGCGCATCACTCCTCCACTCAAGGTTCACGGTGCCGCCGAAACGCTTGATGTCGTTCTGATAGACGTTCCAGGCCACGCCGCGACCGAAGGCATTGTCCAGATTGTCGCGGATGTCGCCCGGAATATTCTTGTTATATTTGATATAGTCTTTGTGCATGGTCACGGCTTCGCCATACACGTTCTTCTGGCCGTAATAGGCGGAGGCATAGATGCCGAAATCGCCGAACTGCTGTGCCGTTTCGACCTGGGCGGTGCCACCCAGATAATCCTGGTCGCGCGCGGCGGCGCGACCGTTGACCTGCCCCTGCGCGCGGACCTGGAGATAATGGTTCGGCAGGCTGAACGGCGATGCCGTGCGAAAATCCAGGACGCCGGCGATGGCATCGCCATCCTGCGCGGCGGTCGGCGCCTTGTCGACCCGCACCTCGGCCAGCGCGAAGGGCGACAACAGGTTCATCGAAATGGCGCGATTGTTCGCGTTGGTCTGCGCGATGCGGACGCCATCGAACTGATAGGCGTTATAGCTCGAATCCAGGCCGCGGATCGTTACATATTGCGCCTCGCCGGTCGCCGCGGCGTTATATCCCTGATCCACCGAGGAGCTGACGCCCGGCAGGCGGGTCAGCAGATCGGCGAGATTCTGTTGCGGCTGCGCGCGCAGTTCCTCGCCGGACACGATCGTGGCGAGGGATCCGCTCGCGAGCTGGTCGGTCTGCGCCTGGCGGCGGGCGCGCAACTTGCCGTCGATGACGATGTCGGTATTGCCCGTCTCCTTGCCGTCGTCGGTGTCCGGCGCAATCGCTGCGGCATCGATCGTCGCGGCGGTGGTGTCCGACGGTCCTGCGCGCGTCGCGGCGAAGGCGGGGCTTTGCATGGCAAGCACGAGCGCAGTGCTGCCGAACAGGCGTGCAAAACGCCAGTCAAGGCTTCTGTACAACGGATTTCCCCTTTGGTGCATGACCCATGATCAAGACGGCTGGTGAGATCGGTTGGCGAAGCCCCCCGGCGACCCCCTCGTCATGTGATCGTGCCGCTAGCAGTCGATTATTACGCACCCGTTTCGAATTTAAGGTATGCGTAAGACGGTTTCCGGCAGGACGATCCCGAGCCGGCATCGGCGTCTTGCGCGAATGTCACGGCCGCTACGCAATGTTGGTCTATCGGGCGGCATGGTCATGTCACATCGCATCCGCGCCATCGCGCTGACCGCCTGTATCGCCACGCTTCCCGCAGCGCCGGCCATGTCCCGGCCCGCGCCGGCGGTAGCCCCCCCGCCCGTGATGCGCATCGTCCTGCTGATGCGGCATGGTGTGCGCGCGCCGCTGCGGGGCGAAGTGCCGGATGGCACGCGCACCGGCGCGCCGTGGCCGGTATGGAATGTCCCCGATTCACAGATCACCCCCCATGGAGCTGCCGCCCTGCGCGCGCTGGGGCGGGCCGACCGCCGCTGGTTCGCGCGGGCCGGGATACTGCCGGCGACCGGTTGCCCGGCCGATGGCGTCGTGCGGCTGTGGGCCAACACGTCCTCGCGTACCATCGCCAGCGGTGAAGCCTATGCGGCGGGGTTGGCGCCGGGCTGCCCGCTGCCGGTCGGCCACCGTTCGGCGCCGGGCGCCGATCCGCTGTTCGAGCCGTTGAACACGCGACCGGCCGGATTCGACGCCGCTGCCGCTGCACTGTCGGTACAATCCTATACCGGCGGGGTCGACGCGCTGGCGATGCGCCACCGGGCCAGCCTGGCGTTGCTCGACCATATCCTTGGCTGCCCCGCGCCCGGCCCCTGCAGCCCGGTCGCCCCCTCGACGGTCGCGCCGAGCGGCGACCGCCACGATATCGCGGTCACCGGCCCGATCCGCGCTGCATCGGGCACCGCGCAGGTCTTGATGCTCCAATATCTCGAAGGGATGCCGATGGCGCGGGTCGGGTGGGGACGGGCGACGCCGCAAATGCTCGAACGGATCGGCGCGGTCCATGGCGCGCTGTTCGATCTGTATGCGCGTCCCCCCTATATGACCGCGTTCCAGACCGCGCCTACCGTCGCCCGGATCGCGGCCGACTTCACCCGCCCGGACGCGCCGCGCGTCGACATGCTGGTCGGCCATGACACCAATGTCGCCGCGCTGGCCGCGGTGCTGGGGGTGACGGTGAAGGCGCCCGGCTTCGCGGCGGGCGATCCTTCCCCCGGTGGTGCGCTGGCGGTGGCGCTTGTCCGTGATGCGCATGGCCTGCCGGCTGTCCGCCTGTGGTATCGCAGCCAGAGTGCCGCCGCGATCCGGGCCGCCGCCGACCGCGTGACCTGGACGGCGCTGCCGCTGGCGGGATGCGACGATGGCCCGGCCCATGTCTGTCCGCTGCCGCGCTTCCTTGCCCGGCTGCGCGCGGGGACGGTGGTGGCGGACGGTCTGCAGGGGGAAACGGGATCCGCCGACCCGCCCCGGCTGGGCGTGGCGCCGGTGGGCGAGCGGGGGTGAGCGGCGCGGCGCTGGCGCTGCTGCTGGTCGCGGCGCAGGACGACGGCGCGCTGCTGGCCACCGCCGCCAGCCGGCTGTCGGCGATCCCGACGGAGTCGCGCACGCCGGGCCGCTACCGCATCGACGGCACGCCGCGGGTGGACGACGACAAGGAACGCGCGCTTGGCACGACCGGCGGGCAATGCCAGGTGGTCGGCGCGCGGATGTGCACCAAGCCGCCGCGGACATGGTGGCGCGGGCAGTTGCCGCGATAAGCGGCTAACCGAGAATGCGCCGGTAAAGCGCGATATAGGCGTCGGCCATCCGGTCGATGCTGAACCGGTCGGCGACCGCGCGGCGGCACGCGGCGCGGTCGATCGTGTCGGCGCGTTCGATCGCGGCGATCGCGCCGGACAGGTCGTCGACCAGGAAGCCGGTGACGCCATCCTCGATGATCTCCGGCATCGACCCGCGCCGCGTCGCGATCACCGGGGTGCCGCACGCCATCGCCTCCACCACCGACAGGCCGAACGGCTCGTCGAAGTTGATGAGGTGGAGCAGCGCACGCGCCCCGCCCAGCGCCCGCACCCGCGCCTGCCCACCGACCGCGCCGTGATAGCGGATGTCGGCATCCAGTTCGGGCGCGACGGCGCGGTCGTGATAGCCCTGGTCCTGCACGATCCCGTACATATCCAGCGCCCGGCCCGATGCCCGCGCGGCGGCGATCGCCTCCGCCGCGCCCTTGTCGGGATGCAGCCGGCCGAAGAACAGCAGGTCGTCACTGCCGACCGGGTCGAACGCGAAATCGTCCAGCGGGATGCCGTGGTGGATCGTCGCGGCATAGCGCAGCGCCGGGTGCCGGTCGGCGTCGCTGATCGCGACGTAATGGACGCGATCCTGATAGGGCGCGTACATCGGCAGGATGCGGTCGGACGAGAAGCCGTGGATCGTCGTCACCATCGGCGTATCGACCAGCGGGGCGAAGGCGTGCGCGGGGAAATCCGCCTGGTTGTGGATCAGGTCGAACCGGTGGCGTTGCGCGAACAGGTGCGACAAATGGCGATATTCCCACACCTTCGCATCGATCGACGGGTCTTCAGAGTATGGCGCGGGCACCACCCCGTCGAGCGTCGCGGCGGTGACGCTGTCGAGTGTCGCGAACAGCGTCACGTCCACCCCGCGCGCCACCAGCGCCTCGGTCAGCAGGCTGGTGACCAGTTCCCACGGGCCGTAATGGCGCGGTGGCGTGCGCCACGCGATCGGGGCGAGCATGGCGATCTTCATGGGTGGTTGTCCTTTGTCCTTCCTGTCATCCCGGCGAATGCCGGGGTCCAGCGGCGGGCGTGTCGTGTGATGCGGATATGTCGCCATCTGGACCCCGGCCTTCGCCGGGGTGACGGTCAGCGGATGATGATCCCTTCGTCGGCGCGCAAGGTCTCGTGCGCCGAACCGGGCAGGGTGGACAGCAGCGTTTCACCCCTGAATGGCAGCGGTTTCGCCTCATGGCTCAGGTTCAGCGCCACCCGCAGCACCGCGTCGCCGTGGCGGCGTTCATAGGCCAGCACCCCGTCCGCCGCATCCAGCAGGCGGAAGTCGCCCACCGCCAGCGCCGGATGCGCGCGCCGTAATGCCAGCAGCCGGCGGTACAGCGCCAGCATCGACCCCGGATCGCGTTCCTGCGCTGCGACGTTGCGGATGCGCCAGTCGGGGTTGATCGGCAGCCACGGATCGACGGTGCTGAACCCGGCGTGTGGCGTCGCGTCCCACGGCATCGGCGTGCGCGAGCGATCGCGGCCGATGCCGATGCCGGGCTGGCGCAATTCCTGCGGATCGCGGACGCGGTCGGGGGGGATATCGACCTGTCCGATCCCGATCTCGTCGCCCTGATACAGCGTCGGCGTACCGCGCAACGTCAGCAGCAGCATCGCGGCGACGCGCGCCTGCGCCTCGCCGACCCGCGCGGCGATGCGCGGCGCGTCATGGCTGCCGATCACCCAATTGGGCCAGCCGTGCGGCGGCAGCGATGCTTCGTAGGCGGCGATCATCGCGCGCAGCCTGGCGGCGTCCCAGCCATTTTCGATCAGCTGGAAATTGAACGGCAGATGCACCTGCGGCCGCTCCGGCGTGCCGTACCAGCGCGCATGGCGATCGTTGGGGAGGAAGATCTCGCCGATCAGCACGCGATCGCCGCCATAGCCGTCGGCAATCGCGCGCATCTCCGCCGCGATCGCATGCGCCTCGGGCTGGTCGGTGGAATGCTGCTGGATCAGCCGGTCGCGCTCGGTGATGCCGGGGCGCCAATAGGGATTGGGCGGGTTGTCGGGGAAGCCCTCCGCCTTCACGATATGCCACAGCACGTCGATGCGGAAACCGTCGACGCCGCGATCGAACCAGAAGCGCAGGACGTCGAACATCGCCGCGCGCAGTTCAGGGTTGCGCCAGTTGAGGTCGGGTTGCTGCTTCAGGAAGGCGTGCAGGTAATATTGCCCGGTCGCCTCGTCCCACTCCCATGCCGGGCCGCCGAAATCGCTGATCCAGTTGTTGGGCGGTCCGCCGTCGGGGGCGGGATCGCGCCAGATATACCAGTCGCGCTTCGCGCTGCGGCGGCTCGACCGGCTGTCGAGGAACCACGGGTGGCGATCCGAACTGTGGTTGGGGACGAAATCGAGCAGCAGCTTCAGGCCGCGCGCATGAACCGCCGCCAGCAGCCGGTCGAACGCGGCGAGATCGCCGAACAGCGGATCGACCCCGCAGTAATCGGCGACGTCATAGCCGAAATCGGCCATCGGCGACGGGAAGATCGGCGACAGCCAGATCGCGTCGACCCCCAGCGCAGCGATATGATCCAGCCGGCGTTCGATCCCCGCAAGATCGCCGACCCCGTCGCCATCGCTGTCCTGGAATGAACGCGGATAGACCTGGTACACCGTCCCGCGCCGCCACCACGGCATCTCGTCCCCCACGCCCCTCGTCCTTTCGCTGCGTCGGGGCAGATAACCGCCGAGGTGCGCAAGCGTTCATGTCTGTTGCGTAACATTATGCTTCCTGCCGGGGTGCGGCCCGGAACAAAGCGGTGGCCGTTCCTTTCTGCCTGATGAACGGGGACGGACAGGGGGCACCGCGCGGCGTGGGTTCGGGGCGGCAATCGATCTTCTCGACATTCGGTGCGGAGGCGGAGACGCTGGCCGGGCTGACGTGGTGGATGACCGCGGGGGCGGTGGTGATCTTCGTCGCGGTGGCGACGCTGATCGTCATGGCGCTGCGCGCGCGCCGCAACGCGATCACCCACCAGCAGGGGATGCGGCTGGTGCTGTGGGCGGGCGGCATCGTGCCGACGGTGGTCCTGCTGTCGCTGCTGGTGTCCACCCTGCCGCAGATGCGCCCGATCGCGATCGCGCCCGGCGACCTGCGCGTGACGGTGGAGGGCGAGCAATTCTGGTGGCGCATCCGCTATCGCCCCCCCGGCGCGGCCGAACTGGTGACCGCGAACGAACTGCGCATCCCCGTCGGCCGGACGGTGGCGCTGGAGCTGGAGGCGGGCGACGTCCTGCACAGTTTCTGGGTGCCGGGGCTGGCGGGCAAGATGGACATGGTGCCCGGCCGCACCAACACCCTGGTGGTGCGCGCGACCCGCGCGGGGCGCTTCCGCGGGCAATGCGCCGAATTCTGCGGGCTGAGCCATGCGCTGATGGCGTTCGACGTGATCGCGATGGAGCCGGCGGCGTTCGATCGCTGGCTGGCCGAACGGCGCGGCCCGGCGCGTGACGGCGCCGCGACCGAAGCAGGCGCGCGCGTGTTCGCGGCCTATGGCTGCGCGGCATGCCATGCGGTGCGCGGCACGAATGCGGCGGGGACGATCGGCCCCGACCTGACGCATATCGGCGCGCGCGCGACGCTGGGCGCGGGCATCCTGCCGATGGATGCCGACCACCTGCGCCGCTTCGTGAAGGATGCGCCGGCGGTGAAGCCGGGCGCGCGGATGCCCGCCTATCCGCACATGACGAACGACGACGCGACCGCGATCGCGCGCTGGCTGGAATCGCTGACATGAGCCTTCACGCACAGGACGATCCACAGCTGCGCGCCGATCAGGAACGGCGGCTGCGCGCGGTGTGGGCGCCGCCGACCGGCTGGTTCGGGCGCTGGACCGACGTCAACAACAACCGCGTCGGCATCTGGTACACGCTGACCGCCTTCACCTTCATGCTGTTCGCGGGCGTGCTGGCCCTCATCATGCGCACGCAGCTGGCCGCGCCGGGCAACGACCTCGTTTCCGCATCGACGTTCAACCAGCTGTTCACGCTGCACGGCTCGATGATGATGTTCCTGTTCGCGGTGCCGATGTTCGAGGCGGTGGCGGTGATCCTGCTGCCGCAGCTGCTGGGCGCGCGCGACCTGCCGTTCCCGCGGCTGTCGGCGTTCGGTTACTGGAGCTTCCTGATCGGCGGGGTGTTCGTCGGCGGATCGATCTTCTTCAACGTCGCGCCCGACGGCGGCTGGTTCATGTATCCGCCGTTCACGACGCGCACCGACCTGTCCGGGCTGGGCGCCGATATCTGGATGCTGGGCCTCAGCTTCATCGAGGTATCGTCGGTCGCCGCGGCGGTGGAGCTGATCGTCGGCGTGCTCAAGACGCGCCCGCCGGGGATGCGGCTGAACCTGATGCCGCTCTACGCCTGGTACATCCTGGTCGTGGCGGTGATGATCCTGTTCGCCTTCCCGCCGCTGATCGCCGGGGACATCTTGTTCGAGATGGAGCGGCTGCTCGGCTGGCCGTTCTTCGACGCGGCGAAGGGCGGCGACGCGATCCTGTGGCAGCACCTGTTCTGGATCTTCGGCCACCCGGAGGTCTATATCGTCTTCCTTCCCTCGATCGCGCTGTTCGCGATGATGGTGCCGACCTTCGCGCAGCGCCACCTGCTGGGCTATCCGTGGATCGTGCTGGCGGCAGTGGGAACGGCGTTCCTGTCGTTCGGCCTGTGGGTGCACCACATGTTCACCACCGGGCTGCCCAAGATCAGCCTGGCGTTCTTCTCCGCCGCGTCCGAAGCGGTGGCGATCCCCACCGGCATCCAGATCTTTGTGTTCATCGCCACGATGTGGGCCGGGCGCGTCACTTGGTCGACGCCGCTGCTCTATGCCTTCGGTTCGATCGCGATCTTCGTCATCGGCGGGCTGACCGGGGTGATGGTAGCGATCGCGCCGTTCGACTGGCAGGCGCACGACACCTATTTCATTGTCGCGCACCTGCATTACGTGCTGATCGGCGGGACGCTGATCCCGCTGATGGGCGGGCTGTATTATTACTGGCCGCTCATTACCGGAAAGAAGCTGTCCGACCGGGTCGGGCGCACCGCCTTCTGGTTCCAGTTCGTCGGCGCGAACCTGACGTTCTTCCCGATGCATTTCTCCGGACTGATGGGGATGCCGCGGCGCGTGTTCACCTATCCGGCGGAGCTGGGGGTGGGCGGGCTCAACATGGCGTCGACGATCGGGTCATACGTGTTCGCGGTCGGCGTGCTGCTGGTGTGCGTCGACCTGGCGCGCAGCCCGTGGCGGCAGAAATCGCCGCGCAACCCGTGGAACGCCGGCACGCTGGAATGGCTGGCGCACCCGGATGACGAGGATTGGGGCATCCGCTCCGTCCCGCTCATCACCAGCCGCTATCCTATCTGGGACCAGAAGAACTTCGTGCGCAACGTCGACGAAGGGCGCTTCTTCCTGCCCGATGCGCAGGAGGGGCGGCGCGAGACGATCATCACCAGCGTGCTCGACGCGCGCCCGGTGCAGGTGATCCGGCTGGGCACGCCGAGCGCCAAGCCGATGGTCACCGCCGTCGCGCTGGGCAGCGTGTTCATCCTGACCACCTATCACCTCTATTGGGCGGCGCTGGCGGGGGCGGTGGCGACGCTGGCGATGGTGCTGTGGTGGCTGTGGACCGGCACCGCGGAAATCCCGGAGAAGGAAGAGAAGTCGATCGGCCACGGGCTGACCGTGCCGCTCTATTGCTCCGGCGGGTCGTCGGCGGGGTGGTGGGCGATGTTCATCACGATGATGGCGGATGCGACGGCCTTCTCGGGCCTCGTCTTCGGCTATTATTTCTTCTGGACCCGTCATGACGATTTCCCGCCGGGCGGCCCGGGGCTGGACGGGCCGGGGGCGTTCTGGCCGATGGTGGCGCTGGCGGTCACGCTGGCGTCCTGGGCGATGACGGTCGCGGCGCGCGAACTGAACGCGCGCGGCGCGGAGGGAGCGGCGCGCGGGCTGCTGGGCGCGGGCGCGATCGCGTCGCTGGCGGCGATCGGTGCGGGGCTGGCGGGGCCGATGACGACGGGGCTGGAACCCTCGCTCCACGTCTATCCCGCGATCGTGTGGACGCTGGTGATCTGGACCGTCGCGCACAATGGCGTCGGCGCGATCATGCAGCTGTACACGCTGGCGCGCAGCATCGCCGGGCGGATGACCCCGCGCTACGACGCCGATGTCCGCAACATCACCGTCTATCACCATTTCATGGCGCTGACCGCGATCGTCACCTACGCCACGATCGGGCTGTTTCCGGGGGCGGGATCGTGAAGAACGAGAGTCCGCCCCACGAAAGCCGGGAGGGCGACCGCCCCCGCGGCCTGCGCGCCCGCATCCTGGCGCTGCGCGTCACATTGTGGACGCTGATCGTGCCGCCGACCGTCTGGGCGGTGCATTTCCTGTTCTGTTACCTGTGGGTGTCGGTCAGTTGCGCGAAGCTGGGGCAGTTCCCGCGCTTCACCACCGCGTTCGTGATCGGCACGGGCGCGGCGCTGGCGATCATCGTCGCGGCCGGCGCGATCGCCTGGGTCCAGTCGCGCACCCCCGGCGACCCGCCCCCGCATGATGAGGGCACGGATATCGACCGGCTGCGCTTCATCGCCAAGTCGACACTGCTGCTGGCGGGGCTGAGCTTCGTCGCGGTGGTGTTCACCGCCGCGCCGGCGCTGATGCTGACGGACTGCCGGTGAGCGCGGCGGGCTGGATCGTCGCCGCGCTGTCGGCGGTGCTGGCGGTCGCCGGGCTGGGGATGACCGGGCATATGATGGCGCATATGGCCGCCGTCGCGATCGCCGCGCCGCTGATCGCGCTCGGCGCGCCCGCGCGCGGCGGATCGGCGGGCGCGCCGCTGGGCTGGGCGATGGCGGAGTTCGCGATCGTCTGGGCGTGGCACGCGCCCGCGCTGCGCGCGCTGGCCGACGCGCATCTCGCGGTCGCGCTGGTCGAACAGGCGCTGTTTCTGGGCGTCGGCATCGCGCTGTGGCGATCGGCGCTGGCGCAGCCGGCGGCGGGGGTGGCGGCGCTGTTGGTCACGTCGATGCACATGACGCTGCTGGGCGTGCTGATCGGGCTGGCGGGCCGGCCGCTGTACATGATGATGGCGATGCACCCCGCACCGGGGCTGGACGCGCTGGCCGACCAGGCGCTGGGCGGGGTGGTGATGCTGGTGGTGGGCGGCGCGAGTTACTGCCTGGGCGGGCTGTGGCTGCTCGGCACGATCCTGAAAGGACGCAGGGCGGCATGACGATCCGGCTGACGTGGAAGCGTATCGCGGCCGTCCTGGCGGGGCTGGCGGCGGCGGGGCTGCTGTTCGCCTGGTCGGGCATCTTCAACATCGCCGCCTCGTCCGGGCATTGGGCGATCAGCGACTGGTTCCTGCACTGGACGATGCGCAATTCGGTGAAGACCCACGCCTGGTTCGATTCACCCGAGGATGTGATCGCCACCGACGGCCAGCTGGTCAGCGCGGCGGGGCATTTCGCCGCCGCCTGCGCCACCTGCCACGGCGCGCCGGGGCAGCGCCCGTCGCCGGTGATGCAGAAGGCGACGCCGCCCGCGCCCGACCTGACCGACGCGGCGCTGAAGGACAAATGGACCGACGCGCAGTTGTTCTACATCCTGCGCCACGGGGTGAAGTTCACCGGGATGCCCGCCTGGGGCGCGGCGGGCCGCGACGACGAGATCCGGCGGATGGTCGCGTTCCTGCGCCGCCTGCCGGCGCTGTCGCCCGCGCAATATCGCGCGCTCAGCGGGATGGCGACGGGGGCGGGCACCACCGACCCGCGCGCGCTGGGCGGCGATGTGCTGGCGGGCTGCGTCGCGTGCCACGGCGCCGACGGGCGCGGGCGCGGGCAGGGCGACATACCGGTGCTGGGCGGGCAGGACCCGCGCTATCTGGAACGGGCGCTGCGCGATTACGCGAGCGGCGCGCGCGCCAGCGCGGTGATGGCCAACGCCGCCGCGACGCTGACGCCGGAGGACCGGCGCGCGCTGGCGCGGCATTTCGCGGCGCTGCCGGGGCTGGGCGATGCCGTTCCCGCCGGTGGCGACGAGCGTGTGCGCACGATCGTGACGCGCGGTCTGCCCGAACGTCAGCTGCCCGCCTGCGCCGGCTGTCACGCGCCGGGCAAGGCGCAGCCGGTGCTCGCCGGGCAGCGCGCATCCTATCTGGCGCAGCGGCTGCGGCAGTGGCGGCACGACGACAAGACGATCGACGCGCGCCAGCCGCAGGACGCGATGGCGGTAATCGCGCGGCGCATCCCGGACGACATGGTCGAGCCGCTCGCGCGCTATTTCGCGGGGGCCGAGGCGCCGCTTCGGCGCTAGGCCGATCCTCTCTCCAACCAAACGTCATCCCGGCGAAAGCCGGGATCTCCCGGAGATGGCGCGCCGCAGGAGCCGCATGAGGCCCCGGCCTTCGCCGGGGCGACGTGTCGTGCGGCGGGGTCATGTCCGTGCGGCCCGCCGTATCGCAGCGCCGGTTGGCCGCGGGATGAAAATATTTTTGTTCGCGTGACGTTCTCTTGCAATCGGCGAACCCCGCGGAAGTCCGTGCGTCGCTGACTCCGCGCGACGGCGATGGCGCGCCGTTCGGTGCGTAAGGTCCGGTAACGGCCATTTTTACCGACTTGCCTGCCCCGCCGATCTGCCACAATCTGTAGAGGTTCGGTTCGGGGGCGAACCCAAGTTATGGTAGAACGGCGTCGGCGGCCCCATATCGGGGTCACGCGCGGAGGCCGCCGCCGGGATGACCGGCGATCACGGTTTGTTCTCAACGGTTTGCCCTGTTAGAGTCGGTGCTTCGTCATCGATTCGCCGGAACGGTACGGGAACGCGGGAGCGGTGCGAACATGGATTTCAGAGGGACGGACGGCGAGGCGATGACCACCGACACGATCGAGGCGGCGACCGCGGGTGACGCCGCCGCAGAGGCGACCAAGGGCGCGCTGGGCAAGCCCTATCCGGTCGAGGTTGATCACGGGCGCGACGCGCTCCTGACCGATTTCGGCAAGGAGACGCTGAAGGACCGCTATCTCCTGCCGGGCGAAAGCTTCCAGGACCTGTTCGTGCGCGTCGCCAGCGCCTATGCCGACGATGCGGCGCATGCGCAGCGCATCTACGATTACATCTCGAAACTGTGGTTCATGCCGGCGACGCCGGTGCTGTCGAACGGCGGCACCGGGCGCGGGCTGCCGATCAGCTGCTACCTCAATTCGGTGCCCGACAGCCTGAACGGCATCGTCGACACCTGGAACGAGAATGTCTGGCTCGCCTCGCGCGGGGGCGGGATCGGCACCTATTGGGGCAATGTGCGCGGTATTGGCGAGCCGGTCGGCCTCAATGGCAAGACCAGCGGGATCATCCCGTTCGTGCGCGTGATGGACAGCCTGACGCTCGCCATCTCGCAAGGCTCGCTGCGCCGCGGTTCGGCGGCCTGCTACCTCGACATCTCGCATCCCGAGATCGAGGAATTTCTCGAGATCCGCAAGCCGTCGGGCGATTTCAACCGCAAGGCGCTGAACCTCCACCACGGCGTGCTGATCCCCGACGCCTTCATGGAAGCGGTGCGCGACGGCGCCGAATGGGAGCTGAAGAGCCCCAAGGACCAGACCGTGCGCGGCAAGGTGGATGCGCGCGCGCTGTTCCAGAAGCTGGTCGAAACCCGGCTGGCGACCGGCGAGCCGTACATCGTCTTCGCCGACCATGTGAACAATTCCATGCCCCGGCATCACCGCGAGCTGGGGCTGAAGGTGTCGACGTCGAACCTGTGCAGCGAGATCACGCTGCCCACCGGCCGCGACCATCTGGGCAACGATCGCACCGCAGTGTGCTGCCTGTCGTCGCTCAACCTGGAAACCTGGGACGAGTGGAAGGACGAGAAGGGCTTCATCGAGGATGTGATGCGCTTCCTCGACAACGTGCTGCAGGACTACATCGACCGCCACGAACCGGGGATGGAGCGTGCCGCCTATTCCGCCGCGCGCGAGCGGTCGGTCGGACTGGGGGTGATGGGTTTCCACTCCTTCCTCCAGGCGCGCGGGCTGCCGTTCGAAGGCGCGATGGCCAAGAGCTGGAACCTGCGGATGTTCAAGCACATCAACGCGCAGGTGAACCAGGCGTCGATGACGCTCGCGGCGGAGCGCGGGCCGTGCCCCGACGCCGCCGACGTCGGCGTGATGGAGCGGTTCTCGTGCAAGATGGCGATCGCGCCGACCGCGTCGATCAGCATCATCTGCGGCGGGACCAGCGCGTGCATCGAGCCGATCCCGGCGAACATCTACACCCACAAGACGCTGTCGGGCAGCTTCGCGGTCAAGAACCCGTATCTGGAAAAGCTCCTGTCCGAAAAGTCGAAGAATTCCGACGCGGTGTGGAATTCGATCCTGGAGCATGGCGGCTCGGTCCAGCACCTCGACTTCCTCAGCCAGGAAGAGAAGGATTGCTACAAGACCTCGTTCGAGATCGACCAGCGGTGGCTGCTGGAACTGGCCGGCGATCGCGCGCCGTTCATCGACCAGGCGCAGTCGCTCAACCTGTTCATCCCGGCGGACGTCGAGAAATGGGATCTCCTGATGCTCCATTTCCGCGCCTGGGAACTGGGCATCAAGTCGCTTTATTACCTGCGTTCCAAGTCGGTGCAGCGCGCCGGCTTCGCGGGCGGGGTGGAGAACGACAATACGATCGAGAAGCCGAAGTACGAATTCGGCGAGAGCACCGACTACGACGAATGCCTGGCGTGTCAGTGAGGTGGCGGAGCGGTCGCATCTGACGGCCGACACCGGTGAGCGGGTCACCCTCACCTTTCCGGCGTTGCGCGCCTCCCTCCCTCTCCCGTCGGGAGAGGGAAGGGGCCCGCCCGGCGCAGCCGGGTGGGAAGGGTGAGGGTGAGTAGGGGAGCAAAGACGGTGAGGCTTTACGATCACCAGCCCGCCGGCACCGTCGACCGCGCCCGGTCGCTACGTCGCGGCGCACCCGCTCCTGAACGGCGCCTGCTACGCGCGCTGCGTGCCGCCTTTCCGCATCTCAAATGGCGTCATCAGGCGCCGGTTGGACCCTATTTCGCCGACATGCTGTGTTTTTCGGAACGACTGGTGATCGAAGTGGACGGCGATACCCATGCCGATGCCGCGCCCTATGATGCGCGGCGCGACGCCATGCTGCGACAGGCAGGATTCCGCACGATCCGCTTCACCAACCGTGACGTGATGCAGAACATCGACGGCGTTGTGGCGTGCATCTCCTTCTCCCTGCGGGAGAAGGAAGGGGCCTATGCGCAGCATGGGGAGGCTGAGGGTGCCGCGGCCAAGGAAAAGGGCGTCGCGGCATGAACCGCGACGCCCTCACCCTTCCGGCCCTGCGGGCCTCCCTCCCTCTCCCGCCGGGAGAGGGAATGACGCGGCTATTCCGCCTCTTCGAACATGTCCTGCGCGTTCTGCGCGGTCGCGGACAGGCGGACGGTGTCGCCCTCCACCTCGGCGACCAAGCCGAGCGGAATATAGTGATGCCGGGCGCCCTGGCCGTCCTGCGTCTGCGGGCTGTCGTCCTTGGTCAGCTTGATGCGGTCGCCGTCGACATGGTCCACGGTGCCGACATGCACGCCGTCCGCACCGATCACCTTGGCATGTTCCTTGATCTGGCTGGCATCGGCCATCGTCATTCTCCTTCGGGGGTGTGTCCGCTGGCGCAACGCGCGGGACGGGAGTTGGTGGCATGACGCTCGCCACGCTGCCGCTCGAAAGCGCGATCATGTTCGCGGTCGCCGCGGTGCTGGTGCTGGTCGGGCTGTGGCTGCTGCTGCAATTGCGCCACCCGCAGGGGCCGGCGCGCGTCTATGTCTATCGCATGGTCGGCGTCATGACCGTCGCGGGCGGCAGCACGCTGGCGATGAGCGCCTGGGCGATGTGGCAATGGAGCGCCGCCCCCTGATCGGCCGTTTCCTTCAAGACTTCCAGAGATTTACCCCGGAGTAGTTCGATGTCCCTCCTTCAAGCATCCAAGCAGTACAAGCCGTTCGAATATCCCTGGGCCTATGAATATTGGAAGCGCCAGCAGCAGCTGCACTGGCTGCCCGAGGAGGTGCCGCTGGGCGAGGATTGCCGCGACTGGGCGCAGAAGCTGACCGATCACGAACGCAACCTGCTGACGCAGATCTTCCGCTTCTTCACCCAGGCGGACGTCGAGGTGCAGGATTGCTACCACGAGAAATACGGCCGCGTGTTCAAGCCGACCGAGATCAAGATGATGCTGACCGCGTTCAGCAACATGGAGACGGTGCATATCGCCGCCTATTCGCACCTGCTCGACACGATCGGGATGCCGGAAAGCGAATATGGCGCGTTCCTGGAATATGCCGAGCTGAAGGACAAGCACGACTATCTCCAGAACTTCGGCGTCGATACCGATGAGGATATCGCCCGCACGCTGGCGATGTTCGGCGGCTTTACCGAGGGTGTGCAGCTGTTCGCGTCGTTCGCGATGCTGATGAACTTCCCGCGCTTCAACAAGATGAAGGGCATGGGGCAGATCGTGTCCTGGTCGGTCCGCGACGAAAGCCTGCATTGCGAGGGGATCATCCGGCTGTTCCACGCCTTCGTGAAGGAGCGCAACTGCCTGACCAAGGCGGTGAAGGACGATATCGCCGACCAGTGTCAGACGACGATCCGGCTGGAGGATGCGTTCATCGACCTGGCGTTCGAGATGGGGCCGGTCAACGGCATGACCGCCAAGGATATCAAGAAGTATATCCGCTACATCGCCGACTGGCGGCTGGGGCAATTGGGGCTGAAGCCGATCTATATGATCGACGAGCATCCGATCCCGTGGCTGACCCCGCTGCTCAATGGCGTCGAGCATGCCAATTTCTTCGAGACGCGTGCCACCGAATATTCGAAGGCCGCGACCAAGGGGCAGTGGAACGACGTCTGGGACGCCTTCGACAAGCGCCGCAAGGCGAAGGGCGCGAAGGCCGCGAACGAGGATCCGGCCGAGACCGGCGACATGTTCAGCCGCGCGGGCGTCGCCGCGGAGTGACGATGTGACGGGTGACGGGCGCCGATGAGGCCCACGTCACCCGCCTGGTTCAGGCGGCGCGCGCGCCCGCGGCCAGCGGCGGGGTCTGCTGGTGCTGGATCACGCGCCAGTCCTTGTGCGTGACGCGGCGATAGGTCGACGTGCAGTGTGCGACATAATCGTCGTGGCCCGCGCGTTCGGCAGTCGCGGTATAGGCGACGACGATCAACCCCTCCTGCGGGCGTGCGACGCGCCGGTCCGCAAGCGCGACGCGGTCCCAGCGTGGCGTCGCCCCGACCGCGTCGACCGCGCCGTCACCCGCCATGACGAACGGTGGCGTGGGCAGCACCATCAGGCACGCTTCGTCGATCGCCTCGCGATACTGCGCCGCATCGGCGGTCCACAGGCTTTCCTCGAAAGCCCAGATGCGCGCGTCGTCCATGCCCGTTTCTCCGATCGTGTCGGGGCACAGCGATCGATTGCGCAGGCGGTTCCTGACACGGTCGCGCCCGCGTTACCCAAACCGCCTTTGGCGGCGGGATCGTCCCGCGTCGCGGCGGCGGGGCGCTTGCCCCCTGTACCCGCGCGGCGCCGCGTGCCAGTCTACTCCGCGATGACGACCGAGCCCTTCCGCCGCGAACAATGCCGTGTCGCGGCCGCGATGGCCGCGGCGTTGCTGACCGCGCTTGCGCTGCTTGGATTTGCCTTCGCGCGCGCGGGCGCGTCGGTGCCGTTCGCGGATCGGTTGCAGGCGACACTGCGCGCCGATCTGTTCGTGCTGCTGTGCCTCGCCGCGGCGATCGGTGACGTCGCGCGGCGGCGCTTCTTCTCGGTGCAGGACATTGCCGCCGCCGGCCCTGCGTCGCCTGCGGTGGCCGCGGCGCGATCGATGTTGCAGAACACGCTGGAGCAAAGCGTGCTGGCGATCGGCGCGCACCTCGCGCTCACGGCGGCGTTCGATCGCTCCGCCGTGCCGGTCGCGGTGCTGGTGGGGCTGTTCGTGGCGGGGCGCGTGATGTTCTACGGTGGCTATCGCCACGGCGCCGGCGCGCGCGCCTTCGGCTTCGCGCTGACCTTCTACCCCAGCGTGCTGGCGCTCGTCGCGGCGCTCGCCCTGGCGTTCTGATCAAGCAGCCCAAGCGCCACCATCTCCGCACGCAGTGGCTCCGACCCGCGGAACAGGTGCGAGCGGATGCCCAGCGCCTGCGCCGCCGCGACGTTCGCCGCATTGTCGTCGACGAAATACGCCTGTTCCGCGCGCAGCCCGAATCGGTCCAGCGCCAGCCGGAAGATCGCCGGATCGGGCTTCACCAGTTTTTCGTCGCCCGACACGACGATGTCGCGGAACCGGTCGAACATCGCCGCCTCTCGCGCGCGGAACGGCGCGAAGAACTCGCCCGAGAAATTGGTGATCGCGAACAGTGGTACGTCCGCGGCGTCCAGTTCGTCGACCAGCGCCACCATCCCCGGCATCGGACCGGGGATCTGCTCCGAAAAGCGTGGGCCCCACAGCGCGATCATCGCGGCATGTTCGGGGTGGCGCGCGCTCAGTTCGGCGGACGTTTCGGCGAAGGGGCGGCCGGCGTCGTGCTGGAAATGCCAGTCCTTCGTCGCGACCGTATCCAGAAACACGTCAAGCGCCTGTTCGTCATCGAACAGGCGCTCGTAGAGAATCCGGGGATTCCAGTCGTACAGGACGTGCCCGACGTCGAAGATCACCGACGTCGGCATCGTGCCGTCAGTCACCGCGCGGGCTGATCAGCCCTGGCGCGCCTTGAACCGGCGGTTGGTCTTGTTGATGACATAGGTGCGGCCGCGGCGGCGGATCACGCGGTTGTCGCGATGACGGTCCTTGAGCGACTTGAGGCTGTTGCGGATCTTCATGGGATGGCTTCTTCAGGTAAATCGTGAAGCGCGGCGCGTAGAGAGCAGCGCCCGCAAAGTCAACCGGGCGTCGCGCCCGTCCGGGGCGATCGACGACCGTCCGGCACATGGGGACCTTGCGGCGGACCGGCGCGTTGCTATGTCGAAACGATCGCCATCGCGGCGGTGCCGGCTGGCGGCGCCGACCGCATTGATACGGGGTAGTCCATGCGTCGTGCCGTCCTGTTCCCGTTGACCGCCGCGCTGGCGCTGTCCGCCTGCGCCACCGGGCCGCAACGTTTCCCGGTGGAGGCGACGCGCTTCCATTACGATGCGGTGAAACAGCGCGGGACGGTCTCGGTCGAGCCACTGCAGGGCGCGGCATCGGCGAGCCTGGAGTACAAGACCTATGCCGCGGCGGTGCAGGCGGAGCTGCTGAAGCTGGGCTTCACCAACCCCGCGCCCGGCGCCACGGCGCAGTTCATCGTCACCGTCGGCTTCACGCGCACCGACCGTGCGCTGCCGCCGCGCCGCTCGCCGATCACGATCGGGCTGGGCGGGGGCGTCGGCGGCGGCGGGTGGCGCAGCGGCGGCGGTGTCGGCGGCGGGGTCAGCTTCCCGGTCGGCGGCGGCGGGGCCGGCCGCGGCGCGATCGTCACCGAATTGGCGGTGCGCATCCGGCAGGGCGGCGACGCGATCTGGGAAGGGCAGGCGCAGTCGCTGACCGACACCAGCGCCCCCGACGCCGACGTCGCATCGGTCGCCGCGCGGCTGGCGTCGGCGCTGTTCAAGGACTTTCCCGGCGAATCGGGCCGGACGATCGAGGTGAAATGACCCTGACCATCAATGCCGCCTTCGATGGCGGGAACATCCGCGTCGTCGCGATCGACGATTCGGGGGCGACGCGCCGCTGCGACGTGGAGATCGTTCGCGATCACAAGTCGGATTTCTACCAGTGGTTCTATTTCCGCGCCGCCGGGCTGGCGGGGAAGCCCACGACGTTCCGCATCGTGAACGCGGGGCAAAGTGCCTATCCGTTCGGCTGGCCCGGCTATCGCACGCGCGCGTCGACCGATCTGGTGGGCTGGCCGATGATCGACACGCGCTACGCCGACGGCGTGCTGGAATTTGACTGGCCGGCGACCGGCGGCGACCTGGCGTGGTTCGCCTATTTCGCGCCCTATACGATGGAACAGCACGCCCGGCTGGTCGCGCGGATCGCCGCGCGCCCCGGCGTCACGCACCGCGAACTGGGGCAGACGCTGGACGGGCAGGCGATCGATTACCTGCGCATCGGCGCCGGCGCCAAGCAGGTGTGGCTGTATGCGCGCCAGCATCCGGGCGAATCGATGGCCGAATGGTGGATGGACGGCGCGCTCGACTGGCTGACCAGCGATGCGGCCGCGCCGCTGCTGGCGGCGGCGACGGTGCATGTCGTGCCCAACATGAACCCCGACGGCACCCGCCGCGGGCATCTGCGTACCAATGCGGCAGGGGTGAACCTGAACCGCGAATGGCACGCGCCCAGCGCCGAGCGGTCGCCCGAGGTATTGTGCGTGCTGGCGGAAATGGATCGCACCGGCGTCGACTTCGCGCTCGACGTCCATGGCGACGAGGCGATCGCGGCCAATTTCATCGCCGGGTTCGAAGGCATCCCGTCGTGGACCGAGCGGCAGGGCGCGTTGTTCACCGACTTCGGCCGGCGGCTGGCGGCGCATACCGCCGATTTCCAGACCGAGAAGGGCTATGACAAGGCCGCACCGGGCAAGGCCAACCTGTCGATGTCGACCAACCAGCTGGCCGAGCGGTTCGGCGCGGTATCGGTGACGCTGGAGATGCCGTTCAAGGACCACGATCCGAACCCGGACGCGACCTTCGGCTGGAGCGGCGAGCGATCGGCGCAACTGGGGGTATCGTGCCTGGAGGTGCTGACGGAGATGATCGGCACGTTGTAAGGCCGTCCCGGCGCTCTTCCCGTCATGCCGGACGTGTTCCCGCATCCACCGTGCCTGATACGGGTAAGGGATGTTGGCGCGGATCGGTAGACCCCGGAACAGTGCTCTCTTGAGCGACGTGGAAGGGACCGGGGCGAGGATCATCGACCGGCCCAGGCGGGGCCATCGGAACCACATATGAGAAGAGGTTGCCGAACGCCCGCTGACGGGCGCCCGACAACCCCTAAACATGGTCAGCGGCCGGAGAGCTCCAGCCCGGGAGACCATGCAGGCCTCCGACATATCGATCGCCGTGTTACCGGGGGAGGATACCCCCCACGACGATCAACCTGTCAGAAGCGCGTCCCCCGAACGAACTGAACCGACCCCATTGCTGAACCATGAGACATCGGATCACCTCCTTTCGCTGGTTGATAACGAGCGCGATCTGAAGATCGCAGGTCCAATGTGAGGGGTTCGGGGCGTGCATGCAAGTCTTGTATTATGCGCGCGTTTCGACGATTCTCCCGCCCCTCGTCGACGCTGCCTCAGCCGCGGCAATCCTCCACTACCCGCGCCAGCTCCGCCCAGGGCGGCAGCACCGTCGGCGCGGTGCCCGGCTGCTCGATCGTGAACCGCCCGCGGGAGAAGATCATCGCATCCAGCAGCCGGTCGTCGGCCGCCAGCCGCACCGCGACATAGGGCAGCGCGCCGCCGGTCGGCTGCACCGCCAGCGCGCGCGTCATACTGGTGGTGCGGATCGTGAAGGCGCCGGTCGCGCGGCCCGCGCGCGACAGGTACAGCGCGCGCGCGCCGCGATCGCAGCGCACCACCACCGCCGCATCCGCGCCCGCCGCGCCGTACAGCGCGCGGCTGCCGCGCGCGTCGCGGTCATAGGTCCAGGTGCCAGGCGTCCATGGCCAGTCCTGCCAGTCGGCGGCCGGGGTGGGCGACGGTGCCGGCGCGGGAACCGGCACGGGGCGCGGCGCCGGGGCGGGCGTCGGTTCGGTGCGGGGCACGCACCCCGCGGCGATCAACGCGGCGAGGATCGGCGCGGCCTTGTAGCGAAGGGAGGGGCGGGCGGGCGGAAAGCGGGTCACCCCCCGCGCTATGCCGGATCGCCCCGCACGGCTCAACCGCTGCGGCCACGCCCCGTCGCGGAACCGGCGCGGCGGGCCGGCGGTTTGATCCATCGCAAGTTCGACAGCCGGAGGTTTCATGTCCGACGCCACGCCGACCCAGATCCTGGTGCAGGCCAATCTTTCCGAAACGATGAAGGTCGACAGCCGCGACGGCGATCACCTGGGGTCGGTCCATGCCTTCATGGTCCACAAGGGGTCGGGGCGCACGACGCACGCGGTGCTGAGCCTGGGCGGCTTTCTGGGCATGGGCAAGAGCTTCTACCCGCTGCCCTTCTCGCTGCTGCAATATGATCCGGTGCGCGACGGCTTCGTCGTGACGATCGACAGGCGGATGCTGGAAGGTGGACCGAGCTGGGCGAACAACGCACCGGTGTTCGACCAATCCTATGCCGATCGCGTCGCCAGTTACTATCAGGTCGGCGGCGAGAATCTGGCGGTCGGGTGAGGAGCGGTACGATGACGACGACAAAGCGCGACGGCGACAATGCGATGCAGGAAGCGGTCGAGGAATTGCTGACCGATCCCGATTCGCCCGACAAGGGCAACACCAATCCGCCGCAGACGATCGATGCCGAGCCGGAGGACGAGCCGTCCGGCGATCGGTAAGCGCCCTCAACGATCCGGCTCGATCACCCATTGATGGTTCTCGACGATCCACGCCGGCACCGCGCGTCCGTCCGCATCGCGTGACGGGCGGTAGCGGAAGCGCTGCTCGATCAGGCGGCAGGTGGTGGCGTCCAGCGTCGCATTGCCGCTCGACCGGGTAACGGCGCAGTCGCGTACCCGCCCGTCGACCCACACTAGGAACTTGACCGACACGGTGCCCTGGAAGCCCGCCTCGCCGACATCCCCCGGATAATCGGCATCGCGCAGCCGCCCGCGGATATGCACCGGCGGCGTCTCGTCCATCCCGCCGCCATCGCCGTCACCCCAGCCGCCGCTCCCCGTGCCGTCGCCCACGCCGCCGGCGCCCGTCCCGGGGCCGACGCGCGTGGTCGCGCCCTGCGTCGCGTCATCGCCCGCGAACGGCTTGAGCGCGACGGTGATCGGGGGCGGGGGCAGGGGCACGACGACGATCGGCCGCGGCGCGGCGACCTGCGTCGCCTGCGACCGGATATTGGGCGGCGCCGCGCGACCCGACGGGCGTGACACCGCCGTCTTCTTCGGCACCACCTTTTCCGCCGGGCGCGGCGGTGGCGGGGCGACGCGGAAGATCGCGAGGCCTTCGTCGAGCGGAGCGCGCATCATCCCACCGGCCAGCCCGTTGAGCAGCGCCCAGCCGATCGCCGTGGTCAGCACCCCGGCGGCGACCGCCGATCCGATCCGTTCCTGGCGTGGCGCTGCGTACATAACACCCACGCTACCGCGATCCGGCTGAACGCAGGCTGATGCGCGTCACCGCGCCCCGCGCGCGCCGCCGAACTTGCGCTGGGTCTTGCCGAAGCGGGTCTTGCGCGTGCCCGGCTTGCCTTCGTTGCTGCGCCCCATCACCGGCGCCTTGTGCTGCTCGACCGGCAGGCCCAGCTCTTCCTGTTCCAGCTGGCGGATTTCGTCGCGCAGGCGACCGGCCTCTTCGAACTCCAGATCCGATGCGGCCTTGCGCATCTTCTTCTCCAGCTCCTCGATATAGGCGCGCAGATTGTGGCCGACCATGTGCGGGCGATGCTCGTCGATCTCGACCGTCACCTGATCCTGCGAGGCGACGTGCGCGATGATGTCGCCGATGTTGCGGCGGATCGTGGTCGGGGTGATGCCGTGTTCGCGGTTGTACGCCTCCTGCTTTTCGCGGCGGCGCGCGGTTTCGTTCATCGCGCGCTCCATGCTGCCGGTGATGCGGTCGGCGTAGAGGATCACGCGCCCCTCGACGTTGCGCGCCGCGCGCCCGATCGTCTGGATCAGCGACGTTTCGGAACGCAGGAACCCTTCCTTGTCGGCATCCATGATGCACACCAGCCCGCATTCCGGGATGTCCAGCCCCTCGCGCAGCAGGTTGATGCCGATCAGAACGTCATACACCCCCAGCCGCAGGTCGCGGATCAGCTCGATCCGCTCCAGCGTCTCCACGTCGGAGTGCATGTAGCGCACGCGCACCCCGGCCTCGTGCATATACTCCGTCAGGTCCTCGGCCATCCGCTTGGTCAGCGTGGTGACGAGCGTGCGGAACCCCTTTTCGGCGGTCGCGCGGCATTCGACGATGCAATCCTGCACCTGTTCCTCGACCGGGCGGATTTCCACCGGCGGGTCGATCAGCCCGGTCGGGCGGATCACCTGTTCGGCGAAGACGCCGCCGGCCTGTTCCATTTCCCACGACCCCGGCGTCGCCGACACGCACACCGTCTGCGGGCGCATCGCGTCCCATTCGTTGAAGCGCAGCGGGCGGTTGTCGATGCAGCTGGGCAGGCGGAAGCCGTATTCGGCCAGCGTGATCTTGCGCCGGTGGTCGCCGCGCGCCATCGCGCCGATCTGCGGCACCGTCTGGTGGCTTTCGTCGACGAACAGCAGCGCGTTTTCGGGCAGATATTCGAACAGCGTGGGCGGCGGTTCGCCGGGCAGGCGCCCGGTCAGGAAGCGGCTGTAATTCTCTATCCCGTTGCAGCTGCCGGTCGCGGCGATCATCTCCAGGTCGAAATGCGTGCGCTGCTCCAGCCGCTGGCGCTCCAGCAGCTTGCCCTCCGCCTCCAGCTCCTTCAGCCGCTCGGTCAGTTCGTGGCGGATCGCCTCGCTCGCCTGCTTCAGCGTCGGGCCGGGGGTGACATAGTGCGAATTGGCATAGACGCGGATCGACGACAGGCTCGCGGATTTCTTCCCCGTCAGCGGGTCGAATTCGACGATATCCTCGATCTCGTCACCGAAGAACGACACGCGCCACGCGCTGTCCTCATAATGCGACGGGAAGATTTCCAGATTGTCGCCCTTGACGCGGAAATTGCCGCGCTGGAACGCCGCGTCGTTGCGCTTGTATTGCAACGCCACCAGCTTGCGCACGATCTCGCGCTGGTCGACCGACTGGCCCTTCTTCAGATCGAAGATCATCGCCGAATAGGTTTCGACCGATCCGATGCCGTACAGGCACGATACCGATGCGACGATCAGCACGTCGTCGCGCTCCAGCAGCGATCGCGTCGCCGAATGGCGCATCCGGTCGATCGCCTCGTTGATCGAGCTTTCCTTCTCGATATAGGTGTCGGAGCGCGGGACATACGCCTCCGGCTGGTAATAGTCGTAGTAACTGACGAAATATTCGACGGCGTTCTCGGGGAAGAAGCTCTTGAACTCGCCGTACAATTGCGCGGCCAGGATCTTGTTCGGCGCCAGGATCAGCGCGGGGCGCTGCAACGCCTCGATCACCTTGGCCATGGTGAAGGTCTTGCCCGAACCGGTGACGCCCAGCAGCACCTGGTCGCGCTCCCCCTGCCGCGCGGCGCCGACAAGCTCGGCGATGGCGGTCGGCTGGTCGCCCGACGGCTGATAGTCGCTGACCAGCTTGAACGGCTTGCCGCCCTCCACCTTGTCGGGGCGCTGCGGCCGGTGCGGGACGAAGCTGTCGCCGGTTTCGGGCTCGGCAAGGCTGGTGCGGATCTGGATCGCCATATGGGGGAATATGGGGAACATCGCCGCGCGCGCAACGACGGTGGACGGCGAAAGGCGCTGCGACCTGTTCGCAAAAAATGCTTGCATCCGCCAAGCCAAGCGTTTCTTGCGGTGGATCGGCGCAGCGGCCATCGGCACGCTCGTGAATTGGGCAGCCGCGGGCCATTGGCCGTCGCGACGGTTGCCGCGATGGAGATAGACAGAAGTGAGCATCGATGCGGGCGCGCCCGTCCTGATCCCGGAAAATGCCGCGTTCCAGACCGTGGCCGTGAAGTGGGTGCGCCACTGGAACGAGCATCTGTTCAGCTTCGCCGTCGAGCGGCCGGCGTCGTTCCGCTTCCGCTCGGGCGAGTTCGTGATGATCGGCCTGCCCGGTGAGGGCGAAGGGGTGGCGGGCAAGCCGCCCAAGCCGGTGATGCGCGCCTATTCGATCGCCAGCCCGTCCTGGGCCGAGGAGCTGGAATTCCTGTCGATCAAGGTGCCGGACGGCCCGCTGACCGGCCGGTTGCAGGCGGTGAAGCCCGGCGACCAATTGTACATGGGCAAGAAGCCGACCGGCACTTTGGTGCTCGATGCGCTGCTGGGCGGCAAGCGGCTGTTCCTGCTGTCGACCGGTACGGGGCTGGCTCCTTTCCTGAGCGTCGCGCGCGATCCGGAAGCCTATGAGCGGTTCGAGCAGGTGGTGATCGTCCACGGCGTGCGCCGCGTCGACGATCTGGCGTGGCACGACATGCTCAGCGAGCGGCTGGCCGACGATCCGCTGGTGTCCGACCAGGCCGCCGAGCAGTTCCATTACCTGCCGTGCGTCACGCGCGAGGAATTCCACACCATGGGCCGGATCACCACGCTGATCGAAGACGGCCGGCTGTTCGGCGCGCCGCTGGTCGGCGATACGCGCTTCAACCCGGAAACCGACCGCGTGATGCTGTGCGGATCGACCGCGATGATCCGCGAAACCGCCGGCATCCTGGAAGCGGCGGGGCTGACCGAAGGGTCGAACGCCAACCCCGGCCAGTTCGTGATCGAGCGCGCGTTCGTCGACTGAGGGAAGCAGAACGTCACCCCGGCGAAGGCCGGGATCTTCGTGGAGCGGGCGATGCGCTCGCCCACCGGAAGATCCCAGCTTTCGCCGGGATGACGTTCAACGTTCGTGCTCCGGCGAAGGCCGGCGCCCAGGCGGGCGGACGGCGGCCCGCCCGGCCCCGGATCACACCCGCGCCATCCCCTTCAGCACCTTGTCAAGCGTCAGCGGATAGTCGCGGATGCGCACGCCGCAGGCGTTGTAGACCGCATTGGCGACCGCCGCGGCGGCGCCGCACAGGCCCAGTTCGCCGACGCCCTTGGCCTTCATCGGCGAGGTCTTGTCGTCGAGCGTGTCGAGGAACACCACTTCCTGATGCGGCACGTCGAGGTGCACGGGGACGTGATACTCGGCCAAGTCGTGATTGACGAAATAGCCGAAGCGCGGATCGACGACCGCATCCTCCATCAACGCCGCGCCGATCCCCATCGACATCCCGCCGATCACCTGGCTGCGCGCCGATACGGGGTTGAGGATGCGCCCGGCGTCGTACACGCCCGCCATGCGGCGCACGCGGATCTCGCCGGTGTGCGCATCGACGCCCGCCTCGACGAAATGCGCGCCGAACGTCGCCTGCGCATAATCGTCGTTGAGGCGTCCGAACTCGATCGTGTCCTCGCCGCTGATCCCCTCGTCGCCGGCGGCCTTCGCCAGATCGACCGAGCGCCCGCCGTCGCTGACCTTGCCGTCGGCGAAGGTGGCGCGATCGGGGTCGAAGCCCAGTTTCTGTGCGATGCGGCGACGCAGGTCGACGCACGCGGCATAGACGCCCGCGGTCGAGCTGTTGCCGCCCCATTGCCCGCCCGACCCGGCCGATGCGGGAAAGCGGCTGTCGCCCAGCAGGACGATGACCTTGTCGAGCGGCACGCCCATCATCTCCGCCGCGGTCTGCGCGATGATCGTATAGCTGCCGGTGCCGATGTCGGTCATGTCGGTGGCGACGGTTACCACGCCCTTGCGGTCGACGCCGACACGCGCGCCGCTCTTCATGTTCATGTTGTTACGGAACGCCGCGGCCATGCCCATGCCGACCAGCCAGCGCCCGTCGCGGACCGTGCCGGGCGTCGGATTGCGCCGCGACCAGCCGAAGCGCTGCGCGCCTTCCTCCAGGCAGCGCACCAGGTTGCGGTCCGAAAACGGTCGTTCGGGCTTTTCGGGATCGACCTGCGTATCGTTGATGACGCGCAGGCGCACCGGGTCCATCCCCAGCTTTTCCGCCAGTTCGTCCATCGCGACTTCCAGCGCCATCATCCCCGGCGCCTCTCCGGGCGCGCGCATCGCATTGGCTTCGGGCAGGTCGAGCACCGCGAGCCGGGTCTCGGTCAGCCGGTTGGCGCCGGCGTAGAGCAACTGCGTCTGGTTGGCCGCCGTCTCCGGCCCGCCGCCGGGCAGGTCGCCCGACCACGTCTGATGCGCGATCGCGGTGATCTTGCCCGTCTTGTCCGCGCCCAGCCGGATGCGCTGGATCGTCGCGGGGCGGTGGGTGGTGTTGTTCATCACCTGCTGCCGGGCCAGCGCCACCTTGACCGGGCGCTTCGCCGCGCGCGCGGCCAGCGCGGCCATCACCGCGTCCGAGCGCACCCACAGCTTCCCGCCGAACCCGCCGCCGATATAGGGGGAGACGACGCGGATCTTCTCCTTCGGGATCAGCAGCGTCTCGCTCATGTCGCGCACCGCCCAGGCGATCATCTGGTTCGACGTCCACAGCGTCACCGTGTCGCCGTCCCACGCCGCGATGGTGGCGTGCGGCTCCATCATCGTGTGGCTCTGGTCGGGGGTGGTATAGGTGGCATCGACCGTCACCGGCGCCGCGGCGAAGGCGCGCGCAAAGTCGCCCACCGCGGTCTTCATCTTGTCGCCCGGGGCGATCGGCGCGCCGGCCTTCGCCGCGGCCAGATTGTAGCGGCCCTTTGCGCGCGCATAGTCGACGCGCACCCGCTTTGCGGCGTCACGTGCCTGTTCGAACGTCTCGGCAACGACGATCGCCACCGCCTGATCGTAATGTTCGACCATCGGGCCGGCGAGCATCGTGGCGGTATGCGCCTTCGCCTTGCCCAGCTTGCCGGCGTTTTCGCGGGTGACGATCGCGATCACGCCGGGCGCGCGCTCGGCATCGGCGGTATCGATGCGCGCGATCCGCCCCTTGGCCACCGCGCTGCCGACGATCACGCCATAAGCGTGGCCGGGCGCGACGTCGTTGCGCTCGAAGGCGTAGGGCGCGGTGCCGGTCACCTTCAGCGGGCCGTCGATGCGCGGCGTCGGCTTGCCGATCACGCGGCGCTGGTCGATCGGATTGGTGCCCGCGGGCGTCTCGAACTTCATGCCGCGGCTCCTTCGGCAAGGACCGAGGCGAGCGTTCGCTCCACCAGCGGCACCTTGAATGCATTCTGGTCGGTGGTCTGCGCGCCGGCCAGCGCGGCGGCGGCAATCGCCTTCGCCCCGCCGTCGACGCGGGTCTCGGCCGCCTCGACCCGCCACGGCTTGTGCGCAAGGCCGCCGAAGGCGAAGCGCGCGGTCCCGGTCGTCGGACGCAGCACCGCCGCGACCGAGATGGTGGCGAAGGCATAGGAGGAGCGGTCGCGCACCTTGCGATAGATGTGCGTGCCGCCGACCGGCGCGGGCAGGGTCACCGCGGTGATCATCTCGCCCGCGACCAGCGCGGTTTCCACCCACGGCGTGCCGCCGGGCAGGCGGTGGAAATCGGCGATCGCGATACGCCGCGCCTGACCATTGGGCATCACCGTCTCGACGGTCGCGTCGAGCGCGCGCATCGCCACCGCCATGTCGCTGGGGTGCGTGGCGATGCAATCCTTGCTGGTGCCCAGGATCGCCAGGTTGCGGTTGAACCCACCGATCGCGGCACAGCCCGACCCCGGCTGGCGCTTGTTGCACGGCTGGTTGGTGTCGTAGAAATACGGGCAGCGCGTGCGCTGGAGCAGGTTGCCCGCGGTCGTCGCCTTGTTGCGCAGCTGCCCAGAGGCGCCCGACACCAGCGCGCGGCTCAGCACGCCGTAATCGCGGCGCACGCGCGGATCGGCGGCCAGCGCGGTGTTGCGGACCAGCGCGCCGACCCGCAATCCGCCCTCGGCGGTCGGCTCGATCGTGTCGAGGCCCAGCCGGTTGACGTCGACCAGGTGGCGCGGCGTCTCGATCTGCAATTTCATCAGGTCGAGCAGGTTGGTGCCGCCCGCGACGAATTTGGCGCCCGGCGTGCGGGCGACCGCTGCGGCCGCGGCGGCGGGGCTGGCGGCGCGTTCGTAGGTGAAGGGCTTCATGCGACGTCCTTTGCCCCCGCCACGTCGGCGATCGCGGCGATGATGTTGGAATAAGCGGCGCAGCGGCAGATGTTGCCGCTCATCCGCTCGCGCAGTTCCTCGCCGGTCAGCGCGGGTTTGCCCGCGACGTCGGCGGTGACGTAGCTTGGCACGCCGTCCTTGATCTCCTCCAGCACCGCGATCGAGCTCATGATCTGGCCGGGGGTGCAATAACCGCACTGGAAGCCGTCATGCTTCACGAACGCGGCCTGCATCGGGTGGAGGTCGCCGGGGCGGCCCAGCCCCTCGATCGTGGTGATGTCGTCGCCGTCATGCATCACCGCCAGCGTCAGGCACGAATTGATCCGCTTGCCCTCCACCATCACGGTGCACGCGCCGCACTGGCCGTGATCGCAGCCCTTCTTGCTGCCGGTCAGCTCCAGATGCTCGCGCAGCGCATCGAGCAGCGTGACGCGCGGATCGAGTTCCAGTGCGCGCGCCTTGCCGTTGACGGTGAAACGGACCGGGACGGCCGGCGGCGCGGGCTGCGCCGGGGCGGCCCCGGCGTCGATCGGCACCGCCCCGGCGGCAGCGGCGGCGGCACCGCCGACGAGCGCGCCGCGGCGCGACAGGGTAAAGGCCGGTTTGTCGTTCATGAAAGTCCCCCTGGGCAGCCGGTATCGAGACGGATTCGCCCGTCGAAGTTCTGCATCGCGGAACGCCGCTGATCCAGATCGTTTCCGACTGTATCGAACGGTATACGGTCATGGGCCGCGGGTCATATCGCGCTTGCGCTGCGCCGCGCTTGCGCCATGGTCACCGCTGTCACCATTTGCCGGAGCCGATCGACCGTGCGTTTCCTTCTGTCCGTGGCGCTGATCGCGCTGACCCCCTATCCCGTCCTCGCCCAGAGCCAGCCGCCGTCCCAGCCGACGTCCCAGCCCGCCGCCGCCACCGCCGACGGCCCGGTACGCGGCTTCACCGGCGCCGACCTGTTCGGCCTGTCGATCGCCAGCGATCCGCAGATCAGCCCGGATGGCCGCCAGATCGCCTATGTCCGGCGTACCGGCGACATCATGACCGATCGCATGGCCGGATCGCTGTGGCTGATCGATGTGGCCAGCGGGCGGCAGACGCCGCTGGTCGCATCGGGCAGCAACCCGCGCTGGTCGCCGGACGGCACGCGCATCGCCTATGTCGCGGGCGACGGCGATGCGGCGCAGCTGTTCGTGCGCTGGGTGGCGACCGGCGTGTCGGCGCGCATCACCAGCTTTCCCGGCGATCCGGGCGCGATCGCCTGGTCGCCCGACGGGCGGCAGATCGCCTATATCGCCAATGTCGCGGGTGACGCCGCCACGCTGGGCAAGGCACCGGCCAAGCCGGAGGGTGCGAAATGGGCGCCGCCGCTGGAGGTGATCGATCGCATCACCTATCGCAACGACGGGCCGGGGTATCGCAAGCCGGGCTACGACCATCTGTTCGTGGTCGGCGCGGACGGCGGCGCGGCGCGCCAGCTCACCTTCGGCCGGTTCGACGACGAAGGCCCGCTGTCGTGGAGCCGCGACGGCCGCCGCATCACCTTTTCCGCGATCCGCGCGAAGGATGCCGAGCGCGAGGTGATGAACACCGACGTCCATGCCGTCGACGTCGCCACCGGTGCGTTGACTACGCTGACCACGCGCGACGGGCCGGACGGCGGCGCGCGTTGGTCGCCGGACGGTACGCGGCTCGCCTGGGTGGGGTTCGACGACAAGCGCCGCGCCTATGAGAATGGCGAACTGTACGTCGGCGGCGCGGACGGCGCGGCGCCGCGGTCGCTGACCGCGTCGCTCGACCGCACGATCGAGGATGCGCAATGGGCCGGCGACGGGCGCAGCCTGTTCGCCAGCTATGACGACCATGGCCTGCGCAAGCTGGCGCGGATCGGGCTGGACGGGCGCGTCGTGCCGGTCGCCGACAATCTGAAGGGCGGCGGGCTGGACCGGCCGTACACCGGCGGCGACTTCTCGGTCTCGACCGGCGGCGCGGTCGCCTTTACCGGCGGCGGGGCGGAGGCGCCGGCCGACGTGTGGCTGTGGTCCGGCGGCAAGGCGCGTCGCCTGACCGATCTCAACGCGATGCTGGCGACGGCCAAGGCGATGGCGCCGGTGCGCAAGATCGCGGTGACCGCGCCGGACGGCCGCTCCATCGATGCGTGGATCGCCACCCCGCCGGGGCGCCGGCCGGGGCAGCGCGTGCCGCTGGTGCTCGAAATCCACGGCGGCCCGCATGCCGCCTACGGCCCCGGTTTCGGCACCGACATGCAATTGTACGCCGCCGCCGGCTATGCCGTGCTGTGGACCAACCCGCGCGGTTCCACCTCCTATGGCGCGGAATTCGCCAACCTGATCAACAAGACCTATCCGGCGCAGGATTACGACGACCTGATGGCCGCCGTGGATGCCGCGATCGCGGACGGCACCGCCGATCCCGACAATCTGTTCGTCACCGGCGGATCGGGCGGCGGGCTGCTGACCGCGTGGATCGTCGGCAAGAACAACCGGTTCAAGGCCGCGGCGACGCAGAAGCCGGTCGTCAACTGGATCAGCGAGGCGCTGACCATGGACAACACGCTGTTCACGTCGCGCTACTGGTTCGCCAAGCTGCCGTGGGAGGATCCGATGGGCTATTGGAACCGCTCCCCGCTCAGCCTGGTCGGCAATGTGAAGACGCCCACACTGGTGGTGGTCGGCAGCGAGGATTATCGCACGCCGGTCAGCGAGGCGGAGCAATACTACGCCGCGTTGCGCATCGCCGGGGTTCCCAGCGCGCTGGTGAAGGTGCCGGGCGCCAGCCACGGCGGGCTGGCGGCGCGCCCGTCGCAATCCGCGGCGCGCATTGCGGCCATTGTCGCATGGTTTGATCGTTATCGTACCGCTACAAAGGGCGATGCCCAGTGATAAAGCATTATTTATCAACGAAATTTCCGTAGATAGGTGATGTGTGACGGCGGAGTGGCGAGGATGGAATACCCCCATGCGATCCTGATGGACGCGCTCCGTCGGAAGAATGCGGTGCTGGAAGGCATCAACCGGATCTTCCGCGAGGCGCTGTCCGCCTCGTCGGAGGAAACGCTGGGCCAGATGTGCCTGGCGGTGGCCGAGGACGTCACCGGCGCCGCGTTCAGCTTCATGGGGGAGGTGAACGACACGACCGGCCGGCTCGACGATCTGGCGATCAGCGAGCGCGGCTGGGCGGCCTTCACCCGCGACGATCCACAATGGCCGCGCGGCAAGCTGCTCAACGGGTTCCATGTCCACGGGCTGCACGGGCGGGTCGTGCGCGACGGGGTGAGCCTGATCGCCAACGATCCGGCGACCCACCCCGACCGGATCGGCACGCCGGACGGCCACCCGCCGCTCCGCAGTTTCATGGGCGTGCCGCTGCGTCACGGTGGTCGGACGATCGGGCTGATCGCGCTGGGCAACCGCGAGGGCGGGTTTCGCGACGAGGAACGCGAAATGGTGGAGGAAATGGCCCCCGCGATCGTCCAGGCGCTGATGCGCCAGCGCGCCGAGCGGCACTTGCGCGAAAGCGAGGCGATGCGCGATGCCATGTTCGAGCTGGTGCCGGCCATGCTGTGGCGCGCCGATTCCGAAGGGCGCACCCTTGCCACCAACAGCCAGTGGCAACGCCTGACCGGTCAGCCGTTCTACGAAAGCAGCGACTGGGGTTGGCTGGAGCAGATCCACCCCGACGACGCCCCCGCCAGCGAGCGCGCGTTCCGCCATGCCTATGCAAGCGGAGAGCCGCTGACCCATCAGCATCGCGTGCGCCAGCGCGACGGCAGCTATCGCTGGTATCTGGTCCGCCAGGTTCCGGTCCGCGATGACCGGCGGGCCGTCACCCACTGGCTGGGCGCGGCAAGCGACGTCAGCGAGCTGCGCCTGCTCCAGGATCGTCAGCGCGAGCTGGTCGCGGAGTTGCAGTATCGCGTGCGCAACATCCTGACGGTGGTACGGTCGGTGTTCGCGCAGACGGTCGATTCGGGTGCCGCGCTGGACGAGGTCGCCGACCATTTCCGCGGCCGGCTCGATTCGCTGGCGCGCACGCAATCGGTGGTGGCGCAGACCGCCAGCGGGCGCGTCGACCTGGAAAATCTGATCCGCGACGAATTGCTCAACGTCGGCGTGGGGGAGGGGGCCGGGCTACGGCTGGACGGTCCCGATGTTGCGCTGCCGCCGATGGTGGCGGAGGTGCTGGGCCTGACCATCCACGAACTCGCGATCAACGCGGTCAAGTTCGGCGCGTTCAAGGTGCCCGGCGCGCGGGTCGACATCGGCTGGTCGGTCGACGCCGCAACCGACGCGACGGCGCCCCGCCTGCGGCTCGCCTGGACCGAAAAGGGGGTGCCCGCGGTGCCGATCGCGCCGGCACGTCAGGGATTCGGCACGCTGCTGATCGAGGATTCGCTGCCGCGGCGGCTGGATGCGACGGCGACGCTGGAATTCCTGGGCGGTGGCGTGCGCTGCACTATTGACGTGCCGCTGGTCGATGGCGATGCGATGCTGTGAGCGCGCGGGGATGCGGCGCGACGCGGCACGAATGGGCGGCGCGAATCGTGACGGCGGCGCGGGTGCGCGTCAAGCACCTGGCAGGCCGCTCCTCCCGGTGGGGCACCGCTTGGCCGCATCGGCCGTGCTATCCGGCGTAAAGGACTATATTGATTGGCATTACCCAATCTGGTGTAGGCTGTGTGTCGCCACCCGGATGTACCCCCCGACGTCCTGTCATCCGAGCGGTCGAGCGTCTGGTGCCAAGGAGAATATGCAATGCCCCGCAACAACGCGCACGCCGCAGACGCTCGGCACGAGCTGGCACGTGAACCCGCGCTGGTCGGGCTCGCCGCGCTGGGTCTGAACGACGCCGCTGGCGCCGCCAGCCTGGCGGATGCCGTCGCCCGCGCCTATCCGGTCCGTGCGCGCCGCGAGCTGACCAGCGAGGGGCGCCCGATCGCCGAGCCGCGGATGCTGCTGCGCGGCTGGGCGGCGCGGGTGCGATTGCTGCCGGACGGCCGCCGCCAGTTCATGAGCTTCCTGCTGCCCGGCGACCTGATCGGGATGAGCGCGCAGCCGCAGCCGCTGGCGGCGGCGACGGTGATCGCGGTGACCGACGTCGTCGCCTGCCGCCCGCCGTCGATCGAAGAGACACCCGCGCTGGCCGGTGCCTATGCGCTGAGCGCGGCGCTGGACGAGGCGTATCTGCTGGCGCAGATCACCCGGCTGGGGCGGCTCAACGCGCAGGAGCGGATCGCCGACCTGCTGCTCGAACTCCACGAACGGCTGACGCGTAACGAGATGGCGCAGGGCAATGCCTTTGACCTGCCGCTGACCCAGGAAGTGCTGGCCGATGCGCTCGGCCTCACCTCGGTCCATGTCAACCGCATGGTCCAGCAGGCGCGCCGTGACGGCGACCTGCAATGGAAGGGCGGCCGCGTCACGCTGGCCGATCCGGCCGCGCTGGCCCGCAAAATCGGGCGCACGCCGCCGCGCGTGTCCGGCATGCAGGGGGTGGCCGTCGCGATCGTGGCGCCGTCGGCGTAACGCAGGGGGCGGCGGCAGCGCCGCCTTTTCTGATCGGCGCGGGTCCGGCGGTGCAGCCGTTCCCGACCGCGCGCGTTGGGCGCGCATGACCCGTTTCTGGCTGATCGCCAACGCCCGCTCCGGTTCGGTGTCCGACACGACGCGGGAGGGCGTGGTCGCGGCGCTCGAGTCGCGCGGCGCGCTGGCAGGGCGCACCGACTTTCCGACCGAGCCATTGCCCGAACCGCGGGACCTGACCGCGGCGGGGGTCGATACCGTCGCGGTGCTGGCCGGTGACGGCACCATCAACGCGGCGGCGCGGCGCTACGCCGACTGGCCGGGCGCGCTGCTGATCCTGCCCGGTGGCACGATGAACCTGCTGGCGCGGGCGCTGCACGGCGATGCGGCGCCTGTGGCGATCGTCGAGCTGCTCGATCAGGCGCGGGCGGTCGATCTGCCGGTCATCGCCGCGGCGGAGCATCGCGCGTTCGTCGGCGTCATCCTCGGCCCGGCGACGGCATGGAACCGCGCACGCGAGCGCTGGCGCGCGGGCCGCTGGCGCGGCGCGTTGCGCGCGGTGCGCGCCGCCTGGCACCGCTCGCGCGGGCGCGGCATCGCGATCGAGGGGGTTGCCGGGCGCCCGCAGGCGGTGTTCGTCAGCGCCGGCGACGATGCGCTGCGGATCGCCGCGGTCGATGCGTCGGACGGGCGGATGCTCGCGGAACTCGGCTGGGAATGGCTGACCGGCGATTGGATCGCGGCGGGGGCGGTCACCAGTCTCCACCGCCCGACGATGCGGGTTCACGGCCGTCGCCCGGTCGCCGCCTTGTTCGACGGTGAACCCGCGCTCTTGCCAGCGGGCAGCGTTCTGCGCTTGGAACGATCGCGCCCGATGTTCCTTCAGACCCGCCCGATCCTGCTTCAGACCCGAAAGCCCGCCGCATGACCAAGCTGTTCCACGTAAGCGACGTCCATTTCGGCGCGGAAGACCCCGCGGCGATCGCGTGGTTCGCCGATTGCGTCGCCGGCGAGCGCCCCGATGCGGTGATCATGACCGGCGACCTGACGATGCGCGCCACCACGCGCGAGTTCGAGGCGGGCGGCGCGTGGTTGCGCAGCCTGGGCGTGCCGGTGACGCTGGAGGTCGGTAACCACGATTTGCCGTATTATTGGGACCCGATCCGCCGGCTGTTCGCGCCCTATTCGCGCTATGCCGCGGTCGAGAAGATGATCGAACGGCCGCTCGACGTCGACGGGATCACCGTCGTCCCGCTCAAGACCACCGCGCGCGCGCAATGGCGGTGGAACTGGTCGAAGGGGCGGGTCAGCCCCGGTTCGCTGCGCCGCGCGCTGGCGATCATCGCCGATGCGCCGAAGGATCACCTGATCTTCGTCGCCGGGCACCACCCGCTGATCGAGGGCGGGACGACCGGGACGGCGCGCACCCGCAACGGCGACGTCGCGCTGGCGGCGCTGGCGGATGCGGGCGCACATGCGGTGCTGTCGGGCCATGTCCACGATCCGTTCGACATCCCCTATGACCGCAACGGCTGGCGCGTGCGGATGATCGGCGCGGGCACGCTGTCGAAGCGGACGCGCGCCACCCCGCCCGCCTTCAATGAAATCCGCGTGACCGGCCGCACGTTCGAGACGTTCGTGCGCCATATGGGGGAGGCGTCGCACCCGATCAGCGGCTCGACCACCGCCGGGGCGACGGCATGACGGGGGCGGTGGCGTCGGCGCGCGCCATCGCCTATTGCCGCTGACGTGCCCAAGAAACCGCCGCCCGGCCTGCCCACGCGCCAGCAGATCCTCGATTTCATCGCCACGTCCGATGTCCCCGCCGGCAAGCGCGAGATCGCGCGCGCCTTCGCCCTGTCAGCGCAGGAGAAGATCGCGCTCAAGGCGCTGCTCAAGGACATGGCGGACGAAGGGTTGATCGACAGCGCCCCCGGCCGCGCCTTCCACGCGATGGGCGGCCTGCCCAAGGTGACGGTGCTGCGTATCGTCGACGTCGACGACGGCGGCAACGTCTGGGCCGCGCCGGAACGGTGGGACACCGACGTGCCCGCGCCGCGCATCCGCGTGCGCGAACGCAAACGCGGCGCGCTGGGCGTCGGCGAGCGCGTGCTGGCGCGCACCGAGGAAACCGGCGGCGGCTGGACCGCGCACCCGATGAAGGTGCTGAAACCCAGCGCCGAACAGATGATCGGCGTGCTGCGCGGCGACGGCGAGCGGATGTGGTTGCAGGCGGTCGACAAGAAGGAGCGGCGCGAAGTCGCCGTCTCCGATGCCGGCGGTGCGGATGCGGGCGAGCTGGTACTGGCGGAAAAGGCCGGGCGCCCGCCGCGGATCACCGCGCGGGTGGTGCAGCGGCTGGGCGATCCGTTCGCGCCGCGCAGTTTCTCACTGATCGCGATCCACCGGCTGGGCATCCCCGACGTCTTCGCCGCGGAGGCGCTGGAGGAAGCGGCGCGGGTCGCGCGCCAGCCGCTGGGCGCGGGCCGCGAGGATCTGACCCACCTGCCGATCGTCGCGATCGACCCGGCGGATGCGCGCGATCACGACGACGCCGTCTGGGCCGCGCCCGATGACGATCCCGCGAACGAGGGCGGGTGGAAGGCGATCGTCGCGATCGCCGACGTCAGTTTCTATGTCCGCCCCGGCAGCGCGCTGGACCGCGAGGCGCGCCGTCGCGGCAATTCGGTCTATTTCCCCGACCGCGTCGTGCCGATGCTGCCGGAAATCCTTTCCGCCGACGTGTGTTCGCTGAAGGAAGGGGAGGATCGCGCCGCGCTCGCCTGCCATCTGCAGGTGTCGAAGGCGGGGGCGCTCACGGCATGGCGCTTCACCCGCGCGACCGTCCGGCTGGCGGCGAACATAGCCTATGAGGACGCGCAGGCGGCGATCGACCGTCATGCGTCATCCCGGCGAACACCGGGATCTCCCCCCGCCACCGACACGCCCACGGCGCCCGATCCCGGTGTTCGCTGGGATGACGGGCTTGTCGACACGGCGCTCATCCCCCTGTGGGACTGCTGGCGCGCCCTCGCCAAGGCGCGCGATGCCCGTGCCCCGCTGGAACTCGACCTGCCCGAACGCCGCGTGGTGCTGGACGAGCAGGGCCGCATCATGTCGGTCGCCGCGCGCGAGCGGCTCGACGCGCATCGGCTGATCGAGGATTACATGATCGCCGCCAACGTCGCCGCCGCCAAGGCGCTGGAGGCGAAGAAGGCGCCGGTGATGTACCGCGTCCACGAACCCCCCGCGCGCGAGAAGCTGGTCGCGCTCAAGGATTATCTGGAGACGTTCGGCGTCCCCTTCGCGCTGGGGCAGGTGATCCGGCCCAAGACGTTCAACCATCTGATCGAGCGGGTCGGCGACGCCGATTTCCGGCCGGAAATCATGGAGCAGATTCTGCGTTCGCAGACGCAGGCCTATTATGCGCCCGCCAACCACGGCCATTTCGGGCTGGCGCTGGGCAGCTATGCGCATTTCACCTCGCCGATCCGCCGCTATGCCGACCTGATGGTGCACCGCGCTCTGGTGTCCGCTTATGCGCTGGGACCGGGCGGGCTTGGCGGGGACGAGGATTTCGAGCGCGTCGGCGAGACGATCAGCGCGCTGGAACGCCGCGCGATGGAGGCCGAGCGCGAGACGATCGACCGCTATGTCGCCGCCTTCCTGGCCGAGCGTGTCGGGCAGATCGTGCCGGTGCGGATCACCGGGGTGACCAATTTCGGCTTCTTCGCGACGGTCGAGGGGATGGGCGGCGACGGGTTGATGCCGGTGCGTGACCTGGGCGGCGAATATTTCCGCTTCGACGAGGGCGCCCGGCGGCTGGTGGGCGAAACCAGCGGCGAGGAATATGCGCAGGGCCAGCGGCTTGACCTGCGGCTGGCGGAGGCCAATCCGGTGTCGGGCGCGCTGCGCTTCGAACTGCCCGAGGGCCGCTACGGCACGCCCGCCGGCGGCGCGCGCGGCGGTACGCGGCGCAGCGAGGGCGCCAAGCCGCCCCGCGTGCTCAAGCGGCGCGGGCGGCCGGGCAACATCCACCATCAGGGGCGGAAATAGCGTAGAAGGAATCGCAGGCGATGTCGGGGACGGTGGTGGCGGCAATGGTGGCGCGCGCGCGCAAGCGCATCGAATGGCATTTCGTGTCGGCGGGCGCGACCCGCAAGGAAAGCGCGATCGCCTTCGAACGGCCGGCGGGGCGGCTGGAACGGCGCGTCTTCGACCGGATGGTGGCGTTCGGCGCGATCGAGAAGACCCCGGCGGGCACCTTCTGGCTGGTGGAAAAGCGGCTGGGCGATTTCCGCAAGGAATCGCTGGCGCGCGTGCTGGGCATCCTGGCGGTGGCGGGTTTCGCCGCCGCGGGCGCGATGCTGATCGGGGGGTAGGGGGCTGATCGGGGGTAGGGGCGGGCCGTCGTCCGGACCGGGTTCGTCACCCCAGCGCCGGCTGGGGTCTCCCCGTTGGGAAGCGCCACGCCGCCCCGGCAACAGACCCCGGCTTTCGCTGGGGTGACGATCATGGCTAGGACGGGCTGACGGTAGCGGATTCCCACCCACCGCAAAAGAAAGGCCTCCCCCGACACCCGCCGGGAGAGGCCTCATCCGCTATCGGAACGACAGGCCGATCAGGCGACCTTCGCCTTCAGCGCGTCGACCAGGTCGGTCTTTTCCCAGGTGAACAGGTCGCCCTCCGGCGTGCGGCCGAAATGGCCGTAGGCGGCGGTCTTCGAATAGATCGGGGCGTTGAGCTTCAGATGCTCGCGGATGCCCTTGGGCGTCAGGCGGACGAGCTGCGGCAGCGCCGCCTCCAGCTTCGCTTCCTCGACCGTGCCGGTGCCGTGCAGGTCGACATAGACCGACAGCGGCTCGGCGATGCCGATCGCATAGGACAGCTGGATCGTGCAGCGCTTGGCCAGCCCCGCCGCGACGACGTTCTTCGCCAGATAGCGCGCGACATAGGCGGCCGAGCGGTCGACCTTGGTCGGGTCCTTGCCGCTGAACGCGCCGCCGCCGTGCGGGGCCGCGCCGCCATAGGTATCGACGATGATCTTGCGGCCGGTCAGCCCGGCGTCGCCGTCCGGCCCGCCGATCTCGAACTGGCCGGTCGGATTGATGTAGATCTTCGTCGCATCGTCGATGAAGCCGTCCGGCAGCACGTCGGTGAACACGCCCATCACGTAATCGCGCAGCACCGCATATTTCGCGGCGTCGGCGTTCTCGCCCTTCTCGCAATAGCCGGGGGCGTGCTGGGTCGACACGACCAGCGCGGTCGCCTTCACTGGCACGCCGCCTTCGTACTGCAACGTCACCTGGCTCTTGGCGTCCGGCTCCAGGAACGGCGCGGCGCCCGAATGGCGGTCGGCAGCCATCCGCTCCAGGATCTTGTGGCTGTAATATAGCGTGGCGGGCATCAGGCCCGGCGTCTCGTCGGTCGCGTAACCGAACATGATGCCCTGGTCGCCCGCGCCCTCGTCCTTGTTGCCGCTTTCGTCGACGCCCATCGCGATATGCGCGGACTGGCCGTGCAGTTCGTTGAGGAAGCGGAATTCGTTCCAGTGGAAGCCCGACTGTTCGTAGCCGATGCGCTTCACGGTCGCGCGGACGGTCGCCTCGATCTCCGCCTCGATCCCCGGCGCCCACTGACCGTCCTCATACACGCCCTTGCCGCGGATCTCGCCCGCCAGCACGACCAGCTGGGTGGTCGTCAGCGTCTCGCACGCGACGCGCGCCTCGGGGTCCTTGGACAGGAACAGATCGACGATCGAATCGGAAATCTGGTCCGCCACCTTGTCCGGGTGACCTTCGGAAACGGACTCGGAGGTGAAGATGAACGACTGACGCATGGGCGCTCCGGCAGGTGATAACGATATAAAGATGCCTTTATGTCTCTATCGCGAGCGGCGGCGGATGGCAAATGCGATCGCCACCAGCATGGCACCGACGATCGCCGCCATCGCATTGCCCAGTTGCGCGAACGGCGTCGGCGCGCGCGCGGGCGGGATCGGTAGGTCGATCGCCCCGGCGCGATGGTGCGGCACCACGCCCAGCACCTCGCCGTCGGCGGAGATCACCGACGAATTGCTGTTGGGTGTGGCGCGCACGATCGGCAGCCCTTCCTCGATCGCGCGCAGCTGCGCCTGGCGCAGGAACTGCGGCGGACCCCAGGTGCCGAACCACGCCTCGTTCGACGGGTTGAAGATCAGCCGCGGGCGATGTGCGCGGTCGGTGACATGGCCGGAAAAGATGATCTCGTAACACACCTGTACCCCCAACGGGCCGAAGGTCGTCAGGTCCAGCGTGCGCGGGCCGGGGCCGGGGATGAAATCGATATCGCCCGGCACCAGCCGCGACAGCCCCAACGGGCGCAGCAGCCATGGCATCGGGAGATACTCGCCATAGGGGACCAGATGCGCCTTGTCGTAGCGCCAGCGGATGCGCCCGCGCGGGTCGATCAGGAACACCGAATTGGCCGCGCTCTCGACCTCGCCGGCGGAATCGAAATGCAGCGCGGTGCCCCCCGTCATCAACAGGTCGCGCGGCCCCAGCACCGACGCCATCCGCGCGCGTGTGGCATAGGGGCTGGTCGCGCCATAGATCCACGTCGGATAATCGTCCTCGATGAAGTCCCGGATCACGCCTTCGGGCCACAGCACCAGCCGCGGCGCGGCACCGGGGCGCCCCGACAGCCGGGTGAGCCGCGCGAGCATCATCGCCTGATCGCTCTCGCCGCGCTGGTCCTGCGCCACATTGGGCTGGACGGTGACGACGCGCGGGTCGGTCGGCCCGTCGCGCGTATCGGAATCGGGGACGTCGCCGACGCCGCGCACCACCTGCACCGCCAGCAGCGCGACCAGCGCGGCGGCCAGCGGCCAGCGCCGCCGCGTGACCAGCAGCAGGAGCGCGCCGGCGGTGACGACGAACAGCCCGGACAGCGCATAGGTGCCGATATCGCGCCCCAGCAGCGCGACGTCGTTGACGGGAAGCCCCAGCCAGATCACGCCCAGCGGATCCCAGGCATAGCCGGTGAACACCCAGCTGCGCAGCCATTCGGTCAGGATCCACGCCGCGCCGAACAGCAGCACAAACGCGGTGTCGATCGCGGGGCGCCGGAACCGCCACGCCAGCGCGGCGGCGATCGCGGGATAGACCGCCAGATACAGCGCCAGCGCCAGCGGCGCGACATAACCCAGTACCGGCGGCATCTTGTCCTGAAAGTCGAAAGCGTGCTGGAACCAATTGTCGTTGATCGTGAAATGCCCGACCCCGAACGCCCAGCCGCGCCACGCCGCGCCGCGCCACGTCGGCGCGTCGTGCACCAGCCACATCCACCCCGCCAGGCAGGCGAGCGTCAGCCACCACCAGTCCAGCGGGGCGAAGCCGCACGCGGCGGCGGCGCCCAGCAACAGGGCGGCAAGGGCGGGGTAGCGGCGGAGCACGGTCATCGGCGGGGGTGATGTCCTGATCGGGCGGCGCCGACAAGCCGGCGTCGCGGAAAGGTGTCGCAAGGGGTGACGTCCGCCTGGCGCAGGCGTATCACAACCGCATGACACTGCGCCCGTTCCATCTCGCCTTTCCCGTCCACGATCTGGCCGCCGCGCGCGATTTCTACACGCGCGTGCTCGGCTGTACGGAAGGGCGGTCGAGCGACCAGTGGATCGACTTTGATTTCGGCGGGCACCAGATCGTCGCGCACCTCGATCCGGCGGCGCGCGCGGTGGCGGTGGAAAATGCCGTGGACGGCCATCACGTGCCGGTCCCGCATTTCGGCATCGTGCTGACGATGGACGACTGGCAGGCGCTGGCCGCGCGGGTGGAGGCGGCGGGCGTGCCGTTCGGCATCGCGCCCTATGTGCGGTTCAAGGGGTTGCCGGGCGAGCAGGCGACGATGTTCTTTCGCGATCCCAGCGGCAACGCGCTGGAGTTCAAGGCGTTCGCCGACGACGCGATGTTGTTCGAAACGGAGACCCGCCGATGAGCCAGCCGATCGAAGTGGACCTGCCGCACCAGTTGGGCGTCGCGGCGGCGCGGCAGCGGATCGAGGGCGGGTTCGGCAAGCTGGCCGACTATGTCCCCGGCGGGCATGTCGCCGAACATCGCTGGGACGGCGACACGCTGCACTTCATCGTCGAGGGGATGGGCCAGCGGATCGCGGTCAGGCTGGAAGTCGCCGAACGCAACGTCCATGCGGTGTTCGACCTGCCCGGCTTCCTGGCGATGTTCGCCGAACCGCTGCGCCAGAAATTGCAGAAGGACGGGCCGAAGCTGCTGGAGTGACCCGTCATCCCGGCGCAGGCCGGGATCTTCCGGTTGTCGGAGGGTCGTTCACGTCGGAAAGACCCCAGCCTTCGCCGGGGTGACGGCGACCGAACGTCATCCCGGCGAAAGCTGGGATCTCCCCGTTGCGACGCCCCCTATTTCTCAGCGCTCACCCGCCAGATCGCGTTGCCGACGTCGTCCGCCACCAGCAGCGCGCCCGTCTTGTCGGTGATGACCCCCACCGGGCGGCCATGCGCCTTGCCGTCGGCGTCGACGAAGCCGGTCAGCACGTCGACCGGCTTCGATCCCGCGACCGGCCAGCCGGCCGGCGTGAACGGCACGAACACCACCTTGTAGCCCGACAGCGGCGAGCGGTTCCACGATCCATGCTCGCCGATGAACGCGCCGCGCACGAAACGGTCGCCCAGCCTGGCGTCGGCGGCAAAGGTCAGCCCCAGCGCGGCGACGTGCGGACCGAGCGCATAGTCGGGGCGCTTCGAATATTGCTGGAGCTCGGGGTTCTTCGGCTCGACGCGGTTGTCGACATAGCCGCCCCAATAATACCACGGCCAGCCGAAATGGTCGCCCAGTTCCACCGCGGTCAGATAATCGGGGACCAGGTCCGACCCCAGCATGTCGCGCTCGTTCACCACCGTCCACAGCCGGTTGGTGCCGGGCACCAATGCCATGCCGTTGGGGTTGCGCAGCCCGGCGGCGAAGACGCGATAGGTCTTCTCCTTGGGCCATACCTGCAGGATCGCGGCACGGTTGCGTTCGGCGGCCAGCCCGTTCTCGGCGATGTTCGACGACGAGCCGACCGACACGTACAGCGTCCTGCCGTCCTCCGCCGGGATGACGTTGCGCGCCCAGTGGTTGCCGCCGCCGGGCAGCTTGACGACCAGTTCGGGCTTCGCGGTGATCTTCGTGGCGCCCTCGGTATAGGGCACGCGTACCAGCGCATCGGTGTTGGCGATGTACAGCTGCCCGTCCAGCAACGCCATGCCGAACGGCGAGTTCAGCCCGGTCATGAACGGCGTCTTCAGCTCCGCCACGCCGTCGCCGTCGGCATCGCGCAGCAGCGTGATGCGGTTGGCGGACGGCACGCCCGCGCCGACCCGCCCCATCAGCACGCGCATCACCCAGCCGGTGATCCCGCCGCCCTTGCGCGGGGGCGAATTGGTCTCGGCGACCAGTACGTCGCCATTGGGCAGGCGGTACAGCCAGCGCGGATGGTCCAGCCCGGTCGCGAAGGCGGCGACGCGCAGCCCCGCGGCGGCGGTCGGGGTCTGCCCCTGTGCCCAGCCGATCGGCTTGGCGGTCTTCACCGTCGGGATCACCTGTTCGCGCGGCGCGGTGATGTCGGGCCGCGCCCCGGCGACCGCCGCTACGTCCTGCCGCGCCTTGTCCGGCCAGGCGAACCACGCGAAAACCGCGATCGCGATGACGAGGAGCAGGGCGAGCACCCGGAGGATGTGTTTGCGCATGGCGCAGGTCTACCGCGTCGCCGGGGCGGGGGCCATCCCCCCTCCCGACAATCGCTGTGCCGGGTCGCGGTAACGCCATCCGCTACCGGCTGCCGACGATGGGCAAATCCGGTCCGCGTGCGCCGCGCATGACGCCTTTCGCGATGGGCTGGGACAATGCCGCGGTTACCGTGCCCCACCGGATGGCGGTTCCCGAGCAATGGATGATTAATCGGGAGGGTTGCGCGCGCGCACCAACCAGCAAGCGCAATCGAAAGATGCCGCGCCATCGGTCACGAACCCGGCGAACGCTTCGTCAAGCGCGACCTCGACCGTGGCACGCAGCCCTTCTTCAAGGTCGGGAAGCGTCATGCCGACCCGCCCCATGCGCCGGACGTAGGTCGAAAGATCGCCGGCCGGCAAGCGGCACGGCACGTCGATCGGGCTGATGTCGATGGCATCCCATCCAGCGTCGCGAAGGATGTTCTCGACGCGCGCCGCATCCGCGAAGGCAAACTGACCCGGCGCATCGGAATCGGCCGGGGCTGTCCATCCGAGTAGCGGTGCCGCCGCCAACTCTCCTGCCATCATGAAGGGGTTCTCGGACCGGCTTCGCCAAACGACGCCGGTCAGCGTTCCGGCGGGACGGATGGCGCCCCGGATATTGGCAAAAGCGCTTGTGGGATCGTCGAAAAACATGACTCCAAAGCGGGAGATCACGGCGTCGAACGTATGCGGGGCAAAGTGATGCCGTTGCGCGTCGCCCTCCAGGAATTGCGCATTGGCCAGTCCCTCCGCTTCCGCCCTCCGCCGCGCCACGTTCAGCAGGGGGAGGGAAACATCGATCCCCGTGCAGCGACCCGCCCCGCGTCGCCGGGCGAACGCCAGCGTCGTCGCGCCCGTGCCGCAGCCGATATCCAGAACATCTCTGATCCGATCGGTCAGGGTGGCATCGATGATGATCTCCCCGAATGGAAGGAACAGGCGATCCAGGAGCGGCTGGAGATCCGCCCATGCGTGACCGCGCCGCGCGTTCCACACAGGCTCCTTATTCACCTTGCCGCTCCATCGCCGATCCTTGTGGACAGATGTGATTCGCGCCATCATGCCACCTCAAGTCAACTTGAGGTCAAGCATGTCGTTGATCGATATCGTCGAGGTCTGTCGTCGTACCGGCCTGAAGGCGTCGACATTGCGATATTACGAGGAGGTCGGGCTGATCGAGTCGCTTGGTCGGCGTGGTCTGCGCAGGCTCTTCGCTCCCGATGTCACGGATCGGCTGTCGGTGATCGCCCTGGGCCGCGCGGCGGGCTTGTCGCTGGCGGAGATCGGCGGGATGGTCGGAGCGGATGGCACCATCACGGTCGATCGCGCCCTGCTCGTCAAGAAAGCGGACGGAATCGATCAAACGATCAAGCGGTTGAAAGCGGTGCGCGATGGCTTGCGGCACGCGGCAGCCTGTCCTGCCGCCCAGCATGACGCTTGCCCCACTTTCCAGCGTCTTCGGACGGTCGCACTCGGCCGCATACGCCATGCGACATCCCGGCCGACCTGATGTTGTCGATAGGCCCGAACACGAGCCTCCATCGGGATGGCGATGGCGCACGGAATGCGGGGCGTCATCGCAGCGGGCCGTTTTTTCCGAAACCCGTTCGCAGATGGATTGTCCTCGAATGTCGACCGGAGATGAGGGATCGTGTCGAGCGGGGCGAGGTCCTCCCGCGGAGCAACATGCAATGAAGACCGGTTTCGTCCGCCCGGCATCGGATCTGATCGAGGTCGTGGCCGGCTTTCGCCAGCGCGTCTCGCTATCGTCTGCGCCACCGTTGACCCTGGCGCTTCCCGCACGCCCCGAGCTGTTCGTCGAATTCTATTTCGGCAATCCCTATCGGACCCGATCCGGTCATGCTCCGTCCACCGTGCTTGTCGGCCCCACGACGCGCTATCATACGGACATCGAGATCGCCGGGACGATCGATACCTTTACGATCAAGTTCCAGCCCAGCGGAGTGCACCGGCTTTTCGGTCTGCCGGGGCCGCTCCTGGTCGATATGGCGGAAGAGGCCGGCGCCGTTGAGGCGGGATTTCGCGACTTGCGCGAACGGTTGCAGGTTACGCCGCATTTCCCCCGCCGTATCGACATCGCGCAGGCTTGGCTGCGCACACGGATGCTGTCCGCGCGATCCCCGGATGTGATCGACCGGGCGGCCCGACTGATTCGACGATCGGCGGGATGCGTTCGTCTCGACCACTTGGCGGCACAATGCGCGATCGACCCGCGCAGCTTCCGCCGCCGGTTTGTCGAGGCGGTCGGCGTGTCCCCCAAGCTGTACAGCCGTATCTCCCGCTTCCATGCGGCGCTGGAGCTGAAGGGGCAACAGCCGACGCTGACGTGGACGCATGTATCGCAGCGGTTCGGCTATTTCGATCAGTCGCATCTGTTGCGCGACATGTCCGCCTTTGCCGACGGCATGGCGGTTCCCGGTCGATACCGGTCAAGAGACACGGATGCCGCTGCCGATATTTCCTATTCCGGCCGCTAGGCCGGTGTCATCCCTCTCCACGGCCGTCCCGCCGCATGGAGACCCGATCGATGCCCTCACCGTCCGCCACACCCGCCGATATCGTCGCATGGCTGGAGGCCCATTGCCGGGCGTGGAACGAGGATGACGTGCCCGGAATGTTCGCCACCGCCGCGCCGGATCTCCACTGGGTCAATGTGGTCGGCATGCACTGGCACGGGCGGGACGCATCGATCGCAGCGCATGTCGCCTTTTTTCGCCAGATGTTCGCGGGGGTGCCTTTGACGCTCGCGGCGATCGAAAGCGTGACGGCCGTCGATGTGAATGTGCGGGTCGTCGTCGTGCGATGGCAGGTCGGCGATTATGTCGTGCCGACCGGAGAGGTCATTGCCGGGGAGGAAAACCGTATGAGCCTGGTCTTCTCCGGTTCGGACGACGCGCTGCGGTTGCGGCACGTCGCCAATGTCCGCATCGATCCGATCGCCGCCCGGCACGACCCGGTGCACTCGATGAATGCGGGGTAAACCGCCATGCAGCGGGATACGGATTGGCGTCGCCCGCGCCCCATTCACCTTGGATCGTGACCCGCCTTCTGGTGTGGCGCAACGGGGTAGCGTCGGGGGGCCACGAAGGGCGCCATTCCCGGTACGCGCACGGCGCCCGCACCGCAAAGGAAACGCGCTGCCGCCCCCGTTTCGGGTGGCGACAGCGCGTGAGGGGTCGGGGAAGGCCGCCGGCGTGGGGGGCACGCCGACGACCCCCGGCCGGACAGCGTTCGGGCGACCCGAAGGGCTTGCCTGGCCGGTCAGCGAGGGAGGAACAGGCCGCCGACGCGGCGTCGGCCTATCCCTCCCAATTCGTCAATGACTTGCTAGCCGATCGATCAGCGCTTGGCCAGATCAAATCGGTCAGCGTCCATGACCTTGCACCATGCCGCGACGAAGTCGGTCACGAACTTTTCGTGGGCGTCGGCGCTGGCGTAGACCTCGACCAGCCCGCGCAGTTGCGAGTTCGAACCGAACACCAGATCGGTGCGGGTCGCCGTCCACTTCTTCTCGTCGGTGGCGCGATCGGTGCCGACATAGGTTTCGTCGCCCTCGCCATCCACCTGCTTCCACGCAATGCCCATGTCGAGCAGGTTGACGAAGAAGTCGGTGGTCAGCTGCCCGATGCGATCGGTCAGCACGCCGTGCTGCGAATCGCCGTGGTTGACGCCCAGCACGCGCAGCCCGCCGACCAGTGCGGTCATCGACGGCGCGCTCAGCCCCAGCAGCTGCGCACGGTCGAGCAGCAGCTCCTCGGTCGGCACGTTGAACCGCACCTGCAGGTAGTTGCGGAACCCGTCCGCCTTCGGCTCCAGCACGTCGAAGCCGGCGGCATCGGTCTGTTCCGCGGTCGCATCGGTGCGGCCGGGGGTGAAGGGCACGGTCACGTCATGCCCGGCATCCTTCGCCGCCTTCTCGATCCCGGCGGCACCGCCCAGCACGATCAGGTCGGCGATCGACACCTTCTTGCCGCCGGCGGCCGCGCCGTCGAACTCGGCCTTGACCTGTTCCAGCACCGACAGGACGCGCGCCAGCTTGGCCGGTTCGTTGACGTCCCAGTCCTTCTGCGGGGTCAGGCGGATGCGCGCGCCATTGGCGCCGCCGCGATGGTCGGACCCGCGATAGGTGCTGGCCGATGCCCAGGCAGTACGCACCAGATCGGCGACCGACAGGCCGGACCCGAGCAGCTTGGCCTTCAGCGCGGCAATATCCGCATCGTCGATCAGCGGGTGGTCGAGCGCGGGGATCGGATCCTGCCAGATCAGATCCTCGGCCGGCACGTCGGCGCCCAGGTAGCGCGCCTTCGGCCCCATGTCGCGGTGGCACAGCTTGAACCACGCGCGCGCGAAGGCATCGGCGAAGTAATCGGGGTCGGCCCGGAACTTCTCCATCACCTTGCGATATTCCGGGTCGACCTTCATCGCCATGTCGGCGGTGGTCATCATCGTCGGCACGCGGCGGTCGGGGCTGTGCGCGCCGGGCGCCAGCGTCTCGGCCGGGTTGCCGACCGGCTGCCACTGCTTGGCGCCCGCCGGGCTGCGCACCAGTTCGTACTCATGGTCGAGCAGCATGTCGAAATAGGACATGTCCCACTGGATCGGCGTCGGCGTCCATGCGCCCTCGATGCCGCTGGTGATCGTGTGATCGCCGAAGCCGCTTTCGTGCGTGGAATGCCAGCCAAGCCCCATCTGCGCGATGTCCGACCCTTCCGGCTCGGCACCCACCAGCGACGCGTCGCCCGCGCCGTGCGCCTTGCCGAACGTGTGGCCGCCCGCGGTCAGCGCGACGGTTTCCTCGTCGTTCATGCCCATCCGCGCGAACGTCTCGCGGATGTCGCGCGCCGACTGCGCCGCATCGGGGTTGCCGCCCGGCCCCTCGGGATTGACGTAGATGAGGCCCATCTGGATCGCGGCCAGCGGGCTTTCCAGCACCATCTCGCGGTCGGGCTGGATGCGGGTCTGGTTGTCGGCGTGGCCGACCCATTCCTCCTCGGTGCCCCAGTAGACGTCCTTCTCCGGCTCGTAATCGTCCTTGCGGCCGCCGCCGAAGCCGAACACCGGGCCGCCCATCGATTCGATCGCGACATTGCCGGTCAGGATGAACAGGTCCGCCCAGCTGAGCTTGCGGCCATATTTCTGCTTGATCGGCCACAGCAGCCGGCGCGCCTTGTCGAGGTTGGCGTTGTCCGGCCAGCTGTTGAGCGGGGCGAAGCGCTGTGCGCCCGAGGAGGCGCCGCCGCGCCCGTCGCCGGTGCGATAAGTGCCCGCCGAATGCCACGCCATGCGGATGAAGAACGGGCCGTAATGGCCGTAATCCGCCGGCCACCACGGCTGGCTGTCGGTCATCAGCGCGCGCAGGTCCGCCTTCACCGCCTCCAGGTCGAGCGACAGGAATTCCTTCGCATAGTCGAAATCGTCGCCCCACGGATTGCCGGTGACGCCGCGCTGGTGGAGGATGTCGAGCGGCAGCTGGTTGGGCCACCAGTCGCGGTTGGTGCGGCCCAGCAGCGACCGCAGCGCGCCCGGCTCCTTCATCGGGCAGCCCAGCGGGCTGCCATCGGCGATCTTGTCCATCGGGTCATCTCCTCTCAACCGCCGCCCGTTCCGGGCGATCGACGCGGACAATGTGCCCGCGCCTTCGTACGGATCAATGACAGGAAGCTAGATCAGACCCACTGATCGGGAAAATGCGAATTACTGGATGGTATGATCGACAGGAGCGATCAGATGCCCTCGTCGCTGGCCAGCGGGACCGGGGGGTGAAGCCGGACGCGGTTGATGCGGCGTTCGTCGGCATCCACCACCTCGATCCGCCAGCCGCTGGGATGGTCGATGCACGTCCCCGCCTCGGGCACGCGCCCCGCCAGCACCGCGGTCAGCCCGCCGATCGTGTCGACGTCGCTCTGCGCCTCGGCCAGCCGCATGTCGATCGCGCGGCCGACATCCTCCAGCTCGACGCGCGCATCCACGTCCCACGCGCCGTCGTCGAGCGGGACCATCAGCACCTCGGGCGCCTCGTCATGCTCGTCCTCGATCTCGCCGACGATCTCCTCGATCAGGTCCTCGATCGTGACCAGGCCTTCGGTGCCCGAATATTCGTCCAGCACCACCGCCAGGTGGATGCGCGACTGGCGCATGTCGGCCAGCAGGTCGAGCGCGCCGCGGCTCATGGGCACGTACAGCGGCTGGCGGATCAGCGCGGCGATGCTGTCAGGACGCTCGCCGCCGACCGCCATGATCGCGAACACGTCCTTGATGTGGACCATGCCGATGATGTGATCCAGATTGTCGCGATACACCGGCAGGCGGCTGACCCCCGCCTCGGCGAACACCTGCACCAGGTGGTCGAAGCTGGTGGCTTCCTCCACCGCGATCACGTCGGCGCGCGGCACGCCGACGTCGCCGGCATCGCGCTCCCCGAAATGCAGCAGATTGCGCACCATCTGCCGTTCCAGCGGGGTCAGGTCGCCCTTGGCATCGGGGGCGGGATCGTCCTCATGCTGGTCGATCACGTCCTCCAGCCGGTCGCGCAGCGTTTCCTCGTGCTGTTCGCCGAAGATCAGGTTGCGCAGTCCGGCCAGCAGGCCATTGTCATGGTGGTCGCCGTTGCCGGCGCTACTTCGGTCGTCGGCCATCGCCGTTCGTTCAGTCCTCGCGTATCTGATAGGGGTCGGCGATGCCCAGACCGGCCAGCGCGGCGCGCTCGATCTCCTCCATCGCATCCCCCTCGTCGTCGGTCAGGTGGTCATAGCCTAGCAGATGCAGCGTGCCATGCACCATCAGATGCGTCAGGTGACGGTCGACCGGGATGCCGCGCTCCGCCGCCTCCGCCGCGCACACCCCGTGAGCCATCACGATATCGCCCAGCAACACCTCGCCATCGTCCGAATTCTGCGTGACGGTGGCGATCAGGTCGGGCTGGACCATCGGGAAGGACAGGACGTTGGTCGGCTTGTCCTTGTCGCGATACTGGCGGTTGAGCGCATGGACCTCGTCGTCGCCGGTCAGCCGCACGCTGATCTCGACATGCGCGCGCGCGGTCAGCAGCGCGCCGTGCGGCGTCTGCGCGACCGCGGCACGCGCGGCGGCGGCGGCGATCTCCTCCCACGCGGCATCGGCGGGCCACGGATCCTCGCGGGTCAGTTCGATGTGGATCATTCGAGCGTGGCGTCCTTCAGGTCGGTGAGGGTGAAATCCTCGCCCTTGAACAATATCGTGTCGGCATGCCGGCGCGTGGACGCATAAGCGAAGCAGTCGCCCACGTTGAGTGCGGCGGGATGCACACCCTTGCCGTAGCGCGCGTGCGCGTCGATCGCCTCCGCGGCATCGCGATCATCGCCACGATCGCGGAAGCGTCGATGAAGACCGTCACTCGTCGTCGAGCGAATCGTGGAAGTGCTTGTCGGCCGCCAGCCCCGACGGCAACGGTAGCGGATGCTCGTTCCAGCAACGCCGCAACCATTCAGGCGCCGGACTGGCGAGCGAATGTCGGTGGGCGTGATCGCGGATCGCCAGTGCGACGATCTCCTGCATCGCCGTACCGCGTTCGTCCGCCAGCTGCGCGATCGCCCGCACGGTTTCCTCGTCGTCGATCAGCAACGGCGCCGACAGCGCCTGGCGTTCGGCGCGGGTCAGGTGCGGGTTGGGTGCGTTCATTTCAAGCCTCCTTCCCCTCATACGCCTCCACGATCCGGCCGACAATCGGATGGCGGACGACGTCGGCGGCGGTGAAGCGGCACAGCGATATGCCCTCCACCCCCTCCAGCCGCGTCGTCGCATCGGCCAAGCCGCTCGCGCCGACGCCGCCGGGCAGGTCGGTCTGGTTCGGATCGCCGCAGATGACCATGCGGCTGTTCTGGCCGAAGCGGGTCAGGAACATCTTCATCTGCGCGGGCGTGGTGTTCTGCGCCTCGTCCAGGATCACGAAGGCGTCGCCCAGCGTGCGGCCGCGCATGAACGCGATCGGCGCGATCTCGATCTCGCCCGATGCGATGCGGCGCTCCACCTGTTCGGCGGGCAGGCAGTCGTACAGCGCGTCGTACAGCGGGCGCAGGTACGGATCGACCTTCTCCTTCATGTCGCCCGGCAGGAAGCCCAGCCGCTCGCCCGCCTCCACCGCCGGGCGCGACAGGATCAGCCGCTGGACGCTGCCGGTGATCAGCTGCGCCACCGCCTGCGCCACCGCGATATAGGTCTTGCCCGTGCCGGCGGGGCCGAGCGCGAAGATCATGTCGTGGGTGGTCAGTTCGCGCATGTAATGCGCCTGCGCGGGGGTGCGCGGCACGATCGTCTTCTTGCGCGTGCGGATCATCACCGACGGCGCGGTCCCGCGCTCGGCGGAGATGATGCCGTCCAGCACCGGCTCGGCCGCCATCGCGATCGCGGCATCGACCAGCCCGGCATCGACCTCCTCGCCGCGCTGGATGCGCTGGTACAGGTCGTTCAGCACGTCGCGCGCCAGCGCCACCTGTTCGGCAGTGCCTTCCAGTCCGATGCGGTTACCGCGCGCGGTGATATAGACGCCCAGCCGGTTCTCCAGCGCCACCAGATGCTGGTCATACTGGCCGAACAGCTGGCTGAGCAGCTGCGGCCGGTCGAACAGCAGCTCGACACGCGAACGTTCGCCGGCGCGGGCGGGAAGGGGCTTGCGGCTCATGCGGTTCCTTGGTGGTTGGACGACGGGCGGTCGGACGATGCACGGCGGTGCGGGCCGCGGCGGCGGCGCGACGGGCGCGATTCGGGGCGGCGCACGGGCATCGGTGATCAGTGTGGCAGTCCCGGCGGCGGGGGAACAGCGCAAAAATCTGCGCGAACGCCGCTGCGGATCAATTCCCGAACGGGCGCGGCGGGCGACCGCGCAGATATGCCGATGCGATGTCGTGATACGGGAAGCCCTGCGCCCCCAGCGCGCCGAGTAGCCGCCGCAGATTCGCGTGGCTTTCCCCGCTCGCCGATCGCGCCTCTTCGGTGGCCAGCCACGTGTCGTTGACGCTGAGACCTCCCGGCCCGGCGACCAGCGGTCCTTCCACCAGCCGATCGACCCGGCGGCGCACGGTCGCGTCCGACAGCCCCAGTATCTGCGCGATCCGCGGCACGCGGATCGGCAGCCGCAGCTGCGACGGCAGCGGCTCGGCATCGGGGGTGGCGAACCGCCGTGCCAGCGTGGGATCGGCGACGATGCGCCGGTCGCTTGCGGCGAGCACGGTGGAGAAGATCACCAGGTCCAGCCGGTCGTGATGCGTCTGGTGGTTGGCGCGCGCCACCGACAGCATCAGATCGACCGAGGCGCGGACCCCGCTGTGCCAGTGATAGGGGCGCTGGGAAACGGGGAAGGCGGGCAGCGCGTCAATGCGCGCCATGTCCTCGATGAAGCGGACCAGCGCGTCATGGGCCAGCGCGCCGATCGAGGCATAGGGTTCGTCCTCCAGCGTTGCGATCGTCACGATGCCGCCGCGCCGGCGCGCGCACAGCCCCGCCTCCACCAGCGCCGCGACATGCCGCCGGGTCGTCTCGAACGGCAACCCCAGGCTGTCGGCCAGCGCCAGCACCGGGGTCGCCAGCCCGCCGTCCAGCGTGCGGCGCACCAGTAGGGTGTAGATCATGAACCGGTCGACCCGCCCGTCGAACAGCGGCAGCGCCGCCGACATGATCGACGTCTGCATTTCCGCCAGCAGCCGCGTCATCGCGCGAATCGGGGGAGTGGGGGCGAGCATGTGCCCAAAATAACTAATCTGTATTGAAAGCCATCCAGTGGCCCTCAAAACGGGTATACGAAAACCATCTATCGCCGGGCCGATCCCGCCCGACGATCGCGCCTCTATGCGACCGCCGCGACCGGTGGCGCGACCGTGCCCGCCAGCGAGTTGGGGCCCGCCTGGGCCAGCGTGACGCGCACCAGCTCGCCGGGCGCATGGTCGCCGACGATATGGACCGACTGGAGCCACGGCGACTTGCCCAGCCACTGCCCCGGCAGCTTGCCCGGCCGCTCGATCAGCACGTCGCACGACCGCCCCACCGACGCCGCGTTGAACGCCGCCTGATCGCGATTGAGCGCGGCCTGGAGCGCCTTGAGCCGTTCGTCCATCACCGCGGCGGGCACCTTATCCGGCATCGTCGCGGCGGGGGTGCCGGGGCGCGGCGAATACTTGAAGCTGAACGCCTGCGCATGGCCGACCGCGTCGACCAGGCTTAGCGTGTCGGCGAATTCGGCGTCGGTCTCCCCGGGGAAGCCGACGATGAAGTCGCCCGACAGCGCGATGTCCGGGCGCGCGGCGCGGATGCGGTCGATCAGCCGCAGATAGCCGTCGCGGGTGTGGCTGCGGTTCATCGCGCGCAGCACGCGGTCGTTGCCCGCCTGTACCGGCAGATGCAGGAACGGCATCAGGCTTTCGACGTCGCGATGCGCATCGATCAGTCCCTGCGCCATGTCGTTGGGGTGGCTGGTGGTATAGCGCAGGCGCACCAGCCCGGGGATCCGGTCCAGCGCGCGGATCAGGTCGTGCAGCCCGCGCCCGTCGCCTTCGGTCCAGGCGTTGACGTTCTGCCCCAGCAGCGTGATCTCGCGCGCGCCGGCATCGACCAGCGCCTTCGCCTCGTCGACGATCGCCGCGAACGGCCGGCTGACCTCGGCGCCGCGCGTGTAGGGGACGACGCAATAGGTGCAGAATTTGTCGCACCCCTCCTGCACCGTCAGGAACGCGCCCGGCGCCACCTTCCGCCGCGCGGGCAGCGCGCCGAACTTCGACGCGGCGGGCATGTCGGTGTCCAGCGCCGGCGAGCCGTCCGCGGCGCGCGCGACCAGTGCGGGCAGGTTGTGGTACGCCTGCGGCCCGACGACCACGTCCACCTTGGCGCGGCGCACGATCTCCTCGCCCTCCGCCTGCGCGACGCAGCCGGCGACCGCGATCATCGGCGCGGAGCGGCCATGCGCGCGCGCGTCCTTGCGCAGCCGGCCAATGTCCGAATAGACCTTCTCGGTCGCCTTCTCGCGGATGTGGCAGGTGTTGAGGACGACCAGATCGGCATCGCCCGGCGTTGCCGCCGCGGTCATCCCCTGCGCCGCCATCAATTCGCCCATGCGTTCCCCGTCATAGACGTTCATCTGGCAGCCGAACGACTTGACGTGAAAGGTCTTGGGCGGGGTGGCGGCGGGGGCGGACATGGCGCGCGGCCTTAGCCGATAAGTGCCCGCCGCGCCAACCCGCGCCGGATCAGCGGTAGAGGGCGGACACGTCCGTTTTCCACCCGCACAGCCCGATGACGCGGCGGTCGGTGACGATCGGCGCGGCGACCAGCCGCATCCACCGCACGCCCGCGTCGCGCAGCGCCACGTCGATCGTGAAGCCGCGGCAGTGGCGGATCGCATGGGCGCGCAGCCGCTCCATCGCGGCGCGCGACAGTTCCTCGTACCGCCACAGCGCGTGGGTGCGATCGGCCGCCGCGTCGGGCGCCATGCCAAACAGTTCGCGCACGCCGGGCGCCCAGGTCAGCTGCCCGCTGGCCAGATCGCAATGCCAGTGGCCGGTGGTGCCGGCGCCCGCCGCCACCCCGTCCGTGGCGGAATCCAGCAGCAGCCCCAGATCGAGACGGGCATCGCGCTCATAGAGCGGCCAGCTGTGGTGAAGCGGGAACGGTTCCTGCGGGGCCATATCCTGTCCTCGTCGGACATAATATGGATCAATAGGCTTAAGTGTGTGTTACCGCGCCGGAAAGATCCCCGCCTGCGGCCACGATCCGCTCGCGCGCCTCCGCGGCGATCGCCTTCCTTCCGCCGGTCGGGGCGAAGGGGGGCAGGAAATGCAGCGTCGCGGTGAAGGTGCCGCGACGGTTCAGCACGCGCGTGGCATGCGACTGGCCCGGCTCGTCGCCCACCCAGGCGAGTTCGTCGGTCGCCGCGCCATAGTCGATGCGCACCGGCTGGATCATCAGCCCGGGCGGCGGCGGGTCGATCGCCCCCAGCAGCGCTGCCTTGAACGGAAGCAGTTCGCGCCCGTCGCCGGTCGTCCCCTCGGGAAAGATCGTGATCGCCCAGCCATGCGCCAGCGCGTCGCGCAGCTCGGCCACCTGCCGCTCGATCCCCATGCGGTCGCCGCGGCGGACGAACAAGGTGCGGTTGAGCGTGCACAACCAGCCGACCAGCGGCGCCCCGCGCAATTCCGCCTTGGCGACGAACGCGCTGCCGGTCGCCCCGGCCAGCAGCAATATGTCCATCCAGCTCAGGTGGTTGGACAGGAAGATGACGTCGCGGCGCAGCGGCGTGCCGACGATCCGCGCGCGCGCGCCGAACAGGCGCGCGGCGCTGCCCAGGAACAGCCGCGGCCAGGGGGAGGGAAGGTGCAGCAGCCGCCACAGCCCGTGCACCGTCAGCGCCGCCGCCAGCAGCCCCACCAGCGCGGCCAGCCGGGCGATCGCGCGGGCCGAAAGCCGCGGTTCCGGGCGGGCCGTCAACCGCGCCTCACCGTCAGTCGCGGCGCAGCGCGACGCCGTACAACTCCATCCGGTGATCCACCAGGCGGAACCCCAGCCGCTCCGCGATCGCCTTTTGCAGCAGCTCCAGCTCGGGATCGACGAATTCGATCACCCGGCCGGTCTCCACGTCGATCAGGTGATCGTGATGCGCCTCAGGCGAGGGTTCGTAGCGCGCGCGCCCGTCGCCGAAATCGTGGCGGTCGAGGATCCCGGCCTCCTCGAACAATCGCACCGTGCGATAAACGGTGGCGATCGAGATGCCCGGGTCGATCGCGGAGGCGCGGGCATAGACCTTCTCCACGTCGGGATGGTCTTCGGCTTCGGACAGGACGCGCGCGATGACGCGGCGCTGTTCGGTGATGCGCAGTCCCTTTTCATGGCACAGCGCTTCGAGGTCGATCTTGCGGGGCATGGCCCCCATGTAGTGCGATCCGCTTGTTGCGAAAAGCGCTACCGACTCGCAATTGAGGCGAGCCGAACGATTCGCTCAATCCGCCAGCATCCGAACATAGGTATGCGCGTCGAACATCGCGCCGTCGCGCCCGCGATAATAATGGCGGCGCACCCCCGCCGGCGCGAAGCCGTGCGCGGCATACAGCGCGATCGCCGGATTGTTGGCGCGCACCTCCAGATGCAGCCTGGCGACCCCGCGCGCACGGCAGTCGGCAATCACCCCGCGCAGCAACGCGCCGCCGGCGCCCGCGCGGCGGTATGCCGGGTCGACCGCGATCAGCAGCAGCTCGGCCTCGTCCATGATCGCGCGGGTCAGCGCGAACCCCGCGGCGACCCCGTCGACGCGCGCCAGCGTCAGCCACACGCCCGGCATCGCCAGGATACCGATGCACTGGCTGCGGGTCCACGCCTCGCCATATTGCGGGTCGAACGCGGCGGCCATGATCCGGTCGACGGTATCGGCGTCGGCGGCCCCGGCGCTCGTCAGTTCGACCATCCGCGATCGCGTGCTCATGCCGGCACCACCCCGCCGGGCAGCTTGGCATCGGGCGCGCGACCGTAGAAGGGGGTCGCGGGCAGCGCGCGTTGATCGGCGGGCAGCAGCAACGCGTGGCGCGCATCGGGCAGCGCCTCGACGGTCGGGATCGCCGGATCGATCGCGGTCAGCCAGCGCGTCCCGCTGCCGATCGCGCGCCCGCCCGCGAGCGCGGCCAGCGCGGCGGCGGGGGCCAACGATCGGGGCGCGTCCAGCACGGCGAACGGGGCGGCAAATGCCTGCACGAACACCTCGCCATGCCCGCCCTCGGCCACCACGGTCAGCGTGTCGCCGTCGGCGCCGCCGTCCAGCGCGGCGGCGGCGACCAGTGCCAGCGCGCCATAGCCCGACACGCTCGCGCCCCAGCCCAGCGCCAGCCCGCGCGCCGCGGCGATGCCGACGCGGATGCCGGTGAAGCTGCCTGGTCCGACATCGACCAGGATATGGTCGGCACGCCCGCCATCGGGAAGCTCGGCGATCATCGGCACCAGCCGCTCGGCATGGCCGCGCCCGACGACCGCGTGCCGCGCGTCGATCAGCCGCCCGTCCTCGAACAGCGCGACGGAACAGGCGGCGGTGGCGGTGTCGATGCTCAGGATACGCGGCGGCATCGCATGCTCATGCCACGGGGCGCGCGCTTCGCAAGTCCCCGTGCGGGGTGCGTCACGCGATCCGGTTGAACTTCTCGAACGCCGGCCGCGGGCTGCGGTCGAAGATCGTCGCGGGATCGCCATAGCCCAGCGTCGAGATGAAGTTGGTGCGCACCGACGGCGTGTCGGCGAAGAACGCCTTGTCCACCGCACCCGCATCGAAGCCGGACATCGGCCCGGTATCCAGCCCCAGCGCCCGCGCCGCCATGATGAAATAGCCGCCCTGGAGCGAGGAGTTGCGGAACGCCGACGCCTCGCGCAGCTCGCGGTTGCCGTCGAACCAGCTCTTGGCGTCGGTGTGCGGGAACAGCTCGGGCAGATATTCGTGGAAATCCACGTCCATCGCGATGATCGCGGTGACGGGTGCGCCCAGGACCTTCGGCTTGTTGGCGTCGGAACATGCCGCCGCCAGCGTCGCCTTCGCCGCGTCCGATACGCACCACACGATCCGCGCGGGCAGCTGGTTGGCGGACGTCGGCCCCATCTTCATCAGGTCCCAGATCGCGTGCAGCTTGTCCTCGCCCACCGGTTCGTCGCGATAGCCGTTGTAGCTGCGCGCGGTGCGGAACAGCTGGTCGAGCGCGGCATCGTCAAGGGCACGGGACATGGCGGGGCAACCTTTCGTGAAGGGGGAAGGATCGGCAGGCGCGCGCCCGTCAGACCGCGCGGACCTCGGTCACTTCGGGGACATAATGGCGCAGCAACTGCTCGATGCCGTTCTTCAGCGTCGCGCTCGACGACGGACAGCCCGCGCACGCGCCCTGCATCCTCAGGTACACCTTGCCCTTGTCGAACCCGCGATAGACGATGTCGCCGCCGTCATTGGCGACAGCGGGGCGAACACGGGTTTCGATCAGGTCGCGGATCTGCGCGACGATATCGGCGTCGGCGGGATCGTCGACGATGCCGTCATCCTCCGCCGGCACCGCGAAATCGGCGGATGCGGCCCGGAACAGCGGCATCTGCGCGGTGAAATGATCCATCAGGATCGCCAGCACGTCGGGCTTCAGCATCGTCCATTCGACGCCGGGCGCGGCGGTCACTGACACGAAATCGCGGCCGAAGAACACGCCGGTGACGTCGCCCAGATCGAACAAGGCGGTCGCCAGCGGGCTGGCCTCCGCCTCTTCGGGGGTGGCGAAATCGCGCGTGCCCGCGTCCATGACGGTGCGGCCGGGCAGGAATTTCAGCGTGGCCGGATTGGGCGTGGCTTCGGTTTCGATCAGCATGGCCGCGATGTGGCGCGGGACGCGGCGCGGATCAAGCGTGCGGGCGGAAAGGAAGTGTTTCCGCCCGGCAAGCCGTCATGCCCCCGCGCGGCGCATCCACCGCAGCATCCGGTCCGCCACCCAGCGTCCCGGCTGGCGCAGCGGTCGCGCGAAACGGATCGCCAGGACGATGCGCGCGGCGCCGCTGTCGTTCCACATTTCGTGTTCGCACGTGTCGTCGAACACCAGCGTCTCGCCCTCCGCCCAGCGGACGATCCGGTCGTGCACGCGCATCCGCACGTCGCCGTCGCGCGGCACCGCCAGCCCCAGGTGACAGGTCAGCAGCGCCCGCGTCGGCCCGCGCCGCGGCGGAACATGCGCGCCCGGCGCCAGCGCCACGAACGCCGCTTCCTCCACCCCCGCGATCGCCGCGATCAGCGCGCGCGCCGCCGGCCGGTGCGCCAGCGCGGCGTCGACGGGCGCGCCGTGGCGCCACAGCACCGGTCCGGCATCGCCCTGCGCCTCCGTGCGGATCGCCCGCCAGTCGGCGCGCAATGCCGCGGTCCAGCCGAACCCGCGCATGTCCAGCACCGGATCGCCCGGCACCAGTGACCAGCCCGCGATCGGCCGGTCCATCAGCCGCGACATCCGCTCGGCAAGCCCCATTGGCCCAGGGGGAAGCGGCAGGGGCGCGGGGATCGGGGCCGCGACCGGCGCGGGGACGACCGCGCGCGGGCGCGGCGCGACCGGCGGCACGGCGACGGCGTCGTCGTCGCTCTGGTCACGCAGGCGTGCGGCGGCACCGTCTATCATCGCTTCCGTCCTCCGCTCGCCGGCACGGCCCGCCGGCATGGCGCCCGATGCGATGCCGCTACCGGCGCAACGCGACCAAAACATGGCGTCTTGCGGGCGATGTCATGGGGATCGGCGCTCGGCGCGCGCCGAGCGGAGCGATGTTGCCGCCGCCGGGGCGCGCGCCTACAAGATCGCCATGTCTTCGTACCCGCGCGCCTTCGCGACGCCGCTCACCGCCCTTCTCCTCCTGTCGGTCGCGCTGCCGGCGCCGGCGCAGCAATCGACGCATCGCGCCGCCGCCGCGGCGTCGACGGCGGCGCTGGCGGGGGTCGATACCTCGCCCTGGCTGTTCAAGGGGTCGGACATTCCGCCCGATCCCGAATGGTCGTTCGGGCGGCTGCCCAACGGTCTGCGCTACGCCGTGCGCCGCAACGGGGTGCCGCCGGGGCAGGTGGCGGTGCGCGTGCGGATCGATGCGGGATCGCTGTACGAGCGTGACGACGAACAGGGGTTCGCGCACCTGATCGAGCACCTCTCGTTCCGCGGCTCGAAATACGTGCCCGATGGCGAGGCGAAGCGGGTGTGGCAGCGCTTCGGCGCCACCTTCGGCTCGGATTCGAATGCGCAGACGACGCCGACGCAGACGGTCTACAAGCTCGACCTGCCCGGCGCGACCGAGGCGAAGCTGGACGAAAGCCTGCGCATCTTCTCCGGCATGATGGCCGAACCCGCGATCACCGCGGCCGGGCTGGCGGCGGAGCGCCCCGCGGTGCTCGCGGAACAGCGCGAAGCGCCGGGGCCGCAGGTGCGCTACGGCGATGCGATCCGCCAGACGTTCTTCGCCGGGCAGCCGCTGGCCGAACGCTCGCCGATCGGCACGATCAAGACGCTGGAGGCGGCGACCCCGCCCGCGGTGCTGGCGTTCCACCAGCGCTGGTACCGCCCCGACCGCGCGGTCGTCATCATCTCCGGCGATATCGATCCGAAGGTCGCCGCCGCGCTGGTCGTCAAGAATTTCGGCGGGTGGAAGGGCGTCGGCCCCAACCCCGCCGACCCCGATTTCGGCAAGCCCGACGGCAAGGAGCCGGCGACCCGGACGATCGCCGAACCCTCGCTGCCGCCGATCGTGGCGACCGCGGTGCTGCGCCCGTGGATCTATCGCGACGACACGATCATCTTCAACCAGAAGCGGCTGGTCGATTTCCTGGCGATCCGCCTCATCAACCGCCGGCTGGAAACGCGCGCGCGGGCGGGCGGCAGCTTCCTCCAGGCGTCGGTCAGCCTCGACGACGTGTCGCGCTCGGCCAACGGCACCTTCACCAACGTCATCCCGATCGGCGACGATTGGGAAGCCGCGCTGAAGGACGTGCGCGCGGTGATCGCCGACGCGATGGCCTCGCCCCCGACGCAGGGCGAGGTCGACCGCGAGCTGGCCGAATTCGACGCCGCGATGAAGAACGAGGTCGCCACCGCACGCGTCGAGGCGGGCGCCAAGCAGGCCGACGACATGGTCCAGGCGCTCGACATCCGCGAAACGGTGGCGGGGCCGAAAACCAGCTACGACATCCTCCAGGACGCGCGCGCCAAGGGGATGTTCACCCCCGCCGCGATGGTCGAATCGACCAGTCGGCTGTTCAAGGGCGACGCCACCCGCGCGCTGGTCAACACCCGCACCGCCGACGCGACCGCCGCGGCGAAGCTGGCGACCGCGCTGACCGCCGACGTTTCCGGACTGGCGGGCAAGCGCGCGCAGCAGGCGGCGGTCGATTTCTCGCGCGTGCCCAGGCTCGGCTCGCCGGGGAAGGTGGCCGCGCGCACCACCGTCGGCGATCCGGCGATGGAGCAGGTGACGTTCGCCAACGGCGTGCGCGCCCTGGTCTATTCCAATCCCTCCGAAACCGGACGCGTCTATCTGCGCGTGCGCTTCGGGCGCGGGTATCAGGCGCTGCCCGGCAACCGCCCGACCCCGGCGTGGGCGGGGGAAACCGCGCTGATCGCCAGCGGGATCGGCTCGCTCGACCAGGGCGATCTCGACCAGCTGACCACCGGGCGGCGGATGGGGCTGGATTTCGACATCACCGACGATGCCTTCCTGTTCGGGGCGCAGACGACGCCCGGCGACTATGCCGACAATCTGACGCTGATGGCCGCGAAGCTGGCCGCGCCGCGCTGGGATGCCGCGCCCGTGGCGCGCGCGCGTGCCGCGATGCTGGCGGGCTATCCGGGGTTCGACAGCTCGCCCGACGGCGTGCTGGCGCGCGATCTCGAAGGGCTGCTGCGCGACGGCGATCCGCGCTGGGGCATTCCGCCGCGCGCGCAGATCGAGGCGCTGAACGCGAAGGATTTCCGCAAGCTGTGGGAACCGTTGCTGGCGACCGGCCCGATCGAGGTCGACGTGTTCGGCGACGTGAAGACCGACGAGGCGATCGCCGCGGTCGCGAAGAGCTTCGGCGCGCTCAAGCCGCGCAAGCCCGATGCCACCGCGCCCGCGCCGGTGCGCTTCCCCGCGCATGTCGACACGCCGGTGATCCGCACCCATGACGGCGACGACAATCAGGCCGCGGCGGTGATCGCCTGGCCGACGTCGGGTGGCTCCGCCGATCATGCCGAACAGCGCCGGCTCGACGTGCTGGCGGCGGTGTTCGCCGACCGGCTGTTCGACCGGCTGCGCTCGGTCGCGGGCGCCAGCTACTCGCCCAGCGCGCAGAGCCAGTGGCCGGTCGGCCAGCCCGGCGGCGGCCGCCTGATCGCGATCGGCAAGGTCGCGCCCGACAAGGTGCCGCTGTTCTTCCAGCTTTCCCGCCAGATCGCCGCCGAGCTGGTCGCCACCCCGATCGGCGACGACGAACTGCGCCGCACGATCGTGCCGATGCTGCAATATATGGCGCGCGCCTCGTCCGGGAACCAGTTCTGGCTGATGCAGACGTCGGGCGGCGCCTTCGACCCCAAGCGGATCGAGGCGACGCAGAGCATCGTCGGCGACATGACCGGCATCACCCCCGCCACGCTACAGGAAACCGCCGCGCGCTACCTGCGCCCGGACAAGGACTGGACGATGGCGGTGGTGCCGAAGGGGAAATGAACGCCTGACAGCGTCGTGCCGGCTGGCGTCATGCCAGCGCAGGCTGGCATCTTTCGCGGCGTGTGGACCGGCAAGAGCGGCGGAAGGCCCCTGCCTGCGCAGGGGCGACGGGTCTCGCCTGTCCCCCGCCCCCATCACCCCCGATACAGCGCGTCCAGCCGGTTGCCGTACACGCCGCGCAGCACGTGGCGTCGGATCTTCAAACTCGGCGTCAATTGCTCGTTCTCGATCGTGAAGGCTTCGTCCGCCATGATCCAGCGGCGGACGCGTTCGATCACCGACAGGTCTTTGTTGGTGCGGTCCACCGCCGCCTGGATCGCGGCGCGATAGGCCGGGTCGTCGGCCAGCGCGGCGTCGTTCGTGCGGCCGTTAGCCTTCACCCATTCGGCGGTCCATTCGTCGTCGGGCACCAGCACCGCGACCATGTGCGGCTTGCGGTCGCCCGCGATCATCGCCTGCGCGATCTCCGGCTGGAGCGTCAGCATCCCCTCCACCTTCTGCGGCGCGACATTGTCGCCCTTGTCGTTGATGATGAGGTCTTTCTTGCGGTCGGTGATGCGGATGCGCCCGGCCGCGTCGATCTCGCCGATATCGCCGGTGTGGAGCCACCCGTCCTTCAGGACGCGCGCGGTCTCCGCCTCGTTGCGCCAGTATCCGTGCATCACCAGCTCGCCGCGCACCAGGATCTCGCCGTCCTCGGCGATCCGCACCTCGGTATCGGCCAGCGGCGGGCCGACCGAATCCATCGTCACCCCCGCGCTGGGGCGGTTGCAGGAGATCACCGGCGCCGCCTCCGTCTGGCCATAGCCTTGCAGGAAGGTGAGGCCCAGCGACTGGAAGAACAGCCCGACCTCGGGCGTCAGCGGCGCCCCGCCGGAGATCATCGCCTTCAGCCGCCCGCCGAACTTCCTCGCGATCTTCGGCTTGAAAAAGGTGTCGACCAGCAGTGCCTTGGGCCGGTCCGCCAGCCGCAGCCGGCCCGCATCGCGCTTCGCGCCCACGTCCAGCGCCGCCGTCAGCAACTGCGCGGGCATCCCGCCCTGCCGCTCGATCGTCTTGCTGATCCGCATGCGCAGCACCTCGAACAGCCGTGGCACGACGAACATGATCGTCGGGCGCACCTCCTCGATATTCGCCGCCAGTTTGTCGATCCCTTCGGCGTAATAGATCTGCCCGCCCATCCCGATCGGGAAATGCTGTCCGCCGGTATGTTCATAGGCATGACTGAGCGGCAGGAACGACAGGAACACCTCGTCCCCCCAGCCGAAATCCTCCGCCACCACCGCCGAACAGCCCGCGACATTATGCAGGATCGCGCCGTGATGCTGCATCACCCCGCGCGGCGCGCCGCCGGTGCCGCTGGTGTAGATGATGCACGCCAGGTCGTCGCGCGCGAACCCGGCCTGCGCGGCGACCTCGGCCGCGGTCGCCCGGTTGCTGGCGATCAGCGCATGCCAGTCGTGGACCTCGACCGGCACCTGTCCCAGCCGCATCGGCTCGATCCCAATCAGCATCTGCGGCCGGATCGACCGCAGGATCGCGGGCAGCAGCGTGCGCGCCAGCTTCGCGGTCGACACGATCACCGCCTTGGCGCCCGAATTCTCGATGATGTGCGCGTGGTCACGCTCGGTGTTGGTGGTATAGGTGGGGACGGTGACGCAGCCCGCGGCCATGATCGCCAGATCGGCCAGGCACCATTCCGGGCGGTTTTCGCTGACCAGCATCACGCGGTCGCCGCGCTCCAGCCCGATCGCCTGCAGCGCCGTCGCCAGCCGCGCGACCGTGTCCGCCGCCGCGCGCCAGCTGATCGGCTGCCACGCGCCGTCGTGCTTGCTCCACAGGAACGGCGCGTCGCCCTTCTCCTCGGCGCGCGTGAAGAACATCGTGACCAGGTTGGGAAAATGTTCGAGCCTGCGCATCGCCTCTCCTCGCGGCCCTGTATCCGGGCCGTCGTGCGTCGTCGTGGTCGTTACTGTTGCAGCGAATTGCCCGGGCTGCGCGGGTCGGCCGCGCCGATCCAGCGCCCGTCGGGCAGCCGCTCGGCGGCATTGGCCTTCAGCCCCAGCCGCCCCAGCGTGACATGCTGGCCGCGCGCCTCCAGCGGCGCCTTCATCGCCTCCAGCGTGGTGCCCTGTTCCAGCACCAGCCCGTCCTTGTCGAAGAACACCAGCCCCAGCGCGATCGCATCCTGCGCCGACAGGCCCCAGTCGAAATGCGCGATCAGCGCCTTGGCGATCTGCATGATGATCGTGCGCCCGCCCGCCGCGCCGATCGCGAACACCGGCTTTCCGCTGCGGTCGTAGACGATCGTCGGCGACATGCTCGACATCGGGCGCTTGCCCGGCTGGACGCGGTTGGCGACCAGGTCCCCGTCGGGGCCGACCGGCGCGTGGCTGAAATCGGTCAGTTCGTTGTTGAGGACATAGCCGTTGGCGGTCAGCTGGCTGCCGAACGCGCTTTCGACGGTGTTGGTCCAGCTGACGATATCGCCCGCGGTGTCGACCGCGACGAAATGCGTGGTGCCGCCCAGCTCGCCCGGCGTGGCGCGGGTGCGCGTCGGCGCGCCCGGCGGAATGCCCGGCTCGTAATGGCCGCGCGCCTTCGTGACGGAGATCAGCGCCGATCGCCGCTTCAGGTAGTCGCGGTCCAGCAGCCCGGCGACCGGCACGTCCACGAAATCGCGGTCCGCCTCGTACAGATCGCGGTCGGCATAAGCGAGCCGCATCGCCTCGCCGATCACCTGCCACGACCGCGCGTCGTCCTTGCCCCAGGTGGCCAGCGGGAAGCGTTCGACCATCGTCAGGATCTGCAGCACGCTCAGCCCGCCCGACGACGGCGGCCCCATGCCGCACACCGTCCAGCTGCGGTACGGGCCGCACACGCCGGGGCGATCCTTCGCGACATAGCCGGCCAGGTCGCCTTCGGTCAGCGGCACCGGGTTCTTCGGCGCGTTGGTGACCGCATCCGCGACCGCCTTCGCATTGTCGCCGGCGTAGAAGGCCTGCGGCCCCTCCGCGGCGATGCGGCGCAGGATCGCGGCCATCGCGGGGTTGCGGAACGTCTCCCCCTCCGCCAGCGGGCGGCCGTCGCGCCAGTAGAGCGCGCGCATCGCCGGGAAATCCTTCCACACCGGCGCCACCTGCTTCAGCGCGCCGGCCAACCGCGCGTTCACGACGAAGCCCTCGTCCGCCAGCTTGATCGCGGGGGCGAACAGCGCCGCCCATGGCAGCTTGCCCCATTTGGCGTGCGCGCGCTCCGCCAGCCGCAGCGATCCGGGGACGCCCACCGAATAGCCGCCGGGCCAGATCTCGATGAACGGACGGGGCTTGCCGTCCGCGCCCAGGAAGCGATCGGGGCGGGCGGCGGCGGGCGCCGTCTCGCGCCCGTCGATCGTGTCCAGCGCGCCGGTGGCGCCGCCGTGGTGGACGATGAACCCGCCCCCGCCGATCCCGCTCGACTGCGGCTCGACGACGTTCAGCGCCAGCAGCATCGCGATCGCGGCATCGGTGGCGCTGCCGCCCTGCCGCAATATCTCCTGCCCGGCGGCGGTCGCGCGCGGATCGGCGGCGGACACCACGCCCTGCGCCGCGGCGGGCGTGGCGGCGGCCGACAGCAGGGCGGCGGGCAGGGGGGCCAGGAACAGCGCGGCGGCGATCAGCTTCTTCATCGCCGCCGACCCTATCGCCGCGCCGTCGCCGCGCAAGCCGTAACGTCGCTACGCGCCGACCGCCGCCGCGACGCTCGCAAAGCCGTCGCGCGCCAGCAGCGCCGCCAGATCCTGCACGATCCGTCGCGGCAGCCCCGGTCCTTCGTAGACCAGCGCGGTATAGACCTGCACCAGGCTGGCGCCCGCGCGGATTCGGGCATAGGCCTCCGCGCCGCTGTCGATCCCGCCGACCGCGATCAGCGGCACCGCCGCGCCGGTCGCGCGGCGCATGTCGGCCAGCCGCGTGCGCGCCAGGTCGCGCAGCGGCGCGCCCGACAGGCCGCCGGTCTCGCCCGCGTCGCGCGCGTCGAGCGGCGGGCGCGACACGGTGGTGTTGCCCATCACCAGCGCATCGACCCGCGCATCGATCGCGGCGCGCGCGATGCCGTCGATCATCCCGGCATCCAGGTCGGGCGCGACCTTCAGGAACAGCGGCGTGGCCCCGCGCGCGGCCATGCACGCCGCCAGCAGCTCGGCCAGCGCCGCGCCCTGTTGCAGGTCGCGTAAGCCTGGGGTGTTGGGCGAACTGATGTTGATCGTGATGTAATCGGCGACCGGCGCGGCGGCGGTGACGCCCGCGACATAATCGGCGACGCGGTCGGTCGCATCCTTGTTGGCGCCGACGTTGATACCCAGCACGCCCGCCCGCCGCGCGGCGCCGGCCCGCGCGATCCCCGCGGCCAGCCCGCCGTTGTTGAAGCCCATGCGGTTGATGACCGCGCGATCCTCGACCAGCCGGAACAGCCGTGGCCTGGGATTGCCCGGCTGGGGGCGGGGGGTCAGCGTGCCGACCTCCACCGATCCGAAGCCGAGCGCGAACAGCCCGGTGATCGCGCGCGCATCCTTATCCAGCCCCGCCGCCAGCCCGACCGGGTTGGGAAAGTCGATCCCCGCCACCCGCGTCGGCAGCGCCATGGCGCGCGACGCCAGCGGCGTTCCGGTCGCGCCCCATGCAGACAGCGCGCGGATCGCGGCGACATGCGCGGTTTCGGGATCGATCGCGTGGATGGCACGTTGCAACAAGGACGGCATGAAAAACCTTTCGGATGATGCGTGCGCGGCGTCAATCGCGCAAAATTGTAAGAATTTACAGCCTGTCTGTCGTATCCATCCAATAATTTTGCGCGGCGATCCGGGTAAGGCCGGCGTGCGACCCGAAGGGCTTCCGATGGGAAACCCTTTATACTCAAAAGGCTCGGCCATCGGCCGGGCCTTTTTTTCGCGCCCTCTCCGCCGCTCCCCGCGCCACGCGGTTGATTTCGCGTGCGCGAGCGACCATCTCCCCAATCAGAACGAATCGGTCTGATTTGAGAGCGGTTCGCAACAGGTGCCCGCGAAGCCATGCGTTTGTCCAGTCTCACCGATTATGCCGTCGTGCTGCTCAGCGCCGCCGCGCGGCATTGCGGCGGGCTGGCGCGGATGAACGCGACGCGGCTGGCGGAGGAAACCGGCGTGCCGCTGCCCACCGCGCAGAAACTGGTCAGCCGGCTCGCCGCGGCGGGGCTGATCGATAGCACCCGCGGCACCGGCGGCGGCATCCGCCTGTCGCGCCCGCCAGCGACGATCACGCTGGCCGACATTGTCGAGGCGGTCGAGGGGCCGATCGCGATGACCGCCTGCGTCGATGCGGGCGACCATGACTGCGGCATCGCGGGCAATTGCCGCGTGAAGCCGCACTGGAATGCGGTCAACCGGGCGGTGCGCGACGCGCTCGCCGGGGTGACGCTGGCGACGCTGGCGGCGGAAGCCGCCGCGCCCGAGAAGATGAAGGTCGAGGCATAAGATGGCGACGAAGAACGCAGAGGCCCATGCGGCGGTCGCGAAGAAGTACGAATGGGGCTTCGCCACCGAGGTGGAGCAGGACTTCGCACCCAAGGGGCTGAGCGAGGATACCGTCCGCTATATCTCGGCCAAGAAGAACGAGCCGCAATGGATGCTCGACTGGCGGCTGAAGGCGTTCCGCCTGTGGCAGACGATGGAGGCGCCCGACTGGGCCAAGCTCAACGTGCCCCCGATCGACTATCAGGACGCCTATTACTACGCCGAGCCAAAGGCGAAGAAGACGATCGCGTCGCTGGACGAACTCGATCCCGAAATCCGCCGCACCTATGAGAAGCTCGGCATCCCGATCGCCGAGCAGGAAGTGCTCGCGGGGGTGGAGGGCGCGCGCCGCGTCGCGGTGGACGCGGTGTTCGACAGCGTCAGCGTCGCCACCACCTTCCGCAAGGAGCTGGAGGCCGCCGGCGTCATCTTCCGCTCGATCAGCGAGGCGATCCGCGAATATCCCGACCTGGTCCGCAAATGGCTGGGCAAGGTGGTGCCGCAGCACGACAATTACTTCGCGACGCTCAACTGCGCGGTCTTCTCCGACGGCACGTTCGTTTATGTGCCGAAGGGCGTGCGCTGCCCGATGGAATTGTCGACCTATTTTCGCATCAATGCCGAGAATACCGGCCAGTTCGAACGCACGCTGATCGTCGCCGACGAGGGCGCCTATGTCTCGTACCTGGAGGGCTGCACCGCACCGATGCGCGACGAGAACCAGCTCCACGCCGCAGTCGTCGAGCTGGTCGCGATGGACGATGCCGAGATCAAATATTCGACCGTCCAGAACTGGTATCCCGGCGACGAGAACGGCGTCGGCGGCATCTACAATTTCGTCACCAAGCGCGCGCTCTGTCAGGGCAGGAACAGCAAGGTGTCGTGGACGCAGGTCGAAACCGGCAGCGCGATCACCTGGAAATATCCGTCCTGCGTGCTGGCGGGCGATGGCTCGGTCGGCGAATTCTATTCGGTGGCGGTCACCAACAACCGCCAGCAGGCCGATACCGGCACCAAGATGATCCACCTGGGCAAGAACACCAAATCGACGATCGTGTCGAAGGGGATAAGCGCCGGTCGCTCCGACAACACCTATCGCGGCCTCGTGCGCGTCGCCCCGACCGCGGAGAACGTCCGCAACTTCACGCAATGCGACAGCCTGCTGCTCAGCGACCAGTGCGGCGCGCATACCGTGCCGTACATCGAGGTGAAGAACCCGTCCGCGCAGATCGAGCATGAGGCGACCACCAGCAAGATCAGCGAGGACCAGCTGTTCTACGCCATGTCGCGCGGTCTGGATGCCGAGGCGGCGGTCGCGCTGATCGTCAACGGCTTCGCGCGCGAGGTCTTGCAGCAACTCCCGATGGAGTTCGCGGTCGAGGCGCAGAAGCTGCTGGGGATTTCGCTTGAGGGGAGCGTGGGGTGATCGTTCTTGCCATCTACATTTTGTTCTTTGCTGCGGCAGCGGGCTTTATGTGGTGGCGGTTCTACGTATCGATCCGGGATCAGATCGCTACCGTTAAGTGGGCCAGATATCACCGATTGGGCGAACCGATCACCTACTGGCTCTCGACGTCGATGATGATGATTGGTGCTTTGCTGACTTCATCTATCGCATTGATTTTTGGATACGGCCTGCTCGCAGGCTTCATCGGATAATAAGATGCTCAAAATCGAAAACCTCCACGCCGAAATCGACGGCAAGGAAATCCTCAAGGGTCTCTCGCTCGAAGTGAACGCGGGCGAGATTCACGCGATCATGGGCCCGAACGGCGCCGGCAAGTCGACGCTCGGCTACGTCCTGGGCGGCCGCCCCGGCTATGAGGTGACCGCGGGTTCGATCACCTTCAACGGCGAGGATTTGCTGGACAAGGAACCGCACGAACGCGCCGCCGCGGGCGTGTTCCTCGGCTTCCAGTATCCGGTCGAGATCCCCGGCGTCTCGAACGTCCAGTTCCTGCGCGAGAGCCTCAACGCCCAGCGCGCGCAGCGCGACGAAAAGCCGCTGTCCGGCGCCGAATTCCTCAAGCTGGCGCGCGCGCAGGCCGATGCGCTCGGCCTTCAGCAGGACATGCTGAAGCGCCCCGTCAACGTCGGCTTCTCGGGCGGCGAGAAGAAGCGCAACGAGATGGTGCAGATGGGCATCATCGACCCCGCGTTCGCGATCCTCGACGAAACCGACTCCGGCCTCGACATCGACGCGCTGCGCATCGTCGGCGACGGCATCAACCGCATCATGCGGCGTCCCGACAAGGCGGTGTTGCTCATCACCCATTACCAGCGCCTGCTCGATTACGTGAAACCGGATCGCGTCCACGTGCTAGCCGACGGCCGCATCACCCGCTCGGGCGGGCCGGAACTGGCCTTGCAGCTGGAGCGCGAGGGATATGCCGAGGTGGCGGCGTGATGATGCGCACGCGACGCCGCGAAGCCGCGAAGGGTCTGGTTCACGCGGAGGCGCGGAGGCGCGGAGAAACCGTGCGCGCGGCAGCGCGCCCTCATCATCGCCACCATGGTGATGAAGAGCCGCTGGCGCGGCGGGGCGCAACACCTCCGCGTCTCCGCGCCTCCGCGTGCAAAACCCTTCTTCGTCGCGCTTTCGCGTCTTCGCGTGAAACCCGGGGCATCGCCGCATGACCGACGTCCTTGAGCTTCCCTCCACCCGCCACGAAGCATGGCGCTGGGCCGATACCGGCGGGATCGCCGCCGCCGCCGCGCTCGCGCCGGTCGCGCCGGCGAAGGCCGATTTCCTCGACCTGCCCGGCGCCAGGCTGCTGTTCGTCGACGGCGTGCTGGATGACGCCGCCAGCGACCTGCACCGCGTCCGCATCGGCGACCTGACCCCAGGCGACCACCCGCTCGGCCGCCGCGCGACGCACGGCTGGTCGCTCCACCTTGATGCCGGAGCGGTCGCCGACCCGGTGCAGGTCGTCCATGTCGCTACCGGCGGCGAAAACCATCTCGCCGCGCAGATCGTGCTCGCCGCCGACACCTCGGCGCAGCTGGTCGAAACCTTCGTCGGCGCGGGCTGGTCGAACCGGCAGACGCGCATCCGGCTGGGCCATGCCGCGCGGCTGATGCGCGCGGTGCGGATGACGCAGGACGCCGGCTTCGTCTCGCTGCGCGACGATGCGGAACTGGGGGAGGGCGCCAGCTATGTCGCGACCGTGCTGGGCGCGGGCGATCAGGGCGCGCGCGTCGATGCGGCGATCACGCTGGCCGGGGCGGGCGGCTACGCCGAGTTCGGCGGCGCGCTGCTGACCCGCGACGCGACGAAGCAGGAATGCGCCGTCCGCGTCCGCCACGCCGCCCCCAACGGCCAGTCGCACCAATTGTGGCGCGCGGTCGCCGCCGACACGTCGCAGGCCAGCCTTGCCGCCGCGGTCGAGGTGGCGCGCCATGCGCAGAAGACCGACGGCGAACAGTCGCTGCGCGGCCTGCTGCTGCAACGCACCGCGACGGTGAACCTGAAGCCGGAGCTGGAGATCTTCGCCGACGACGTGAAGTGCGCGCATGGCGCGACGGTCGGCGAACTGGATGCGCGCGCCTTGTTCTACATGGCCAGCCGCGGCATTCCCGCGCCGCGCGCCAAGGCGCTGCTGACCCGCGCCTTCGTCGCCGACGCGCTCGACCGGATCGCGGACGATACGGTGCGCGACGCCTTCGCCGCCGATGCCGACGCCTGGCTGGAGCGCGCCTTGTGAGCGGCGCCGCCGCCGAGGCACCGCTCGACGTGGTCGCGGATTTCCCCGCGATTCCGGACGGCTGGGCCTATCTCGACACCGCCGCCACCGCGCAGAAACCGCGCGCGGTGATCGACGCGATCGCGCGCGGCTACGACACCACCTATGCCACCGTGCATCGCGGTGTGTACCAGCGGTCGGCCGACATGACGCTCGCCTATGAGGCCGCGCGCGGCACCGTGGCGCGCTTCGTGGGCGCGCAGCCGGACGAGATCGTGTTCGTGCGCGGCGCGACGGAGGGGATCAACCTCGTCACGCACAGCTGGGCGGGGCAGCAGCTGAAGGCCGGCGATCGCATCCTGCTGTCGCAGCTGGAGCATCACAGCAACATCGTGCCGTGGCAGATGGTCGCCGAGCGCGTCGGCGCCGCGATCGACGTGGTGCCGCTGACCGACGATCATCGTATCGATCTCGACGCGATGGCCGCGATGATCCGGCCGGAACACAAACTGGTCGCGCTGGCGCATGTTTCGAACGTGCTGGGGTCGGTGCTCGACGTGACGCGCGCCTGCGCGATCGCGCATTCGGTCGGCGCACGCATCCTGATCGACGGCTGCCAGGCGGTCGCGCGGCTGCCGGTCGACGTCGCCGCGCTGGGGTGCGATTTCTACGTCTTCTCCGGGCACAAGCTCTACGGCCCGACCGGCATCGGCGTGCTGTGGGCGCGGCCCGAGCTGCTCGACGCGATGCCCCCCTATCAGGGCGGCGGGTCGATGATCGACCGCGTGTCGTTCGAAAAGACCAGCTACGCCCCCGCGCCGACCCGGTTCGAGGCGGGGACGCCGCATATCGTCGGCGCGCTCGGGCTGGCGGCGGCGGTGGATTATGTGACCGGCATCGGCCTGTCGCGCATCCACGCGCACGAAACCGCGCTGGTCGCCGATGCGCGCGCCGCGCTGTCGCGGATCAATTCGCTGCGGCTGTTCGGCCCGGCGGATTCGGCGGGGATCGTCTCCTTCGCGCTCCAGGGGGTGCATCCGCACGACATCGGCACCATCTTGGACGAACATCGCGTGGCGATCCGCGCCGGCCATCATTGCGCGCAGCCGCTGATGGGGGTGCTGGGGGTGGAGGCGACCGCGCGCGCCAGCTTCGGCGTCTATAACGGCCCTGCCGATATCGATGCGCTGGCCGCGGGCATGGAACGGGTAGTGAGGATTTTCGGATGAGCGACCCCATCAAGGTCGAGGAAGTGGACACCGTCGCCGCGCCGCCCCGCGCGCGCGTCGAGGATGCGGCCGAGGCGCCGGCGGTGCGCGAGCGCGACTATCTGTCCGGCTTCCTGGCGCAGAAACCCGCGTCGGACGGCGCGCCCCACGAACCGGGCGGCGCGCTGTACGAAGGCGTGATCGACGCGCTGAAGGACATTTTCGATCCCGAGATCCCGGTCAACATCTACGACCTGGGGCTGATCTACGGCGTCGAGGTGACCGATGCCGGCCACGCCGTCGTTACCATGACGCTGACGACGCCGCACTGCCCGGTCGCCGAATCCATGCCGGGCGAGGTGGAGATGCGCGTCGCCGCGGTGCCCGGCATCGCCTTCGCCGACGTCAACCTCGTCTGGGACCCGCCCTGGGATCCGCAGAAGATGTCGGACGATGCCAAGCTCGAACTGGGGATGCTCTGATGGCCACCGTCGCCCGCCCGCGCCCCGCGGCGCTGAACCTCACCCCCACCGCCGAGGCGCGCATCGCCGAGCTGATGGGCAAGGCGCCCGACGGCGCGATCGGCGTCAAGCTGTCGACCCCGCGCCGCGGCTGTTCCGGCCTTGCCTATTCGGTCGACTACGTGACCGAGGCCAAGCCGTTCGACGAGGTGATCGAGACCCCCGGCGGCACCTTGTACGTCGACGGCGCCTCGATTCTGTACCTGATCGGATCGACGATGAACTGGGTGGAGGACGATTTCACCGCCGGCTTCGTCTTCGACAATCCCAATGCCAAGGGCGCGTGCGGCTGCGGGGAAAGCTTCACCGTCTGATCTGCTTCGTCCGTCATGCCAGCGCGGGCTGGCATCTTCGGCGATGGCGCGGCGCAGGAGCCGCGGGAGGCCCCGGCCTGCGCTGGGGCGACGATGAACAAGCATGCCGGACCCCTGCCGCCGCTCCCGCGTTCTCCCGTCATGCGGGCAAATCTCTCCTCCACCGATTTCTGGCGTGAATTCCGGCGCGACTGGTGGGGGACGCTGCGGCGCGCCTACACCGCGTCGAACGACGACAATCTCGGGCTGATCGCGGCGGGCACCGCCTTCTACGCTTTTTCCTCGATCGCGCCGATCCTGGCGGCATCGGTGCTCAGCTACGGCCTGATCGCCGATGCGCAGACGGTGCAGGCGAATATCCGCACGCTGTTCGACCTGCTGCCCGCGGATGCCGCGCGGCTGATCGGTCAGCAGATGGACATGGTCGTCTCCGGCAGCGAGGGGAAGAAGGGCCTCGGCCTCGTCATCGCGCTGGCGATCGCGATCTACGGCGGCAGCCGCGCCGCCACCGCGATGATGACCGCGCTCAACGTCGCCTATGAGGCGAAGGAGAAGCGCAACTACCTCGTCTGGATGCTCACCGCCTTCGCGGTGGTGGCGGGCGGGGTGGTGCTGATGCTGATCGGCGTCAGTTCCAGCACGGTCACCGCCTTCCTCGGCAATCTCATCCCCGGCACGCCCGCGATCGTGCGCACCGCGATCGGGCTGTGCACCTATCTGTTGATGGCGGCGGTGGCGGTGACGGGCGCGTCGCTGCTGTTCCGCTTCGCCCCTTATCGCCCGCGCGCGCGGCTGCGCTGGGGCACGCCCGGCGCGGTGCTGGCGACGGTCGTGTGGCTGGCGGCGACCACCGGGTTCAGCGTCTATGTGGTCAATTTCGGCAATTACGGCGCCACCTACGGGTCGCTGGGGGCGATCGTGGTGCTGCTGACATGGCTGTGGCTCAGCGCCTATGCCTTCCTGCTGGGCGCCGCGCTGGACGTGCAGCTGTACCGCGCCTGTCATGCGGCCCCTCCTGCCGAGCCCGCACCTCCCGCCGCGGCCCCGCCGGCCACGACGCATACCGGGCCGATCGCCGCCACCGGCCTTGCCATCCTGGGCCTCGCGCTGTTCGCGTGGCGCTCGGGCAACAGGTGACAAGCGCGGCGCGCTGCGGCTAGGCTCCCGCGCGACATCGCCGCTGGGGGGACGATCTTGACCGCTACGAACGACACCGCGCGTGGGCCGCTGGCGCACGCCATCGTCGATACCTTGGTCCATCGCATCGGCAAGGACGAACATGCCGCGCTGCCGCACGACTGGCTCGCCGCGACGATCCTGACCGTCCGTAACGAGATCATCGAACGCTGGATGGATTCGACCCGCGCCGCGCATGCAGCGGGGGCCAAGCGCGTTTATTACCTCAGCCTCGAATTCCTGATCGGGCGGCTGTTGCGCGACGCGCTCGCCAATCTGGCGCGACGTGACGAGGTGGCCGAGGCGCTGGCGCAGCTGGGCGTCGCGCTGCCGGAGCTGGAGGAGATCGAAAGCGACGCCGCGCTCGGCAACGGCGGGCTGGGGCGGCTGGCGGCGTGCTTCATGGAAAGCCTCGCGACGCTCGATCTGCCCGCCTACGGCTACGGCATCCGCTACGTGAACGGCATGTTCCGGCAGCGGATCGACGACGGCTGGCAGACCGAACTGCCCGAAACCTGGCTGGCGCACGGCAACCCGTGGGAATTCGAACGCCGCGAAAGCGCCTATTTCGTCGGCTTCGGCGGGGAGGTGATCGGCACCGAACAGGGCGTGGTGCAATGGGTCCCGGCCGAGGCGGTGGAGGCGGTGGCGGTCGACACGCCGGTCGTCGGGTGGCGCGCGCGCCGCGTCAACACGCTGCGGCTGTGGACCGCGATCAGCCTCGACCCGTTCAAGCTGGAGGCCTTCAACCGCGGCGATTTCCAGGGCGCGCTGGCGGATCAGCTGCGCGCCGAAACGCTGGTGCGCGTCCTCTATCCCAATGATTCCACCGCCGCCGGGCAGGAATTGCGGCTGCGGCAGGAATATTTCTTCTCCTCCGCCTCGATCCAGGACATCGTCCGTCGGCACGTCCAGTATTTCGGCGACATCCGCACGCTGCCGGACAAGGCGGCGATCCAGCTCAACGATACCCATCCGGCGGTGTCGGTCGCGGAGCTGATGCGGCTGCTGATCGACCACCACGACCTGTCGTTCGACGAAGCGTGGGGGATCACCCAGAAGACGTTCGGCTACACCAACCACACGCTGCTGCCGGAGGCGCTGGAAAGCTGGCCGCTGCCGCTGTTCGAACGGCTGCTGCCGCGCCACATGCAGCTGGTCTACGCCATCAACGCCCGCCTGCTGCGCGAGGCGCGCAAGGCCGATGGCGTGGACGACCGCGCGATCGCCGCGATCAGCCTGATCGACGAGGGCGGGGAACGTCGCGTGCGCATGGCCAACCTCGCCTTTGCCGGGGCGCACAGCGTCAACGGCGTCGCGGCGCTGCATACGCAGCTGATGAAAAGCACCGTCTTCGCCGACCTGCACCGCCTGTATCCCGACCGGATCAACAACAAGACCAACGGCATCACCCCGCGCCGCTGGTTGCAGGAATGCAATCCGGGGCTGACCGCGCTGGTGCGCGAGGCGATCGGCGACGGCTTTTCCGACGATGCGCTGAAACTGACAGCGCTGGTGCCGATGGCCGACGATGCGGCGTTCCGCGAACGCTTCGCCGCGATCAAGCGCGCGAACAAGGTGGCGCTGGCGCACTACCTGCGCGACGCCATGGGGCTGCGGCTCGATCCCGACGCGATGTTCGACGTGCAGATCAAGCGGATCCACGAATACAAGCGCCAGCTGCTCAACATCATCGAGACGGTGGCGCTGTACGACCAGATCCGCAGCCATCCCGAGCGCGACTGGGTGCCGCGCGTGAAGCTGTTCGCGGGGAAGGCCGCGTCCAGCTATCACAATGCCAAGCTCATCATCAAACTGGCCAATGACGTCGCCCGCCGCGTCAATTCCGACCCGTCGATCGACGGGCTGCTGAAAGTCGCGTTCGTCCCCAATTACAACGTCAGCCTGGCCGAGCGGATGGTGCCCGCGGCCGACCTGTCCGAACAGATCTCCACCGCCGGGATGGAGGCGTCGGGCACCGGCAACATGAAGTTCGCGCTCAACGGCGCGCTGACGATCGGCACGCTCGACGGCGCCAATATCGAGATCAAGGACCATGTCGGCGACGACCATATCGTCATCTTCGGCCTGACCGCGGACGAGGTCGCGGCCAAGCGCGCCGACGGCTATCGCCCGCGCGAGGTGATCGAGGGGTCGAAAGAATTGTCGCAGGCGGTGAACGCTATCGCTTCCGGTGTGTTCTCCCCGGATGACGCCAACCGCTACCGCGATCTGATGGCCGGACTGTACGACAGCGACTGGTTCATGGTCGCCGCCGATTTCGATTCGTACACCGCGGCGCAGCGGCAGGTCGACGCGCGCTGGGCGGACCGCGACGGCTGGCGTCGCTCGACCATCCTCAACGTCGCGAACATGGGCTGGTTCTCGTCCGATCGCACCATTGCCGAATATGCGCGCGAGATCTGGGGCGTGATGTGAAGCCCCCCGCGGCCGCGATCAGGGCGCTGCTGGACGGGACCAGCGACGATCCGTTCGCCTTGTTGGGGCCGCATGAGGGGCCGGCGGGATTGTTCGTGCGGGCGTGGATACCCGGCGCCGATACGGTGACCGCGCATGGCCTGTCGGGCGCGCCGCTCGGTACGCTCGACCGCGTCGACGATGCCGGCCTGTTCGAAGGGGTGATCGACGGCCCGCGCCAGCCGCTGCGCTATCGTGCGCAGGGCGGCGGCGTCGAATGGTGTGTCGGCGATCCGTACAGCTACGGCCCGGTGCTGGGGCCGGTCGACGATTTCCTGATGAACGAGGGGACGCACACCCGGCTGTACGACAAGCTGGGCGCGCATTTGATCGAGCATGAGGGCGCCGCCGGGGTGCATTTCGCGGTCTGGGCGCCGAATGCGCGGCGCGTCGCGCTGGTCGGCGACTTCAACGACTGGGACGCGCGCCGGCACATCATGCGGCGGCGCGGCGATACCGGCGTGTGGGAAATCTTCCTGCCCGATATCGGCGCGGGGCGGGCGTACAAGTATTCGATCATCGGCCCGGACGGGACGCTCCAGCCGCTCAAGGCCGATCCGTTCGCCTTCGCCACCGAATTGCGGCCGAAGACCGCGTCGGTGACCGCCGCGCCGCTGGCGCACGAATGGGGCGATGCCGCGCACCGCGCGGCCTGGGCCGCGGTCGATCCGCGCCGCGTTCCGATCAGCATCTACGAAGTGCATGCCGGGTCGTGGGACCGCGACGAGAACGGCTGGTTCCTGTCGTGGGACCAGCTGGCGGAACGGCTGATCCCCTATGTCGTGTCGATGGGGTTTACCCATATCGAATTCATGCCGGTGTCCGAACACCCCTATGACCCCAGCTGGGGCTATCAGACGACCGGCCTCTACGCGCCCAGCGCGCGCTTCGGCGATGTGGAGGGGTTCGCGCGCTTCGTCGACGGCGCGCATCGCGCCGGGCTGGGCGTGCTGATCGACTGGGTGCCCGCGCATTTCCCGGTCGATGCGCACGGCCTGTCGCGGTTCGACGGCACCGCGCTGTACGAACACGAAGACCCGCGGCTCGGCTTCCACCCCGACTGGAACACCGCGATCTACAATTTCGGGCGGCGCGAGGTGGCGGCGTTCCTGGCCAACAACGCGCTGTTCTGGGCGGATCGCTATCATGTCGACGGTCTGCGCGTCGATGCGGTCGCCTCGATGCTGTACCGCGACTATTCGCGTAACCCCGGCGAATGGATCCCCAACGAGGGCGGCGGGCGCGAGAATTGGGAGGCGGTAGACTTCCTGCGCCAGACCAACCGCGCCGTGTACGCGCAGCATCCCGGCGTGTTCACCGTCGCGGAGGAATCGACCAGCTGGCCGGGCGTGACGACGCTCGCCTTCGACGAGGGCCCGCGCGAGAGCTTGGGCTTCGGGTTCAAGTGGAACATGGGCTGGATGCACGACACGCTCCAGTACATGGCGCGCGAACCGGTCCACCGCCGCCATCACCATCACGAAATCACCTTCGGGCTGGTCTATGCCTTCACCGAGAATTTCGTGCTGCCGCTCAGCCATGACGAGGTGGTGCACGGCAAGGGTTCGCTGCTGACCAAGATGTCGGGCGACGACTGGCAGCAGTTCGCCAACCTGCGCGCTTATTATGCGCTGATGTGGGGTTATCCCGGCAAGAAGCTGCTGTTCATGGGGCAGGAATTCGCGCAGCGCCGCGAATGGAGCGAGGAGCGCGCGCTCGACTGGCACCTCACTCGCTCGGCTGCGCACGACGGGGTGCGCAAGCTGGTGCGCGACCTCAACCACCTCTACCGCACCCGCCCCGCGCTCCACGCGCGCGACTGCGAAGGCGAAGGGTTCGAGTGGCTGATCGCCGACGATGCCGACCAGTCGGTGTTCGCCTGGCTGCGCCGCGCGCCCGGCGCCGCGCCCGTCGCGGTGGTGGTCAACATGACCCCGGTGGCGCGGATGCCCTACCGTGTGCCGCTGCCCCACGACGGCCGCTGGCGCGAGATACTCAACACCGACGCGCACGATTACTGGGGCTCGGGCCTTGGCAATCTGGGCGGCGTGGTGGCCAGCGACGGGGGGGCGCATGTGACGCTGCCCGCGCTCGGCACGGTAATGCTGGAATTTGAACCGGCGTGACGATGGGGAGAGGCGACGTGGACGAACGACGGGGTCAGCCGCTAGCACGCGACGCGATGGCCTATGTGCTGGCAGGCGGACGCGGCAGCCGGCTGAAGGAGCTGACCGATACCCGAGCGAAGCCGGCGGTCTATTTCGGCGGCAAGAGCCGGATCATCGACTTCGCGCTGTCGAACGCGCTCAATTCCGGGATCCGCCGCATCGGCGTGGCGACCCAGTACAAGGCGCATTCACTGATCCGCCACCTGCAGCGCGGCTGGAACTTCCTGCGCCCGGAACGCAACGAAAGCTTCGACATCCTGCCCGCCAGCCAGCGGATCAGCGAGTTCCAATGGTACGAAGGCACCGCCGACGCGGTGTACCAGAACATCGACATCATCGAGGATATCGCGCCGGAGTACATGGTCATCCTGGCCGGCGACCATATCTACAAGATGGATTACGAGATCATGCTGCGCCAGCATGTCGACAGCGGCGCCGACGTCACCGTCGCGTGCATGGAGGTGCCGCGGATGGAGGCGGTGGCGTTCGGCGTGATGCATGTCGACGCGAACGACCGGATCGTCGATTTCGTCGAGAAACCCGCCGATCCCCCCGCGATCCCCGGCCAGCCCGACGTCGCGCTCGCCAGCCTGGGCATCTACGTCTTCCACACCCGCACGCTGATCGAGGAACTGCGCCGCGACGCCGCCGACCCCAGGTCGAGCCGCGATTTCGGCAAGGACATCATCCCGCATCTGGTGACGGGCGCGAAGGCGGTCGCGCACCGCTTCTCCGCCAGCTGCGTCCGCTCGCCCGAGGAACCCGCCGCCTATTGGCGCGACGTCGGCACCGTCGATGCCTATTGGGAAGCGAACATCGACCTGACCGACGTCGTGCCGCAGCTCGATCTCTACGACCGCGAATGGCCGCTGTGGACCTATGCCGAGCTGACTCCGCCCGCCAAGTTCGTCCATGACGAGGACGGGCGCCGCGGGCAGGCGGTGTCCAGCCTGATCTCCGGCGACTGCATCATCTCCGGCGCCAACATCCATCGCAGCCTGGTGTCGACCGGCACCCGCGCGCGCAGCTTCTCCTCGCTCGATGAGGCGGTCGTGCTGCCCTATTGCAAGATCGGGCGCGGTGCGCGGCTGTCGCGCGTCGTGATCGATCGCGGCGTGGTGATCCCCGACGGGCTGGTGGTGGGCGAGGATGCGGAGCTGGACGCGCGCCGTTTCCGCCGCACCGACAAGGGCATCTCGCTCATCACCCAGCCGATGATCGACGCGCTGGGATGACGATGCGGTGCCCCGTGCGCATCGCCGCCGGTTCGTGCCCCGCCGCTGGCGGCGGTCGCGCGCGATGACCATCGCGGCGCTTTCGGTCGCGTCGGAGGCCTATCCGCTGGTCAAGACCGGCGGTCTGGCCGATGTCGTCGGCGCGCTTCCCGCCGCGCTCGCCCCGCACGACGTGGCGGTGACGACGCTGCTGCCCGGCTATCCCGCGGTGCTGCGTTCGCTCGACAAGCCGCGCGCGATCCACCGCTGGCCCGACCTGCTCGGCACGCCCGCTCGGCTGCTGGCGGGCACGCTCGACGGCACGCACCCGCTGCTGGTGCTGGAAGCGCCCGTGCTGTTCGCGCGCGACGGCGGCCTGTACACCGATGCGCTGGGGCGCGACTGGGACGACAATTGGCGTCGCTTCGCCGCGCTGTCGCGCGCCGCCGCCGATCTGGCGTCCGGCGCGGTCAGGGGGCGGCGGTTCGATATCCTCCACGCGCACGACTGGCAGGCCGCGCTCTCCGCCGCCTATCTGCGCTACGCCCCCGGTCCCGGCACCCCCGCGCGCACGGTGGTGACGGTTCACAATATTGCCTTTCAGGGCCGCTACGATGCCGCGGTGTTCGCCGATCTCGCTCTTCCGGCCGAAGCCTTTGCGATCGATGGCGTCGAATATTACGGCGGCGTCGGCCTGCTGAAGGGCGGGCTGGAAAGCGCCGACGCGATCACCACCGTCAGCCCCACCTATGCGCGCGAAATCCTCGACCCGGCGTTCGGCATGGGGCTGGAGGGGCTGGTCGCCGCGCATGCCGCACGCGTCACCGGTATCGTCAACGGCATCGATCCGGCGGTGTGGAACCCCGCGACCGACGCGGCACTGGCCGCGCGCTACACCGATCGCACGCTGCCGCGCCGCGCCGCGAACAAGCGCGCGGTGGAGGCGCAGTTCGCGCTGGACGCCGGTGACGGCCCGCTGTTCACCGTCATCAGCCGGCTGACCTGGCAAAAGGGCATGGACGTGCTGGCCGAATGCCTCGACGCGCTGGTCGCGGCGGGCGGGCGGCTGGCGCTGCTCGGTTCGGGCGACGCGGCGCTCGAACATGCCTTTCGCCTTGCCGCGGATCGCCATCCGGGGCGCATCGGCGTGCGCATCGGCTATGACGAACCCGTGTCGCATCTGTTGCAGGGCGGGGCCGACGCGATCCTGATCCCGTCGCGCTTCGAACCGTGCGGGCTGACCCAGCTCTATGGCCTGGCCTATGGCTGCGTGCCGGTCGTCGCGCGCACCGGCGGGCTCGCCGATACCGTGATCGACGCGAACGAGGCCGCGCTCGACGCCGGCGTCGCGACCGGGATACAGTTCAACCATGTGTCGCGCGACGAACTCCATACCGCGATCGCGCGCACCATCGCGCTTCACGCCACGCCGGATCGCTGGGCGATGATCCAGCGGCGCGGGATGCGCAGCGACTTTTCCTGGGCGAAGAGCGGCCTGCGCTACGCCCAACTCTACCGGGGGCTTTGCACTGCATGATCCGTACCGTCCCGACCCAGCCGTTCGGCGATCAGAAGCCGGGCACGTCCGGCCTGCGCAAGAAGGTGAAGGTCTTCCAGCAGCCGAACTATGCCGAAAACTTCATCCAGTCGGTGTTCGACGTGGTGGAGGGGAAGCAGGGCGCGACGCTGGTGATCGGCGGCGACGGGCGCTACCTCAACCGCACCGTCATCCAGACCGCGATCCGCATGGCCGCCGCCGCCGGCTTCGCGCGCGTGGTGGTGGGCCAGGGGGGCATATTGTCCACTCCGGCCGCCTCGCACCTGATCCGGCGGCGCGGCGCGCTGGGCGGGCTGGTACTGTCGGCCAGCCACAATCCGGGCGGCCCGGACGAGGATTTCGGGATCAAGTATAACGTCGCCAACGGCGGCCCAGCGCCCGAAAAGGTGACCGAGGCGATCCACGCGCGCACGCTGTCGATCACGCAATGGCACGCCGCCAGCGGCCCCGACCTCGACCTCGACACGCCGGGCGAGGTGACGGTGGAGGGAATGACGGTCGAGATCGTCGATCCTGTCGCGGATTATGCCGATCTCATGGAAACGCTGTTCGATTTCGACGCGATCCGCGCCGCCGGGCTGACCGTCGCGTTCGACGCGATGAGCGCGGTGACCGGCCCCTATGCCATCGAGATTCTCGAACGCCGATTGGGTTTCGCGCCCGGCACGGTGCGCAATGGTACCCCGCTGGAGGATTTCGGCGGGCACCACCCCGACCCGAATCTGGTCCATGCGCGCGACCTGTACGATCTGATGATGTCCGCCGACGCGCCGGATTTCGGTGCCGCGTCGGACGGCGACGGCGATCGCAACCTCATCATCGGGCGCGGGCGGTTCGTCACCCCGTCGGACAGTCTGGCGATGCTGGCGGCCAATGCGCATCTCGCCCCCGGCTATGCCGCCGGGCTGAAGGGGATCGCGCGCTCGATGCCGACCAGCGCCGCCGCCGATCGCGTCGCCGCCGCGCTGGGCATCCCCGCATTCGAGACGCCGACCGGGTGGAAATTCTTCGGCAACCTGCTTGACGCCGGCATGGCGACGATCTGCGGCGAGGAAAGCGCGGGCACCGGCAGCGACCACGTCCGCGAAAAGGACGGCCTGTGGGCGGTGCTGCTGTGGCTCAACATCCTTGCCGCAACCGGCAAGAGCGTCGATGAGATCGCGCGCGACCACTGGGCGCGCTTCGGCCGCAATTATTACGCCCGCCACGATTACGAGGGCGTGGACAGCGCCGCCGCCGACGCGCTGATCGCCGCGTTGCGCGCCGATCTGCCGGCGCTGCCGGGGCGGCGCTTCGGCCCGCTCACCGTCGCCGCTGCGGACGATTTCGCCTATCGCGATCCCACCGATGAGTCGATCAGCGCCAATCAGGGCGTGCGCGTATTGTTCGACGGCGGCAGCCGCGTCGTCTTCCGCCTGTCGGGCACAGGCACCAGCGGCGCGACGCTGCGCGTCTATCTGGAACGCTATGAGCCGGCGGACGGCTATCTCGATACCGACACCGGCACGATGCTGGCCGATATCGTCGCCGCGGCGGAGGAGATCGCCGGGATCGCGCGCCACACCGGCCGCACCCGTCCCGACGTGGTGACGTGACCGCGACGCTCGCGGGCGACGCCGTCGTCTTTTCGGTGCGCAGCCCGCGCGCCGACGCCGTCTGGCTGTGCCTGTTCGACGACGACGGGGAACGCCGTATCGCGATGGCGCGCGACGGCGACGACTGGCGTGTCACGGTCGCCGGTATCGGGGAGGGCGCGCGCTACGGCTATCGCGCCGATGGCCCGCCACCGTTCGACGTGGCCAAGCTGCTCGTCGATCCCGAAGCCGTCACGCTCGACCGTCCGTTCGCCTATGATCCGCGCCTGGGTGTCGTCGGTCAGGATACCGCCGCGCTGGTGCCGCGCGCGATCGTCACCGCCCCGCTGCCCGCGCTCGATCTGCCGCCATTGTTCGAACCGGGCGGGGTGATCTACGAACTCAACGTCCGCGGTTTCACGATGCGGCATCCCGACGTGCCTGCGGCGCAGCGCGGGACGATCGCCGCACTGGCGCATCCCGCGGTGATCGCGCATCTGCGTCATATCGGCGTCGACGCGGTCGAACTGATGCCGGTCGTCGCGTGGATCGACGAACGCCACCTGCCGCCGCTCGGCCTGTCGAACGCCTGGGGCTACAATCCGGTCGTGCCGATGGCGCTCGATCCGCGGCTGGCGCCTGGCGGCATCGCGGAACTGCGCGCGACGGTCGCGGCGCTGCGCGCTGCCGGGATCGGGGTGATCCTCGACCTCGTCTTCAACCATACCGGCGAAAGCGACCTGATGGGGCCGACGCTGGCGCTGCGCGGGCTGGACGATGCCATGTACGCGCGCGCGCCCGACGGCACGCTCATCAACGATGCCGGGACCGGCAATACGCTCGATTTCGCGAACCCGGCGGTGCGGCGGCTGTTCTTGGCGTCGCTGCGCCATTTCGTGACGCAGGCGGGGGTCGACGGCTTCCGCTTCGATCTGGCGACGGTGCTGGCGCGCGGGCCGGGGTTCGACGCGGCCGCGCCGGTCTTCGCGGAGATCGCCGCCGATCCGCTGCTGTCGCGCCGCGTGATGATCGCCGAGCCATGGGATACCGGGCCGGGCGGCTACCAGTTGGGTGCCTTTCCCGACGGCTGGCTGGAATGGAACGACCGCTTCCGCGACGACGTCCGCCGCTTCTGGCGCGGCGACGGCGGGGCGGGGGCGCTGGCGACGCGGATCGCCGGGTCCAGCGACATCTTCGGCGCCGACCGCACCCGCAGCGTCAATTTCGTCGCCGCGCACGACGGCTTCACGCTGGCCGATACCGTCCGCTACGCCGATCGCCGCAACCACGCCAATGGCGAGGACAATCGCGACGGCCATCATGGCGAGCTGTGCTGGATCAGCCCCGATCCCGACGCGGACGCCCGCGCGCTGCTGGCGACGCTGTTTGCCGCGCGCGGTACGGTCCTTTTGTGTGCCGGGGACGAATTCGGGCGCACGCAGCGCGGCAACAACAACGCCTATGCGCAGGACAATGACGTCACCTGGCTCGACTGGACGGGCCGAAACCGCGATCTGGAGGCGTTCGTGGCGCATTTGTCCGCGCTTCGTCGCGGTGCGTCCCCGCTACGCACCGCCGCGATTCGTCACGATCTGTCGTGGTTTTCCCTCGACGGGACGCCGCTTTTGGACGCCGACTGGGCGTGCGCACCGGGTTTCGTGATGCAGCTGGACGACGTGCGCGTGACGGTCGATCGCCCCGCGCGGACGGTCACGATCGCGGACGGGCGTCCCGCGTCGCCTCGCTGACGCGCAATAATTCGGCGTCCGTCAACGGCTTGGCGAACTCGCACCCGAACATCTCGCCATCGCCCCACACGATCCGCGCATGCCGGATCAGCTCGCCGGGCAGCGACAGGTTCAACACCGACCCCACCCGCAACGCCACCCCCGCCCGCACCCGCACCCCCAGATGCGACACGTCCACCACCGTCACCGGCAACGCCACCCGCGCCACCGCCCGGCAATCCGCCGCCAACCGCATGTCGGCCCGCTGTTCGTGATCGTCGATCTTCGCCTGTGCCATGCCGCCCACGATAGCCGACGGGGGTAAAAAAGACGTGAGCGGCGTGCCGGGAAGATATTTGTTTCGAAACAACGTCGGAATTGCCATTCACCGCGATTTTGGAGGGCTGTTAAGCCCGTCTGATTAAGGCTGCTGCTGTCAAACGGGCCATGTCGGGTCCGTCATCTCCCCGGGAATAGGCAGCGCTTTCAAAGCGGATCGGTTCGCGGTTCTGCGACCACCAGGCCAGCCTTCGTCATTCCATCTCGGCGACTGGGATGCGGTCCGGGTCTACCCATTCCATTGCCCCCTCGATCTCCCCTTTGGTGATGGGACGGAGTTCGAATGGGAGGACGATCCCATGCCGCGCTTCGGGAACTATGACCTGATGACCGCGCAGGATGCTGCCTTCGCCCTATGGGTGAAAGAGGCACGGCCACGCTTCACCAACCTCTCGATGCATGTCGGGATGCTGCGGGACCTGCCACGCCATGCCGACGAAAAGACGTGGCAATGGACCGACGACGCCTATGCAAGGGTTGCGGGGCAGACCGGTGCGGACCTGCCCGACGACGATCTGTCGCGGCTGATCGACCGGAATTACGACATTCTCCTGGACGATGGACGCTGCCGGATCTGGTGGCACTGGGCGGGCAATCCCTTCGAGGATGACGTCGTTGCCGCCTGTTGTTCCTGCTGGTCGGCCGGCACGTCACGGACACATGGCTGCAACCCGTCAGCTGCGGGCGCACCTGTTCGACTGGCGCGCACTTCCGTTGTTTGCATCGCCCACCCCGGCGATCCGATATCTTGTGCCGCGCTCGACCCTGATCGCAACTGACACCGAACTAAGCGGTTGGCATAATGAGACGCATTCGCATATTCTGATTGCCGATCCTCAAGCGCTCCCTTATTGCGACTGATAGTCGATAGCCAATGGGGGGTGGGTCATGTTTCGGACGCTGGCGGCGCTGGCAGCGCTTGGGGATCCGGCGAGTGGGGGCGAAGAACAAATCGAGCAGCGCGATATCGTCGTGACCGCGACACGTGCGCCGATCGAGGCGCAGGACGCGCCGGTCACCGTCTCGGTCAAGGACGCAGACGAGATCGCCGACGAACTTGCCACCGACATCAAGGATCTGGTCCGCTTCGAGCCCGGCATCAGCGTGCGGCGCGCGCCGACCCGGTTCGGCGCGGCGATGGGATCGACCGGACGCGCGGGAAATGAAGGCTTCGTCGTTCGCGGTATCGGCGGCAACCGCGTGCTGATCCAGGTCGACGGGGTGCGCGTTCCCTATGGGTTCAGCTTCGGGGCACAGGATGTCGGGCGCGGCGATTATGTCGATCTCGGCCTCATCAAGTCGGTCGAGTTCCTGCGCGGACCCGCCTCGGCGCTGTACGGCAGCGACGGGCTGGCAGGCGCGGTCAGCTTCACGACCAGCGATCCGGCCGACATTCCGGGGGCCAGGACCTTCGGCGGGTCGCTGCGGACCCAGTATAATTCGGCCGACGACGAGTTCACCCAGTCGGCGGTGGTGGCAGGGCAAACGGGCGCGGTGTCGGCGATGCTGGCCTATACCCGCCGCGATTTTTCCGAGCTGAAGAACAAGGGCGACGTCGAGGGCACCGGCGTCACCCGCACTGCGCCCAATCCGCAGGACGGACAGGCCAATGCGTTGATGGGCAAGCTGGTCTGGGACGTCGCGCCCGGCCAACGCCTTCGCGCCACCGGCGAATATCTCGACAACCGGGTGGCGACCGACGTGCTGACCGGCATCAACGCCAGCGTGGCGGGATTGCAGGCGCGCGATACCGGCAAGCGCTGGCGCGGCGCGCTCGACTGGACCTATGACGGCGCCGGGCTCGTCCAGTTCGCGCGGGCGGCGGTCTATGTTCAGGACGCCGAGAACCGCCAGTTCAGCGCGGAGGATCGCCGCACGCTGGCCGATCGTACCCGGCTGAACACGCTGGAGAACCGGGTCTATGGCGGCTCGGGCGAGGTGCGGCTGGGCTTCGCCACGGGCGGGATCACCCATCGGCTGGTGACGGGGGCCGATGTCAGCGTGCTACGCCAGCGGGGCGTGCGCGACGGCACGGTGCCGCCGGCGGGCGAGACTTTCCCGACCCGTGCATTCCCCAGCACCGACTTTACCCTGGCGGGCGCGTTCGTCGGCGACGAGATCGGCATCGGCCCGCTGACCCTGCACCCCGCGCTGCGCTACGACTGGTATCGCCTGTCGCCGGACAAGGACCCGTTGTTGCCGCAATTCACCGGCGCGGGGCAGTCCGCCGACCGGGTCAGCCCGCGCATCGGCGCGGTGCTGGCGCTCGCGCCGACGGTGCGGCTGTTCGCCAGCTATGCCCGTGGCTTCCGCGCGCCGGAGCCGGGGCAGATCAACCAGTTCTTCTCCAACCTCGCCTTCGGCTACACCTCGGCCCCCAACCCGAATTTGCGGCCCGAAACCAGCGAGGCGATCGAGGCGGGCCTGCGCCTGAACAGCGACGCGGTGGACCTGTCGACCAGCGTCTTCCGTGCCGATTACCGTGACTTCATCAGCCAGGAGGTGGTGAGCGGCGCCTTCACCCCGACCAATCCGGCCGTGTACCAGTTCATCAATCTGGACCGCGCCAAGGTGAAGGGCGCCGAGGCGCGACTGGATGCGCGCGCGGGCAACGGCCTGACCGGACAGCTCGCCGTCTCCTATGCCAAGGGCGACCAGATCGCGCCCGACGGCACGACCACGCCGTTGTCGACGGTCGATCCGCTCAAGCTGGTGATGGGCGTGGGGTGGCGCGAGCCGGGAGCCGGCCGCTTCGGCGGACAGCTCATCATGACGCACAGCGCGCGCAAGGCGGCCCAGGACACGACCGGCCTGTGTTCCAGCACCTGTTTCCGGCCCGACGCCTTCACCATCCTCGACGCCACCGTCTTCGCCCGGCTGACGGATGCGCTGACGTTGCGCGCAGGCGTCTTCAACCTGACCAACGCCACCTATGCGTGGTGGTCCGACGTGCGCGGCCTGTCGGTGCCGCGTCCCCTGCCGACCGGCGCAGCCGATGTGCCCCCGGTCGCCTTCACCCAGCCGGGCCGCAACGCCAGCGCCTCGCTCACCTTCCGCTTCTGACAGGACAGACATCATGAAGAATCCCTCGATGCTGATCGTCGCGGCGCTCGCGCTGCTGCCCATGCCCGCGTTCGCCGATGGCCCGGTCAAGCAGACCGCCGCCGCGGCGCAGGCGGCGAAGGCCGCCGACCGCGCCGAGATCTTGGCGATGGCGGGCAACTACAAGGTGCGCTTCGACATGCAGGAAACGACGCCGTGGGTGGCGGGCTATACGCCGCTGGAGCGCAAGATTTCCGGCGGGAACGAGGTGGTGCGCGTGATCGAGGACACGCCCGATCACATCGCACTTCAGCACCTGCTGGTCGTCGAGCATGACGGCAAATCCCATGTCATCAAGCATTGGCGACAGGACTGGGACTATCAGCCCGCCCGCGTGCTGATTTATGCTGGCCAAGGCAAATGGGTTTGGGAGACGGTGCCGGAGCGGATGCGCGCCGGGCGCTGGTCGCAGACCGTCTATCAGGTCGACGACAGCCCACGCTACGCCGGATGGGGCCAGTTCGAGACGCAGGCGGGTGTCCGCCGCTGGCGGTCGAATTGGACGTGGCGCCCGCTGGCGCGCCGCGATGCGGTACGCCATCCGGTCTACGACCGCTATTATTCGATTAACCGCCACCAGCCGACGCCGACCGGCTGGATTCATTGGCAGGACAATACCAAGATGGCGCTGAAGGACAGCAAGCCCGTGCCCATCGTCCAAGAGTCGGTGCTCAACACCTATGAACGGTTCGACGGCTATGACGTAAAGGCCGCTGACGATTACTGGGCGAAGACCAGCGACTATTGGGCGGCGGTGCGCGTCGCATGGACCCGGGTAGCGGACACCAAGGGCGGCATCGCAATCCCGGAGGAAGCGGAAACCGGCACCGTGATCAGCGCCCGCCTGCTGGCGATCGCCGACGATATTCAGGCGGGCAAGATCACCACCGCCGCCGGATCGGCAGAGGCGCAAGCCCTGATCGCTGGGCGTACTGCCCCGATCGGGTGACGGGCGCACCTGATCGCGCGCGGTAATCCGTTTTCGTCTGGATGCGGCGTGGCATCGCGATCGTGCCGATCGTGATGCCACGCCTTCATGGGAAGCGGCGCCGAGGCGGCGACCGTCACGCCTTCTTACGGGACGCGCATCCCACCGACGACCCGGTCCGCGAACGCTCTTCCAGCGGCAGCAGGGCGAGCGGCGCGCGCGCGAGATGCGCCGTGACGTTCGGCGTCGCCTCGCACATCAGCACGAGCCGCTTTTCCAGGATCGCGGCACCGCCTTTGGCGAACCACGCCTTATTGTAGTTGCGCGGACCCGTGCCCTTGCGCGCATGGCCCATGATATCGTTGACGTGGATCTGCTTGGCGCGCAAATCCTCCAGCGCACCCCCACCGGACGTGCGCATCGAGTGGAGATCGGCGCGCTTGCCCGACGCGGTGCGGAGGAGCGGCGTGATCCTGTCGACATGATCGAGCAGGTACCGACCGGACGTCGCGTAGAATCGGACGCCGCCGCGCTTTGCGAGATCCCCGCGATAGAGTTCGGGAAACAGCATCTTATGCCCTTCGGCCTCGATCGCCGCCACATAGTCCTCGAAGCCGAGGCGCAGGATTTCCGGTTGCAGCGGGATGACGCGGTAGCGTGAGCGCGCTTTAGGCCGGCCGCGTGGATGCCGTCCTTGCTCTTCGTCATATTAGCTTTGACGAGCAGGAACGGTGTGGTGACGTCGACGATGACCCCGACGCATTCCAGACCGCAGGTTTCCTCGCGGCTCATGAAGGTATAGGCCAGCAGCAGCGGCACCCAATAGGCGGCGTCCTGCCAGACCGTCGCTTTCGGATCGTTCTTCAGCCGCCGCTTGCATCCGCTACCGCCGGTGTAAATCGGGCTGGAGAACGCACAGACCAGCTGCTCCTCGGTCCACGGCATCCGATCCGTCTCGCCCGGAATGGCTTTGATCGAGGTGGTGAAGGCGCCGAAGTCGACGATCAGGTCCTTGCCGAATTTCGGTCGCCACGCGGTCTTGGCCAATTCGGGCGAGAAGCGCGCCATGATCGTCAGGTCACGATTGAACGTGCGATCGCTGCGCGGGGTCTTGGCCGGCATCGCCTCGACTTCGGCAAGGACGTCGGCGAGTGGACGATAGGTTGCCTCCAGGACACGCAGCGGGCGCCGGTCGTGCACCGCCGTCATGCCGCCATCGAGCCGGGAGGCCATTGCCAGCCCCAGCTCCTCGTCCAGGCCCGCCCGGAACACGCTCTCCAACTCGCCCGCTTTTAGAAAGCCGCGACCGGCACGATCGAACATCTGCATCGTCAACACCTCCCATTTCGCCGAGAGCCGGGTTGCGAGACGACGTGCCTCGGCCGGATCTGCGGTGGCCAAAGGGACCGTTATAGGACGGTTGACGATTTTCCGCAGGTACAACCTGCGGCGATAGTGATAGCGCGCGCCGCGCCGCCACGGATAGGAAATCGAGGCCAAATCCACGTCTCGCCCGGACGCCGGCGCGGAGCTCTCATGCGGGCGTACGATACCATCGTGGGCACAGCCTGATGCACAATCAGGTGTCCCGTGAAGCGCGGCCGGACGCCGGAATGGCGGATTTATGTGGGTTCAGCACGAATGTGGAGCGGGTGAAGGGAATCGAACCCTCGTCGTAAGCTTGGGAAGCTTCTGCTCTACCATTGAGCTACACCCGCATTTCAACGACTTAGCGTCGATAAGGCCCTCTGAACGGCGCCGGTTTATAGTTCCGGTTTACAGTGGGCGGGGCAGCCAATGCCACGGGGCCCATCCTTCCGTCAACATGCATCGCCCGCGTGCCGTGGCATTCATCACCTGGCCGGACCTCGGGCGATGTGCCTGCCAAGCGCAATCTGGCGGGCGGTGTCGCCGACGTAGATGCGGCAGATCTGCGTAAACTCATCGACAGACCATCCCATGATACTGGCGATCTCGGCATCGGCGAGGTCGGTCTCGGTCATGAGATAGGTGGCGAACGTGCCGCGGACATCTGCGCCATCTGCTCTTCATCGCCTTCTTGACGATGGCGAACTCCCCGACTGTCGACCATGTGACTCGTGCGAGGTCTTCCCACCGCAACCCAGTCGCCGAACAGGAGAGAATGGCCAGGTACACCACGCGGTGCACTTCTCTCGCTGCCTTTTCAAAGGTCGCCTGATCCTCCTTGGTCCAAATGATCTTCGCCCTTCTGCCGGTTGATGTAAATCTTCGTGATCTTTTCAGCTGCATCGATCTTCAGATCGCCACGCTGAGCGCCGTATTTGAGTATTGCGCGCAGAACCGTAACGCGATTGTCTGCAGCACGCGGCATCTTTTGATGCTCGCGCCAGTCGACGATCTTGGCGATCATTGGCGTATGATCGAATGCCGCAAGCGGGACCTCGCCCCATTTCAGTTCGATGGCGCGGACGCTCGAACTCCACGTCTTCTGCGTCTTCGGTGCAAGGTTTGACCATTCCGGAGCGTCTTGCCCCTTTCAACATCCGCCGGCATCATGGCCAGGCCTGCGTTCGCGCCGCGTCGATTTCCCGCGACGTGGGCAGGCGCAACAGATCGAGCTGTTGGTCATTCCATCGGATCAGGCCGCGATCCGCAAAGGCCCGCAGCCATCCCTCCATCGGCCACCGTTGCCAGCGCCGCTGAAAATAGCGGGCGTTGCGGACGATGTCGGCGATATGCTGAAGCGGCGGATCATAGCCGTCATGGTGCTGATGGCAGGCGATGGCGCCACCGACGAACAGCAGTCGCGATCCGGCGTCGGCCGCGCGAAACCCAAAATCCGTGTCTTCCCCGCCATAGCCGGTGAAGCCTTCGTCGAACCCGCCCAGTGCGTCGAACCGCGCCCGCCGGATGGCGAAAGCGAGCGACCAGAAAAGGCCGGGATTGCGCTCGTCGCGGATACCGTGAGCGGGGAAGCTGCGAACCGGATGAGCGCGACCGCGCGCCAGCAGATCGTTTTCCTCCCATGCCCCGCGCGCATCGTCCGGCCCAAGATAGCGGACGTCGGCACAGAGAAGCGCATCCTCCACCGTCAGTACCTCGACCAGCCGGCCGATACAGGAAGCGAGCGGAATGCAGTCGACATCCAGGAAGATGAGCTTGTCGTGCGTGGCGAGCCGGGCGGCCCGATTGCGCGCCGCGGCCAGTGGAAGGCCTGCGGTTTCGAACCGATCGATGCACACGTGAAAGGGGCATCGCGATAGCGACACCGGCTCGTCGCTCATGTCGACGACGATCAGTTCCTCGGGTTGCAGTACGCTGCGGCGCAATCCCTCGACAAGCTGTTGCAGATGGGGGCGCCGGTTACGGACGATGGTGCAGACCGACACCCCCATCAGCGCCGCTTCCACAGATCGAGCCGATAGCCCGTGCACTGCTCCGCCCGCTCGACGCTGAAATCGTCCGCGACGCCGGCCCAGAGTTTTTCCACGGCTTCGTCGCCGCTCTGCGGATAGTCCGTCTCGCCCGTGTAATGGACGAGGATCACGCGCCCGCCCGCGACGATGTGCGACCGCAGCCACGCGCCAGCGCGTTCCAGATCCACCCCGCCCCAATAATAGGCGACCTCCGACAGCACCACGAGGTCGAACGCCGCATCGTCTGGCGTCTGTCGGGGGAACGCCATCTGTCGCAGCATCAACCCGCGATGGTCGCCCATGCGTTCCCTCGCCTTCGCCAGTGCGTGAGCGCTGATATCCACCGCCAGCAGCGTATCGCACAGGCTGACGAGCCGTTTCGTCAGGATGCCGTGCGCACAGCCAATCTCCAGCGCACGGTCGTAGCGCCGATCGGACAGCGCCCGGAGCGTATGATCGAACTTGGCCGCCTCATAGGCGCTGCTCGCCAGACCCCATGGATCGTCGTCCGATGCGAAGATGCCGTCAAAATAGGCGGCGTCGAGCGATCCGGTCATGAGGCGATCCTTCGCAACGTCAATATGTCGTCGGCCTGCATCCGCACCTGCCGCGCGGCGAGACGAAAGCCGTCGCCGAGCAGCGGCGTCGTCTGGCTGCGATGCGCGTGGAGGGCGGCGCGCCGCTTGCCCGGCGGCATCGGCGGCGTCCTCAGCCGGCGGGCGCCTGCCGCGGGCACACTCCAGACGTGATAGCCGAAGACTGAGACCCCCCGCCGCGCGATGGACGCGGCGGCCTGCGCAAGACGATAGGCGGCCTGGTGATCGCAATGCCGGTCCAGCCGGTCGCTGACGGCGATCGCATCGATCTTGCGGTCGCGCAGCCATCCCGCCAGCGTGGCCGCGCTCCGGCGAAAGGCGGCGCTGCCTGCTTCGTGCGGGTGGGCGTCGCGCCAGCCGAGCCAGTCGACCCGGACATCGCCCGCACCCAGCCGGCGCAACGCGCCGCGCGCCTCCGCCTTGCGCACGATCGCCAGACGTGGTGTGCCGTCTGGATGCGATCCTGTCCCGTCCGTCAGATAGACGACGCCGCCCAGCCTTCCGTGCTTCGCGGCATGGGCGATCAGCGCACCCGCGCCCAGCGTCTCGTCGTCGGCATGCGGCGCCACGACCAGCCAGCGGGCGGCGGCCCAGCGGCTGGCGATCAAGGGTTGCGCCATCACCAAAGCCGATCGTCCTCGGGCCACACATCGTGGTCGAGCAGCACCTTGGCGGCTTCGTCCCGGGCATGGTCGGGACCGGCCTGGCGCAGATAAAGCGAAAGATCGCGGATGATCTTGTCCGCGCGCTCCCCGTCGAGCGCGCTGCGCGTGCCCAGGATGCGGGCAGCCGCTTCCATGACGACGAAGCCGGCATCTTCGACCACTCCACGGGCCAGCCGGGAGACGGCAATGCTGTCCTGCGCGCCGTCGGCGAAACGGCGGGCGGCCTCCGTCACCCAGAAGCCGGCGCTGCGCGTCGCGACGGCGGCCTGAGCGAAGCGCGCCCTCTGCACCGGGTCCTCGCGCGCCGCCGTGCGCATCAGCCGGCGGGTTTCGGCAAGAAGCGCCTCGATCCCGCCCAGCTGGACCGCGCAGAACCGCCAGGCGCCGGCGGTGAAGCGTGGATTGCGATCATAATCCCCCGGCGCGCCCAGCAGCGTGGTTTCGGAAAGGCACAGGCCCTCGACGCTATATCGTCCGCTGACGCTCGCGCGCATGCCGCGCACCCGCCATCCGGTCAGGTCGGCGCGCTCGGGGTCGTTGGCGGGGGCGATCGCCAGCCGGCGCTCGGACCCCTCGCAGGCGATGGTGATGAGCGCATAGTCCAGTCCGCCCGCACCGCTCGCAAAGTGCTTTTCGCCAGACAGGACATGCGGCGCCGCAGCGCTCATGGCGACGCCGGGTGCCGGCTCGGTCGCCCATACGCCGAACCATGCCCCGCGCCCCAGTGCCTCGTTCAGCCATGCGCGCTGTTCCGGGTTCGCGAACCAGTCGAACAGCAGCAGCGCATTGACATGGCCTTCGAACAGTCGCCCGATGCTGAGGTCGCCGCGCCCGACCTGCCGTAGCGCAAGAGCCATTGACCTGGCCTGATCGTGTGGGCTTGCGAAGCGCTCGCCGCCACAGGCCATGGGCGCGAAGCGCCGATGCAGGCCGGCACGAACCAGCAGGCGAAGGCTGTCGACCGGAAAATGCGGAGCGGCGTCATAGCGCGCGCCCAACTTGGCAAGCGCATCGACAAGCAAGTCCGGCCGCTCCGGCGACGGCTGGGCAGGTGCGGTCACGTCATACCTCTTTCCTGATGTCCGATTGCTGGGCGAGGGCGCCGATCCATCCGGCGACCCGCGCCGCGCCGCCGACCTCGCACAGGGCATCGGGCCAGCAAGCTGCCATCGCCTGCGCCTTGGCGATATGTCGAGGAAACGCCGCAGGATCCGGCCAGTTTTCGAGGACGACGGCCGCGCTCAGCGCAGCGAGCCTATGCGCCTTCGAACCCTGTTCGTCGAAGGGGCGCGGCTCGGGCAGGCACAGGAATGGTCGTCGATGCGCCAGCACGGAGGCGAGCAACCCGTCGCCGGCCGCGCCGATGACGACACCGGCTTCGGCAATCCTGCGGTCGGCATCCTCGACCCAGCCGAGCAGCGACAGATTGGGCGGCGGATCGGCCGGCGCGGTGCACGGACCGATGACCTGCCATGGCCTGTCCGGCATCGCTCTGGCTGCCTGCGCCCAGCGTTCGCCGTCGGAAGGCGCGCCGCCGCGCCCGATCACGACAAGGATATGATCGCCGGGCGCGACGTGCGCGTCGGATACGGGCGTGACGATGGTGGGGGCGTGGAAACTTTTCCTTCGCACCCACGGCGGCAGGTCCGGCTCGTCCAGTGCCGCATGGAACGGTGCCAGCAGCGCGGTCGCGCTCGCAAAGGCGTCAAGGTGCGGGCGGTCGATCCGTTTGCCGTTCAGGCGGACATAGACGGTCGGCACCGATGCCAGACGTGCGAGCATTGCCACCTCGACCGACACGTCCACGATCACGAGCGCCGGTCGCGCCGTCGCGATCCATTGGGTGAGCGCGGCGACGCGCCGACGTATGCCGTCATGGTCGATCGGGGCGTAGTGGAGGGCAGGGGGGCGGTCCGTGCCGTCCACCCCGGCGAAGCTGTCATCCAGCCGGTCGTCGGGCAGGTCGATGCAGGGCAGGTCGCCGCTCCGCCCGGAAAGGCCCGTGCCCAGCAGGGTGACCGGGCGATCCATCGCCTGCCCGATCGCGATGGCCCGCTGCCGATGGCCGTCACCGTGATGGTGCACATAATAGCCGATCGGGCGGGTCATCCAACCTCCAGCCCCGGCAAGGGTATGTCGCAGGGAAGCGGCGGCAGGCGCTGCTCGGCCTCGTGCAGCAGGGTGCCCAGGTGCGGCCTTTGTTCGCGGCGCCAGCGGGCCCGCTCTTGCCAATGGCGAAAATCCGGTACCGCCGGGCTTTCGCCGCGCGCCAGTGCTTCGGTCCAGTGCAGCAGGGCCTGCGCCATGCCGTCCTGCGCTCGGCCGACCGTGCGGGGTGATGCGCGCGTCCATATGGCAGGCGGATGGAGGAGCCTGCCTCCCGCTGCGATCGCCGCCCGCACGAGGGCACCATCTTCGCCGACGGGCAGTGGCGGCACACCGCCGGCACGGCGGTACAGGCCGACCGTCAGGGCCAGGCTGGCGCCGGTATGGTCGCCATGGCGCGGCGCCGGATCCCAGGGCAGCGGATCGATATGATCCTCGATCGCGCGAACGGCGTGCCAGTAAGCGTCGAACCGGCGTCGCATCTCCATCATGGCGGGCGTGGCGGCAGGATCTTCTTCGTCGATATCGATCCGGCCGCCGATGATATGATCGGGTGCGGAATGCTCCAGGTTCGCTGCCAGCCACTTTTCGGGTGGCCGGCAGTCGGCATCGGTGGAGATCAGCAGGGCATCGTCGCCGGCCAGAAGGCGCGCGCCCAGGTCCATCGCGCTTCTGCGCGCCGTGCCGGCATGGGCATCGTTCGGCGCGAATTGGCATTCCATGATCTCCAGCGCGTATCGCCCCCGCGCCGTTCCCGCCGCGGCGCGCGCGACCTCCGCTGTGCCGTCATCGCTGTTGTTGATGCACAGGGCGACGACGAACGGCTCGGCGACGGACTGCTGACCGAGCGCGCGGAGCAGGGTGGCGATATGATCGGCTTCGTTACGTGCGGGAATGCAGACGCACACCTGCCGCGTCATGCGACATGGGCCACGACCGGCATGGAAGCCGAGGTTCCGAAGGGCATGATCGCCGCCGTGCCGACCATCTCGGTGTAGAGCGCCTCGTAACGATCGACCATGTGTTCGGCATCGCAATGCTGCTCGGCATGGACGCGGCAGGCAGCGCGATCGAGCCGCATCGCGGCTTTCGCGGCTTCCGCAAGGGAGGCGATATCATCCGGCTCGGCCAGCACGCCGCACCCCGCATGGAGCAGGCCGGGCACGCCGCCCCGGCGATAGGCGGCGACCGGCGTGCCGCAGGCCAGCGCTTCGGCCACCACCAGGCCATAGGGCTCTTCCCAACGCGGCGTGCACAATGCCGCGCGTGCCCCGGCGACGAGCCGTGCGAGGTCGCCATGCGCGAGATGTCCGACATGGACGGCGTCGAGGCCGAGCCGCGGCATGATGACGTCGCGATAATAGCGTTCGTCCGATATCGGGCCGGCGATCCGCAGCGCCATACCCGCCATGCGCGCGGCGTCGATCGCATGGTCGAGCCCCTTTTCGGGAACGATCCGGCCGTACCAGACCAGATAGGGGTCATCGTCCGGTCGAGCGCGCCCGGGGAATTGGCGAAGGTCGATGCCGTTGGGAATGACATGCCGCGCTGTCGCCACATGGCGCCACATGTCGGCCGTCGCCTGCGACACGGCGACGTAGCGCATATTGCCCCTGCCCAGCCTGATGCCGCTTTCCAGCCAGCAGAAGGGCGGCGTATGCAGCGTCGTCACCATCGGCGCGGGAACCGTGTCGGACATGCAGACCGGCAGATAATGCAGGCTGTTGTTATGGATGACATCGAACGACCGGCTGCGCAGATCGGTCATCAGGCGCAGATAGGCATGATGTTCGCGGAAGAAGGCGACGTCGCCCGCTTCGGCCACGCCGGTTTCCAGCAACGACGTTTCATCGCAGATCGCTTCGACGCCCAGGGCCGGGTCCGAATGGGTCGACGCAAACAATGTCACTTCATGGCCGCGTCCGCGCAGTGACCGGGCGAGCATATGCGTATGCATTTCCAGACCGCCGGCGAACGGTTGCCCGATCGCATATTTAAGGTGCGCGATGATCGCGATCTTCATGCTCGCCCTTCTCCTTGTCGCCCCGCGCACAAGGATCGCGACTGACCCACGTCCAACGTCTAAAAGTCAGTTGTTTTCCGCGAGCTTCCGGTTGGTTTCGCCTGTCCTTCCGTATTTTTCGTATTGATGCGTATCAATTGCGAAGGAGAGGTTGATCCCGGTCAATGTTTCTTCGACCGATTTTGATCGGGATCAATATACGGGCTATGCAACTCTTCCCCTCGGTCATGTCGATAAATGCCGTTCCTATCGGAACATGTGGGCGTTCTATTTCTTGTGTTTGCAGGCAATGAAGGAGTTCGTCATGAGCATCGAAGGCAAGGCCAAGGAAGCCGCAGGCTATCTCAAGGAAGAGGCGTTCGAGCACGGCACGTCGCCCGAAAGCCAGAGGAAAGCCGAAGAAGGCCGCGAACTGCGCAACGAAGGCAGGATCGAGGATGGCAAGGCGCCCAAGACAACCGAGCCGGGCACCGGCGCAAAAGACTGAGCGGGCCGGAGAAAGGCATCGAAGCGACTTCGGTGCCTTTTTTTATGGGAAACGGCACGGGATGGCGTCGCGGCATTTGGCGTGCTTAGCCGACACGCCGCTTTGGTCTGTTATCGACCATCGTCCCGTGCCGCGGCGATATGCCGGACCTGATACATTCGGCCACGCGCTTCTGATCGCGGCGTGATCAACCTGCAAGATTCCACTTATCCCCGCCGTGGGCCTGCGCAGACAAACCGGGCCGCCTCACACCCCCGCACCAACCCCCTGCAAAACGAGCGCCGCCACACATAGTATGTGCTAAAAGGCGCCATCACCGATGCCGCTGACGCAATATCTCCCGACGCACTATGGACAAGTCAACGTAATAGAGATGGTCTAACTGAAAAATTCACCCACTACGGTTATGAGAATGCCCGTAACGAGGCCATGTCGTGGTTGGGAGATCGAGGATTTAAGGCTGAACAGCTGAAATTTGGAAAGTTCGGTGAAATTGAGGGGCGGCCTATAGGTATGCAAAGTTCAGATAGGCGCGCAGGGTTTAGGGTTGAATTTGACTCGCGGCATGGGGCCCACATTAACGTTTGATCCGGAAAAGAGAAAAATGCTATCCTGTTCACTGGTGATGGTCACTATGTTGATAGTATAACAGGGCGTTTTCGTAGATAAATATGGATATATTAGATAACTCTGTATGATGAGGATCCGCAGAAAGCGCTTGCTGCTTCTGGTTGCTATTTTAGAGTCTGTCCCGAGGGGCCTCCGGAAAGTCTTTTTGCATTAATGCAAGAATGGTGGCCACAAATAAAGGTATTGAATGATATTTATTCTATGCCGAATGGAAAAACTTATCAGAACTTGGGCGGATTTGAGATCGTCGAGGATATCGCAAACGAGAGCAAAGCTTGCGATAAAGAATATAGTAAAGAGAATGATATATTGTTTGGAGATGATCTCACAGATTTTTCTTATGGAATAGAGATTGATCAAGTTGCTATTAATTTAGTTCGCGATATTCCTCAGAATAATATTTCTTGTCCTTAAGAATAATAGGATAATTATACTTCTTTCGTTTGCGGATGAAGCGCTGATTCTTGAATAGGGCGGTCTCGAATGCTCTTCCGCATAAAGTTCTATGCGCTTTTGGATGATAAAGATTGTCGGGGCCAGGATTCGTTGATCACAGCCACAGGATGACGATGACGATGACGATGACGATGACGATGACGATGACGATGACGATGACGATGACGATGACGGCGTAGAAGAAGGCGTGGGGCAGTGGTCGTAGCGGGTGGCGACGCGACGCCAGGGCTCTGTCAAACGGCTCTGTCAGACGAACGTGGCAGACGAGGTAGGGGCTGGTAAAGTCGGCTGATGCCCCGTCGCTCAGGTGCCTTGCCGCTATCGCCGTTTCGCCTCTTCAACTCGTCGCCCGAGGTGATCCGGCTGGTGGTGTTGATGTACGTGCGCTTTCCGCTGTCGCTGCGGAACGTCGAGGATCTGCTGTTCGAACGCGGGATCGACATCTGCCATGAGACGGTGCGGCTGTGGTGGAACAGGTTTGGACCGCTGTTCGCCGGTGACATCCGCCGCCAGCGCGTGAGCCGGATGCGCGGCTTTCGTCACTGGCGCTGGCACCTGGACGAGATGTACGTGAAGCTGAACGGCGAGATGGTCTACCTCTGGCGAGCGGTGGATCATGAGGGCGAGGTGTTGGACAGCGAACCGCCCCGGGTTTGTCGGAGGCTCCAACTCCTGAGAAGGTGGAGCCTGTATGAGCAAGACGACGAACAAGTTTGCGCCCGAGGTCCGCGAGCGAGCGGTACGGATGGTGCTGGACGACGAGCGCGATCACCCATCGCGAAGGACAGCGATAGTTTCCATTGCCTAGAAGATCGGCTGCGTTGTGGATCGGCGTGGAAAAAGGACCCCGGTAGCGGGGTGATCGGCGTCGAAAAGGGACCCCTCATCCCGGTGGTCTAGGCTGTTCGCTTGGCGGTGTGTCAGGCGGCGAGAGCGGGATGCTGGTATTGGAGACGGTGTTGAGGATCCGGCGCGAGCACGCGTCGGGGAAGGCCATCAAGGCGATAGCGCGGGACCTGCACCTGTCGCGCAAGGTGGTGCGCAAGGCGATCCGGGCACCGGAGGCGGAC
>NZ_NWVD01000007.1 GCF_002374835.1 Sphingomonas ginsenosidimutans
CCGCCTCCGGTGCCCGGATCGCCTTGCGCACCACCTTGCGCGACAGGTGCAGGTCCCGCGCTATCGCCTTGATGGCCTTCCCCGACGCGTGCTCGCGCCGGATCCTCAACACCGTCTCCAATACCAGCATCCCGCTCTCGCCGCCTGACACACCGCCAAGCGAACAGCCTAGACCACCGGGATGAGGGGTCCCTTTTCGACGCCGATCACCCCGCTACCGGGGTCCTTTTTCCACGCCGATCCACAGCCACACGCTACGACCGCTGCCCAACCGCCTTCTTCTCCGCCATCGCCCTCGCAGCCACCGCCATCTTCTGGCTGTGATCAACGAGTCCTGACCCTAGGCAGTGGCGAGATGGGCGAGCACAATGCCAGGAACGGACTGTGCACGATCAAGGTAGCGGGCATTCGCGCGTTCCAGCGATGCCTCGAATCCTGCCGCGAGGATCGGATCGCGCATGCGGAACAGGGCTGGAATGTCGACCGCCTCCCCTTTTTCGCGCATCGGCTGAGTTTGTTGGTAAATTTCGTCAAGCGTGGCCATGGCGCGCTTAGTCTTGAGTTCTCCGAACGCCGGATCGGCTTCACGATTGACCCCTTGGAGCCAAGCCGCGATCAGCGTCGACAAGATCGAGCTGCTCGTTTGCAGTGGCCAGCACGCGGTGGCGCACGCGTTCAGGGCGGCACGCTCATGGCTGTGCGGTAACGTTGTTTCCACGGCCGCCTCAATGCGGCGACGTATTGCGGTCCACTCACTGCGATGCATGACAACGCCTGATGCTTCCGCGCGGTGCAGCGCTCGTACGTCGGCGTAGGACGATGCCGCGAGGCGCTCAACCCCCATATCAGTCAGGAAATGGTCGACAATCCTCTGCGGCACCCGCGACAGGTCGGCGCCCACCTCGACACACTCTACCCAGCGCAACGCGGCATCGCCGCCACTATCAGACCCAGCATAAGCGGTCAGCGGATCGAGCAAGCCAGCCATCGGGAGCGGGTAGCCGAACCGGCTTGCATAGTCGGCGCTATCCCCCCCTTCGGTCGACACACCCAGTGCGCTCCCCCCAGAGCCGTCCCAGACGGTGCCGCCGAAGCGAAGCGTGCCATTGGCGATATGGTTTTCTAGTCGGGTGAGCAGTGCCGCCTTGATGGCCGGATTGCCCCCGAAGGCGCCAGTCATAGATGGCTTTCTAGCCAAGCGGTCAAATGCCCGCGTGACTTCAGGCCGACCACCCGGTCGATCTCCACGCCGTCGCGATACAGCGCCAGGGTAGGCAGCGTCCGCGCCGCGAACGGCTTGGCGATCGCCTCATCCACCGCGACGTTGACCTTGCATATCCGCAACTCGTCGACGAAATCAGCGGCCAGATCGTCGAGGATCGGGGCCAGCGCCCGGCATGGTGCGCATGTCGGCGACCAGAGATCGAAAAGGATTAAACCGCGCTGCTCTGCGATGACCGCGGCGACGTCCCAGCCCGCGACGTCGATAACCTTGCCCGTCATGATCTTCAAAATCCTCTCTGCCGTCTCGTCGTGGCGATCTCAGTCGCCGGTCTTGGTCCGGTCGACGGCGGTGGCGATCGTGCCGCCATCCGCGAAGGTCAGCATATGGCTGTGGTGCGCCAGCAGCGTCTCGTCATGCACCACGCTGATGATTGTGGCGTCGGGCAGCCCCGTGCGGACGCTGTCATAGAAGTGGCGGGCATTGCCCGCGTCGAGCGCGCTCGTTGCCTCGTCGAGCACCAGCAGAGTGGGGCGGTGCAGGAGGACACGGGCGAGGGCGATCCGCTGCTGCTCGCCGGGGGACAATTCCTCCTGCCACAGGCGCAGCGCGTGCATCTCCGTGGCTAGATAGCCGAGGCGCACCTGTTCCAGCAATGCAACGATTTCGGCATCGGAATGCTTTTCCGGCCGATCGGGGAAGCAGACCGCCGCCTTGAGCGTACCCTGCGGCAGGTAAAGCCGCTGCGGCACAAACATTGCCCGGCTGTCATGTGCTAGCGCAACGCTGCCCTGCCCGTCGGGCCACAGCCCCGCCAGCGCGCGCACGAGCGTGGACTTGCCGGTGCCCGAGGCACCCCGCACCGCCCAGCGTTCTCCCTTGCGCACGGTCCAGTCGCCGACGATCGCGAGCGCCTCGCCATGCGCATGGTAGAGTGTCAGGCTCTGCGTCGCGAGGACGACACCCGGAGCGGTGCCCGCGCCCACGGTAATTCCGGCGGGCTGCACATCGTCCAGTGCGTCGTCCAGCCCCTTCATACGGTTGAAGTAGCTGACCTGCTGACCGATCAACTGATAGCTCTTCACGAAATAGCCGAGCTGCATTCCCAACTGCCCGAATGCGTCGCGGCCCGCCATCAATTGGCCGAAGGTCATGCTTCCTGCGAAATAGCCGGGCACCATGATAAACAGCGGCAGCACAGTGCCCAACCGGTCATAGACGCTACCCGCCGCCGTGATACCCAGCGAGGTGTAGATGACCGAGCGGAAATTGGTTCGCACCGCGTCGAACGCCTGGCGCAGGGCCTCGCGCTCGGTCGGGACCGCACCGGCGAGGCCGATCTGCGCCGCATTGCGCCGCACGTGGATCAGTCCGGCGCGGAAATCCGCCTCGCGGTGCTGCTGGCGCATCATCGCGCGGACGAAGGGCTGGCCGATCCTGGCGGTCAGCCAGGATCCGATGATCGCATAGGTAAAGGCGTACCAGACTGTACTGCCCGGAATGAAAATCGCGGTTCCGCCCAGCGAGAAACGGATCGGCGGCGCGGTTTCCAGAAGGATCATCGCGAAGGTGACGCCGGTCACGACCGACCCGACCAGCCGCATGACGATATGCAGCGCGCCGATCGTCATGCCCAATGCGGCGGTGATCGCGTTGAGATCGTCGGCGATACGCTGGTCGGGATTGTCGATGATCCGCAACCGCTCGATCTCGGCATAGCGGTTGCGGCTCATCCAGCGGTCGAGATAGTCGCGCGTCAAAAAGGTGCGCCAACGGATCGACAGCAGGCCGTCGATCAGATTCTCGACCAAGATCATGGCGATCTGCATCGCCATGATCCCCAGGAACACGATTACCAGCGGCACCATCTGCGCCTGGTCGCGCTGTTCAATCGCATCGAAGAAATGCTGCTGCCAGCGATTCGCGCGCAGCATGATGAACGCGGTGCCGAACTGGAAAAAGAATAAAGTAATCAGCGCGAACCAAGCGAACTTCCAGTCGGACGACCGCCAATAACCGCTGACCAGCCGCCATGCGTCCGCCCAGCGGGCGGTGGCGTCCTGGGGTGGGGCGAGGCCCGTCTCGCGACGGACCTCCCCGCTTTGGGAGGGTTGCGGCATCATTGGCGGCTGTCCTCGATCAGAAGAAGCGATAACCGACGGTCAACCGCCAGCTGCGCGGCTCGCCAAGCGGAATATAGCTGTCGAACCGGGTCGGCGCATAGGATTTGCGGTCGAACAGATTGCGGACGCCGATATTGATGTCGAGGTCGCCGATCGACAGGAACCCGTTGAGATTGGCGAGTGCCGCACCGGCGATCCGATAGGTGTTCAGGCGGTCGATCGCAGAACTAGACCGGCCCGCGACCCCGCCCCCCAGACCCGCACGCATATCGTCGCCGATCTTGCGCTCATAGGAGGCATAGAAGTTGTACACGTCGCGCGGCTGGCCGTTGAGCGTGTTGCCGATCGTCGGTGTCGGCTGCAGGAACTTGTAGTCGGTGCGCGTAAATGCGGCGGACACGGTCAGGGCGGTCACCGGCGTGCCGCTGATGTTCAGGTCGACGCCTTCGCCCAGCTGTCCGGGCAGCGCGATTGAGAAGCGCGGATTGGCCGGGTCGCGGTCGAGGAGATTGCTCTGACGGATGCTGAAATAGGATGCGTTGATCAGGACACGCTTGTCGAACAAATCCCACTTCACGCCGGTTTCGGCATTGCGGCTGCGGATGTCGGGCAGCTTATTGCCCGCCGCGTTGAGCGAGAAGGTCGGCGTATAGCCATAGGCCACGGTGCCGAACACCGATAGCTTGTCGGTGATGTCGACCACCGCACCGAAATTGGGCACGGTCGTCGCTGCATGGGTCGAGCTTGCCCCGAAGCGTGCGACGATCGAGGTGAAGTCGGTGACGTTGCGCCGGACCGCAGCCATCAAGTGGATCGGGCCGAAGCCGACCAAATACTGGCCGTAATAGCCACGCTGCTTGCCGATCACCGTCGAGCGTTCGCTATAGATGGATGCGAGCGGCGGCAGCGTCCCGCTGGGGGTGAGGAAGTTGTACGGGAACATGCCCCCATTGGCGGCATAGATCGCGTCGGTATCGCTTTTCACATTGGTCGCGCCGACGACGATCTTGTGGCTCACGGGACCGGTGTCGAAGGCGATCCGGGCAAAGCCGTCCACCGCGTCGGTGGTCGACGTCTGGCGCACCCCGCTGCGCGATACGAGCAGCAGGCCGCTGTTGTTCAGGACGGCGAACGGGGAATATTGCGACAGTGCGAACGTCGCGTTCTGATGCTGGCCACGCAGCACGACGGTCAGCCAGTCGGTCAGCTTCTGCGTCACCTCGGCATTGATCTGCGTCGTGCCGTTGCGGACGAACTGCCCCTTGCCACCCACCAGCGGCCGGTCCCAGGCGACGTCGTAAGGCGTCTTAGTAGCCTTGTTCAACACGGTATAGGGCACCATGCCGAAATATTGCGTGCCGGCCACGGCCGAGACGATGATATCGGTCGTCGCGTTCTTGTACCGCAGCGAGGGCGCGAACAGATAATCCTCGTTGCCGCGATAGCCGCCGAAATTGCGGTCGGCGGTCGCCGCCGTGGCGATGATGCGCGCGCTCAGGCGATTGTCGTCGGTCAGGGCCCGATTGGCGTCGATGGTTCCCCGGACCAGGCCGAACGATCCGGTATCCATCGACGCATAGAGCCGTTCGTTGGCGTTCGGCTTCTTGGTGACGATGTTGATCGTGCCGCCCAGATTGTCGCCGCCCAGCAGGATCGCGTCGGGGCCCTTCAGCACCTCGATCCGCTCGATATTGACCAGCGACTGAGTCGTACCCGCCGCGAAGCTGGAGCTGGAAACCGAAGGCAGGCCGTTGACCGCGCCGTTGGAGTCGAAGCCTCGCACCGAATAGCTGACGCCGCCCTGCACTGTGGCGGTGTTGACGACGACGCCGCCGGCGTTGGCTAGCGCCTCCGCGATCGTCTGCGCCTGCTGGCGTTCGAGCAGCTTGGACGAGATGACCTGCGTGTTGCGCGGCTGTTCGCGCAGCGACTGGCCTGTCCGCGACGAACTGGTCGCGCCGCGAACGAGTACGCTATTCTCTGCTTCGTTGGGCTGCGCGGTAACGATGACGTCGTTCAGGATGGAGATCGCTCCCGTATCGCTGACCTCGACCGCGACGGGCAGGCCGCGCGTCGCCTGGGCGACGGCGTCACGCTCCGACCGGGCATTGACGACGGGCCTGGCGGTGATCCCGCGCACCGCGTCGGGATCGATGTTCAGCGGCTTGCCCCATTCCGCCGCGATCCGCTGCAGCGCCTCGCTCAGCGGCAAGGCGGGTTGCGATACCACGCGGTCCTGCGCCGACGCGACACCCGGTGCGGTGGCGGCCACCAGCGCCAACAGACTGGCGGCCGCATAATGACGTGTACCCATATTCAATTCCCCCCATGTCATTGATGGATAACAATGCGCGCCTGCCTTGCCGGGCAGTCCGCGCGGCCCCCTTCAGCGCGCCGTGGGGATCACCACGGGCGTGCCAAGCTTGAGATTCGCGAATTGGTCGCGGATGCGCTGCCAGTCGCCGACCAGCACCCAATGGACCGTCTCCGGATCAGACAGCGCTCCGGTGGCGCCCCGCAGCTGCCCCAGCGTCAGCGACTGAAGCCGGATCGGCTCGCGCACGACATCGTCGTGCGGCAGCCCGTCGGCTTCGGCGTCCGCCATGGCCTGCAGCAGGTTAGCATTCCCCTCCAGCTTGACCGCACTCTGGTTGGCCACGCTGGTCGCGATACGGGTCAGCTCGCGCTGCTCGGGCGGACGATCGCCGTTAAGGTCGCGCATTTCCTTGATCAGTTCCGCGACCGACTCCCCGCTGTGCTCTCGGCTAACCGAGCCCGCGAGGATCCAGCGACGCCCCCCCCGCGCGTCGTACAGGCCCGAGCCGATGCCATAGGTCCAGCCCTTGTCGGCACGCAGGTTGCTGCCGATCCGGGCGGTCGAATTGCCACCATAGACCTCGTTGACGGTCCAGGCTGCGGTCGCCTCTGCGCTACCCGGCGTGGCGGCCGGGATGACCTTGCCCGCCATGATGAAGGTCTGAGCCGCCCCCGGCTTGTCGATCACCGTCAGGGACGGTGTCGCGCTGCCATGCGCGGGCGGTATGGTCGGGGCGGGGGCGGCCGGACCCTGGGCGCTCCATCCGGCCAGCGCCTTTTCCAGCAGCGGCTTCAGGACTGCCATGCTGGTATCCGCCGCGATGTACAGTGTCGCGCGATCGGGCCGTACATGACCGCGATACCATTCGCGCAAGGAAGCGGGATCGATCGCCTCCGTCGCCTGGATGTCCGTCGAAAAATCCGGCGCGGGGGCATAGGGATGACCGGTGCCGTATATGGCGTTGAACAGCACCCTATCGGCGAGCGCGGAATTGCTCGATCGCCCGGCGGCGAGTTGCTCGACGCGCGCTTTTTTCAGCGCTCCGATCGTCTCCGGTGTGATGCCGGGCCGGGTCAGCACATCGCCCAGGAAAGCGAGCCCGTCCGCCAGTCGTTTCGCATCCCACCCGACGCTCAGGTCGGCATGGTCGAGGTCGGTGGTCTTGTTGATCCACCCGTTCAGCGTCTCGGCGCGTTCGGCGCGGGAGCGCTGATCCGGGGTGGTGCCGTTTCCGGCCAGCAGGTCGAGCGCGATCGGCGCAACCACCCGCGAGGAACCGGCGAGACCCGCATCGTCGAGGCGGAGCAACACACTGTCGGTCATCGCGCCAGGCCGGGGGACCAGCACCACCTTCAACCCGTTCAACAGGCGCGCGCGCTCCACCGCGGGAAACACGATCGGCGTCATCTGGCCCATCGGCGGCGGCCCCTGGGTCAGGTCATAGCCCCCCGGCGTCGCCTGCGCCGTCGGCTTCGGGCGGACGATTAGCCGGTAACCGGGGCGGCCATAGACTGCCTCGACCTGATGTCGGACACTTTCCGGCGTTGCCGTGCGCAGCTCACGCAAATAGGTTGTGGCATAGTCGGTATCGCTCGTCTGGTTCACCGCCCGAGCTTGCAGGAACGCCTTGCCCGACGTGCTGTCCTGCAACCCGAACATATATTGCGTGCGGGCCGCCCGCGCACGTTCCAGCTCGTCGGGTGTCGGACCTTCGGCGACGTAGCGGGCGATGAGGGCATCGATTTCCGCCTCGGCGCGCGAAATCTGGTCGGCCGGGATTCCGTCGACGACGAAGCCCATCCGGCTCGATAGCTGTCCTTCGTTGAAGGTGACGAAGGCGGAACGGGCAATGCCAAGTTCCTCGATCAGACGCCGGTTGAGCCGCGAGCGCGCCCCCGCCGCCATGATGTGCGCGGTCAGGTCCAGCGCGGCGATCGACGGCGAACCCTGGGGCAGTGCGATATAGGTGGCGTAGATGCGCCCCAGCGGGACCGACCGGAAAATCTCGCGCCGTACCGGCCCGGTCATCGGCGCCGTGCGCGTCAGCAGCCGGTCGAGCGGCTGTCGGGGTGCCAATCCGCCGAAATACTTCTCGACCAGCCGCTTCGCCTCGTCCGCAGAGACATCGCCCGCCAAAATCAGCGTCGCATTGGAAGGCCCGTAATGCGTGTCGAACCATTGGCGAGCGACATCTACAGTGACCGCCTCCAGGTCGGCATCCTCGCCGATTACGCTGTGGTGGTAGGGGTGATCCGCAGGATACATGTCCGCCAGGGTGGTCGCTTCATCGGTGCCATCGGGGCGGCTGCCGCGCAGGCGCTTCTCGTTCAGCACGACCCCCACCTCGCGCTTGATCCGCTCGGACGTCAGCGCATCGCCGACATAGCCCATCCGATCCGCTTCGAGGAACAGGACCCGCTCCAGCGCGGCGCGCGGGAACGTTTCGAACAGCGTCGTGGTATCCTGATTCGTACTGGCGTTGGCGTTCGTTGCCCCAAGATCCTGCAGAGAGACGAACGCGTTCTGGTTCCAATGCGCGCTGCCATCGAGCAGGAGGTGCTCGTACAGATGCGCATAGCCATATTGGCCCGTTCTTTCGTCCTTCGATCCGACATCATAGACAACGGTTGCGGTGATGAGCGGAACGCGCTTGCTGGTCTGTACGATGACCTTCAGCCCGTTGGGCAGGGTGAAGCGCGTGACGGGGTCGCTGATGACGGGCGGCATGATCACCGCTTGCGGGCTCTGGATCGTCATCCGCCGATCTGAAAGCCGTACATTCTTTCGCGCAGAGCCCTCGGCCGTGACGGTTCCGCACATCGCTATCATCGACAGCGCAACAAATGGGAAGTTCTTTGTCATCATGTGACATTAGCGATTGCTGTGATGGTGGCTTGCAGACAAAACAGCGAAAAATGACCGGCCTGTCCCAACTGTTTGACTAGGACACTTTAGTGATGGAAGCAGACCAGTCAGGGGCTGAAGGCAACAAAGTGCAGCGCATCGTCCAGGCCGTCAGTGACGCGATGGTCGATGGCCGTCTCACGCCTGGCCAACGTTTGCCCTCGATACGGGGCATGGCGGCCGAGCATGGCGTTAGCCGCGACACTGTACAGCGCGCGTATGACAAGCTGGTGGCCGTTGGAAACATCCATCCGCGGCGCGGGGCTGGCTTTTACGTCGCCGTCACGGCGCTACCTCCCGCTCGCGACAGAACGCCGCCGACTGTCGACCTCGAAGCCTTCCAGCTGATTCATTCTGATCTGCCGCGCGATCGTGTGCCTGGAAGCGGCGTGCTGCATCACGATGATGCTTCGATTGACGAGCTTGCCCGTGTGCTCAAAGGGGCAGCGACCTTAGGCAAGCGGCTGGGCCGATATAGCGACCCGGCGGGCTATCTACCGCTGCGCGAAGAGTTGCAGAACAAGCTGCGGATGGACGGCGTCGACGCACCGATCAACTCGATCATGACGGTGCCGGGCTGCATCGCTGGTTTGACCCTGTTTATTCGCTCGTTCGTGCGGTACCGTACGTCGGTCTTCATAGAGGATCCGTCGTCCTTTGCCCATGTAGCGGCATTGCTGGCACAAGGAGCGGAGATCTACCGCATCCCGCGTGAGGCGGACGGCCCGAACTTGGAAGTGCTGCGCCTGATGTGCGAGCGCCACCGCCCGAAAATGTTTCTGCTGTCATCGCTGCTTCAGAACCCGACAGGCACCAGCATCTCTTTGCACAAGGCTCGAAAGCTGCTCGAGATTGCGGCCGAGTTTGATATGGCGCTGGTCGACGACGCCAGTTACGCCGATTTGGCGCCAGCGACCGGTGGTCGCCCCGCGGTGCCTTTGATCCTGCTGGATCAGTTGGAGCATGTGATCCACATCGGCGGCTTCTCCCAAATCCTCGCGCCGGAGATGGGCGTCGGCTATATCGTTGCGGGTGAACGCTTCATGCCGTTGTTGCGGTTATTCCGGCCCGTTCAAGGCCTTGGAAACATGCTGATCCCCGAGCGTGTTCTCTATCGTTTCCTTCACGACGGAATATATCGGCGGCGTTGCGAACGGGTCCGATCCCAGTTGCTGAGCCGCGGCGTTACGCTGCGCCATTTGCTGTCTTCGACGCCGGTCAAGCCAGCACATCCGACGGCCACCGGGGGCACCTTTCTGTGGGCTGATCTCGGGGAGGGCAATGATTCACGCCAAGTCGCCAAACGGATGCTAACTAAGGGTTATCTAACTGCGCCAGGATCTCATTTCCTGATGCCAAAGATTGGCCGACCGTTCATGCGTTTCAACGTGACGACCACCACGCCTGCCGCGATCGACGCACTGGTCGCCTGCCTGCAAAAGCTATGATAGCGTTCCAAGATAATAGCTACCTGCTTAATACTTGGGCAGACGAGAACGTACCGGCGATATATTTTATAAATAGCCGGTATATCTCTAGCAAAATATTGAATAACGGGCCATCCGCACGCTCTTGTAAATGTATAGACGGAGTTTTTTTGTAGACCTAACAAAAAAGGGGTCGAGCGCGAAGAACCGATAAAGTTCGCACTGAGGCGGGGAGCCATCCAGAAACGGATAGGAATGGCGGCTTTCCACTCCTCAGGAGTCAGTGACCCTCGCCTTGAGCTTGCCGATCACGTCATCCCAGTCGATGAACGCGGCTGCCGTGACGATAGCGTTCCAGTCGACAGCATCGAACGCGAGCTTGTCGAGGTTGCGCTTCAGCGACGGCAGTCCGACGCCGCTGCCGTACGCGCCCCCGACGCTGGTCGGGGAATGACCGCATAGTTGGTCGAGGATGCGCTCCTGTATATCGGCCTCGCGGCCGACGTCCTTGAAGGTGTGCCGAAACGAGTGGAACACGAGGCGGGGATCGTCGGTCACGACGGCGTCGATGAGCCGATTGGCGCGTCGGCTGGCTTCCTGCGTCACCTTGCTGAAGCCGTTCGGCGCCAGATCCGGGAAGAGCAGCGGCAGCCCGGCGTTCCGAAGCCCGTAGACGTATCGCTCGAAGAAGCCGTTCGGCGCCAGATCCGGGAAGAGCAGCGGCAGCCCGGCGTTCCGAAGCCCGTAGACGTATCGCTCGAAGCCGATCTCCATGACACGGTCGTGGATGGGCACGAGACGCCGCGAGTCGTCGTTCTTGATCGATTTTCCCTGAATCTGATCACTTGTGCCGTCGTTCGCGACGTAGACGTCGATGTCGATGTGCAGAACGCCGTCGCGACGCCTGATGTCGGCGACATGGGCCTGTCCGATCTCCTCGAGGCGCGCGCCCGAGGTCACGCCGATCAGGAACAGCCAGTAGAGGGTGAGGTCGCTGACCTTGGTCTTCCGATGGAGTAACAGCTTCGGCTGGAGGAAGATGTCGCTCCCGAATAACGTCGTCACTTCCTCGCTCTGGAAGGAACGCCGGGGCGTCTTGGCTCTCCCGGCACCTTCCACGGACACCCCGGCTCCGACGTTGCTTACGATCCAGCCCTCCTTGCTTGCATAGGCGAGGAGCGCCTGGATCGCGCCGATCCGTTTCTTGACGGGGGTCGCGCCGATCCGGTTTCAGGTGTTGCCCTTGTATTTGGCGAAGCGATCGGGGAACGGAAGCGCCCGATCCGCGCGCGGCATGTCGATCGGCATCACGCGGGCCGCATCGCGGTAGTCGAGCAGCATGTCCTTGGTGAACGTGGCGACGGCGACGTCGCCGAAGAAGGCGATCAGGTCCTTCACGGCCACCTTGGTGTCGTGAACCGACTGCGGCCTTGGCGAGCGGTCGACGGCCCAGCGCTCGACGAGCTCGTCGAAGCGGAGGTCCGTTTCCAGGCGCGATCGGGATTCGACGACCGGCGGATTGTTCACGGCGTCGTGGAAGCGTCAGCTGTCCTCGAGCACCCTGGCGTTCCAGGCGTCTCAGGGATCCGTCTGACCGGCGGCGTCGCGAACTTGAAGAGAGGCATGAGGATCTCGTCGCATGCCTTGATCCATACCGACCGCGGGCGATCGCGCACGAAGTCGAGCCACTGGTCCCCACCAGCAGCTTCCCCCGCTTGCAGGAGAGGTCGTCCGGATTTTCCAAGGGGGCCGGCGTCAGGCGCCCGGCATCGAAGCCATGCAGGCGAACGCACGTCCCCTCGGCCCAGAACGTCAGTTCGAGCGCGTAGAAGGGGTAGAACAGATTATTGGGACGGTAGGTCGCCAGGAAGCGGTTCACGATGTCCGTCGCACGCTCGGCCGAAATCTCGTCGATGGTCCGAGCGGCGAGAAGCCGCTTCTCGGCCTCGTCCATTTCGACCTGAAGTCGCGCGTTCGCCGCAACGAAGAGCCGCGCGGCTTCGGCGCGGTCCCGCTTACCGAGAGATTCCTTGTAGAATGGTCGTCCGCCCATCTCGGGCCGGAGCGGTTCCGGAATCTGTCGCCGGAGATAGTATATGCCGCTCTTGTGTTTCCAGGGGGGGTGGCGATCTGCACCATTCGCGTCTCGCTGTACCAGCGGGCGGTGAAGACGCCGTAAATCTTGGATTTCTGCCAATGGCAGCGCCGTTGGTGACCCCTACGGGACTCGAACCCGTGTTTTCGCCGTGAGAGGGCGACGTCCTAGACCGCTAGACGAAGGGGCCGTGTGCGGTGTGGAGGCGCGCTGTTAGGGGGTGGGGCGGGGGGCGTCAAGCGGTTTGCGGGGGTGGGAAGCGCCCCGGACGTCGATAGGGCGGCAAAAGCGCGCGGTGCGCACGAGGAGGGGCACGAAAACGGCCGCGGTGCGGACGTGATCCGTGCCCCCTTATCGCGCGATCAAAGCCGTTCAGGCGGCCTTCCGGCGCTCCGCCATCTCCGCATTGAGCATTTCGGCGAGCAGGAACGCCAGTTCGAGGCTCTGCCCGGCGTTGAGCCGCGGATCGCAATGGGTGTGGTAGCGATCCGCCAGGCTCTGTTCGGTGACGTCGATCGCGCCGCCGGTGCATTCGGTGACGTTCTGCCCGGTCATTTCGGCATGAATGCCGCCGGCATGGGTCCCCTCCGCACGGTGCACCGCGAAGAAGCCGCGCACCTCCGCCAGGATGCGATCGAACGGGCGGGTCTTGTACCCGGTCGCCGCCTTCACCGTATTGCCGTGCATCGGATCGCACGACCAGATCACCGGATGCCCTTCGCGGGTCACCGCGCGCACCAGCCGCGGCAGATGCGCCTCGATCTTGTCATAGCCGTAGCGGGTGATGAGCGTCATCCGGCCCGGCACGCGCCCCGGATTGAGCGTGTCGAGCATCCTGAGCAGCGCGTCCGGCTCCAGCGAGGGGCCACACTTGATGCCGATCGGGTTGCCGATGCCGCGCAGGAATTCGACATGCGCCGACCCGTCGAAGCGGGTGCGATCGCCGATCCACAGGAAGTGCGCCGACGTATCGTACCAGTCGCCGGTCAGCGAATCCTGCCGCGTCATCGCCTGTTCGAACGGCAGCAGCAGCGCTTCGTGGCTGGTGTAGAAGGTGGTCTGCGACAGCTGCGGCACGGTATCGGGGTTGATCCCGCACGCCGCCATGAAATCCAGCGCCTCGCCGATGCGATCGGCGGTCTCGGCATATTTCGCGGCCCACGGGCTGCGGCCCATATAATCGTGCGTCCAGCGATGGACCTGGTGGAGGTTCGCATAGCCGCCCTGCGCGAAGGCGCGCAGCAGGTTGAGCGTGGCGGCCGACTGCGAATAGCCGCGCAGCATCCGTTCCGGGTCCGGCAGCCGCGATTCGGCGGTGAAACCGATATCGTTGACATTGTCGCCGCGGTAGCTGGGCAGTTCCACGCCGTCGATCGTCTCGGTCGGAGCCGAGCGCGGCTTGGCGAACTGGCCCGCCATGCGGCCGACCTTCACCACCGGCAGCTTCGAGGCATAGGTGAGCACGACCGCCATCTGGAGGATGACGCGGAACGTGTCGCGGATGTTGTTGGGGTGGAATTCGGCAAAGCTTTCCGCGCAGTCGCCGCCCTGGAGCAGGAACGCCTGCCCCTCCGCCACGCGCGCCAGATCAGTGGTCAGGTTGCGTGCCTCCCCCGCGAAGACCAGCGGCGGATAGGACGACAGCCGCTGCGTCGCATGCGCCAGTGCGGCGGCGTCGGGATAGTCGGGGAGCTGGCGGGCCTCTGCCGCGGTCCAGCTGTCGGGGGCCCAATTCGTGGCCATACGTCATCTTCCTTACCAATGCGGGCGCCGCCATGAACGAATCGTGCGCGCCGCGCAAACAAGTTCCGGTTTATAGAACCCCCGGATACGCCCCGCCATCGATCAGCAGGCTTTGCCCGGTAATGAACCCGGCCTGCGCCGAGCACAGGAAGGCGCAGGCGTCGCCGAACTCGGCCGGATCGCCGAAGCGCCCAGCGGGGATACGCGCGCGGGCGCGTCGTTCGGCCTCCTCCGCGCTGATCCCCTGCGCCTTGGCGGTGAAGGCGTGCACCCCCTCCAGCCGGCGGGTCGCGAACAGGCCGGGCAACAGGAAGTTGATGGTGACGTTCGCGCCCGCCGCCTGCCGCGCCACCCCGGCTAGGAAGCCGGTCAGCCCGATCCGCGCGCCGCTCGACAGGTCCAGCCCGGCGACCGGCGATTTCACCGAGCCGGAGGTGATGCAGACGATCCGGCCGAAACGGCGCTCGATCATGCCGTCGATCACCTTCTGCACCATGCGGATCGGCACCACCATGTTGGCGTCGAGCCCGGCATGGATCGCTTCCGCATCCAGCTGCCGGAAATCGCGCAGCGGCGGGCCGGCGTTGTTGTTGACGAGGATGTCGGGCGCGCCGCCTGCGGCATCGACCAGCGCGCGCTGCACGCCGTCGTCGGCGATATCGCCCGCGACGGTTTCCACCCCGGCCCCGGCGGCGCGCAGATCGGCCGCGGCGGCGGCGAGCGCGGCCGCGTCGCGGCCGTTGAGCACGAGATCGCACCCCGCGGCAGTCAGCGACGTGGCGCAGGCGCGGCCCAGTCCGTGGCTGGAGGCGCAGACGATCGCGGTACGGCGGGCGAGGCGAAGATCCATGGCGGTCGGTGGCTCCGATGCTGGTGGTGCGGACCATATGGTTTACGCGGGGAAGCGGGGAAGAAGAAGGTCGGTTCGTGCGGAGATGCGGGGGATGGCGGTCGGATGGCCGCCGGGGATCAACGTTTCTGCACGTTCGAGCGGCGCGGCCTGCGTTCGCTGACCACCACGCCGGCGACAATCAATGCGGCACCGAGCAGCGCCAGCCCCAGCAAGCGATCGCCCGCCGTCCGGCCGACGACGCCGCCCCATACCGGCTCGCTGGCGTAGATGATCGTCGCGCGCGTCGGCGACACCGACTTCTGCGCCCAGTTCATGGTCAGCTGGATCAGCGCGCTGGCGGTGGTCCATTGACGTCGGCGACGATGAACAAGCGGAGCGACGTGCCGGCAGTCAATACAAACCGACGCTGCGCCTTTTCCGGCTCCATCACGATCATTGCCGCCAATGGGGTCCCGACCCTAGCGGCGCTGGTCGAGCTTGATCCCGCGCATCCGCAGGCGCCGGGCCGCGCGGCGGCGCTGCAACAGCGCTAGGCCCACCGCGGTCGCCACCACCAGCACCGCCAAAATCGCGTAAGCGATGACCAGTCGCAGTTCCACCATCTACTCCCACTCGGTCGGCCCGTATCGCGTTGCTATGGCAGCGTGATTTCATCGTTTCAATCGACGCGCGCGCCGCACATGCCCGGAACGATGAAAAGCGGATGATTCGTGGTCGACGCGCGGTGGATCGTGCCGCCGTCGGGGGCCGTCATGGATGCCGGCCGTCAATAGCCGGCATCGAGATCGGCGACATTCTCCATGGCGGCCCCGGCGCGGAAGGCGGTGAGGTTGCGCAGGAACAGCGCGGCGGTGCGCTGGAACATCTTCGTCTGGGCGCGCCCCGACAGGTGCATGGTGATGATCGCGTTGGGCGCATCCCACAACGGATGGTCGGCGGGCAGCGGCTCGGGCGTGGTCGGATCGAGGAAGGCGCCCGCGATCGTGCCGTCGGTCAGTGCGGCGATCAGCGCGGCGTCGTCGATCATGTCGCCGCGCGCGATGTTGATGAGCCAGGCGCTGCGCTTCATCGCGGCCAGTTCGTCCGCGCCGATCATCGCCCTGGTCGCGTCGGTCGAGGGGGCGGCGAGGATCACCCAGTCGAACTCGCCCAGCCGCGCACGCCACGCATCGGGGGCGATCGTGCCGTCGCGCGCGGAGCGGGTGACGCCGGTCACCGCCACCCCGAACGCCGCTAGCCGTTCGCCGATCAGCCGCCCGATCGCGCCATAGCCGACGATCAGCGCGCGGGATTCGAACAGCTCGATCTTGCCGGGGGCGTCGGCGAGCCATTCGTGCCGGTCGTGCGCGCGCAGCACCGTGTCGAACCGTTTGGCGCCGACCAGCACGCCCATGACCGCATATTCGGCGACCGCGATCGCGTTGATCCCCGCGCCGTTGGTGACGATCGCGCCGCGCCGCCGCAGGTCGTCGAGCGGGAAGGCGTCCAGTCCGGCGTAGAGCGTCGACACCCATTTGAGCTGCGGCCCGGCGCCGCGGATCGCGGCGGCGATATGCGTCACCGGCGACATGTCGATCCACGCGATATCCGCGTCGGCGATCATCGCGGCGGCATCGTCCGGGGTGCGGAACCACGCGACGTCGAGGTCGGCGGGCAGCGCCGGTTCCAGCAGCGGGCGGGCGAGCGCGGGGAGGACGGCCTTCACCGGCGCGGTGCCGTCGTGCTGGGCGTGATCCGTGCTGCCATGCCTGCTCTCCTCATCGTGTCGCCCGGTTGCTGAGTGCCGGTGCGAGCCTGTGCCTTTAAACCGTTAAGATCGTTATCTTCCAGTCCCAGCCGAGCGGATCGCCGTCCATCACCTCCACCCCCGTGGCGGCCAGTTCGTCGCGGATCGCGTCGGACCGGGCGAAGTCCTTCGCCGCGCGCGCCTCGCGCCGGTCGGCGAGCCGCGCCGCGATCGTATCCTCGTCGATCGTCGCATCGGCGGGACGGACCCGCAGCGCCTCACGCGAGAGCGTCGCGAGGTCGAGGCCCAGTACCGCGTCGAAATCGGCCAGCGCGACCAGCCGGTCGGCGGGGGCCAGTTTCTTGTCGGCCAGCAGCGCGTCGAGCACCGGCAGCGCGCGCGGCGTCGCCAGATCGTCCGACACGGCGGCGTCCAGCTCGGCGCGATAGGCCGAGATATCCTTGCCGGTCGGCGCCTCGGCCCGCGCCTTCAGCGCGGTGACGGCGTGGACCAGCCGCTTCAGCCGCACCTGCGCGGCGGCGAGATTGTCCCAGGAGAATTCCAGCTCGCTGCGATACTGCGCCTGCAGGCACATCAGCCGGTAGGCGAGCGGGTGGAAACCGCGGTCGACCAAGCGTTGCAGCGTCAGGAACTCGCCCGACGACTTGCTCATCTTGCCGGTACGATCGACGAGGAAATTGTTGTGCATCCAGAAGGTTGCGCCCGTGTCTTCACATTCGCAATACGCCTGGTTCTGCGCGATTTCATTGGGGTGGTGGATTTCGCGATGGTCGATCCCGCCGGTGTGGATGTCGAACGCCGCGCCCAGATATTTGCGGCTCATCACCGAGCATTCCAGGTGCCAGCCCGGCGCGCCGCGACCCCAGGGCGAATCCCACTCCATCTGCCGCGTCTCGCCCGGCGGGGTGGTACGCCAGATCGCGAAATCCTGCGGCTGGCGCTTGCCCGCCACCGCATCGATCCGCGCATGGGCGGCATCGTCCGCCGCGCCCGCCAGCCGGCCGTAGTCGGGGACGGTGCTGGTGTCGAAATACAGGCCGTCGGGCAACAGGTAGCAATGCCGCTCGGCGATCGCGACGCCCCATTGGATCATCTCCGCGACATGATCGGTCGCCAGCGGCATGTGCGTCGGGCGGCGGATGTTCAGGTCGTCGAGGTTGCGCGTGAAGGCATCGGTATAATGCCGGGCGATCGCCCAGATATCCTGCCCGCTGCGCCGCGCCGCGGCCTCCATCTTGTCGTCGCCCGCATCGGCATCCGACGTCAGATGGCCGACGTCGGTGATGTTGACGACATGCGTCAGCGGCCATCCCTTCCACGTCAGCACGCGCGACAGCGTATCGGTGAAGACATAGGCGCGCAGATTGCCGATATGCGCGTAATGATAGACGGTCGGGCCGCACGAATAGACGCGGACATTGGCGGGATCGAGCGGGCGGAACGGCTCCAAACGGCGCGTCAGGCTGTTGTAGAGGACGAGCGGGGTCGAGGTCATGGCCCGCGTCATGCGAGCGCGGGCGGACCGGCGCAACCCCATGCGACGTCGGGAAGGGTGAGAGTAGAGTGCACGTAACGAAGATCGCCGTCGTCCAGACCACCACCGGCATCGACCCCGACGCCAATGCCGCCGAACTGGTCGCCGCGATCCGCGAGGCCGCGGGCAACGGCGCGGCGATGGTGTTCACGCCGGAGATGTCCGGGTTGCTGGACCGCGACCGCGCGCGCGCCGCGGCGCATCTGGTCAAGGAGGACGAGGACCGCGTGCTGCGGGCGGTGCGCGAGGCGGCGGCCGAGGCGGGGGTGTGGGTGCACCTGGGATCGCTGGCGCTGCGCCGCAACGATCCGCGCATGGCCAACCGCGGCTTCGTGATCGACGCGCAGGGGCATATCCGCGCCCGCTATGACAAGATGCACCTGTTCGACGTCGACCTGCCGACCGGCGAAAGCTGGCGCGAATCGGCGGCTTATGCCGGGGGCGACCGCCCGGTGCTGGTCACCACGCCGGTGGGCGCGATGGGGCTGTCGATCTGTTACGACATGCGCTTCCCCGACCTGTACCGCGCGCTGAGCGATGCCGGCGCGCGGGTGCTGTCGGTGCCGTCGTCGTTCACGCGGCCGACCGGGGCGGCGCACTGGCACGTCCTGTTGCGCGCGCGGGCGATCGAGGCCGGCGCCTATGTCGTCGCGGCGGCGCAGACCGGGGTGCATGCGGACGGGCGCGCCACCTTCGGCCATTCGCTGGTGGTCGATCCGTGGGGCGAGGTGGTGCTGGACATGGGCGAAGCGCCCGGGATCGGCTATGCCACGATCGATCCCGCGCGCGTGGACGAGGTGCGGGCGCGCGTGCCCGCGCTGCGCCACCGCCGCGCGATCCCCGCGCCCAAGCTGATCGGCTGACGTGTGGGTTGCGATGCGGGCGGGTTGCTGTTAGAGGCGGTTCGTTCGGCGCGGGCCATGCCCGCCGCCGCTTTACTCGTTTTACCCGGAGTGTGACGGTTTTATGCAGATCATCGTTCGCGACAATAACGTCGACCAGGCCCTTCGCGCGCTCAAGAAGAAGCTGCAGCGCGAGGGCGTGTATCGCGAAATGAAGCTGCGCCGTCATTACGAGAAGCCGTCGGAAAAGCGCGCCCGCGAGCGTGCGGCTGCGGTGCGTCGCGCCCGCAAGCTGGAGCGCAAGCGCGCCGAGCGCGACGGCGCACGGTAAGACCCGCGCCGCGCCGGCCGCCGCGTTGACGGCGGCCGGTGACGAGCCCTTCCCATTGCCGACCGGCGGCCGATCCCGGCCGCGCCAACCGGGGTTTGCCGCACCATGTCGACCGTGACCGCCGTTCCGCTCCAGCCCGTGAAGCGGGCCTATGTGTTGTGGCTGGTCGTGGGGCTGGTGCTGGCGGCGATCGCCGGGGTCGCGCTGGCGCGCGCCGGTGACACCGGGATCGTCAGCACCCCGTCGGGCCTGCGGTACAAGGTGGTCGTGCCCGGTGACGTGACCGGCGCCAAGCCGACCGACGCCGACGTCGCGCTCATCAACTACGAAGGCAAGTTGATGGACGGCACCACCTTCGACAAGTCGCAGCAGCCCACGCCGCTGCCGGTCGCGGGCGCGGTGCCGGGCTTCTCCGAAGGGCTGAAGCTGATGCACAAGGGCGCCAAGTACCGCTTCTGGATCCCGCCGAACCTGGGCTACGGCGCGAAGGCGAACGGCCCGATCCCGGCCAATTCGACGCTGGTGTTCGACGTCGAACTGCAGGACTTCATCCCCGAGGCGACGCTGCGCCAGTTGCAGATGCAGCAGCAGATGATGGGCGGCATGCCGCCGCGCGGCGCGCCGGGTGCGCCGGGTGCGGGGGCGCCGCCCGCCGGGAATTGAGCCGACCGCATTTCGGTGCGGGTGTTGAGACAAGGGGCGCTGCCGATGGATTCGGCGGCGCCCCTTTCGCGATCGGGGCCTGCAATGTCGAGGGCTGCGCGACAAGGTCCGGGTGGGTCGCGGGCCGCAGGTCCCTTGCCGCGCCGCCACGGCGGGGCCGTCGATCGTTCGCGATGATCCGGCAGCGACGCGATCGGTGGAGGATCGGGACCGCGCCACATCGCCAGGACCCCGGTGGCGCGCGGCGGGCGCTTGTCCGGTCGCGACAGGCACCGGGCGCTTCTCGCGATTATTCGGGGATTGCCGGTCGATACCCGCTCTTGCGCAGGATCAGTTCGGGATCATGCCACGTCAGCATGTCCGCAATGGCACGATGCTTGTCGCTGGCGTTCGCATAATATGCCGTCCAGATCCGCATCCCGACCCAATAGCCGACTTCACCGGGCCACCCCGGTGGTGCCGATCCGTAATTGTGCAGCCATCTGTTGACCGCCTCGACCGCCTCAGCCGGCGGATCGTCCCGAGCGGTCGGAAGGCTGGCGGGCATGTCTTTCACGAACTGCGCCCACAGGATTTTTTCACGCGGCAAGGCCCATCGCGCCCGTTCTGGCTCGGGTATCTCTCCTGTCACAAGCGCTGCGATGAAGTCCGCCGCCCCCTCGACAAGGGCTTCGCCCAGCAGAGGCGACGCCTCGATGACTGAAATATTCTGCTGGAACGTGTGGACGGTTTCATGTGCGAAGAAACGGCGGAGCGCCGTTCTGAACCCCGCGGGGGAGGGGTTTTCCCGGCACAGCACCTCAAGCCCGATCACCTGCGCGCCGGGGCCGGCCGTACCGCCCGAATTGCCGGCACCGATCACGACATAGATGTGCGGCAGCGGCCGGTCCGGAAGCAATCCGCGCAAGGCCAGGTAGATCGCCCGGAGATCGGCGGTCGCAGCCTTTACACGCGGAAGGCAATCGCTGACCGCTCGACGATAGAGATCCGGGTCAGCGCGGATCTTGTCGGCAAGTCGGGCTGCATCCCCGATCCGGCCGGGTGTGAAGACCGACACGCCATAAGAGGCGTGGTCCAGATAGCCGCGTTGAACGTCGGCCGCGCTGGGTCGTGCGTTCGTGGCGGACAACATGTTGCGAAACGTTCGACATCTTCGACGTGGATCCGCACTGTCAGCGGATCAGCGCCGGCGTTCACGACCGATCCGGCGGACGGCGGCGGGCCGCCGGCGGGTTGGGCATGCGCCGTTGGGGTGATGCTCGACAGGGCGAGGACCAGCGCAGCGGCCAGGTGCATTTGTCGTGGAGGCATTTTCCGCTCCGGATGATCGGGCCGCCCTGCGGCCGCTCGGGCCGGTCGTCGCGCACGAAACGGAGCGTTGCTGACCGCACCGCCGCGCACGGACAAAAAAATAGCGGCCCGGGGGCCGCTATTCCTTCGTCCCGGAGGAACGGCGCGACTCTTAGTTGCTATCCGCCTGCGAGTCTTCGTCGGCGACGACGACGATGCCGGCGACAACGGCAGCAGCCGCCAGGATCGCGACGATCACACCGCCACCGGCGACGTCATTCTTCTTGGCCGACGAGGTCGACGCACGCGCCGACTTGGCGACCGACAGGCTGGCGGCGGGGTTGGCCGGAGCGGCCATCGCCGGAGCAACCGCCATCGTGGCGGCGGCGGCGGCGAGCATGTACTTCGCAAGACGCATGTGAAACTCCCTTTGCGTTCGAGTCTCCTCTTACGTCAAAAGTATTAAAGATCAATAGTCCCCGATGCCCCGACGCCGCGAAAATCGGCTGTTTCGGCGGCACTTTCGTACAGTATCGCTGACATGAAACCGTAACGATCGCGCGGCCTCGCGCCGATCGCGATGGTGGATCAGGTGTTCAGCACCCAGCTTTCCGTTTCCTCCAGCCCCAGCGCCGACAGGCGCCCGGTCGAATAGGCGCCGGTATCGACGCCGATGCGGTTGGGCTGGCGATCGACCTCCTCCGAAATGGTGTGGCCGTGGACGATCATCTTGGGATGCGCGTTGCGATAGGTGAGGAAGCTGCCGCGGATCCAGCGCAGCTCGGCCGCATGCTGCTGTTCCAGCGGGACCCCCGGGCGCACGCCGGCGTGGACGAAGGCATAATCCCCCGACACGACCATGTCCTCGAACGCGGTCAGGAAATCGCGATGCGCGGCCGGGACGATCCCTTCCATCCGCGCGGCCAGTTCGGGGTAGTCGAGCCCGTCATATTCCGCGCTGTCGAGGCCGTAGCTGAGGATCGTCTCGCGCCCGCCGATCCGGCAGAACAGCCGCAGCGCCTCCGCGTCGCCTTCCAGCGCGCGCAGGAAGATCTCCTCGTGATTGCCCTTCAGGAAGCGGGTGCCCGGGCGGGCGTGCGACAGGTCGAGCAGCCGCGACACGACCCCCGCCGAATCCGGCCCGCGGTCCACCAGGTCGCCCAGGAAGATCAGTTGCGTCTGCGCGTCGGCGCCACGGGCCGCGTCGTCCGCGTCAATCAGCGCCAGCAGCTGGTCGAGCTGTGTCAGGCAGCCGTGGATGTCGCCGATGGCGTAGATGCGCGTACCATCCGCAACGGCGGGCACGGCGGGTGGGGGGGCGCGGCGCGCGCGCAGGAACTTGGTGAACATGGATGAGTGGCCGCAACGAACGAGCGAGGCGGCGGTTCCTACCCCCGCTGCCGCGCCGCGGCAAGCGAAGCATGCTGCGGTGCACAGCGGAAGCAATTGCAGCCGATCATCACTATGGGTACAGAGCCGCCGCCACACAGGAGGGACGAATGACGATCAAGCCGATCCGCAAGGCCGTGTTCCCCGTCGCGGGGCTGGGCACGCGCTTCCTGCCCGCCACCAAGGCGATGCCGAAGGAAATGCTGACCGTCGTCGACAAGCCGTTGATCCAATATGCGGTCGAAGAGGCGCTGGAGGCGGGGATCGAGCAGATCATCTTCGTCACCGGGCGCGGCAAGGGCGCGCTGGAGGACCATTTCGACATTTCGTTCGAACTGGAAACCACGATGCGCGCGCGCGGCAAGAGCCTGTCAGTGATCGAGAATATCCGCCAGCAGCCCGGATCGCCCGTCTATGTCCGGCAGCAGGAGCCGCTGGGGCTGGGCCATGCGGTGTGGTGCGCGCGCGAGATCGTCGGCGACGAACCGTTCGCGGTGCTGCTGCCCGACGAACTGATGGTCGGCACCCCCAATTTCATGGCGCAAATGGTCGCGGCCTATAACGAGGTCGGCGGCAATGTGATCGGTGCGCTGGAAGTCGCGCCCGAGGATACCGACAAATACGGCATCATCTCCCCCGGCGCGCGCGACGGCGCGCTGACCGAGGTGGCGGCGCTGGTCGAGAAGCCGGCGAAGGGCAGCGCCCCGTCGAACCTGATGATCCCGGGCCGCTACATCCTGCAGCCCGAGGTGATGCGGATCCTGGACGCCAAGGAAACCGGCGCGGGCGGCGAGATCCAGCTGACCGACGCGATGGCCAAGCTGATCGGCAAGCAGCCGTTTCACGGCTTCACGTTCAACGGCGAGCGGTTCGACTGCGGCGACAAGACCGGGTTCATCATGGCGAATCTGGCGCTGGCGCTGGACCGCGCCGACATCGGCCCGGCGGTGCGCGCGTTCGCGAAAGCGCGAGTCGGCTGAAGCGCGCGGTCAGTCCGCCCCGCCGCCGCACGCGCGGCAGCCCGGATCCTTAGGCAGGGCCAGCGTGCGGAAGCGCAGCGACAGGAAGTCCAGCAACACCAGCCGCCCCGCGCCGTCCCCCCTGTCGTCGTCGCCGAACGGCACGATCTGGCGAATCGCCTCCAGCGCGGCGAGGCTGCCGAGGATGCCGGTGACCGGGCCGAGCACGCCTTCCTCGGCGCAGGTCAGCCCGTCGCGCGCGGGCGCGTCACCGACGAAGCAGCGGTAGCAGGGGCGCGCCGGCTCCCAGCCGCGGAACACGCCCAGCTGCCCCTCGAACCGGCCGACCGCAGCGGATACCAGCGGTACGTGCGCCGCCAGCGCGGCATCGGCGACCGCCAGCCGGGTGTCGAAATTGTCGCACCCGTCGATCACCACGTCGGCGTCGCGCAGCAGCGCGGGCGCGGTGGCGGCGTCGATGCGGACCGCGTGCGGTACCACCCGGACATGCGGGTTGAGGCGCGCCAGCGCGGCGGCGGCGGCGGCGACCTTCGCGGTGCCGGCGTCGGCGGTGCTGAACAATGTCTGGCGTTGCAGGTTGCTCGCCTCGACCCGGTCGTCGTCGATCACGGTCAGCTGCCCGATGCCGGCGGCGGCGAGATACTGGAGCACCGGCGATCCGATGCCGCCCGCGCCGATCACCACGACATGCGCGCGCTTCAGCCGCAATTGCCCGGCGCCGCCGATTTCCGGCAGGACGATATGCCGGGCGTAGCGCGCCAGTTCGTCGGCGGAAAACGCCGTCACCAGGCGAAGTCGACAGTGGTGCGATACCAGGTATCGGCGCCCGGCGCCCGCAGCGCGGTGCGGGTCAGGTTGAGCGCGATGCCGGAGGCATATTGTTCGACCGTGGCGCAGCCGATCGCCCGCGGCACGATGCGGCGCACCTGCCCGCCGGCGCCGACCAGCACCGCCAGATCGACCGACAGAGCGTAGCCGCGCGGCGTGGCCACCGCGGCGGCGCAGCGCCCGGCGGCGACTTCGTCCCGCACGAATTGCGACAGCGCCCGGGCGGGCGCGGCGGGGCGCTGGATCGGCAGCGGGGCCAGCCCGCTCCAGTCCCCCGGCGGATTGATCGCGGCGACCATCGCCGCCTGCGCGAGCAGGGCGCCGATCATCGGCCGGTCGACCCGAAACCACCCGCGCCGCGCGGCGTATCGTCCAGCGACGCGACCTCCGCCAGCGTCGCGCGCAGCACCGGCGCGGGCACCAGTTGCGCGATGCGTTCGCCGCGGACCACCGCGAACGGCTCGCTGCCCAGATTGGCGAGGATCACCTTCACTTCGCCGCGATAGTCGCTGTCGATCGTGCCGGGGGTGTTGAGGCAGGTGATGCCGTGCTTGAGCGCGAGGCCCGAGCGCGGGCGCACCTGCACCTCATAGCCATCGGGGATCGCCATCGCGAAACCCGTGGCGACCGCATGGCGCGCGCCGGGGGCGAGCGTCACGTCCTCCGCCGCCACCACGTCCATCCCCGCGGCCCCCGCGGTGGCATAAGCGGGAAGCGGCAGGCCAGCGCCATGGGGCAGGCGCCGGATCGCAATCGTCATCAATTGGGTCATCGCGCGCAATCTAGTGCACCATCATCACGTATTGAAGACGATCGCGAGTTTGTTGCCGTCGGGATCGCGGACATAGGCGGCATACCAGCCCGGGCCGTAATGCGCGCGCGGCCCCGGCGCGCCTTCGTCGTTGCCGCCGTGCGCCATGGCGGCGGCGTGGAAGGCATGGACCTGATCGGTGGAGGTGGCGGGGAAGCCCATCATCGTGCCGTTGCCGGCGGAGGCAGCGGCGCCATCGAAGGGCGCCGCCAGCCACAAGGTCAGTCCCGTGCCCGCGCCCCCCGCCGAATAGGCGCGCCAGCCGGGAAACTGCGCATGCGACGACCAGCCGATCGTCGCCAGCGTGGCATTGTAGAAGCGCGGCGCCGCATCGAGGTCATTCGTGCCGAGCGTGATATAGGGATCCATCGTCATCCTCCCGTCCTGTGCGGGTAGGATGCGACAAAAAAGAGAACATTAAAAGAACAAAAATGCCTTAGCGCAACGCGGCGGCGATCCGTTCCGCCAGCCGTGCCGCCACCTGATCCTTGGGAAGCCGTTCCCAGCTTTCGACGCCATCGGCGGTGATGAGGTGGACGGTATTGGCGTCGCCGCCCATCACGTCTCCCGACACGTCGTTGGCGACGATCCAGTCCGCGCCCTTGCGCGCGCGCTTGGCGGTGGCGTGGTCTACGACATGCTCGGTTTCCGCGGCGAAGCCGACCAGCAGCGCGGGGCGGCGCGGGCTGCGCGCCAGCGTGGCGAGGATGTCGACATTCTCCACCAGCCGCAGCGGGGCGGGCGGTTCGCCGGGGCGCTTCTTGATCTTCTGCCCGGCGGCATCCTCGGCGCGCCAGTCGGCGACCGCGGCGACCATCACCGCGGCATCGGCGGGCAGCGCGGCAGCGACCGCATTGGCCATGTCCTGCGCCGATTCGACGTCGATGCGATCGACCCCGGCGGGGGTGGGGAGCGGCACCGGCCCGGCCACCAGCGAGACGCGCGCGCCCAGCGCCGCCAGCGCCCCGGCGATCGCAAACCCCTGTTTCCCCGACGAGCGGTTGGCGATGTAGCGGACCGGGTCGATCGGCTCGTGCGTGGGGCCGGCCGTGACCAGGATGTGGCGCCCGGACAGCAGCTTGGCGGCGTTTCCTGCCAGCATCTGTTCGATGCGCGCGACGATCGCATCGGGTTCGGGCAGGCGGCCGGGGCCGAACTCGCCACAGGCCATCGCGCCCTCGTCCGGCTCCATCACCGTCACGCCGTCGGCGCGCAATTGCGCGACGTTGCGGCGGGTGGCCGGGTGCTGCCACATCCGCACGTTCATCGCCGGCGCCGCCAGCACCGGCTTGTCGGTGGCGAGCAGCAATGTGGTGGCCAGATCGTTCGCCAGCCCGCCGGCCATGCGCGCCAGCAGATCGGCGGTGGCGGGGGCGATGACGACCAGATCGGCCTGCCGGCTGAGCTGGATATGGCCCATCTCCGCCTCGTCCTTCAGATCCCACAGGGTGGTGAAGACCTGATCCTCGCTCAGCGCGGCGAGCGTCATCGGGGTGACGAAATGGCTGCCGCCCTCGGTCAGGACGCAGCGCACGGCATGGCCGCGGCGGCGCAGCGTGCGGACGATCTCGCACGATTTGTACGCGGCGATGCCGCCGCCGACGATCAGGAGGATACGGCTCATCGGGGGAACCTTGTCACGGTGAAGCGGCGTCTGTCGAGCGCGCCGCGATAGAGATCGGCCACCGCATCGGGTGCGAGCGCGAGACCGGGGGCGACCAGCAGCGCCGCCAGCGTCGCGGTGCCCGCGCCGAACAGCCCGTCGCACGCCACGCCCGCGGCAAGGATCGCCAGCACGCGCAGCCCCAACGGCCGCGACAGCGTGCCCCACCCGAGCGCGGCGAGCAGCAGCAGCGGCGCGGCGAGCGCGGCGGGGACGCCGGGCAGCGCGGCGGCGATCAGCCGCGCGGCGCCGTCGGCGGGCATCGTCGCCAGTTCCTGTGACGGTGGCAGGCCGAGCCGCCCCAGCGCGAACAGGTGCGCACCCAGGACAGCCAGCGCCAGCGCGGCGGCCGCGGCCCAGCCCGCCGCCTCGCGCCGCGACCCGTCGACCAGCGCGAGCAGCGCAAGGATCGCGGTGGCGAGGATCGCGGCGGGATCGACCATCGCGGCCAGCGCGCCGAGCGCGGCGGCGCCGACCCAGCGATCGGCGCGCCGCACCAGCACCGCCAGCGCGACCAGCAGCGCGGCCCAGCCGGCGTGCGGCGCATCGGTCCACAGCAACGCACCCGCGACCGCGCCGAGCGCCAGCAGCGCGATCGCCAGCGCCTGCGCGCCGCCGCGCGCGAACAGCGGGACGAGGCGCAACATGCCGATCCACAGCCAGCCGGTCAGCGCGGCCGCCAGCAGCAGCATCGTCGCCCAGCCGGGCAGCGACGAATCGAAGATCGCGAGCGCGGGCGGGAACAGCCCCAGCGGCCGCGCCGCGGGATCGGCGCGCAACAGATCGGCCAGCCCGTCGTAGAAACCGCTGGCGTAGCGCATCCCCGACAGCAGCGCGGCATAGAGCGGCTCGCCCGGCACATCGCCACGCGGCGCGGCGACGGCCGCCAGCAACAGCATGACGAGCAGCGCGAACAACGCCCAGCGCCGCTGGCGCGCGGGCAGCGCGGCCAGCCGCGTCGCCCCGGCCTGCCACAAGGGCGCGGTCATCTCGGCCCGCCCGTTACCGCCAGAGCGCGGCAAGCGCGCCGGCGACGCCCGCCGCGACCCCCAGCATCCCGACCAGCGCATAGCGCCAGCCGCCGCCGACGCGGACGACCTGGATATCGCGCAGCGGCGGGGCGGGGGGCGCGCCGCCGGGGGCGGGGAAGCGCGCCTCGATCCGGCGGACCAGATCGGGGAGCCGCGCGAGCGTGCGCACATCGGCGACGAGCCGGTCGGCGATCGCCGCTTCCGGCCCCAGTTCGGTGCGGATCCAGTCCTCCACCAGCGGCGCGGCGGTGACCCACAGGTTGATGTCGGGATCGAGCGCGGTCGCGACGCCCTCCACCATCACCATCGTCTTTTGCAGCAGCAGCAGGTGCGGCTGCGTCACCATGTCGAAATCGCGGGTGATGCCGAACAGCCCGTCCAGCATCATGCCGATCGACATGTCCTTGACCGGCAGGCCGCGCATCGGCTCCCCCACCGCCCGCAGCGCGGTGGCGAATTCCTCCACGCTGTGGTGCGCGGGGACATATTGCGCCTCGAAATGGATTTCGGCGACGCGGCGATAGTCGCCGGTGATGAGGCCGTACAGGATTTCCGCCAGCCACACCCGCGCGCGCCGGTCGATCCGCCCCATGATCCCGAAATCGATCGCGGCGACGCGGTTGCCCGGCAGCGCGAACAGATTGCCCTGGTGCATGTCGGCATGGAAGAAGCCGTCGGCGATCGCCTGTCGCAGGAAGGCGTGGACCAGCGTACGCGCAATCGCGGGCAGATCGTAGCCCGCGGCGACCAGCGCGGCGCGGTTCGACAGCTTGATCCCGTCGATCCATTCGATCGTCAGCACGCGGCCGGTGGTGCGCGCCCAGTCGACCGCGGGGACGACGAAGTCCGGCTCCGCCGTCATCGTCTCGGCCAGTTCGGACGCCGACGCGGCCTCGCGCGTGAAGTTCAGCTCGCGCGCGGTCCAGCGCTTGAACGTTTCGATGACCAGCCGCGGTTGCAGCCGGGCGATTTCTCCGCCCATCGGCTCCACCTGTGCCGCGGCCCATTCATAGGTGTCGATCGCGCGGGCGAAATCATCCTCGACGCCGGGGCGCAGCACCTTGACCGCGACGTGGCGGCCGTCGGTGGTGACCGCGCGGTGGACCTGCGCGATCGAGGCGGCGCCGACCGGCTGTTCGTCGATCTGCGCGAACAGGCTGTCGAGCGGGCGGCCGAAGCTTTGCTGCATCACCGCGCGAATCGCCTCGAACGGGACCGGCGGCACCGCATCCTGAAGGCGCAGCAGGTCGGTCGCCGCCGCCTCGCCGACGATGTCGGGGCGGGTGGCGAGCGTTTGACCCAGCTTGATCGCGGCCGGGCCCAGCGCCTCGAACGCATCGGCGTAGCGCGGCACGTCGGGAACGCGCGCGCCCAGCCGCGCCAGCCGCAGCAGCCGGCGCAGGTTGGCGGGCGTGTGCGGATCGCGCTCGATCCCGCGCAGCGCGCCGTGCCGCGCCAGCGTGCGGCCCCATTTCAGGAGCCGCCAGGTGTGGACGATCGGGGAGGTCAAATCTTCCAGCCGCTGTGGATCGCGACCAGCCCGCCCAGCATCGGTTCGACGCGCGTCTGCACGAACCCGGCGTCCTCGATCATCCGCTTGAACGTCGGCATGTCCGGGAAGCGGCGGATCGATTCGACCAGATAGCGATAGCTGTCGGCATCCTGCGCCAGCAGTTGCCCCAGCTTCGGCACCAGACGATGCGAATAGGCGTCGTAGACCTCCGCGAAGCCGGGCCACAGCGTGGTCGAGAATTCGAGGCAGAAGAACCGCCCGCCGCGTCGCAGGACACGGTGCGCCTCACGCAAGGCGGCGGGGATGTCGGTCACGTTGCGGATGCCGAACGCGATCGTATAGGCGTCGAAGAAGCGGTCGGGGAAGGTCAGCACCTCGGCATTCGCCTCGGTCCACACCAGCCCGTCGATGCCGCGCTGCTGCGCGCGGCCGATCCCGACCTCCAGCATCTCCGGGTTGATGTCCGCGACTGTCACCGACGCGCCGCTCGCCGCCAGTCGGAACGCGATGTCGCCGGTGCCGCCGGCCATGTCGAGGATCTGTTCGCCCTCGCGCGGCTTCACGCGGCGGACGAAGCGGTCCTTCCACAATCGGTGCATCCCGCCCGACATGGCATCGTTCATCACATCGTAGCGGCTGGCCACGCTGGAAAAGACGCCGCGGACGCGGGCGGTCTTTTCGACAGGGGAGACATCTTCGTAACCGAAGGACACGGTATCGCTCATGCGCCACGCTCTAGCGAGGCGCGGGCCGAGCGGCTAGGGGGCGGACATGCCGGAATTGCCAGAGGTGGAAACGACCGTGCGCGGGCTGGCCCCCGTGCTCGACGGGCAGGTGCTGACGCTGGTCGCGCCGCGGCGCGGCGACCTGCGCCGTCCGTTTCCGGCCGACCTGCGCCAGCGGCTGACCGGCGCGCGCGTGACCGGGCTGTCGCGGCGCGCCAAATACGGGCTGATCGCGACAGACCGCGACGATACGATGATCTTCCACCTGGGCATGTCGGGGCGGTGGCGCGTCGATCCGGCGGAGATCCTGCCGCACGATCACCTGCTGATCGAAACGGGCGCGGGGCGGCGGCTGGCGCTCAACGATCCGCGGCGGTTCGGATCGGTGGACCTGTCGCCGACCGCGCAGATGCCCGACTTTCCCGCGTTCGCCGCGCTGGGGCCCGAGCCGCTGGGCGCGGACTTCACCGCCGCGCATCTGGCGCGGGTGCTGGCGGGCAAGCGGGTGTCGATCAAGCTGGCGCTGCTGGACCAGCGGATCGTCGCCGGGCTGGGCAACATCTATGTCTGCGAGGCGCTGTACCACGCACGAATCGCGCCGCAGCGCGCCGCGGGCGAGATATCGCGCGCGCGGCTGGAACGGCTGGTCGTCTCGGTGCGCGACGTGCTGTTGTCGGCGATCGACGCGGGCGGATCGAGCCTGCGCGACTATGCGCGGCCCGATGGCGAACTGGGCTATTTCTCCAAGCAGTTCGCGGTCTACGGCCGGGAAGGCCAGTCGTGCGGATGCGGCGGGACGGTGGCGCGCTATGCGGAAGGGGGACGTTCCACCTTCTGGTGTCCGGCGTGCCAGAAACGTTGACGCGCGCCGCCAGTCTCGCTATGGGCGGCGCCTTCGAGGGCCAACGGGTCATCCGCTGCGCCCTTTTTCATCGTTTCGAACAGATCAGAGGACGTTCATGGCGAATACGCCGCAAGCCAAGAAGCGCATCCGTCGCAACGAGCGTCGGGCCGAAATCAACGGTATCCGTGTCGGCCGTATCCGCACCTTCGTGAAGAAGGTCGAAGCGGCGCTAGCGTCGGGTGACAAGGCGGCGGCGGCGACCGCGCTGCAGGCGGCCCAGCCGGAGCTGGCGCGCGGCGTGGCCAAGGGCGTGCTTCACAAGAACACCGCCTCGCGCAAGTTCGCGCGGCTGACCAAGCGCGTGTCCGCGCTGGCCTGATCCGTCATCACTGACGGTGGAAAACGCCCGCCGGGTTCGTCCCGGCGGGCGTTTTCGCGTGTGCGCGGCCCGCGCCGCCGGACGGTTGCGGCGACCCCGCGGCGGAACAAAATGCCACCGCTTCGAAAGCCCCGGAATTCTCGCGATTCGCGATCGGCCGCTTTCGCGCCACCTCAATATCGTCCAATGAAAACAAGTGGTTATCAGAAATTCGACGGATTTGTGCGGCTGATGACGAGTCAATGCGCTTTATTTCGTTTTTGTGTCCGCCAGCGGGCTTGATCGACTCACGCCGCTGTTCCTAATCCTGTGCTCCCGACGACGACCGTCGTTCTGGGAACAGGGTAACGTCTGATGACGACCGCGATGTATTCGCGGGCCGGGGGAAGATTGTTTTGTCGACGTGGGACGGCGCAGGCAGCGGGCTTGCGCCGGCGGAGGAGTAGTGCGTGGCGTCAGAGCGGGATCAGGATGGCGGGACGAGCGCATTGGCACAGGCATGGGCCTGCGTCCGCGCGAACCTGCGCCTGTCCGCCGGTGCGCGGCTGTTCGATCAGTGGCTGGCGCCGATCGCGCTGGTCGATGGCGCGGACACGCAGGACATCCGCCTGACGCTGCCGTCCGCGTTCATGACCACCTGGGTCAAGAGCCACTATGCTGACCGGCTGTTGCATGAATTCCGCGCGGTGCTGCCGGGCGTGCGCAGCGTAGAGATCGACACGGCGCCGCGCACGGCATCGGTGCAGGTGATCGCCGCCCCGGTGGCCGCATCCGCGCCCGTTCCCGCGCCGGTCGCGGTGGCGCCGGTCGCCGCCGCCCCGATCGTGCAGGACGCCGGCGAGGCGGGGGAGCGCCCGGCGCTCGACCCGCGGCTGACGTTCGACCGGTTCGTGGTCGACCCGTCGAACATGGTCGCGCTGAACGCCGCGCGCGCGCTGGCGCAGCCGGGGCCGGTGCGGTTCAGCCCGCTGTTCCTCCACGGCGGCACCGGGCAGGGCAAGACCCACCTGATGAACGCGATCGCGCACGATTTCCTGGCGTCGCACCTGAACGCGCGGGTGATGCTGATGTCGGCCGAGCGGTTCATGTTCGAATTCGTCGCGGCGATGCGCGCGCGCGACACGTTCGCGTTCAAGGCGCGGCTGCGCAGCTGCGACCTGCTGCTGATCGACGATCTGCAGTTCATCGCCGGCAAGGACGCGACGCAGGAGGAATTCTTCCACACCGTCAACGAGATCATGGCGGCGGGCAAGCGGCTGGTGATCGCCGCCGACCGCGCGCCACAGGCGCTGGACGGGGTCGAGCCGCGCATCCTCGGGCGGCTGTCGGCGGGGCTGGTTGCGGATATCCGCCCGTCCTCGCCCGAACTGCGCCGGGCGGTGCTGCTGCGCCGCATCGCCGATATGCCCGACGTTAAGGTGCCGGCCGAGGTGATCGAGATGCTGGCGTCGCGCATCACCAGCAGCATCCGCGAGCTGGAGGGAGCGCTGACCCGCGTCACCGCTTATGCGATGCTGACCGGCGAGACGATCGACATGGCGTTCGCGCAGGCGACGCTGGGCGACATGCTGCGCGGCGCGCAACGGCGCGTGACGATCGACCAGATCCAGAAGGCGGTCGCCGACCATTTCGAGATGAAGCCGCTGGACCTGGTATCGGCCCGCCGCGCCCGCGCGGTGGCGCGCCCGCGGCAGATCGCGATGTACCTGGCCAAGCGGCTGACCACCCGCTCGCTGCCCGAGATCGGCCGCAAGTTCGGCGGGCGCGACCATTCGACGGTGATCCATGCGGTGCGCCGGATCGAGGAATTGCGCGACACCGACCGCGACGTCGACGGCGCGGTGCGCGTCCTGCTGGGCCAGCTGGAAGGCTGACCCGGCACGGCGGCGCTCAGGCCGCCTGGCGGAATTCCGGGGCCGGCAGCGGCGCGGTTTCCACGACCGCGCCGGCGGTGACCGGTTCGGCTGCGCTCGCGCGGCGGCGCGAGGGCGCGATCAGGCGGCTGACCAGAACCAGCAGGCCGAGCGCGGCATAGGCCATCAGCACATGTTCGAGATCGAACAGCAGCGCCACCGCGAAGCCGATGCGGAGCCACAGCGGGTTGAACCCGAAATCCTCTCCCAGCGCGGCGCACACGCCGAACAGATGATCCTTGGGGGCCGGGTGGGTGGTGGCGGTCATGATGGCGAACTCCGTTGCTGCGCATCGCTAAGCAGGCGGCGTGCCAATTTCGTTAAGCTACGGAATCATAAGGCATCGTGCCCCGGCCCGCGGGAGCAACGGGTCGCCCGTAGGCGCGGCGCGCCAGATGTTGGCAAGCCACGCCGGTGCTCCGCGCCGGGTCGGTCGTCGCCGATGACCGCTCCGCTCAGCGCAACGGCGTGATGATATCCGCGCCGTGACGGGTCGCCTTGTCATAGGCGACGTCATGTTCACCGATCTTGCGCAGCGCTGCCATGCCGGCCTCGTTGATGCGGTCACATCCCGCGGCATTCAGCGCGTCGGCCACGTCGCCGCGATGATCCCAAGCGTAGCGGACGTGACCGTCCTCATGCGCCAGCAACGTCGCGCGGAACCGGTCAAACCGCTCGCGGACCCTGGCGGGCACGTCGGTGTTCGCAAGGCGGGGTACGGTGACTACCGCGGAGAAGACGATATCGTCGAGCGTCGCGCTGCAACGGCCGGTCGCATCCCGCCGCCAGCGCCAGCTGATGTTCCAGCGGGACAGGCCATCGACCCGCGTGCCGTCATTGGGATCGGTTGGGCGCGCGGCGTCGATCGACCGGCGGATCGCTGCGACGCTGCGACCGCTGACCGCATATTCCTCGATCCGCACATGGGGGACACCCTCGAACGCGGCAGTCGAGCCTTCGAGCGCCACGAGTGGGACGAGAAGGGTGGAAACGGCGAGGGCGATCTGCATCGCACCGCAGACTAGCCGCCGTGTCGGGGGAGGCAAGCCGGGCCGCGGCCGATCGCGACACCAGACCTGACGGCCTTTCCCTGCAACCCAGAACCGTCGCCAGGGATATCGACCGTCGCGCGGCCCTACACCAGCAGCCCCATCGCCTCCTGTGTGCGCCGCAGCATCGGGGCGGCGAGGGTTGCGGCCTTTTCCGCGCCGTCGCGCAGGATCGCGTCGATCGCGCTGCGATCCGCCAGCAGGCGCAGCATCTCGTCGCGGATCGGCGCGAGCTTCGCGACCGCCAGATCGGCGAGCGCGGGCTTGAACTGGCCGAAGCCCTTTCCGGCAAATTCGCCCAGCACGTCGTCGGGCGTGCGATCCGCCAGCGCGGCGAAGATGGTGACGAGGTTGCGCGCCTCGGCCCGGTCCGCCAGCTCCGCCATGGTGGCGGGGAGCAGGTCGGGGTCGGTCTTGGCCTTGCGGAACTTGTCGGCGATCGTGTCGTCCGAATCGACCAGCTTGACCAGCGACTGTTCGGACGGGTTCGACTTGGACATTTTCGCCGACGCATCGCGCAGCGACATGATCCGCGGCGCGGCGGCGCTGACCAGCGGTTCGGGCAGGGTGAACAGCTCGGTCGCATAGTCGTTGTTGAACTTCGTCGCGATATCGCGCGCCAGCTCCAGATGCTGTTTCTGGTCCTCGCCCACGGGCACATGCGTGGCGTTGTAGAGCAGCACGTCGGCGGCCATCAGGACCGGATAGTCGTACAGGCCGACGCTGGCGCCCTCGCGGTTCTTGCCCGCCTTGTCCTTGAACTGCGTCATGCGGTTCAGCCAGCCGACCCGCGCGACATTGTTGAGCAGCCACGACAGCTCGCTGTGCGCGGGCACGCGCGCCTGATTGAACAGGATCGAGCGCGCCGGGTCGATCCCGGCGGCGACCAGGGTCGCGGTCATCTCCACGCTATTCTCGCGCAGCTGATCGGGCGCGATCCATTCGGTCAGGCCGTGGAGGTCGGCGATGAAATACATCGTCTCGCCGCCCGACGACTGGATATCGTCCTGCATCGCCACCCACTGCTTCACCGCGCCCAGGTAGTTGCCGAGGTGAAGGTTGCCGGTCGGCTTGATACCGGAAACGACGCGCATGTTGGTCATCGGGACGTGGCTCTGCGACGAAGGAGGGAACGAAGGTCCGCCACGCGGAAGGCGCCGGTGGCGAAGCAGGCGAGGACATAGATGGCGACGCCCGCGCCGACCAGCCCCGTCAGCGCGAGGCCGCGCCGCACGAGCGCGCCGGTCAGGAACGGATCGACGAACGGCGTGACCAGCAGCAGCGACGCGCCCATCAGCAGCGCGGCGAGGATCAGCCGCGGCACCTTGCGTTTCACCTGCGGATCGAGCGCGAAATGCCCGCGGCGCGACAGGACGACGTACAGCGAGGCGACGTTGACCGTGGAGGCGAGCGCGGTCGCCAGCGGCGGGCCGATCTGCCCGATGTTCCAATGCGCCAGTGTCGGAATGAGGATGAGGTTGCCGACCAGGTTGATCGCCACCGACCAGAGCGCGAGGCGCACCGGCGTCTTCGTATCGGCGCGCGCGTAGAAGCCGGGGGTCAGCACCTTGACCAGCACGTAGCTGGGCAGCCCGATCGAGAAGGCGGCGAGCGCCTGCGCCGCGCGGGTGGTGTCGGCCGCGCCGAACGCACCGTGCTGGAACAGCCCGCGCACGATCGGTTCGGCGGCGAAGACGAACGCGGCGGTGGCGGGCAGGGTGAGGAACAGCGCCAGTTCCAGCCCGCGGTTCTGCGTCTCCATCGCCTCTGCCTCGCGGCCCTCCGACAGGAGGCGCGAGACGACCGGCAGCAGGATCGTGCCCAGCCCGATGCCGATCAGGCCGAGCGGCAACTGGTTGAGCCGGTCAGCATAATAGATCGCCGAGATCGATCCCGCCGACAGCAGCCCGCCGGCCAGCGCGGTGGAGATGGCGAGGTTGATCTGCGCCGCGCCCGCGCCGGTGGCGGCGGGCACGATCAGCTTGAGCATCTGCTTCACGTCGTCGTCGATGCGCGGGCGCCGCAGCCGCAGGCTGACCCCGGCGCGCCGGCACGCCCACCACAGCCAGGCGAGTTGCAGCACGCCGCCGACGGTGACCGAAACCGCCTGCGCCCGCGCGGTGGCATAGGGATCACCGCCGTGGAAGAAGATCAGCGCGCTCACCATCGCGACGTTGAGCAGGATCGGCGCGGCGGCATTGACCCAGAAACGGTGCAGCGAATTGAGGATCCCGCCTAGCAGCGAGACCAGCGAGATCAGCAAGAGATAGGGGATGGTGAAGCGCGACAGCATCACCGCGAAGGCGAATTGCTCCGCGCTGGGATGCTGGCGCTCGAACCCGCCGGACAGCGCCCAGGTGATCGGCCAGGCGGCGATCAGCATCGCGGCGGTGAAGATCAGCAGCACCGGCAGCAGCAGCGCCAGCGCGCGCTCCGCGAAATCGACCCCTGCCGCCGTCCCGCCGCCCTCGGCCACCTTGCGGTTGAACAGCGGGATGAACGCGGCGGAAAAGGCGCCCTCCGCGAACAGCGCGCGGAACATGTTGGGCAGGCGGAACGCGACGAAGAAGGCGTCGGATGCGAAGCCCGCACCGACATAGCTGGCCTGCAACGTATCGCGGACGAGCGCGAGCACGCGGCTGGCGAGCGTCAGCCCGCCGACCGAGCCCAGCGCCTTGACGAGGTTCATGCCGAGCGCCCGCCGCGACGATCGCGATCAGGCGTGGCCGACCTCGTCACCGAACTGGATGCCCTGGGCCTGCGCCTGCTGGAGGAACAAGGCGTTGAAGTCGATCGGCTCCAGCAGCAGCGGCGGGAAGCCGCCGTCGCGGATCGCATCGGCGACGACGCGGCGCGCGAAGGGGAACAGCAGGCGCGGCCCTTCGCCCAGCAGGAACGGCTGGACATGCTCGGCCGGCACGTTGCGCAGCCCGAACAGCCCGGCGTAGGACAGTTCGGCGATGAACGCGGTCTTCCCCGCGGAGGTGGCACGCACCTCGATCTTCAGCGTCACTTCGTGGACTTCGTCACCGACCTGCGCGGCGGCGATGTCGAACTGGACGTTGATTTCGGGCGGCTGCTGTTCCTGGAAGATCGCCGGGGCGTTCGGATTTTCGAACGACAGGTCCTTCACATATTGCGAGATCAGCCCGGCCGCCGGCGCGGTGTCGGCGCCGTTCGCCAGCGGTTCGCCGCCGGTGGCGTTCGGATAGCCCTGTTCGTCCATTTTTCGTCCCTTCGCATGGCGGCACGCCCGGTCCGGCGGGCGGCGCGTAAGTGACGGGCGGTTAGCAGCGCGACCGGCGGGATACAATGCGAGCGTCGATGATTTGAAAGTCGGCGCGCCGACGCCTATGTGATACGTCCAGCATAGTGGAGTTGCCGTGTTCTACGTTGTCGTACTCGCCATGGTCGCGGCCTTCCTGGCGCTGCGCCTGTATTCGGTGCTGGGAAAGCGCGGCGGGCACGAACAGCCCCTGCCGCGCGCCGCCGAGGAGCGGGTTGCCGCGCCGGTGATGCCGCGCCCCGTCGATGCCGCGCCCGACGTGCGCGAGCCGGCGGCGCGCCCGTTCGAGGGGGCGGCCGAAGCTGGGCTGCGCGCGATCGTACAGGCCGAGCCGGGGTTCGACGTGGCCCGCTTCGTCGAAGGGGCGAAGGGCGCGTACCGTATGGTGCTGGAGGCGTTCTGGCGCGGCGACGAACAGGCGCTGCGCACGCTGGTGACCGACGACGTCTTCGCCAGTTTCTCCCAGGCGATCGCCGAGCGGCGAGAGGCCGGGCATGTGTTGGACAACCGGCTGGTGACGATCGAACGGGCGGTGATCTCCGCCGCGTCGGTGCAGAACGGCGAGGCGCGGATCACGGTGCGGTTCGATGCGGACATCGCCGCGGTGACGCGCGATGGCGAGGGACAGGTGATCGCCGGTTCCACCAGCGACGCGATCGAAACCCATGACGAATGGACGTTCGTGCGCACGATGCGCAGTACCGATCCCAACTGGCTGCTCGCCGACACCGACGAGGCGTAGAACGACCCGCGGGCGCGGCGACAAGGGGGATCGATGACGAGAAGCGGGATGATCGCGCTGGCGGGGGCGCTGGCGCTGGGCGGTTGTGTCGGCGGCGGCACGCTGCCCGATACGACCGGGAACGCGCCCCCGCCGCACGCCGGCACGACCCGCCCCTGGACGCCATCGCATATCCCCGTCCGTCAGCCGATGCCTTCCGTCCCGCTTCCACCGGTGGCGGGCGGCGTGATTCCCGCGGCCGCGACCAACGCGGCGGCGGCGGGGCTGATGCGCGGTCCCGACGCGCTGAGTCTGCCGTTCGATTCGACGCAGGCGGCGGGGGCGCTGGCGGCGTTCCGCGTGAGCTGCCCCAGCCTGATCGTCCGCGCCGACACCTCCGGGCTGGCGAACGGGGCCGACTGGCAGCCGGCCTGCGCCGCCGCGGCGCAGACCGCGCCGCGCGATGCCGCCGCCTTCTTCCAGCGGTGGTTCGAGCCGGTGCAGGTCGGCGACGGCCGCGCCTTCGCCACCGGCTATTACATACCGGAGATCGCCGGGTCGCGCGAGTCGCGGCCCGGCTATGCGCCGATCTACGCGCGGCCGGACGACCTGATCGACGTCGATCTGGGGGCCTTTTCCCCGGCGCTGGCGGGCAAGTCGATCCGCGGGCGCGTGGCGGGACGCAAGCTGGTGCCCTATTACGATCGCACCGCGATCGAACAGGGCGCGCTGAACGGGCGCGCGCGCATCCTTGGCTATGCGGTCGATCCGGTCGAGCTGTTCTTCCTGCAGGTGCAGGGATCGGGGCTGGTGCGGATGCCGGACGGGTCGATCCTGCGCATCGGTTACGACAGCCAGAACGGCCGCGACTACACCGGCATCGGCGCGCTGATGAAGAGCCGCGGGCTGCTCCAGCCGGGGCAGACGTCGATGCAGGGGATCGTCGCCTGGCTGCACGCCCATCCCGAGGAAGGGCGCGCGATCATGCGCGAGAACAAGAGCTACGTGTTCTTCCGCGAACTGTCGGGCGCGCCGCTCGGGGCGCTGGGCCTGCCGGTCAGCGGCGGCGCCACCGTCGCCGCGGACCCGGCGTTCATTCCGCTGGGCGCGCCGGTGTTCCTGTCGATGGACCGCGCCGACGCCAATGGCGTGTGGATCGCGCAGGATACCGGCGGCGCGATCAAGGGCGCCAACCGCGTCGATACCTTCTGGGGCGCGGGCGAGGAGGCACGTGCGATCGCGGGCGGGATGAGCGCGCGCGGCACCGCTTTCGTGCTGCTGCCGATCGGCAGTTACGACCGCTGGCTGGCGCGCGGCGGCAGTGCGGCGGCAACCGGAGGCAGCGGTGGCGGGTCGACGCCTCGGCGCTGACGAGGAGGCGTTGTGGGCGCGGGTGCGCGCAACGGTGCGCGCCCTGCCGGGACGGCGTAGCGCCGAGTCGGCCACGGCGGCACCGCCGTCGCTGCCCGCACCACGGCCACCGCGCGTCGCGGCGCCGGCAACGGCGCCCGTCGCATCCTTTCCCACGCGCGCGCCCGGCCACACGCTGGACGGTGGCTGGGATCGGCGTCTTGCCAGCGGGGTGGTCGCGCCCGACCGGACGATCGATCTGCACGGCCACACGCTGTCGTCCGCCCATGCCGCGCTGGACCGCGGGGTGGCGCAGGCGATCGCACACGGCGACCGCGTGATCTTGCTGGTGACGGGGAAGCCGCCACGCCCCGACAGCCACCGCCCGCACGCGCGCGGCGCGATCCGCGCGTCGATCGAAGACTGGTTGCGGCTGTCGCGCCATGCCGGGGCGATCGCGGCGATCCGCAGCGCCCATCCCCGCCACGGCGGTTCGGGCGCGCTTTACGTCATTCTTCGCCGGCCGCGCGCGACCAACTCTTAACCTTTTGCTGTCAAACCCCTGCGCCACTGCCACGACGGTTGGTGACGAGGGGGCCGCGACATCAATGGCGATTGCCGGGCATAGAAAGCTGACATTGCTCGGCCTGGGAACGACGACCGCGCTCGTCTTGCCGCTGGTTGCGGCGATCGCAATGCCCGATCATCGGCTGGACCATATGCTGATCGCGACCCTGCCGTTCATGGCGGTCGGCTGGCTGGTGACGGTGTACTGGCTGGTGCGGGTGCGCAGCGGCATTTCGGCGGCGGTCGCGCGCGTGGAAACCGCGGCGGGCGGCGATCTGACGACGCCGATCCCGGCGGAGGCCGCGGCGATCACCCCGAAGCTGGCCTATGCGATCGATACGCTGTTCGCGCGGCTTCGCGACGATCTGTCGCAGGCCAACGACAGCGCGGCACGCGATCCGCTGACCGGGCTGGCGAGCCGTTCGCATTTCCTGCGCGAGGTCGACGAGATGATCGAGCGGATGCCAGGCGATGGCGGCGCGGCGCTGTTCTTCGTCGACCTCGATCGGTTCAAGGCGATCAACGACACGCGCGGCCATGCCTGCGGCGACCGACTGCTGGCGAAGGTGGCTGACCGGCTGCGCGCGATCACCTCCACCGTGTGCCCGGACGGATCGCTGATCGGGCGGCTGGCGGGCGACGAATTCACGCTGATGTGCCCCACGCTGGACGACGATGCGACCATCGACACGATCGGGCAGGCGATCCTGTCGACGCTGGAGGCGCCGTTCGCGATCGACGGCGCGTCGATCGCGGTGGGCGCGTCGGTTGGCGTGGCGCGCTATCCCGACCATGGCGCGACGTTGCGCGACCTGATGGCCGCGGCAGATGCGGCGATGTACCATTCGAAGGCGGGCGGGCGCGGGCGCGTGTCGCAATATGATGCGAAGCTGGCGTCCGAGCTGGACGACCGCAACCGGCTGGACCGCGAGTTGCGCGCCGCCGTCCGCCAGGAGCAGTTCGCGCTGGCGTTCCAGCCGCAGATCGCGCTGGCCGACGGCGCGCTGCTGGTGAGCGAGGCGCTGCTGCGCTGGCGCCACCCGACGCAGGGGCTGCGCCCGGCGGCCGAATTCCTGTCGCGTGCCGAGATCACCGGGCAGATGGGCGCGATCAGCGACTGGGTGGCTCACCATGCCGCCGACACCGCCGCGCGCTGGCACAGAGAGGGGCGGGCGGGGCGACTGGCGCTGAACGTCGGGCGTCAGCAGGTGGACGACACGGAATTCCTGACGCGGTTGATGGAAGCGTTCCTGGAGGCGCGCGCGCCGCTCGCGCGGCTGGAGGTGGAATTGCCCGAAAGCGTCGCCATGTCCTGTTCGCGTGCGGCGCTGGACATGCTCGCGACGTTGCGGCGCGCGGGGGCGCGGATCACGATCGACGATTTCGGGATCGGCGAATCGAACGTCCAGCGGCTGCGTGCGCTGCCGGTCGACCGAATCAAGCTGGACCGCGTGCTGGTGCGCGACGTGGCGGTCGATCATGGCGCGCGCACGATCCTGCACGCGCTGGTCGGGCTGGTCCATGGCCTGGGGTGCGACGCGGTGGCGGAAGGTGTGGAAACCGACGCGCAGATCGACGTGCTGCGCGTGATGGGGTGCGACGCGATCCAGGGCTATGCCGTGGCGCGCCCGATGGAGGACGAGGCGCTGGCGCGGTGGATCGGCGTCAACGCGGCGCGAGCGCGCGCGTGACGATGCCGGTGTAGATCCGGGTCAGCTGTTCCAGATCGGCGATCGCCACCGCCTCGTCCGCCTTGTGCATCGTGGCGTTGATGAGGCCGAATTCCACCACCGGGCACAGGGCGCGCAGGAAGCGCGCGTCGGACGTGCCGCCGGTGGTCGACAGATCGGGGACGCGGCCCGTTTCCGCCTCGATCGCGGCGGATACCAGCGCGGACAGCGCGCCCGGCTCGGTCAGGAACGCCTCACCCGAGATGCGCGGGGTGACGATCGCCTCGGGCGCGTGCGCACGGGCGATCGCGGCGATCCGTTCGGCCAGCGCCGCGCCGGTGTGCCGGTCGTTGAAGCGGATGCTGATCCGCGCGCCGGCGCGTGCCGGGATCACGTTGGTGGCCGGATTGCCGACGGTGATGTCGGTGATTTCCAGGTTCGACGGCTGGAACCAGTCGGTGCCGTCGTCCAGCACCAGCGCGTCCAGATCGCGCAGGATCGCCACGAGCCGCGGGATCGGATTGTCGGCCAGATGCGGGTAGGCGACATGCCCCTGGCGCCCGGGCACGTCGATCCAGATGTTGACCGATCCGCGCCGGCCGACCTTCACCATATCCCCCAGTGCGGCGACGCTGGTCGGTTCGCCGACGACGCACATGTCGGGGGCGATCGCGCGTGCACGCATCCGTTCGATCAGCGCGACGGTGCCGAACGTCGCCGGCCCTTCCTCGTCGCCCGTGATGATGAGGGTGAGGCGCCCGGTATCGGGGGCGTGCCGGATCGCGGCGACGAAGGCGGCGATCGCCCCTTTCATATCCACCGCGCCGCGCCCGTGAAGCAGCCCGCCGCGCACGTCGGGGACGAACGGCCCGGCGGTCCAGCCATCGCCCGGCGGGACCACGTCGACATGCCCGGCAAAGGCGAGGTGCGGGCCGGAATCGCCACGGGTGGCCAGCAGGTTCTCGACCGGGCCGTCCGGCGCCTCGCCCGCGACGAACCGCTCCACCGCGAAGCCGAGCGGGACGAGTGCCGCCTCCAGCACGTCGAACACACGGCCGCGTGCGGGCGTTACGCTGTCGGCGGCGATCAGATCGCTTGCCAATCGGACGACATCGATCATGTTCGGAGGTTCCCGTGCCCAAAATTGTGCTCGACACCATCCCGCCGGCGGAAGGCAGCGACTATCCCGAACCGTTCGCGGCGGCCGCCTCCGACCGCCTCGTCCGCGACCTGTCGTCGGCGGCCGGGCTGCGCGATATCGTCGCGACGCATGTCGTGGTGCCGCCAGGCGGCTGGTCGTCGCAGCGGCACTGGCACGAGGGGGAGGACGAGATCGTCGTCATCCTGTCCGGCGCGGCCGTGCTGGTCGACGATCATGGCACCCATCCGATGCGCGCCGGCGACATCGCGGTGTTTCCCAAGGGGGACGGCAACGCGCACCACCTGCGCAACGACAGCGACGAACCGTGCGTGCTGTTCGCGGTCAGCCGGCCCGAGGCGTCGACCGTTCATTACCCGGATATCGCGATGCGCTGGCACCCCGATACGGGCTATTCCCGCGAATCGTAGATCCGGCATCAGGCGAGCGGCTGCTCGAACTTCTCGATCACCCATTCCTCTTCCTGCGCGGCGGCGATCCAGTCCTGCAGGAAGGGGTGACCCAGCACCGCGGAGATATAGGCGAGGGCAAAGCGCGGGGCGGGCAGCGAATAGGTGACGATGCGCGTGCACACCGGCGCAAACATGATGTCGGCGGCGCCGAACGTGCCGAACAGGAAATCACCCTCGCCGCCGAACCGCGCGCGCGCCTGCGCCCACAGTTCGAACAGTCGCGCCAGATCCGCGCGCACGTCGGCGTCCGGGGGCACCGGATCGAACGCGCGGCGGATGTTCATGCTGTGCTTGCGGCGCAGCGCGACGAAGCTGGAGTGCATTTCGGCGGCCATCGACCGCGCCATCGCGCGCGCCGCATCGTCCGCCGGCCAGAAGCGGTCGCGCCCGACCTTGTCGGCGAGATAGTCGACGATCGCGAGACTGTCCCACACCACCGCGTCGCCGTCCCACAGGATCGGGACCTTGCCGGACGAAGGCGCGAACTCGGCGCCTTCGCGGCGGCGGTCCCATTCCTCGTCATAGAGGGGCACGACGACTTCCTCGAACGGCAGGCCGGACTGACGACAGGCAAGCCAGCCGCGCAGCGACCAGGAGGAATAGGCCTTGTTGCCGATGATGAGCTTCATGACCGCCGGGTTAGGCGGTGGCGCGCGGCAGGGCAACACGCGCCATGTCGTCAATTCGGGTAGCGTCGCCGCTGGTGACGCGCCCGTTAACCGCGCTTCTCCACCGGGCGGAAGAGACCCGCAGATAGCCTTTGCCCCGTCATCAGGACCATTGAGGGGGACGATCCTGCCATGCTGAACGCGACCAACGACACCATCGCCTGCACCGCATCGCTGTCGCCGCGCGCGCCCGCTTTCCTGCGGGAACCCAGCTTCGTGTTCGAGCGCCCGGTGCCGGTGCCAAGCCGTTCCGAACAGCTGCGCGCGCAGATCGTCGCGGCCCAGGATATGCGGCGCTGATCCGCGGCTTCGACGCGGTCGTCAGACGATCGCGTCGATGACCGCGGCGCGCAGTTCGGGGATGCCCATCCCCAGCTCGCTCGACGTCGCGATGATCTCCGGGTGGGCAGCGGGGTGCTTGCGCGCCTCGTCCGCGGTCGCCTGCGTCACGGCGGCCAGATCGGTCGCCTTGACCTTGTCCGCCTTGGTCAGGACCAGGCGATAGCCGACCGCCGCCTTGTCCAGCATTTCCAGCACCTCGCGATCGACATCCTTGATGCCGTGGCGACTGTCGATCAGCACCAGCGCGCGCTTGAGCACCTGCCGCCCGCGCAGATAGTCGTTCACCAGGAAGCGCCACTTCTTGACCATGTCCTTCGGCGCCTTGGCAAAGCCGTAGCCGGGCATGTCGACGAGGCGGAAGGTGAGCGGCGCGCCGACGTCGAAGAAATTCAGCTCCTGCGTGCGACCCGGCGTGACCGACGTGCGCGCCAGCGCCTTGCGCCCCGCCAGCGCGTTGAGCAGCGAGGACTTGCCGACGTTCGAGCGGCCGGCGAACGCCACCTCTGGTGCGTCGGGCGCGGGCAGAAATTGCAGCGCGGGCGCCGATTTCAGGAAGTCGATCCGCCCCGCGAACAGCCGGCGCCCTGCCTCGATCCGCGCCGCCGCGGCATCATCGTCGGGAACGGGCACGGGAGCGGGCTGGGGGGTATCGTCGGTCACTTGGCGGCCGCTTCCTTCAGCTGCGGATGGCGGCTGTACAGGAACTTCTGCTGCGCGATCGAGACGCAGTTGGTGGTGATCCAGTAGATCTGCAGCCCGACCGCGAACGGCGCCATCACGAACATCAGCACCCATGGCAGGATCGCGAACACCTGCTGCTGGGTCGGGTCCATCTGCTGCGGGTTCAGGCGGAACTGGAAGAACATCGAGATGCCCAGCAGTACCGGCACGACGCCGATCGTCAGGAAATGCGGCAGCGTGATGGGGATATAGCCGAACAGGTTCAGGATCGTCGCGGGATCCGGGGCGGACAGATCCTTGATCCACAGGATGAACGGCTGGTGGCGCATTTCGATCGTCAGCATCAGCGCCTTGTACAACGCGTAGAAGATCGGAATCTGGATCAGGGTTGGCAGGCAGCCCGCCAGCGGATTGACCTTCTCCGCCTTGTACAGCGCCATGATCTCCTGCTGCTGGCGCTGCTTGTCGTCCTTGTAGCGTTCCTGGATGGCCTTCATCTTCGGCTGGAGCGCGCGCATCGCCGCCATGCTGGCGAACTGGCGCTGCGCGATCGGGAAGACAAGCGCGCGGATCGTCAGCGTCAGGATGATGATCGCGACGCCGAAATTGCCGATCAGGCGGAACAGCCAGTCGAGATAATAGAAGATCGGCTTTTCGACCAGGCGGAACCAGCCCCAGTCGATCGCATAGTCCAGCTTCACCACCGCGCCGGTATCGGTGTAGCGATCGAGCAGCTTCACTTCCTTGGCCCCGGCGAACATCTTCGCGGTCTGTGTCACCTGGCGGCCGGGTGGCAGCAGCTGCGCGGCGCTGGTAAAATCGGCCTGATAGGCGTTGTTGGCGCCGGCGCGGAACTGGCCGTCGAACGCGCGCGTCTGATCGGGGACCAGCGCCGCCAGCCAGTATTTGTCGGTGAAGCCGAGCCAGCCGCCGGTGGTGGTGAAGCTGGTCGGCGCCTTGTCCACATCCGTGAAGTTCGGATTGTAGTGCGCGGCGCCGTTGCTGACCGACATGGGGCCGGTGTGGATCGTCCAGCTGTCCGGATCCTTCGACACGCCGATCCGGTTGACCAGGCCATAGGCCGCGACCGGCACCGGGGCGGTGCCGGCGTTGGCGACGGTCTGCTTCACGGTGAACAGGTAATCATTGTCGACCGCGATCTCGATCGCGAACGTCTGGCCTTTCCCGTTGGCGGCGGTCAGCGTCACGGGCGAGCGCGGGGTCAGCACCCGGGCGGAGGCGGTCCACACCGTATCGGCGGCCGGGGGCGCCAGCCCGGCGTCGCGCCAGCCGAACGAGGCGAAATAGGCATCGGGCGTACCGGCGGGCGAGAACAGCCGGATCGGCGGCGAATCCTTCGCCACCGTTTCCTTGTACCGCGTCAGCACCAGGTCATCGAGGCGCGCGCCCTTGAGGTTGATCGATCCCTTCAGCGCGGGCGTGTCGATCGCCACGCGCGGCGTTTCGGCCAGCACGACCTGGCGGCTGCGAATCGCGGCGGGCGCGTCGGCGGTCGGGTCCGCCGCCGGATTGGCGACGGGCTTGTTCTTCCCGTCGACCATCTTCGTCGCCGGCGGATTGGCCGTGGGGAAAAAGCGGCTCTGCACCAGCGGCCATCCGAACAGGATCAGCGCCGCGATCACCGCGAACAGCACGAAATTCTTGGTCTCGTCCTTCACCTGGACCCCAATTCTGTTGTCACGGCACCGGATCGTGGCCGTGCCCGCCCCATGGATGGCAGCGCGCGATACGCCGCGCGGCCAGCCATCCACCCTTTATCGCGCCATAGCGGCCAAGCGCCTCTATTGCATAGGCGGAACATGACGGCTGGAACCGGCACGACGGCGGCAGGACCAGCGACGGCCCCAATTGCCATGCCCGCGCCAGGAGGATCAGCAGGCGGGCGATCATCGCTTGCGCGCGCCCGGCGGGCGGCGCGGCGGCAGATCGCCGGAGATTGCACGCGCCAGCGCCTTGCCGAGATCGGCGACCAGCGCCGACCAGTCCCGGTCCAGCGCCGCCGCCCGGCCGATCAGCACATGATCCGCGCCCGCCATGCCCGCCGTCGGCAGCACGTCGCGCGCCAGCGCGCGGAACCGCCGCTTGATGCGGTTGCGCACCACGGCGTTGCCGATCTTCTTGGTGACGGTGATGCCGATGCGCATCGCGGGATCGTCGTCCTCGCGCGGGCGCACCAGAAGCACGAAGCCGGGCATCGGAGACCGACGCCCGGCATTCGCGGCCAGATAATCCGATCGCTTCGTCATCCGGCCGATCACGGCCGGACGCCGAATTACGCCGACAGCTTCTTGCGACCGCGTGCGCGACGCGCCCGGATCACCGCACGGCCGCCGACCGTCGCCATCCGCGCGCGGAAGCCGTGACGGCGGGCGCGCACCAGATTGCTCGGCTGAAAGGTCCGCTTCATGGTTCATATCCCGAATTCAAATGTCAAAAGGCCGCCACAAGGACGGCCTGTAGATGGCGGCGCCTAAGCGAAGTGCCGGCCAAAGTCAACGCGCCGCCGCCGCCCGGTCGCGCGCGCGCCGCCGCAGCGCGCTGCGCCGCCGCATCGCCCGATCGGCCAGCCGACCGGCGCGCGGCCAGCGCCGCTTGATCCGCGCGAACCGCACTCGCGCGGCGTGCGAATTGCGCAGTACCAGCACCAGTCCGCCCGCAAAAGCCAGCGTACCCGCCGGCCCCGGCAGCGGCGCGACGATCGGTGCGGCCAGCATCAGCAGGATGCCGGCGGACAGTTGCGCATAGCGGGAAACGGGGTGGCGAACGGCCATGGCGTCCATGTGGTATACGTGTGTTAAACCCGCAAGACAGTTCGGGCGACATTCCCAACCCTGCCAAAGCGGCTATGAACGATGCGTGACGGGGGGGGAACATGGTCGCGATCGTATCGACGGTAGCCTATCTGGGGCTGGAGGCGCGCAGCGTCGAGGTGCAGGTGCAGCTGATCCCCGGCCTGCCGGCGTTCAATGTCGTCGGGCTGGCGGACAAGGCGGTGGGCGAGAGCCGCGAGCGGGTGCGCGGCGCGATCGCGTCGATGGGACTGTCGCTGCCGCCCAAGCGGATCGCGGTGAACCTGTCGCCCGCCGACCTGCCCAAGGAAGGATCGCATTTTGACTTGCCGATCGCGCTCGGCCTGCTGGCGGCGATGGGCGTGGTGGATGCCGAGGCGCTGGCCGATTACGTGATCGTCGGCGAACTGGGGCTGGACGGGCGGCTGGCGCCGTCGCCGGGCGTGCTGCTGGCCGCGATCCACGCCGGGGCGGAGGGCAAGGGGCTGATCTGCCCCGCGGCGCAGGGGCCGGAGGCGGCGTGGAGCGGCGGGATCGAGGTGGTCGCCGCGCCCGACCTGCTGGGGCTGCTCAACCATCTGAAGGGGCAGGGGCTGCTCGCCGCGCCGCAACCGGGCGCGGTGAGCGAGGGTGCCGCCGGCCCCGACCTGCGCCAGGTGAAGGGGCAGGAGGTCGCCAAGCGCGCGCTGGAGATCGCCGCGGCGGGATCGCACAACCTGCTGATGGTCGGGCCGCCGGGGGCGGGCAAATCGCTGATGGCGGCGTGCCTGCCGGGCATCCTGCCGCCGCTTGATCCGGCGGAGGCGCTGGAAGTGTCGATGGTGCAGTCGGTGGCGGGCGCGTTGCCGGGCGGCACGCTGACGCGGACGCGGCCGTTCCGCAGCCCCCACCATTCGGCCAGCATGGCAGCGCTGACCGGCGGCGGGTTGAAGGTGAAGCCGGGCGAGGTCAGCCTGGCGCATATGGGCGTGCTGTTCCTCGACGAACTGCCCGAATTCCAGCGCGCGGTGCTCGATTCGCTGCGCCAGCCGCTGGAGACGGGGACGGTCAGCGTCGCGCGTGCCAATGCGCATGTCACCTATCCGGCACGGGTGCAGTTGATCGCGGCGATGAACCCGTGCCGCTGCGGGCATCTGGGCGATGCGTCGCTGGCGTGCGCGCGGGCGCCGCGCTGCGCGGCGGATTACCAGGCGAAGGTGTCGGGGCCGCTGCTGGATCGCATCGACCTGCATGTCGAGGTGGAGGCGGTGAGCGCGCTAGACCTGACGCTGCCGCCGGCGGCGGAAGGATCGGCCGAGGTCGCCGCGCGCGTCGCGGCGGCGCGCGCGGTGCAGTCGGCGAGGCTGGCGGGGACGGGCGCGCGCACCAATGCCGAACTGGAGGGGGAAGTGCTGGAGCGCTTCGCGTCGCCGGACGAGGCCGGGCGCGCGCTACTGGCGCAGGCGGCAGCGGCGATGAAGCTGTCGGCGCGGGGCTATACGCGGATCCTGCGGGTGGCGCGGACGATCGCGGATCTGGCCGGTTCCGAGCAGGTTATGCGGATCCATGTTGCGGAGGCTTTGAGCTATCGGCGCCGACCTCCAACGAACTGATGGCCGCGTCGGCCCCAACCTCGGCCGTTGCTTATCTACGCAACTATGCTGTGTGTAGCGCCTACGATCGTCGATCTGGCTGGGCGGAAAGAAGGTGGGTTCGCGCAGAGACGCGGAGGCGCAGATGTCGTGCCCGACGCGCAGCGCGTGTCTCACGTCACCGGCCATACCGGCGAGCCGCTGCTGACGGCTCGCACCCTGGCCCCACTCGCAACGCCTGTGCGCCTTCGCGTCGCTGCTCGCGCCAACCTTCTTCTTAGCTCTGGCGAACCCTAAAGCTTGCGAAAACTGTCGACGTCGCGGGCCGGGCCGGCGCCCGATGGCGCTGCGGGCGGTTCGATCGCGACGGGTTCCTTCGTGTCGAACCCGCCTTCCCATTTGGCGATCACCGCGCTGGCGACCGCATTGCCGATCACGTTGGTGGCGGTGCGGCCCATGTCGAGGAAATGGTCGATCGCCAGGATCAGCAGCAGCCCGGCCTCCGGCAGATTGAACATCGGCAGCGTCGCGGCGATCACCACCAGGCTGGCGCGCGGCACGCCCGCGATCCCCTTCGACGTGACCATCAGCACCAGCAGCATCGTCACCATCTGCCCCAGCGACATGTCGATGCCATAGGCCTGGGCGATGAAGATCGACGCGAAGGTCATGTAGATCATCGACCCGTCGAGGTTGAACGAATAGCCCAGCGGCAGCACGAAGCTGGCGATGCGCGGCGGCACGCCGAACCGGTCCAGCGCCTCCAGCATCCGCGGATAGGCGGCCTCCGACGAGGCGGTCGAGAAGGCGACCAGCAACGGTTCGCGCACGTAGCGGATCAAGTCGCGGATGCGCGGCCCGATGAACAGGAAGCCGATCGTCAGCAGGATCGCCCACAGGCAGATCAGCGCGAGGTAGAAGCTGCCCATGAAATAGGCCAGCTGCCCGATCACCGCCGGCCCGCGCTCCGTCAGCGTGCCCGCGACCGCGGCGAACACCGCCAGCGGGGCGACGCGCATGACGTAATCGGTGACCTGCAACATCACATGCACCAGCGCGTCGACCGCGCGGACCAGCGGCGCGGCCTTTTCCCCGACCGCGGTGATCGCGACGCCGACGAAGACGGACATGACGACGATCTGCAGGATCTCGTTCTTCGCCATCGCGTCGATCATCGAGGCGGGGACGATATGCGCGAAGAAATCCTTCAGGTTGAACGCGGCGGTTTCCAGCCCCGCCGAACTGTTGGCCGCGGGCAGCGCCAGCCCCAGCCCGACGCCGGGCTGCAACAGGTTGACCATCAGCAGCCCCAGCGACAGCGAGAGCAGGCTGGCGGCGATGAACCAGCCCAGGCTGCGTGCGCCGATCCGCCCCAGCGCGGCCGTATCGCCCATCTGCGCGATCCCCGACACCAAGGTGGCGAAGACCAGCGGCGCGATGATCATCTTGATCAGGCGCAGGAAGATCGTGGTGATGATCGAGAAATAGCCCGCGATCCGCGTCACCAGTTCCTTGCCCGCGGGCGAGCCATCGTCGAGCCAGCCGTTGAGGATGAGGCCGGTGACGAGGCCGAGCGCCAGCCCGGCAAGGATGTACAAGGTCAGCCGCTTGGCCATTCGATGCTCCCGCTTGATGCGTGCGAGGGAAAGGAGATTGCGCGGGCGCGGTCAAGCGCCTGTCGACGGTTTGCCGCTTGTCATCATGACGCAGGCGCGGCGCGGCCCCTCACGCCGCGGCCGTCAGCACCTCGCCCAGCAGCCGGAAATCGCGTTCGCGCGGGGAGGCGCGGCGCCAGACCAGCGCCAGCGTGCGGCTGGGATGATCGGCGGCGAGCGGGCGGGCGACGACATTGGTGTGATCGAGGATGCCGGCGTCGAGCGCGATCTTGGGCAGCATCGTCACCCCCAGCCCGTTGTCGACCATCTGCACCATCGTGTGGAGCGAGGTGCCCAGCATCGTCGCTTCCGCGCGCAATTCGGCGCGGTTGCACGCCGCCAGCGCATGTTCCTTCAGGCAATGGCCGTCCTCCAGCAGCAGCAGCCGCGTCTCGTCGATATCGGCGGGGCGCACCGGCGCGGGATCGGCGGGCATCTCGCCCTCGGGAAAGGCGAGGAACAGGTGATCGTCGAACAGCTTCATCGACGTCACCTCGCCGCAGGCATAGGGCAGCGCCAGCAGCACGCAGTCGGTGCGGCCGTTGTGAAGCGATTCGCATGCCGGGCCGCTCGGCTCCTCGCGCAGGAACAGCTTCAGGTCGGGATAGTCGCGGCGCAGGCGCGGCAGGATGCGCGGCAGCAGGAACGGTGCGATCGTGGGGATGACGCTCATCCGCATTTCCCCCGACAAAGGACGCCCGGCGGCGCGCGCCATGTCGCCCAGTTCCTCCGCCTCGCGCAGGACGACGCGCGCCTTGGCGGCGATCTGTTCGCCCAGCGGCGTGAAGCGGACGACGCGGCGCGTCCGCTCCACCAGCGTCACGCCGATCAGCGTTTCCAGTTCGCGCAGCCCCGCCGACAGCGTCGATTGCGTGACGAAACATGCCTCCGCCGCGCGGCCGAAATGACCGTGGTCCTTGAGCGCGACGAGATATTGCAGCTGTTTCAACGTCGGAAGGTAGGTGGCCATTCATCGCTCCGGTCGATCACTAGTCTTGTCATAGTCGATTGGATCAATCAGGCCAAATCCCTATATCCCCGTATGACAAGGACGATGCCGCACGAACGGCGCCGCCGAGCGGAGAGGATGGCTGGAAACCCGTTTTCCAAGAGGAGCCATTCGATGCTGACCATCGGCGATACCTTCCCCGCCATCACCGTTCCCGTCCAGCAGGGCACCGACGCGCTGCCGGCCGGCGAGACGCTGGACCTGACCACCGCCTATCCGGGCAAGTGGAAGGTGCTGTTCTACTGGCCGAAGGACTTCACCTTCGTCTGCCCGACCGAGATCGTCGGCTACAGCCAGATCAAGGGCGATTTCGAGGATCGCGACGCGGTGCTGATCGGCGCGTCGACCGACACCGCGCACGTCCACCTGGCATGGCGCAAGTCGGACCCGGACCTCGCCGCCGCCGACTTCCCGTGGCTGGCCGACAATGGCGCGAAGCTGGCCGAGGCGCTGGGCATCCTCGACAAGAACGAGCATGTCGCGTTCCGCGCCACCTTCATCGTCGATCCGGACAACGTCATCCAGGCGGTGCAGGTCAACGGTCTGAACGTCGGCCGCAACCCGGCCGAGACGCTGCGCGTGCTCGATGCGCTGCAGACCGACGAACTGTGCCCGTGCAACTGGAACAAGGGCGACGACGTGCTGAAGGTCGCGGCCTGATCCGAGCGGGGCGGGGGCAGCGGCTCCCGCCCCGTTCAATCTTACGTCACCCATACGTCCCGTCGTCACCCCAGCGGAAGCTGGGGTCTCTCCATAACCGGGAGACCCCAGCTTCCGCTGGGGTGACGCTTTTCGCCTGAAGGAATGATGATGGCGCTCAAGGAATTCGCAGGCACGCTGCCCGATTTCGCCAAGGACATTCGCCTCAACGTCGGCTCGCTGCTGAACGAGACGGTGCTGAACGACCAGCGCAAGTACGGGTTGCTGCTCGCCTGCGCGCACGGTTCGGGCCATAAGCCGCTGGTCGAGGCGACCGAGGCGGAAGTCGCCGACAAGCTGTCGCCGGAAGCTGCCAATGCCGCGCGCGCCGCGGCGGCGGTGATGGCGATGAACAACGTCTATTATCGCTTCACCCACCTGGCCGGGAACGAGGAATACAGCCGGATGCCCGCCAAGCTGCGGATGAACGTGATCGGCGCGCCGGGCATCGACAAGGTCGATTTCGAGCTGTTCAGCCTGGCGGTCAGCGCGATGAACGGCTGCGGCATGTGCATCGACAGCCACGAACAGGTGCTGAAGAAGGCGGGCGTCACCGCCGAGGTGATCCAGTCGTCGGTGCGGATCGCATCGGTGATGAAGGCCGTGGCGACGGTCCACGCCGCCGTCGCCTGACGCACCGGCCGGTTACATCAGCACCGCACGGATGAAGCCGTAGGTGCTGGTGACCGTCAGGACGATCCCGACCATGACCAGCATGACCTTGGTCGGGATCCGCTTGGCCATGAACGCCCCCAGCGGCGCGGCCAGCACGCCGCCGATCAGCAGGCCGATCGTCGCGGTAGCGAAATCCCGTAGCCCCAAGTGATAGATGAACGCCGCCGACACGGTGGCGGTCAGAAAGAATTCCACCGAATTGACGGTGCCGACCACCTTGCGCGGCTCCACCCCCTGCACCAGCAGGTTCGAGGTGACGATCGGCCCCCAGCCGCCGCCGCCCGCCGCATCCATGAACCCGCCGATCAGCCCCAGCGGCTCCACCACCCGCGGCTTTTGCGTCTTGGGCGGGAACAGCAGCCCGCGGATCAGCAGGTAGAGGCCGATCGCGACCAGATAGGCGAGCACGAACGGCTTGACCGTCGCGGCGTTGATGTTGGTCAGCACATAGGCGCCGGTGACCCCGCCAATCACGCCGGGCACCAGCAGGCGCAGGAACAGTTTCCGGTCGATATTGCCGTGCAGCGCGTGGCTGATCCCCGATACCGCGGTCGTGAAGGTTTCCACGATATGTACGTTCGCCGAGGCGCGCGCGGGCGGCAGCCCGATCACCGCCACCAGGAGCGTGTTGCAGATGACGCCGAATGCCATGCCCAGCGCGCCGTCGACCACCTGCGCACCGAACCCCACGGCGATGAACGGCAGCAGCGCGGACAGATCGATGTCGGCGAACGTCGGCATGAAGGTCTCCGGCGGGCGGACATGCCCGTTTCGCGTTCATGCGGCATACCCCACGAACGCGATAGGGAAATACGGTTTAGCGCGGCAAAGCGTTGCTTATGGAAACCGTCGCCTGCCATGATTACATGGCGGCAGATGGACACGACCGGCGGGTGCCGGCGGATGCGCGAACCACGCATGGGAAGGTGGGCGCAGGAACATGGGGCACGCTATGTCGCGACTGACCGACTATCTCGATTCGATCCGATCGCGCGACCCGGCGCCGCATTCACGGCTGGAAATCCTGAGCTACCCGGGCGTGTGGGCGCTGGCGTGGCATCGCGTCGCGCACCGGCTGTACCGGTCGCGGCTGTACCTGCTGGCGCGGATCGTCAACCACTTCTCGCGCGCGACCACCGCGATCGACATCCATCCGGGGGCGAAGATCGGGCGCAATTTCTTCATCGACCACGGCTTCGTCGTGATCGGCGAGACCGCGGAGATCGGTGACGATGTCACCATTTATCAGTGCGTGACGCTGGGCGGGACCAGTCCGGACGATGGCGTGCCGGGCAAGCGGCATCCGACGATCGCGGACGGGGCGATCATCGGTTCGGGCGCGCAGGTGCTCGGCCCGATCACCGTCGGCCCGCGCGCGCGCGTCGGCGCCAATGCGGTGGTGACGCGCGACGTGCCGGCGGGTGCCGTGATGGTCGGTATCCCCGCACGGCCGACGATCGTGGAGGGCGGGGCGGCCCCGGAGCGGCGCTTCGTTCCTTATGGTACGCCGTGCAGCGAGACGTTCGATCCGCAGACGCAGAAGGTCGAGCTGCTGCGTTGCGAACTGGAGGCGATGAAGCGGCGGCTTGACGCGCTGCTGGGCGAGCAGGGCGCGGCGCCCGATGAAGAGGTTCGCGACCGCGCCTGATGGGCATCGTCACCCCTTTCCCCGCGAACGGGCATCAACCCGGCCAGATCGGTTTCGACCGGATCGAGTTGACCCGCATCCTCGACCTGTACGGCCGGATGGTGGCGGCGGGGCATTGGCGCGACTATGCGATCGACCTGGGGCGCGACGCGGCGGTCTTCGCCGCCTTTCGCCGCGCCGCCGAGCGGCCGGAATACCGGATCGAAAAGCATCCCGCGCTGCGCCAGCGGCAGGGGATGTGGGCGCTGGTGGGCGAGGGCGGGCAGGTCATCAAGCGCGGGCATGAACTGGGACCGGTGCTGGCCCCGATCGAGCGCCGGCTGATGAAGCTGGTGGAGGAATAGTCAGCGGCGGTGCCGTCCGCGTGCCAGCTCCTCCTCCTGTATCGAAAAGGCCGAGCGGGGCGACCGTGCGCCTTCGGGAACCGCCGTGGCGAAAAAGGCGACGCCGCGCCCGGTCGCCGGATCGATCCACAGCCCCGAGCGAAGGCCGTAGGCGTCGCCGGCATGGCCGAAGCGCGCGACGCCGTCACCGAACGGATCGTCGCGGCATCCGGCCCGCGGCGTCGCCAGCGTCTGCATCGCGAGGCCGTAGCGGCAATCGAACCCGTCGCCGGTATCGCCGTTCGCGCCGTCATAGCGCCATTCCGGCCCGCGCAGGATCGCGACCGACGCGGGGGTGAGCAGGCGAAGGCCATCGACCTCGCCGCCGCGCGCGAGCAGCCGGCCGATCGTCGCCAAATCATGCATCGAGATGCGCAGCCCGCCTTGCGGAGAGAAGAGCGCGCCATTGTCGCCGGGGCGCCACGTCGTCAGGTCGCACGCGCCGCCCGGGCCGGCGACGACCGGGCAGGCGGGGCGGCGGCCGCGGAGATCGTCGGTCTGCGCCGCGCCGTCCGCGCCGTAGAGGACGACCGCACTCGACACCGCGGCATCCGAACAGCTCGCCCAGTTGAAACAGGCGTCCAGCTTCAGCGGTGCGAGCACCAGCCGCTGCATCAGCCAGTCGAACCGCTCACCGGTGGCGCGCTCCATCACCGACGCAACGACGGGGAAATTGAGGTTGGTGTAGCGGTAGAAGCTGCCCGGCGGGTGATCGGCGTCCCAGGCGCGCGGGTCCGCCAGCCGGTCGGCCAGCCGCGTGCCCAGCGGGACGATATAGCCCGCATCGTCGCGCAGCCCGGAGCGGTGCGACAGCAGCAGCCGCAACGTCACCGGCACGTCGGGGTAGAGCGGGTGACGCAGGCGATAGCCGAGCAACCCGAACACGTCCGCATCGAGATCGAGCGTGCCCGCCTCCACGAGGCGCATCACGCCGATCGCGGTCACCAGTTTGGATATCGAGGCGATGCGGACCGGATCGTGCGCGGTGACGCGCCGCCCGGTCGCGCGATCGGCCAGTCCGCGTGCCTCGACCGCGCCGATCCGGTCGCGATCGAACGCGACGCGCACGCTGGCCGGCGGCGGCGTGACGGGCGGCGGCGGTACGGTCGCACAGGCGGCCAGCCCCGCCGCGGGCAGCAGGCAGGCGAGCGTGCGCAGCCGCCGCGCGCCTGCCCGGTGCATCACTGGCCCTGCAACTTCGCGCCGATCAGCATCGACTGGCCGGCACCCGAATCGGGGACGATTTCCCCGGTGCGGTCGGTGATCTCGGCCCAGTGGCGTGCCACGCCCTCGGGCGACAGGTCGTCGCCGGTCAGCAGCTTGCCCTGCGTCAGCGTGACGTAGCTGGCCTGGAACACGCCCGCGCCCGCGCCGACGATCTGGTTGGTCGGTGCCTCCTCGCTGACGAGGAACAGCGCGGCGGGGACGACCTTTTCCGGCGCGAACGCCTGGAACGCCTGTTCCGGGAACAGATCCTCGGTCATGCGCGTGCCCGCGACCGGGGCGATGGTGTTGACCTTGATGTTGTTCTTCGCGCCTTCGAGGTACAGCGTCTTGGTGAGGCCGGCGAGGCCGAGCTTGGCCGCGCCGTAATTGGCCTGGCCGAAATTGCCGAACAGGCCGGTCGACGACGCGGTCATCAGGATGCGGCCGTAATTCTGCTCGCGGAAGGTTTCCCAGCACGCCTTGGTCGCATTGGCCGAGCCGAGCAGGTGGACGTTGACGACGAAAGCGAAGTCCGCCGGCTCCATCTTCGCGAACGTCTTGTCGCGCAGCACGCCGGCATTGTTGATGAGGACGTGGACGCCGCCCCACTCCTCCTTGGCCCTGGCGACCATTTCGACCATCTGGTCGTATTCGGTGACGCTGGCGCCATTGGCCATCGCCTGACCGCCGGCAGCCTCGATCTCCTCCACCACCTTCAGCGCGGCGTCGGATGCGCCCTGGCCCGTGCGGTCGCCGCCCAGGTCGTTGACGACGACTTTTGCGCCGCGACGCGCGAGTTCCAGGGCATATTGACGGCCCAGACCGCCGCCGGCGCCGGTGACGATGGCTACCTTGTCGTCGAAACGAATGGACATGGAAAAGGCGCTCCCTCCCGATGGATAGAGCGCCCTTCCATACTCACAGTTCGAACGGGCGCAATGCCCGTTCGCCCGTGACCGCGATCAGCGGCGCGCCTTGCGCTTGCCGCGCGCGTCGCTGGCCTGCATGCAGCCGTCATACTGGCCCTTCTTGCAGATCGGATAGCTCTCCTTCGGCGCGGGGGCCGGGAATGCCTGCGACGGCGGCGGGGCGGGCTGGAAGCGGACGGTGGCACCCGGTGCGGGCGTCCCCTGTAGCGCCGGGCCGGAGGGCTGATAGCCGCCTGCGGTTTCGGTGCCCATCGCCCCGCTGGTGGTCTGCGCCGGCGCCTGCATCGGCTGCTGCTGCATCGCCGGGTCGGTGGCCGGAGCGGCGGCAGGGTCGGCCGGCGGCGGTGCTGCCGGATCGGTCGCCGGTGCGGTCGTGCCCGCCGGCGGCGGGGTCTGCATGGTGTCCTGCGCGATCGCGATGGACGGAAGGGCAAGCGCGGCCGCGGCCGCCAGAAGCATCGTCTTCATATCTGTCTCCTGCCATTATGGTCGGTCAGACTGCGTTATCGTTACGCGGGGCGGCCAACGCGCCATGATGGCGAAAGGCTCCCTCGTTGCGACGACGAATCGAACCGGGCGGCAGGAAAAGCGGCGGGGCCGACCGATCAGTGCCCGGTGTCGAGCGCGTAGCCGGCGGAGCGGACCGTGCGGATGATGTCGGGGCGGCCACCCTCGTTGATCGCCTTGCGCAGGCGGCGGATGTGGACGTCGACGGTGCGGCTTTCGATGTCGCTGTCGTGGCCCCACACGCTGTCGAGCAGCCGCTCGCGCGAGAAGACGTGCCCGGGATGCTCCAGAAAATGCTTGAGCAGGCGGAACTCGGTCGGCCCCAGCGCGATCACCTCGCCGCCGCGGCGCACCTTGTGGCCGACGGTATCCATCTCCAGATCGGCATAGGTCAGCTGCTCCCCGGCCAGCGCAGGCCGGACGCGGCGCAGGACCGCACCGACGCGCGCCACCAGCTCGCGCGGCGAAAACGGCTTGGTGACATAATCGTCGGCGCCGGTTTCCAGCCCGCGGACGCGATCCTCCTCCTCACCGCGCGCGGTCAGCATGATGATCGGCACGTTCTGCGTTTCGGTCGCGCGGCGCAGGCGGCGGCACACCTCGATCCCGGAAATCCCCTCGACCATCCAGTCGAGCAGGACGATGTCGGGGGGCGTTTCCTTGGCCATCAGCAGCGCCTCTTCGCCGTCGATGGTGTGCTGGACATCGAAATGTTCCCGCGTGAAATGCCATACGAGCAGCTCGGCGAGGCTCGCATCGTCCTCCACCAGCAGCATACGGGCCTTGGCCATCACTCGCTTCCCTTCTCGCGTTCTGCCATCCGCGTCCCCGTCGCGGCGAAATAGACCATCTCCGCGACGTTGGTCGCGTGATCGCCGATCCGTTCCAGATTCTTGGCGATGAACAGCAAGTGCGCGCACTGGCTGATCGTCTTGGGATTTTCGACCATATAGGTCACCAGCGTCCGAAAGATGCTGTCGTAGAAATCGTCCAGCGCATGGTCGCGTTCGCACACCGCCAGCGCGGCGGCGGGATCGCGCGCGGCAAAGGCGTTGAGCACGTCGGTGACCATGTCGGCGGCCATGCGCGCCATCGCGGGCAGCATCGACACCGGTTCGATGCGATGGTCGCTTTCCAGCAGCGGCACGCGCTTGGCGATGTTCTTGGCGTAGTCGGCGATACGTTCGACGACGCCGGCGATCTTCAGCGCGGCCACCACCTCGCGCAGGTCGTCGGCCATCGGCGCGCGCAGCGCGATGATGCGCACCGCGGTCCGCTCCACCTCCGCCTCGATCGCGTCGATCCGCCGGTCGCCCTTGCGGATCTGATCGGCAAGGTCCGCGTCGCCGCGCTGCAACGCGACGATCGACTGCGCGATCGCGCTTTCGGCGAGCCCGCCCATTTGCGAGATCAGCCCGCGCAGCTGCCCGATGTCCTGGTCGAACGCCTTGACGGTATGTTCCTGGCCGCCTGCCATGGCGCGATCCTCTTGTTCCGGCTCAGCCATAGCGTCCGGTGATATAGTCTTTGGTCCGTTCCTCACGCGGGTTGGTGAAGATGTCGGATGTGTCGCCATATTCCACCAGCTGGCCCAGATGGAAGAAGGCGGTGCGCTGGCTGACGCGGGCGGCCTGCTGCATGTTGTGCGTGACGATCACGATCGCGTAGCGGCCGCGCAGTTCGTGGATCAACTCCTCGATCCGCGCGGTGGCGATCGGATCGAGCGCGCTGCACGGTTCGTCCATCAGGATCACCTCGGGATCGACGGCGATCGCGCGGGCGATGCACAGTCGCTGCTGCTGGCCGCCCGACAGCGCGGTGCCCGAATCGTGCAGCCGGTCCTTCACCTCGCCCCACAGGCCGGCGCGCACCAGCGATCGTTCGACGATCTGGCCGAGATCGGCCTTCGACCGGGCGAGGCCGTGGATGCGCGGGCCGTAGGCGACATTCTCGAAGATCGACTTGGGGAAGGGGTTCGGCTTCTGGAACACCATGCCGACGCGCGCGCGCAGCTGCACCACGTCCATCGCGCGGGCGTAGATATCCTCGCCATCCAGCCGGATGTCGCCCTCGACACGCGCGCCCGCGATGGTGTCGTTCATGCGGTTGAGCGTGCGCAGGAACGTCGACTTGCCGCAGCCGGACGGGCCGATGAAGGCAGTCACGTCCTCCTGCCGGACGTCGATCGACACGTCGCGGATCGCCTGTTTGTCGCCGTAGAAGACGTTAACCCGGCTCGCGGTCATCTTGGGGGCGGAGTTGCTTGTCACCAGCGGGTCTCGAAACGGTTGCGGAGGTAGATGGCGATCCCGTTCATCGCGAGCAGGAACGCCAGCAGCACGATGATCGCGGCGGACGTCTTCTCGACAAAGCCCTTGGCCACTTCGTCGGACCACAGGAAGATCTGCACCGGTAGCGCGGTGGCGGGATCGGTCAGCTTGTCCGGCGGGGCGGCGATGAAGGCGCGCATCCCGATCATCAGCAGCGGTGCGGTTTCGCCCAGCGCGCGCGCCATGCCGATGATCGTGCCGGTCAGGATGCCGGGCAGCGCCAGCGGCAATACGTGGTGGAAGACGACCTGGATCGGGGAGGCGCCCAGCCCGCGCGCGGCATCGCGGATCGACGGCGGCACGCCCTTGATCGCGTTGCGCCCGGCGATGACGATCACCGGCATCGTCATCAGCGCCAGCGTCAGCCCGCCGACCACCGCCGCCGAGCGCGGCATGTGGAAGGTGTTGAGGAAGACCGCCAGCCCCAGCAGGCCGAAGATGATCGAGGGCACTGCCGCCAGATTGTTGATCGACACCTCGATCAGGTCGGTCCAGCGGTTCCGCGGCGCATATTCCTCCAGATACAATGCCGAGAGCACGCCGACCGGGAAGGCGAGCGCAAGCGTCACCAGCATCGTGAACAGCGAGCCCTTCAACGCGCCCCAGATGCCCGCGCGCGTCGGATCGGTGGCGTCCGCGCCGGAGAAGAAGCTGAGGTTCAGCCCCCTCGACAAGCGCGCGCGCAGCGCGGTGACGACGCCTTCCGCCTCGGGCGTGCCGTCGCCCTTCATCGCGACGTCGATGTCGGTCGCGACGGGGACGTCGATCGTCGTCGCGCGGGAAAGCAGCGAAGGATCGCGCTTGACCGCGTCGCGCACGCGCAGCCACGCGCCGTCCGACAGGAGCGCCGCGCCGCCCGCCCGCGGGAAGGCGGCGTTGGCGGCGGCGTCGACCGCGCCCTCCAGCCCGGCACCGGCGAGCGCGAGGTCGGCGCCCGGCCCGGCGAGCCGCGCGGGCGGGACGTCGACCTTCGCCGCGCGCAGGTCGATGGGCAGCGCGATGCGGGTTTCCAGGAAGCCGTTGGCCCCTTGCGCGATCATCGTCGCCAGCAGGAAGACGAGGAACGCCGCGGACAGCGACACCGCGCCCAGCCCCAGCCAGCGGAAGCGCCGTTCCGCGGCATAGCGGTGGCGGATGCGCCGCTGCATCGCCGGGCTGCGCCAGTCGGTCGGCGTGCGCGCCGGCGCCGCCGGTGGTGGAGGCGCGCTATTCATAGGATTCCCGGTAGCGGCGCACCACGATCAGCGCGACGACGTTGAGCAGCAGCGTGATGACGAACAGCGTCAGCCCCAGCGCGAAGGCGGCGAGCGTCTTGGCCGAATCGAACTCTGCCTCGCCGGTCAGCAGGTCGACGATCTGCTTGGTGACGGTGGTGGTGCTGGCGAAGGGGTTGAGCGTCAGCGTGGCGACGCCGGAGGCGGCCATCACGACGATCATCGTTTCCCCGATCGCGCGGCTGACCGCCAGCAGCACGCCGCCGACGACGCCGGGCAGCGCGGCGGGGACCAGCACCTTCTTGATCGTTTCCGACGGGGTGGCGCCCATCGCCAGGCTGCCGTCGCGCATCGCATCGGGGACGGCGGACAGCGAATCGTCGGCCATCGAAGAGACGAACGGGATGATCATCACCCCCATCACCACGCCGGCCGCCAGCGCGCTTTCCGAACTGGCCCAGCGAACGCCGATCGCCACGCCCAGATCGCGCACCGCCGGCGCGACCGTCAGCGCCGCGAAATAGCCGTAGACGACGGTCGGCACGCCCGCCAGGATCTCCAGCAGCGGCTTCATCCAGCGGCGTGTGGTATGGCGCGCATATTGGGTGAGGTAGATGGCGCTGAGCAGCCCCAGGGGGATCGCCACCGCCATCGCGATGATCGCGCCGATGAAGAACGTCCCCCAGAACAGCGGCACCGCACCCAGGCTGGCGCCCGGATCGCGCGCGTCGATGACCTGCGGGCTCCAGTGCGTGCCGAGCAGGAAATCGCCGATCGGCACGATACGGAAGAAGCGCGCGCTTTCGAGCAACAGGCTGGCGACGATGCCGATCGTCGTCAGGATCGCGATCAGCGAGGCGCCCAGCAGCAGCCCCATGATGACGCGCTCGACCTGCGTGCGCGCCGAGAAGGCGGGGCGCACCTGGAGAAAGGCGAACGCCCCGCCGGCGAAGGCGAGCAGCAGTGCGGCGGCGGTGGCGATCCAGTCGAAGCGCGCCTGCGCCGCGGCATAGGCGGGGGCCAGCACCTCGGACAGCGGGTGGAAGGCACCGTACCCGCTCCCCTCCGCCAGCCGCCGTGCCTCCGACAGGACGGCGGCGCGATCGAAGCCGGGCGGCGGCAGCTGCGCAGCGCCGGGGGTGGCGAGCACCGCGTCGGTGACCAGCGCGGGCGAAGTGAAATGCCACACCGCCAGGAACAGCAGCGGCGGCAGCAGCGTGCACAGCACGACGAACCAGCCGTGATGCTGGGGCAGCGAACTGAACCGCTGCGTCGTGCCGGCACGGAAACGCAGCGCGCGGGCGCGGGCGGTGACCCAGCCGATCAGCGCCAGCGCGGCGATCAGGAAGACGAGCGCGAGCGGCGACATTATTTCAGCTCCGCCGGGTCGAGCGCGATCTCGCCTGCGACGATCGCGGCCGACCGCCGCTGGATCGCCGCCGGCGCGGCGATCAGCCCGCGCTTCACCAGCGGCCCGCCGCGATCCCATGCCTGCGCATATTGGCGCAGGAAGGCGCGCAGGCCCGGGATGGCGCGCAGATGCGCCTTCTTGACGTAGATGTAGAGCGGGCGCGCGCCGGGATAGGCGCCCGATGCGATCGTGTCATAGGTGGGGGCGACCCCGCTGATCGGCACGCCGTCCACCGCACGGGCATTCTCCTCCAGATAGCCGTAGCCGAAGATGCCGAGCGCGTTGGGATTGGATTGCAGCTTCTGGACGATCAGATTGTCGTTCTCGCCCGCGTCGATATAGGCGCCATCCTCGCGCACGCGCAGGCAGCGCGCGTTGAAGGCGTCGGGCGTGTGGTCGCGTACCGCCTTCATCGCCGGGTCCACCGCCTCGCACCCCGTCGCCAGGATCAGTTCGGCCAGCGCATCGCGCGTCCCGCTGGTCGATGGCGGGCCATAGACCTGGATCGGCACCGCGGGTAGCGCCGGATTGACGTCGCGCCACGTCCGCGCGGCGTTGCGGCGCCCGCCAGGCGCGGCGGCGAGCGCGCGATAGATGTCGGCGGGGGTCAGCGCCATCTTCGGCCCGTTGCGCGCCTCCGCGAAGGCAATGCCGTCGATGCCGATCTGCACCTCCAGCACGCCGTCAACGCCGTTGCGCACGCACGTGTCGTACTCGCCGCGCTTCATGCGCCGCGACGCATCCTCGATATCGGGATGGGCGGCGCCGATACCGGTGCAGAACAATTTCATCCCCGCGCCGGTGCCGGTCGATTCGATTACCGGCGGGCGTGCCTGCGGGTTGTTGGCGAGATATTGTTCGGCGACGATCGTGGTGAAGGGATAGACGGTCGACGAACCCACCGCGCGGATCTGTTCGCGCGACCCCGCACCGCCGCCGGCGGCCTGATCGACGCAGCCGGCCGCGCCGAGCGGCAGCATGGCTGCAAGCGCCAGGACCCAACGCGACATGAAACCCCCGAGCGGCCGACGGCCGGAATGGCGATCGTGCTGCAGGGGCGCATGTGACATGGGCGTTACGGCTTCATGACAGCGGCTCCGGCGCTGCCGATGCCGCGTCCCGGTCGCGGACGGCCGGGAGCGTCACCGTCACCCGCGTCCCCACGCCGACCGTGCTGGCGATATCAAGCCGGCCGCGATGCCGCTCCACGACATGCTTCACGATCGCCAGTCCCAGCCCGGTGCCGCCCAGCGACCGGCTGCGGCCCGCATCGACCCGATAGAATCGTTCGGTCAGCCGCGGCAGGTGCTCCGGCGCGATCCCGTCGCCTTCGTCCGCGACGACGACCGACAGCTGGTCGGCACGTGGCGCCAGTGTCACCGTGACCGGCGTGCCATGCCGGCCGTATTTCATCGCATTGCCGATCAGATTGTAGAGCAGTTGCGACAATTGCCCCTGATCGCCGGGCACGCGCGGCAGGTCATCGGCGATGTTCATCGCGATGTCCGCGCCGCGATTGCCGTGCGTGGTCAGCAGCGAATCGCGCACCTCGCGCGCGACGGCGGCCAGATCGACCTCGGTGCGGGGCGGGCGGAACTTCTCCGCCTCGATCCGCGACAGGCTCATCAGATCCTCGACCAGCCGCTCCATCCGCCGCGCCTCGTCGAACACGACGCCCAGGAACCGCTTGCGCAGGTCGGGGTCGTCCCCGGCCTCGTCGGTCAGCGTCTCGACATAGCCCAGGATCGAGGCGAGTGGCGTGCGCAGTTCGTGGCTGGCGTTGGCGACGAAATCGACGCGCATCCGATCGGCGGCATATTGGCCGGTCTGGTTCGACAGATGGACCAGCCGGCTGTGCGGGCCGAGCTGCGACACGCGCATCTGCCACCGCTGGTCGAGCGTGCCGAGCCCGACCAGATCGACCGGAAAGGACGATCCGTCGGCGACATGTTCCGCCGCGCCGGGGTGGCGGATCGCGACGCGCGCATCCTCGCCCACGACATGGCTGCCCAGCAGCTGGCGCGCGGCGGCGTTGGCGACGGTGACGCGGCCGTGGTGCACGACCAGGATCGGCTCGCCGATCGCCTCCAGCGCGGCATCGACGGGCAGGTCGCCGTTCGCGACCGGTTCGTCGGCCCGATGGTCCGGCGTCTCCTCCGGGATGGTGGCGATGATGACGACCAGCGCGGTCGCGCCCGCCATCGCCGCCAGCGCGGTCTGCCAGTCGTGGCCGGAGAGGATGAAGACGACCACGCCCGTCGCGACCGCGATGGCGAAGGCAAGCCAGGTGCGAAGCGGAATCTCGTCGATCACGCCGCACGCGATAGCCAATCGCGGGCGCGATGGGCAGTGGCTTCGATGCGGCGTCCCGTTGCGAAACAGTCGCGGTGCGGCGCGTTAGTGATATGGAAGGCGCCATGTGCGAGACGGAGCGGCATGGACGACCACAATCCGGACGACGGACCCGCCGGGCGGGGCGATTCGCCGACGCGGCGACGCGCGTTGCTGCTGGGGGCGGTCGGTGCGGCATCGGTGGTGTCGATTCGCCCCGCGCTGGCGCAGGCGACCGGATCGGTGATGCTGTGCGAAATCCCGGTGCCCGATCCGCGGCGCAGCGGCAGTTTCATCACCAGCCAGGGCGACGTGGTGCCCGCGGGCACCGCCAACGCCTTCGCCCCGCCGTTCAGCCCGCTGAAGGGCGAGGACGTGCGCCGCGCGATGGCGAGTGGCGGCAACCTGCCCGGTTACGATTACGATCGCAGCCGCGCCTATCTGAAATACGTGTCGCGGTTGCAGCGCGGGACCGCGGGTTTCACCTGTTTCGCATCGGTGCAGATGCTGCGGAAGTGACGGCGTGAGCGACGGCGCGACGCGGTTCAGCGCGCCGCCCGAGGGCTATCGCATCGTCGCGCTGGATGAACTGTCGGCGGTGTACCACCGCGCGTCGGGGATCACCCATGTCGTCGCGTCCCCGGCGCCCGAGATCCTCGATGCGCTGTCCGGCCCGGCGATGAGCGCCGAGGCGCTGCTGATGGTGATGACGATCCGCTACGACCTGGCCGATGCCGATCCGGCGGCGCTGGCGGCGCGGCTGGACGAGCTGGTCGCGGCGGGGCTGGTGGTGGCGACGCCATGAAGCATCAGTTCGCGATGCGCGTCGGCCCGGTCGGCTTTCGCATCGGCAGCGCGTGGCGCGCGCCGGTCGAGCAGCTGGCGGCGCTCTATGCCGGCTATCCCGGCGCGGATGTGCCTGATTTCACCGTGCGGCTGGGGCCGCCGTCGCCGTTGCGCCGCTGGCTGCGCCCGGCGGTGGCGCTGGCGGGCGACTTCACGTTGCCGGACACCGCGCCGCTGCCGCTGGCACATGCGCTGCTCGCCGCCGAGATGGGGATGAACCTGCAGGTGGCGCTGGGGCATCGCCGGCACCTGCTGCTCCATGCCGCGGCGGTCGAGCGGGGTGGACGCGCGATCGTGATGACGGGCGAATCGGGCGCCGGCAAATCGACGCTCGCGACCCTGCTGGGCGCGCGGGGGTGGCGCTTCATGGGGGACGAATTCGTCCTGCTGGACCCGGCGACGGGGATGATCCACGCCTTTCCCCGGCTGGTCAGCCTGAAGAATCGGGCGATCGCGGCGGTGGCGGCGGCGTTGCCCGATGCGCGGTTCGGCCCGTTGCTGACCGGCACGCCGAAGGGGGATATCCGCCATCTGGTGCCCGACGCGCGCGCGGTGGCGGCGATGGACGATCCGGCGATGCCCGCGCTGCTGCTGTTCCCGCGTTTCGGTGAAGCGGCGGCGGTGCGCGCGGTGGCGGCGGGGGAGGCGTTCGTGCGGCTGACGCAGGCGTCGACCAATTATGTCGCGCTCGGCGAGCGCGGGTTCGACACGCTGACCCGCTTCGCGCGTGACGTGCCGAAGGTAGCGGTGGACTATCCCGACGGCGAGGCGGCGATCGCGCAGGTGGAGGCATTGTGGGCGGCGCTGTGACGCTGGCGGCGCTGCTGGCCGTTCCGGCCGAGGCGGGGGCGCTGTCGCCGGGCGACTGGGCCGGCGTGATCGCGGCGGCGCGTGCCGAGCAGTTGCTGGGCGCGCTGGCGTGCCGATTGTCGGGGATCGCGGTGCCCGAACGGGCCGGCGCGATCCTGCACGACGCGCGCGACATGGCGGCCGAATCGCGCCGCGCCGCGCTGTGGGAGGCGGAGATGGCGCGCCGCGTGCTGGCACCGCTGGGCGTGCCGGTGGTGCTGTTGAAGGGGACCGCGTTCGTCGCGGGGGGGCTGGCGGCGGGGCAGGGGCGGATGATCGGCGACCTGGACCTGCTGGTGCCGCGTGCCGCGCTGGCCGATGTCGAGCGCGCGTTGCTGGCGGCGGGGTGGGAATGGGCCAAGCCCAATGCCTATGACGACGGCTATTACCGGCGCTGGATGCACGAGCTGCCGCCGCTGCTGCACCGCGACCGCGACCGCTTGATCGACGTCCACCACACGATCCTGCCGCCCACCGCGCGGATCACCCCCGACGCCGACGCGCTGCTGGCGGGCGCGCATCGGCTGGGCAACGGCCTGTCGATCCCGGCGCCGGAGGACATGGTGGTCCACGCCGCGATCCACCTGCTGGCGGACGGCGACCTGGCGGGCGGACTGCGCAACCTGTGGGATATCGACCGGCTGCTGTTCGAATTCGGCGAGGAGGACAACGCCTTCTGGTCACGGCTGCGCGCGCGCGCCGCGCTGCACCAGGCGGGCGGGGTGGTGGCGCGCGCGGTGCGATTGTCGCATGCCCTGTTCGGCACCGCTGTGCCCGAGGAGTGGGGTGGCCTGCGCCCGGGCGATGCGTGGTTTCGCCGCCGCCTGCTGGCGCGCGACGAATGGGGACGCGAAACCCGCGCCGCGACGCGCGCGGCGTTCTATATCCGATCGCACTGGATGCGGATGCCCCCGCCGTTGCTGGCGCGGCATCTGGCGATCAAGGCATGGAAGCGCGTCGCGCCCGCACGATCCTGACCACCACCAGCACGCCGACGATCACCGCGGTATCGGCGATCCAGTCCATGATGTCGCAGTCGCGATGCAGCGACGGGATCGACTGCAGCACCTCGATCAACGCGCCCAGGAACGACAACCGCTCTCCGATGCGCAGCAGCGACTCGCGCGGGAAGGCCAGGCAGTAGAGGATCGTCAGGGTGCCGAACGCGGTCATGTGCTGGAATTTGTCGTTCGTGTGGCCCAGCACGGGCGGCGGATGCGGCAGTAGCGCCATCACGACGGCGAAGATCGCCGCGGCGAGCAGTGCGAGACGGAACAGCGAGGTGTAACGGGTCAAAGGCGTTCCAATGTCGGGATCAGCTGGTCGAAGCCGTCGATGATCGCATCGGCCCCCAGTTCCTCGACCGGCTGCATCAGGAATCCGAAGCGGCAGGCGACGGCGGGGATGCCGGCGGCATGTGCGGCGGCGACATCGAAGATCGAGTCGCCGACGAACGCGGCGGTCCCGCCGCCGCAGCGTTCGATCATCGCGTCGATCGGCATCCGGCTGGGCTTGCCGTTGCCCGGCCCCATCGTGTCGCCGCCGATGATGCAGCCGAAGCGGTCGGTCAGCCGCAGATCGCCCAGCACGGCGCGCGCGAAGCGTTCCAGCTTGTTGGTGACGATCGCCAGCTTGACGCCCATCGCGGCAAGCCGGTCGAGCGTGTCGAGCGCATGGGGATAAGGCTGCGTCAGGCGGGAGATGTTCGCCTCGTAATAGTCCAGCAGGCGGCGGTGGAGCACGTCCAGTTCGGCATCGTCGCACCCCCCGGTCGCGGCCATCCCCTGTGCCAGCATGTGGCGCGCGCCGCCGCCGATCATCGGCTTCACCTGTTCCACGGTCAGCAGCGGCCGGCCGGCGGACGCGAGCGCGTGATTGACCGCGGCGGCCAGATCGCCCGACGTATCGAGCAGCGTGCCGTCGAGGTCCAGTCCGATGATGTCGAAGCGAAGATGGGCCATGTGGCGCCCGCGTTGCCCGCGCGCACTGGAATTGGCAAGCGGACGGTGGCAGGGCGTGCGATCATGACGACCACCTCTGTCGCTTCCGCCGTCGCGCCCCGCCCCGTGGCCATCGTGGTCCTTGCCGCGGGCAAGGGCACCCGGATGAAATCCGACCTGCACAAGGTCCTGCACCCGATCGCCGGGCGCCCGATGCTGCTCCACCTGCTGGACAGCGCCGCGGCGCTTGCGCCCGAACGGGTTGTGGCGGTGGTGGGCGCGGGGCGCGAGCAGGTTGAGGCGGCGGTCGCGCCGCTGAGCGCCGCGATCGCGCATCAGGCCGAACAGCTGGGCACCGGCCATGCGGTAATGCAGGCGGAGGCGGCGTTGGCGGGGTTCGACGGCGACGTGCTGATCCTGTACGGCGACGTCCCGCTGGTCGGCACCGCGACGATGCGCGCGATGCTGGACCGGCTGAACGCCGCCGACGCGCCCGCGGTGGTCGTGCTGGGCTTCCGCCCCGCCGATCCGGGCGCTTATGGTCGGGTGATCGTCACGCCGGGCACCGACCGGGTCGAGCGGATCGTCGAGTTCAAGGATGCCGGCCCGGCCGAGCGGGCGGAGACGCTGTGCAATTCGGGGCTGATGGCGGCGCGTTCGGCGGACCTGTTCGCGCTGCTGGGGCGGCTGGGCAATGATAATGCGGCGGGCGAATATTATCTGACCGACATCGTCGCGCTGGCCGGCGGCGCCGCCGCGATCGAGGTGTCGGCCGATGAGGTGGCCGGCGTCAACAGCCGTGCCGAACTCGCGGGTGTGGAGGCCGCGTGGCAGCAGGCGCGGCGCGCGCGCGCGATGGCGGAGGGCGCGACGCTGATCGCGCCGGAGACGGTGTGGTTCGCGCACGATACGCAGCTGGGCCGCGACGTCGTGATCGAGCCGAACGTCGTCTTCGGCCCCGGCGTGACCGTGGCCGACGGCGTGACCATCCATGCGTTCAGCCATCTGGAGGGCGCGCGCGTCGAGCGAGGCGCGGAGCTTGGCCCCTATGCGCGGCTGCGCCCCGGCGCGGTGATCGGCGCCAACGCCAAGGTCGGCAATTTCGTGGAGATCAAGAAAGCGACGCTGGGCGCGGGCGCGAAAGCCAACCACCTGTCGTATATCGGCGACGCCGATGTGGGGGCGAAGGCGAACATCGGGGCGGGTACGATCACCTGCAACTACGACGGTTTCTTCAAGTATCGCACCGTCATCGGGGAGGGCGCGTTCGTCGGTTCCAATTCCGCGCTGGTCGCGCCGGTATCGATCGGCAAGGGCGCGATCGTCGGGGCCGGTTCGGTGGTTGTCCGGGATGTTACCGATGATTCACTTGCCGTGGCGCGCGGCCGGCAGGAAGAGCGCGGTGGTTGGGCGGCACGGTTCCGTGCGGCGATGAAAGCCAAGAAGGACGGCAAGTAAGATGTGCGGCATCGTAGGCATCCTGGGCACGGACGACGTGGCCGACCGCTTGCTCGACGGGCTGAAGCGGCTGGAATATCGCGGATACGATTCCGCCGGCATCGCCACCGTGGTGGACGGCGCGATCGAGCGGCGGCGCGCATCGGGCAAGCTGGTCAACCTGGCCAAGGAACTGACCGCACATCCGCTGCCCGGCACGACCGGGATCGCGCACACGCGCTGGGCGACGCATGGCGGCCCGACCACCAACAATGCCCACCCCCATGCCACCGGCGAGGTGGCGGTAGTGCACAACGGCATCATCGAGAATTTCAAGGCGCTGCGCGAGGAATTGCAGGCGCGCGGCCGCACCTTCACGAGCGAAACCGATACCGAGGTGGTCGCGCATCTGGTGAGCGAGAAGGTCGAGGCCGGCCTGTCGCCCGAAGATGCGGTGCGCGAGGTGCTGCCGCGGTTGCACGGTGCGTTCGCGCTGGCGATCCTGTTCCGCAGCCACCCCGACCTTTTGATCGGCGCGCGGCTCGGCTCGCCGCTGGTGGTCGGGTACGGCGATGACGAAACATATCTCGGCTCCGACGCGCTCGCGCTGGCGCCGCTGACGCAGCGGATCGCCTATCTGGAAGAGGGCGACTGGGTGGTGTGCACCCGCGACGGCGCGCAGGTGTACGATCGCGACAACCAGCCGGTCGAGCGGCCCGTAACCATCTCCGGCGTGACCGGCGCGCTGATCGACAAGGGCAACCACCGCCACTTCATGCAGAAGGAGATCTACGAACAGCCGATCGTGGTCGCCCAGACGCTGCGCGGCTATCTCCATCGCTTCGACGGGCAGGTGGCGCTGCCGATCCCGGATTTCGACCTGTCGGGCATCCGCCGCGTGACGATCGTCGCGTGCGGCACCAGCTTCTACGCCGGGATGGTCGCCAAATACTGGTTCGAGCAGTTCGCACGCGTCCCCGTCGACCTGGATGTCGCCAGCGAGTTCCGGTATCGCGCGCCGGTGATGGAGGAGGGCGGCCTGGCGCTGTTCATCAGCCAGTCGGGCGAGACCGCCGACACGCTGGCCGCGCTGCGCCATGCCAAGTCCGAAAAGCAGACGATTGCGGTCGTCGTCAACGTGCCGACCAGCACGATGGCGCGCGAGGCCGACCTGCTGCTGCCGACCCACGCCGGGCCGGAGATCGGCGTCGCTTCCACCAAGGCGTTCACCTGCCAGCTGGCGGTGCTGGCGGCGCTGGCCGCCAATCTTGCCAAGGCCAAGGGGCGGCTGAGCGAAGCGGAGGAGCGCCAGATCGTCCGCCACCTGGCCGAGGCGCCCGCCGCGATCAACGGCGCGCTGGCCTATGACGAATCGATCGAGGCGATGGCGGGCACGATCGCCGGTGCGCGCGATGTATTGTACCTGGGGCGCGGCACCGATTATCCGCTGGCGCTGGAAGGCGCGCTGAAGCTGAAGGAAATCAGCTATATCCATGCCGAAGGCTATGCCGCCGGCGAGATGAAGCACGGCCCGATCGCGCTGATCGACGAAAGCGTGCCCGTCGTGGTGATCGCCCCGTCCGGCCCGCTGTTCGACAAGACCGTCAGCAACATGCAGGAAGTGCAGGCGCGCGGCGGCAAGGTCGTCCTGATCAGCGATTATGACGGCGTGGTCGCGGCCGGTGACGGCTGTATCGCGACGATCACCATGCCCAAGGTGCACCCGCTGATCGCGCCGATCGTCTATGCGGTGCCGGTGCAGCTGCTGGCTTATCACGTCGCGGTCGCCAAGGGCACCGACGTCGATCAGCCGCGCAACCTGGCGAAAAGTGTCACGGTGGAGTGATGCGCGATGGACCTGTTGCTTGTCGAGGATGATGCCGATTACGCCGATACGCTACGGTCGGAGCTGACCGCGCTCGACCATCGCGTCGTGGTGGCGCCGACCGGCCCCGCCGCGCTGGTGGAGGTGGAGCGCGACCGGTTCGACGCGGTGATCCTGGACCGTATGCTGCCGCATCTGGACGGTGCATCGGTGGTGCGGCGGCTGCGCGACAACGGCCATCGCCTGCCGGTGCTGATGCTGTCCGCGCTGGGCCAGTCGGACCAGAAGATCGACGGGCTGGAATCCGGCGCGGACGATTACGTGGTGAAGCCCACGCCGGCGGCGGAGCTGGACGCGCGGATCAAGGCGCTGGTGCGCGCGCGCGCATGGACCGACGACGGTGCCGAGACGCTGCGCGCGGGCGATATCACGATCAGCCCCGGCCAGTTCCGCGCGTGGCGCGACGGTCGTCCGCTGGACCTGGCCAAGCTGGAGTTCAAGCTGCTGACCGAGCTGGCGCGGCACGCCGGCAGTTTCCTGACGCGCGCGATGCTGCTCGAGCGGGTGTGGGGCTATGATTTCGAACCGGCCACCAACATCGTCGATGCGCAGGTGCGGATGCTGCGCCGCAAGCTGACCGCGGACGGCGCCGACGACCCGATCGTGACGAAGCGCGGCATCGGTTACATGCTGCGCGGCTGAGGCGCGCGCGATGGCGTCGCTGCGCGCGCTGACCGCCGTGTTCCTGGGCGCGTTCGGCGCGGCGACGGTCGCGACCGGCTATACCACCTATACCGCGACAAGCGGTGCGATCGTCCGGCTGGTCGACGAGCGGGTCGAGGCCGTCAGCCGCGTCCTGCTGAGCGAGGCGCGGCCGGGCGATGCGGCGACGATCCTTCAGGGGATCGACGCCTTCGCCCGGCGGCGCGACAGCGGCGACATTGGTTTCGAGCTGCGCGACGCGCGCGGGCGACGGCTGGGCGGGAACGTGATCGTCGGGCGCGCGCTGCCGATCGGCACCTTCGACCTGCGCGAAGGCGACGGGATCGCCGGGCTGACCGCGGGGCGCGCGCTGGTGCGCGACGCAGGCGGTGGGTTGCGGCTGGTGACGATCGCGGAGACCGAGCCGATCGACGGGCTGGATGCGGCGCGGCTGCGCATCTACCTGATTGGCTTCGGCGCGATGGTGTTGATCGTGATGGTCGGAACGGGGGCGTTCGGGCTGCTGGTCCGCCGCCGCATCGCGGAGGTGCGCGCCACCGCCGAGGCGATCATCGATGGCGACATGGCGCGCCGCGTCCCCGTCGACCCGCGCGGCGGCGTGTTCGCGGCGCAGGCGGTGGCGTTCAACCGGATGCTGGACCGGATCGCGGCGCTGCTGGAAAGCGTGCGCAATGTCAGCAGCGATATCGCGCACGACCTGCGCACCCCGCTGGCGCGGCTGCACGCGCGGTTGACCCGGCTGGCCGGGCAGGCGAGTTCGGCAGAGATCGCCGACGAGCTGGATGAGGCATTGGCGCAATGCGATGAGTTGATGGCGATGTTCGCCGCGATCCTGCGCATCGCCGAGGTGGAAGGCGAGCGCCGCCGCGCCGCCTTCGCCGCCGTCGACCTGTCCGCGATCGTCACTGAGGTCGCGGAGGCGATGGTGCCGATCGCGACCGAGGGCGACCGGCGGCTAATCGTGGAGGGCGGGGGCGAGGTGCCCCTGCGCGGCGACGGGCAGCTGTTGAGCCAGGCGGCGTTCAATCTGGTGGAGAATGCGCTGAACCATACCCCGCCGGGAACGACGGTGTGGATCGGCGCCGCGCGAGCCGGCACGCGCGCGATCCTGTCGGTACGCGATGACGGTCCGGGGATCGCACCGGCCGATCGCGCGGCGGCGCTGCGGCGGTTCGGGCGGCTCGATGCCAGCCGGCACCAGCCGGGCCATGGCCTGGGCCTGCCGCTGATCGATGCGGTCGCGCGGCTGCATCGCGGCACGCTCACGCTCGCGGATGGTGCGCCGGGGCTGATCGCGACGCTGGACCTGCCGGCGTCCTGACGTGCAAAAGGGGCCCGGTCCGCCGCCGGACCGGGCCCCTTCGTGATCGCCTAGAAGTTCAGCGTGCCTTCGACGCCGAAGGTGCGCGGCGGGTTGAAATTGGCGTAGTCGCCGAGCACCCCGCCGTAGTTCAGCGACCCGTCGTTGTTGACGGTCGGCACCGAATTGGCGGCCGAACGACGGTAGATGTAGCTTTCGTTCAGCAGGTTGCGGCTCCACAGCGACACGGTCAGCCGCTGGCCGTTGTCGTTCATCGGAATGTCCGCCAGCGCGATGCGGCCGTTCATGACGAAGCTCTTGTCGGTGCGCGTCGTCTCGTTCTGGAAGCTGTAGACCGGGTCGGCGTAATTGCCGTCCAGGTGGAAGCGCAGCCGCATGTCGCCGCTGCCGACCGGCACTTCGTAATCGGCGAAGGCGGAGCCGGCGTTGCGCGGCGTGAACACGACGAACACCTGCGTCAGCGGGCTGCCCGGCAGCAGCGTGTTCGGCGTCGCTGGCACCTTGGTATAGGTGTAGGCGTAGGACGCGCCCAGCGTCAGCCCCTCGGCCGCCTTGACGGTCAGGTCGGCCTCCAGCCCGCGGATTTTCGAGGTGCCCGGGGCGTTGCGCGTGTTCTCGGTATGCTTGGTATAGTTCGGGTTCGCGGTACGCCCGTCCGCCAGGAACGGATTGGTATCGACGAAGTCGAAGTCGATCTGCGTCCCCGTGCGGTCCATGATATAGCCCGCCAGGTTCAGGCGGACGTGCCGGTCGAGCAGGTCCATCTTGGCGCCGACTTCGTACGACTTCACCGCTTCCGGACCGAAGGCGCCGAAGTCGCTCGACCGCGCATTGGCGCCGCCGGCGCGGTAGCCGGTGGCGTATTTGGCGTAGAGATTGACGTTCGGCGCGGCATCGAACGCCACCGTCGCCATCGGATCGAAGCGGCTGTTGTCATAGGTGAAGGTGTACGGCGTCGCGACGCCGGAAATCATCGTCAGCGCGCCGCGGCGCTTGTCCTTGGTATAGCGGCCGCCAAGCGTGATGTGGACGACGTCGAGCGGCGAATACGTCGCCTGCCCGAACGCGGCATAGCTGTGCGCGACGGCGTTGCTGTCACGCTGGCGCAGCCAGTTGGCCATGTTCCACGTCTGCGCATCGTTGATCGTGAAGCCGGTGCCGGTCGCGTTCCACTTGTTGGTGGTGGGCGTCGCCGCGAATTCACGTGCACGCTCGGTGAAATAATAGAGACCGACCGCGTAATCGAGCTGTGCCGCGCTGCCGACCGCCTGGAATTCCTGGCTGAACTGTGTCTGGCGCAGATACGACAGGCTGTAGCGGCTGAAATTGGTGTTCGGCGCGAAGATCGAGCGGTGCGCGCCGCCCGAATTGTCCCACTGGTCGGTGGTCACGCCGCGCCATGCGGTGATCGAGCGCAGCTGGAGGTGCGGGGCGACATCGTACTTCAGCGTCGCGGCGGTGCCGTGCGTCCGGTCGACGCTGACCTGCTGCGGCACGCCGATGTCGGCGTCGGACATGCGGTTGCCGCCGCTGACCGTCACCAGCGGCGACAGCGGCGCGATGCACGGGTTGGTGGTGACGCCGCTGACCTTCACGTTGCAGGCCGCGCCGTTGAAGGTGAGCACGTTGGCGGCATTGTACGCACCGACGTTGTAGCCGTTGGGATTGTAGGTGACGAGTTGGCTGTAGAAGGGCGTGTTCTCGTCCTTCGCCTGATCGTAGGAGATTTCGGCGGAGACGCCGTCGACCGGTTTCCACAAGGCGGTGATTCGGCCGCCGACGCGCTGATACTGGTTCCAGCCGGCCTGCCCGCTCAGCGGGTTGCGGGTGGTCGGATCCTGATGCTGGACAACGCCGTCCAGCTTGACCGCGACGTTGTGGACCTCCGGCAGGTCTAGGTGCAGTTCGCCGTTATAGCTGCCGTAATTGCCCACGCCGGCGACCGCGCGACCGCCGAATTCGCCCGACGGTCCCTTGGTGACGATGCTGAGCGCGCCGCCTTCGGTGTTGCGGCCGAACAGCGTCCCCTGCGGCCCGCGCAGCACCTCGAGCCGGGCGACGTCGAACAGCGCGGCGTTCAGCCCCTGCGAGCGGCCGAGGTACACGCCGTCGATATAAACACCGACGCCGGTGTCGCGCGCGGTCTGGTTCTGGTCGAACGGCACGATGCCGCGAATGCCGATGGTCAGCGCCGACTGGCGCGCCTCGAACGTGGCGACGCGCAGCGACGGGACGGTGCCGTCGGCCAGGTCGATCAGGCTCTGGACGTGGCGGTCCTTGATGACGGTCGGATCGACCACCGAGATGGCGATCGGCGTGCGCTGCAGATTGGTTTCGCGGCGCGTCGCGGTGACGACGATATCGCCAAGCCCCTGCGCCGGATCGGCGGCGGGCGCCTCGGCGGTCGGGGCCGGTTCGGCAGCGGCAGCGGCGGCGGCGGCGGGCGCGGCCTGTGCCATGGCCGGGATGGTCAGCGCGGCGATACCCGAAAGCAGACACCAGCGGGTGCGTGCGGAAAACAGCATGTTGATTCATTCCCCTTACGGCCATCGGGCCGACAAGGGCGCGCTAGGTCGATTCGGGGGCAGCGTGATGACGGTTCGATGACAGGCGAAGACCCGCGAACATCATCTGTTTTTCATTTTGATGACGCGAAAGTGATGTGACGTGCTTGGATAAAAGGATGCCGAGGAGAAGTGATCGACGTATTGGGTGATCTGTTTTTGTGTGGATACCATGACGCGGTGACATCTTTCACGATGCTTCACACCACGGCTTCGCGGATCGCCTCCATTGCCACGAAGGTGGACGTGTGTGCGACATGGGGCAAGGCGGAAATGCGTTCGCCCAACACCTCGCGATAGCGGCGGATGTCGGCGGTGCGAACCTTCAGCAGATAATCGAAGCTGCTGGCGATCATGTGGCATTCCTCCACTTCGGGTATCTTCAGCACCGCGCGGCGGAAATCCTCGAGCGCGGCCTCGCGCGTGTCGGACAGCTTCACTTCGGCGAAGGCGACATGGTCCAGTCCCAGCCGTGCAGGGTCGATCACTGCGCGGAACCCCAGGATATAACCATCCGCGATCAACCGCTTGAGCCGAACCTGACACGGCGTCTTCGACAGCCCCACCTGCCGCGCGAGATCGGCAACGGAGAGGCGACCGTCGGCGCGCAACGCCGCGACGATGCGCAGGTCGAACGGGTCGAGAGGATCGGTCCTGGCGGCCATATGTACTGCAATCCCGCGTGATTGAAGGTTGATCAGCGCGACGACGGGCGTGTTATGGTCTGATCGCCGTGCCGCTTTCTGATAGGGGATCGGCATGACCGACGCCACGCCCCTGTTCGCCGCCTTCGCGCCGCCCGTCCGCCAGCCGACCGGCTTGCGCGTCGCGATCACCGCCGCATACCGCCGTCCTGAGGCGGAGGCGATGGCGCCGCTGCTGGATGAGGCGACGCTGCCCGATGCGGTGCGCGAGGCGGCGGCGCGCACCGCCACCGCTTTGGTCACCGCACTGCGCAACAAGCACAAGGGCAATGGCGTCGAGGGGCTGGTGCAGGAATATGCGCTGTCCAGCCAGGAGGGCGTTGCGCTGATGTGCCTGGCCGAGGCGCTGCTGCGCATTCCCGACACCGCGACGCGCGATGCGCTGATCCGCGACAAGATCGCGGGCGGGGACTGGCGATCGCACGTCGGCGACGGGCGGTCGCTGTTCGTCAATGCGGCCAGTTGGGGGCTGGTGGTGACCGGCAAGCTGACCGGCAGCGTCAATGATAGCGGGCTGTCGGCGGCGCTGACGCGCCTGATCGCGCGCGCGGGCGAGCCGGTGATCCGCCGCGGGGTGGACATGGCGATGCGGATGATGGGCGAACAGTTCGTCACCGGCGAGACGATCGCCGAGGCGCTGCGCCGCGCCCGCCCGCTGGAGGCGCGTGGTTTCCGCTACAGCTACGACATGTTGGGGGAGGCGGCGACCACCGCCGCGGATGCCGATCGCTATTACCGCGATTACGAGGCGGCGGTCCATGCGATCGGCGCGGCATCGGCGGGGCGCGGCGTCTACGAAGGGCCGGGGATTTCGATCAAGCTGTCGGCGCTGCACCCGCGCTATTCCCGCGCGCAGGCGGAGCGGGTGATGGCGGAGCTGCTGCCGCGGGTGAAGGCGCTGGCGCTGCTGGCGCGGCAGTACGACATCGGCTTGAACATCGATGCGGAGGAGGCTGACCGGCTGGAACTGTCGCTCGACCTGCTCGAAAGCCTGGCGCTCGACCCCGAGCTGAAGGGCTGGGCGGGGCTGGGCTTCGTGGTGCAGGCCTATGGAAAGAGGTGCCCGTTCGTCATCGATTGGATCGTCGATCTGGCGCGACGGGCGGGGCGGCGGATCATGGTGCGGCTGGTCAAGGGCGCCTATTGGGATGCCGAGATCAAGCGCGCGCAGGTCGACGGGCTGCCCGACTTTCCCGTCTATACCCGCAAGGTGCATACCGATGTTGCGTACATCGCCTGCGCGCGGCGGCTGCTGGCGGCGGAGGATGCGGTGTTCCCGCAATTCGCGACGCACAATGCGCAGACGCTGGCGACGATCCACCACATGGCGGGCGAACCGTTTTCGACCACCCGCTACGAATTCCAGTGTCTGCACGGCATGGGCGAGCCGCTCTACGACGAGGTCGTCGGGCCCGACCGGCTGGGCCGCCCGTGCCGCATCTACGCCCCGGTCGGCACGCATGAGACGCTGCTGGCCTATCTGGTCCGTCGCCTGCTGGAAAACGGCGCCAATTCGTCGTTCGTGAACCGTATCGCCGATCCCGAGGTGGCGATCGGCGACCTGATCGCCGATCCCGTCGCCACGGTGCGCGCGATGGCGCAGCCGGGGCAGAAGCATCCGCAGATCGCGTTGCCGCGCGAACTGTACGATGCGCGGCGCAACTCCGATGGCCTCGACCTCAGCGACGAAAGCGTGCTGGCCACGTTGGGCGAGGCGATGCGGCACGGTGCGCACGCCGACTGGCGCGCGGGCGCGGCGGGCGCGGCGCGGCCGGTGCTGAACCCCGCGGACCATCGCGACCGGGTGGGTACGGTGTATGAGGTCACGCCGGAGCAGGTGCGGCAGGCGACGGCGCGGGCGGCGGCGGCCGCGGCGCGCTGGGCACAGGTGCCGGTGGCAGAGCGTGCCACCTGCCTCGATCGCGCGGCCGATTTCATGCAGGCGCGGATGCCGCAGCTGCTGGGCCTGATCGTGCGCGAGGCGGGCAAATCGCTGCCCAATGCAATCGCGGAAGTGCGCGAGGCGGTCGACTTCCTGCGTTATTATGCGGCGCAGGGGCGGGGCACGCTGGGCGCCGGGCAGCGGCCGATCGGGCCGGTCACCTGCATCAGCCCGTGGAACTTCCCGCTGGCGATCTTCACCGGGCAGGTCGCTGCCGCGCTGGTCGCGGGCAATCCGGTGCTGGCCAAGCCGGCCGAGGAGACCCCGCTGATCGCTGCGCAGGGCGTCGCTATCCTGCACGAGGCGGGGGTGCCCGCCGACGTGCTCCAGCTGCTGCCGGGTGACGGCGCGATCGGCGCCGCGCTGGTCGCCGCGCCGGAGACGATGGCGGTGATGTTCACCGGATCGACCGAAGTCGCGCGGCTGATCCAGCGCGAACTGGCCGGGCGCCTGCTGCCCGATGGCGCGCCGATCCCGTTCATCGCGGAAACCGGCGGGCAGAATGCGATGATCGTCGATTCGTCGGCGCTGGCCGAACAGGTGGTGGCGGACGTCATCGCCTCCGCGTTCGACAGTGCGGGGCAGCGGTGTTCGGCGCTGCGCGTGCTGTGTCTGCAAGAGGATATCGCCGACCGCACGCTGGCGATGGTGAAGGGCGCGCTGCGCGAACTGTCGATCGGGCGCACCGACCGCCTGTCGGTGGATATCGGCCCGGTCATCACCGCCGAGGCGCGCGACACGATCGAGGCGCATGTCGAGCGGATGCGCGCGCGCGGCTGTGCGGTCGAGCGGATCGTGCCCGCCGGCGACACTGCGCATGGCACGTTTGTGGCGCCGACGATCGTCGAAATCGCGGACCTCGCGGATCTGGAGCGCGAGGTGTTCGGCCCGGTGCTGCACGTCGTCCGCTTCCGCCGCGCGGGGCTGGACCGGTTGATCGACCGGATCAATGCCACCGGCTACGGCCTGACCTTCGGCCTGCATACGCGGCTGGACGAAACGGTCGCGCAGGTGACCAGCCGGGTGAAGGCGGGCAACCTCTACATCAACCGCAACGTCATCGGCGCGGTAGTGGGCGTCCAGCCGTTCGGCGGGCGCGGGCTGTCGGGCACCGGGCCGAAGGCGGGCGGGCCGTTGTACCTCGGCCGGCTGGTGACGGGGGCGCCGTTGCCGCCGGCGCTCGCGTCGGACGCGGCCGATCCTGCCGCGCGCGATCTGGCGCGCTGGCTGGAGGAGGCGGGCGATGCCGCGGGTGCGGAGCGGGTACGTGAGGCGATCCGCCATTCGCTGCTGGGCGGGACGACCGAACTGGCCGGGCCGGTGGGCGAGCGCAACCTATACGCGCTGCACCCGCGCGGGTGCATCCTGTTGTCGGCGCAGACGCGGGACGGGCTGATCGACCAGCTGGCCGCGACGCTGGCGGCGGGGAATGACGCGGTCGTCGCGACCGCCGCGCAGGTGCGCGACGGGTTCGGCGATCTGCCCGTCACGGTCGCGCATCGCATCCGCTGGGCGCACGACTGGCGCGGTGAAGGGCCGTTCGCGGGTGCGCTGATCGAGGGCGACGACGCGGCGGTCCGGGCGGCGCTGCGCGCGCTGGCCGAGCTGCCGGGGCCGATCGTCCTGCCGCAGGCGGCGTCGGCGGGCTATCGCGCCGAATGGCTGGTGGAGGAGGTATCGACCTCGATCAATACGACCGCGGCAGGCGGCAACGCCAGCCTGATGGCGATGGCGTAGCGTGCCTCGAACACCGGATCGGAGCGCGTGCCGGTCCGGTGACTCGGGTCAGCGCCGCGATCGGCCGTCCAGCGCGGGGACGATCCGCGCCGCCTCTGCCGGTTCGATGCCGGGGCGGGGCGGGGCGGGGATTGTCTCCTCGCCGCGGATCGCGCGGCCGGCGCGCTGGATCGCTCCGGTCAGCCGCGGGTAGATGCCGCAGCGGCAGATGTTGGTGATCGCCGCGGCGACCGCATCCTCCGATGGCGACGGATCGCGCTTGAGCAGTGCGGCGGCGGCCATCACGATGCCGGGGATGCAATAGCCGCATTGCGGCACCCCCTCCGCGATCAGCGCAAGCTGGACCGGGTGCGCGCGCTCACGCGACAGCCCCTCGATCGTGGTGACGAACGCCCCCTCGATTTCGCCGAGCGTGACCTGGCAGGAGCGCACCGCGCGCCCGTCGATATCGACGGTGCAGGCCCCGCACGAACCGCTGCCGCAGCCGTATTTCGTTCCGGTCAGGTTCGACGCATCGCGCAGCGCCCACAGCAGCGGGGTGTCGGGCGGCAGGCGGTATTGGATCGCCTCATTATTGACGGTCAGCCGGGTCATCGCGGCCGGCATAGACGATTTGTGAACGTTGCACACTTTCGCGATGCGCGGCGGCGCGCTAGGGCGCCGCGTTCGCCTGAGCGCGAGAAAGAGGGAGGATGCGGCTGATGCACGTCAACACCACCAATGCGGCGGCCGCGGGGGACGCCCAGCACGGCTATGACGCGCCGGACCTGCGCGTCTTCGTTTTCGCGCTGTTCTTCATCTTCGGCGGGATCACCTCGCTCAACGACATCATCATCCCGAAGCTGAAGGAGCTGTTCACGCTCGACCATGCGACGGCGATGCTGGTGCAGACCGCCTTCTTCCTCGCCTATGCGCTGTTCTCGCTGCCGGCCGCCGCGATCGTGCGCCGATTCGGCTATATGCGCACCGCCTCGATCGGGCTGGTGACGATGACCGCGGGGTGCCTGTTGTTCATCCCGGCGTCGGCCAATGCCGCGTTCGGCATGTTCCTGTTCGCGCTGTTCGTGCTCGGCGCGGGCATCACCATCGTCCAGGTGGTGGCCAACCCGCTGATCTCGCTGCTGGGCAAGCCGCAGACCGCGTCGAGCCGGCTGACCTTCGCACAGGCGTTCAATTCGCTGGGCACCACGCTGTTCCCGCTCGCCGGGTCCGCGCTGATCTTGGGCGGGCTGGCCAATGTCAGCGCCGCGACGCTGACGGGTGCGGCGCTCGACGCCTATCGTGCCGAAAGCTCGCGCACGATCGTCCACACGTATTTGGGCCTGGCCGTCGCGCTGCTGGTGATCGCCGCCGTGGTGTGGACGCGCCGCAACCGCCTGCAGGAGGAACAGGACCACGAAGGGTCGATCCTGCGTGCGTTCACGCTGCTGGCGCGTCCGCGCTTCGCGGTCGGCGTGCTGTGCATTTTCCTGTACGTCGGTGCCGAGGTTTCGATCGGCTCGCTGATCGTCAACTATCTGATGCAGCCGAGCGTGATGGGGCTGGCCGACAAGGCGGCGGGCGATCACGTGCCCTTCTACTGGGGCGGCGCGCTGCTCGGGCGGTTCGTCGGCGCGTGGGTGCTGACCAAGGTATCGCCGGGCAAGGTGCTGGCGACGGTGGCGGTCGGCGCGATCGTGCTGATTGCTATTTCCGCCAATACCGCCGGCTTCGTATCGGGCTGGTCGCTGCTGGCGATCGGGCTGATGAACGCGATCATGTTCCCCACCATCTTCAGCCTGGCGAGCGAGGGGCTGGGCAAGCGCGCGGCCGAGGGTTCGGGCGTGATCGCCACCGCGATCGTCGGCGGTGCAGTGGTGCCGTACATGACCGGCGCGCTGGCCGACGCGACCCACAGCCTGCAACTGGCGCTGGTGCTGCCGGCGGCCTGCTATGCGGTGATCGCCGGCTACGGCGTGTTCGCGCGCAAGTCGGCGGTGGCGGTCGGCTGATCCGCGCCACCGAGTAGGGCGGCGCGCGCAGGGTCAGTGACCCAGCGCCGCCACCTCCTCCGCGGAGAAGCCCAGGTCGGCGAGGACAGCCGCATCGTCCCGCGCGCCGGGCATCCGCGGCGCGGCGGTGCCGCTGACCGAGTAGCGCGGCGCGGGCGCGGGCTGATCCACCCCGTCGACGGTAACGAACGTGCCGCGCGCCCGATTGTGCGGATCCGCCAGCGCCTCGTCGAAGCCGAGGACGGGGGCGAAGCACACCTCGTGGCCCTCAAAGGCGGCGACCCATTCGCGGCGTGTCTTCGTCAGGAACAGGCGGGTCAGTTCCTCCTTCAGCGCGGGCCATTGCCGCGGGTCCATCTGCGCATCCCAGCGCGGATCGGTCAGCCCCATGACGGTGCGCAACCTGGCGTAGAATTGCGGCTCGATCGCGCCCAGCGAGACATGGCGGCCATCGGCGGTTTCGTAGGTGTCGTAGAAATGCGCCGCGGTATCGAGCAGGTTGGTGCCGCGCTGGTCGGACCAGCGCCCCATCGCTCGGAACCCCCACATCATCGTCATCAGCACCGCCGAGCCGTCGGTCATCGCGGCATCGACTACCTGCCCCTCGCCGGTGCGCTGCGCGTGGAGCAGCGCCGCAAGCATCCCGAACGCCAGGAACATCGCCCCGCCGCCGAAATCGCCCGCCAGGTTGATCGGCGGCGTCGGCTTCTCGCCCGCGCGGCCCAGCGCGTGGAGCACGCCCGAGATCGCGATATAGTTGATGTCGTGGCCCGGCTGCGGCGCCATCGGCCCGGTCTGGCCCCAGCCGGTCATGCGGCCGTATACCAGCCGCGGATTGTCGCCCAGCAGCACGTCCGGCCCCAGCCCCAACCGTTCCATCACGCCGGGGCGGAACCCTTCGATGATCGCATCGGCGTCCTTCACGATGCGGCGCACCGCCGCGACCGATGCCGGATCCTTCAGGTCGAGCGCGATCGAGCGGCGGTTGCGCAGCAACGGATCCTTCGCATCGGTCGAAAAGCTCAGCCCCGGCTTGCCCCGGTCGATGCGGATCACCTCGGCGCCATGATCGGCCAGCATCATGCCCGCGAACGGCCCCGGGCCGATGCCCGCAAATTCAACGATCCGAATGCCGTGCAAGGGTCCGTTGGCCACGCCTGTCTCTCCGCTGTGTCGTTCTTGCCCGTGGAATAGAACGAAGCGGCGGGCGGCACAACAAAAGTTATGTCGTCACCTCCGGCGATAGGGATTGCGGATATGCTCCATCCAGCCGGCATGGATTTCCTGCGCGGTGCCGGCGGGGGGTGGTTCCGGCTGGCGCTGCGCGGGCGGGGTGAGGCGGGTTGCGGCCGGGGCGGTCGTCGCCTTGGCGCGCGGCAGGCGCGCCGCCGCTACGTCGATCGACCGGGTGAAGTGCAGCCCCGCACGCTCCTCCTTTGACCAGGCAACATCGGCCTCGATATGGCGGACCGCGCCGATCGACAGGCGCAGATGCTCGCCGTCCGACAGGTCGGCGGCATTGTCGATGCACGCCCCTTGTTCGGAGATGTTGCGCACGCGGCAGTCGAGCGGCTCCGGTTCCGCCTCGATCCGGGCGTAGAGGAACACGCTGCTTCGCGGGGCACGGTCGGGGGGCGTCGCCATGCCCCGATCTTATCCGCCGACGACGTTATCGTTTCGTTAAGTTCGGGTCGAGTTCGTGCAGATATCGCGGCTGGTCGATCGCCAGATGGTCGAGCGCGCTGGCGGCGAGATGCGCGACCAACTGCGGATCGTCGGGCGCGATCGTGCCCGCGCGGATCGCGGTGACCAGCGCGCGGTCCAGCTCGTCGCGCGGGCCGTCGTCCCGTCCCAGGATTGCGGCGATGCGGCGGGCCGCGCGTTCGTCCGCTGCCGGACCCAGCGCCATGTCGCGCGCAGCGATGTCGAGGGCGTTGCGCGCGACACGCAGCGCGAACGGGCTGGCGCTGCCGTCGAGTGGCAGCCATGCGGCCACCCCCTCCACCAGCGCCTGTGCGGTCGGATGCGTCAGCATCGCGGCGACCCGCGGTGCAGCAGCGCGACGATATCCGCCTCCGCCTCCGACAGGCGGCGGCCGATCACGCCGCGTTCCGGCCCCGCGGCGGGATCCTCGGCGAAGCTGCGGTGCATCTGCATCGTCATCACCCCCCATTTCAGGCTGGCCATCATCTGCCACAGGTCGATGCGTGCCGGGTCGATCGGATCGCCGCCCGCCGCGACATAGCCGGCGAGCAGATCGTCCAGGTCGCCGAACCCGCCGACGCGCGCCCCGGCTTGCGCGAAACGCCAGCTGTTGCAGCAGATCCAGCCGATATCCTCCGCCGGATCGCCGACATGCGCCAGTTCCCAGTCGAGCACCGCGACCAGCCCGCGATCGGGATCGACCATCAGGTTACCGTTGCGGAAATCACCATGGACCAGGCGCGGCGCCACCTGCGTGTGCGGCAGCCGCGCCTCCAGCCAGCGGAACGCCGCCTCGATCGCGGGGCGCACCGCGCCGCTCTGCCGCCAGATTCGTTCGTAGCGGGCGAGCGTCTCGGCGGCGTCGATCGTGTCGAGGCCGGGCGGCGGCGGCGTGGCGTGGATCCGCGCCAAGGCCGCGCCGCACTGCCCCGCCAGGATCGCGCGGGCGGGGGCGAAGGCAGGGTCGGTCGCGATCCGCTTGCCCAGCGTCTCCCCGGTGAGGCGGCGCATCACATAGCCTTCGCCCAGCCCGTCGTCGGGGCAGCAGACGTGCAGCACTTCGGGCGCCGGAACGCCGCCGGCCACCGCGGCGGCGATGACCTGCGCCTCGCGCGCCAGCGGGGGCGAATCGTCATCCGGGGCGACCGCGCGCGTGCGCAGGATCAGCGGCACCGGCGCGCCGCCACGAACCGCCACGTCGAATGCGAAGGTCGCCATGCTGGCGCCGCCGGTCAGCCGTCGCAGCGATTGGACTCCGGTCGCGTCGGCCACCAGCCGCGGTGCCAGTGCCGCCAGCCGCGCCGCGACCGTCGCTTCGTCGAGCCTCTCCGTCATCGGGGGATGTAAAACGGCGCGGCACGCGCTACGCAAGTTAAAAGAATCGACTTAAATCGGAGAGGGCCATGGATTTCGCGTTGCCGCCGGAGCTGAAGGACTATCTGGCCGAGCTTGACCGGTTCATCGAGGCCGAGATCCGCCCGCTGGAGGAAGCCGACGACAATGTCCGCTTCTTCGATCACCGCCGCGAATATGCGCGCACCGATTTCGAGCGCGGCGGGCTGCCGAACCACGACTGGGAAGCGCTGCTGCGCGAGGCGCGGACGCGCGCGGACCGGGCGGGGCATCTGCGCTTCGCGATGGATCCCAAGTTCGGCGGCAAGGGCGGGTCCAACCTTTGGATGTGCGTGATCCGCGAATATCTGGCTGCCAAGGGGCTGGGGCTGCACAACGATCTGCAGAACGAACATTCGATCGTCGCCAACAACCCGTTCGCCAAGATGTTCGACGACTTCGGCACGCCGGAACAGAAGGAGGAATTTCTGTCGGGCATGCTGGACGGCACGAAGCGAATCACCTTCGGCCTGACCGAACCGCGCCACGGCTCGGACGCGACGCACATGGAGACGCGCGGCGTCCGCGCCGAGCGTGACGGGCGCAGCGGATGGCTGCTCAACGGCGAGAAGATGTGGACGACCGGGATGCATGTCGCCACGCATTGCGCGCTGTTCGCCCGTACCAGCGGGGAGGACGGCGCGGCGCGCGGGATCACCTGTTTCCTGGTGCCCGCCGATGCGCCGGGGGTGCAGGTGGAGGAATATCTGTGGACGTTCAACATGCCCACCGATCACCCGCGCGTCAGCTTCACCGACGTATGGGTGCCCGACAGCGCGATCTTCGGTGAACCGGACAACGGCCTGCCGCTGGCGCAGAGCTTCGTCCACGAAAACCGCATCCGCCAGGCCGCCGGCAGCCTGGGCGCGGCCGTTTACTGCATCGAGGAAGCGGTCCGCTACGCCCGCCAGCGCCAGCCGTTCGGCGAGGACCTGTCGCGCAACCAGGCGATCCAGTTCCCGCTGGTGGAACTGGCGACGCAGGCGGAGATGCTGCGGCTGCTGATCCGCAAGACCGCGTGGCAGATGGACCAGATGCAGCACAAGGAGGTGGAACGGCACCTGTCCGACAAGGTCAGCATGTGCAATTACTGGGCGAACCGGCTGGCGTGCGAGGCGGCCGATCGCGCGATGCAGGTGCACGGCGGGATCGGTTATTCCCGGCACAAGCCGTTCGAACACATCTATCGCCACCACCGCCGCTATCGCATCACTGAGGGCGCGGAGGAGATCCAGATGCGCAAGGTGGCCGCGTTCCTGTTCGGCTACATGGGACCGCGTCGGGCCGAGTTCGACTCGCTGGACTGGAACGACGTCGACTATCGCGTCGAACCGCAGATTCGCCCGCGCACCGGCTGGCAGGCGCTGTCGTAAAGGGACTTGCGGTCGCGGGCGATGCCAGCATAACAGATGTTACGTACGATTTGCGGGAGAGGGACGATGCTGAAGACGCGGTTCACCGAGGCGTTTGGTGTGGAATATCCGATCGCACAGGGCGGTATGCAGTGGGTCGGCAAGGCGCAGCTGGTGGCCGCGGTTGCCAATGCCGGTGCGCTGGGTTTCATCACCGCGCTGACCCAGCCGACTCCGGAGGAGCTGGCGAACGAGATCCGCCGCACCCGCGACCTGACCGACAAGCCGTTCGGCGTGAACCTGACGATCCTGCCGACGATCAACCCGCCGCCCTATGCCGAATATCGCCGCGCGATCATCGAGGGCGGCGTCAAGATCGTCGAGACCGCAGGCTACAAGCCGCAGGAGCATATCGACGATTTCAAGGCGCACGGGATCAAGGTGATCCACAAATGCACCGCGGTGCGCCACGCGCTGTCGGCGGAGCGGATGGGCGCGGATGCGATCAGCATCGACGGCTTCGAATGTGCCGGCCATCCGGGCGAGGATGACATCCCCGGCCTGATCCTGATCCCCGCCGCCGCCGACAAGGTGACGGTGCCGATGCTGGCGTCGGGCGGGTTTGCCGACGGGCGCGGGCTGGTCGCCGCTCTGGCGCTGGGCGCCGACGGTGTGAACATGGGCACGCGCTTCTGCGTGACGCAGGAAGCGCAGATCCCCGATAGCTTCAAGCAGCGGATGGTCGCCAACGACGAACGCCAGACCGATTTGATCTTCCGCACGCTGCACAACACCGCCCGTGTGATGAAGAACAAGGTGTCGGAGGAAGTCGTCGCGATCGAACGCGCCGGCGGCGCGAAGTTCGAGGACGTCCAGCATCTGGTCGCGGGCAAGCGCGGCGTGGCCGCGATGGAGCGGGGCGACACCGACGACGGCATCTGGTCCGCGGGCATGGTGCAGGGACTGATCCACGACGTGCCGACGGTCAAGGAACTGGTCGACCGCATCGTCGCGGAGGCCGAGGAGATCATCGACCGCCGGCTGGCGGGGATGGTCGACCGGCTGGCACACGCCGCGGCGTGAGGGGAGCGGTTCGGCGCGTCGTGGAGGGCCACGGCGCACCGTCCGCCGAACCGCGATCGTTCGCCGCTCCCCGCGTTCGTACCGCTCAGGCGATGCCCAGGTCCGCCGGCCCGAAGGCATCGGGCAACAGGTCGGACAGGCGATAGCTGGCGATTCGATCGCCCTGCGCACCCGCGCAATGGACGCGCAGGTCGTTGCCGCTCAGTTGTGCCGCCTCGTTCAGCACTTGCCGGCAGCGGCCGCACGGGCGCACCGGATCGCTGCCGGTGGCACGGCCGTCCGCGTCCATCGCGCCGCCGATGACGCCCACCGCCACCACCTCGCGCAGCCGCCCTTGCGCCGCCACGGTGGCGATCGCGACGGTTTCGGCGCATAGCGACAGGCCGTAGCTGGCGTTTTCGACATTGGCGCCGGTCACCACGCTGCCATCGGTCAGCAGCACCGCGGCCCCCACCGCGAAGCGCGAATAGGGCGCGTGGGCATTCGCCGCGGCCGTACGGGCCATCGCGATCAGCCGCGTCGCTTCGTTGTCATCGGTCATTGCGCCACCGCCACGTCCCAGTTCACCGGTCCTTCGGCCCCGTCGATACGCCGCACGTCGCTGGCGCGCCACATCCGCCAGCCGCGCGCGCCATAGCCGGGCTTCAGGAAATTGCCCTCCGCCCACAGGCTGCGGCGGAACGCCTCGGTCAGGCGATAATCGCCCTCCACCGCGCGCGTTACCTTAAGCAGCACAGGCTTGCCGGTGTGCGATTCGATGCGGCGGATCATTTCCGCCACGTCGGCGATCAACGCGGCGCGCTCGGGGCGGTCGGCGCAGCCGTCATCATAGGAAAAGTCGATCGCGGCGGGCAGCGCGGTGGGATCGCGCGGGACCAGCGTGTTGAACGCATCCGCCTGCGCCCGCGCGGGCTGGCAGAAGGAGAAGACGTGGATCGCGCCGCGCCGCACGCCGGCCGCCGCCATCGCATCCCAATGGGTCAGGAACGCATGGTCGCGCTGGCCCGCGCCTGTCGTCGCCACCGCATAGCCGAAATCGGCGCCGGCGCCCTTCAGCACCGGCCAGTCGATCGCGCCGGTGCGTTCGGACACGTCGACGCCCTGCACCGGATAGGTTTCGGTCGAGGGATGCCAGCGCATCGCCACCCGCCATGCCGCGACGCCGGAGAGCGCCAGCGCAGCGACGATCAGCACGAACCGTCCCAGACCCCACATGAATGATGTACCCGTCTAAGCCTTGATGTGCAGCACGCAGATCAGCGTGAACAGCCGCCGCGCGGTGTCGAAGTCGATCTCGATCTTGCCGTCCAGCCGCTCCATCAGCAGCGTCGCGGCATCGTTGTGGATGCCGCGCCGTGCCATGTCGACCGTTTCGATCTGTTGCGGCGTCGACTGGCGGATCGCCTGGAAGTAGCTGTCGCAGATCGCGAAATAGTCGCGGATCGGGCGGCGGAAGCGGCCGAGGCCCAGCACCAGCACCTCCAGCGGAGTGCCGTCCTCGCGCTTGATCTCGATCGCCAGCCGCCCTTCCTCCACCGACAGGCGCACGCGGTACGGACCGGCATAGCCGTCCGGGTGCTGGCGCTGCGGCGCGAAGTGATTGCCCTCGATCAGGTCAAAGATCGCGATCCGGCGTTCCTGCTCGATATCCGCCGACCGCCACAGGATGGTGCGTTCGTCCAGTTCGATGTCGATGATCCGCGGATCGGCCATGCGCCTGCCGATAGAGGCGAACGGTCCGCCCGACAATGCAGGCTATCCACAGCTTTCGCGCCGGCGGGGCTGTCCTACCCGTCGCGGCGCGCGCTATATGCCGGTCAATGGCGACTCTGGCGTTCCCGCAACCGGCTCCGGCCGAACCCGTTCAGCTGCCCCGCAACGTCGAGGCGGAGGCCGCGATGCTGGGGGCGATGATGATCGACAACCGGCTGGCCGACGATATCGTCGACCGGCTGGAGCCGGTGCACTTCTTCGAACCGGTGCACGGGCGCGTTTTCGCCGCGATCAAGTCGTTGCGCGCGCAGGACATGCTGGCGACCCCGGTGACGCTGCGCCCGATGTTCGAGGCGGACGAGGGGATGCGCGAGCTGGGCGGGGTCGGCTATCTCGCCAGCCTGACCGGATCGGGTGCGGGGCTGATCGGTGCGCGGCAGTTCGCGACGCAGATCTACGACCTCGCCATGCTGCGCGCCTTGGTGTCGGTGGGGCACCAGATGGTCGACCGTGCGATGGACACCAGCCAGGAGGTGAATCCGCGCGCGCAGATCGAGGCGGCGGAGGAAGAGCTGTTCCGCGTCTCCGCCGAAGGCGCGACGGAAAGCAGCGTCAAGAGCTTCGCCCAGGCCAGCACGATGGCCGTGAAGATGGCGGAGAAGGCGCTCAACTGGGGCGGCAACCTGTCCGGCGTCACCACCGGTCTGGACAGCGTCAACGCCAAGATCGGCGGCATGCACCATTCCGACCTCATGATCCTGGCCGGGCGACCGGGCATGGGCAAGACCTCGCTGGCGACGAACATCGCGTTCAACGCGGCGCAGCGGTGGATGCGCGACATGCGCGACGGCATCCCGCCCAGCAAGTCGGTGGGCGCGAAGGTGGCGTTCTTCAGCCTGGAAATGAGCGCCGACCAGCTGGCCACCCGTATCCTGGCGGAACAGTCGCGGATCAGTTCCGAGGCGCTGCGCATGGGCAAGATCAGCAAGCAGGAGTTCGAACAGCTGGCGGCGGCGGCGGCGGAGCTGGAGAATCTGCCGTTCTTCATCGACGATACCGGCGGGCTGACGATCGGGTCGCTGCACACGCGCGTGCGGCGGTTGCAGCGGCGCCACAATAACGAGATCGGGCTGGTGGTGGTTGATTACCTCCAGCTGCTGACCGGATCGGGCAAGGGCGACGGCAACCGCGTGCAGGAAATCTCCGAAATCTCGCGCGGGTTGAAGACGCTGGCCAAGGACATGAACGTCCCCGTGCTGGCGCTGTCGCAGCTGAGCCGCGCGGTGGAAAGCCGCGAGGACAAGCGCCCGATGCTGTCGGATCTGCGCGAATCCGGGTCGATCGAGCAGGACGCGGACATGGTGTGGTTCGTGTTCCGCGAGGATTATTATATAGCGCAGCGCGAACCGAAGCGCCCGATGGAGGGCGACGATGCCAAGGTGTTCGAGGAACATGCCCGCTGGGCGGCGGAAATGGAGCGTGTGTACGGGCTGGCGGAGCTGATCGTCGCCAAGCAGCGTCACGGCGCGACCGGCAAGGTGGTGCTCAAATTTGACCCCACGATCACGCGATTCAGCGATTACGCGGGCTTCTGACGCGTTCCAGACGGGGTAAAACACGTGGCGCGACGCGAGTCGCGGCGGCAAAATGGGGCTATTCAGCGCGGACGGTATTCGATCCGCGCGCTTCCTTCCGCCCGGACGGGCATGAACAGGCCCGCGCCGGTCACCTGCAACTGCCCGTTGGTGACGCGCGTGACGTCGGTGGAAAGCAGGAAATCGCCTTCCTGCCGGTGGCCGATCGCGCGTTGTGCCTTGCCGATCACCTTCTGATAATCGGGCGCGAAATCGTGCTGGAGCGCCAGTGCGATCGCGTCATGGACCTGCGCATCGTCGAACAGGTGGACGAGCAGGTCGACCGCGGTCGAATCGGTGCGGGTCACGAGCGAGACGTCGCGGGCGCGCACCAGCTGCGACCCGGGCTCGTTATAAGGGAGCGCCGACAGCCATACCTCGCCGCTGGTCGGCCCGATCGACCCGTCGTGGGTGCGCACCTTCGCAGTGACGCCGATCGCCAGCCGCCCGCCGGTGGTGGCGTAGACGGTGACCTTTCCGAATTCGGCATCGACGCGGCCGATCCCGGCGAGCGTGATGCCGCGCGCCGCCAGCTTGGCCAGCGTCCGCTGCACCACCGGTTCGAGCTGCGCGTAGTCGGCGAGCACCGGGACGAAGAAGCGCAGCCCCGGCTGGCCCGAGACGCGCCCCGGCGGGGGAAGGGGAGTGACGGGCGGATCGGCCGGGCGTTGCCCGACGAAGGTTTGCGTCAGCGCCTCTGCCGACAGTAGCAGCGTCAGCCGTCGCCCATCGATCCGATAGCCGCCGAAGCCGAGCGTGCGCGGCGCGATGCGCAGCCAGGCGGGCGGATTGCGCTTGCTCAGTTCGATCGAGGTGAACGCCTTCGCCCAGATATCCGCCAGCTGCGCGCGCAATCCCAGCTTCGCCAGGTGGCGCGGCAGGTCGCGTTCCAGGTCGGCGACAACGCGCTTCAGCTTCTCGTCCGCCTTGGAGGTGAAGGTGATGCGCTGGCCGGCGATGTCGATGCCGGGTTCCTCGCGCCAGTCATAGTCGAGGTCGACGGTCGCGGTCGGTTGCCAGTTGCCGACGATGCGCAGCCGCGCGGTCGCGCGCACGGTCGCACTGCCGGTGGCGGTTTCGCTGACGACGCCGCCCACTTTCCGCGCGGAGATCGACGCGCGCACCGGCATGACGATGCGCAGCCGCTCCCCGCTGCCCGACAACGCAATCGCGCCGCGGGTGACGCGCCCGACCAGCCGGCAGCCGAGGTCGGGCGTCACCTTGAGCTTGCCGATCCGCCGCCCCGCGACGCAACGGTCGCGCTGCTCGTCGATGGTCCACAGCGTGCGCGGCAATTCCTTTTCCAGCCCGCGTTCCAGCTGCCCCATATCGGCGACGACCGGGACGGTGATCGTCGAGGACTGGTCCGGCAGCTTCGCGTTTTCGGTGTCGACGCGCGGGGGCGCGGGATGATCCTGCGGCCGGTGGCACGCCGCGACGGGCAGGATCAGGGTCAGCAACAGCAAACGGCGCACCCGATCGTCCCCCATCCTCATCCACGGTGATGGTTCTCAATCCGTAACGACCAATTTCGATCCCTGAACGCCGTTGGCGGGCTCTTAATGTGCGCGGGCGGCGTGGAGGCGGTGCAGCGCCAACGCGATCGCGCCGCCGATCAAAAGGCCGATGATGCCGGACGCCAGCGCGGTGACGATCCACGCCAACGCGCCGCCGATCGCCGGCACCAGATGCGCGGCGGCTTCCGATGCGTCGTGGACGAGATGCGCCGGCGCGGCGAGGCCCAGTTCCTCCGCGCCGTGGAGCAGGATGCCGCCGCCGACCCAGATCATCGCGGCGGTGCCGATCACCGCCAGCCAGCGCATCAGCACCGGCACGCCCTTCACCAGTCCGCGCCCGATCGCGCGCAGCGCGCCCGACCCGGTGCGTGCCAGGTACAGGCCGACGTCGTCCGCCTTCACGATCAGCGCGACGACGCCGTAGACGCCCGCGGTGATCGCCACCGCGACCAGCGCCAGCACCAGCGCCTGCGTCACCAGCGGCGAATCGGCGACCTCCGACAGGGCGATTGCCATGATTTCCGCCGAGAGGATGAAATCGGTGCGGATCGCGCCGGCGACCTTCTGGTTTTCCAGCGCGACCGGGTCGAGGCCAGCGTCTGCCGCTTCTTCCTCATGCCCGCCGGACAGCGCCTCGATCACCTTTTCGGCGCCCTCGAAACACAGATACGCGCCGCCGGCCATCAGCAGCGGGGTGATCGCCCATGGGGCGAGCGCGCTGAGGATCAGCGCGGCGGGCAGCAGGAACAGCAATTTGTTGCGGATCGAACCGAGCGCGATCTTGCCGATGATCGGCAGCTCGCGCTGCGGCGAGAGGCCGACGACGTAGCGCGGGGTGACCGCAGTATCGTCCACCACCACGCCCGCGGCCTTCACCCCCGCCTTGCCCGCGGCGGCGCCGACATCGTCGAGCGAGGCCGCCGCCAGCCGGGTCAGCCCCGCGATATCGTCCAGCAGTGCGACCAGTCCGCTTGCCATGCCCGTCTTTCCCCCGTGATGCCCGTGCCGGGCGCGTCAGCCGTCGGCCAGCCCGATGCCGATCGCCGCACGCGCCGCATCCGCTTCGTTCGAAACGACCGGATAGGCGCAATAATCGGCGGCGTAATAGGCGCTGGGCCGGTGATTGCCGGACCAGCCGACGCCGCCGAACGGCGCCGAGGAAGACGCACCGTTGGTCGGCTTGTTCCAGTTGACGATCCCGGCGCGCGCGCCGGCCCAGAAACGGTCGAACAGCGCGGGCGTCTGGCTGACCAGCGACGCCGACAGGCCGTAGCGGGTGTTGTTCGCCTCCGCGATGGCGGCGTCGAAATCGTCGATGCGGATCACCTGCAGCAGTGGGCCGAACAGCTCAACATCGGGGCGGCCGGGCATGTCGGTGACGTCGATGATGCCGGGGGTGACGAACGGGCGCGCCGGATCGGGGCGCGCCATGTGGCGGATCGGGCGTCCGCCCTTCATCAACAGCGCCAGGAAGCTTTCGGTGAGGCCGTCGGCGGTTTCGTTGTCGATCACGGGGCCCATGAACGGCTGGGGATCGTCGTGCGGCGCGCCGACGATCAGCCGCCCGGTCAGCCGCGACAGTTCCGCGATCAGACCGTCGGCCAGCTGTTCCTGCACGATCAGCCGCCGCGCGGCGGTGCACCGCTGGCCCGCGGTGGTGAAGGCCGATTGTGCCACCAGCACCGCGGCGGTGTGCAGATCGGGGGTGTCCCACACCACGATCGGGTTGTTGCCGCCCATTTCGAGCGCCAGGATCTTTTCCGGCATTTCCGCGAACTGGCGGTTGAGCGCGATGCCGGTGCGCGCCGATCCGGTGAACAGCAGCCCGTCGATATCGGGATGCGCGGCCAGCGCCTTGCCCTCCGCCGGGCCCCCGACCAGCACGCGCACGGCCTCCTCGGGCACGCCGGCGGCGTGGTAGCATTCCACCAGGAACACGCCGGTGGCCGGGGTCTTTTCCGACGGTTTGAACACCACCGCATTGCCCGCGATCAGCGCCGGGACGATGTGGCCGTTGGGCAGGTGGGCGGGGAAATTGTACGGGCCGAGCACCGCCAGCACGCCATGCGGCTTGTGACGCAGCGCCATGCGGCTGTTCATCGGCGCGTCCATCCGCCGCTGTGCGGTGCGTTCGGCGTAAGCGGTGATCGAGATATCGACCTTGGCGATGACGCTGTCGACCTCGGTACGCGCCTCCCACAGGGGCTTGCCGGTTTCGCGTGCGATCAGATCGGTGAAGGCGTCGGCGCGCTGGCGCACGACATTGGCGAAGCGGCGCAGCGTTTCGATACGGAACGCCAGCGATCGCGCCGCCCAGGGCATGAACCCGTCGCGTGCGGTCGCGACCTCCAGGTCGACATCGCCCTTCTCCCCGCGCCACAGTTCGGCGCCGGTGGCCGGTTCGTACGAGATCACGTCTGCCATGGCGCCGTCTTAGACGCGACTATCCGCGCTGCGGAAGGGGCAGCGCGCCAGCGCCTCACGCATTTCATTGATCCGCGCCACTTTTGCATGGAACGGCGCCCAGTCGTCGCGCGCGTCGATCGCGGACCAGATCGCCTCGACCTCGTCGATCAGCATCGAACAGGGCGCGCCGGACCAGAAGGGATGGGCACGATCGCCGATCACCGGGAAAGCGGCGAGCGCGCTGCGCGCCTCCTCCCATCCAGCGCCGTAGTCCGCCGGCAGGTCGCGCGCATAGGCATCGAAGAAGAAGCGGTCGATCGCGGTCCCGGTGCCGCGCAGCGCGCGCTCCACCGCCTGTACCAGCGCGCGATCGCGCGCGGCATCCAGCGGCGCACGGCCCAGCCGCCACAGGATCGCGTGCGCGACCGCGGGCTGGTAGAGGTCGCCGAACGTATCGAGGATCGCGATCAGCGGCTCGGCATCGGCCAGCGGGCGCAGCGACACCGCCAGCTGCATCGCATCCCAGTGGATCGCCTCCGGCTGACGACCGAAGGCGTAAAGGCCGGCATGGTCGAAATAGGCGGCGACGAACGCCGGGTCGCAGGTCGGCGCAAACCGCCATGGGCCGTAATCGAAGCTTTCGCCGGTGACGTTGATATTGTCCGAGTTGAGCACGCCATGGACGAAGCCGGCCGCCATATAGGCGGCGGCCAGCCGCGCGGTGCGCTCCACCACCAGCGACAGCAGCCGCAGCGGGTCGTCGCCGTCCTCCCCATACAGCTCGCGCAGGACATAGGCGGTGAGGCGCCGCAGTCCGTCCTCATCGCGATGATAGGCCAGCCGCTGGAACGTGCCGATGCGGATATGCCCGTGGCTGAGCCGCACCAGCACCGCCGAGCGGGTGGGGGAGGGTTCGTCGCCGCGGTCCAGCGCCTCGCCGGTCTCGATCAGCGAGAAGCTGCGCGAGGTGGGGACGCCCAGCGCCTCCAGCATCTCACTGGCCAGAACCTCGCGCACGCCGCCCTTCAACGTCAGCCGCCCGTCGCCGAAGCGGCTCCACGGCGTCTGGCCCGACCCCTTGGTGCCCAGGTCCATCAGCCGGCTGTCCGCATCGCGCAACTGCGCGAAGGTGAAGCCGCGGCCGTCGCCCAGATCCGGGTTGTAGGTGCGGAACTGGTGTCCGTGATAGCGCAGCGCCAGCGGCGTATCGAGCGAGCCGGGCAACGGCGCGAACCGGCCAAAATTGCGCACCCATTCGCCGTCGTCGAGCGTGTCCAGTCCGACCTGCCGCGCGGCACGATCGTTGCGGAACCGCAGCCGCGTTTCGGGGAAGTCCGCCGGGGCCACGCGATCCCAGAATGTGTCGCCCAGCGACACGATCGCGCGTTCCGGCCGATATGCTTGCGGGGGGAACACCATGCGGCGATATGGGGGGCGAGCGGCCATGGGTGCAATGGGCCGCGCGACAACGGGCGGGACGCAGCGACACCATGGCCGACTATCGCGATCTTTTCTGGTGGTCCGCCGACGGCATCCGGCTGCACGCGCGCGACTATCCGGGGCCGGCAGATGCCGACGGCGTCGCGCCGGTCGTCTGCATGCCCGGCCTGACCCGCAACGCCCGCGACTACGATGCGCTGGCGCGGCGGCTGGCGGCGCGGCGGCGGGTGATCGCGGTCGAATTCCGCGGGCGCGGCGACAGCGGCTATGCCAAGGATCCGATGACCTATGTGCCGCTGATCTATGCGCAGGATGTCGCAGCCCTGCTGGACCAGGAGAAGATCGACCGGTTCGCGGCGATCGGCACATCGCTGGGCGGGATCGTGACGATGTTGCTGGCGGGGATGCTGCCGGGGCGGATCGCGGGTGCGCTGCTCAACGATATCGGGCCGGAGATCGAGCCGGGCGGCCTGTCGCGGATCCGCGGCTATGTCGGCCGGTCGAGCACCTATCCGACGTGGATGCATGCCGCGCGCGGGGTGCAGGAGGCGAACGAGGACGTCTATCCCGGCTGGACGATCGAACAATGGCTGGGGATGGCCAAGCGGCTGTACCGGCTCAATTCCGCGGGTCGCATCGTCCTCGACTATGACATGAAGATCGCCGAACCGTTCCGCCTGCCGGGCGGGGAGGCGGGGCCGGACATGTGGCGCGCGCTGGCGGCGCTGGGCGAGGTGCCGGTGCTGGTGGTGCGCGGCGGGCGGTCCGACATCCTGTCCGCCGCGACCGCCGGGCGGATGGTCGCCGCGCTGCCGGATGCGGAACTGCTTACGCTGCCCGATGTCGGCCACGCCCCGACGCTGGACGAGCCGGGCGTCGATGACGCGATCGGCCGTTGGCTGGCGCGCGCGTCGGAACCGCGCGTCTAGCTCGTTCGTCTCCGCGGTTCGGCGGACGGTGGAGTGACAATGGCCTATCCCCATGACGCGATCGTGTTCGACCCGCGCGACGTCGACCTGTCGCGATCGCCGCTGGCCGGGAAGGTCGATGCCGATACCTATGTGCTGGGCGCGTTCAACCCCGGCGTGACGCGCCTGCCCAACGGCAACCTCCTGCTGATGGTGCGCGTCGCCGAGGCGCTGCGCCACCCGATCCGCGATTCGCATATCCATGCGATCCGCTGGGACGACGGGCGCTACGTGCTCGACGCCTGGCCGCTTGCGCTGGTCGACACGTCGGACCCGCGCAAGTTCATGATGCGCGGCGGCGGGTGGCGGGTGATGGCGCTGACGTCGCTGTCGTGGCTGCTGCCGGTCGAGCTGGACGCCGACGGGCGCCGCGTGGTGGCGGTGCACTACGACCGTGCGATCGCGCCGCGCGCACCCTATCAATGCTATGGCGTCGAGGATGCGCGGATCAGCCGCGTCGACGGGCACTATTACATGACCACCTGCTCGGTCAGCCCGGAGCGGCACTCCACGACGCTCTACACCAGCGACGATGCGCTCGACTGGACGCTGCGGGGCATCGTGCTGGACCATCAGAACAAGGACATGCTGCTGTTCGAGGGGAAGGTGGGCGGGGCATTCTGGGCGCAGACGCGGCCGCTGGGCGACCTGTATTTCGCCTATCCCCCGGACAGCCCGTGGCGCGCGGGGCCGTCGATCAACCTGGCGACATCGCCCGATGCGCTTCACTGGAAACCGCACGACCGCCCCGGCATCCGCCCGCACGCCGCCACCACCGCCACCGCGCGGATGGGCGGGGGGGCGCCGCCGGTGCTGGCCGAGGTGGACGGGCAGCGCGGGTGGCTGACGCTATGGCACGGCGTCGAGCCGTCCGGCATCGTGGGCATCTACCGGACCTATTGGTCGCTGCTGGACGAACGCGACCCGTCGCGCACGATCGCGACCAGCCATGCGCCGTTGCTGGAGCCGGCGGCGGCGCTGACCGCACCGCTGGACGACCTGATGTACATCACCGACGTCGTCTTCACGACCGGCGTGGTGGACGGCGGCGCGCACTGGATCGTGGCGAGCGGCGAGGCGGACCTGGCGTGCCGGATCACGCACGTGCCAAAGGATGCGCTGACTGCCGGCGCGTGACAGAGCCCGCGTTGCGGGGCGTGCACCTCCGCGGCTATGGCGCGGGCATGTCGCAACCGCTGTCGATCCTGCACCTTCATTCCACGTTCGACCTGGGCGGCAAGGAGGCGCGGGCCGTCCGGCTGATGAACGCCTTCGGCGATCGTGCCCGCCATGTCATCGTATCGGGGATGCCGGGGCATTACGGCGCGCGCGAGCGGATCGCCAAAGGCATCCGCTATGAAATCGCACAGGACCCGCCGCCGCTGACCGGGCGGCCGTCGGTAGCGCGATACGAGGCGATCGCGCGGTTCATGCGCGGGTTCGACCTGGTGCTGACGTACAATTGGGGGGCGATCGACGGGGTGATGGCGCGGCGCGTGTTCGGGCGCGGCATGCCGCCGGTGATCCACCACGAAGATGGCTTCAACGAGGACGAGGCCGGCGGGCTGAAGCGCGAGCGCAACCTGTACCGCCGCTTCGCGCTGAGCGCCGCCAGCGCGCTGGTGGTGCCGAGCGACGTGCTGGAGCGGATCGCGCTGGACACGTGGAAGCAGCCGCGCGCGCGTGTCCATCGCATCGGCAACGGCATCGCCACGGCGCTCTACGCGCAGCGTCCCGATCCGAAGGCGATCCCCGGCTTCGTCCGCAACGAGCGCGAAACGGTGATCGGCAGCGTCGCCGGGCTGCGCGCGGTGAAGGACCTGCCCGCGCTGGTGCGCGCGGCCGGCGGCCTGTCGGCGCGGTTCCGGCTGGTGATCGTCGGCGAGGGGCCGGAACGCGCCGCGATCGAGCAGGCGGCGCTGGCGATGGGGATCGACGACCGCGTCGTCTTGCCCGGTTTCCTCGACCGCCCGTATCGCTTCATGGGATTGTTCGACATGCTGGCGCTGTCGTCGCGATCCGAACAGGCGCCGATCAGCGTGATCGAGGCGATGGCCGCGGGCCTGCCGGTGGTCAGCCCGCCGGTCGGCGACGTGGCGCAGATGGTGTCGGCGGAAAACCGCCCGTTCATCACCGAACATCGCGGCGAGGTGCGGCTGCGCGACGCGATGCAGGCGCTGGCGGGCGACAAGGCGCTGCGCGAGCGTGTCGGCTCGGCCAACCGCGCAAAGGCGGTGGCCGAGTTCGACGAGGGCGTGATGATCGCCCGCTATGCCGCGCTGTACGCGGGGGCCGCGGGGCGACCGGGGTGCCTGGGATGAGTCGCAATTTTGTCGCGTTGCGGCCCGATTGGTTTATACGGGCGCGCGTCGTCATTCTGCTGATATGGGAAATCGCGTGTTCAAGGGGCTGAAGCCGATCGTCTATGCCGGCCGCGAGGTGTGGCCGCTGGTGGAAGGTGGAAAGGGCGTTGCCGCCACCAACCACGCTTCCGCCGGCGCATGGGCCGCGGCGGGCGGGATCGGGACGGTATCGGCGGTCAATGCCGACAGCTACGATCCCGACGGCAAGATCATCCCGCAGGTCTATCACGCGCTGACCCGCCGCGAACGGCATGAGGAACTGATCGCCTATGCGATCGAGGGCGCGGTGCAGCAGGTGCAGCGCGCCTGGGAGATCGCCGGCGGAAAGGGCGCGATCAACATCAACGTCCTGTGGGAAATGGGCGGCGCGCAGCGCGTGTTGCAGGGCGTGCTGGAACGCACCCGCGGGCTGGTATCGGGCGTCACCTGCGGCGCGGGAATGCCGTACAAGCTGAGCGAGATCGCCGCGTCGTACAACGTCAACTATCTGCCGATCGTCAGTTCCGGCCGCGCGTTCCGCGCGCTGTGGAAGCGCGCCTATTCCAAGGTTTCGGACCTGCTGGGCGCGGTGGTGTACGAGGATCCGTGGCTGGCGGGCGGGCACAACGGCCTGTCCAATGCCGAAGACCCGCTGAAGCCGGAGGATCCCTATCCCCGCGTCAAGGCGCTGCGCGACACGATGCGCGAAGGCGGCCTCCCCGACAGCGTGCCGATCGTGATGGCGGGCGGCGTCTGGTACCTGCGCGACTGGAACGAGTGGATCGACAACCCGGAACTGGGCCAGATCGCCTTCCAGTACGGCACGCGCCCGCTGCTGACGCAGGAAAGCCCGATCCCCGAGGGGTGGAAGGCCAAGCTGATGGACATCGAGGAGGGCGAGGTGTCGCTCCATCGTTTCTCCCCGACCGGTTTCTATTCGTCGGCGGTGCGCAACCCGTTCCTGCGCGCGCTGGAGGCGCGGTCGGAGCGGCAGATCGCCTTTTCCACGCAGGAGGCGGGGGATCATGTCTTCCAGCTGGACGTGGGCGTGAAGGGTAAGAATTTCTGGGTGACGCGCAACGACCTGCTGCGCGCGCGCCAGTGGTTCGGCGAGGGCTTCACCGACGCGCTGAAGACCCCCGACAATACGCTGGTGTTCGTGTCGCCGGGCGAGAAGGCGGAAATCCGCAAGGATCAGGCCGATTGCATGGGCTGCCTCAGCCAGTGCCTGTTCTCCAGCTGGGCGGATACCGAGACCAATTCGACCGGGCGGCTGGCCGATCCGCGCAGCTTCTGCATCCAGAAGACGTTGCAGGAGATCGCGCACGGCGCCGATACCGACCAGAACCTGATGTTCGCGGGCCATGCGGCGTATAACTTCAAGCGCGATCCCTTCTATTCCAACGGCTTCGTGCCGACGGTGAAGCAGCTGGTCGATCGTATCCTGACCGGCGACTGATGCTGGACGCCACGCTGGCGCGCGTCGCGGCAGCGATGGCGCAGGCTGGTGCGCGCGACCATTGGTGGATCATCGGCAGCGCGGCGGTCGTGCTGCATGGCGTCGATACGTCGGTGGCGGATGTCGACCTGCTGCTGTCGCCGGCCGATGCCGAACGGTTGCTGGCGGTGTGGCCGGGCGCGGTGGCGACCGGTACGGCGAGCGAGCGGTTCCGGTCCCACCCTTATGCACGGCTCGACGGTGCGCCGTTGCCGGTGGAGATCATGGCCGGGTTGGAGGTGTGCGTCGACGGTATGTGGCAGGCGGTCCGCCCGGTGACGCGCGCGGCGCGGGGCGAGGTGTTCGTGCCGGGGCGTGCGGAGATGGTGGATATCCTGCAGATGTTCGGGCGTGAAAAGGACCTGCGGCGCGCGGCGGCGTTGGTCCGTTAGGGTTGACGCGAAGACGCGAAGAAGTGGGTTCACGCGGAGGCGCGGAGGCGCGGAGGCCCGGAGACGGGGAGGTGTCGGGTTGCGCCCCGGAGCGTCCGCTCGCTTTCACGCATGGGTAGTTTTGACCGCTTCGGCGGCCAGGAGTGATCGCTCTTTGCGTCTTGGCGGCGTCGCGTGCACGCTAGCGACAGGACAGCGACGGGCGGGCGGCGTGCCATGTTGCCCGGCACGTGGTCATCCGGCGCGTGACCGGGACGAACAGCGGGGGGCGGCGCCGATAATCGCAGCGCAGGGTGAGCGACCGACCGGCGCGATAGACGCCATCGACCCGCCACGTCTGCACCAGCTTCCCGTTCCTGCGTCGTGACGTGTCGGGGGCGAGAACCGCATTGTCGGTGACCGGGCCGTCGAAGAGGGCAAAGCCGCTCAGCGAGGTGCCGGCGTGAGCGGAAGGGCAGGCGGCGGCTGCGGCGGAGGCCATCAACAGCATGGCGATCATGGCTCTTTCCCAACAAATGCAAACGGCGCGCCGCCATCGCGGGCGACGCGCCGTCACGTTAGCGGGGTAGCGGTGGTCAGTCGATGACGGTGCCGGCTACGGCACCCGCAGCGCCGCCGACGGCCGCGCCCTTCTCCACGCTGCCGCCGGTCGCTGCCGCGACACCCGCACCGCCGGCGCCGCCGATCGCGGCGCCGCGCAGCGTCGAACAGGCCGACATCGACGCGGCCGACGCGACCAGCAAAGCGGAGATGGCAATCTTCTTCATGGCGGGGTTCCTTTCGGCGTGGGTGACCCCGGTCAAAAGGACGGCGCGGCGATGGGTTCCGGCGGGAAACTTTTCGTCACATGTCCGCGTGTTAGGGCCTCGCCCTAGACCCAGCCTTCCAGCACCTGGTCGGGCGGGCGGTGGCCATCGGCCCACATGCGGATGTTGGCGACGACGCGCTCGCCGCTGGCGACGCGGCCTTCGTAGGTGGCCGATCCCATGTGCGGGGTCATCACCACGTTGGGCAGCGCCAGCAGTCGTGGGTCGATGCGCGGTTCGTGATGCCACACGTCCAGCCCCGCACCCGCCAGCCGCCCGCCCTCCAGCGCCGCGACCAGCGCATCCTCGTCCAGAATGCCGCCGCGGCTGGCGTTGATGACGAAGACGTGCGGGCGCAGCAGCGCGATGCGGCGCGCGTCGATCAGGTCGCGACTGTCGGCGTTGAGCGGGGTGTGCAGCGTCAATACGTCGATCGCGCCCAGCATCTCGTCCAGGTTGGGGTGCCATTGCGCCCCCAGCTCGGCCTCCACCACCTTGGGCAGGCGGTGGCGGTTGTGATAGTGGATCGACAGGCCGAAGGCGCGCGCGCGGCGCGCCACCGCCTGACCGATGCGGCCCATGCCGACGATCCCCAGCGCCTTGCCGCCGATGCGATAGCCCAGCATCCCGCCAGGGCTCCACCCGCTCCACTGGCCGGAGCGGACCAGCTTTTCCCCCTCCGCCAGCCGGCGCGGGACGGACACGATCAGCGCCATCGTCAGGTCGGCGGTATCCTCGGTCAGGACGCCGGGGGTGTTGGTGACGATGATCCCGCGCGCGCGCGCCGCGTTCAGATCAATATGGTTCACGCCCGCGCCGAAATTGGCAATCAGCCGCAGCCGTTCGCCCGCACCCGCGATCAGCGCAGCGTCGATCGTGTCGGTGACCGCGGGGACCAGCACGTCGCAGGTCGCCATCGCGCGCGCCAGTTCGTCGCGCGTCATCGGGCGATCGCCGCGGTTGTTGGTGGTGTCGAACAATTCCTCCAGCCGCCGCATGACGACGTCGGGCAGTTCGCGCGTGACGATCACCGTGGGATGGGCGGAGCGTCGCGTGTCGGCCATGCCAGCGGATTGGCCCAGCCGGCGGGGCGCGTCAACGGTTGATGCGGGCGCGGTCCGGGCGCTACAGGCGGGGGATGACCAGGGGTATCGGGTAATGCGTGCGGGCATGTGGATGGTCGCGGCGGCCGTGGCGGCGACGACACCGGTCGAGGCCGCGCCGGCCGACCGCAAGCCGCCTTATTACGCGTCGATCGCCCCGGCGCGCGCGCGGATGCGCACGGGGCCTGGCCGCACCTTCCCCTCCAGTTGGCTGTACGTGCGCGCAGGCCTGCCCGTGCGGGTGGTCGACACGTTCAAGGAATGGCGCAAGATCGAGGATCCCGGCGGCACCCAGGGGTGGATGCTGGGCACGATGATCAGCAACAACCGCGCCGCGATCGTCCAGGGCGGGGACCCGGCGGAAATGCGCGACAGGCCCGGCGGCCCGCACATCCTGTTCCGCGCGCAGCCCGGCGTCGTCGGGCGCGTCAGCCAGTGCGGCAACGGCTGGTGCCGCTTCGACGTGAAGGGGCAGGCCGGGTTCATCCAGGTCGACCGCCTGTGGGGCGTCGAACCGGAAGAGGTGTTGCCATGACCTTCGTTCTCGACGGGTTCGACACCGACGCGTTCGTCACCGCGACGCTGGCGGAGGATATGGGGGAGGGCGGCGACGTCACCTCCGCCGCGGTGATTCCCGCCGGTGCGCGCTTCACCGCCGTGATGGACAGCCGCGACGCGATCATCGTGTGCGGACTGGAGATCGCCGCCGCCTTCTTCCGCCGGATGGACCCGGATGCGGCGATCGAATTGCTCGTCGCCGACGGCGCGCAGGTGCCGCCGGGAACCGCGCTGATGCGCATCACCGGCGGCGCGCGCGCGCTGCTGACCGCGGAGCGATCGGCGCTCAACACCGTGCAGCATCTGTCGGGGATCGCGACGCTGACCCGTGCCTATGTCGATCGCATCGCGGGCACCGGCGCGACGCTGCTCGACACGCGCAAGACCATCCCCGGCCTGCGCCGGCTGGAGAAATACGCCACCCGCACCGGCGGCGCGAAGAACCACCGCATGGGCCTGTGGGATGCGGCGATGATCAAGGACAATCACGTCGCGGTCGCCGGCGGGGTCGGCCCCGCGGCGGCACTGGCCAAGGCGGCGGGGATCGCCGACATCATCGTGGAGGTCGACCGTATCGACCAGATCGCGCCCGCGCTGGACGCCGGGGCAACTCACCTGTTGCTCGACAACATGCCGCCGGCGATGCTGCGCGAGGCGGTGGGGATCGTCGCCGGGCGCGTGCCGACCGAGGCGTCGGGCGGCGTCACGCTGGAGACGATCCGCGCGATCGCCGAAACCGGCGTCACCTATGTCAGCGTCGGGCGGATCACTCAGTCGGCGCCGGCGGCGGACATCGGGCTGGATTTCGCCGCGGCATGATCGCCCCCGCTTGCGCCGCGCGCGATCCGGGCGCACTGGCGTTCCGTAACGTCAACGGGAAGTGAACCGCGCGTGCGTCCCCCTGCCATCCTGTCTTTCGAGCGTCTGTACCTCGCCTCGCTGGGGCTGTCGGTGATCGGCTGGGCGATCAGCTGGCCGGTGCTGTCGGCACGGATGGCGGCCGATCCGCGGACCGCCGGGTTCGGCTGGCTGCTGCCCGCCGGGCTGGCGCTGTCGGTCGCGATCTCGCTGGCGTTGTGGTTCTTCGTCGCGCGCCGCGCCAGTCGCATCGCCCGCACGATCGCGGTCGTGCTGACCGCGCTGTCGGTGCTGCGGCTGCTGTTGAACCTGCCCGCGATGCTGAACGGGGCGATGCCGCCGCTGGCCGCGATCCTGTCCATCGCCACGGTCGCGCTGGGCGTGATGGCGGTGATGGCCCTGTACCGTCCCGACGCGCGCAGCTGGTTCGGGGAAGATTTCGAAGGAGACGCCGCATGATCGCCCGCTCGCTCGCCGCGATGGCCCTGATGTTGCCGGGTGTGGCGGAGGCGCAGACGCTGTCGTGCGCGATCCCCGGCACCATCCCGCGCCCGCATCCGGATCTGCCAACCGAAAGCCAGCCGGCGCGCCGGCTGCCGATCGGCAGCTATACGCTGGCGATCACCTGGAACCCGGAATTCTGCCGCAACCGCGGCGATGACGCGGCCAACCGTTTCCAGTGCGGCGGCACCAACCGCTTCGGCTTTACGCTGCACGGTCTGTGGCCCGACGGCATCGGAAGGGACTGGCCGCAATATTGCCGCGCGACGCCGATCCTGTCGCGACAGGTGATCCGTCGGCACCTGTGCTCCACCCCCTCCGCGCAGCTGATGCAGCACGAATGGGCCAAGCACGGGACGTGCATGGCCGGATACACACCCGACCGCTATTTCGCGCGATCGACCGCAATGTATGGCCGGCTGCGCTTCCCCGACATGGACGCGCTGTCGCGCCAGACGCTGACCGCCGGCGCGCTGGCGGAGGCGATCGCGCGCGCCAATCCCGGGATGACCCCCGACATGATGCGGATCACTGCGACGCGGCAGGGGTGGCTGGACGAGGTGTGGCTGTGCACCGACCGCCGCTTCCGCTACGCGCGCTGCCCGGCGCACCAGGGCGGGCTGTCACCGGATGCGGCGGTGAAGATCTGGCGCGGGCGGCGGTAGGGCCGGCGGGTTTGCGGGCGGGGGGCGTAAGGGGGCAATCCGCGGTGCGCCTCCCGTGGACGTCTAGGGCGGATCGACAATCGCCTCCGTTCGCCCTGAGGAGCCGTTGAGCAACGTCGAAACGGCGTCTCGAAGGGCAGGTGCTTCGAGACGAGGCTTCGACTTCGCTCCGCCTCTCCTCAGCACGAACGGAAAATACTCCTGATTGTCGATCTGCCCTAGACGTTGGGGCTGACAATCCGGTTTCCGATAACGGTCGGTTGTCAGGCGCGATCGTTGCCGTTTCTCCGTACCCGTGGGAGGTTTCCGGAAAGTGCATTCGGGAACAGGTTTTGGGACCGCGGTCCGCGCAGGCGGACGTCAGCGCGATCGGGCGAGCGGAATCCTCGTCACTCGTTCGTTTCCGGGAATAAGCACAGCGGCCACTTTCGTTACTGGCCGACGTTGCTTGTATCGATAAAACGAGAGGCAGGCCACCATTGCCCTGCCAATGCACTTCCAGCCCAACTTACAACGAACGCAGGCGCAAAGAAAATTGGCAGAATGAAGATGGCAAGTCCTAGAGTGATATCATAATTTAGATTAGATGTATCTAAGGCGATAGATGCGAGGATGCCAAGTAAAATAACAGAGGGAAGTGCAAGCCAGCTTAGATAGTTTACCGTTCTGCTACCCAGCCTGCTCATGCGGCGTATTAGCACGCGCGCTGTGCCTCCGCTTAAGAAAATGCCAGTATATCCGGCCAACCATAATGGCCAATCGGACGGGACGTCGAGCATATGCATGGTATAGCCACCCTGCGAGTGGCCGCAAGGATGCCATCGCTGCAGCCCCCTATTCCCGTTTTACCATCGTTTTCGGTGAACGCGCAGGTTCTGCAACGCCGGCTGATGGCGCGCCGGCTGCTACATCAACAACGTGCGTACGCGCGGCGGGGGGGGGATGCCGCAACGGGTCCGATATGACGGGCGGATCCGACGCTAGCGCTTGCGCGTCAGCTCCCGCATCCCCGCATCCAGCCCCGCCAGCGTCAGCGGATACATGCGGTCGGTCATCAACTCGCGGATGATCTTCGCCGATTGCGAATAGCCCCATTGCGATTCCGCTACGGGGTTCAGCCACACCGCGGCGGGATAGGTGTTGGTCAGCCGCTGCATCCACACTGCGCCGGCTTCCTCGTTGAAATGTTCGACCGAGCCGCCGGGGTGGGTGATCTCATAGGGGCTCATCGCCGCATCGCCGACGAACACCAGCTTGTAATCATGGCCGTATTTGTGAAGTACGTCCCAGGTCGGAGTGCGTTCCTGGAACCGGCGCTTGTTATCCTTCCACACGCCCTCATACGGGCAATTGTGGAAGTAGAAAAATTCGAGGTTCTTGAACTCGCTGGTTGCGGCGGAGAACAGTTCCTCGCACAGCTTGATGAACGGATCCATCGATCCGCCGACGTCGAGGAACAGCAGCAGCTTCACCGCATTGCGACGTTCCGGGCGCATGTGGACGTCGAGCCAGCCCTGCCGCGCGGTGCCGTCAATCGTGGCATCGACGTCCAGTTCGTCCGCCGCGCCCTCACGCGCGAACTTGCGCAGCCGGCGCAGCGCGATCTTGATGTTGCGCGTGCCCAGCTCGCGCGTGCTGTCTAGGTTCTTGAACTCGCGCTGATCCCACACCTTGATCGCGCGCTTATGCCGCGATTCCCCGCCGATCCGCACGCCTTCGGGGTTGTAGCCCGAATTGCCATAGGGACTGGTGCCGCCGGTGCCGACCCATTTGTTGCCGCCCTGATGGCGCTTCTGCTGTTCCTCAAGACGCTTCTTGAGCGTCTCCATGATCTCGTCCCAGGACCCCAGCGACTTGATCGCGGCCATTTCCTCGGGCGTCAGATATTTTTCGGCGATCGCCTTCAGCCAGTCCTCGGGAACCTCGGCGCCTTCCTGCGCGAAGCTGGTCTCCAGCCCCTTGAACACCTTGGCAAAGACTTGGTCGAAGCGGTCCAGCAACCCTTCGTCCTTCACGTAGACCGAGCGGCTGAGGTAATAGAATTGCTCGGGCGAGCGATCGATGACGTCCGCCTGCAACGCCTCCAGCAGGATCAGATGCTCCTTGAGACTGGCGGGGATGCCGGCGGAGCGCAGCTCGTCGAGAAAGGCCAGGAACATGCGCGCATGATGCCCGCGGCGTGCGCCCGTGTCGAGTTGCTATCGAAGACGCGGTTCGGCGGTCAGCGCGATGCGATCGCTCCGGGGACATAGGCGTCGATCAGCGCGCCGACATCGTCGGGATGCTCGCCGCTGAGTTCGGCGGACGGCGGCGCATCGCCATAGATGAAGCCGGCGACGGGGTAGATGCTGCTGCCGAGTCCATTCGAATCGCGATACCAGACCTTCACCTGACTCCAGTCGTTCGCCGGTGACACGTCGTAGAGTGTTACGTCGCGTTCCGCATGGCCGCGCCGGCCGTCGCGGCGCGACCAGTTAGCGTGGGTGAGCATGACGACGCGGCGTTCGACGACGCGGCTGACCACCGCGACATGGCCGAGCCGCAACTGTCCGCTCTGCTTGAAGACGATCACCGCGCCGACGCGCGGCCGGTGCCCGCGGCGATAGCGGCCGTCCGCCTGGTCCCACCATGTCCAGGCATCGCCGTAGATCTGGATTCCCGACGCCGACCGCGCAAACGGCACGCATTGGCCGACATAGTCGAGCAACGACGGACCCGCCGCCGCCGTACCGGGCAGGGCGAGGAGCGAGGCGGCCAACGCAAGCGAGAATCGGACGAGGATCACGACGCGGCCACGCTACGTCGTGGCGCGATCCCAAGGGGTTAAGGGCGCACCAGCTTTTCGACGGAGCGGCTTTGCGATGCGACCAGCCGTGGTCGGGCGATCGCGGCGTCACGCTGTTCCGCGGCGGCGCGGCGCACCTCGGCCAAGCCGTTGAGGCAGGCGATGAGATAGCGATGATCCTGTTGCAGGAACCGTCGCGGGGTCATCCCCAGGAAGCGATCGGCATCGCGCAGGAAGTGCGAGGCATCGAAATAGGTCGGCGCCATCGCGGCATAGTTCGCGCCGCCGCCCGCCAGCATCATCCGCACCAGCGAGCGGACGAAGCGGGTACGGATCAGCAGCGTCTTGGGCGGGAACCCGAAATAGCGCGTCGACAGCCGCCGCAGCGCCGCCGGCGACATGCCGAGCGACGCGGCGGCGCTGGTCAGGTCGCGCGTCTCTTCACTGGCGATCAGCCGCTGGAGCGCGACGATCTGATCGTCGTCGCGGCCTGGCGGACGTACGATCGCGAGCAGCAGATCGTCGAGGATCGCCTTCACCTGCGTCGAGCGGTCCGACGCGCGCAGCCGGTCGAGCGCGCAGGCGACCCAGCCGGCGGGGAGCAGCGTGTCGAGCGGCACCACGCGGTCGCGATAGTCGTTCGCGCGCGCATCGAACAGCCGCGACCAACCGAGCGGGGTCAGATCGACGCCGATCGTCACGCCGCCATGCGTCGTCATCTGCATCGCGCGGCTGGCGTTGCCGTACAGCGCGGCGACCGGCATTGGATCGTAACGGCGCGACCCGATCGTCAGCGCGATCGCATCCGGCGCCAGGATGAAGCGGATCGCCGGCCAGGATGGCAGCAGCCAGGGCTTCACCCCGTCGCGCCACTCCTTTTTCGAATCGAAGACGTGATAGCTGCCGACCAAACCGCGCAGCGCGGGGGCGGGCATTTCGAACCGGGCGGCGGTGTGATCGGGCAGGCCGAACCGCTCCACCCGAACTCCTGGGACCAGCGACCCGCTTTCGATCATTCCCGACACCGCCTACGCCACCCCAATGATCGGATGTAGCGCGGTGAAGATGCGGGAAACAATAGTGAAGGCGGGGTAGGCGGCAGCGTCAGCCCTTGTTCGCCTGACGCTTGGCCATGAACGCCAGCCGTTCGAACAACATCACATCCTGTTCGTTCTTCAGCAGCGCGCCGTGCAGCGGCGGGATCGCCTTCGTCGGATCGCGGTTCTGCAGGACGTCGAGCGGCATGTCTTCGTGGAGCAGCAGTTTCAGCCAGTCGAGCAACTCGCTGGTCGACGGCTTCTTCTTCAGCCCCGGCACGTCGCGCACGTCGTAGAAGATGTCCATCGCGCGGCTGACCAGCATCTTCTGGATGCCGGGGAAGTGGACGTCGACGATCGCCTGCATCGTGTCGCGGTCGGGGAACTTGATATAGTGGAAGAAGCAGCGGCGCAGGAAGGCGTCCGGCAACTCCTTTTCATTGTTCGACGTGATGACGACGATCGGGCGTTCCTTCGCGCGGATCGTCTGCTTGGTTTCGTAGACGTGGAATTCCATGCGATCCAGCTCCTGAAGCAGATCGTTGGGGAATTCGATATCGGCCTTGTCGATCTCGTCGATCAGCAGGACGGCAGGGGTGTCACGCTCGAACGCCTCCCACAATTTGCCCTTGCGGATGTAGTTGGAAATGTCGTGGACGCGCGGGTCGCCCAACTGGCCGTCGCGCAGCCGTGCCACCGCGTCATATTCGTACAGGCCCTGCTGCGCCTTGGTCGTCGACTTGACGTTCCACTCGATAAGATCAGCGCCGACCGCCTTGGCGATCTCCTGTGCCAGCACGGTCTTGCCGGTGCCCGGCTCGCCCTTCACCAGCAGCGGGCGGCGCAGCGTGACCGCGGCGTTGACCGCCACTTTCAGATCGTCGGTGGCGACATAGCCTTCAGTGCCGTCGAACCGCTGCATTACCTTGCCCCGCCATCGTGTCGATTATCGGGTATGGTGTAGCGGCAGGTTGGGGCCGGGCGCAAGCGCGCGGCTTAATTCGGCTCCCGCGCGGCGGCGCGCGATTCCAGCAACGCCCACAGGCCGCGATGCTGCGCCAGCACCTGTTGCGCGCCGAACGCGAGCGCGCGTTCGACACCGGGCGCCGCATCGACGGCGTCGAGGAAAGCGTCGGCCGCCTGCACTACCGGCGCGAACGCGCGCCCGCCCTCGATCCCCAGCCGCGCGGCGCAGCCGTCCAGCACCGTGCGAACCGTTTCCCAATCGAGCACCAGCGCCAGCGCGGCCCCGGTGCCGCAGCCGGCGCGATCCGAACTCGCCAGCATCGCCAGCGCCTGACGCTGGCCGATGATCGCCGCCTCCGCCGCGGCGTGGCCGGGGGTGGAGGGTAGGGGGCCGACCGCAGCGGTCAGGCGCGCCAGATACGCACGCTCCGCGCGCATCGCGTCTGCCGCGCCGGTCAGCCACGCCAGCGCTTCACGATCGCCTGCGCGGGCCAGCGCATGATCGACCACTCCGGGCGCCGAGCCATGGACCACGCACAGCGCATAGACCGCATCGGCCAGATCGCGCAGCATCGCAGCGGGCGAGGCGAGCAGCCCCGCGTAAGGCGCCGCGGCGCTGCCGTCTGCGGCGAGCAACGCCCGGATCGTCGCCGCCGGCCCGGTCGTTTGCCGCGACGAAACCGCCGACCCGACCGCCATCGGGCCGTCCACCATCACCGCCATCACCGCGACTCCCGATCTTGTGCGACCAACCGGGACGACCACCGCGTCCCGTTGCCCCCTTGGGTAAGCGACCGACGTAAAGAGCGGGTTTACGCCCGGCGAAATTTTGCCGCTGCTTGATCGTTCCGGCACCGAAACGGCAGGATTCTGCCGCTGCAAGGCGGAGGTTGGCGCGCTGCACGCGGAAGGCCCCAGCTTTCGCTGAGGCGACGTGGGCGGGACGTTGCCAATAGCGCCCCACGAGGGAGCGCCCGGCGTTACTGGTCGAGGAAACTGCGCATCTTGCGGCTGCGCGACGGGTGCTTGAGCTTGCGCAGTGCCTTCGCCTCGATCTGGCGGATGCGTTCGCGCGTCACGCTGAACTGCTGCCCGACTTCCTCCAGCGTATGGTCGGTGTTCATGCCGATCCCGAAGCGCATGCGCAGCACGCGCTCCTCACGCGGGGTGAGGCTGGCGAGGACGCGGGTGACGGTTTCCTTCAGGTTCGCCTGGATCGCGGCATCGACTGGGATGACCGCGTTCTTGTCCTCGATGAAATCGCCCAGGTGCGAATCCTCCTCGTCGCCGATCGGCGTTTCGAGGCTGATCGGCTCCTTGGCGATCTTCATCACCTTGCGCACCTTCTCCAGCGGCATGGAAAGGCGCTCGGCCATCTCCTCCGGGGTCGGCTCGCGGCCCTGCTCGTGCAGGAACTGGCGGCTGGTGCGCACCAGCTTGTTGATCGTCTCGATCATATGGACCGGGATGCGGATCGTCCGCGCCTGATCGGCGATCGAGCGGGTGATCGCCTGGCGGATCCACCAGGTCGCATAGGTGCTGAACTTGTAGCCGCGGCGATACTCGAACTTGTCGACCGCCTTCATCAGGCCGATGTTGCCCTCCTGGATCAGATCCAGGAACTGCAGCCCGCGGTTGGTGTATTTCTTGGCGATCGAGATAACGAGGCGCAGGTTCGCCTCGACCATCTCCTTCTTGGCGATACGCGCCTCGCGCTCGCCCTTCTGCACCATGTTCACGATGCGGCGGAATTCGGCCAGCGCCATGCCGGTCTGTTGCGAAATCTCGCTGATCTCGGTGCGGATGCGGTCGACCGCGCCCGCTTCGTTGGTGGCGAAGGCGGTCCACTTCTTGTCGAGGCCGTTGACCGCGTCGAGGAAGCCCTCGTCCAGCTCATGGCCCATGTAGCGGTCGAGGAAGTCCTTGCGCGCGACCTTGTGCCGCTCCGCGAGGCGCAGCATCTGCCCGCCCAGCGCGGTAAGGCGCCGGTTATAGCTGTACAGCTGGTCGACCAGATATTCGATCTTGGTCTGGTGGAACTGGACGCTCTCTACCTCGGCGGTCAGGTCCTCACGGAGCTTCTGGTACTTGCGCTCCTCGGCCGCCGACAGCTCGGCGCCCGCGGCCATGGATTCCAGCCGCGATTCCTGCATCTTTGAGAATTTGCGGTAAATCGCGGTGATATTGGCGAACTTCTCCAGCGCCTGCGGCTTGAGCGTCTCCTCCATCTGCGCGAGGCTGAGCGTATTGTCCTCCTCGTCGTCGTCGGACGGGCGCGGCGTGCGACGCTCGGTCAGCTCGTCGTCCTCGTCGGCGGACGCCTCTTCCGGCTCTTCCTCCTCCTTGAACTGCGGGCCGGTCGCCGACGCGCTGATCTCGCCGCTGTCGTCCTCGGCGCCCTCGACCTGCTCGGCCGACGGCCCCTTGGACAGCATCGCGTCGAGATCGACGATCTCGCGCAGCTGCATCGTGCCTTCGTTCAGCGCGGTCGACCAGTCGATGATCGCGTTAAAGGTGATCGGGCTTTCGCACAGCCCCAGGATCATCGTGTCGCGCCCGGCCTCGATCCGCTTGGCGATGGCGATCTCGCCCTCGCGCGACAGCAGCTCGACCGCCCCCATCTCGCGCAGGTACATGCGGACGGGATCGTCGGTGCGGTCGATCGTCTCCTTCTTCTTCTCGACGACCGGCGCACTGCCGTCTTCGGTCGAATCGGTGGTATCGACCTCGTCGTCGTCGGCGCGCTCCTCGCTCTCGCCGTCCTCGCCCTGCTCCTCGTTCTCGACGATGTTCACGCCCATTTCGTTGAGCGCGGACATGATGTCTTCCAGCTGGTCGGACGACATCTGGTCCTGGGGCAGGGCCTCGTTCAGCTGGTCATAGGTGATGTAGCCGCGCTTCTTGGCACGGGCGATCAGCTTCTTGACGTTCGCATCGTTGAGGTCGATCAGCGGGGCATCGGCCACTTCCGCGCCATCGTCCGCCCCGCCACCGTTCATCTTCGCCATCAATCGTCCTCAAGTCCAAGCGCGCGGGCGTCTTCGTTTGCCTGCACGAGATTTGCAAGACGCTGGTCCAGCGCCCGCTGTTCGTTCACCAATGCCACCTGCCGCTGGAACGCCTCGTCGGTGAAGCGTTCCATCATCGCTGAGGTGGCCTCCGCCAGAGCCGCATCCACTTCCGGTCGCGTCACCAGGATCGCGATCGCCTCGTCCAGATCCTCACGCGCCTGCTTCGCATCCGCATCGGCGCGGGTGAACGAGTAAGGCATCGCATCGGCACGCAGCAGATCATGGGCGATGGTGTCGAAACCGGATTGCGCCAATATGGTGACAAGCCGCCCGCTATCAAGCGGCGCGGCGCGCGTGTCGGCCAGCGCGACGTCCACCACCGCCTCGAACACTCGCCCCAGCGCGCCATCGGCCAGCTTCAGCGAGCCGAGCACCTCCATATGGCGCGCGATCTCCGCGGGGTGGCGCAGCAGCCCGGCGACGACCGCCTTCGACAGGATCGGGTCGATCCCGCCCGCGGCGCGCAGGCGGCGCGCGTCCTCGGTCACGGGGGGCAGGGGCGGGGTCCACTTCTGTCCCGGCCCTCTCTGCTCCGACCGGCGCTGCCCGATCGGATAGAAGGGCTGGCGCTGCTGGAAGGGCTGGCGGGTGCGGGCGAACTGTTCGTCGAAGCGGTGGCGGAATTCGGCCTGATATTCGGACTTCACCGCCGGATCGGCGATCGACCCGGCAAGATCGGACAGCCGCCGCTTCAATCCCGCGCGCTGTTCCGGGGTGGTGAGCGGTTCGGCGGCCAGTTCATGCTTCCATAACCGGTCGACCAGCGGTTCCGCCTCGCGCACCAGTGCCTCGAACGCGGGCTTGCCCTTGGCGCGCATCAGGTCGTCGGGATCCTCACCGTCGGGCAGGGTGACGAAGGCGAGGCTGCGGCCGGGTGCCAGCATCGGCAGCGCGCGATGCGCGGCGCGGATCGCGGCCTTCTGCCCGGCGCCGTCGCCATCGAGGCACAGGATCGGCACGTCGACGACGCGCCACAGCCGTTCCAGCTGGTGTTCGGTCAGCGCGGTGCCCAGCGGCGCAACCACCTCGCCGACGCCGCCCTGCGCCAGCGCGATCGCATCCATATAGCCTTCGACCACGAACAGCCGGTCGGCCTTGCGCGCGGCGGGCGCGGCGCGCTCGAGATTGTAGAGCGTGCGCCCCTTGTCGAACAGCGGCGTGTCGGGGGAGTTGAGATATTTCGGCTCGCCCTCCCCGATGATTCGCCCGCCGAACGCAATGACGCGCCCGCGCGGATCGCGGATCGGGATCATCAGGCGGCCGCGGAACCGGTCGTACGGCTCCTTGCCCTCGACCTGGATCAGCAGCCCCGCCTCGACCAGCATGGCGTCGCCGAAATCCTTGAGCGCGGCGCGCAGGCGACCGCGCGAATCGGGCGAATAGCCGAAGCCGAACGCCTGCGTCGTCGCCGCCGAAACACCGCGGCGTTCCAGGAGCGCGCGTGCCGCCGCGCCCTCGATCCCGCCGAGCTGCTGGGTGAAGAAATCGGCGGCGGCCTGCATGACGTCGTGCAGCGACTTTGCCCGTTCGGCCCGCTGCGCGGCGCGCGCGTCCTGTTCGGGCATGTCGAGGCCCGCGGCGGCGGCGAGCTCCTTCACCGCATCGATGAACGGCAGCCCCTGATGATCGGTCATCCAGCGGATGGCATCGCCATGCGCGGAACAGCCGAAGCAATGGTAGAAGCCCTTGTCGTCGTTGACATAGAAGCTGGGCGTCTTCTCGTTATGGAAGGGGCAGCAGCCCTTCATCTCGCGCCCCGCGCGGGTCAGCTTCACCGTTTTTCCGACCAGCGCGGACAGCGAGGTGCGCGCACGCAATTCGTCGAGGAAGGCGGGGGTGAGGCTCACGCGCGATTGTAACCCGCCCTGTCACGGGGGGGTAAAAATTGCAATGATTCTGTTTGCGCGAAGCCGCGAAGGAAAGGGGGATGGGGTTCGCGCAGAGGCGCGGAGGGGCAGAGATGTCGCGCCTGCCGCGCCAATCCGAGCCGCCTTGGCAACTCTCTCGGACGCACCGTCGTGAAGGGAGGTGCGATGACGCGCGGAGCCACCTCTCCGGGCCTCCGCGCGAACCAACCCTTCCTGTTCTACAAATCAGGCCAAAGCCGCCTTCACCAGCCCGCTCGCCTTGCTCATGTCGAGCGTGGTGGCGTGGCGGGCCTTCAGTTCGGCCATCACGCGGCCCATGTCCTTCATGCCGGATGCGCCGAGGTCGGCCTTGATCGCCTCGATCGCCGCTTTCGTCTCCTCCTCGCTCATCTGCGCGGGCAGGAAACGTTCGATGACCGCGACTTCGGCGGCCTCCGCCGCGGCAAGTTCGGCGCGCCCGCCCTGTTCGTACATGGCGATCGATTCGCGGCGCTGTTTGACCATCTTCTGAAGGACTTCGATCACCAGCGCATCGTCGTCCGCGGGGGCGCCGCCGGTGCGCGCCTCGATATCGCGATTCTTGATCGCGGCCTGGATCAGGCCGATCGCGGCGCGGGATTCCTTGTCGCCCGCCTTCATGGCGGCGATCTGGGCTTGCTTGATGTCGTCTCGAATCATGTCGACCGCGATAGCGATGCTGGACGGTTGACGCGAGGGGGTCGGGTGTCTAGCGGGCGGGGCTTAGCGACATTGCTGCAAACCAACCTGAGGAGTGCTTGCCGACCATGGCCGAGCCGGACATTTCGCGCGTCCCGCAACCGGAGGGTGCCACCGGCGTCCTCGTCCTGGCCAATGGCGAGGTGGCGTGGGGCCGTGGCTTCGGCGCTGCCGGCGCGGCGGTTGGCGAGGTGTGCTTCCACACCGCGATGACCGGCTATCAGGAGATCATGACCGATCCGTCCTTCGCGGGGCAGATCATCACCTTCACCTTCCCGCACATCGGCAACGTCGGCGCGAACCCGGACGATGTGGAGGCCGACGATCCCCACGCGCTGGGGATGATCGTGCGCGAGGATCCGACCGCGCCGTCGAACTTCCGGGCGATGGAGAACCTCGACGGCTGGATGAAGCGCCACACGCGCATCGGCCTGGCCGGGATCGACACGCGCGCGCTGACGCGCCGCATCCGCACCGGCGGCGCCCCCAATGGCGTCGTCGCGCATTCGCCCGATGGCACGTTCGACCTGCCGGCGCTGCTTGCGATGGCGCGCGGCTGGCCGGGGCTGGAGGGGATGGACCTTGCCCGGCAGGTGACGCGCGAGACGCACGGCACGTGGGAGGGCGGCATCTGGCGGCTCGGCTTCGGCTATGGCGCGGGTGAGGGCGGCGCGCGGCCGCATGTCGTCGCGATCGATTACGGCAGCAAGCACAATATCTTCCGCAACCTTGTTCAGGCAGGGGCGAAGGTGTCGGTGGTGCCGGCCGAGGCGACCTTCGACCAGATCATGGCGCTGGCGCCGGACGGCATCTTCCTGTCGAACGGCCCCGGCGACCCGGCGGCCACCGGCGAATATGCCGTGCCAGTGATCCGCCAGTTGCTCGATACCGGCAAGCCGCTGTTCGGCATCTGCCTGGGCCACCAGCTGCTGGGCCTCGCGGTCGGCGCGAAGACCACCAAGATGTTCCAGGGCCACCGCGGCGCCAACCACCCGGTCAAGCGGCTCTCCGACGGCGCGGTTGAGATCACCAGCATGAACCACGGCTTCGCGGTGGAGCGGGAAAGCCTGCCCGCCAATGCGCGCGAGACGCATGTGTCTCTGTTCGACGGATCGAACGCGGGGCTGGAGCTGACCGATCGCCCGGCGTTTTCGGTGCAGTATCACCCGGAAGCGTCGCCGGGACCGCAGGACAGCTTCTATCTGTTCGAGCGGTTCGTGGGGGCGTTGCGATGAGGCAGTCCCTCTGCCTCCGCCATCCTAACTAGACGCGAACGGTCGTCGCACTGAATTTGCAGGACTGACATGCCCAAACGCACCGACATCTCCTCCATCCTCGTCATCGGCGCCGGGCCGATCGTCATCGGTCAGGCGTGCGAGTTCGATTATTCGGGCACGCAGGCGATCAAGGCGCTGAAGGAAGAGGGCTACCGCATCGTCCTGGTCAATTCGAACCCGGCGACGATCATGACCGATCCCGAGCTGGCCGACGCCACCTATGTCGAGCCGATCACGCCCGAGGTGGTCGCCAAGATCATCGAGGCGGAGCGGCCCGATGCGGTGCTGCCGACGATGGGTGGGCAGACCGCGCTCAACACCGCGCTGGCGCTGTTCCGCGACGGCACGCTGGAGAAGTTCGGCGTCCAGATGATCGGTGCCGATGCCGATGCGATCGACAAGGCCGAGGACCGGCTGAAATTCCGCAACGCAATGGACAAGATCGGGCTGGAATCGGCCCGCTCGTCGATCGCGCATACCGAGGCGGAGGCGCTGGCCGGGCTGGAGAAGGTCGGGCTGCCGGCGATCATCCGCCCCAGCTTCACGCTGGGCGGCACCGGCGGCGGCGTCGCGTACAATCGCGAGGAGTTCATCGAGATCGTCCGCAAGGGCCTCGACGCCTCGCCCACCACCGAGGTGCTGATCGAGGAATCGCTGCTCGGCTGGAAGGAATATGAGATGGAGGTGGTCCGCGACCGCGCGGACAATTGCATCATCATCTGTTCGATCGAGAATGTCGATCCGATGGGCGTCCACACCGGCGATTCCATCACCGTAGCGCCCGCGCTGACGCTGACCGACAAGGAATATCAGATCATGCGCAACGCCAGCATCGCGGTGCTGCGCGAAATCGGCGTGGAAACAGGCGGTTCGAACGTCCAGTTCGCGGTCAATCCGAAGGACGGCCGGCTGATCGTGATCGAGATGAACCCGCGCGTGAGCCGCTCGTCGGCGCTGGCGTCCAAGGCGACCGGCTTTCCGATCGCCAAGGTCGCGGCGAAGCTGGCGGTCGGCTATACGCTCGACGAGATCGAGAACGACATCACCGGCGCGACCCCGGCCAGCTTCGAACCGACGATCGATTACGTCGTGACCAAGATCCCGCGTTTCGCGTTCGAGAAGTTCAAGGGCGCGCAGGCGACGCTGGGCACCGCGATGAAGTCGGTCGGCGAGGTGATGGCGATCGGCCGCAACATCCACGAATCGATGCAGAAGGCGTTGCGCGGGCTGGAGACCGGCCTGTCCGGCTTCAACCAGGTCGACCGGCTGGTCGGCGCGCCGCGCGCGGAGATCGAGGCGGCGCTGGCGTCGCCGACGCCCGACCGGCTGCTGGTGGCGGCGCAAGCCCTTCGGGAAGGCTTCACCGTCGCCGAGGTGAACGCGATCGCCAGGTTCGATCCCTGGTTTGTCGAGCGTCTCGCGGAGATCGTCGCGGCCGAGGCCGAGGTGATGAAGCAGGGTCTGCCCATCGACGCCGCCGGGATGCGCCGGCTGAAGGCGATGGGCTTTTCCGACAAAAGGCTGGCGTGGCTGGCGCTGCAATCGGCGAACCTGCGCGGCATGGAACGCGGGATCGCGCGCGGATCGGGGCTGATCCACGAAGCGGTCAAGGCGATGACCGGCGGCGTGACCGAGGAAGAGGTGCGCGAGCATCGCGTCAAGCTGGGCGTGCGCCCGGTGTTCAAGCGGATCGACACCTGCGCCGCGGAATTCGACGCCAGGACGCCGTACATGTATTCGACCTACGAAGCGCCCAGCTTCGGCGAGCCGGAGAATGAGGCGCAGCCGTCCGACCGGCGCAAGATCGTCATTCTGGGCGGCGGGCCAAACCGGATCGGGCAGGGGATCGAGTTCGACTACTGCTGCTGCCACGCCTGCTTCGCGCTGGCGGACGCGGGCTATGAGACGATCATGGTCAACTGCAACCCGGAAACGGTGAGCACCGACTATGACACGTCCGACCGCCTATATTTCGAGCCGCTGACCGCCGAAGACGTGCTGGAGATCCTGCACGTCGAACAGCAGTCGGGCGAGTTGGTCGGTGTGATCGTCCAGTTCGGCGGGCAGACTCCGCTGAATCTGGCGCGCGCGCTGGAAAAGGCGGGTATCCCGATCCTGGGCACCAGCCCGGACGCGATCGACCTGGCCGAGGACCGCGAGCGGTTCGCCGCGCTGGTAAACAAGCTGCGCCTGTTGCAGCCCGCCAACGGCATCGCGCGCAGCCGTGACGAGGCGCTCGCGGTCGCGAACCGTATCGGCTACCCGGTGCTGATGCGCCCCAGCTATGTGCTGGGCGGCCGCGCGATGGAGATCGTCGACAGCGACCAGCAGCTGGACGACTATATCCAGACCGCGGTGCAGGTATCGGGCGATGCCCCGGTGCTGATCGACCAGTATCTGCGCGACGCGACCGAGGTGGACGTCGATGCGATCTGCGACGGCGACGACGTGGTCGTCGCGGGCGTGCTCCAGCATATCGAGGAGGCCGGGGTCCATTCGGGTGACAGCGCCTGTTCGATCCCGCCCTATTCGCTGCCCGCGGAGATCATCGCCGAGATCGAACGGCAGGCCGAGGCGCTGGCGCGCGGCCTGAACGTCGTCGGGCTGATGAACATCCAGTTCGCGGTGAAGGACGGCAAGGTGTACCTCATCGAGGTGAACCCGCGCGCCAGCCGCACGGTGCCGTTCGTCGCCAAGGCGATCGGCGCGCCGATCGCGAAGATCGCCAGCCGCGTGATGGCGGGCGAGAAGCTGTGCGACCTGCCGCCGATCGATCGCAACATCGATTATTATGCGGTCAAGGAAGCGGTGTTCCCGTTCAACCGCTTCCCCGGGATCGACCCGGTGCTGTCGCCGGAAATGAAGTCCACCGGCGAAGTGATGGGGATTTCGACCGATTTCACCACCGCCTTTGCCAAGTCGCAGCTGGGCGCGGGCACCGTCCTGCCGACCGAAGGCGCAGTGTTCGTCAGCGTCAAGGATGGCGACAAGGCCGCGATCGTCCCCGCGGTGGAGGCGCTGGTCGCGGCCGGCTTCACCATCGTGGCGACCGGGGGCACCGCCGATCACCTGTCGCGCGCCGGCCTGCCGATCGAGCGGGTGAACAAGGTGGCTCAGGGACGTCCGCATATCGTCGACCGGATCAAGGACGGCGGCATCGCGCTGATCTTCAACACCACCGAAGGGTGGCAGAGCCTGAAGGATTCCCAGCCGATCCGTGCTTCCGCGGTGAACGGGAAGATTCCCTATTTCACCACCGCATCGGCGGCAGTGCAAGCGGCCGAGGCGCTTCGGACCGCAACGACCCGCAAGCTTGAAGTGCGGCCGCTGCAGTCTTATTATTCACGGCCGCACGACTGATCCCCCACATGTTTGGATGGTGCGGGCGGTCCTCAGGGAGGGGGCCGCTCGGGGAAGCGTTTTTGAAGGATAAGCGATGGCGACCGTCGAGAAGATGCCGATGCTGCAGGAAGGCTATGAGAAGCTGACCGCAGACCTGAAGCGCCTCAAGATCGAACGCCCGCAGATCGTCGATGCGATCGAGGAAGCGCGTGCGCACGGCGACCTTTCGGAAAACGCCGAATATCACGCCGCCAAGGAGCGGCAGGGCCAGGTAGAGGCGACGATCGCCGATATCGAGGACAAGCTGAGTCGCGCGCAGATCATCGACCCGCGGGATCTGTCGGGCGACAAGATCGTGTTCGGCGCGACCGTCACGCTGATGGACGAGGACGACAAGCCGGTCCGCTACCAGATCGTCGGCCAGACCGAGGCGGACGCCAAGAGCGGGCGGATCAGCTACAATTCCCCGCTCGGCCGCGCGCTGATCGGGCGCAGCGTCGACGACGAGGTGGAGGTGTCGGTGCCGGCGGGCGACCGTTACTACCTCGTGTCGAAGATCGAGTTCATCTGACGCGCCATGTCCTGCCGGCGTCGTGGGACGCCCGGCTCGCCGGATATGAATGGTATCGCGACGGCGCGGGCGAATCCGGCGGTGTCATCCACCGCCTGACGCGCGCCGGTGCGCCGTCGCTGTACCTGAAACATGGCACCGATGCGGTCGCGGCGGCGATCGTGGACGAGGCGGTCCGACTGCGCTGGTTGCAGGGGCGCGTCCCTGCGGCGCGGCCGGTCGCCTTCGCGGACGAGGATGGCGCCGCCTGGCTGTTGACCATCGGTGTGGCGGGCCGGACCGGGGATGCGTGGCTGGATCACGATTCGGCGCTGCTGCCCGTGATCGTCGCCGCCTTCGCCGGGTTCCTGACGCAGCTTCACGCGCTGCCAGTGGACGATTGCCCGTTCGAGGCCGGCGCCGCGCTGCGGCTGGCGGCCGCGCGGCGACGGGTGGGGGCGGGGGAGGTGGACGTCGAGGATTTCGCCGACGATCACCTCGGCTGGGATGCCGAACGGATGCTGGCGCATACCGAGGCGCTGTACGATCCCGACCTGCACCAGCGCGTCGTGACGCACGGCGACTTCTCGCTCGGCAACCTGTTGATGGACGAACGCGGCCACGTCACCGGCTGTATCGACGTCGGCCTGCTGGGCGTGGCGGACCCGTATCAGGATATCGCGATCCTGTGCGCCAATCTGGGAGAGCTCGACCCCGCAGCGGAGCGCGCGTTCCTCGATGCGATCGGCGTGGCGTCACCCGATCGGCAGCGGATGGCTTTCCACCGCTGTCTCGACGAACTGTTCTGACCGACCCCTCCGGTTCGCGTTGCGGAGGGGCCGGTGCGCCTCACTGCGCCGGCTTGGCGAGCAGATCGGGTTCCAGCAGGCGGTGCAGATGCACCACCACATATTTCATCTCGGCATCGTCGACGGTGCGCTGCGCCGCCGCGCGCCACGCCTTTTCGGCGCTGGCATAGTCCGGGAAGATGCCGACCACCTCGATCGAGGACAGGTCGTTGAAATCGAGCGTACGCGGATCGTTGACGCGCCCGCCGAACACCAGATGCAATTTGCTCATGCGCGGTTCCTGAGGGAGGGAAGGATCGCAAACACGGCTGGCAGCGATCGACCCGTGACGGAGAAAAGGAGATCGCGCCGGGCGTATGCCGCCGGTGCGATCTCCTCTCCCGTATAGCGAGGCGACGTGCTGCCCGACGTCGCTTGTGTCGGCCGCTCTACCGCGAAGCGGCGCGGGTTTGAAGTCCCGCGCGCCGTTGCGTGCGTTCAGGCGCCCTTGACCTTTTCCTTGCTCGCCTGCGCCGCCGCAGTACCGGCCGATGTGGCCGCCTTCACGACGCCCTGGAGCAGCGACTTGGCCTGATCCTTGGCCGCGCCCTTGCTGAGGCCAAGCTGGTCGAGCTCGGCGCGCCCGGCCTCCTTCGCGGCGGCAAGCCCGGCGACCGCCGCGGCGGCTACCTTGCGCCCGACCGGGGCGAGCAGTTCCTTTTCGCGCTGTCCGCGCGGCACGACCAGCGCGACCAGCGCGCCGAGCGCCATGCCGCCGACGACGACGCCGAGTGGGTTGGTTTCCAGCGTCTGGACCGTGACCTGCGCCGCGTCGCTCGCCTTGTGACGCGCGGTTTCATACGCGCTGGACGCCTTGTCGGCGGCGGTGTCGATGCCGTCGCGGATGCGCCCGTGGTGCTCTGCCTGGGTGTCGTGGTGATCGGTCATCATCGGTTCCTTCATCGGCCGTGAACGGACGAACGTTTGATGGAGAGGAGCGGTTTCCGCTTGGCGGGGCGCGCGAACAGGGCGGCAATGCGCTTTCGGTTGAGCGCCGCCAGCAACACCGCCGCGGCGCCCGCGACGGCGACCGGATTGCGGCGCGCGACCGCGACCGACGCCTGCGCGGCACGGCTGCCGCTCTCGCTGACCTCGCTCACCGCGCGGCGCGCGATGCGCTCTGGCGCGAGCTGGGTCTGGAGCGTTTCGACCGTGCTGGTCAAACGCTGCCGTGCCGCCTCGGCGCGGGCCTGTGCCGCCGCGACGTCGCTCATCGCGACAGCCTCGTCACGCCGGCGTAACCCAGAGCCGCCGCGACGGCGAGTGTCACGCCGACCACGACGAGCGTCGCAAAGCCCGGTCCGATCAGCGTCGCGAGCGATACGATCAACCCGACCAGCAGCGCGATCAGCGCCGCCACCGCGAGCACCCCGGCAACCGCGAAATAGATCGCCGCCGCCTTGTAGCGCGCCGTCATGTCGCCGACCTTTGCCTTGGCAAGCGCGATCTCGGCCTGCGCAACCTCGCGCGCGTCGCTGGTCAGGCGCGCGAAGAGATGCGGGATGCTGTGATCCTCCAACAGCGGTTCGCGAAGCCCCATGGATCAGGCGTCGCGGTGGTCAAGACCGGAGGACAGCAGGCGCGCGACGACGAAGCCGATCCCGGCGGCAACGCCGACCGCGACCGCGGGACTTTTCTTCACCAGTTCGCGGACGTCGGCGACCAGATCGTCGACGGTCTTGGCATCGATCGAACTGGACAGCCCCTGGACGCGATCGGCGGCCTGACGCGCATATTGGCCGTATTGCTCGCCGATCTTCTCGTCCACCTGTGCGGCGGCGTCGTTGAGCATGGTCGACAGCTGGCCCAGCGCGCTCGTGGCGCGGGCCTTGCCATCCTCGGCATACAGCCGCGCCTTGTCGGTGGCCTGTTCGCGACCCTTGGCGACATTGTCCGCCAGCGTCTGCCGCGCGGTGGCGAACGTGCCGCCCGCCGTCGGCTCCGCCGCCGGGGTATCGCCGACGGGGGCGGTCACCGGCCCATTTTCGATATTGCTCGTCGAAGGCGCCGTGTCGTGATCGTGTTGCTCGGCCATGATCCATTCCTTCCCAGGTCGAAACGAACAAACCCGACGATGGCATGTCGGGTTCCCGTGTCGTGCGCCATCGCGTTGCGGCGGCGCACCATGCCCGCTAGAGGCGGAACGCGCTGCCGCTCCCGGCAAACAGATAAGGGGATCGTTTCGTGACCGCAATCATCGACCTGCACGGCCGCCAGGTCATCGACAGCCGCGGCAATCCCACCGTCGAGGTCGACGTGCTGCTGGAAGACGGCAGCTTCGGTCGCGCGGCAGTGCCCTCGGGCGCGTCCACCGGCGCCCACGAAGCGGTCGAGAAGCGCGACGGCGACAAGAGCAAGTGGGGCGGCAAGGGCGTCGAGATCGCGGTCGACGCGGTCAATTCTGACCTCGCCGAGGCGCTGATCGGCCTTGATGCCGAGGATCAGATCGAAATCGACCGCGCGATGATCGCGCTGGACGGTACCGAGAACAAGAGCCGGCTGGGCGCGAACGCGATCCTGGGCGCCAGCCTGGCGGTGGCGAAGGCGGCGGCGGATGCGCGCGGGTTGCCGCTGTACCGTTACGTCGGCGGGGTCGCGGCGCATGTCCTGCCGGTGCCGATGATGAACATCATCAACGGCGGCGAACATGCCGACAACCCTATCGATTTCCAGGAATTCATGATCATGCCGGTCGGCGCGCCGACGCTGGCGGATGCGGTGCGCTGCGGCTCCGAAATCTTCCACACGCTCAAGAAGGGCCTGCACGACAAGGGGCTGGCGACCGCAGTGGGCGACGAGGGTGGCTTCGCGCCGAACCTGGCCAGCACCACCGATGCGCTGGACTTCATCATGAAGAGCATCGAGGCGGCCGGCTACACCCCCGGCGACGACGTGATGCTGGCGCTCGATTGCGCCGCGACCGAGTTCTTCAAGGACGGCAAGTACGTCATTTCCGGCGAGAACCTGACGCTGGAGCGAGGCGCGATGGCCGATTACCTCGCCGATCTGGTCGCGCGCTACCCGATCCTGTCGATCGAGGACGGCATGGCCGAGGACGATTTTGAGGGGTGGAAGGCGCTGACCGATGCGGTCGGCGGCAAGGTGCAGCTGGTCGGCGACGATCTGTTCGTGACCAATCCCAAGCGGCTGACGATGGGGATCGAGAAGGGGCTGGCCAATTCGCTGCTGGTGAAGGTCAACCAGATCGGCACGCTGACCGAGACGCTGGAGGCGATCCGCATCGCAGAGCGCGCGGGTTATACCGCGGTGATGTCGCACCGCTCGGGCGAGACCGAGGATTCGACGATCGCCGACCTGGCGGTCGCCACCAACTGCGGCCAGATCAAGACCGGCAGCCTTGCGCGGTCGGACCGGCTCGCCAAGTACAACCAGCTGATCCGCATCGAGGAGGAGCTGGGCGACGTGGCGCATTACGCCGGCCGCGACATCCTGCGGCGGCGCGGCTGATGGCGCTTGCCAAGGGCATGGCGGCGCGCGACAGTCGCGGTGCCATGCCCCGCAAGCCCCATCCGCTTAAAGCCACGCTGCGCCGCGCGCTCGCGCCGGCGATCTTCATGGCGGTGCTGGTGTTCTTCGGCGCCTATGCGGTGCTGGGGCCGAACGGCGTGCTGGCGCTGGGCGACTACAAGCGCCAGCTGGCACAGCGCGAGAAGCAATATGCCACGCTCGACCAGCGGCGCGCGATGCTGAAGAACCGCGTCACCCTGCTCGATCCGCGCCATGCCAACCCGGACATGGTCGACGAACTGGTGCGCAAGGAACTGAACGTCGCGCACCCGGACGAGGTGATCGTCCCCCTGAAATGAACAAGGGCGGCCCGCCGGGACCGCCCCATTCGTTCTTGCCGGGGGGTCGTGCCGCTCAGGCGGTCAGCAGACGCTTCTCGCCCGCCAGCCGCATCATCGCGCGTTGCAGCTTCTCAAATGCGCGCACCTCGATCTGACGAACGCGCTCGCGACTGACGCCATAAACCTGGCTCAGCTCCTCCAGCGTCTTGGGATCGTCGGTCAGCCGCCGCTCGGTCAGGATGTGCTTCTCGCGGTCGTTCAGGTCTTCCATCGCGGACACGAGCATGTCGTGGCGCACGTCAGCTTCCTGCTGGTCGGCGACGACGCTGTCCTGCAGCGGCGAATCATCGGCAAGCCAGTCCTGCCACTGGCCTTCGCCATCCTCGCGCATCGGGACGTTCAGCGACGTGTCGCCGCCCATCGCCATGCGGCGATTCATGCTGACCACGTCCGCCTCGGTCACCCCCAGGTCGGTGGCGATCTTTTCGACATCCTCGGGGCGCAGGTCGCCATCCTCGAACGCGTCAAGGCGCGCCTTCATCCGGCGAAGGTTGAAGAACAGCTTCTTCTGCGCCGCGGTGGTGCCCATCTTCACCAGCGACCAGCTGCGCAGGATGAATTCCTGGATCGACGCGCGAATCCACCACATCGCATAGGTGGCGAGGCGGAAGCCGCGATCCGGCTCGAACTTCTTCACGCCCTGCATCAGGCCGATATTGCCCTCGGAGATCAGCTCCGACACCGGCAGGCCGTAGCCACGATAGCCCATCGCGATCTTCGCGACGAGCCGCAGGTGCGACGTCACCAGCTGCGCCGCGGCGTCGGTGTCGCCATGTTCCTGGAACCGCTTGGCGAGCATATATTCCTGCTCTGGCGCCAGGATCGGGAATTTCTTGATCTCGGAAAGGTAGCGATTGAGGCTTTGCTCCCCGCCAAGGGCAGGAATCGTCGCCGGGACGTTGCTGCGGGTTGCCATGATCCTTTGTCTCCCTTCCTCGCGGAGAACGCCGGGCCGCCCTGATGCGGCACGATCCGGCGTGGTCCGAACCTATACGACAAGCTGACTGAACAGTTCCTGCATGTCTGCCGGCATCACGCTTTCGAACGACAAAGCGTGGCTTGTGATCGGGTGGATGAACCCGAGCCGGGCGGCGTGCAATGCCTGGCGTCGGAAATCCAGGGTTTCCAGAACGCGCTTGTGAGCCTGTTTTGTTCTACCATAGACTGGGTCGCCCAGCAAGGCATGGCCGATCGACGCCATATGGACGCGCACCTGGTGCGTGCGCCCGGTTTCCAGCCGGCATTCGACCAGCGCCGCTTCGCGCAGCAGCTCCAGCGTGCGATAGTGCGTGACCGCGCGCTTGCCGCCGGCGACGATCGCCACCTTCTTGCGATTGTGCGGCGAACGGGCCAGCGGCGCATCGACGGTGCCGGCGGGCGGCACCGGGCGCCCGCCGACGATCGCGCGGTAACGCCGGTCGATCGTATGCGCGGCGAACTGCTTCGCCAGTCCTTCGTGCGCGCGGTCGGTCTTGGCGGCGACCATCAGCCCCGACGTATCCTTGTCGATACGGTGGACGATCCCCGGTCGCGCCACCCCGCCGATGCCCGACAGCGACCCGTCGCAGTGATGCAGCAGCGCGTTGACCAGCGTGCCGTCGAGATTGCCCGCGGCCGGGTGGACGACCAGCCCCGCCGGCTTGTCGACGACAATCAGATGCTCGTCCTCGAACGCCACGACCAGCGGGATGTCCTGCGCTTCGTTATGCGCCGGGGCGGGGGCGGGCACCGCGACCGCAAACGCCTCGCCGCCGCGCGACTTGCGCGATGGGTCGCGCACCGCCAGCCCGTCCTGCGAGACATGACCGGCATTGATCAGCACCTTCAGCCGCTCCCGCGAGAGCGTCGGCACCGCATCGGCCAGCGCGCGGTCGAGCCGCCAGCCGTCGGCGGCCGGCGCGATCGTCGCTTCGATGATGGAAACCCCCCGGTTCATTGTCCTGTGGTAGATGGCGACGATGATCGGTATTTCAATCGCGCACCGCAACGAACTGATCGCGCTGGCGCGGGCCAGCCCGGGGGAGGTGTGCGGGCTGCTGCTGGGCAGCGGCGAGCGGATTGCCGCGATCATGCCGTGCGCGAATGTCGCGGACGATCCGGCGACCCGCTTCGAACTCGATCCGCGCGCGCTGATCGCGGCGCATCGCGCGGCGCGCGGCGGCGGGCCGCAGGTGATCGGCCATTATCACTCGCACCCGTCGGGCCGGGCGGAGCCGTCCATGCGCGATGCCGCGGACGCGGCGCCTGACGGCAGCATCTGGATCATCGTCGCGGGGGATGAGGTGACGGCGTGGCGTGCGGTGGCGGCCGGTGCGATGCACGGACGCTTCGCTGCGGTGACGCTTGCCACATTAGGTTGCGAAGGCGGCGGGCAATCGCCACAAGGCGGCCATCCTGCGACGTCCTCAAGGTAAATTCACCCATGACCATCAGCCCGGTCGACTTCGCGAGCCTGTTATGCTCGCGCTTGTGCCACGACCTCCTGTCGCCGATCGGCGCGATGAGCAACGGGCTGGAACTGCTGGCCGATGAAACCGACCCGGCGATGCGCACCCGCTGCCTGGAACTGCTCAGCGAAAGCGCGCGGGCGTCGGCGAACAAGCTGAAGTTTTTCCGCCTGGCGTTCGGCGCGGCGGGCGGCTTCGGCGAGCGGGTGGACATGCGCGAGGCGCGCGGCGCGGTCGAGGGGCTGCTGGCGGAGAACAAGCGGCTGACGCTGCAATGGGCGGTGGAGGAAGCCGAGCTGCCCAAGGCGGCGGTCAAGGTACTGCTGAACCTGGCGCTGATCGCCGGCGATACATTGGTGCGCGGCGGCACGGTGACGATCGGGACCGAGGAAGGCGAGCATACGACCGAGATCGTACTGCGCGCGGAGGGGCCGCGCGTGATCCTGGACCCGGACCTGCGCGCCACGCTGACCGACGGATCGGGCGGCGAATCGGTGACGCCGCGTGCGGCCGCCGCGTTCCTGGTCCATGCGATCGTCGCGGATGCCGGCGGATCGGTGATGGTCACCGATCCGGTGGACAACACGCTGCTGTTCGGTGCGACGCTGCCGTCGCGGTTGGCGTGACGAAACCGGGGTTACAGCCGCGGTAAAGGCGGTCTTAACCCCCACCATGCCAGGACCGGAGCGAACGGACGCGACGGGACCGCATGGACGACCTTCTTCAGGAATTCATTGCCGAAACGCGCGAGACGCTGGAGGCGCTCTCGGGTGAGATCGTGGGGTGGGAGGCCGACCCGCGCGACCGCGCGCGCCTGGACGCGATCTTCCGCTTCGTCCATACCATCAAGGGTAGCTGCGGGTTCCTGGACCTGCCACGGCTGGCAAGGCTGAGCCACGCGGCAGAGGACACGCTGGCATCGGTGCGCAGCGGCGAGCGCATGCCCGACGCCGCGTTGGTCAACGCGATCCTGGCGATCATCGACCGCATCGGCGAGATCGTGGAGGCGATCGATGCCGATGCCGCCGTGCCGGAGGATGGCGAGGAGGCGCTGATCGCGGCGCTGGAAAATGGCACGCCGGTGGAGGCGGTGCCGATTGTCGACGTCGCGCCGAGCGTGCCGGCGAACGGCGATCGCCGCGCGGCGAGCGGGCCGCGTGCCGGCACCCGATCGGTGCGGCTGTCGGTCGACCTGCTCGACCGGATGATGAGCGGCGTGTCCGACATGGTGCTGGCGCGCAACCAGCTGGGCCGGCATTTGCGCCAGATCGACGACCCGCGGCTGGAGGCGATGCTGGAGCGGCTGAGTATCTCGGTCGACGACCTGCGCGATATCGTGACGCGCACCCGGATGCAGCGCGTGGAAGGGCTGTTTTCCGCGCTGCCGCGGCTGGTGCGCGACGCCGCCCATGCCGCCGGCAAGACGGTCAACCTGGTGGTCGAGGGCGGCGACGTCGAGCTGGACCGCGAGATGATCGAGCTGCTGCGCGACCCGCTGGCGCATATGGTCCGCAACGCGATCGACCATGGCATCGAAGCGCGGGCCGACCGCATCCTGTCGGGCAAGCCGGGGGCGGGCGAACTGCGCGTCGTCGCGCGGCAGGCCGGCAACCTCATCATCATCGAGATCGCCGACGACGGGCGCGGCGTGGACGTCGGCGCGCTGGTCGCCAAGATGGCGCTGGCCCAGCCCTCGCGCATCGCGGCGTTGCCCGCGATGGACGAGGACGAGATGCTGGCGCTGGTCTTCGAACCGGGCCTGTCGTCGCGCGATGACGTGACGACGCTGTCCGGCCGCGGCGTGGGGATGGACGTGGTCCGCTCGAACGTCGAGCAGATCGGCGGCCGCATCGCGCTGTCGAACCGTCCGGGGCAGGGATTGACGGTCACGCTGGAGGTGCCGCTGACGCTGGCGATCCTGAATGCGGTGCTGGTACAGGTGGCGGGCACGCGCTTCGCCATCCCGCGCCAGTCGGTGGACGAGATCGTGCAGGTCGGGCAGGGCGGCACGCGCATCGACCGCGTCGGCGGGCATGGCGCGGTGGCGATGCTGCGCGGCGAGAGGCTGTCGATGGTGTCGCTGCCGGAGGTGATCGGCATGGCGCATGGCGCCGCGTCGCCGCGCTATCTGGCGGTGGTGTCGCTGCGCCAAGGGCGGTTCGCGCTGGCGATCGACGCGGTAGACGATACGCAGGAACTGGTGGTGAAGCCCGCCGCGCCGCCGGTGATGCGCGCCGGAATCTATGCCGGGCAGATGCTGCCCGACGACGGCGTGCCCGTCCTGCTGCTGGACTGCGCGGGGATTGCGCAGCGCGCCGGGCTGGTATTCGAGACGGTGCGCGAGCAGGTTGCCGAGACCGCGGTCGCACAGGGTGTGCCGGCGCTGCTGTTCGACGACGTCGACGGCGCGCGACGGATGATCGTTTCCGACGCGGTGGATCGCATCGAACGCATCGAACCGGGCGCGATTCGCGCCGTTGCGGGAGGACTGTGGCTGACCGTCGAGGGGCGGTCGGTACCGGTGTGGAACGCCCAGAACGTGCGGGCCGATACGATCGCCAAGGTGTTGCGCCTGCAACTGGACGGACAGGAACTGGCCTATCCGATCGCCGAGCCGATCGAGATACTGCCGCTGCCCGAGGAGATCGCGCCGGCGCCTGCCGACGCGGGCGGCGGCGCGGTCGCCGGGCTGGTGGTAATCGCCGGCGAGCCGATCGAGCTGATCGACCCGCTGATGCTGTTCACCGATGTGCCGGTCGCCAGCGAGCGCCCGCTGTGCCTGCTGCACGGCAGCCACAGCGCGTGGATGGAGACGTTTCTGAAGCCGGCGATCGAGCAATCGGGCTATCGCGTGGTGCGGACGCTGCCGCCGGGCGAGCGCGCGGCGGTCGCGCTGGCGATCGAGGAGGAGGCGGACACGGCGCCGTGCCCGGCGATCCGGCTAAGCCGGACGCGCGGGCAGCCGCTGTACCGTTATGACCGCGCCGCGCTGGTCGCCGCGCTGAAGGAGCATCGCGCGTGACCGATACCCTGCACCTGATCGCGCATGTCGGCGGTTGTGGCGTGATGTTCAACACCGATCGCGTCGCATCGGTGGTGGAACTGGACCGCGCGGTGCCCGCCCCCGGTGCCGGACCGGCGGTGATCGGGCTGGCGGCGATGCGCAGCCGCGTCGCCACCGTGCTGGACGTGCGCCAGCTGCTGGGCGTGCCGCCGCGGCCCGTGGGCGACGGCGCGATCGGCCATGCCGTGGCGACGATGGTCGACGGGCATCTGTACGCGATCGCGGTCGACATGCTGGAGGATGTCGAGGCGGTGGAGATCGCACCGCGACCGCCCGGGATGGGCGGCGCGTCCGACGCGGCGTGGGATTTCGTGTCCGGCGTGGCCGAACGCGGGCAGGAGACGTTGCTGGCGCTGGACATCGACCGGCTGGTCGCGCGTGCCGGTGCAATCGAATGATCGTCGGCCGCATTAACGCCAAAACAACATGTTATCGGGCATGACGCGCCGGTGTACTGAGTAAGCGGGGACCGCGTCATGAAGACCTGCCTGATCGTCGATGATTCGAAGGTGATTCGGAAGGTCGCCCGCCACATCCTGGAGACGCTGGATTTCGCCGTCACGGAGGCCGCCGACGGCCGCGAGGCACTGGAACAATGCCGGCAATCGACGCCGGACGTGGTGCTGCTGGACTGGAACATGCCGGTGATGAGCGGGATGGAATTCCTGCGCGCCCTGGGTACCGAGACGCTGTCCCACCGCCCCAAGGTCGTGTTCTGTACCACCGAGAACGGCATGGCGCACATCCGCGCCGCGATCGAGGCGGGGGCGGACGAATATGTGATGAAACCATTCGACCGCGAAACGCTGCACAGCAAGCTGCAGATCGTCGGCGTGGCCTGATCCCCCGCCACCACGCCTTTGAGGCAGCCAGACGTGCATAGCTCCCTTCCCATCCCGGATGCCGCCGCCGCTGCCGTGCCGCGGGTCCTGATCGTCGATGATTCGGCGGTGGCGCGCGCGGTATTGTCGCGGTTCGTGACGTCGGAGGACCGCTTCGCGCTGGCCGCCGCGGTGCCGGATGCGCGCCGTGCGCTGGAGTTCCTGTCGCGGGAGCGGGTCGACGTCATCCTGCTCGATCTGGAGATGCCGCATACCCATGGCATCGACGCGCTGCCGCAGCTGATCGCCGCGGGGCAGGGCGCGCGCGTGCTGGTGGTGTCGAGCGCCGCCGCCGATGGCGCCGCGGTGACGATGCGCGCGCTGGCGCTGGGCGCTGCCGACACGCTGGTCAAGCCCGCCGCCGGCGCCTTCGCCAGCCGGTTCGGCGAGGTGTTGCTGGCGCGGCTGGACCTGCTGGCGGCACCGCGGGCGGCGACGGTCGAGGCGCCGCGCCGCGCGATCCACCCGCCCGTGCCGCTGCCCGGGTTCGATGCGATCGCGATCGGCGCGTCCACCGGCGGTATCCACGCGCTGGCGTCGTTGCTGGGCGAAGTCCCCGCCGAGGTGCGCCAGCCGATCTTCGTGACGCAGCATCTGCCCCCGGCCTTTTCCCCCTATTTCGCGGCGCAGGTTCAGATGTCGGCGCGGCGCCCGGCGGCGATCGCCGTCGATCGCACGCGCGCCGTCGCCGGCCGGCTGCTGGTCGCGCCGGGCACCGCGCATCTGACCGTCAGCGGGCGCGGGCCGGAGGATGCGCTGGTGCGCCTGTCCACCGCCGCGGTGCCCACCGGCAACCTGCCGTCGGTCGATCCGATGTTCGCGAGCCTGGCGGCGGTCTATGGCCCGCGGCTGCTGGCGATCGTGCTGAGCGGCATGGGACGCGACGGGCTCGAGGGCGCGCGCGCGGTGCGGGCGGCGGGCGGCACCGTGCTGGTCCAGGATCGCGCGACATCGGTGGTTTGGGGAATGCCGGGCGTGGTGGCGGACGCCGGGCTGGCGCTGGCGGTGCTGCCGCCGGACGCACTGGGCCGGTCGATCGCAGCATCGGCGGATCGTGCCGCATGACCATGGCGGTTCAGCCGATCGATTCGGGATGCGCGCGGCTGCTGGCGGGATTGCTGGAGCAGCGCACCGGCCAGCGGATCGCCCCGAACCGCAGCTGGCGACTGGACACCGCGTTGAAACCGCTGCTGGCGGGGCTGGCGATCCACGACGTGGACGATCTGGCGCGGCGACTGCGCGAGGGCCGTGACGAGGTGCTGGCGGACAAGGTCGTCGACCTGTTGCTGAACCAGGAAACGTCGTTCTTCCGCGACGCCGGGGTGATCGAATCGGCGGCGCAGGCGGTGGCGGTGCCGCTGGCGGCGGGCATGCCGGTGCATATCTGGTGCGCGGCCTGCGCGACCGGGCAGGAGGCGCTGTCGCTGGCGATGCTGTTCGCGGAGCGCAAGGCGGCCGAACGCTGGCCGCGAATGCCAGAGATCATCGGGACCGACGTATCCGCCGCGGCGATCGCCCGCGCGCGGCAGGGCAGCTATTCGCAGTTCGAGATCCAGCGCGGCCTGCCGGTGCGGCGCATGATGGAGTGGTTCGCGCCGGACGGCGACGGCCAGTGGGGCGCCACCCCGGCGCTGCTGAATACGGTCACCTACCGGCGGCACAATCTGGTGGCGGAGCCACCGCCCGCGGGCCGCTATGACCTGATCCTGTGCCGGAACGTCCTGTTCTACCTGGTGCCGCGACTGCGCGAACAGGTGCTGGAGCGGCTGGCCGGCGCGCTGAAGCCGGGCGGGCTACTGCTGCTGGGGGCGGGGGAGACGGTGATAGGCCTGTCCGATCGCCTGCGCCCCAGCCGCCGCCTGCGCGGCTTCTACGAGGCGACGGGATGCCCATCCACGGCGCCGGGCGGTGCGGCGGAGGTGGCGCGAGAGGCGCAGTCGTCATAAGGAGATCGCTCGCACGGCGAAGACGCGGGGGATTGCGGGCGTGATCGGACGGATACGGGTACAGGATCGGCGCACGCGATGAAGTGCGTCGAGATGCCGTCGCCCAATTTCAACGAACGCCGGCTGCCGATCACGATGATCGTGCTGCATTATACCGGCATGAAGACCGCGCAGGAGGCGATCGATCGTCTGCGCGACCCTGCCGCCGAGGTATCGGCGCACTATCTGGTCGACGAGGACGGCACGGTCGCGCGGCTGGTCGACGACGACAAGCGCGCCTGGCACGCCGGCAAGAGCCACTGGCGCGACATCGACGACGTCAATTCGGCGTCGATCGGCATCGAGATCGTCAATCCGGGGCACGAGCACGGCTATCGCCGCTTTCCCGAGCCGCAGGTCGATGCCGTGGTGCGACTGGTCGCGCATCTGAAGGACCGGTACGACATCACGCGCGGCAACATCGTCGGCCATTCCGATGTGGCGCCGACGCGCAAGCGCGATCCGGGCGAGCTGTTTCCGTGGCACCGATTGTCGCGGTTGCGGCTGGCGTTGCCGCGCCCGACGAAGAACCTGATGGACCCGTTCTGGGGCGAGGCGGCATTCTGCCTGGCGCTTGAGCGGTTCGGCTATGACGTGAGCGACCGTATGGCCGCAATCATGGCATTCCAGCGGCGCTTTCGCCCCGAGTTGATCGACGGGGAGATCGACGCGGAATGCCGCATGATCCTGCTGGCGCTGCTGCTGCCGCGGCCGCAGGGCGACGATTGAGGCGGCTTCCCTAAGACGCACCCGCGCGCTAGGGACGGGCGCGTCAGAGGGCCGGGCGGCCGCGTCATGTAGCGATACATGCCGAGGAAAGTCCGGGCTCCACGGAACGACGGTGGCGGGTAACGCCCGCCGGCCAAGGGCGCGAGCCCGCGGTTAGGGACAGTGCAACAGAGAGCAGACGGCCCGCGCCTCGGCGCAGGTCATGGTGAAAGGGTGCGGTAAGAGCGCACCGCGCGCGCCGGTAACGGCCGCGGCACGGTAAACCCCACCGGGAGCAAGACCGAATAGGGGCGGCATGGGCGCAAGCGTGTGTCCGGGGCGTGTTCCCGCCTGCTGCCCGGGTTGGTTGCTGGAGCGTGTCGGCAACGGCACGCCGAGAGGAATGGTCGCCCATCTTCCTTTTGGGAGTGGACAGAACCCGGCTTACAGGCCCTCTGACGTTTCCCGTTCGCCGGGCGGTGCGCGCTTGGCGCGGGCGGCGTGCGCTCCTATGTGCGGGAGGAATGGCACGTATACCCTCCCGATCGAACGACTGGGGCTTTCCCCGTTGGCGCGGCTATGGCGCCAACCGCGAAGCCACGACCGTGCGGCTGTGCGACCGCCACGGGTGCGAAGAGCCGGGCGATTGCCCCGCGCCCAAATCCCCCAACAGCCCCGACCGCTGGTATTTCTGCCAGACGCACGCCGCCGAATATAATCGCGGCTGGAATTACTTCGAGGGGCTGTCGGCCGAGGAAGCCGCGCAGCGCGAGGCGGACGAGCGGCGCGATGCGGGCGGTTTCACCCAGTCGAAGCATCAGCAATGGGCCGGGCCGGGTGATGGCACACGCTCGCGCGACGAGATGCGCGCGCTGGAGGTGCTGGAGCTGGAGGTCGACGCGACGTTCGACGACGTGAAGCTGGCGTGGCGGCGGCTCGCCAAGTCCTATCACCCCGACGTGCGCCCCGGTGACGCGGATGCCGCGGCGCGCTTCCACGCGATCCAGGCGGCGTATGAGGTACTGCGCACCGCCGAGGACGCGCGGACGTGGCGCCCCGGTGCGGCGGGATGAAGGACCATGTCCGTTCCCACTGGGATGCCGCGCTGCTGGTGTGCGGCAAATGTTCGAAGAAGGTGGGCGGCGGGTTCGGGCCGAAGGGCAAGCAGTCGCTGACCAGGGCGCTGCGCGACGAGCCCGGCTTCGGCAAGGGGCGCAAGGCGACGATCGGCGTCGTCGAGACGCGCTGCCTGGGTATCTGCCCGAAGGGCGCGGTGACGCTGGTCGACAGCCGCCGGCCGGGGCGCTGGCGGATCGTGCCGGCGGGGGCGGACGTGACCGCGCTGGCGCTGACGCTGGGTCGGGAGGCGGCTGAACAGGCGGCGGAATGACGCCCGCGGGATGATCGGGCGCGGGATAGCGGGGGCGGGTGCGATGCGCTACATTGCGCCATGCTTCAGGCCAGTTCCGGTTATTCCGTTTCCGCCCGTCCCGCGACCGTCGCGCGGTGGCTGTACATGGTCGCGGCGCTGATCGTCGCGATGGTGATCGTCGGGGGGATCACGCGGCTGACCGAATCGGGGCTGTCGATCACGCAATGGAAACCGATCAGCGGCATCGTGCCCCCGCTGAACGATGCGCAATGGCAGGCCGAATTTGCCAATTACCAGCGGATCCCGGAATATCAGGAGCTGAACCGCGGCATGACGCTGGCCGGGTTCAAGGCGATCTTCTTCTGGGAATATGTCCACCGGCTGCTGGGGCGAGTGATCGGGCTGGCCTTTGCCGTGCCGCTGGTCTGGTTCGCGGTGCGGCGGCGGATCCCGCACGGCTATGGCCGCCGGCTGACGGCGCTGCTGGCGCTGGGCGGGCTCCAGGGGGCGATCGGCTGGTGGATGGTCGCCAGCGGCCTGTCGGTACGTACCGACGTCAGCCATGTGCGGCTGGCGGTGCACCTGGGCACCGCGCTGTTCATCCTGGCGGGGATCGTGTGGACCGCGTGCGACCTGCGCGTGCTGGCCCGCAACCCGCTGGCGCGACCGGCGCGGCTGCGCGGCGTGGCGATCGCGGCGCTGGCGGCGCTGGCGGTGCAGATCGTGTTCGGGGCGTTCACCGCCGGGCTGGACGCGGGCTATGCCTTTGCCAGCTGGCCGCTGATGGGCGATGCGCTGTTCCCCGCGAACGTGCCGATGCTGGCGCCGGCGTGGACCAATGCGGTCGACAACCCTGTGGTGGTGCAGTTCATCCATCGCTGGCTGGCGTTCGTCGCCGCCGGCGCGCTGGTGTGGCTGGCGGTGCGCGCACGCCGCGCGGGCGCGCCGGGCGTCGCCGCGGCGGTCGTCGGGCTGGTCGCGGCGCAAATCCTGCTGGGGATCGCGACGCTGTTGACCGGCGTGCAGATCGTCATCGCGGTCGCGCATCAGGCGAATGCCGCGCTGTTGCTGATCGCCGCGGTATCGGCCGCGCATGTGGTGGGCCGCCGCGCGGCATGAGGCGATCTGTGTGGCTGGCGGGGGCGGCGATCATCGCCGCCGCGCCCGCCGATGCGCGCTTTGCTCCCGCCGCCGGCGCCTATCGCCTGGAACGGATTGAGGAGCGCGACGACGGGCAGCGGGTGCGGCGCTTCGCGATAACGCGGATCGTCACCTTAACGCGGCGCGGCGCTGGCTATGTCGCGACGATGCGGATCGTACCCGACAGCGTGGTCGGCGACGACGGCTATCGATCGGTGCAGCACGCCATGGCGGCGATGCCGGTGGACATCGAGCTGGACCGCGCGGGCCGGCTGACCGGCGTGCGCGATCGCGACGGGGCATGGGCACGGCTGCGCGCCGCGCTGGCGGCGATCGGTCCGGCGAATGCGGCGGCGTTGCGGCTGCACGACGCGGTGCCCGCCGCGCAGCGCGACGCGATCTTGGCCGAGCCGCTGACCGCGGTGATCGCGGCGGACCTGACCTCGCGCCGGACGGGCGAGCGCGAGGTCACGCTGCCCTATGCGCGCCACGACGGCAGTGCGGGCCGTGCGAGCGGCGTCGAGACGGTGCGGGCTGGTCGCGACGCCGCCGTCGTCGCGACGGAGGTCCGCAGCGCGGACGGTGCCGCGACCTTTGCGCTGCGCCGCCGGTTGACGCTGGAACCGCGCACCGGACTGGCCCGCGAGGTGGTGGAGGAGCGCCGCGCGCGCGACGGCGCCGCCTCGCTGGTGAAGACCATCACCCTCCGCCTGACCCCTGTGGTATCATAATACCCGTCAGGAATGCCCCCGAAATGTTGACTTTCGCGTGATGCGCCGGCAATGGGACCGCCAACGGCGCGCGTGTCCGGCGGGATGGCGCGTCTTTTTCTTTTCGACGCGAACATAAGGTCTGAAGCCCCATGAAGGCGCTGATGAAGACCACCAAGGCGGCCAAGCCGCACGAGGTGGAGAAGAAGTGGCACATCGTCGACGCCACCGACCTGGTGGTCGGCCGCGCCGCGGTAGTGATCGCCAACGTCCTGCGAGGCAAGCACAAGCCGTCGTTCACCCCGCACGTCGATTGCGGTGACAATGTCATCGTCATCAACGCGGACAAGGTGCGGTTCACCGGCAACAAGCTGACCGACAAGGTCTATTATAAGCACACCGGCTATGCCGGCGGCATCAAGGGCATCACGCCGCAGAAGGTGCTGGAGGGCAAGTTCCCCGAGCGCGTGCTGGAAAAGGCTGTGGAGCGCATGATCCCGCGCGGGCCGCTGGGCCGCCAGCAGATGCGCAATCTGCGCATCTTCAAGGGGGCCGAGCACCCGCATGAGGCGCAGAACCCCGAAGTCCTCGACATCGCCGGCATGAGCCGCAAGAACAAGGTGGGCGCATAATGTCCGACAACCGCCAGTCCCTTTCCGATCTGGGCGCCGCGCTGCAGCAGCAGCGCGAGGGCGCGGTCGAGCAGGCCGACGCCTCCGCCGAGGCCTATCTGGCCGGTGAGGTCGAAGCCCCCGTGCAGCGCGCGCCGCTGCGTGCGCAGGAACTCGACAAGTACGGCCGCGCCTATGCCACCGGCCGCCGCAAGGACGCCGTCGCGCGCGTCTGGCTGAAGCCGGGTTCGGGCAAGATCACGATCAACGGCCGCGACCAGGAAATCTATTTCGCGCGTCCGACGCTGCGCCTCGTCATCAACCAGGTGTTCGGCATCACCGAGCGCGAAGGTCAGTATGACGTGGTCTGCACCGTCAAGGGCGGTGGCCTGTCGGGCCAGGCCGGTGCGGTGAAGCACGGCATCAGCCAGGCGATCACCAAGTACGAGCCGGCGCTGCGCGCGCCGGTGAAGGCCGCCGGGTTCCTGACCCGCGACAGCCGCGTCGTCGAGCGTAAGAAGTACGGCCGCGCCAAGGCGCGTCGCAGCTTCCAGTTCTCGAAGCGCTAAGGCTGCGGGACGCGTCGGATCGCGATGGCGATCCGGCGTGCGCCACGGCGGACGGCGGGGCGGCGCGGTCGATCCCGTCCGACGGCGCGGCGTTCCGGTCGAAAGATATGCAGAGGGGCGATCCGGCGACGGGTCGCCCCTTTCGCGTCGGCTGTCCCTTTTGTGTCATGTGTCAGTCGCGCGTCGTTTCGGTGACGGCGCCGGTAACCCAATCGTCGTCACCGTGACATGAAAACCGGCGACAGCACCCTTACGACGTCGGGTCGCGAACCGGCCCCGCGCGCAGACTAGCGTAAGGTTGAGCGGCTGACATGACAGCGACGATGACGACGGCGGGCGTTGCCCAGGCCTATGACCGGTGGGCCCCCATTTACGATCTGGTATTCGGCCCGGTGTTCCGACAGGGGCGGGCGAGCGCGATCCGCGCCGCCGACCGGATCGGCGGACGCATCCTGGAGGTGGGCGTGGGCACGGGCATCTCGCTGCCCGGCTATGCTGCCGGCAGCCGGGTGACCGGTGTCGATATCTCCGAGGACATGCTGGACAAGGCGCGTGACCGCGTCGCGCGGCTGGGGCTGCGCAATATCGATGCGATCCGCGTCGGCGATGCCGAGGCGCTCGACTTCGCCGACCAGAGCTTCGACGTGGTGGTCGCGCAATATGTCGTCAGCGCGGTCGCCCATCCGGCGCGCGCGCTGGACGAGTTCGCACGGGTGTGCCGCCCGGGCGGCGAGATCATCATCACTACCCGTGTCGGCGCCGAACAGGGCGTGCGCGGCGCGATCGAGAAGACGCTGATGCCGATCACCAGCCGGCTCGGGTTCCGCACCGACTTCCCGTTCGCGCTCTACACCGACTGGATCGCGACGCGTCGCGACGTCGAACTGATCGAGAAGCGTGAGATTCCGCCGCTTGGGCATTTCTCGCTTGTCCGCATCGCCAAGCGGGAGAACGCATGATGCCGGCGATCCGCAAGCTTCGTTTCGAGGACGAACAGGGCAACCCCGGTTTCCGCGCACAACTGGCCGAGCAGCGCTGGGACGACCACCGTTTCTATCACCACGATCTGGTGAATCAGAGCCTGCATTTCGTCAGCGCCTGCACCTTCATGACCGCTTATGCGCTGTTGTTCGTCGATGTCGCGCTGGCCAGCCTGCTGGCGTGGGGCGTGGCGATGACCAGCCGTCAGGCGGGGCACTTCTTCTTCGAGCCGAAGGGCTACGATCATGAGAATGACGTCACGAATGAGTATAAGGAAGAGGTGAAGGTCGGTTACAACCTGATGCGCAAATATGTGCTGATGGGGCTGTGGCTGGCGGTGCCGGCCGTGCTGGCAATCCAGCCGACGCTGTTCGGGCTGCTGGACGAACCGGCGGGCGTCATGGGCTTCCTGCGGCATGTCGGGTTCGGCTGGCTGTTGCTGGGCGTGGGCGCGATCGTGCTGCGCGTGACGCAATTGTGGATACAGCGCGACCTGGAGACCGGCATCGTGTGGGCGACCAAGATCGTCACCGATCCGTTCACCGATTTCCGCCTGTATCGCGGCGCGCCGGTCAAGCTGCTGAAGGGCCAGCGATCGGACCATCACGCTGCGGTGTGAGGCGGGGCGGTCCGACGGGTAACCTCAGTGCGCGGTCGCCCCGGCGCAGGCCGGGGCCTCCCGCTGCTCCTGTCCCGCGTGAACGGCGGGAGATCCCAGCCTGCGCTGGGATGACGCCGTGGTTCAGGGCGCGCAGAGCGGGCCGAGCGTCTGACGAAGGCGCTAGCGCCCCAGCCGCGCGCGCAGCGCCTCCTTCAGCGCACGGCGGCGCAGCTGCTTGTCGGTCGCCTCGGGGCCGTCCCACCAGCCGTCCGCCTGCATCGCGCGCGCCGCTGCAACGAAGCGGCGGGCGATCTCGTCGAACAGCGCCTCGTCGATATCGAGGCTGAAGATCAGCCGACCGGTGCCGACCCAGCTGAGCGCCAGCCCCTCGGCGCGGAGGTAGTATTGCAGCATCCAGTTGTAGCGCGACGGGCGGGTGTAGAGCACCGTCCAGATCGTCGAGAGATTGGCGACGCCGACCGGCAGTCCGGCGTCGGCGAGCATCGCGTTGAGCCGCGCGGCGCGCGAGTCCCAGCGGTCGTCGAGGCCATCGTACAACGCGCGGATCTCCGGCGTCTCCAGCCGGCGCAGGAAGGCGTTGGTCGCCGCCATGACATAGGCGTGCGAGTTGAATGTGCCGCGCGCGAAGCAGATGTCGATCGGGCGATCGTCGCGCCATCGCTTCATCAGCTCGGCACGCCCGGTCAGCACCCCGATCGGCAGGCCGCCGCCCAGCGTCTTGCCCCAGGTGATCATGTCGGGTTGCAGGCCGAAGCGGCGCGCGACGCTGCCCGGCGCCAGGCGGAAGCCGACGAACACCTCGTCCATGATGAGGACGATGCCATTGGTGCGGCACACCGACGCCAGCCGCCGCAACCAGCCGGCATAGGCGTCCAGATCGGCGCCCGCGCGGCGGGCGCTGTCGACCAGCTGGCTGTCCGACGGGGCGCCGGCATTGGGGTGGAGCGCCTGGAGCGGGTTGACCAGCACGCAGGCGATATCCTTGCGCGTCGCCAGCACCTCCAGCGTGCGTTCCGACATGTCGGCGAGCGTCAGCGTGTTGTCGGCGGGGATCGGGTTGCCGATCCCCGGCTGCACATCGCCCCACCAGCCGTGATAGGCGCCCGCGAAGCGCACCAGCCGGCGTCGCCCGGTGTGGTAGCGGGCAAGCCGTACCGCCTGCATCACCGCTTCCGTGCCGGACATGTGGAACGACACCTCGTCCAGTCCCGACAGGTCGCGCAGGCGCCGGACATTGTCGGCGACGACGGGGTGGAACGCGCCCAGCACGCCGCCCAGCGGCTCGGCGGTTTCCAGCGCCTCGCGCATCGTCGCCTTGTAGAAATCGTTGCCGAACAGGTTGACGCCGTACGATCCGGTCAGGTCGATCATCCGGTTGCCGTCCAGGTCGACCAGCCACGCGCCGTCCGACCGTTCGAGGAAGGCGCCGCTGGGCAGTTTCTCGCGGACGACCGCGCTGAACGGGAAGGGCACGCGATAACGGCCGGTGAACTGCAGATCGGACAGGCCGGTGCGCGTCTCGGCGGTCAGCGCCAGCGTCTTCGGGAAACGCTGCGCAAACAGCACCGACAGGCGTTGCAGGCCGTCGCGGCGGCGGGCGGCGACCGCGTCATCGGCGCCGTCGGCGCGGAAGAAGGATTCCTCCGGGTGGGTGTAGAAGGGGATCTGCCCCGCCACCCGCTTGGCCATGCGGACATGCCCGCCCAGCGACGGATGCTTGGCGCGCGACAGGCGCAGGCGCGTGCGCGCCTTGGCGACGGCGACGATCCCGGCGGCGGTACCGGCGGCGATGGCGGTGATGGCGGCGGCAAGCTTGCTGTTCTGCATGGCGCCTTCCACTCCCTCACGATGACGCAGGTGTGACAATGCGCGGTGCTTTCCTTCGCCTGCTGATGCAGGAGGACCTGAATTTCCTGCTGACCAACCGCATCCCGCGGCGGCTGGCGACCCGGATCGTCGGGCGGATCGCGGCGATCGAGCATCCGCTGGTCGCGCGGCCGGCGGTGGCGGCGTGGCGGTTCTTTTCCGACGTCGACCTTTCGGATGCGGAAACGACGCGCTTCGCCAGCCTGCGCGACGGCTTCGTCCGGCGGCTGCGCCCCGGTGCGCGCGTGTTCGACGCCGATCCGGCGGTGATCGCCAGCCCGTGCGACGCGATCGTCGGCGCGCATGGGCGGATCGAGGGCGACCGCGTCTATCAGGTGAAGGGCTTTCCCTATCGCCTGGGCGATTTGATCCCCGACGCCGCGCTGGTCGAGCGCTATCGCGACGGGTCGTTCGTGACGCTGCGGCTGACGGCGGCGATGTATCACCGTTTCCACGCGCCCGCGGACCTGACGGTGGAGGGGGTGACCTATCTGTCGGGCGACTGCTGGAACGTGAACCCGATCGCGTTGAAGCGGGTCGAGCGGCTGTTTTGCCGCAACGAGCGCGCGGTGATCGAGACGCGACTGGATTCGACCAGCATGCCGATGCTGCTGGTGCCGGTCGCCGCGATCCTGGTGGCGAGCATCCGGCTGGGGTTCATGGACACCGAACGGTCGCTGCGCGAACAGGGCAGCGCGCGCGTCCCCTGCACCGCGCGTGCCGCGAAGGGGGACGAGATGGGGTGGTTCGAGCATGGCTCGACGATCATCGTGTTCGTGCCGCGCGGGGTGACGCTCGACCCCGCGCTGGCCGAGGGCGCGCCGATCCGCGCGGGCATGCCGCTCGCGCGGGTCAGCGGCGCAGCGGGCGACGCCGACTGAGCGGGGAGACCCCGCTGTCGTTGAACGCCTCCACCGCGACGACATAATCCTGACCGACGTCGAGCGCGCGCAGGTCGAGATATGAGCGCGCGCCGTCCGTCTTCACGGCATCGGCGAACACCTGATAGGTCAGCGTCAGGCGATCGGGGCGGATGCCCCAGCGCACGTTATAGCCGGTCGCGCCCCTCACCGGCGCCCAGGCGATGCGCGCATTGCGCGGGTCGCGGTCACGCGTGGCCGTGACACCCGCAGGGCGGGCGGGCGCCGTGCGGCCGCCGCTGCCGAACACGCGAATGTCGGCGATCGCAAGGTTGGCCGCGCCGACATGGCCGTGGACGTAGCGCAGGTAGCGCAGCGGAACGGGGCGGGGCAGCTCGAAATAGGCGTTCGGCCGGTCGCGCCGGTCAGCGCCGCTTTCGGTCTGTGCGATCGTCTCCCAGTGCGTGCCGTCCTGCGACGCCTCCAGTCGGAAATCGGTGTAGATGTCGTCGGCATCGCCGAATCGCCCGGACTTGTAGTCGGCAAAGTTCACCTGCACCGCGCGCGCGGACTTGATCGCGCCCAGGTCGAGCGTCAGCGTCTCGCCCGCTCGGTTGGCACTCGCCAGCCAGAAGGTGCGCGGGTTTTCGTCGGTGACGTCGGCGGCGGGGTGGCCGGCCTGGGTCGACGAAGCGGTCGCCGCGGCGCGGTAGGACAGCAGCATCCAGCCGGTGAACAGCGATTCCGGGTCGGCGACCGGCCCGTCGGGCATGCGGTGCGGAAAATCACCGAAGCGGGTCGAGACCGACATCTGCCCGTCCGCCGCGAAGGCCGCCGGCCACATCCCCACGCGCCGCTCGAACGTCCAGTTATAGCCGATCCACGGCGTCCCGGTGTTCCACCAATTGCCATAGGCGTCCTGAAAGGTGGAGCCGTGTCCGGCACCCTGAACGAACCCGCCCGGCTTGTACCCGACCGGGTTATACGGCGCATAGGTGAACGGCCCGAGCGGCCTGTCCGCGACATACACGCCGGTGGCGTAGACGTTATACTCCGTCCCCGGCGCACCATATTGCAGATAATAGCGCCCGCCGACCTTGTTGACCCACGCGCCCTCCATGAACGGCTTGATCGGCGTGCCGTCGGGCAGCCCGCCGCTGTGGTCCTGCCCGAAGCGTTCCCAGCCATGCACATCCGGGTGGAGCGACAGCAGCGGCGCGGCCGGCGCGTCATAGCGCATCCGCCCGTCCGCGAAGGTCACCGGCGCGCCGTACAGCGGGAAGACGTTCGAGGAATTCCAGTAGAGATACCAGCGCCGGTCGTCGTCCCGGAACAGCGCGGGGTCCCATGGCCCCGGCGGGATCTGCCCCGGCTTGATCGTATCCTCCAGCCCCGATTTCACCGCTCCGGGCAGCACCGGCATCCGCCGCACGAAGAAGTCGAGCTTTCCGCTGGCCGGGTCGCTGGTCGACAGGATCGTTCCCTGATCGGTCATCGACGGCATGATGAGCAGCCGGTCGCCGTCGGAGGTGACCGCGGGCGCGACGATGCTGTTCATCGGCCAGCGGCTGGGCGTGACGAAGCGCCAGCTCACCAGATCGTCAGACCGCCAGTATCCGTCGGCCAGCGTCAGGAACAGGTAATAGGCGCCCTTGAACCGCACGATCACCGGATCGGCGCCGGTGCGGTACGAAATCCCCTCATTGGTCTGTTCGAAATTGTAGCGATAATCGACGTCGATCGGATTGGCGTAGGTCTTGGCCGCCGCCGGGGCGGGGAGGGCGGGCAGCGACAGGAGGAGCGCGCCGGTGGCGAGGGAGCGGTGCATGGTCATTGCCCTTTGACGAACAGGTTGGCGGTCAGCCGGCCACGGCGCGGATCGGCATCGAGCGGCAGGTCGGGCGGGATGATACCGGAATGGAGCAGCGCGCCCTGATAGATGAGGACGCGCCCCGGCACGGCGGCGACGCGCCCGATCTCCTCGAACGCGGCATTGCTGCCGTGGATATAGCCGTCCAGCGTCGCCGATTCCCGCCGCGCCGCGGCGACGAAGGTGGCGAGTGTGGCGGGGGTCACCGCCTCGATCCCGGTCGACCGCTGGCGGTAGAAGGCGGTGCCGCTGCCCGCGACGCCGCCCAGAAAGTGCATCACCGCCAGATAGCGCGGATCGGTGGAATCGACATGCGGCGCGCGCTGCGCCGGGGCAAGCCGGCTGGGGGGCGTGGTGACGATCGAGAAGCTCGCCTCGATCAGGTCGAACCCGTCCATGTCGAACGCGCCGCCGACATAGGGCGCACACGCCTCCAGAAGCGCACAGGCGTAGGCGAAGGCGCCGCCGTCCGCCTCATGCAGGACGCGGCGCACCCCCGGATAATTGGGGTTCGGCCCGCGTGGGAAGGGCGCGAGCGCGGCGGCGAGATCGACCACGCCGGCGGGATCGATATCCAGCCCGTCGAGTTGGACGACGCGATGCTCGCCCTTCCCGAAGCGAAGCAGCTGCGGGACCATCGCCGCTCTCCCGGTGGAACAGGAACGGGGCGATCGGCACACGATCGCCCCGACCGGATCAGAAGCGGTACTTCAGCCCCGCCTGGAACGAGCGGGCGTAGCCGATCGTGCCGTTCTCTTCGAGCGGCGGGTTCGCGCCCGACCCTGCACCCCAGGTGCTGTAGGTCCGGTTCACCCAGTCGAAGACGTTGAAGACCGACAGATCGGCCTGCAACTCATGCCCCCAGGGCGTGCGGAACCGCTTGGCGAGTTTCAGGTCGAGGTTCTTGTACGCAATGTCCTGCTTCGGCGACAGCGGGCCGCCGTCGTTGAAGTAGAGGCAGCCGCTGCAGTTGGGCGGCTTGACGTCGAAATTGACGTTGCCAAAGCGCGGCCCCGACGCCAGCGTCAGCGTGCCGGACAGCTGGAAATCGAGCGGCAGGTCGCCAATCGCGGTGCCAACGAATCGCCACCGCTCCAGCCCCGCGGTCGGCTGCCAGCCGAAGGCGTCCTGGCGACCGGCGTTGAACATCTCGGCTTCGTTGAAGGCGCGGCCGACGTTCGACTTGGCATCGGAAATCGTCAACGCCGTGGTGAAGCCCCAGCCGGATTCGCGGGTGTAGCCCTTCTCCGCAGTGACGAAGAGCGCGGTGTACCGCTGCTCGCCGATCGAGGAGCCGATGTTCAGACGCCCGGTATAGCCGGGGACGAACATGTCGGGGCTCATCGCGCCCGGATCGCGGATCCACGCATCGCCGCCATCGGTGTAATTGCCGTTGGTCTGGCGGTTGCCGCGCACATACATGAACGAATTGTGCGAGCGGTTGTGCGCGACCGCCACCGAGGTCTGGACCGCGCCGAGCCGCTTGCGCACACCCAGCGTGAACTGGTCGGTGTAGGGCACCTTCACGTCGTTGTTGATGACCCAGATGTCGCCCGACAGTCCGCCCGATGCGACACCGCTGCGCAGCGCCGCCGGATCGCGGAACGCCGGGTTCCAGCGGAAGACGCCGTTGCCGGCGGCCGCGCCCGGCGTCGTCGGCGTTCCGGCGGGGCAGGCGGGCAAACCGTTCTCGCCGCAGAAGGTCACGTTGATGTCGCTACGAACGTTGTTGAAAAGTCGTTCGAGGCTGGCGAGGTAGAAGATGTTGCGATCGTAGTAGCGGCCGGCGCCGGTGAAGAACACCAGATCGCGGTCGCCGTTGACGTCGTAGCTGAGCCCGATGCGCGGTTGGAATGCGCCCTTGAACGGATCGCGCTTCGTTCCGTCGGTGATGTACCGCTCGGGATCGATACCCGCGGCCTTCCACGGCTGGTAGTTGCGCAGTGCGGTCGCGATCTTTTCCGGCGTCACATACTTGTTGTTGAAATTGTTCGACTCGTAATCCCAGCGCAGGCCGGCGTTGAGCGTCAGATGCTCGTTGATCGTCCAGTCGTCCTGGATGAACAGGCCGACCTGCGTGTTCTTGGCTTCCAGCGGTTCCGGGGGACGAAGCGAGATCGTCGCCGCATAAGGGATGCTGTTGGCAAGCGTGGTGAAGTTCGGCGCGGCGAAGCGATATTGGCCGTTGCCGAATGCATCTTCGACACGGCTGAGCGTGACGCGCGAAACGCGCACGCCGGCCTTGAAGACGTGGTTCTCGGCACCGGTGTAGGTGAAGTTGTTGCGCAGCGTGTCAGCGCTTTGGTCGTTCGCCTGCTGGAACGAGTTCGCGCCGAAGAACAGCAGGTCGCCGCCGCCGGTGTTGTTGGCGGTGATGAGATATTCCGGGCCGGTCGTGATCGTCGGCGTGCCGGTGAAGCTCTTGAACTTGCTGAGCGTCAGCTCGTTCAGCCAATTGTCCGCACGGTGGTTCCACTCGAACTGGTAGTTCTCGCTCTGCGTGCCGATGTCGCGACCGTTCTCGAACGCGCGATTGCCGCCATAGTCGCGAAGGTCCTGTTCCTCGCGGCGGAAATAGCTCGCGTTGATAGTATCGGCCTCGGACGCAAACAGCGTCAGCTTGCCGAAATACAGGTTCTGGTTGAACTTTGCCGCGAAGGTGCCCGCCAGCAGGCTGGAAAGCTGCGACGGGATGCCAGCGCCGGTGGTGACGATGATCGCCGGGTTGGTACGGCGCGTCCCTTCGTAGGCGGCGAAGAAATGCAGCTTGTCGGCGATGATCGGTCCGCCCAGGTCGGCGCCGAATTCATAACGCTTATAGTCCGGCTTCTCGTTGAAGCAGGTCTTGGTCTGATCGGTTGCGCACGGGAAGCCGGGGTTGTTCGCGTTGCCCGGGCGTTCGAAATACGGCCGGCCGAACCACGCCTTCGGAATGAAGGTGCCGAACACGCCGCCGTGGAACTTGTTGCCGCCGGTCTTGGTGACCGCGGTGATGATCGCCGACCCGGCCTGCTCGAACTCGGCCTTGTAGTTCTGCGTCTCGACGCGGAATTCCTGGATCGCCGACTGCGGGAAGGGGTTGCCGCCAGAGAAATTCTGGCCGGCGACGCCACCGAAGCCGACGTTGTTCTTCTGGCTGGTGCCGTCGATGAACACGTTGATGTTCTCGGAGCTGTTGCCGCCTGACTGGATGCGCGCGTTGTTGACGTCGGGGTTCAGCGTCACGCCGGGGGCGAGCGCGGCGAAGTTCAGGAAGTTACGCTGGGTCTGCGGCAGGCTTTCGATCTGTTGCGGCGACACGTTGGTGGCGATCGTGGCGGTGCGCACCTCTGCGCGTGGGCGCCGACCGATGACCACCACGTCCCCCGCCTGAACCTCCTGGACCGGGGTCAGATCGACGGTAACGACCGTGGCGACGGGAACGGTGACCGACTGCGACCGCTCGCCCGCCTTGACCTGATAGCTGGACGGGCGAAGGCCGGCGAGCGTGAACGTGCCGGCGGCGGTTGCGGTCGTCGTGACCGAGCGCCCCGTCACCGTGTCGGTCGCCGTCACCGTCGCACCCGCCGGGGCGCCGCTGCCCTGGATCGTGCCGACCGTCTGCGCAACGGCCGTCGGCGCGACGAAAAGCGATGCCATCGCGGCGGACGAGATGCCCAGCGCGAACGCATGACGCGAAAGCAAGCGAGACCGCATTTCAGTTCCTCCCCATACCGGCCCTGTGAAACCGGTTACAAATCATCATTAGAACCAGTCCGGGTTTCCGCCCGTAACCGGTTACACCACGCGACGAACAATCCCCTGTTCCGTCCCGCTCTGGAAGCGCCAAAGCCGCTCGAAAGTCAATCCGCTTCGGCCGCACGTTGCTACGGCGGCGGCGCTCAGCGCGCGGGTGTGGCCGCCGCGCTACAGTTGCGCGCCACGAAGGCGGCGTGATCGGGCATCCGAGCCGACACGTCGTCGATCACCGCCTCGATATCGCGCAGATAGGCCAGTGCATCGGCGTCCGGGATCAGATCGACCATCGGATCGTGCCGCATCGCCAGTCCCTGGCCGATCAGCACCTGCACCCAGCTTTCCTCACGGAACAGCTCGGCGCGCGAATGGAGGAAGAAGCGCGCGGAGGTGCGGAACAGCTCCAGCCGCTCGGCCAGCGAATCCGGGATCGCCATATGTTTCACGTACGCCCAGAACGGCGTGTCCTCGCGTTCGGTCACCTTGTAATGCGCGATGATGAAGTCGCGGATGTCGGTCATCTCGAACGCCGTCTGGCGATTGTATTCGGCGACGTCGGCGGGCTTCACGCCCTCGCCGGGGAACAGCGCGACGAGGCGCAGCAGGGCGGTCTGGATCAGGTGGATGCTGGTCGATTCCAGCGGCTCCAGGAAGCCGCTCGACAGGCCGATCGCAACGACGTTCTTGTCCCAGGCCCGCAGGCGCCGGCCGGGGACGAAGCGGACCGGCCGCGGATCGGCGAGCGGTGCGGCGTCGAGGTTCGCGAGCAGCGTGGCGGCGGCATCATCATCGGAAATGTAATCGCTGGCATAGACATGCCCGTTGCCGATGCGGTGCTGGAGAGGGATGCGCCATTGCCAGCCGGCGTCGCGCGCGGTGGAGCGGGTATAGGGGGTCAGCGGCGCGATGCTGGCACAGGGCACCGCCAGTGCGCGGTCGCACGGCAGCCAGTGGCGCCAGTCCTCATAGCCGACGCCCAGCGCCTGGCCGAGCAGCAGCGACCGCATTCCCGAACAGTCGACGAACAGGTCGCCGTCGACCGTGCGCCCGTCCGCCAGCACGACATGGTCGACATGCCCGTCCTCGCCGCGGCAGATGGTGTCGACGATCCGCCCCTCGATCCGGGTGACGCCGCGCGCCTCCGATTGGGCGCGCAGATGCCGGGCGAACAGCGAGGCATCGAAATGATAGGCATAGTCCAGCCCCGCCAGCGGCGAATCGGGGTTGCGCGCATCGGGCATGCAGAAGCGGTTGCGGCGCGCCGCCAGACAGTTGAGCGCATAGGCGTCGAACGGCTTCGCCTGCCCGCGCGCGGCATATTTCAGCCAGAATTGATGGGTGTGCAGCCACAGCAGATCCTGGCCGATCGTGCCGAAGCCGTGGATGTAGCTGGTCCCCTTCGCGCGCCAGTCGACGAATTCGATGCCCAATTTGAACGTCGCCTGGGTCGCGCGGATCATCTCCACCTGGTCCAGCCCGGCCAGTTCCATGAAGGTGCGGATCGCGGGGATCGTCGCCTCGCCGACGCCAATCGTGCCGATCTCGTCCGATTCGATCAGGCGGATATCGAACCCGCCGCCCGCGAACAGCCGCGACAGCAGCGCGGCGGCCATCCACCCCGCGGTGCCGCCGCCGACGATCGTGACCTTGCGCACCGCGCGGCTTGTCTCGCTCATCGCGCCAGCCATCCGCCGGTGAAGCCCGCGCGTTCCAGCCCGCGGCGGATCACGGGCGAGCGGCGCATCACGCGCCAGACGCCTTCGTCGCGGGTGTTGGCGATCGCGCCCAGGATCGCGCCCTGGTCGATGCCCAAATAGTCCTTGGCGATCCAGCCGCTCGTCTTGCTGACCGTGCCGGTCGATACCGTGGGCACATCATAGCGGAAGCTGGGGTTGAAGCTGTCGAGGAAGCCGTAGCGGCCGTACAGGCCCGGCCAGCGGCGCATGGCGTTGGCGGCCGGCACGACGATTTCCGGCGCGAACGCCAGGCTGCCGAGCGCGGCGGTGGGGGCGATCGTGCCGTCGTCGCGCTCGTCCGGCTGGCCGAGCGGACCGCGCGCGGCATAGCCGTAGAAGGTCGCCTGCCGCCCCTTGAACGGCAGGGTGACGTCGGCGGGGCCGTCGCAGGCGGTCAGCCCCCAGATGTCGCGGCCATAGCCGTCCCAGCGCATCGGATTGGCGATGCAATAAGCCCGGTTGGCATAGGTGGCGCGGCGGCTGTTCTCGAAATAGTCGAGGCGTTCGCGACGCATCGTCGCATCGCGAATGCCACGGAAATCGATCCACATCTGGCTGTACTGATGGCCGAACAGCGGTGCAAAGGCGAGGTGGCGGGTCGTGCCTTCGCCGCGCCAGAAGGCGGGATAGGTCGCCGCCCAGGCATCCCATGCGCCGTCCGCCAGCGGCCGCGCGCCGGAACCCAGGCCGACGACATAGACCATCATCCCTTCGTTGTAGCCATCCCACGCGCGCTCGATGAAGCCGCGTTCGGGGTGCCAGCCCATCGACACGGTGCCGCGATCGTTGGTGAACCAGCGCCAGTCGGCGCGGTCGACGATCCGCTGGGCCAGCCGACGGATTTCCGCCTCGTCCGCGTCGTCACGGTCGTACCAAGCGCCTGCGAACAGGATGCCCAGGAACAGCAAGGTCGTATCGACGCTGGACAATTCGGTCTCGCGGAAGCGCAGTCCCGTTTCCATGTCGAGGAAGTGATAGAAGAACCCTTTGTGCCCGGCGGTGCCACTCCGGGCGTCTCCCTGCGGCAGCGTGTCGAAGGTGCGCAGCGTCGCAAGGGTCCGCGCACGCGCCTGGGCGCGGGTGATCCAGCCGCGCTCCACCCCGATCGGATAGCCGGTCAGCGCGAAGCCGACCGCCGCGATCGAGGAGAAGGCCGGGGTGGGCCAGCGATCCGGCACCAGCCCGTTGCGCGGATTGGCGAGGTTCCAGAAGTAGTCGAACGTGCGCCGTTCCAGATCGCCGAACCACGTCGGCAGCGCATTTGCGGCCGGTGCGGCGGCGGCCGGGGCGAGGCCGGCGGCGCCCGCGGCCATGGCCCCGCCCAGCAGGGTGCGACGGTCGGTGACGATGGTCATGTCAGAAGGTCTCCGGGGCGCCGCTGCTACGGCGGACGATCAGTTCGGGGATGATGAGATCGGGGTCGCGCGCGCCTTTGGCCCCCGGCGAGATCAGCGCCAGCAACCGGTCGATCGCGCGCGATCCCATGTCGACGAGCGGAACATGCGCGGTGGTCAGCCCCAGGTAGCGCGACAGCGGCACGTCGTCGAAACCGGTCACCGCCACCTGTGCCGGCACCTGCCGCCCGGCGTCGCGCAGCGCCTGTAGCGCGCCGAACGCCATCATGTCGTTGGCGGCGACGATCGCGTCGAAGTTCGTGCCCGCCGCGATCAGCGTGGCGACCGCGGCGAGGCCCGCTTCCTCGAAGAAATCACCGTCGACGATCTCCACCGGGGCGTCCGGGAAATAGTCGCGCATCGCGGCGGTGAAGGCATCGCGGCGGGCGACCGCATCGACATTGCCGGCGGGGCCGGCGATATGGACCGGCGCGCGCCGCCCGGTCGCCGCCAGATGCGCGACCGCGGCGCGGATGCCGGCGGCGTTGTCGACGCGGATCCCCGCGCGATCGCCCGACGGAACGGTATTGAGCATGACCGTCGGCAGTCCGCGCGGCAGCGCCGCCTCCAGCGCGTCGGCGGTCAGGTGCGGGGCCATCACGATCAGTCCGTCAACCCGCCCGCGCATCGTGCGCAGCGCCTGCGCCGCCAGATCGGCATCGGCGTGCATGTTCGACAGCAAAAGGTGATAGCCCGCAGGCGTCACCGCGCGGTCCATGCCGCGCACGATTTCCGAGAAGAATTCCCCGTGCAGATCGGGCAGGACAACGCCGATCGCCTGCGTGCGCGCCAGCGACAGGCTGCGCGCGCCGGCATGGGGCACATATCCCAGCGCTTCGATCGCGGCGCGCACCCGCTCGCGCATATCGGGATGCACGTTGGCATGGTTGTTGAGCACGCGGGAGACGGAGGCGACCGATACATCGGCGGCGCGGGCCACATCGCGAATCGTCGCCGACGCCATGATCCTGCCACGCTCCCCTTCCAGAATTCGTTTGCCGCCTTTGCCCGGCCAGGTCTACGTAACCGGTTACATGGTTCGGTGGAAGCGATTTCGAATCGCCCGCGGGCCCGGCTGAGCAGCCGTCAGGGAGAGAAATGGGATGATCGATACGACCACCAGCACGCGCCCCGCATCCGGCACGATCACGCGGCGCGGCGCGCTGCTGGGTGCCGGTGCGATTGCGGCCTGGGCCGCGAGTCCGGCGCGGGCGATGCTGGACGCGGCGGAGGCGGACGGGCTGCCGGCGTCGGTCGAGGCGCTGATCGGGCGGATGACCATCGAGGAGAAGTGCGGGCAACTGAACCTGATGCCCGCCGCCTGGGGCGGCGGCGTGGCCACCGCGCTGAACCCGCCCAGCAACGGCCCCAGCTTCGACGGGCAACTGGCCGATGTGGTCGCCGGGCGGATCACCGGCGTGTTCAACGGCAATGGCGCGGAAATGGCGCGTCGGATGCAGACCGCGGTGATGCGCCAGTCGCGGCTGAAGATCCCGCTGATCTTCGCCGCCGACGTCATCCATGGCCATCGCACGATCTTCCCGGTGCCGGTGGGCGAGGCGGCGAGCTTCGAACCCGATCTGGCACGGCGCACCGCGCGGGTCGCCGCATACGAGGCGGCGGGCGCGGGGATCGACTGGACGTTCTTCCCGATGGTCGACATCGCGCGCGACCAGCGCTGGGGCCGGACGATGGAGGGCGCCGGCGAAGACCCGCGGCTGGGCGAATTGTTCGCGGTGGCGCGGGTGAAGGGCTTCCAGGGCAATGACCTGACGGCGAACGATGCGGTGATGGCGTGCGTGAAGCATTTCGCCGCCTATGGCGCGGGCGAAGCGGGGCTGGACTATAACAGCGTCGACCTGTCCGAACGGACGCTGCGCGAAGTCTATTTGCCGCCGTATCGCGCGGGTTTCGGCGCCGGCGCGGGCAGCGGCATGGCATCGTTCAACGAGATCGCGGGCATCCCGTCGCACGGCAATCCGTGGCTGTTGCAGAAGATCCTGCGCGACGAATGGGGGTACAAGGGGTTCATCGTCGGCGACTACACCGGCGACGAGGAGATGATCGCCGCTGGTTTCGCCAAGGATTCGCGCGATGCGACGCGGATCGCCTTCCTGGCGGGCGTCGACATGTCGATGGCCAGCAACAATTACTGGCTCCACCTGCCCGGGCTGGTGCGCGACGGCACGGTGCCGCAGGAGGCGCTCGACCGCTCGGTCCGCCGCGTGCTGGCCGCCAAGCATATGCTGGGGCTGTTCGACGATCCGTTCCGCCGTATCGACGCGAAGCGCGAGAAGGCGCGCACCCGCGCCAAGCCGAGCCTGGCGCTGGCGCGCGACGCGGCGCGGCGGTCGATCGTGATGCTGAAGAACGACGGCGACGTCCTGCCGCTGTCGAAAGCGGCGAAGGTCGCGCTGATCGGGCCGTTTGCCGAGGGTCAGCATGATCTGAACGGGCCATGGGTGGTCTATGGCGACAATGCCCAGGCGGTCGATCTGGCGGCCGGCGTGCGCGCGGCGGGTGTCGCCAGCGTGACGGTGACCGCGGGATCGGGAGTCGAGCAGGCGCTGCCCGGCGGGATCGCGGCGGCGGTCGCGGCGGCGCAGGCCGCGGACGTCGTCGTGCTGGCGATCGGCGAATCGGAAGGCATGTCGGGCGAGGCGCAGTCGCGTACCGAGATCGTCGTGCCCGCGCCGCAGCAGGAGCTGGCCGAGGCGGTGGCGAAGACCGGCAAGCCGGTGGTCGTCGTCCTCAAGAACGGGCGCGGGCTGGCGCTGGCGGGCGCGGTGCGCGCCGCGCCGGCGATCCTGGTGACGTGGTTCCTGGGGTCGGAGAGCGGCCATGCGATCGCGGACGTGCTGTTCGGCGCCTACAGCCCGTCGGGACGCCTGCCGTGCAGCTTCCCGTATGAGAGCGGGCAGGAGCCGTATCATTATGCGCACAAGCCGACCGGGCGCCCGGCGGCGGCGCTGAGCGATCCGTACAAGGCGAAATATCGCACGACGTTGAACGAGGCGCTGTATCCATTCGGCCACGGCCTGACCTATGGCAAGATCGCCTATTCCGACCTGCGGTTGCCCGCGACCATGGCGTGGGACGGGACGCTGGAGGTGTCCGCGACGGTGGCCAACACCGGTACGCGCGGGGCGGAGGAGGTGGTGCAGCTGTACATCCACGATCATGTCGCCAGCATCACGCGCCCGGTCCGTGAGATGAAGGCGTTTCGCAAGGTGGCGCTGGCGCCGGGCGCGCGGGAGACGGTGACGTTCAAGCTGACCCGTGCCGATCTGGAGTTCATCGGGCTGGAGATGACGCCGACCGTCGAGCCGGGACAGTTCGACCTGTGGATCGCCCCCTCCGCCCAGGCCGAGGGGGTGAAAGGGACGTTCGAGCTGCGCGCGGCCTGACCGCGCGACGCCCCCTTTGCCACGGCAGGGGGGCGTCAGTCCTTCGCGCTGCCCGGCTCCGCCATGTTGCGGTGCATCCGCGCGGTCACTTCGGGCGGGACGACATGTGCGACCGCGGCCTGTAGCTTGTTCTTCCAGCCCGACACGATCGAGTGCCGCCCGGCCATCAGCGCGTCCCAGCCGTCCTGCGCCACCTTGGCCGGATCAGACTTACCGTCCGAGGTGCCGACGTCGGTGTCCATCATATCGGCACGGTCGAAGAATTCGGTATCGACCGGTCCCGGCATCAGCGTGGTCAGCGTGACGCCCCGGTGATCGCGCAATTCGTCGCGCAGCGCGTCGGTGAAGCTGTCCACGAACGCCTTGGTGCCGTTATAGACCGCCTGGAAGCTGCCGGGGATGAAGCCGGCGATCGACCCGGTGACGAGCACCTTGCCCGCGTCGCGCGCCGCCATGTCGCGCAGCACGCGCTGCAACAGATAGAGCGTGCCGGTGATATTGGTGTCGACGACGCGGCGCCAGTCGGCGACGTCCTGTTCCAGAAACGCGCGACCCAGCCCGCGCCCGGCATTGGCGCACAACAGGTCGATCTGCCGGCCCTGTGCCGCGGCGAGCAGCCGGTCGACCCCCTCGATGGTCGACAGGTCCGCCTCCACCCCGCGCACCTCGGTGCCGAACTGGCGGAAATCGGCGGCGGCGGCATCGATCAGCGGCTCGTCCGCCACGACCAGAATGTCGTAGCCGTTCCTCGCCGCCAGCGTCGCCAGCTCGAACCCGATGCCGGTCGAGGCGCCGGTAATAATTGCGAATCTGTTTGCCATGTTTGCTCTCCTCAGCGGTCCATGCCGGGTTTCAGGACGATCTTGGTCACCTCGTCCTGCTGATCGTGGAACAGGCGATAGCCCTCCGGCCCAGCGCTGAGCGGCATCCGGTGCGAGATGAGGAAGGTGGTGTCGATCTTCCCCTCGAGGATCGCGGTCAGCAGCGCGGGCAGATAGCGTTGCACATGGGTCTGCCCGGTCTTGAGCGTCAGCCCCTTTTCCATGAAGGCGCCAAGCGGCCATTTGTCGACGAACCCGCCATAGACCGCCGGCATCGATACGCGTCCGCCCTTGCGACAGGCGATGATCGCCTGGCGGTTGGCGTGCGCGCGGTCGGTTCCCAGGAAGGTCGACGCCTTGATCTGGTCGATGACATTGTCGACGAAGAAGCCGTGCGCCTCCAATCCGACCGCGTCGATGACTGCGTCGGGGCCGATCCCGCCGGTCATCTCCATCAGCGCGTCATAGACCGCCGTTTCCTCGTAATTGACGATCTGCGCGCCGAAGCGTTTGGCGAGCGCGAGACGATTGGGGAAATGGTCGATCGCGATAACGCGCTCGGCGCCCATCAGGAACGCCGACTGGATCGCGAACAGTCCGACCGGGCCGCAGCCCCATACCGCGACCGTATCGCCCGGTTCGATGTCGGCATTCTCCGCCGCCATCCACCCGGTGGGCAGGATATCGGAGAGGAACAGGACCTGTTCGTCCTCCACCCCGTCGGGCACGACGATCGGGCCGACGTCGCTGAACGGCACGCGGACATATTCCGCTTGGCCGCCGGCATAACCGCCGGTCATGTGGCTGTAGCCGAACAGCCCGCTCATCGGCTGACCGTACAATTCCCGCGCGATATCCTGATTGTCGGCGGGCAGGCCGTTGTCGCAGGCGGAAAATTGCTGCTTCCCGCAATGGTAGCAACTGCCGCACGAGATGGTGAAGGGGACGACGACGCGCTGGCCCTTCGTCAGCGTCGATTGCGGGCCGACCTCGACCACCTCGCCCATGAATTCATGGCCCAGGATATCGCCCGCCTGCATCGTCGGGATGTAGCCGTCGTACAGGTGCAGGTCGGAGCCGCAGATGGCGGTCGACGTCACCTTGATGATGGCGTCGCGCGGGTTGACGATGCCGGGATCGTCGACGGTGTCGACGCGCACGTCGTGCTTTCCATGCCATGCGACCGCTTTCAAAGCCCCATCTCCTCGAACTGGCGCCTGTTCATCGCCGGGGTGGCGATCTCGCCGGTTTCCATCAGTTGCTTGAACCGGCGCAGATCGCGGCGCGCCTGGATCGCGGGTTCGCGCTGGAACATCTTGGCGATCACCTTCCCCACGATCCCGCCGGGCGGGTCGTAGACGATCGTGGCGGTCACCACCGTGCCGCGCGCGCCCGCGTCGCGGAAGGTGATGCGGCCCGAATTGGGGACGTCGGCGCCATCCTCGCTGGTCCATTCCAGCAGGCTGTTCGCTTCCTGCGCGGTCAGCCGCGCATTCCATTCGACGGTGCCGCCGCCGGGCGCCTTGACCGCCCAGTGCGATCGCGTGTCGTCGAGCAGATCGACCGTGACGACATTCTCCATAAAGGTCGGCAGGTTGGTGAAATCGCGAAAGAACGCATAGACCTCGCCTACCGGGCGGTTGATCGTCACCGCCTGCGCGGTGATCGCATCGCCGGTATCGTGCGCGAAGGCGTCGCCCGCGGCGTGCGGGTGCTTCGACGCGGCGGCGGACCCGTCGTCGTGCTGTTCGGCCATGGGGCGGCTCCGTTGTTGCGAAGCCGGTCAAGCGCGGGGTGGCCGATCCTGTTCCGATGAAAAATCAACTGGTTGATGTGGATCAGCGCGTATCTTGGCAGCGGGGGTGCGGCCGCGAATGTTGCGAATGTTGAGATGCTGACGGGGCAAGTGGCGAATGTTGAGGCGGGGGCAAGGGGCATCGCCACGGGGTAGCGTGGCGGGGGCGGTGTAGGACAGGGCGGGGGTTCGCATCCGCAATGTCGGGCCGCATATCCGCAGGCCACTGAATTGGCGGCACCGTGCACCCCGGAGCAAGTCCGGGGTGACGTTGTGTGTGCGGGGCGGTTACGGCCCGTTGGCGGCCAATTCCGCCAGCCAGACGTCGGCGGTACCGTCAGAGGGTGCGCGCCAGTCGCCGCGCGGGGACAGCGCGCCGCCCGACGATACCTTCGGCCCGTTGGGGATCGCCGATCGCTTGAACTGGCTGATCTGGAAGAAGCGGAACAGGAAGCGTTCCAGCCAGTGGCGGATCGTGTCGAGATCGTAGGCGACGCGCGCGCCCGCCGGGTAACCGACCGGCCACGCCCCCGCGCCGGCATCGCGCCACGCATGCCACGCCAGGAACGCGACCTTCGACGGGGCGAGGCCGTGGCGGATCACGTAATGCGCGAAGAAATCGTTCAGCGCATAGGGACCGATGCGGCTTTCGGTGCTTTGCAGCTCCGCCCCCGGCACCAGCTCGGGCGAGATTTCCTGCTTCAGGATCGCGTCCAGCACCGCGTCGGTCGCCGCATCATATTGATCGGTGGCGATGCACCAGCGGATCAGGAACTGGATTAGCGTCTTGGGCACGCCGGCGTTGACCGCATAATGGCTCATCTGGTCGCCGACGCCATAGGTGCACCAGCCCAGCGCCAGTTCCGACAGGTCGCCGGTGCCGACGACCAGCCCGTCGCGCTGGTTGGCGATGCGGAACAGGTAATCGGTGCGCAGCCCCGCCTGCACGTTTTCAAACGTGACGTCGTACACCGGCTCGCCGCGGCCATAGGGGTGGCCCATGTCCTGGAGCATCCGCGTGGCGGCGGGGCGGATGTCGATTTCCTCCGCGGTGACGCCCAGCGCGCGCATCAGCGTCCAGGCATTGTCCTTCGTCCCCGCGCTGGTGGCGAAGCCGGGCATGGTGATGCCCAGGATATCGGTGCGCGGCCGGCCGAGCTGGTCGAGCGCCTTGGCCGCGACGATCAGCGCGTGGGTGCTGTCCAGCCCGCCCGACACGCCGATCACCAGCCGCCGCGCGTTCGCCGCGACCAGCCGCTTGGCGATGCCCTGCACCTGGATGTTGAACGCTTCGTAGCAATCCTCATCCAGTGCGGCGGGATCGTTGGGGACGAACGGGAAGCGGCGCAGGTCGCGGCGCAAGCCGATGTCCGTGCCGGTCGGCGCGAAAGGGAAGGCGATGCGGCGGAACCGCGTTTCGGGATGGCCGGCGTGGCGCGCGGCATCGTGGAAGGTGCCGTTGCGCAGCCGCTCCTGCACCAGCCGTTCGAGATCGACGTCGGCGGCGACCAGCCCCGATTCGCGCGCGAAGCGGGGCGAGGCGACCAGCAACTCGCCCAGTTCGTGGACGCTGCCCTGACCGTCCCATGCCAGATCGGTGGTGCTTTCGCCCGGCCCGGCGGCGGAATAGACATAGGCGCAGGCCGCGCGCGCCGATTGTGCGGCGGACAGCATCATGCGCTCGCGCGACTTGCCGATGACGACGTTCGACGCCGACAGGTTGCAGCACACCAGCGCCCCGGCCAACGCCCCCATGGTGGAGGGTGGGGTGGCGGCCCAGTAATCCTCGCAGATTTCGGCGTGAAACACGAAATCGGGCATCGCATCCGCGGCGAAGATCAGATCGGTGCCGAACGGCACCTCTTCCCCGCCGACGCCGATCGTCAGCCCGGTGAGGCCCGCGCCGGGGGCGAACCAGCGCTTTTCGTAATACTCGCGGTAATTGGGCAGGAACGTCTTGGGCACCACGCCGAGCACGCGCCCGCCCGCGATCGCGACCGCGCAATTGTAGAGCCGCTGCCCGCGTTCCAGCGCCGCGCCCACCAGCAGCACCGGGCGCAAGGTTTCGCTGGCGGCGCGCACCGCCTCCACCGCTGCACGCGTCGCGGCCTGTAGCGCGGATTGCAGGTGCAGGTCGTCGATCGCATAGGAGGTGAGGTTGAGTTCGGGAAAGACGAGGAGGTCCACGCCCTCGTCATGCGCGCGGCGCGCGAGCGCGATCGCTTCGTCCGCATTGCGCGCGGGATCGCCGACGGTCGCGGCCGGGGTGGCCGCGGCGACGCGCAGCATGCGATGGTGGTGGAGCGAGGCGAAGGCGGGGTTCATGCCGTTCGAATTACGCCGGTTCGGCAGCGTTTGCCACCTTCGCGCCGGGCCGCACCTGCGCTAGGCTGCCCGGCGATGACACAGCCCCCCGCCGCTTCGCGCGATTACATGGCGTTCACGGCGCGTGGCGGCGACATGGGGCGGCGGATCGCGGCGTATGACTGGGCGTCGTCGCCGCTGGGGCCGGTGGAGGATTGGCCCGCGGTGCTGCGCCACACGCTGGCGGTGATCCTGCCCGCGCAGGCGGAGATCGTGCTGTTCTGGGGCGCCGAGCAGGTCGCGCTGTACAACGATGCCTACGCCCCCACGATCGGGAACAAGCATCCGCACGCGCTGGGTCGCCCGGCGTGCGAGACCTGGACGGAGTTGTGGGACGATCTGGAGCCGCTGCTGACGCATGTGCGCACCACCGGCGAAACCTATGCCGCGAAGGACCGGCCGTTCTACATCGAGCGCGCTGGATATGGCGAGCAGGTGTATTTCGACATTTCCTATTCGCCGGTGGCGCTGGACGACGGCAGCGTCGGCGGGGTGCTGTGCATCGTGTCGGAGACGACCGGGCGGGTGCGCGCCGCGCGCGAGGTGTCGGAGGACCGCGCCCGCCTGCACCAGATGTTCGACCAGGCGCCCGGCTTCGTCGCGGTGCTGCGCGAGCCGGGGCATGTGTTCGAACTGGCCAATGCCGCCTTCCGCGCGCTGGTGGACGGGCGCGAGATGATCGGACGTACCGTGGCCGACGCGCTGCCCGAGGTCGTGTCGCAGGGCCTGGTCGCGCGGCTGGACGAGGTGCGGGCGACCGGCGTGCCGTTCCGCGGCGAAGGTGTCCCGGTGACGGTGATGCGGGCCGACGGCACGGCCGAGGAACGGCGGCTGGACTTCGTCTATCAGCCGGTCACCGATGCGGGCGGGGAGGTGACGGCGATCTTCGTGCAGGGCATCGACCTGACCGAGCAGCATCGCGCGCTGGGCGCGCTGGCGCTGAGCCGCGATTCGCTGGAACTGGCGACGCGGATGGGGGAGATCGGGACGTGGGAATATGACCTGCGTACCGGCACCTTCACCGGTTCGGAACGCAATTGGGCGATGCACGGCTATCCGCCGGGCACGGTCGCGACGACCGCGCAGTTCCTGGCCGCGATCCACCCCGGCGACCGCGCGGCGATGTCGGCGTCGTTCGCGGCGGCGATCGACCCGGCGGTGCGGGCGCTGCACGATGTCGAATATCGCATCTTCCAGCCTGACGGGACGATGCGCTGGGTCGCGGTCACGGGGCGCGGGGTGTTCGAGGACGACGTGTGCACCCGCGCGATCGGCACGATCACCGACGTCACCCAGCGGCGGACCGAGGCGGATGCGCTGCGCGAGAGCGAGCAGCGGTTCCGCGCGCTGGCCGACGAGATGGAGGCGCTGGTCTGGATCACCGACGAGACCGGGCGGTTCGTGTTCGCCAACGCGGGTTTCCAGAAGATCCTGGGCGTGACGCCGGAGGCGATGAGGCGCGACGGCTGGGCGCCGCTGCTGCGTGATGAGGACCGCGCGCTGCTGGCGGAGCGGATGCCGCTCTTCTATCGCGATCCGCGCCCGCTGCGCGGCGACTATCGGCTGAAGACCGCGGACGGCGGGACGATCTGGGCGCATGGCGTGTCGCGGCCGCGCTATTCGGGCGACCGTTTCCTGGGCTATGTCGGCTGCGCGGTGGACGTGACCGAGCGGCATCTGGCGGGCGAGGCGCTGGAGGAGCGGGTCGCCGAGCGCACCGCCGAGCTGACGCGCCAGATCGCCGAGCGCGAGCGCGTCGAGGAGACGCTGCATCAGATGCAGCGGCTGGAGGCGGTGGGGCAGCTGACGTCGGGCGTGGCGCACGATTTCAACAACCTGCTGACCGTGGTGCTGGGCAATATCGAGATGATCGCGCATGCCGCGGCGGCCGGGCCGCTCGACGCCCGCGCGCTGCAACGGCTGGAGCATGTGCGGATCGCGGCCGAGCGCGGCGCGACGCTGACCGCGCAATTGCTCGCTTTCTCGCGCCGGCAGCGGCTGGAGGCGAAGACGGTCGACCTGAACGACACGGTCCGCGCGCTGGCGCCGTTGATGGCGAGCACGCTGGGCCGCTCGATCGCGATCGAACAGGAACTGGCGGACGGCGTGTGGCCAGCGCTGGTCGACCCGACGCAGATCGAGCTGATCCTGCTGAACCTGGCGATCAACGCGCGCGACGCGATGGTGGGCGGCGGGCGGCTGACGCTGTCGACCGCCAACGTCAGCCTGGACGTGCCGCAGCGCCCGGAGGAGCCGGTGGCGGGCGACTATATCCGCGTCGCGGTGACCGATACCGGCACGGGCATGACCGACGAGGTGCTGGCGCGCGCGTTCGAGCCGTTCTTCACCACCAAGGAAGTCGGCAAGGGTTCCGGGCTGGGGCTGGCGCAGGTGTTCGGTTTCGCCAAGCAGTCGGGCGGGGGCGTGCGGATCGATACCGTCGCGGGGGAGGGGACGACCGTCAGCGTGTATCTGCCCCGTGCGCGCGACGTGGCCGCCGCGGCGGCGGTGGCCGCGATCCCGGCGGCAAGTGCCGCGCCGATCGCCGGGCGGTGCATCCTGGTCGTCGATGACGAGGACAATGTGCGACAGGTGACCGCCGACACGCTGCGCGCGGCGGGATGCCGCGTGGTGGAGGCGGTGGACGGCGACACCGGGCTGCGCGCGCTGGCGCATACGCGCGGGATCGAGGCGGTGGTCGCCGACGTGGCGATGCCGGGAATGAACGGCGTCGAATTCGCACGGCGCGCGCGGCGCAGACACCCCGACCTGCCGGTGCTGTTCGTCACGGGCTATGCCGATCTGGCGGCGATCGCCGAGGTGCCGGAGGAGCAGATCATCCGCAAACCCTATACCCGCGACGCATTGCTGTCGCGGGTGCGGCAGATGCTGGACCGGCCGGCGGCGGTGGAGGAGGAGCGGCCGGCGCGCGCGGGATAGGCCGCCGGCGCGTCGGTCAGGCGGCCAGTGCGGTGTCGACCCCGCGGATCATGTCCGCCGCCTTTTCCGCGATCATGATCGTCGGCGCATTGGTGTTCGACCCTACCAGCGTCGGCATCACCGAGGCGTCGACGACGCGCAGCCCCTCCAGCCCGCGCACGCGCAGGTGCCCGTCGACCACCGCCAGCGCATCCCCCTCAGCGCCCATCCGGCAGGTGCCGACCGGGTGATAGATGGTTTCCGCCGAGGCGCGCACCCAGGCGTCGATATCGGCATCGCTGCGCACCGACGCGCCGGGATACAGTTCGTCGGCGCGATAGGGATCGAGCGCGGCCTGGCTGGCGACGTCGCGGCCGATCTTCACGCATTCGCGCATCACGCGGCGATCCTCCGGCGCGGCGAGGTAATTGCCGTAGATGAGCGGATCGGCGAGCGGATCGGCGGAGCCGGCGGCGATCCGCCCGCGGCTGTCGGGGCGCAGCTGACACAGGTGGAGCGAGAAGCCGTCGCGGTCGGCCCGCTGCTTCCCGTGATCGCGCATGATCGCCAGCACGCCGTGGATCTGCACGTCGGGGCGCGACAGCCCTTCGCGCGACGAGACGAACGCGCCGGATTCGAGGAATTGCTGCCGCCCCAGCCCGCGCCCGCCGAGAAGATATTGCACCCCGGTGGTCAGCTGGCGCAGCCCGCGCGTCGCGGAGAAGGCGGTCACCAGCCCACGCGACGACCAGTTCATGATGACGTCAAGGTGATCCTGAAGGTTCTCGCCGACGCCCGGCAGCGGGTGGACCGGCGCGATGCCGGCATCGCGCAGCCGCTGCGGATCGCCGATCCCCGACAGTTGCAGCAGGTGCGGGCTTTGCACCGCGCCGGCGCACAGGATCGCCTCGCCCGCGACCGCGACGCGCTCCGGCGTGCGGCCGCGCAGATACTCGACCGCCACCGCACGCCCGCGTTCGACGACGATCCGCGTCGTGCGCGCGTTGGTGACGACGGTCAGGTTGCGGCGCGCCATCGCGGGATAGAGATAGGCCGCCGCCGCCGACCATCGCCGCCCGTCGGAGATGGTCAGGTCGTAGCGGCCGAACCCTTCCTGCGAGGCGCCGTTGAAATCGTCGGTGACGGGATAGCCGGCCTGTCGCCCCGCCTCGATCAGCGCGTCGTGGAATGGGCTGTCGCTTTCGCCGCCCGAGATCGACAGCGGTCCGCCCGCCCCGTGCAGCCCGCCGCATTCGCCGCGATGATGCCCCTCCAACCGGCGGAAATAGGGCAGGACGTCGTCCCACGCCCAGCCCGCCAGCCCCATCTGGCGCCATTCGTCATAATCCTGCGGATGGCCGCGGGTGTAGATCATGCCGTTGATCGCGGACGACCCGCCCAGCCCCTTGCCGCGTGGCCACCACAGGCGGCGGTTGTCGAGATGCGGTTCCGGTTCGGTCCAGAAGCCCCAATTGTGCTTGCCCTTCGCCTTGATGAGGTTGCCGACACCGGCGGGCATCCGCACCAGCACGTCCTTGTTGGCGCCGCCCGCCTCAAGCAGGCAGACGGTGGCGGTGGGGTCCTCGCTCAGCCGCGCGGCGAGCGCACACCCCGCCGATCCGCCACCGATGATGACATAATCATATCCGGCCATCCCGTCGTCCTCTGCCTTGTCGCGCCACCCGCTCTCGTCGCGGCAGGTTGGCGGTTTTTCGTCACGGAACCAGTATCAGCTTACCCACCATGTCGCTGCGCGCCATCGCATCGAAGGCGGCGCGCCAGTCGGCCAGCGGAAATTCGGCGTGGACGCGCGGGCGGATCCGCCCCGACGCCGCCAGCGACCAGACCGCGTCGAGATTTTCCCGCCCGCGTTCGGGAAAGCGCCGGCCGTATTCGCCGGCGCGCACGCCGATCACCGAAAACCCCTTGATCAGCGGCATGTTGGTGGAAACGGTCGCGATCCGTCCGGAGGTGAAGCCAACGACCAGCAGCCGCCCGCCGAACGCGATGCAGCGCGTCGATTCGTCGAACACGTCGCCGCCGACCGGATCGAACACCACGTCGGCGCCGCCGCCGGTCAGTTCCTTCACCGCGTCGCGGAAACCGGGCGCGGGCAGCGTCGCGGCGACCGGATAGTCGGTGGCGAGCATCGCCAGTTTCTCCGGCGAGCGCGAGGTCGCGATCACCCGCGCGCCCAGCGCATGCGCCAGATCGACCGCCGCCAGCCCGACCCCGCCGGTCGCACCATGGACCAGCAGCCATTCGTCGGGACGCAGCGCGCCCAGCCGCACCAGCGCGACATAGGCGGTGAGATAGGCCGCGCCGACCGCCGCCCCTTCCGCGAAGGAAAGGTGCGGGGGCAGCGCACGCACCGCGGCGGCATCCACCGCCACCACCTCCGCAAAGCCGCCCAGCCGCGTGCCGGCAACCACCGCGTCGCCCGGCGCGAAGCCGTCGCCGGCCAGCACTTCCCCCGCCAATTCCATGCCGGGGGTGAAGGGCAGCGGCGGCTTCAGCTGATAGTCGCCGCGCGTCATCAGCAGATCGGGATAGTTGAGCGCGGCGGCGCGCACGCGGATCAGCACCTTGCCCGGCGCCGCTTGCGGTTCGGGCAGGTCCGCCAGCGCGGTGCCCGACAGGTCGGTCGACAGCGCGGAGACGACCAGCGCCTTCATTCCACGGGCGCCCGGTGGGTCATGATGGCGAGCAGCCGGTCGAACAGCGTTTCCATGTCGAGATGCGGCGCGTGCACTTTGCTCAGCCCCAGGGTGATGAGGCCGTAGGCGCGAACCTCCGCATCATTTCGTTCGAACCCGGCGTCGGTCAGGCAGCGGGCGAGGAAATCGAGCATCAGCGAGTCGTGCCGCTCCACCGCTGCGCGGGCGCGCGGGTCGCTTTCGGCCCAGGCGCGCATCGCGATCGCCAGCCGCGACGACCCGCGCCGACGCACCGTCTGCCCCAGCAGGCGGATGCGATCGATCGGATCGGGCGCGGCGCGTTCCAGCGCCTCGATCAGGCCGGTCAGTTGGGCTTCGGCGAAATAGCGCGCCAATTGCCCCTGATAGGCGTCGAAGTCCGCGAAATGATGGTAGAAACTGCCCGTCGAGACGCGCAGCTCCTCCGACAGCGGGCGCAGCTTGAGCGCACGCAATCCGCCGCGCCGAAGCAACGACTGACCGGCCTCCAGCCAGTCTTGTGGAGTGAGGTCCGGCGCCCGTGCGGGGGCGGCGGATGAGGGTGAAACGCTTGACATCCCGGCGACCATAACGAAGGTTATGTCGGAAAGCGGCGCCCGTAAAGCGCTGTCTGACAGACATGGTGGATTGGAGAATTTCGATGGGAGAGGCCTATATCATCGACGCCGTGCGCACGCCGCGCGGCATCGGCAAGCAGGGCAAGGGCGCACTGGCCGACCTGCACCCGCAGCATCTGGCGGCGACGGTCCTCAAGGCGCTGAAAGATCGTAACAATCTGAATACCGCCGAGGTGGACGATGTGATCTGGTCGACCTCCACGCAGCGCGGCAAGCAGGGCGGTGACTTGGGCCGGATGGCGGCACTGGACGCCGGTTTCGACGTCAAGGCGTCGGGCGTGACGCTGGACCGGTTCTGCGGCGGCGGCATCACCGCGGTGAATTTCGCCGCGGCGCAGATCATGAGCGGGATGGAAGACCTGGTCATCGCAGGCGGCACCGAGATGATGAGCCTGACCGCCGCGATGTCGCAGGAGGACATGGAGAGCGGCAAGCCGATGCTGGGCATGGGATCGGGCAACCCGCATCTCGACGTGCTGCATCCGCAGAGCCACCAGGGCGTGTGCGGCGACGCGATCGCCAGCATGGAGGGCATCACCCGCGAGGATCTGGACGCGCTGGGCCTGGAAAGCCAGCGCAAGGCGGCGATCGCGATCGCCGAGGGCCGGTTCGACAAGTCGCTGGTGCCCGTCACCGACGATGACGGCAACGTCATCCTCGACCATGAGGAATTTCCCCGGCCGCAGACCACGGCCGAGGGGCTGGCCAGCCTGAAGCCGTCGTTCGCGGCGCTGGCGGACATGCCGTACAACAAGGCGGGCGACACGTTCCGCAAGCAGATCAACCGCCGCTACCCCGACTTGGAAATCCAGCATTTCCACCATGCGGGCAATTCGTCGGGCGTGGTCGACGGCGCGGCGGCGGTCCTGCTGGCGTCGAAGGAATATGCCGAGGCGCACGGGTTGACGCCGCGCGCGCGGATCGTGGCGATGGCCAATGTCGGCGACGACCCCACGCTGATGCTCAACGCGCCGGTCCCGGCGGCGAAGAAGGTGCTGGCCAAGGCGGGCCTGACCAAGGACGATATCGACCTGTGGGAGATCAACGAGGCGTTCGCAGTGGTGGCGGAGAAATTCATCCGCGACCTCGACCTCGACCGGTCGAAGGTGAACGTCAACGGTGGCTCGATCGCGCTGGGCCACCCGATCGGCGCGACCGGCGCGATCCTGATCGGCACGGTGGTCGACGAGCTGGAACGGCAGGGCAAGCGGTACGGGCTGGTGACGATGTGCGCGGCGGGCGGGATGGCCCCGGCGATCATCGTCGAGCGCATCGGCGCCTGACCCACCGGACGACGTGACGGGTGGCGGGGCCGACAGACGCCCCGCGCCCGAGGAGAGAGACCGACCATGCTGCATCCCGTCGCGCACGCGCGCACCCACCCGGACAAGCCCGCCTATATCATGGCGGCAACCGGAGAGACCGTAACCTATGGCGAGCTGGACCGGCGCGCCAATCAGGGCGCGCACCTGCTGCGCGCGCTGGGCGTGGGGCGCGGCGACGGGATCGCCATCATGCTGGACAACCACCCGCGCTATCTGGAGATCATGTGGGCGGCGGAGCGAATCGGCGCCTATGTCACGTGCATTTCGTCCAAGCTGATGGTCGACGAGGCGGAATATATCGTGCGCGACGGCGCGTGCCGCGTGTTCATCGCCTCCACCGCGGTATCCTGCTGTGCGGAGCAGCTGGGACCGCGGATCGCCGACCTGGCGCGCTTCACGGTCGGCGGGACGATCGACGGGTTCGACGGTTACGAGGCGGCACGCGACGCGCAACCCGACACGCCGGTGGCGGACCCCGCGCACGGGCAGGTGATGCTGTATTCGTCGGGCACCACTGGCAAGCCCAAGGGCGTGCGCTTCCCGCTGCCGGAGGAGCCGTTCGGCGAACACGTCTCGCCGCTGGTCGGGCTGGGGCGGGCGCTGTACGGCTGGACGTCCGACATGGTCTATCTCAGCCCAGCGCCGATGTACCATGCCGCGCCGCTGCGCTGGTCAATGGCGGTCAACCAGATCGGCGGCACCGTGGTCATCATGGAGAAGTTCGACGCCGAGCGCGCGCTGGTGAGCTGCCCCCTTCTGAGTGGTCCATCGACTATGACAGTCTGGACCAAGGAAGGGACAACGAATGCCAGCGAAGAAGCACAAGCCGGAGGAGATCATCGGCAAGCTGCGTGAGGCGGAGATCATGCTGGGCCAGGGCGGCACGACTGCTGAGGCATGCCGGCGCATCGCAGTCAGCGAGCAGACGTATTACCGCTGGCGCAAGGAATATGGCGGCCTGAAGACGGATCAGGCGCGTCGGATGAAGGAT
>NZ_NWVD01000008.1 GCF_002374835.1 Sphingomonas ginsenosidimutans
CGGGATCCGGGGCTGCCTTGTTGCGCAGCTTTTCGAGCGCGCTCGCCTTGGCATCGCGCGACGCGGCGGCGCGCTGACTGAAATCGGGGGTCTTGTATCCGGCCATATCGTCTTCCGTCTGGGGGCCATGGTTGGGGGAGCGACCCCGTGTACCATGTCCCAATGCACAACGGCCCCGCATCGCTGCGGGGCCGTTGAAAAAACTGGTGGACGCACTTGGGCTCGAACCAAGGACCCGCTGATTAAGAGTCAGCTGCTCTACCAACTGAGCTATGCGTCCGGTGAAGCGCGGTAGAAGCTGCCCGCAAGAGGCCGCCCGCGTTCGGGAAGCGCGCCTCTAGCAACGTCTGCCGGGGATGCAAAGCCCTTTTTCGACTTTTTTCGTCACCACCGCTGCGGGCAGCGCGTGGAACGGTCGATCCCCATCATGATGCCAAGCGAGATCAGCACCGTCATCTGCGCCGATCCGCCGAAGCTGACCAGCGGCAGCGGGATGCCGACCACGGGGGCCAGCCCCATCACCATCATCAGGTTGATCGCCATGTAGAAGAAGATCGTCGTCGCCAGCCCGGCCGCCGCCAGCTTGGCGAAGCGATCCTCCGCGCGCACGCCGACGTTGATCCCCCAGCGGATCACCAGCAGGAACGCGATGATCAGGAACGCGCCGCCCAGCAGCCCCCATTCCTCCGCCATGGTGGCGAAGACGAAGTCGGTGTGCCCCTCCGGCAGGTAGTCGAGGTGGCTTTGCGTGCCGTTCATGAACCCCTTGCCGAACAGCCCGCCCGATCCGATCGCGATCTTCGACTGACTGATGTGATAGCCGGTGCCCAGCGGATCGCTTTCCGGGTCCATGAAGATCAGCACGCGATGGCGCTGGTAATCGTGGAGGACGTAATTGACCGCCAGCGGGATGGCGAGCGCGGCGCCCACCGCGCCGCCGATGAACAGCCGCAGCGGGATGCCCGCCAGGAACATCACCGTCGCCCCGCCGAAACAGATCATCAGGCCGGTGCCGAGGTCCGGCTGCATCATCACGAACGCGGCGGGCAGGCCGATCAGCACGCAGGCGGGCCACACCGCCTGGAACCGGCGCGTCTCGGCGGCGGGCAGCATGTCGTAGAAGCGCGCCATCGCCAGCACGATCGCCACCTTCATCATCTCCGACGGCTGGATGCGGATCGGGCCGAAGCCCAGCCATCGCTGGCTGCCGCCGCGCACCGCGCCCAGCAGCTCGACCAGGAACAGCAGGACCAGGAACAGGCCGTAGATCCAGAAGGCGTAGCGTCGCCAGAATTCCATCGGCACGCGCGAGATCACGATCGAGCCGATCAGGAACACCGCAAAGCGCGTCCCTTGCGGAAGCACCCACGGGCGCACGCTGCCGCCCGCCGCGGAATAGAGGACGACCAGCCCGAATCCGCCGATCGCGGTGACCAGCAGCAGCACCGACCACGGCAGGCGCGCGACGGGGGCCGGGACGAAGCCGCTCATTGCGGCCCCGCATCGCGGTCGGCAGGCGCGGCGCGGCGTTCGGCGTCGGTTTCCGGTTCGGGGGAGCCGGTGCGCGCGGGGCCGGCGCCGGCGGCGACGTCGTTGGCGATCGCCTCCGCGCTGGCGTTGGTCGCGTCGGTCGCCGCCGCAACGGCGCGCGCGTTGGTGGCGGGGGTTTCGTCCACCTCCTCGGCCACCGTCGCCGGGGCGGCATGCGCCGCGCGATAGGCGGCGTCCTGCGCGGCCATGCGCGTGCGGATGTCGCCGCCCCAGGTCGGCTCGACCTCCGCTAGGCTCTTCATCGCGCGCTCGCGGTCGAACAGATAGGTCATGATGTCGCGCCCGATCATCGGCGTATCGAGGTTGCGGACGGTATGACCGTTATGCTCCAGCACCACCGCCGCGGCATAGCGCGGATTGTCATAGGGAGCGAAGCAGACGAACAGCGCGTGGTCGCGCAGCTTGAACGGCAGCTGGCCGTTCTTGAGCACGCCGGAACGGCGCTCGGCCATGGTGATGCGGCGCACCTGCGCGGTGCCGGTCTTCGCCGCCAGCCCGATGCCGGGCACCAGCATCCGCGCCGCGCCGCCGGTGCCGCCGCCGTTGACCACGCCGTTCATCGCCTCGCGGATGATGCGGAAATGCTCGGGATCGATCGCCATCGCGTCGGCCCGGGGCTTGAACGGATCGCGGATCATCGTCGGCACCAGGTTGCGCCCCGACGCGATCCGGCTGGACATCACCGCCAGCTGCAACGGATTGGCGAGCACATAGCCCTGACCGATCGAGGCGTTGAGCGAATCGGCGACCTTCCAGTCGGTCTTGTACTTGCGCTGCTTCCACGCGCTGTCGGGGACGGTGCCGTAGCGTTGGGTGACCAGCGGCAGGTCGAATTTCTGCCCCAGCCCCAGCGCGCGAGCGACCGGCGCGATCCGGTCGTAGCCGACGCGGCGCACCATTTCGTAGAAATAGATGTCGCAGCTCTGCATGATCGCGTTCTTGAGGTCGAGCGGCCCGTGCCCGCCGCGCTTGTGGCAGTGGAACACCCCGGTGCCCACGCGCATCGCGCCCGAACAGAAGACGCGCTCGTCCGGGCTGACCCCGGCGGCCAGCAGCGCGAGGCCGTTCATCGGCTTCACCGTGGAGCCGGGCGGATACAGCCCCTGCGTCACCTTGTTCATCAGCGGGACGTGATCGTCCTCGCTCAGCATCTTCCACTCGCTCTGGCTGATCCCGCTGGAAAAGCTGTTGGGATCGTAGGCGGGCATCGACACCATCGCCAGCATCTCGCCGGTCTGGCAGTCGAACACCACGGCGGAGCCGGAATTGGTGCCCAGCCGGCGCGCGGCATATTCCTGAAGCCCGGCGTCGATCGTCAGCCGCAGCGTGCGGCCCGGCACGTCGGGACGGGTCGCCAGTTCCTGCACCAGCTTGCCGCGCGCGGTGACCTCGACCCGTTTGGCGCCGGCCTTGCCGCGCAGCAGCGGCTCCATGGTCTTTTCCAGGCCGTCCTTGCCCAGCTTGAACCCCGGCGTGTTGTACAGCGGGTCGCGCGTCGCCTTATATTGTTCGGCGGAAGCCGCGCCGACATAGCCGGTCAGGTGAGCCACCGCCGCGCCGGCGGGATATTGCCGCGCAAAGCCGCGGGTCGGCGCGACGCCCGGCATCTCTGGCTGGCGCACCTGCACCGCGGCGAACCGGTCCCAGTCGATATTCTCCTTGATCTCGACCGGGCGGAAACCGACCGCCTTCTTCAGGTCCGCCTCGATCCGCGCCATGTCCTCGTCGGTCAGCGCCAGGATCTGGCGCAGCAGCGCGAGCGTGCGGTCCTTGTCCTCCAGCCGGTCGGGGATGACGTCGACGCGGAAATCGGCGCGGTTGTTGGCGATCGGCTGGCCGTGGCGGTCGACGATCCAGCCGCGGCGCGGCGGGATCATCGTCATGCTGACCCGGTTGCTTTCGGACAGCAGGTTGTAATGTTCGTTCTCGGCGATCGCCAGCCAGCCCATCCGCCCGATCAGCAGCCCGCCGACGCCCGCCTGTGCCGCGCCCAGCAGCCATGCCCGGCGCGAGAAGCTGTACGCCTGGGCCGCCTGCGTCATGATCCGGGGGGCGCGCGCCATTACGGCGCCCGCTTGAGGTCGATCCACGCGACGAGGCGCGCGGCGAGGGGGAACAGCAGGATCGAGATCACGATCTGGAGCAATAGCACGCTGTCGACGTGCGCGCCCAGCCGTGTCGCCACCAATCGACCGCCGGCCAGGCAAAAAGCGATCGACACTGCCGCGATCGCCCAGTTCTGCGCGAAGTCGCGCACGCCGGAGCGTGCGTCCATCGCCTCCACCAGGAAGAACGACAGCGTCCACAGCAGCATCGCGCTGCCCAGCGGCTGGCCTGATACCAAGTCATCGAACAGCCCCAGCAGCGCGGGCGCCCAGACGCGCAGCGACAGCGGGGCGAGCAGCCGCCACGCCAGCATCATCAGCAGCCCGAACGGCGGCAGCAGCGCCAGCGTCGCGCCCCACGGCAGGATCGTGACCAGCGATCCGGCCATCACCGTCGTCCACGGCAGCAGCCGCGCGCTGCCCGGCGTCAGCGGCTCGTCGAACGGGCGGCGGGAGGAGGACGGGGGCGTCACTGTTCGTCGTCCGCGGCGGGCTTCTTCGTGGGCGTGGGGCTGGGGGTGGGTGCGGGCACGGCCGGCGGGGGCGGCATGAACGCGCGGTGGACGATCGCGACGTCGAGCGCGCTGGGCCGCGCGAACGGCCGCGCCGGCGCGCTGTCCGTGCCCTTGTGCAGCACCCGCGCCACCGGGACGCCGGGGACGAAGATGCCGCCGGTGCCCGACGTGACGAACACGTCGCCGGGCCGGAAATCGCCGTCGGCGGTGTCGATGGTGCGCACGTCGATCAATCCGTCGCCGCGGCCCGCCGCCAGCGCCGGTCGACCGTCGCGCAGGCGATAGACCGGCACGACGCTTTCGGCATCGGTCAGCAGCAGCACGCGCGCGGTGTTCGGGCCGGTATACAGGACGCGGCCGATCAGCCCCTCCGGCCCGCTGACCGGCTGGCCATCGGCGACCCCCTGCCAGCTGCCGGCGTTGAGCAGGCCGTAGCGGCGCGTGCTCGACGCGGTGGTGCTGACGATCCGCGCGGCCACCACCACCTCGCCGGTGCGATCGCGCAGCGCCAGCAGGCGGCGCAGGCGGACGTTCTCCAGCTGCGCCTCGCGTCCGATCACCAGCGCGCGGCTGTTGCGCTCCGCCTGCGCGCGCAACCGGGCGTTTTCGTCATGGACGAGAATATAGCTGCCGACCGTGTCGGGGATCACCGCCAGCCAGCGCACGCCGGTGGCGACCGCGCCCGATACCGGCGCGGTCAATTCCGCCACACCGGCGCGCAGCATCGCGAAGGCGGCCGGCTGGAACGTCGACAGCGCGAGCAGCGCCGCCCCCATCACCGCGCCCGCGATGCCGAGGATATAGGCGAGGAACAGACTATATTGCGCGCGCCGCGAAAACCCCGGCCGCCGGTCTTTCGACGGCGCCATTGCCGTCCTCTCCCGCCAGGGTTAGCCGTTCTGCAGCACCGCGCGGAACATCGGATCCTCCAGCGCGCGACCGGTGCCGATCGCGACGCAGGTCAGCGGATCGTCGGCGATCGTCACCGGCAACCCGGTTTCGTCGCGCAGCACCTCGTCCAGCCCCTGCAGCAGCGCGCCGCCGCCGGTCAGCACGATACCCTGGTCGACGATGTCGGCGGCCAGTTCCGGCGCAGTGTTTTCCAGCGCGATGCGCACGCCGTCGACGATCGTCGCCACCGGCTCGCTCACCGCCTCGGCAATCTGCGCCTGGTTGATCTGGATTTCCTTGGGCACGCCATTGACGAGGTCGCGGCCCTTGATGTGGATGGTCTTGCCGATGCCGTCGACCGGCGGCTTGGCGCAGCCCAGTTCCTGCTTGATCCGTTCCGCGGTCGCCTCGCCGATCAGCAGATTGTGGTTGCGGCGCACGTAGCTGACGATCGCCTCGTCCATCTTGTCGCCGCCGACGCGGACCGACGTGGTATAGGCAAGGCCGCGCAGCGACAGCACCGCCACTTCGGTGGTGCCGCCGCCGATGTCGACCACCATGCTGCCGATCGGCTCGGTCACCGGCATGTCGGCGCCGATCGCGGCGGCCATCGGCTCCTCGATCAGATAGACCGCGCTCGCGCCGGCGTTCTGTGCCGCGTCGCGGATCGCGCGGCGTTCCACCTTGGTTGCGCCCGACGGCACGCAAATGACGATTTCGGGCCAGCGCATGAAGCGGCGGCGGCCGTGCACCTTCTCGATGAAGTGCTTGATCATCTGTTCGGCGACGTCGATGTCGGCGATCACGCCGTCGCGCATCGGGCGGATCGCCTCGATCGTGCCCGGCGTCTTGCCCATCATCAGCTTGGCATCGTCACCGATCGCCTTGACGCGCTTCTGCCCGTTGATCGTCTCGACGGCGACCACCGACGGTTCGTTCAGGACGATGCCGCGCCCGCGCACGTAGACGACGGTGTTCGCCGTGCCGAGGTCGATCGCCATGTCGTGCGAGGTCATCTTGAACAAGCGCGAGAATATCATTGACGTTGCTGTCCGTTGTTCGGGTCGCCGGCGTGCGACCGGCAAGGGTTCGCCTGTATCCTGACCACGTGACACCATCGGGTATCATGTCGAACGAAGGCGTCTTCCGGGGTCGCGGGATGCGGCGGCTTGGGCTAGGGACTGCCTCGTGTCAATACGCCGTCTCCCTTCGCATCTGGTCAATCGTATCGCCGCCGGTGAAGTGGTGGAAAGACCGGCCAGCGCGTTGAAGGAGCTGGTCGAGAATGCGATCGACTCGGGCGCGGGGCGGATCGCAGTCGCGCTGTCCGCCGGGGGCGTCGAGCGGATCGAGGTCGCCGACGACGGCTGCGGCATGACCCCGGAGGAGATCGCGCTGGCGCTGGAACGCCACGCCACCTCCAAGCTGCCCGATGAGGATATCGATCGCGTCGTCACGCTCGGCTTCCGGGGCGAGGCGCTGCCCTCGATCGCCTCGGTCGCACGGCTGACGATCGAGAGCCGGCCGGGGGGTAGCGACGGCTGGTCGCGCACCGTCGACAATGGCGTGGTCGAACGCGACGGCCCCGCCGCGCTGCCGCCGGGAACGCGCGTGGTGGTCGACGGGCTGTTCGCGCGCGTGCCGGCACGCCGCAAGTTCCTGCGCTCGCCGCGCGCCGAATATGCCGCCTGCCTCGACGTCGTGCGGCGGCTGGCGATGGCGCGCCCCGATATCGCCTTTTCCGTCGAGCACGACGGGCGCCGCGTCCTGTCGGTGGCGGCGGCGGAGGGGCGGCCGGCACGGGTGGCGGCGCTGACCGATCGCGCGCTGGCGGACAATTCGGTGGCGATCGACCTGGAACGCGACGGCCATGTGCTGGGTGGGGTCGCCGGGCTGCCGACCTTCCACCGCGGCGTGGCGGACCATCAATATCTGTTCGTCAACGGCCGGCCGGTGAAGGACCGGCTGCTGATCGGCGCGATCCGCGGCGCCTATGCCGAGATGATGCCGCGCGATCGCCACGCGGTGGTCGCGCTGTTCCTCGACGTCCCGCCCAGCGAGGTCGACGTCAACGTCCACCCGGCCAAGACCGAGGTGCGCTTCCGCGACCCCGCGTTGGTGCGGGGGATGATCGTCTCGGGCCTGCGCCGCGCGCTGGATGCCGCGGGGCACCGGGTGGCGCACGATGCGCCCGCCGACGTGATGGCGCTCTGGGAGCCGGAACAGACAAGCCCCCTCCCCACCGGGGAGGGGGTTGGGGGAGGGGCCGGTGTCTCACCGAGCGGTCCGTCCGGGGCTTCCGCTCACCCGCCGGGGGGCGGTTCATATCTCAACGACCGCCGCCCGACCTTCTTCGCACCCCCGCCCGCTGCGCGCGCCGAGCCGGCGTGGGGCGCGCCGCCGGAGGCAGGCGACTTCCCGCTGGGCGTCGCGCGCGGGCAGGTGGCGAAGACCTATATCGTCGCGGAGGCGGCGGACGGGCTGGTGCTGGTCGACCAGCATGCCGCGCACGAACGGCTGGTGCTGGAACGGATGCGCGCGGCGCTGGTCGGCGGGCGCGTCGCGTCGCAGGCGCTGCTGCTGCCCGAGGTGGTCGAACTGGACGAGCCGGCGTGCGACCGGCTGGAGGCGCGCATCGCTGAACTCGCCGACTTCGGGCTGGAGCTGGAACGATTCGGCGCGCGCGCGATGCTGGTTCGCGCGACGCCCGCGCTGCTGGGGCAGGGCGATCCGAAGGGGCTGGTCACCGACCTGGCCGACGAACTGGCCGCCTACGACCAGGCGCTGTCGCTGCGCGAGCGGCTTGATGCGGTGGCCGGGACGATGGCCTGCCACGGCTCGGTCCGCGCCGGCCGCGTCCTGTCGGTGGCCGAGATGAACGCGCTGCTGCGCGAGATGGAGGCGACGCCGCATTCGGGCCAGTGCAACCACGGGCGCCCGACGTGGGTGAAGCTTAACACGAAAGAGCTCCAGAAGCTATTCGGCAGGTCTTGATCAGGGGATGAGGCATGACGGCGGACCAGGTGCAGGCTATTTCGGCAGTCTTGACCTTTTTGGCCGCCTCCTGTGCGGTTTGGGCGACGTTTAGAGCGCCTAAATTAGCCGCTGAGTTTGCAGAGAAGCTCCGCGCCGATTCTCAGAAAGATGATGAAGAGCGTCGGCTCAAGCTCTGGATATTAACTACGCTTATGCAAAATCGCGCAGCAATAGCGGGGCCGAATGCCGTCTCAGCGCTTAATCTCATTGATATTGTCTTTTCTGACGCGGTGGAAGTTAGGCAAGCCTGGAAGCATTTTTTGTCAGCCGCGGAGGAGGATCCGTACTCTGCGGACCGCATCAAGGAACGCTATCTGGCGATCTGCGAAAAAATTTCACGGCATTTAGGTCTCTCTGATAGGATCGCTGTTTCAGATATCCAAGCTGTGTATTATCCGCAGCTTATGCTAAACATGGACGAGGCTGCGTACTACGAGCTTCAAGATAAAATCAAAAGATTTAAGATCGTGCCTGAGGCTAGCGGGTGATCCGGGGCGGCGCCTATGCGGGCCGCAATTGCTCCAGCCGCTTCACCGCGAGGCGGGCCAGTTCCGACAGGCGGCGGCGTTCGGCGGGGCGGAGCGGGTCGCGCGGGGTCGAATCGATGACGCACAACATGCCTAGTGTCAGCCCGTCGTCATCCACGAGCGGCGCCCCGGCGTAGAAGCGCAGCAGCTGCGTCCCGGCCAGCATCGGATTGTCGGCGAAGCGCGGATCGCGCCATGCGTCGGGGATGCAGAACACGTCCTCGTCCGTGTCGGTGGCCAGGATCGCATGGCCGCACAGCGACGCGCGCCGACTGTAGGGGCCGGTCGGCATCCCTTCCGCGGCGATCAGATACTGCCAGTCGCGATAGACGATCGAGACCGCCGCCATCGACGTATGCAGCACGGCACTCGCCTCCGCTACCAGCGCCTGCAACTGGGGGTCGTTGCGGATCAGCAATGCGCCCGATCGTTCGACCGCGCGTTCGCGCCGCGGTTCCTCCGGCGAACGGGAGGGCGGCTCATATATGGTCACTCCCATCCGCGTTCTCCGCGTGTGTGTGGACAGGTCTTGCCATGGCGGTTGGGACAGGGCCAGTGACATTTGTTCCAAAACGGTAGCGATTACAGCGTGTTCATCGTCCGTCCGTTCGCGCGTCGGCCGCGCAGGCGGTGCCGCTGCCGGATCTGCCCGTGCGCGATTATTCGTTCAGCCCGCCGCAACCTTTGCGCGGCACCGGCATTGAGCACCACGAACCGGCTACCGGTTGTCGAAGGGCAGACATGAAGCAGATTTTTCCCTTGGTCCTGGCCATCGTTCCGCTCGTCGCCGTGCTCGGCGCGTGCGTCGCGGTGCCCTGACCCACGAGCCCCCCGGGCGTCGCATCCCCCCCCCCCGCTAGCGGCGCCCAACGGAAAGGCCCGCCTGGAGCGATCCAGGCGGGCCTTTTTGTATCCCGCTCCCGCCCAGGGGCGGGGGTGGGGCGAGGAAGGAAAAGCGCGGGGGATCAGCCCTGCGCTTCCTCCTCCTCCTGAACCTCGGCGGTCGCGCCCGGCTCGGCATTGGGATCGTAATCCTCGGTGAAGCCGCCCTGGTCGCGGCCTTCCTCGAAGACCTGCGCCATGACGTCGACGCCGGCCGCCTGCATCTCGGCCTCTTCGGGCGAGCGCGCGACGTTCACCTTCACAGTGACGGCGACTTCCGGGTGCAGCTGCACCCGCACGTCGTACACGCCGATCGCCTTGATCGGGCGGTCGAGCACGATCTGGCTCTTGGTCACCTTGTGACCATCGGCCTGCAGCGCCTCGACCAGGTCGCGAACCGCGACCGAGCCGTACAGCTGGCCGACGTTCGACGACTGACGGATCAGCGTGACCGACGCGTCCTTGAACGAACCGGCTTCCTTCTCCGCGTCGGTACGACGCGCGGCGTTGTCGCTTTCGATGCGGGCACGATTGGCCTCGAACACCTTGCGGTTGGCCTCGTTGGCGCGCAGCGCCTTCTTGCGCGGCAGCAGGAAGTTGCGGGCGAACCCGTCCTTCACCTTCACCACGTCGCCGATGCCGCCGAGCTTCTCGACGCGCTCAAGCAGAATGACGTCCATCTGCTCTTCTCCTTACTTCACGACGTAGGGCAGCAGGCCCAGGTGGCGGGCACGCTTGATCGCCTGCGCCAGCTCGCGCTGCTTCTTGGCGCTCACCGAGGTGATGCGCGACGGAACGATCTTGCCCCGCTCGGACACGAAGCCCTGCAGCAGTCGGACGTCCTTATAGTCGATCCGCGGCGCATCCTTGGCGCTGAACGGACACGACTTGCGGCGGCGGAAAAACGGGCGCGCCATTATGCGTTCTCCTCTTCACGGTCGCGACGCGGACGCTCGCCGCGGTCACCGCCGCGCTCGCCACGATCGGCGCGACGCTCGCGATCGCGCTCCTGCTTGCGCATCATCACCGACGGGCCGGCTTCGTGGCCGTCGACGCGGACGGTCATGTAGCGGATCACGTCTTCGTTGATGCTGGTCTGACGCTCCAGCTCGGCGACGGTGTCGCCCGGTGCGTCGATCTCGAGCATCACGTAATGCGCCTTGCGGTTCTTCGCGATGCGATACGCCAGGCTGCGCAGGCCCCAGGTCTCGGTCTTGACCACCGTGCCGCCGTGGTCGGCGACGATCTTCGTGGCGGATTCCGCCAGCGCGTCCACCTGCGCCTGTGCCAGATCCTGGCGCGCAAGGAACACGTGCTCGTACAGAGCCATGTCTTTCCTCTATGTTGGCCGATCGCTGACATGGCCCCGTGCCATGCCCCTCCGGCTGTCGTCTTCAAATCAACGGCAAACGGGCGGGAACGGCATCGCCATCCCGCCCGAAGCGGCGTGCCCTATGGCGTATCGCGGCGGCAAAGGCAAGTCGCCGCGGTTGACCGGCGGCGCAAGTGCGGCCTAGCAGCGCGCCAGTCAAAGGAGTTGGGATATGCGCGCGTTCATCTTTCCGGGGCAGGGCAGTCAGGCGGTCGGCATGGGCGTGGCGCTCGCCGATGCGTCCGCGGTGGCGCGCGAGGTGTTCGGCGAGGTCGACGAGGCGCTCGGCCAGAACCTGCGCCGGCTGATGGCCGAGGGGCCGGCGGACGAACTGACGCTGACCGAGAATGCCCAGCCCGCGATCATGACCAACGCGATCGCGACGCTGCGGGTGCTGACGCGCGAGGGCGGGGTGACGCTGTCCGGCAAGGCCGATTATGTCGCGGGCCATTCGCTGGGCGAATATAGCGCGCTGTGCGCCGCCGAGGCGCTGGACCTGTCCACCACCGCGCGGCTGCTGAAGCTGCGCGGGCGTGCGATGCAGGCGGCGGTGCCGGTCGGCGAGGGCGCGATGGCCGCGCTGCTGGGCGCGGATGTCGAGAAGGCGCAGGTGATCGCCGGTGCCGCGGTCGATTCGATCCTGGCGGAGGGTGGCGCGGAGCTGGTCTGCACCGTCGCCAACGACAACGATCCGTCGCAGGTGGTGATCTCCGGTCATCGCGTGGCGGTGGAGCGCGCGGTCGCGCTCGCCAAGGAAATGGGCGCCAAGCGTGCGGTGCTGCTGCCGGTGTCGGCGCCGTTCCACTGCCCGCTGATGGAGGATGCCGCGCGCGCGATGGAGGCGGCGCTGGCCGATGCCGACCTGCGCGCGCCGCTGGTCCCGGTCTTCGCCAACGTCGATGCCGCGGCGGTCGCCGATCCCGGCGCGATCCGTGCGCTGCTGGTCGAACAGGTGACCGGCCGCGTGCGGTGGCGCGAATCGGTGTTGGCGATGGTCGCGGCGGGGGTGACCGAGTTCGTCGAGTTCGGCGGCAAGGTGCTGTCCCCGATGGTCAAGCGCATCGCGCCGGATGCGGAAGCGACCAGCGTCGTTTCGATGGACGATATCGAGGCGTTGTTGAAGAAGATGTGATGTTCACGCGGAGGCGCGGAGACGCGGAGAAGAAGTGAGGGACATCGACGCCATCAGCGGTGAGGTTCTCGATCTTGCGTGGCGTCTCCACCGCGAGCTTGGGCCGGGGCTGCTGGAGAGCGTGCACGAAACGGTCATTGCGGGGCGTCTGGCGACAATGGGGTATTCCGTCTCCCGGCAGCATTCGGTGGACATTCATTTCGACGAGCACGTCTTTCCGGCGGCGTTTGCTGATCGACGGTCGGCTGGTCGTCGAGATAAAGTCCGTTGAGAAGCTGTTGGCGGTACATGCCAGGCAGTTGCTGACGTATCTTAGGCTCGTCGAGCAGCCTGTCGGGCTGCTCATCAATTTCGGGGGCGAGACGCTGAAGGAAGGCGTGCGACGGGTGGTCAACAACCATCGCTCCTCCGCGCCTCCGCGTGAACCAAAACAACGGAGAATGAGATGTTCGACCTTACAGGCATGACCGCGCTGGTCACCGGCGCATCGGGGGGGATCGGGTCGGCGATCGCGAAGGGGCTGGCGGCGCAGGGTGCGCGGCTGGCAGTGTCGGGGACGAACGTGGCCAAGCTGGAGGCGTTCCTGGCCGAACTGGGCGGGGAGGGGCACGTGGCCATGCCGTGCGACCTGTCGGATGCCGCCGCGGTCGACGCGCTGGTGCCGCAGGCGGTCGAGGCGCTGGGCGGGCGGATCGACATCCTGGTCAACAACGCCGGCGTCACGCGCGACAACCTGGCGATGCGGATGAAGGACGACGAATGGGATCAGGTGATCCGCGTCAACCTGGAGGCCGCGTTCCGGCTGATCCGCGCCGCCGCCAAGCCGATGATGAAGCAGCGCTTCGGGCGTGTGGTGTCGATCACCTCGGTCGTCGGGCAGACCGGCAATCCGGGGCAGGCGAACTATGCCGCGTCCAAGGCCGGGCTGGTCGGCATGTCCAAGGCGCTGGCGCAGGAACTGGCCAGCCGCAACATCACCGTCAATTGCGTCGCGCCCGGCTTCATTCGCTCGGCGATGACCGACGTGCTGCCCGACGCACAGAAGCAGGCGTTGACCGCGCGCATCCCCGCCGGCGACCTCGGCACCGGCGAGGATATTGCCGCCGCGGTCGTCTATCTGGCGTCCAGGGAGGCCGGTTACGTCACCGGCCAGACCATCCACGTCAACGGCGGAATGGCGATGGTCTGACACCGATACGGGTGGGATCACCGCGCGGGCGCCACGCACACCCTTGTCAGGCCGCGCCCCCCGTTCTACCTGCGTTCAGCAATTCCGTATTTACCCCCCAAGTTAGAGAGGGAATAACATGAGCGAGACCGCCGACCGCGTGAAGAAGATCGTCGTCGAGCATCTCGGCGTCGAAGCCGAAAAGGTGACCGAGGACGCCAGCTTCATCGACGATCTGGGCGCGGACAGCCTCGACATCGTCGAGCTCGTCATGGCGTTCGAGGAAGAGTTCGGGGTGGAAATCCCGGACGACGCCGCCGAGAAGATCTCGACCGTCAAGGACGCGATCACCTACATCGACGAGCACAAGGGCTAAGCCCGAAGCGCCGGGCGGGCGGGCCATGCCCTTGCCAACGCCCGGCCATCGACCGATGTGAGCGGCTTTCCATCCTTTCCAGAAAGGGGTGGGAAGCCGTTTCATTTTGAAGAACCGTCCGTGCAGGGGAGTGGCGCGGCATACGGTAGTTGAAGGGAAGCCTATGCGTCGCGTCGTCGTCACCGGACTTGGCCTCGTCACCCCGCTGGGTGCGGATGTCGAAACCGTCTGGGCCAATCTGATCGCCGGAAAGTCCGGGGCCGGGCCGATCACGCGCTTCGACACCACGGGGCAGAAATGCACCATCGCGTGCGAGGTGAAGCCCAGGGACCACGAATATGGCTTCGACCCCGACCAGCGCGTCGATCACAAGATCCAGCGGCAGGTCGATCCGTTCATTATCTATGGCATCGATGCCGCCGGGCAGGCGCTGGAGGATGCCGGGCTTACCGACATGGACGAGGCGACGAAGCTGCGCGCGGGCGTGTCGATCGGCTCGGGGATCGGTGGGCTGCCGGGGATCGAGATCGAATCGGTCAACCTGCACGAGCGCGGGCCGGGCCGCGTCAGCCCGCATTTCGTCCACGGGCGGCTCATCAACCTGATCTCGGGTCAGGTCAGCATCAAATACGGGCTGATGGGGCCGAACCATGCGGTGGTCACCGCTTGCTCCACCGGCGCGCATTCGATCGGCGATGCCGCGCGGATGATCAAGGACGACGACGCCGACATCATGCTGGCGGGCGGCGCGGAAAGCACCGTCAACCCGCTGGGCGTCGCCGGCTTCGCGCAGGCGCGCGCGCTCAACATGAGCATGAACGATCGTCCGACGGAGGCGAGCCGCCCCTATGACAAGGATCGCGACGGCTTCGTGATGGGCGAGGGCGCGGGTGTCGTCGTGCTGGAGGAATATGAGCACGCCAAGGCGCGCGGCGCGAAGATTTATGCCGAGGTGGTCGGCTACGGCCTGTCGGGCGATGCCTATCACGTCACCGCGCCGCACCCGGAGGGCAAGGGCGCGGAACTGGCCATGCGGATGGCGCTGCGCAAGGCCGGCATGGGGCCGGGCGATATCGACTATATCAACGCCCACGGCACCTCGACGATGGCCGACACGATCGAACTGGCCGCGGCCAAGCGCGTGTTCGGCGACGATTTGTCGGGCGCGTCGATGTCGAGCACCAAGTCGGCGATCGGCCACCTGCTGGGCGGCGCGGGCGCGGTGGAGAGCATCTTCTGCATCCTGGCGCTGCGCGATCAGGTGGTGCCGCCGACGCTCAACCTCCACAACCCGGACGAGGGGACGGAGGGCGTCGACCTGGTGCCGCTGGTCGCGAAGAAGCGCCCGGTGCGCGCGGTGCTGAACAATTCGTTCGGCTTCGGCGGGACCAATGCCTCGCTGGTGATGAAGGCGGTCTGAGGAGACGATCGAAATGCGCAGGGTCGGCTGTATCGGGCTGATCGCCGGCCTGCTGATCGTCATCGCCGGATGGTGGGCGGTGCAGGGCTGGAAGGGGCACGGGCCCTCCGAACGCGCCACCACCGTCACCATCGCGCAGGGCGCGACGCTGGCGGCGGCGGCGCGCGAGCTGGAGCGCGCGGGCGTCATCGCCTCGGCCGGGCGGTTTCGCGCTCAGGCGCGGCTGTTCGGTGCGGGAACCGCGATCAAGGCGGGCGAATATGCCTTCCCCGCGAAGGTCAGCGCATCGGAAGTGCTGTCGATCCTGCAGGGCGGGAAGGCGGTGCAGCGCGTCGTGGTCGTTCCCGAAGGGCTGCCGTCGGTGCTGGTGCACGACCGGCTGATGGCGGCCGACGGGCTGACCGGCAACGTCGGGGTGCCGGCGGAAGGGTCGGTGCTGCCCGACGGCTATGCCTTCGAACGCGGCGATACGCGCGCGGCGGTGCTGGCGCGGATGCAGGCGGCGCTGACCCGCTATCTCGCGGCGGCGTGGAAGGCGCGCAAGCCGACCACCGTGGTCACGACCCCGCGGCAGGCGATCATCCTCGCCTCGATCGTCGAGAAGGAAACCGGCAAGCCGGAGGAGCGCCGCGCGGTCGCCGCGGTCTATTCCAATCGCTTGCGGCTCGGGATGCCGCTACAGGCCGATCCGACGGTGATCTACCCGATCACCAAGGGGCGCCCGCTGGGCCGCCGCATCCGCCAGTCGGAACTGCGCGCGAAGAACGGCTACAACACCTATGCCAGCCCAGGCCTGCCGGTGGGGCCGATCGCCAATCCCGGCCGGCTGTCGATCGACGCGGTGCTGGATCCCGCCGCATCGAAGGCGCTGTATTTCGTTGCGGACGGCAGCGGCGGGCATGTCTTCGCCGATACGCTGGCGGAACATAACGCCAATGTGAAGAAATGGTACGCGATCCGCCGCGCGCGCGGGGAGATGTAACCATCCCCTCGGGCGCGGCGCGACGTCAGCCGCGCTTCATTGCCGCCGCGGCGCGGGCGCGCGCCTCGATCTCCGGCAGCGTGCCCTCGGTCACCCAGCTGCCGCCGACGCACAATACCGGGTCGAGCGCCAGCCAGTCGGGCGCGCTCGCCTCGGTGATGCCGCCGGTCGGGCAGAAACGGCACTGGTAGAAGGGCGCGGCCAGCGCCTTCAGCGCCTTGATCCCGCCGCTGGTTTCGGCCGGGAAGAACTTGAAGTGCGACAGGCCCATGTCCAGCCCGCGCATGATGTCGCCCGCGGTCGCGACGCCCGGCAGCCACGGGATGCCCGCGGCGGCGATCGCCTCGCCCAGCGGCTGCGACAGGCCGGGGGAGACGATGAACTCCGCGCCGGCGGCCTTCACCTCGGCGACCTGATCGATCGTCACGACGGTGCCCGCGCCGACGATCGCGCCGGGCACCTGCTTCATTTCGCGGATCGCATCCAGCGCCGCGGGGGTGCGCAGCGTCACCTCCAGCACCTTCAACCCGCCGGCGACCAGCGCCTCGGCCAGCGGGCGCGCCTGCGCGGCATCCTTGATGACCAGTACCGGGATGACGGCGCTGGTCTGCATGATCGCGGCGATATCGGTCAACGTGCGTGCTCCTGGGCAAAGGCGGCGGCGGCCCCGAACAGGCCGGGCTGGGGATGGGTGATGAGCTTGACGGGCAGCTTGGCCATCATCTGCTGGAAACGGCCCTTCGCGACGAACCGCTGGTCGAAGCCGGAGCGCAGCAGCTTGTCCTTGATGCGCAGCCCCAGCCCGCCGGCGATCACCACGCCCTTCGCGCCATGCGCCAGCGCCAGATCGCCCGCCACGGCGCCGAGCGCGAGGCAGAAGCGGTCGAGCGCGGCATTGGCGATCGAATCGGTCCCCTCCAGAGCGGCGGTCCAGATCGCCTTGTCGTCGCGCAGCACCACGGAGCGCCCCTCCATGTCGGCGAGCGTTTCGTAGATCGCGACGATGCCCGGCCCGGCGACGATCCGCTCCGCGGACACGCGCGTATAGGTCTTGCGTAGCCGCTTGAGCAGCGCATCCTCGATCCCGTCGAGCGGGGCGTAATCCATATGCCCGCCCTCCGTGGACAGGACATGATATTCGCCGTCGTGGCGGAACACCTGCGCCACGCCCAGCCCGGTGCCCGGGCCGCACACCGTGGTGATGCCTTCGCTCGGCAGCGGTTCGTCAGGGCCGCACAGATGCTCGAAATCCTCATGCGGCAATTGCGCCACCGCATGGCCGATCGCACCGAAATCGTTGATGATCGTCCAGGTGTCGGCGCCCAGCCGTTCAGGAATCAGCGACGGGCGGATCACCCAGGGATTGTTGGTCAGGCGGATGACGTCGCCGGTGATCGGCGAGGCGACCGAGATCGCGGCGGCACGCGGCAGGGTGCCGCCCGCCCGCTCGCGATAGGCTTCCCACGCGGTCTGCAGGCTGGCGTGGTCGGCGGTCTTCAGCGTCACCGGTTCCCCCAGCGACACGACGCGCCGGTCGGCGACCTCCGCAATGGCGAAGCGCGCGTGCGTGCCGCCGATATCGACCGAAACCACCTGCATCATCGTCTCCTCATTCCCGTCGCGCCTACAGCCCCGCGCCCGCCAGGATCGCGCTCGCGCCCTTTTCGGCTTCGTCGGCCAGCCCGCGGAACATGCCGAACAATTCGCGGCCCATGCCGGTCGCCGCGGGCGGCGCGGCGGCGGGGGTGCGCGCGGCCCATTCGTCGGCGGGGACCAGCGCCTCCAGCGTTCCCGCTTCCGCGTCGACGCGGATCAGATCGCCGTCGCGGATCAGCCCGATCGCGCCGCCCGCCGCGCCATTCTGCCCCGGCAGCGCCTCGGGCGAGCAGTGGATCGCGCACGGTACCTTGCCGCTGGCGCCCGACATGCGCCCATCGGTGACTAGCGCGACGCGGAAGCCGCGGTTCTGGAGCACGCCGAGCGGCGGGGTCAGCTTGTGCAGTTCGGGCATCCCGTTGGCGCGCGGCCCCTGGAAGCGGACGACGACGACGACGTCGCGCTCCAGCTCGCCGGCCCGGAACGCCTCCAGCACCTCGAGCTGGTCGGCGAACACGCGCGCGGGCGCCTCGACCACCCAGCGGTCGCGCTCCACTGCCGACACCTTGATGCAGGCGCGGCCGATGTTGCCCTGCAGGATGCGCATCCCGCCATCGGGGGAGAAGGGCGCGGCGGCCGGGCGCAGGATCGTGTCGTCGCGCGTCGGGCCGGAGGGGGCCCAGGCGAGCGTGTCGCCGTCCAGCGTCGGCGCGCTGCCGTAATCGGTCAGGTCTCCGCCGGCCACGGTCATGATGTTGCGATGCAGGTAGCCGGCGTCGAGCAGCTCGCGGATCACGAACGGCATCCCGCCCGCCGCCTCGAACCCGTTCACGTCGGCCGATCCGTTGGGATAGACGCGCGCCAGCAGCGGCACCGCGGCGGACAGGCGATCGAAATCCTCCCAGTCGATCACGATCCCCGCCGCCCGCGCGATCGCGGGGACGTGGAGCAGGTGGTTGGTCGACCCGCCCGTCGCCAGCAGGCCGACCGCGGCGTTGACGATCGCCTTTTCGTCGACGCAATGGCCCAGCGGCCGGTAATCGTCGCCATGCACGCCGATACGGGGCAGGCGGTGGACCGCGGCGCGGGTCAGTTCCTGCCGCAGCTTGGTGCCCGGATTGACGAAGGCCGCGCCCGGCATGTGCAGCCCCATCACCTCCATCATCATCTGGTTGGTGTTGGCGGTGCCGTAGAAGGTGCAGGTGCCCTGCGTGTGATAGGCTTGGATCTCCGCATCCAGCAGTTCGTCGCGGGTCGCCTGCCCCTCGGCGAAGCGCTCGCGCACCGCCGCCTTGGCCTTGTTGGGCAGGCCCGACGGCATTGGCCCGCCGGGAATCAGGATCATCGGCAGATGGCCGAAGCGCAGCGCCCCCATCAGCAGCCCCGGCACGATCTTGTCGCAGATGCCCAGCAGCGCCGCGCCCTCGAACGTGCCGTGGCTGAGCGCGATCGCGGTGGCCAGCGCGATCGTGTCGCGGCTGAACAGCGACAGCTCCATCCCCGGATAGCCCTGCGTCACGCCGTCGCACATCGCCGGCACGCCCCCGGCCACCTGCGCGGTCGCGCCGACCTCGCGCGCCCACACCTTCATCTGTTCGGGATAGCGGTAATAGACCGCATGCGCCGACAGCATGTCGTTGTACGCGGTGACCAGCCCGATGTTCATCGCGCCCGCCTGCGTCTTCATCGCGTCGCGATCCTCGGGCGTGCCGGCATAGGCATGCGCCAAGTTCGCGCAGCCCAGCCGGGGACGCCCGATCCAGCCGTCGCGCTCGCGTTCGATCAGCGAGAGATAGGCGCTGCGCGTGGGGCGCGAGCGTTCGATGATCCGATCGGTGACGGCGCTGACGGCAGGGTTCATGCGATGAGCCTTAGCGGGGGGCGAAGCGGGTGCGAAGTTGCCGCGACCGTCACCCTGTGCGTGACGGCCGGACAGCTCCTGATAACGTTAACTCACGTGCGGCGAAACGTCACGGCGCCCAGTGGATGTCGACCGGCAGTTCGACATCGGCCAGCACGCGACCGATCGGATAGGGCGAGCCGGCGCCCTCCTTGATCGCATCCTCGATCACCGTGCGCTTCGCGTCGCCGGTCACCGCCAGCATCAGCGCGCGCGCGCTGGCGATGGCCTGGCGGCTGAGCGTGACACGCGCCACCGGCGCCTCGGGCGGCAGCGGATCGGGCATGACGCCCAGCGCACGGCGCTCCTTGGGGCCGTTCAGCGCCTCGTCGTAATCGGGGCCGGGGAAGATCGACGCGGTATGCCCGTCGCCGCCCACGCCCAGCAGGCACAGGTCGAGCGGCCAGTGCAGATCCTGCATCAGCGCGTCGGCGGACCGGCCCGCCGCCTTGTAATCGTCGGTCGCCTTGGGGACGATCGGCATCACCCGCGCGCCCTTGGGGATGAAGATCTTGCCCAGCGCGGTGACGTTCGACAGCGGATCGCCCAGCGGCACGATCCGCTCGTCGCCCGGGATGATCGTCACGCGCTTCCAGTCGAGTTTCGCCTTCGCCAGCTTCTCATAGGCGGGCAGGGGGGTCTTGCCGCCTGCCAGCGCGATCACCGCGGAGCCGCGCGCGTCGATCGCGCTTTCGATCACGAACTGGATGTCGCCCGCGACCGCATCGGCCAGTTCGGCGGCATCGTCATAGTCCCACCATTCGATTTCGGTCATGTGCAATTCCAATGCCGTTCGGTTCGAGCAGCCGTCGAGCGACGTCGAGACGGCGTTTCGAGAATGTCTCGATACGCGCCCTCGGCTTCGCTCGGTCGCTACTCGACACGAACGGAGCGGGGCGCGCGGGGTTCAGTGCATCAATCGTCCTGCCACGTCACCCCGTCGCGCTCGGTCAGCGCGATCGCGGCGGACGGGCCCCAGGTGCCGGCAGGATAATGTTTGGGCTTCATGCCGTTCGCGGCCCAGCCGGCGCGGATCGCGTCGGTCCAGATCCACTGCGCCTCCACCTCGTCGCGGCGCACGAACAGCGTCTGGTCGCCCTCGATCAGGTCCAGCAGCAGCCGTTCGTAGGCGATGCGGCGGCGCGTGCCGGCGAATTCGGCGTCCAGGCTCAGCTTCAGCGGCACCTCGCGCAGGCGCACGCCCTCGCGGTCCAGCCCCGGCTCCTTGGCCATCACCAGCAGCTCGATATATTCCTCCGGCTGCAGGCGGATGACCAGCTTGTTCGGCTGGAGCAGCCCGCCGCGCCCGGCGAACATCGAATGCGGCACCGGCTTGAACTGGATCGCGATCTCGCTGCGCCGCACGGGCATCCGCTTGCCGGTGCGCAGGTAGAAGGGCACGCCCTGCCAGCGCCAGTTGTCGACATGCGCCTTGATCGCGACGAACGTCTCGGTGTTCGAATCGCGGCCCAGCTCCTCGTCATAGCCCTTGACGATCTCGCCCTTCACCGCGCCGCCGACATATTGGCCGGTGACGGTACAGTGCGGCACCTCCTCGGGCGGGATCTGCCGCAGCGATCGGAACACCTTGGCCTTTTCGTCGCGCACGTCGGTGGGGGTGAAGCGCGCCGGCGGCTCCATCGCGATCAACGCGACCAGCTGGAGCATGTGGTTGGTCACCATGTCGCGCAGCGCGCCAGCGCCGTCGTAATAGCCGGCGCGATCCTCCAGCCCGACTGTCTCGGACACGGTGATCTGCACGTTGTCGATCCCGCGCGCGTTCCACACCGGTTCGAAGAACGAATTGCCGAACCGCAGCGCCAGGATGTTCTGGACCGTTTCCTTGCCCAGGTAATGGTCGATGCGGAAGATCCGCTCCTCGGGGAAGACCGCGGCGACGGTGTCGTTGATCTCGCGGCTCGACGCCAGGTCGTAGCCCAGCGGCTTTTCCAGCCCGATGCGCACCGTCGGCCCGGCCAGCCCGACCTTCTCCAGCCCCTTCACCGCCGGTTCGAACAGCGACGGCGCGGTCGACAGGAAGATCGCCAGCCCGCCCGAAACGTCGCCGATCTTCTCGGCCAGCGGCGCGAAGGTATTCTCGTCCGACAGGTCGACCGGCTGGAACTGCAACCGCTTCAGGAAGCCGGACAGCGCGGCCTCGTCCTTGCGATCGGCGGGGAGGAATTCGTCGAGCGCCTTCTTCGCTTCGGCGCGGAAGCCGTCGTCGTCCAGATCGCCGCGCGCCGATCCGGTGATCGTCAGCCCCTCTGGCAACAGCCCGTCGGCGTGGAGGCCGTAGAGCGAGGGCAACAGCATCCGCCGGGCAAGATCGCCCGTCGCGCCGAACAACAACAGCTTGCCGACCGGATTGCGCTCCACCGGAGTCTCCTAGGCTGAAAGAAGGGTCAGAGGGTCAGGCCGGCAACGGGGTCGAGACCGGCCATGATGTTGAGGTTCTGGACCGCCGCGCCCGCCGCGCCCTTGCCCAGATTGTCGAGCGTCGCGACCAGCCGCAACTGCCCGTTAACGGCATTGCCGAACACGCGCAGCGTCATGCGATCGGTCCCGGCATCTGCCTCGATCGCGACGGTGGCGACGTCGCTGTCGGCGACGCGCACCAGCGCGCTGCCGGCATAGGGATCCGCCAGCGCGGCGCGCACGTCGTCGATCGTCGTACCGGCGACCAGCTGCGCGGCGTGCAGCGGCACCTCCGCCACCATCCCGCGATAGGTGTGGGCCACCGACGGCTGGAAGATCGGCGGATGGGCAAGGCCGGCGTGGCGCTGCATCTCCGGCACATGCTTGTGCGCCAGCGACAGGCCATAGGGGCGGAAGGCGGTGGCTGCGGCGCCGCTTTCGAATTCCTCGATCATCGCCTTGCCCCCGCCGGAATAGCCCGACGCGGCATTGACGCTGAGCAGCGCGTCCGCGGGCAGCAGCCCCGCGCGCACCAGCGGGCGGATCAGCGCCAGGAAGGCGGTGGGGTAGCAGCCGGGGTTGCTGACGAAGCGCGCGGTCGCGATCCGCTGCGCCTGGTCCGGCTCCAGCTCGGCAAAGCCGTAGGTCCAGCCGTCCGCGACGCGATGCGCGGTTGATGCGTCGATCACGCGCGTCCGGTCGTTGGCGATCATCGCCACCGCCTCGCGCGCGGCATCGTCGGGCAGGCACAGGATAACGATATCGGCCCGGTTGAGCGCCGCGGCACGCGCGGCGGCATCCTTGCGGCGATCGTCGTCCAGCGTGTAGAGCGCGATCTCCGGCCGCGCGGACAGCCGCTCGCGAATCTCCAGACCGGTGGTGCCGACCGCACCGTCGATGAAGACGCCGACCGTCACGACGCCAGCGCCCCGGCGTCGAGATAGCCCACCAGCCCCGATTCGACCGCGATGCCCCAGGCGATGCCGCCGGTGACGTCGAACAGGTCGAACGCATCGCCCGCCCTCAACGCGATCACCGCGGGGGAATCGGCGCCGCGCTGCTCGCGCAACACGGCATCGTGCGCCAGCGTACAGCGGGCCGGGGCGGCGTAATGCGGGGCGAAGACGCGATCGGCCAGGCGGACGTCGGCGATGTCGGGGCGCACCGCATGGGTACGCGGATCGAGCGCGACGGAGCGCCCGGTCAATGCGAATCCGCTACGCGCCAGCCGCGCGCGCTGCGGACGGTGGCTCGCCGTCGCCGATGAACTGCCCGAACTCCTCAAGAAAATCTGCCCCTTCGGAAGTGCGCGCGACGAAGATGTTGCGCTTGTCGCTGTCGTCGCGTTGGCGGCGCAGATAGCCGAGAGCGCCCAGCCTGTTCAAGGCGCGCGTGACGACCGGCTTGGACACGTTCAATATACGCGCCAGGCCGCGCACCGTATGCGGGCCGGGGCGCAGGTACACCACCAGCAGCAGCGCCATCTGGCGGTTGGTGAGGTCGGGCTCGCCGGAGCGGACATAGTCCACCAGCGCCTTCATCCATGAATTGAGTTCGGGCTGCGCAAAGGTCGCCACGTCTTTGTCCCGTCTCTGTTGCAACGCTGCCGGAACGTTCCGGATTTGTGCGGAATAACGCCCGCCCGCGCGGCTGGTTTCAGCCATGTCACGAATTTGCCACGCCTTATGCGGTTTGCGGCGCGCCGGTTGATCGGCGGCGGCGGCGGGACTATGTGGCGGCGGTCCGGGGTGCGGGCTTCGGCCCGTTCGCCCGCTTTCTCTATTTCCGGGATCGTTCGCGCCGCCATGTTCACCTTTCTGCTTGTCGTCCAGGCCATCATCGCGGCGGCCCTTGTTACCGTGATCCTGATGCAGCGGTCGGAGGGCGGCGGGCTGACGTCGTCGGGCAGCCCGTCGGGGCTGATGTCGGCACGCGGCGCGGCGGATTTCTTGACGCGCGCCACGTCGGTCCTGGCGGGCGTGTTCATCGCGATGAGCGTGCTGCTGGCGTTCCTGGCCGCCAGCCGCAGCGCCACCAGCGTCGACACCTCGCTCCAGCGCCGCGCGCCCGCCGCGCAGGCGCAGACCGCGCCGGCCCCGGCGGACGACGCGCTGGCCGGCGCCGCCGCCAATGCCGCAGCGGCGCAGCAGCCCGCACGCGCCGACAACGGCGTCCCGCTCGCCAACTGATCGTCGCACCGATCGTCGTTTCATCGCGCGCGGCACGTCCGCGCGCTTGCCCTCGTTCGTATTTAAAGGTTAGGCGTTCACCCCCATGGCGCGGTACATCTTCATCACCGGCGGCGTGGTTTCCTCGCTCGGCAAGGGTCTCATGGCGGCAAGCCTCGCGGCGTTGCTGCAGACGTGCGGCTATCGCGTGCGCATCCGCAAGTTCGACCCTTATCTGAACGTCGATCCCGGCACGATGAGCCCGTATCAGCACGGCGAGGTGTACGTCACCGACGACGGCGCCGAAACCGATCTGGACCTGGGCCATTACGAACGCTTCACCGGCGTCGCCAGCCGCCAGTCGGACAACGTCACCTCCGGCCGGATCTACAAGACGATCATCGAGCGCGAGCGGCGCGGCGACTATCTGGGTGCGACGGTGCAGGTGATCCCGCACGTGACGGACGCGATCAAGGCGTTCGCGCGCGCGGAAACCGACGACCTCGACTTCGTGCTGTGCGAGATCGGCGGGACGGTCGGCGACATCGAATCGCTCCCCTTCATCGAGGCGATCCGCCAGCTGAAGAACGAGGTCGGGCGCGGCAATGCGATCAGCATCCACGTCACCCTGGTGCCGTACATCGCCGCCGCGGGCGAGCTGAAGACCAAGCCGACGCAGCATTCGGTGCGCGAACTGGCGGCGCTGGGCGTCCAGCCCGATGTGCTGGTGTGCCGCTGCGAACATCCGTTGCCCGAATCGGAACGCGCGAAGATCGCCTTGTTCTGCAACGTCCCCGAAACCGCCGTCATCCCGGCGCTGGACGCCAAGAGCATCTACGCCGTGCCGCTGCAATATCATGCCGAGGGGCTGGATTCGGAGGTGCTGCGCGCCTTCGGCATCACCCCGTCGTCGCCCCCCGATCTTACCCGCTGGGAGGAAATCGTCGAGCGGCTGATGCACCCGGAGGGCGAGGTGACCGTCGGCGTCGTCGGCAAATATGTCGGCCTGCAGGACGCCTACAAGTCGCTCAACGAGGCGCTGGTCCATGGCGGGATCGCCAACCGGGTGAAGGTCAACATCCGCTGGATCGACGCCGAACTGTTCGAGGGCGATGATACCGAGATCGCCGCGCATCTGGAGCCTTGCCACGCGATCCTGGTGCCCGGCGCGTTCGGGTCGCGCGGGGCGGAGGGCAAGATCGCCTCGGTCCGCTTCGCGCGCGAACGCCGCGTGCCCTATTTCGGGATCTGTTTCGGGATGCAGATGGCGTGCATCGAGGGCGCGCGCGACCTGGCGGGCCTGCCGCAGGCGTCGTCGACCGAATTCGGCCCGACCGACGAGCCGGTCGTCGGCCTCATCACCGAATGGATGGGCGAGCGCGGGCTGGAAACGCGCGCCGCGAACGGCGACCTGGGCGGGACGATGCGGCTGGGCGCCTATACCGCCGCGCTGACCGGCAACAGCGTCGTCGCCTCCATCTACGGCAGCGACGAGATTTCGGAGCGCCACCGCCACCGGTACGAGGTCAACACCTCGTACCGCGACGCGCTGGAAAAGGGCGGGCTGGTCTTTTCCGGCATGTCCCCCGACGGCACGCTGCCGGAAATCGTCGAGCGGCCCGACCATCCGTGGTTCGTCGGCGTGCAGTTCCACCCGGAGCTGAAGAGCAAGCCGTTCGACCCGCACCCGCTGTTTGCCAGCTTCATCGCCGCGGCGGTGAAGCAGAGCCGGCTGGTGTAGGGGTATTCGGAACGTCGCGACGAGCCGTTATCCGCTCCACATCGTCGTCCCAGCGAAGGCCGGGATCTTCTGCTTGGCGGGCGCAACTTACGCCATCGGGAGACCCCTGCCTTCGCAGGGGTGACGCGTTTCCGGTGAAAAGGAAAGGCGCCCGGGCCTTGTTCAGGCCCGGACGCCCCCACCGGCGCTCCGAAAGGGAGCAAAGGAACGCCGATATCGCGCGGCGCGGCGCGGGTTACGCGGCCTTCGCCTCGTCGCCGCTCTTGTTTTCGACCGCGGCCAGCGGCGCGCCGGTCTTGATCGCGATGCTCTTGGGCTTCATCGCCTCGGGCACCTCGCGGACCAGGTCGATCACCAGCAGGCCATCGTTCAGCCGCGCATCCTCCACGAACACGAAGTCGGCCAGCTCGAACCGCCGCTCGAAGCTGCGGTTGGCGATGCCGAGGTGGAGGAAGTTGCCGTTGTCCGCCTTGTCGTCCTTTTTGCCGGTCACCATCAGCAGGTTCTGCTGCGCGACGATCTCGATCTCGTCACGGCCGAACCCCGCCACGGCCAGCGTAATGCGGTAGCGGTCGTCGGCGACTCGCTCCAGGTTGAACGGCGGGTAATTTTCGGACGCGCTCCGGGCGTTGGCCTCGATCATGTCGAACAGGCGATCGAAACCGATCGTGGAGCGGCGGTAGGGGGTAAGGTCGAAACGCATCGTCAAATCCTCCAGCGAGCTATTTGAACAAAGGCGCCCGGGCATCCGCGGCGCCCTTCACCGTGCGGCCCCTGATGGGCACCGCACATCCGGAAAATGGGAAATCGGCGAAGCGATTCAAGGGGTGGGGTAAACACCTACTTTCTTGATCGGGTTTGATCGCGAACGGATGATGCGCGGACGAACGAAAGGGGTCGGTTCATGTCCATCACGCTCGCCACGCTGCTGCTCCAGGCCGCATCCACGCCCGCCGCGCCGCCGGTGGAGCCGCCCGCCGCGCAGGAGGATCCCACGACCGCCGCCACCGGCCGCCTCGGCCCGGCGCAGGCGGCGGGGGGCGATATCGTCGTCACCGCGCGCCGCCGCACCGAAAGCGTGCAGACCGTGCCGCTGGCGGTATCGGTGATCGGCGGCACCGCGCTGTCCGAAACCGGCGCCTATAATGTCAGCCGGCTGACGCAGATCCAGCCGACGCTGCAATTCTATTCCACCAATCCGCGCAATTCGGCCGCGAACATCCGCGGGCTGGGCGCGCCGTTCGGGCTGACCAACGACGGGATCGAACAGGGCGTCGGCATCTATGTCGACCAGGTCTATTACAGCCGCATCGCGTCGGCGACGTTCGACTTCACCGATACCGAGCGGATCGAGGTGCTGCGCGGACCGCAGGGAACGCTGTACGGCAAGAACACCACCGCGGGCGCGATCAACATCACCACCCGCAAGCCCAGCTTCACGCCCGAGGCGCGGGTGGAGTTTAGCACCGGCAATTACGATTTCATCCAGGCCAAGGCTTCGGCATCCGGCCCGCTGATCGCCGACACGCTGGCGATCCGCCTGTCCGCCTCGGTCACCTCGCGCCGGGGCACGATCCATAACGTGCGCACCGGCGCCGACGTCAATGCGCAGGACAACAAGAGCCTGCGCGGGCAATTGCTGTGGCAGGCCGCGCCCAACCTCGATCTGACGCTCTACGCCGACTACAACCATCAGGACCCGGATTGCTGCGCGCAGATTTTCGCGCGCGTCGGCGCCACGCAGCGCCCCGTTTGGCGCCAGTATGACGCGCTCGCCGCCGCCTTCGGCTACCAGCCGCCGTCGCGCAACGCCTTCGACCGGCTGACCGATCTCGACACGCCGCTGCGCGCGAAACAGGAACTGGGCGGCGCCTCGCTGGTCGCGAACTGGGATCTGGGCGCGGCGACGCTGACGTCGGTGTCCGCCTATCGCTTCTGGGACTGGGATCCGTCGAACGACCGCGACTTCATCGGGCTGCCGATCACCACCGTGTCGGCCAATCCGTCGCAGCAGAAACAGTGGAGCCAGGAACTGCGCGTCGCGTCGAACGGCCGGCGGACGATCGATTATGTCGCCGGGCTGTTCTACTTCCACCAGACGATCGACACGCAGGGGTTGCAGGTACAGGGGCCGGCGGCGAGCCGCTTCCTGCTCAACCCCGGCACCCCGCCGTTCGGCGCCAACGGTTGCGCCACCGCGACCGCCAATGCCTGCAACCCCGCGGTGTTGAACGGATTGACCGCGCGCAACACGATCGGCTTCTCGAACACCTCGGCGGCGGCGTTCGGCAAGCTGACCTGGCATATCAGCGACGCCTTCTCGATCGCACCGGGGCTGCGCGTGAACTATGACAAGAAAAGCGGTTCCTATGTCTCGGTGGTGACCATCGGGAGCGGATCGACCACGCTCAACGCCGATCAGCGCGGCGTGCTGGCGCCGCAGCGCTACCAGCCCGATTTCGACGACTGGAACGTGTCGGGCGACATCACCGCCGCGTGGAACGTCGCCCGCGACGTCCACGCCTATGCCACCTATGCCCGCAACTACAAATCGGGCGGCATCAACCTGTCGGGCCTGCCGCTGGATGCCAGCAGCAACCCGATCCTGTCGGCGGCGACCGTCCGGCCGGAGAAGGTCAACCATTACGAGCTGGGGCTGAAGACGCAGTTCCTCGACCGGCGTGCGACGGTGAACGTCGCGGGCTTCTGGACCGAGATCGACGATTACCAGGCGACCGTCACCAACGGCCAGCTGGGCGTGCTGCGCGGCTATCTGGCCAATGCGGGCAAGGTGCGCACCCGCGGGGTGGAGGTCGATACCGCCCTCCGCCCGACCACGCGGCTGAACCTCTATGCCAACGGCGCCTTCACCGACGCCAAATATGTGACGTTCACCGACGCGCCGTGCCCCCCCGAACTGTCGGGGGGCACCGGCAGCCCGGCCAATTGCGACATCTCCGGTCAGCGGTTGCCGGGCATCTCGAAATGGGCGTTTTCCTATGGCGCGGAATATGCCGTGCCGCTGGCGGCGGGGGGCAATGTCTATGTCGGCTATGACGGCAGCTACCGCTCGGGCTTTTCGTCCAACCCGTCCGAATCGATCTACACCAACATCGACGGCTATGCGCTGTCGAACGTCCGGCTGGGCTATCGTGCGGATCGCGGACTGAACGCCTTCCTGTGGCTGCGCAACGCCTTCGACAAAGATTATTACGAACTGCTGGCGACCCAGTCGGGCAACACCGGGCTGGTCGTGGGTCAGCCGGGCGACCCGCGCACCTATGGCGTGACGGTGTCGGCGTCGTTCTGACGGGGGGCTTGGAATGGCCGGCGGCGGAGCCGCCGGCGTGACGTCGGACGGGTTCGGCTGTGCCGACCCGCCGGCCGGTTCAGTCGCCGCGCGGCGCGCGACGGCGCGGTGCGCCTGCGACCGAACGGCAAACGCCCGGGCCGTTTTCACGACCCGGGCGCCTGCGTGACGATTGCTCGTCAGCCCCCTAATCCAGTCCCCTGGCCCGCGCGCCTCGTCATGCGAAGCGGAGCCTGGCGACATTCCCCGAACCACGGCCGTTGCCTGTGTGCCAGTGCGGTTCGTATGCCGGGGCCATGGGGGCGCTGTCACCCTAAATGAACGGGACATAAACCGATTGTGGCCGCGCTGTGTCGATTCCGCCACACGCCCCGTTGCGCGGCTGTGCCGGCCGTCCTACAGGCGCGGGCATGTTGCTGTCGCGCTATGAGAGCATGATCGCGCGGCGGTATCTGCTGCCGGGCAAGGGTGAACGGTTCATTGTGCTGGTGGCGGGTTTCTCGCTCGGCGCGGTGATGCTGGGGGTCGCCGCGCTGGTGATCGTCATGAGCGTCATGAACGGCTTCCGTGCCGAGCTGTTCGACAAGATCGTCGGGCTGAATGGCCATGCGGTGGTGCAGGGCTATAACGGCCGCCTCGCCGACTGGCGGCGCGTCGTGAAGGAAGCGACCGCCACGCCGGGGGTGACCAGCGCCGTGCCGCTGATCGAACAGCCGCTGTTCGCCACCTATAACGGGCGCGCCGAATTCATCCTGTTGCGCGGCATGCGCGTGGAGGACATCCGCGGCAACCCGACGATCCGGTCGAAGGTGGTGGCCGGCGATCTCGACGCGGTCACCCCGGGCAGCAACAACGTGGCGATCGGCGCGCGGCTGGCCGAGGCGCTGGGCGCGACGATCGGTTCCGAGATCTCGCTGGTCAGCCCGCAGGGGCAGACGACGCCGTTCGGCACCGTCCCGCGCATCGTCAACTATCGCGTCGCGGCGATCTTCGAAGTCGGCATCTACGACTATGACAAGGCGTATGTGATGATGCCGCTGCCCGATGCGCAGACCTTCCTGCTGATGGGCGATGCGGTGGGCATGGTGGAACTGCAGACCGTCGATCCCGACCGCGTCGGCCCGATCCTCGCCCCGCTGGCGCGCAAGGTGCAGGGCGTCGGCGTCGTCGCCGACTGGCGCCGCCTGAATGCCGAGCTGTTCGACGCGCTGGCGGTGGAGCGGGTGGCGATGTTCGTCGTGCTGTGCATCATCATCCTGGTGGCGGCGTTCAACATCGCCTCCTCGCTCATCATGCTGGTCCGGTCGAAGACGCGCGACATCGCGATCCTGCGCACCATGGGGGCCAGCCGCGGCGCGATGCTGCGCATCTTCATGACGGTGGGCACCACTATCGGCGTGCTGGGGACGATCGCCGGGCTGCTGCTGGGCGCGGTGTTCCTGTTCTTCCGCCAGTCGGTGGTCAATTTCGTGCAGCTGGTGACGGGGCAGAACCTGTGGGACCCGTCGATCCGATACCTCACCGAACTGCCGTCGAAGCCAAACCCCGTGGAGATCACCGCGATCGTCGTCATCACGCTGGTCATGACCTTCCTCGCCACCGTCTACCCGGCGTTCAAGGCGGCGAGCACCGATCCGGTACAGGTGCTGCGCTATGAGTGACGCCGTCCTTCAGACGACCGGCCTCGCGCGCAGTTTCACGCAAGGGGAAACGACGATCCACGTCCTGCGCGGCGTCGACCTGTCGGTCGGGCCGGGGGAGATCGTCGCGCTGCTCGGCCCGTCGGGATCGGGCAAGTCGACGCTGCTCCAGGCGGTCGGCCTGCTGGAGGGCGGGTTCGCCGGGTCGATCCGCATCGCCGGGGTGGAGGCCGCGCAGCTCGATGCCGCTGGGCGCACCGCGGTGCGCCGCGACCAGCTGGGCTTCGTCTATCAGTTCCACCACCTGCTGCCCGATTTCAACGCGATCGAGAATGTCGTCCTGCCGCAGCTGATCCAGGGCGCGACCCTCGCCGCGGCGGAGGAGCGCGCCGCCGCGCTGCTGTCCGCGCTGGGCGTCGGTCACCGGCTGACGCACCGTCCGGCGCAGCTGTCGGGCGGTGAGCAGCAGCGCGTCGCGGTCGCCCGCGCGCTCGCCAACCGCCCCGCACTGGTTCTGGCGGACGAGCCGACCGGCAACCTCGACGAGCGCACCGCCGACGTGGTGCTGGCCGAGTTCCTGCGGCTGGTCCGCGGCGAAGGCTCCGCCGCGCTGGTCGCGACGCACAATGAACGGCTGGCGGCGAAGATGGACCGCGTCGTCCGCCTGCATGAAGGCATGCTGGAGGAGGCGGGGGCGTGAGCAACCCGTGGCGCACCCCGCCAACGCTGCGCGGGCGCCACGTCACGCTGCGTCCGCTGGTCGCGGCCGATGCCCCCGCGCTGGCCGAGGCGGCGGCGGACGGCGACCTGACCGAATTGTTCTTCACCAACGTATCCGGCATGACCGATCCGGAGGGGTTCGTCGCCGCCGCGCTGCGGGAACAGGACTATGGCCGGGCGCTGCCACTGACGGTCGAGACGCCCGACGGCCGCGTCGTCGGCCTCACCCGCTTTATGCGAATGCACGAGGCGCATCGCCGCGTGGAGATCGGCGGCACCTTCTACGCCCGCTCGGTCCAGCGCAGCGGGGTGAATACCGAGGCGAAGCTGCTGCTGCTGACCCACGCCTTCGACGTGCTGGGGTGCCAGGTCGTGCAGATCCGCACCGACTGGTTCAACAAACGGTCGCAGGCCGCGATCGAGCGGCTGGGCGCGAAGCGCGACGGGGTGCTGCGCGCGCACCAATTGTTCAACGGCCGCGTCCGCGACATGGTGGTCTATTCGATCGTCGCGTCGGAGTGGCCGGGCGTGCGCATGAATCTGAATTTCCTGCTGGAGAAACCGCGATGACCGCGATCACCGATTTCACCGTAACCGCCGCCGACGGATCGCCCGTCGCGCTCGACGCGTATCAGGGCAAGGTGCTGCTGATCGTCAATACCGCCTCGAAATGCGGCTTCACCCCGCAGTACGAGGGGCTGGAGGCGCTGCACCGCCGCTATGCCGACCGCGGTTTCGAGGTGCTGGGCTTCCCGTGCAATCAGTTCGGTGCGCAGGAACCGGGCGACGCGGCGGAGATCGCCAGTTTCTGTTCGCTGACCTATGACGTCACCTTCCCGGTGTTCGCCAAGATCGACGTCAACGGTGCGGGCGCCGATCCGCTATTCGAACGGCTGAAGGCCGACGCGCCCGGCGTGCTGGGGTCGAAGGCGATCAAGTGGAACTTCACCAAGTTCCTGGTCGACCGGGAGGGGCGGACGGTGAACCGCTACGCGCCCACCACCAAGCCGGCGGATATCGAAAAGGATATCGAGGCGCTGCTGGGCTGATCGCCCCGCTTCCCCTCCGTCATGCCGGACCCTACGTGCCGCCGGGACAGGGCGCTCAAGGCGCCCGACGGTGGCCTTACTCCGGCACGGCGAACGCGCTCGCTCCCTTGCGGTGGTCCCCCGCGGCGGCAAGCGCGGCGACGCCGCCGAACAGGAAGCTGATCGCCAGCACATAGCCCGGCAGCGTCAGCGCCGACCACGGCACCGTCATCGCGATGAACACCGCCAGCAGCAGGTTCACCGCGCCCAGCGCCATCACCATCGCGCGCCGCCGCCGCATCTTCAGCCCCCACCACAGCTCCAGCGCGCCACGCGCGCCCAGCCACACCGCGACGGTCAGCGTCAGCGAGATCGCGCCCGTCACCGGCTCCATCACCATCAACGCGCCGACCACGACGGAGAGGATGCCGAACAGCACCGAATAGCCACGGCTCTCCGCGCCTTGGGCGAACAACCCCGCCGCGATCGCGAACACACCCGATACGAAGAACAGCACCCCGATCGTCACCGTCGCGGCGAAGGTGGCGGCATAGGGAAAGGCGAATGCCGCGATCCCCAGCACCACCGACACCACGCCATAGGCCATGATCCAGCCCCACCCGGCGCCGGTCGCCGGGCTCGTGGGCGGGCCGGAGGTCGGCCCGGAGGTCGGGCCGGAGCTCGGGGGCGTATCGGGTGGCAGGATCGGATCGCGCAGGTCGGTCATCGCACTAACTCCTGGTGGCGTCGGTGGCGAACGGGTGCGCGCGGTGGCGGTTCCGCACTGGTCGAATCAGGCGGTTCACATTAGGTAAGGCCGATGCCGCATTCCGGGTTCGTACCGCTCCGCATCTTCTCGTCCTACACGATGCTCGACGGCGCGATCGAGCCGAAGGCGATGGCCAAGCGCGCCGCAAAGCTGGGCTTTCCCGCCGCCGCGCTGACCGATCGCAACGGCCTTTATGCCGCGATGGCCTTTTCCGACGCGGCGGTGGGCGCGGGGGTGCAGCCGGTGATCGGTACGATGCTGGGCCTCGCGCGGCCCGACATGCCCGACGGTGCGCCGCCGGTGATCGACTGGATCGCGCTCTATGCGCAGGATAGCGCCGGCTACGACAATCTGTGCGCGCTGGTTAGCCACGCGCATCTCGACCGGCCGCTGGAACTGGCGCCGCACGTCGGCTTCGACCTGCTGGAACGTCATTGCGCGGGGCTGATCGCGCTGACCGCCGGCGGGGAGGGCGGGGTCGCGCGGCTGTTCGCGGAGGATCAGCCCGCGCGCGCCGCAGCCTATGCCGACCGGCTGGCGGCGATCTTCCCCGATCGCCTCTATATCGAGCTGTGCCGACGCGGCGACGCGACCGAGGAGAAGGCGGAGGAGCCGCTGCTCGACCTCGCCTACGATCGCAACTGGCCGATCGTCGCCACCAACCCCAGCTGTTTCGAGGAAGCGGCGTTCGGCGACGCGCATGACGCGATGCTGTGCATCGCGCATTCCACCTATGTGGAAAGCGAGGATCGCCCGCGTTCGTCGCCCGATGCGTGGATGAAGCCGGCCGAGGAGATGAAGGCGCTGTTCGCCGATCTGCCGGAGGCGATCGCCAATACGCTGGTCGTGGCGCAGCGGTGCGCGGTGGCGGCGCCGAAGCGCAAGCCGATCCTCCCCAGCCTCGCCGGCGACCGCGAGGGCGAGGCCGCGATGCTGCGCGACCGCGCGCGCGAGGGGCTGGCCGCACGGCTCCGGCGGATCGAGGAGCTTGGGCAGGCCGGGGGCGAGGGGTGGCAGGACGCCTATCGCGCGCGGCTGGAATTCGAGCTGGACGTCATCATCCAGATGGGATTCCCCGGCTATTTCCTGATCGTCGCGGATTTCATCCAATGGGCCAAATCGCACGACATTCCGGTCGGGCCGGGACGCGGATCGGGCGCCGGCTCGGCGGTCGCCTGGGCGCTGACGATCACCGATCTCGATCCGCTGCAACTGGGGCTGCTGTTCGAACGCTTCCTGAACCCGGAGCGCGTGTCGATGCCCGACTTCGACATCGACTTCTGCGAAACCCGGCGCGGCGAGGTGATCCGCTACGTGCAGGAGAAATACGGCCGCGACCAGGTGGCGCAGATCATCACCTTCGGTAAGCTGAAGGCGCGCGCGGTGCTGAAGGATACCGGCCGCGTGCTCCAGATGAGCTACGGGCAGGTCGACCGGCTGGCCAAGCTGGTGCCCAACCACCCCACCGACCCGTGGGACCTGAAGCGCGCGCTGAACGGCGTGCCGGAGCTGGCGAAGGAATATTCTAACGACAACCAGGTCCGCCACTTATGGGATCTGGCGACCAAGCTCGAAGGGTTGCCGCGCCACTCCTCCACCCATGCCGCGGGCGTGGTGATCGGCGACCGGCCGCTGGCGCAATTGGTGCCGCTCTACCGCGATCCGCGTTCCGACATGCCGGTGACGCAGTTCGACATGAAATATGTCGAGGGGGCGGGGCTGGTGAAGTTCGACTTCCTGGGCCTGAAAACGTTGTCGGTCCTCAAGAAGGCGGTGCAGCTGCTTGAAAAGCGTGGGATTTCGATTGACCTCGATGCGCTGTCTTGGGACGATGAGGGCGTCTACAAACTTCTCCAGCGCGGCGATACGGTCGGCGTGTTCCAGCTGGAATCGGAGGGGATGCGCCGCACGCTGTCGGCGGTGCGCCCGACCAATTTCGGCGATATCGTCGCGCTCGTCTCGCTCTACCGCCCCGGCCCGATGGATAACATCCCGTCGTTCGGCCGGCGCAAGCAGGGGACGGAGGAGATCACGTACCCGCACCCGCTGCTCGAACCGATCCTGTCCGAAACCTATGGCATCTTCGTCTATCAGGAACAGGTGATGCAGGCCGCACAGGTGCTGGCGGGCTATTCGCTCGGCGGCGCCGACCTGCTGCGCCGCGCGATGGGCAAGAAGATCAAGGCGGAGATGGACGCGCAGCGCGCCACCTTTGTCGCCGGCTGTGCCGAGCATAACGGGATCAAGGCGGATTACGCCAACCAGCTGTTCGACTTGATCGACAAGTTCGCGGGCTATGGCTTCAACAAGAGCCACGCCGCCGCCTACGCGCTGCTGGCGTACCAGACCGCGTGGCTGAAGGCGCATCACCCGGCGGAATTCTTCGCTGCGTCGATGTGTTACGACATCCATCTGACCGACAAGCTGGCGGTGTTCGTCGACGACATGCGCCGGCTGGGCATCGCGCTGCTGCCGCCGTGCATCAACGCCAGCCAGGCCGAGTTCGACGTGGAGGTGGATGGCGAGGGCGCGCCCGCGGTCCGCTACGCGCTCGCCGCGCTCAAGTCGGTGGGGGAAGGCGCGATGGAGCGGCTGGTCGAGGAGCGCACGAACGGCGGCGCGTTCCGCAGCCTCGACGATCTGGCCAACCGCGTCGACCCGCGGCTCATCAACAAGCGCCAGCTGGAGACGCTGGCGGCGGGCGGCGCGTTCGACGTGCTCGACGCCAACCGCGCCGGCGTCCACGCGGTCGCCGAAACGGTACTGGCGATCGCGGCCAGCACGCATCACGGCCGCACCAGCGGGCAGGGCGGGCTGTTCGGCGACGATGCCGGGACCGGCGACACGATCAAGCCGCCCGCCGACGTCCGCTGGACGCTCGCCGAACGGATGGAGCAGGAGAAGGAGGCGTTCGGCTTCTATTTCTCCGCGCATCCCGTCGACCGTTTCCGCCATCTGGCGAAGATGCACGGCGCGCGCAGCTATACGGCGCTGAACGACCTGCCGATCCCCGACGGAGCGCGGGTGATGGCGACGATGGCGGTGCTGGTCGAGGATGCGCGCTGGCGCACCTCGGCGCGCGGGCGGCGCTATCTGATGGCGACGCTGTCGGACGCCACCGGGCAGTTCATCGCGACCTGTTTCGAGGACGGCGCCTCGGCCGCGCTGGAGGAAGCCGCCAAGACCGGCGAATGCGGCCTCCTGACCGTCGAGCTGGACCGCCGCCCCGGCGAGGAAACCCCGCGCGTCTCGATCAAGGGGATCAAGCCGTTCGACGGGCTGGCCAACGTCACCCGTTTTGCGCTGGCGGTGACCGCCGACAGCCCTGCTGCCGTGGCTGGCCTCGCCGCGCTGATCGGCCCGCTGCGCGGCAGCGCGCGCGGAAAGGTGACGCTGAAGGTGCCGCTGGACGGCGATGCCGCCGCGGTGGTGATCCTGGGCCGCGACTTCGCGCTCGACGCCGAACTAGCCGAGCGGATCGAGCAGCTGCCCGGGGTGACGAAGGTGGAATTCGACGTCGAGGAGACGCGGCTGAAATCGGTGGGGTGATCCCGGCGCGGCGAACATCCCCCCGCCCGACCTGTCAGCCCACTCCAACCGTCACCCCAGCCCCGACCGTCACCCCAGCGAAAGCTGGGGTCTCCCGCCGCAGCCGTTTCTCCCTTCCCCGAAAGATCCCGGCCTTCGCCGGGATGACGAGTGGGCAGGGACGTCGGACGACCGCTGACAGCCGGAACACCTCTCCGCGTGCGGTCCCGCCCCCTCAGAACAATTCCCCCTGCGCCCCCGCCGGCGGGCGGAACAGATCGCAGCGCAGGTCCAGCTTGCGCCGCGCATCGTCGAACCCCGCCCTGGCACGCGCGATGCGAAAGCGTGTGCGCAGCAGGTCCGCCCACGGCCCCTGGCCCTTCATCCGCATGCCGAAGCGCGGATCGTTGTCCCGACCGCCGCGCAGCGACTGGATGATCGCCATCACCTTGCCCGCGCGGTCCGGGAAATGTTCGTCCAGCCACGCGCGGAACAGCGGCGCGACCTCCCACGGCAGCCGCACCGGGATGTAGGAGATGCCGCGCGCGCCCGCCGCCGCGGCACGCGCGACGATCGCCTCCACCTCGCCATCGGTGATCGCGGGGATCACCGGCGCCATGTTGACATAGGTGGGGACGCCCGCGTCGCTCAGCGCCCGCACCGCGCGCAGCCGCCGCTCGGGGGTGGGCGCACGCGGCTCGACGGTCATCGCGATCCGCGGGTCGAGTGACGTGACCGAGATCGCCACCGCCACCAGCCCGTCCGCCGCCATCGGCGCCAACAGGTCGATGTCGCGCACGACGCGGTCGGACTTGGTGGTGATGACCAGCGGGTGGCGGCATTGCGCCAGCACCTCGATCACCGCGCGCGTGATGCGCCATTCGCGCTCGATCGGCTGGTAGGGATCGGTATTGGTCCCCATTGCGATCGGCTGGCACAGATAGCCGGGCTTGCGCAGCTCCTCGCGCAACAACGCCGCCGCATCGGGCTTGGCGAACAGCCGCGTCTCGAAATCGAGTCCGGGGGACAGGTCGTGATAGGCATGGCTGGGCCGCGCGAAGCAATAGATGCAGCCGTGCTCGCAGCCGCGATAGGCGTTGATCGAGCGATCGAAGGGCACGTCGGGGGAGCGGTTGCGGGTGATGATCGTGCGCGCGTGTTCGACCGTCACGGTGGTGCGGGGTGGGGCGGAGGCGCCGTCGATGGTGTTTCGCGAATCGAGCCAGTCGCCGTCCGCGTCACGCTGCGGCAGGGCAAAGCGCGCGCTGGCGGCGTTCAGTGTCGCTCCTCGCGTCGCTCGACTCCTGGCAGCCATGCGCTGTCGTAGCGCACCGACCGGAACAAACAAAGAACAATCGCACCGTTGCACCCGTCGCCGCAGTTCGTTACGCACACGCCATTATCGGTTGTTCATTCGCGAAAAGGGGCGTGTGATGGTGCGTTTTCTGGCCGCCGCGGTGGCGGCGTTGTTGCTGTCGGCAAGCCCAGCGCTGGCGAAGGATGAGGCGCCGTGCGCTGCCGGAATGGTGTGCGCCAGCAACCCCGCCACCGTCGCCGCGGCGCTGGTCAAGCGTGGTTACCAGGGGCTGCCCGGCAAGGACCAGACCGGCGATCCGCAGGTGGAAAGCGCCACGGACGGCTATTCCTACATCGTGTTCTTCTATGGCTGCGAACAGGCGAAGCAGTGCGACTCGCTGCAATTCTACGCCTCGTTCAAGAACCCGGGCGGGATCGACGCGGCGGCGGTCAACGACTGGAATTCGCGCAAGCGCTTTTCCCAGATGGCGCTGGAGAAGAACGGCGCGGTCGTCCTGCGCTATGACGTGGCGACGATCGGCGGGCTGAACGCCACCAACTTCACCGACGTCATCGACTGGTGGACGACGATGGTCGGCTCGATCGACGATTTCTTCGACGAGCATAAGACCCCGGTGGCAGCGGCGAAGAAGCCCGCCGCCTGAGCGAGCGGGCGCCGCGTCAGCGCTCCAGCAGGCGCGGCATCAGCTCGACGAAGTTGCAGGGCCGGTGGCGGCTGTCGAGCTGGTCCTTCAGGATGCCGTCCCACGCATCCTTCACCGCGCCGGTCGATCCGGGCAGCGCGAAGACATAGGTGCCGCGCGCCACGCACGCGCAGGCGCGGCTCTGCACCGTCGACGTGCCGATCGTCTGGTAGCTGAGCCAGCGGAACAACTCGCCGAAACCGGGGATCATCTTGTCCGCGACGCGCTCCACCGCCTCGGGCGTCACGTCGCGCCCGGTCACGCCGGTGCCCCCGGTGGTGATGATGCAATCGACCTGCGGATCGTCGATCCAGCGGTGCAGCAGCGCGACGATCGCATCGGCATCGTCGCGCAGGATCGTACGCTCCGCCAGTACATGTCCCGCATCGCTCAGCCGCGCGACCAATGTGTCGCCCGACCGGTCCTCCGCCGGGCCGCGCGTGTCGGACACGGTCAGCACCGCGATGCGGACGGGAAGGAACGGGCGCGTGTCGTCGATCGGCATCGCGCGACGATAGGCGAGCGCAGCGCCCGGTGCCAGAGCGGCCGGCGTCAATCCTGCGTCGACGCCGACAGCAACCGGCGTAGCCCGGCGACATCGGCGACGCCGTCGACTTTGAAATAGGCGTTGACCCGGTCGCCGTCCGAATCGATCCGCCGGCCGGTCTGCACCGACAGGTCGCCCGATCCGTCGCGGCGCTCCCTGGTGGTGATCGCGCCCAGCCGGTCGAGCGAGATGGATTCCACCTCGGTGGTCCGCCCGTCGACGCGGCGGATCAGCCGCCGGTCGGTCAGCGCGTAGACGGTGCGGCCCGCGCGCCGCATCAGCGCGAACGGCCGCGCCAGAATCCACAGGCCGACCAGCACGAACGGCACCCCGAACAGCGGCATGACGATCCCGGCCAGCAGCGTGCCGGCGCTCGTCCCGCCGGCGCGCGCAGGGGCGATCCACGGCGAGAGCGCCAGCGTTTCCCAGAACAGTGCGAAGGCGGTCCAGGGGATCGCGAACAGCCAGATCGCAAAGCTGCTGCGCATCGCCTGCGCCCGGCCGCGGCCCTGCCAGCGGATGCGTTCGCCGGGTTCAAGATCGTCGATCGGCACGGCGGCCGGGACCGGAGGCGGAACGTCCATGGCCCGGCATGTTATTGCGATGACGTAAATATCCGGTTGCGCGCTGCCGTATTCCCGGTGATGCCGGCGCGGTGGAGGAGAGGATCATGTTCGAGGAGCCGGGTTTCACGTTCGGCTATGATGCGGACGGCGGCATCTTGACGATCACGCTGGTGGGCTTGTGGACGATGCAGACGGTGGCGGCATATGCGGCCGCGACCGAGGAGCTGCGCGGCACGGCGCCGCCGGGCGCCACGTCCGACCGCACGCTCGTCGATCTGCGCCGCGCCCATCTGCACGTGCGGGACGTCGCGGCGGCGCTGTCGACGTTCCACGAACGCCATGCCGCGCAAACGCGCCGCACGGCGGTGGTCGTCGGCTCGGCGCTCGGCGCGATCCAGGCGCGGCGGATCAGCCCCGCGCGCGAGACGCGATCGTTCGCCGATATCGCCGCGGCGCGCGCCTGGCTGATCGCGCCGGGCGGCGCGGACACGGATGGCTGACCGCGCGGCGGGGCGGGGCAGCGCTCCATCCGGATCGCGTCGTCATCGACGGGTCGGACGGCGGCGAACGCCATCGCGGCCAAGCGTCGCACCTTAGTTGGTGCGCGTCGTCCCGTCGGGCGCGACGGTCGCGTTCACCGCCAGCGCGGTGCCGATCGACGGCGCCTTGATCCGCACCGCGCTCGCGCCCGGCAGGCCGGGGAAGCGCGGCCACATGCCCTGCGCCAGCGCGGAGCGGCTGGGGCTTTGCGCCTTGCCGCCCTGCGCCTCGTACATCCAGTAATTGCGCAGCACCGTCACCACATAGCCGCGCGTCTCCCAATAGGGGATGCTTTCGATGTAGAGCAGCGGGTCGCCGTTGTCGCGGACCATCCCGTTCCACTCGCCGACCGGCTTGGGACCGGCGTTATAGGCGGCGATCACCTTGGGCAGCAGCCCGCCGGTCAGCCCCATGTCGCGCAATTTCTCGATATGGCGCTGGCCGATGTCGATGTTGGTCGACGGGCGGGTCAGCGCCGCCTGATCCACGGTCAGCCCGCGTTCGCGCATGTAATCGGTCGCGGCGGCGGGCATGATCTGCATCAGGCCGTAGGCGCCGGCGGGGCTGCGCACCTTGGTGCGGAAGCCCGATTCCTGCAGCGTGTGGGCGTAAACCAGCGCCTTGTCGATCCGCCAGCCGGTGTCGGGCGTCCAGCTCGGCATCGGATAGCGGGTGTCGGGGGTGGCGGCGACGCCGTTGGGCATGTTGTGCGCTAGCCACACGACCGTCGCGGGCAGGTCCAGCGTCTCCGTCAGGCGGATCAGGCTGCCGAAATCCGCCGGGTCGCCGATCCGCGCCTGATGGCGGATCACGGCGTCGGCGGCCTCGTTCTCGCCGATCTGCGACAGGGCGGCGGCGACGCGGACGTTGGGGCGGCGTTCCAGCCGCGCCCAATCGCTGGTCACGCGCTGCGGCCGGATCCGCTCGATCTCCAGCCCCAGCGCCTGCCGCGCGAGCAGGCCGTAGAAGGTTTCCTTGTACTGCGCGGCGGTCTTCAGCCGCGCCTCCACCCGGTCGGGCCGTCCGCAGCGCATGTCGGCGCGCGCGGTCCAGTACAGCGCGGTGGCGCGCAGGTCGACATCGGTGGCACGCGCGGCGACCGCCTCGAACCCCGGCTGGGTCGCGGCGCAATCGTCCTGCCGCCACGCCGCCAGCGCGCCGGTCCAGCGGCCGTTGAGCGCCCAGTCGCCGGTGCCGGCCGCGGCCTTGTCCGCCATCTGCCGCGCCTGCGTGTCGAGCCCCTGCAGGAAATAGATCCACGCGATCCGCGCCTGCCACTCGGTCTGCGCTTCCGGGGTCAGGCCGGGGGTCGCCTCCAGCAGCGCCTGCGCCTCGGCGCCCATGTCGCCCTTGATGAACGGCTGCATCTTCGTGGCGAGCTCGGCGGCGATCAGGTCGCTCTTCGTCGCCCTGGCGCGCGCGCGGACGGGAGCGCCGTCCTGCCAGATCAGCCGCTGCGCGACCGGCAGCACCGGCAGGCCGTCGACGATCCCGCGCGCTCGCGCGATGCGCAGCAATGCCTCGCCCTGCGGCAGTTCGGGCGCCTCGGCCAGCAGCTTGGCCGCCGCCTCGCCCGCCGTCTTGGGCGAACCCTTGGCGGTGTAGAGTTCCGCGCGGGCATAGGCGTGGAGCGGCCCGGGCGGCATCGCGTCCAGCGCGATCTGCGCATCGGACCAGCGCCCGTCGCGCAGCGCGGCGAAGACGGTGCGATAGCCGGCGGCCTGGTCGGCGGTCAGCTGGTCGGGGATGCCGGCACGCGCGGTCGCGGCGGCGGCGGTGCCGCGCGCGCTCGGTTCGGCGTTCGCCACGGCGGGGGCCAGCGTGGCGGCTGCCGCCATCAGCCATCCGCCGATCATCCGGCCGGCGATCATCCGGTTCTTCACGAATGCTGCTCCTTCATGAGCATCAGCAGGTCTCTCCACGCCTCGGTCTTCGCGGCGGGCCGATCCAGCAGGAAGCGCGGATGGTGGGTCGCCACGACCTCGATAATCGTGCCGTTTCTATGGTTAAGAGGGTGGTAACGTCCTCTGGCATCGGCGACGTTCATCGACAGGATCGCACGGCTCGCCGCATCGCCCATCGCCAGCAGCCGCTTCGGGGTGACCAGTTCGACGTGATGCCGTGCGATCGCGCCCAGCCGCGCCTCCACGTCGCGGGGCACGCGGCCGGTGGTCGGGCGACGCGCGCAGACCGCCGCCAGCGCCACCTGTGCGCGGTCCAGCCCGATCGCGGCGAGCATCCGGTCGAACAGGCGCCCGACCGGCCCCTCCATCAGGATATCGCGGTCGTCGCGCTCGGGGCAGTCGACCAGGATCATCACCGCCGCCCCCGCCGGACCGCTCGCGGCGATCGGCACGCCGCCCCAGCCGGCGTCGGGCGCGCCGTCGCCCAGCCGCCACGCCGCGAACGCCTCGAGCGTGTCGGGCAGCACATCGGGCGCGGGCGCGGAAGGCGTCGCCGCCGGCGCGGCGACCGGGGCGGGCACTTCCAGCCAGCGCAGCGGTTCGTCCGCGACCAGCACGTCGACGCCGGCATCGCGCCACCAGTCGAGCGCGCTCGCCGCCGCCGCGGCCCAATCGAGATTCTGGTCTGCCCCCATCGTCTCCCCTATAGGATGCGTGGTTGACGCGAGGGTCAACTTGCTGGCACCGCGACACGGACAGGACGTTCCCCCGGTGCGACCAGCGCCGCCGTAACGGGACCGAGAGGAGAAGAGCAAGTGAGCGATCGCGAATCCATGCCCTATGACGTGGTGATCGTCGGCGCCGGCCCGGCCGGCCTGTCGGCGGCGATCCGTCTCAAACAGGCCGCCGCCGCGCGTGAGACGGAGATCTCCGTTTGCGTGCTCGAAAAGGGGTCCGAGGTCGGCGCCCACATCCTGTCGGGCGCGACGATCGACCCGCAGGCGCTCGACGAGCTGCTGCCCGACTGGCGCGACGATGGCTGCCCGCTGGCGGAAGTGCCGGTCACGACCAACCTCCACTGGGTGCTGACGAAGACGGGCAAGGTCAACCTGCCGCACCTGTGGACCCCGCCGTTCCTGCACAACAAGGGGACATACACCGGCTCGCTGGGCAATCTGTGCCGCTGGCTGGCAGGCAAGGCCGAGGAACTGGGGGTGGAGATCTTCCCCGGCTTCGCCGCCGCCGAGGTGCTGTTCAACGAGGACGGCAGCGTGAAGGGCGTCGCGACCGGCGACATGGGCGTCGCACGCGACGGCACGCGCAAGCCCGATTACCAGCCCGGCCTCGAACTCCACGCGAAATACACTTTCTTTTCAGAAGGTTGTCGCGGACATCTGTCAAAGGAGATGATGCGCATCTTCGATCTGCGCGCCGATTGCGACCCGCAGGTCTATGGCCTGGGCGTCAAGGAATTGTGGGACATCGACCCCGAACTGCACCAGCCGGGCACCGTCATCCACACGCAGGGCTGGCCGCTCAGCGAACATGGCGCCAACGGCGGCGGCTGGATCTATCACCAGGCCAACGGGCAGGTGTCGATCGGCTTTGTGACGTGGCTCAACTACACCAACCCCTATGTCTCCCCGTTCCAGGAGATGCAGAAGTGGAAGACGCATCCGCAGGTCGCCGCGCTCCTGAAGGGCGGCAAGCGCGTCAGCTACGGCGCGCGCGCGATCAGCGACGGCGGCTACCAGTCGGTGCCCAAGCTGGTGTTCCCGGGCGGCGCGCTGATCGGCGACAGCGCCGGTTTCCTCAACGTGCCGCGGATCAAGGGCACGCATACCGCAATGAAGAGCGGCATGATGGCCGCCGAGGCCGCGGTCGAGGCGATCGTGTCGCAGCGCCAGCATGACGAACTGACCGGCTATACCGCCGCCTACGACCAGTCGTGGGTGAAGAAGGAACTGTCGATCGTCCGCAACGTCGTGCCCCTGGTGAAGAAATTCGGCGACTTCCTCGGCTCCGGGCTGGCCGGTATCACGATGTGGGCGGAATATCTGGGGCTGAAGATGCCGTTCACGCTGCATCACCACCCGGATCACGAAACGCTGTGGCGCAAGGATCTGGTCCAGAAGATCGACTATCCCAAGCCCGACGGCGTGCTGACCTTCGACCGCCTGTCGTCGGTGTTCCTGTCGAACACCAATCATGAGGAGGACCAGCCGGTCCACCTGAGGCTCAAGGATCCGTCGATCCCGGTCGAATACGATCTGCCGATGTACGACGAACCGGCGCAGCGTTACTGCCCGGCCGGCGTGTACGAGATCGTCGGCGAGGACACGGGCGATCCGAAGTTCGTCATCAACGCGCAGAATTGCGTCCACTGCAAGACCTGCGACATCAAGGACCCGACCCAGAACATCAACTGGGTCGTGCCCGAAGGCGGCGGGGGACCCAATTATCCCAATATGTAAGCGCCTGCTGTTGGCATCCGGTCCCAACGGGCTGGCGGTGTGCCTGGCCATGGCCGCATCGCCGGCGGCGGCGACCGGAACCGTGCCCTCGACCCCCGGCCTGGACCTTTACATGACCGCGCGGGTCGCCGACCGCGACGGTGCGGTGGCGCAGGCGGCGGCCGGCTATGCCGCTGCGCTGGCCGCGTCGCCCGACAATCCCGTCGTGGCATTGCGCGCCTATCGCGAGGCGATCCGTGCCGGCGACCTCGATCTGGCGGATCGCGCCGCGGCGGTGCTCGCCGCGCATCATGCCGCCCCCGCCGACGCCCCGCTGCTGGCGATCGCGCGGGCGGCGGCGGCGGGCGATGCGGCGGCGGCACGGCGCGCGTTGGCGGGGCTGGAAAGTGGGCCGCTGCGCGTCCTGACGCCGGCGCTCGACCGCTGGATCGCGGGGCGTGCCGGAGGCGACGTGCCGGTCGATCCGGTGGCGCAGCGGTTTGCGCGGGAAAGCGACGTGCTGCTGCAACTCGGCCGCGGCGATGTCGCGGCGGGAATGGCCGCGATCGGCCCGCTGATCGCGACGGAGCGCGCCGGCGTGGATCAGGCCGCGCAGGACCTGCGGCTTGCCGCCGCGCGGCTGCTGATCGGCCGCGGGCAGGAGGGGGCGGCCCGTGCGCTGCTGGTGGGGGATGCATCGCCCGTTGCGGCGCTGCGCGACCGTCCGCGCGGGCAGGGCGCGCGCCCGACGCTGGCGTTCGGCGTCGCCTATCTGTTCACCCGCATCGCCTCCGATCTGTCGCCGGGGGATCCGGGGCCGATCGGCTATGCGCTGATCCGCGGTGCGCTGCGCGCCGATCCCGGCGACGACCGCGCACGCATCCTGCTGGCCGCGGCGCTGTCGAAGGACGACGCCGTCGATCGCGGCATCGCCGAACTGGCGCAGATCCGCCCGGACAGCATCTATGCCGCCAACGCGCGCGCCGGGCGCGTGCAGCTGCTCGCGGCGAAGGGCGATACCGAGGCGGCTGTGGCGGAAGCGCGCGTGCTGGCGCAGGCGCCGGGCGCGACCGATGCCGATCGCCTGCGGCTCGCCGATCTCTATCTGCGGTTCGACCAGCCGGTCGACGCCGCGGCCATCTTCCGTGCGCTGACCACGCGCGTCGGCGCGGTGCAGGACGGGACGCTCTGGCTGCAATATGGCGCCGCGCTGGACCGCGCGGGGCAGTGGCAGGAGGCGCGTGCCGCGCTGGAACGCGCGGTCGCGCTGGCGCCGGGCGATCCCATCGCGCTCAACTATCTGGGCTATGCGCTGGTCGAACACGGCGAACAGCCCGACACCGCCCAGGCGCTGCTGGAACGCGCCGCCGCGCTGAAGCCGGGGGATGCGGCGATCACCGATTCGCTCGGCTGGTCGCTGCTGCGCCGCGGACAGGTGGCGCGCGCGATCCCGCTGATCGAACGCGCCGCCGCCGCGGACCCGGCCAATGCCGAGATCGGCGAGCATCTGGGGGACGCCTATTGGCAGGCCGGCCGCCGCTATGAAGCGCGCTACGCCTGGACCGCCGCGCGCGTCTCGGCGCAGCCCCCCGCGACGACGCGGCTGGATGCGAAGATCGCCGACGGGCTGTAGGCCGGCGGGGCGCTGGCGCATGGCGTCGCTCCCCCGGTCATCCGGGAACGTCCCGCATGACGACGAGCGCGGCTTGTGCAGGGCGCAACAAAGAAAATTTCACGGAGGATGGTGCCCCCGCCGCGACAGCGGCCCTCATCTTTCAGTCGACCGGCGCATCACGGTGCGGGCCATCCTCCGCGCACTCCGCGCCTCCGCGTCTTCGCGCGAGCCCCTACCACCTCGCTCCGCGCCGACGCCCGCGATCGCACCCACCTTGCCGATCCGGCCCCCGTGCCGCACAGCGCGCGGATGCTGACCGAAACCGCCCCGGCCAAGATCAACCTGGCGCTGCACGTCCGCGCGCGGCGCCCCGACGGCTATCACGATCTGGAGACGCTGTTCGTCTTCGCGCGTGACGGCGATCGCGTGTCGCTGGCCGACGCCGATACGTCCGCTTTCACCGTAGGCGGCCCGTTCGCGGGCGTCGTCGGGCCGGACGCCGACAATCTGGTCGTGCGCGCCGCCGCGGCGTTCCGCGCGGCGTTCGGCATCGCGCAGCATCATGCGATCACGCTCGACAAATATCTGCCGGTCGCCTCCGGGATCGGCGGCGGATCGGCGGATGCCGCCGCGACGCTCCGCGCGCTGGCGCGGCGGCATGACGTGGCGGCGGACGACGCGCGGCTGGTCGCGCTGGCCGTCGGGCTGGGTGCCGACGTGCCCGCCTGCCTGCTTGGCCGCGCCGCCTTCGGCAGCGGTCGGGGCGATGCGCTGACGCCGATCGCCGGACTGGGCGACATGCCGGTGCTGCTGGTCAATCCGCTGGTGCCGGTGTCGACCGCGGCGATCTTCGCCGGGTGGGACGGCGTCGATCGCGGCGCGATCCCGAACGGCGGCGACACGCTCGCGCGTGGTATCGCCGGGCGCAACGATCTGCAGCCCGCCGCCGAACGGGTCGCGCCGCAGGTGGCGCAGGTGCTGGCGATCCTGCGCGAGCGACCGGGCGCGGTGCTGGCACGGATGTCGGGATCGGGCGCGACCTGTTTCGCCTTGTTCCCGGACGCGGCGGATCGCGACGCGGCGGCGGCCGTGGTCGCCGCGGAACAACCGGGCTGGTGGCGGTTGGCGAGCGTCGTCGCGTGATCGCGCTCGACGTCGCCGGCGGGATCGCCACGGTCACGCTCGATCGCCCGGCGGCGCGCAACGCCCTGCCGACCGCCGGGTGGCGCGCGCTCGCCGATCTGCTCGCCCGCGTCCCCGCCGATGCCGCGGCGCTGGTGGTCGCCTCATCGACTCCGGGGGTGTTTTCCGCCGGCGCCGATCTCGCCGATCTGGCGCGGCTGGTCGATGATGTGCCGGCGCGCACCGCGTTCCGGCAGGCGATGCAGGACGCGGTGGAGGCGCTGGCCGCGCTGCCGATGCCCACGGTCGCGGCGGTCGGGGGCGCGGCGTTCGGCGCCGGGGTCGCGCTCGCGCTCGCCTGCGACGTGATCGTCGCGGGGGCGGATGCGCGCTTTTCCATTCCCCCGGCGCGGCTGGGGATCGGCTATCCGGCCGGCGACGTCGCGCGGCTGATCGCGCGGGTGGGGAAGGGGCAGGCGGCGCGGCTGCTGTTCACCGCCGCACCCGTCGATGCGGCGGAGGCGCTGCGGATCGGGTTGGCCGATCTGTCCGGTGACGGCGTGGACGTCGCCCGGACGATCGCCGCGAACGACGCCGATGCGCTCCGGTTGCTCAAAAACACCCTTCGTTCGCCGCACGACTCGTCCCTGTCCGCCGCCTTCGAGGCGTCGTTCGGCTCCCCTGCCTTCGCCAATGGGGTCGCCCGCTACCGCCGCACCTCTTGATTTGCCCATGAAGTTCCCCACTTGTTCTCATGGAACAAAGGCGATACACGCTTCCGAACGCGTTGAATGGTACGCGCGGGTGCTCTAGCGAAGGGGTCTTCAGGCAATGGCCGCCAAACTTCAGGTGATCGATACCGGCATGGCAACCGCAACTACCGACCGTCAAAAGGCGCTCGACGCCGCGCTCGCGCAGATCGACCGCGCCTTCGGCAAGGGCTCGGCGATGAAGCTGGGGCAGAAGGAAACGATGCAGGTGGAGGCGATCTCCACCGGCTCGCTGGGCCTCGACATCGCACTCGGCGTCGGCGGCCTGCCGCGCGGCCGCGTGATCGAAGTGTACGGCCCCGAAAGCTCGGGCAAGACCACGCTGGCGCTGCATGTCATTGCCGAGGCGCAGAAAAACGGCGGCACCGCGGCGTTCGTCGATGCCGAACACGCGCTCGATCCGGTCTATGCGCGCAAGCTGGGCGTCAACATCGACGAACTGATCGTGTCGCAGCCGGACACTGGCGAACAGGCGCTGGAGATCACCGACACGCTGGTCCGCTCCAACGCGATCGACGTGCTGGTGGTCGATTCGGTCGCCGCGCTGGTCCCCCGCGCGGAGATCGAAGGCGAGATGGGCGACAGCCACGTCGGCCTCCAGGCCCGCCTGATGTCCCAGTCCCTCCGCAAGCTGACCGGTTCGATCAGCCGCTCGCGCTGCATGGTCATCTTCATCAACCAGCTGCGCATGAAGATCGGCGTGATGTACGGCAATCCGGAGACGACCACCGGCGGCAACGCACTGAAATTCTACGCTTCCGTCCGCCTCGACATCCGCCGCACCGGCGCGATCAAGGACCGGGACGAGGTGATCGGCAACGCCACCCGCGTGAAGGTGGTGAAGAACAAGGTCGCCCCGCCGTTCAAGCAGGTCGAATTCGACATCATGTACGGCGAAGGCATCTCGAAGATCGGCGAGGTGCTCGACCTGGGGGTCAAGGCCGGGCTGGTCGAGAAGTCGGGCGCATGGTTCTCCTACGATTCGGTACGGATCGGGCAGGGGCGCGAGAACGCCAAGACGTTCCTGCGTGAGAATCCCGAGATGCTCGATCGACTCGAAAAGGCGATTCGCGCCCGCACCGCGCAGGTGTCGGACGGGATGATGGCCGGTCCGAGCGAAGAGGACGATCTCTGATCCGCGCATCTGCCTGCGTCGGTGACGGGCGACCCGCCGGCGACGGCGGGTCGATTCGTTTCCGCGGCAGCAGGGAGAGGCAAGGGCGATCCGTGGTTGTTGATGCCGGTGTCGCCGCGCAAGGGCAGGATCGGATGCCATGACCGGAGCACAGGACTGGCGCGGCCGAGTCGGCGAGACCTGGGCCGCCGAATATCGTCGGACCGAGCGCGCCTTTTCCGCGATCGCGCAGGCGCTCGATCTCACCGTTGCGCAACATGCTCCCGATAAGGGCCGGGCCGTGGACATCGGATGCGGGGCGGGCAGTACCGCGATCGCGCTGGCGCGGGCGCGGCCGGACATGACTGTCACCGGCATCGACCTGTCGGTCCCGCTGCTGTCGGTGGCGCAATCGCGCGCGGACGGCATCCCGCGCCTGCAATTCGTTGCAGGGGATGCGCGTGAGCTGCTGCCGTCGATGGCGCCGCTCGACCTGCTGGTCTCACGACATGGCGTCATGTTCTTCGACGATCCCGTCGCGGGATTCGCCGATATGGCCCGCGCGGCGCGCGGGGGGGCGCCGCTGGTGTTCTCGTGCTTTCGCTCGCGGATCGAAAACGACTGGTCGGGCGCGGTCGATCGCGTGCTGGGCCAGGCGGCACCCGCCGACGGCCATGCGCCCGGTCCCTATGCGCTCGCCGACCGGGAACGCACCTATCGCATCCTGCACGACGCCGGCTGGCACCGGATCGCGGCGACTCCGCACGACGTCCGCTACGTCGTCGGCGAAGGTGACGATGCGGTGGAGGATGCCCTGGCCTTCTATCGCCGGATCGGGTCGGCGGCGGCGATATTGGCCGCGGTGGACGGGGGGGAACGGCGGCGGCTGGAAGATGCGTTGCGCGATATGCTGGCCGCACGGATATGCGGCGGGGCAATCGCGTTTACCGCAGCGATCTGGATATGGACCGCCACGGCGGCAGGAGAGCGAATGGCATGACGATCATCGTCCATCACTTGGAAAATTCGCGGTCGCAGCGCGTCCTGTGGATGCTCGAGGAACTCGGCATGCCCTATACCGTCAAGCGCTATGAGCGGGACCGCCGCACGATGCTGGCCCCGCCGGAACTGCGGCGTGTCCATCCGCTCGGCAAGTCGCCGGTGATCGAGGATGACGAGGACAATGCCGCCGGCGCGCCGCGCGTGATCGCGGAGACCGGCGCGATCGTGGAGTATCTGGTCGACAAGGCCGACGGGGAACTGGGCGCACCCAGCCGGCGCGAAGAGGCGCTCGCCTATCGGTTCTGGCTGCATTACGCCGAAGGCTCGATGATGCCGCCGCTGCTGCTGAAACTGGTGCTGGGGCGCATCCCGCTGATGGGCAAGCCCGCGGCGAAGAAGATCCAGCCGATGATCGACCGGCATCTCGATTACGTCGAAAGCCAGCTGGCCAGCCGCCCGTGGTTCGCGGGTGAGGGCTTTACCGCCGCCGATGTGATGATGAGTTTCCCGCTGGAGGCGGCGCGCAGCCGTGCCGGGCTGGACGGGGGGCGTCCGGCGACGATCGCGTGGCTCGAACGGATCCATGCGCGGCCAGCCTATCAGCGCGCGCTGGAGGCTGGCGGGCCCTACGCCTACGCCTGACGAGTGAAGCGGAACGGCGGTCCGCCGGTTCGCATCGCGTGACGTCGACGTTTGTTCCGTCCAGGGCGTGACGGGCATTTCGTGCCCCGCGCCTTCCAACCGCCACCCGGAACGTTCGCTTCCGCTTGGAAGAACCTTTTCCCGCCGCGCGACGCTGCCCGGTCGACCGACCATTCCGTCGGGCCGGCGACCGTGGGATGCTAGGGACGTACTATGGCGCGCCCTGACGGACAGATGGCCAGCGGGACAATAGCGCTGGACCCCGCACACACCCCCGGTCGCCCGCCGGGAACAGCACCCCCTATCGGTCGTTTCGCGCGCGCGTCACGGATTGTCGCGCGCGCCGGTTCCGCCTAAGTCGCGCTGTTATGACTTCGACCAACGACATTCGCCGCTCGTTCCTCGACTATTTCGGCGGCAGCGGCCACCGCATCGTGCCCTCCGCGCCGCTGGTGCCGCAGAACGATCCGACGCTGATGTTCGTCAACGCCGGGATGGTGCCGTTCAAGAACGTCTTCACCGGTCTGGAAACGCGCCCCTATTCCACCGCGACCAGCTCGCAGAAGTGCGTGCGCGCGGGCGGCAAGCACAACGATCTGGACAATGTCGGCTATACCGCGCGGCATCACACCTTCTTCGAAATGCTCGGCAATTTTTCGTTCGGGGATTATTTCAAGGAACAGGCGATCACGCATGCGTGGACACTGCTGACCCGCGAATGGGGGCTGCCGGCGGACAGGCTCACCGTCACGGTCTATCATACCGACGATCAGGCGGCCGATCTGTGGAAGAAGATTGCCGGCTTGCCCGATCAGCGCATCATCCGCATCGCGACCAAGGACAATTTCTGGGCGATGGGATCGGACGGGCCGTGCGGGCCGTGTTCGGAAATCTTCTACGACCATGGCGATCACATCCCCGGCGGCCCGCCGGGCAGCCCGGACGAGGACGGCGACCGCTTCGTCGAAATCTGGAACCTGGTGTTCATGCAGCATGTGCAGGAGGCGGATGCGATCATCGGCGACCTGCCGCGGCCGTCGATCGACACCGGTATGGGGCTGGAGCGCGTCGCCGCGGTGATGCAGGGCGTCCACGACAATTACGATACCGATACGTTCAAGGCGCTGATCGCGGCGTCGGGGGCGCTGACCCACACGGCCACCACGGGTGAGACGCAGGCGAGCCATCGCGTGATCGCCGATCACCTGCGCTGCTCGGGCTTCCTGGTGGCCGATGGCGTGCTGCCCGCCAATGAGGGGCGCGGCTATGTGCTGCGCCGGATCATGCGGCGCGCGATGCGGCATGCGCATCTGCTGGGTGGCGCCAAAGGAAATGGTGGGGAGCCGTTGATGCACAGGCTGGTGCCGGCGCTGGTATCGGAAATGGGCGCGGCCTATCCCGAACTTGTCCGCGCGCAGCCACTGATCGAGGCCACGCTGCGGCAGGAGGAAACGCGCTTCCGCCAGACGCTGGACAAGGGGCTGAAGCTGCTGGACGAGGCGACCGCGGGGATGCGCGCGGGCGATACGCTGCCGGGCGAGACGGCGTTCCGCCTCTACGACACGTTCGGCTTCCCCTATGACCTGACCGAGGATGCGCTGCGCGCGCAGGACCTTGGCGTCGATCGCGCCGGGTTCGATGCCGCGATGGCGGAGCAGAAGCGTGCCGCGCGCGCGGCCTGGAAGGGTTCGGGGGCGAAGGCGTCCGACGAATTGTGGTTCGATATCGCCGAGGAAGTCGGGGCGACCGAATTCACCGGCTATGCCAGCGACGTCGGCGAGGGCGTCGTGCTCGCGCTGGTGCGCGACGGCGCGCGGGTCGACCAGGCCGCGGCGGGCGAGCAGGTGGACGTTATCGTCAACCAGTCGCCTTTCTATGCCGAAAGCGGAGGACAGGTCGGGGACGCGGGCAGCATCGCCGGCGACGGCGGGCTGGCCGCGACCGTGACGGATACGTCGAAGCAGCTCGGCAAGCTGTGGGTGCATCACGCGCGGGTCGACGCGGGCGCGATCAAGGTCGGCGACACCGTCAAGCTGGCGATCGACCTGACGCGGCGGGCCGCGATCCGCGCGAACCATTCGGCCACGCACCTGCTGCACGAGGCGCTGCGCCAGAAGCTGGGCACGCATGTCGTGCAGAAGGGATCGCTGGTGGCGCCAGAGCGGCTGCGCTTCGACGTGTCGCATCCCAGCGCGATGTCGGCCGCCGAACTGGCCGAGGCGGAGGCCGCCGTGAACGCCCAGATCCGCGCGAACGGCACGGTGGAAACGCGGCTGATGACGCCGGATGATGCGATCGCAATGGGCGCCATGGCGCTGTTCGGCGAAAAATACGGCGACGAAGTGCGAGTCGTATCGATGGGAAGCGACGATGCGGGCGCGACCTATTCGATCGAATTGTGCGGTGGGACGCACGTCCGCGCGCTGGGCGACATCGGCGTGTTCAAGATTATCGGCGAAAGCGCGGTGTCGAGCGGCGTGCGCCGCGTCGAGGCGCTGACCGGTGAAGCGGCACGCGCCTATCTGAACGCACGCGACGAGAAGCTGCGCGAGGCTGCGGCGACGCTGAAGACGACGCCGGACGACGTGCCCGCGCGCGTCGCCACGCTGATGGAGGAGCGCCGCCGGCTGGAGCGCGAACTGGCCGAAGCGAAGAAGGCGCTGGCACTGGGCGGCGGCGCGGGCGCCGATACGCCCGGGCCGGAGAGCGTCAACGGCATCGGCTTCGTCGGGCAGGTGCTGGACGGATTCGAGGCGAAGGGGCTGCGCGGCGCGGTGGACGACGCCAAGGCGCGCGTCGGTTCGGGCGTGGCGGTGATGGTCGCGGTCAATGAGGGCCGCGCGTCGGTTGCGGTCGGCGTGACCGACGATCTGCTGGGCGCGTTGAACGCGGTCGACCTGTTGCGCCGTGCGGTGGCCGAACTGGGCGGACAGGGCGGCGGCGGCCGCCCCGACATGGCGCAGGGCGGCGGACCGGACGGCAGCAAGGCGGCCGGGGCGGTCGCGGCGGTGCGAGCGGCACTGGAGCAGGTCAGCCAGCCGGCCTGACGTTCGGATACGCCAAAAGGAAACGGCGCCCGCATCCTGCGATGCGGGCGCCGTCCCTATTTCAAGCGGTCAACCGGCGTTTAGCGCGGCTTGCGCTTCGCCTTCGGGGTGGTGGCGGCCGTCGTAGTCGCCTCCGCCGCGGTGTCGGTCGAGGTGGTTGCGGCTTCCGCCTGCGTCGCGGTGGCGGCGCTGGCGCTGGCTGCCGGGGCGGCGGCGCCCATCGCGGCCTTCAGCTGGTCGGCGGTCATGCCGATCGTGATGCCCTGCGGCCCCGGACCGAAGCCGTTCATCGGCAGCTTGGCGTCACCGTCGGTCGTGGTCAGCGTGATGCCGGTGGCATCGACCGACTTGATCGTGCCGAGCTGCGCACCGCCGGTGCCGTAGACGGTGGCGCCGGGAACCAGCTTCGACTTGAATTCCGCGCTGGCCTGCGCCTGCTGCTGGCCAGCGGCGGCCTCGAGCTGCGCCTTCGTCAGCGCCAGCACCGGACCCTGCGCACCCTTACCGAGCGAGGTCAGCGGAACAGCCGCCTTCACGGTGCCGGTGTTGATGACCGCGTTGGTCCCGTCGGTGCTGTCGACGGTGCCGACGACACCGCCGGCGGTGTCATATACCGTGGCACCGGTGGTGACGGTGACGCCCGCGGTGGCGGCACCGGTCTGTGCGGGGGCTGGCGCTGGTGCCTGGGCCATCGCGGCACCCGGCAGCGCGATGGCGGAAGCAAGAGCGAAAACAGCAAAATTCTTCACGAGGCACTCCTTCTCTCGTTTGTGAATTCGTGTCGCCATGGCAACGACGAGGCCATGAAGAGGGTTCCGAATCTGCCGCATTTTGCCTGCACGTTGCATGAACCGGCTGTTCATCGCAGGTTTGTTCCCCTATCGTTCCTTTGGCGCTAGGGGGACGCATGGCCAAGGCTCAGAAGCGATACGTATGCCAGTCATGTGGCTCGGTTAGCCACCGCTGGCAGGGGCAATGCGCCGATTGTTCGGCGTGGAACACACTGGTGGAGGAGACGCCGGTCACGGTCACGCCGTTCCAGGCGCGGCACAACCTGCAGGGCGGCGGGCGTGCGATCGAGATGATCGGGCTGGACACCGACGTGGCGTTGCCGGAGCGGACCGCGTTCGGCATGGCGGAACTGGATCGCGCGCTGGGTGGCGGGCTGGTCGCGGGGTCGGCGACGCTGATCGGCGGCGATCCCGGAATCGGCAAGTCGACGTTGCTGTTGCAGGCGGCGGCGGCGCTGGCGCGGCGGGGGCATGACGTCGCCTATGTCTCCGGCGAGGAAGCGGCCGATCAGGTGCGGCTGCGCGCGCGGCGGCTGGGGCTGGGCGATGCGCCGGTGCGGCTGGCGGCGGCGACGTCGACGCGCGATATTCTGACCACGATGGGACAGGGCACGCCGCCTGCGCTGCTGGTGATTGATTCGATCCAGACGATGCATTCCGACCTGATCGAGGGGGCGCCGGGGACGGTCAGTCAGGTGCGGGCGAGCGCACAGGAACTGATCCGCTTCGCCAAGGAGCGCGGCACCGCGGTCATCCTGGTCGGCCATGTGACCAAGGACGGCACGATCGCGGGGCCGCGCGTGCTGGAGCATATGGTCGACACCGTGCTCAGCTTCGAGGGCGAGCGCAGCCATCAGTATCGCATTCTGCGCAGCCTGAAGAACCGTTTCGGCGGCACCGACGAGATCGGCGTGTTCGCGATGGCGGGCGACGGGCTGGCGGAGGTGTCCAACCCTTCCGCATTGTTCCTGACGCAGCGCGACGAGAGCGTGACCGGGACGACGGTGTTCCCCGCGCTGGAGGGGACGCGCCCAGTGCTGGTCGAGATCCAGGCGCTGGTCGTGCGGCTCGCCAGCGGGGCGACGCCGCGGCGCGCGGTCGTCGGGTGGGATTCGGGGCGGCTGGCGATGATCCTGGCGGTGCTGGAGGCGCGCTGCGGGCTGAGCTTTTCAACCTGCGAGGTCTATCTGAACGTCGCGGGTGGCTATCGCGTGCAGGATCCGGCGGCGGATGTGGCGGTGGCCGCGGCGCTGGTGTCGGCGCTGAGCGAGCGGCCGGTGCCGGTCGATGCGGTAGCGTTCGGCGAAATCGCGCTGTCCGGCGAATTGCGGCCGGTGGCGCACGCGCCGCTGCGGCTGAAGGAAGCGGCCAAGCTGGGGTTCGAGCGCGCGCTGCTGCCGATCGCGGCGGCCGAGGCGGCAGCGAGCGGGCCGATTCGCGTATCGGGGTTCCGCACGCTGGGCCAGTTCGTCGACCACATGCTGGGCCGGGGGTGACCATGGGCGCGCGCCAGCCCTGGATCGGCCGGAAACCGCTCTAGCGGCGCGGCGCGTCCGGCCATATGGGGAAGGGCATGGAGCTTCACGGCCTCGACATCATCGTCCTCGTATTGGTCGGGCTGACGGCTCTGGGGGGGGCGCGTCGCGGGTTCGTGGGCGAAGTGCTGGCGCTGTTCGCCTGGGTGGCGATGATCTTCGCGCTCAAGATCTTCCATCTGCCGCTGGCGAAGGCCGTGTCGGCGATCGTCGGGACGCCGTCGGGTGCGGCGGTGCTGGCGTTCGTGGTGCTGACGGGCGGCACCTATCTGGCCAGCCGGCTGGTCATCAACGCGATCGCGCGGCGCACGCGCACGTCGGTGCTGGGCCCGATCGACAGGGCGCTGGGCTTCGGTTTCGGCGCGTTGAAGGGTTTGATCCTGGCCAGCCTTGCCTATCTGTTCGTGGTGCTGGTGCTGGACACGATGGGGGGTGGGCCGACCCACCGCCCGGACTGGCTGGTGAAGGCGCGTACCTATCCGCTGCTTAGCGCCACCAGCGCGTCGATGGCGGATTTCGTCGATCGCCGACGCAAGGGGCAACCGGTCTTCGGAAGCAAGCCCGCGCCGGTGCCCAAGGAAGCGACCCGCCACGATGAGCCTTGACCTTTACACCCCCGACGTCAGCGCGCTGGCGGTCGGCAATCCCTATCCCGAGCGGCTGGCGGCGGCGGACGGGTCGGCCGAGCGGCGCTCGCCGATCTGCGGCAGCCGTGTGGCGGTGGACGTGGCGCTGGCCGACGACGGCCGGGTGGCGATGCTGGGCACGCAGGTGCGTGCGTGCCTGCTGGGACAGGCGAGCGCGACGTTGATGGCGCGCCATGCGATCGGGCGCACCCCGGCCGAACTGGCGGCGGCCCGTGACGAACTGACCGCCTGGCTGGCGGGCGAGGGGGCGGTGCCCGGCTGGCCGGGGCTGGACGTGTTCACGCCCGGGCTGAAACTGACGGCGCGCCACCCGTCGATCCGGCTCGCCTTCGAGGCCGCGGCGGAGGCGGCCGGTGCCGCGCAGCGCGCGCGGCAAGAGCGGACGGGCGCCTGATGGAGCATGTGGCGTCGGGATCGCTGGTCAGGGACGGCACGATCCTTCTGGGGGCGGGGCTGTTCTTCGTCCTGGTTTTCCGGCGGCTGGGGCTGGGCGCCACGCTGGGCTTCTTGGTGGCGGGCGCGCTGGTCGGGCCGCAATTGCTCGGGCTGGTCGGCGATGCCGAAGGCAAGATGGGGTTCGCCGAACTGGGCATCACCCTGCTGCTGTTCATCGTCGGGCTGGAACTGAGCCCGCCGCGATTGTGGCGGTTGAAGGAGGATATCCTCGGCCTGGGGCTGTTGCAGGTGGTGGCGTGCGGCATCGCGATCGCCGCGATCCTGGCGGTGGCGGCGCATTTCTCGCTCGCCGCCGCGCTGGCGGTGGGGATGCCGCTGGCGCTGTCCTCGACCGCGCAGGTGCTGCCGATGCTGCAATCGTCGGGACGGCTGCGCACGCCGTTCGGGGAACGCGCTTTCTCGATTCTGCTGTTCCAGGACCTGTCGATCATCCCGATGATCACGATCATCACCGCGATGAGTCGCAATCCCGCCGACATGGGCGGTCCCCCGGGCTGGGTGCTGGTGGTGTACACCGTGCTGGCGATCACCGGGCTGGTCGCGGCGGGGCGGTTCGTACTGCGCCCGCTCTTCAGGCTGATCGGCAACCTGGGCGAGCGCGAGATGTTCGTGTTCGCGGCGCTGTTCACCGTCATCGCGGCGGCGGCGTTGATGCAGTCGCTGGGGCTGTCGACCGCACTGGGCGCGTTCGTGGCGGGCGTGATGCTGGCGGACAGCCCGTACCGGCATGAATTGGAAACCGATGTCGAGCCGTTCCGCTCGATCCTGCTCGGGCTGTTCTTCCTGTCGGTCGGCATGATGCTGAACCTGGAGGCGATCGCCGAGCGGCCGCTGTTCGTCGTCGCGATGGCCGCGGCGCTGATCGCGACCAAGACGGTGATCGTCACCGTGCTGGGCCTCGTCTTCCGCATGAAGTGGCGGCCGGCGCTGGCGCTGGGGCTGCTGCTGAGCCAGGGGGGCGAATTCGGCTTCGTCCTGCTCGGGCAGGCGCAGAACGCCTATCTGATCGCGCCGGAGGCGGCGAGCCTGTTCGGCGCGATCATCACGCTGTCGATGGCGACCACGCCGTTCCTGATGGCCGCGACCCGCGCGTTCCGCGAACAGCCGCTGGCCAGCGACGACGCGCGCGACGGACCGACCGCCGATGGCGCCAATGCGGTCATCGTCGGCTATGGCCGGTTCGGGCAGACGGTGGGCCAGATGCTGCTGGCGCAGGACATCCCCGTCACGCTGATCGACACCGATATCGAGATGATCGATATCGCCGCGGAATTCGGGTCGAAGGTCTATTACGGCGACGGCACGCGCATCGACCTGCTGCGGCAGGCGGGCGCGGCCGAGGCGGAACTGATCCTGTTCTGCATGGACGGCGATCAGCTGGACGCGACCACGGTCGAGGCGATCCATGAGGCGTTCCCAAAAGCCGCGCTGTATGTGCGCGCGTTCGATCGCCGCGCGCTGGTGAAGCTGAAGGGCGGGCCGACGCGCTATGTCGTGCGCGAGGTGCTGGAATCGGCGATCCGCATGGCGCGGCTGGCGATGCGCGACCTGGGCGTGTCGGCCGCCGATATCGACCGGGCGGAGGACATGTACCGCGCGCGCGACAAGGAACGGCTGCGTATCCAGATCGAGGCGGGCGACCTGCGCGCCGCGCGGGCGCAGGTAGCAGCGGAACAGCCGTGGGGCGGAGGAGGCGCGCAATGAACCTGGTGCTGGTGCTGGCAGCACTGTCGGGCGCGATGGCGGTGGGCGCGGGGGCGTTCGGCGCGCATGGCGCCAGCGGCGCGGCGGTCGAGTGGCTGAAGACCGGCGGACACTATCAACTGGTCCACGCGGTCGCGGCGATCGTCGCGCTGCGGATGGAGCTGCGCGGGCCGGCGTGGCTGTTCGTCGCGGGCGCCGGCATCTTCGCGGGCACGCTGTACCTAATGGCGCTGGGGCTGCCGCGCTGGCTGGGCGCGATCACGCCGATCGGTGGCACGCTGCTGATCGCCGGATGGCTGTGGCTGGCGGTAGCGGCGCTGCGCGGCTGAGGTCAGCGCACCGACACCGCCGGCTGCGCGTCGTCCGCCTCCACCCCCTTCGGATCGCGGATCGACGGGCGCAGCCGCGCGAGGCTGCATAGCCCCGCGACCAGCGCCAGACCGGCCGACACCAGCGGCGGCACGTTGCCCGCGCCGACGCCGAGCGCGAGCAGCGCGGCGACCAGCGTCGCCCCCGTCGTCTGCCCGACCAGCCGCACCGTGCTGACGAGGCCGCCGGCCGCCGCCGCCCGCTCGCGCGGGGCCGAACCGATGATGAGCCGCGCATTGGGCGGCAGGAACGTGCCGAAGCCCGACCCGCACAGCGCCATCCGCCACGCGATGTCGAAGTAGCTGGGGTCCGCGGGCATGAATGCGATCAGCAGCAGCGCGACGAACGAGATCGCCATGCCGATCCCGCCCAGCAGCCCCGCGGGTATCCGGTCCGACAGCCAGCCGGTCAGCGGCGCGACGATCATGTTGGTCAGCGGCCACGGCGCGATCGCGGCGCCCACCGCCGCGGCGGTGAAGCCGAATTCGTGGGTCAGCCGGAAGGGCGTCGACAGCAGCAGCGTCATCGACGCGACGAAGGCGGTGAACCCGCCTAGTGTCGACAACGCGATGACCGGGCGGCCGAGCAGATCGATCGGCAGGATCGGAACGGTCGTCGCACGCTCGCGCCGGACGTAGATGACGCCGACGGTGATCCCCAGCGCGACGATCGCGGCGGAGACGACCGGGCTGTCGCCGTGGACCGCGCTTTCCGCGCCGCCGATCGTCAGTCCGAACATCGCCGCGCACATCGCCGCGCCGGTCAGGTCGAACTTCCCGTCCCGCGGCGGCGTGTCGGGCAGCGCGCGGCCGAGCAGCAGCGAGGCGATCGCGAACGGGATCGCGCTGGCGAACACCCACGGCCATGGCGCGACCGACAGCACCAGCCCGCCGATCGTCGGCGCGGCGGCGGCGCTGCTCGACACGATCACCGAATTGATGCCCAGCCCGCGCCCCAGCTGCGCCGCGGGATAGGTCTGGCGGATCAGCGCGGAGGCGACCGCCAGCGCGCCGGCCGCGCCGATCGCCTGAACCGCACGCACCACCAGCAGGAACGGCAGGCTGTTGGCGAAGAAGCACAGCAAGGTCGCGGCGGTGAAGATCAGCTGACCCAGCTGATACATCCGCTTCAGCCCGATCCGCTCGCCCAACCCCGCGAACGGCAGCATCAGCATGACGAGCATCAGCTGATAGACGGTGACGATCGCCACCACCGACGATGACCCGACGTGCAAGTCGCGTGCGATCGTCGGCAATGCGACATTGGCGACGCCGCCGTCGATGATGACCAGCGCGGTGCCGAAGCACAGCGCGGCGATGGCGGCATAGCGGCGCGGGGTCGGCAGGCCGTCACCGGCGGGCGCGCCCTTGGCTTGGGGGGCGGGGCTGATCGGCTGGTGGATAAGGGACCTCCGCTGCGGTGACGGCGGGTGGGACGCCGCAGCCGCGCTCTTGTTCCCGCGAGCGTCCGCGCGCAAGTTGGCGTCATGAAAAGAAAGGTCGAGAAACGCATGATCGTGGGTCGAGGAATGACGATGGCGGCGGTGGCCGCACTGATGCTGACAGGCGCCGGCATGGTTGCGCCCGCGCCGGCAAGCGCGCAGACGGCGGCGATGACCGACACGAAGGCTGCGCCGCAGGACGATCCCTATCTGTGGCTGGAGGACAAGGACGGCGCGAAGCCGCTCGCCTGGGTGGAGGCGGAAAACAAGCGCACGCTGGCGCGGCTTCAATCCGATCCGCGCTACCAGACCTTCTATCAGGAGGCCTATGCGATCGCGGCGGCGAAGGATCGTATCCCGATGCCGGCGCAGGTGATGGGAAGGATCGTCAATTTCTGGCGCGACGCCGACCATCCGCAGGGCGTGTGGCGGTGGACGACCCCCGCCGACTACGCCAATCCTGCGCCCAAGTGGCAGACGCTGATCGACCTCGATGCGCTGGGCAAGGCGGAGGGGCACAAATGGGTGTGGAAGGGCGCCACCTGCCTGCAACCCGACGAACGCCTGTGCCTGGTCGCGCTGTCCGAGGGCGGCGAGGATGCGGTGACCTATCGCGAATTCGATCTGGCCGCCGGGCGATTCGTCGACGGTGGCTTCACCCTGCCGACGTCGAAACAGGGCGCGGCGTGGCTCGACAAGGATACGCTGCTGGTGTCGCGTGACTGGGGCGCGGGGACGATGACCGCATCGGGCTATCCGTTCGTGGTCAAGGCGGTGAAGCGCGGCCAGCCGTTGTCGGCGGCCACCGAGCTGTACCGCGGCCAGCCGGGCGACCAGCTGGGCACCTATGCCTCGGTCATGACCGATGCGGCGGGCAACAAGGCGGTGATCGTCGAGCGGCGCCCGACCTTCTTCGGCGGCGAAAGCTTCATCATGGTCGACGGCAAGCTCGTGAAGCTGGACATGCCGGCGCGCGTGTTCGCGCAGGGGCTGGTCGACGGGCAGTTGCTGTTCCAGACCAGCGAGGCGTGGGGCGACATTCCCGCTGGGGCGATCGCCAGCGCGCCGCTGAGCGCGGTACGCACCGGGCGCTTCACGCCGGAGGTGGTGTTCGCCCCCGGTGCGCGCCAGACGGTCGACGGATTCGCGACGACGCGGCACCACGTCATCGCCAACGTCTATGACAATGTCCGTGCGACGCCGATGGTGTTCACGCATGCCGATGGCCGCTGGACGTCGCGCGCATTGCCGCTGGCCGACAACGCCTCGATCGACGTCGTCAGCACGACCGACTCCAGCGACCAGGCCTATATGCAGGTCACCGGTTTCCTGACGCCGACGACCTTGTGGGCGGTCGACGCCAGCGGCGCGACGAAACCGGCCGAGGTGAAGGCGTTGCCCGCGAAGTTCGATGCGTCGCGCGACGTGGTCGAACAGTTCGAGGCGACGTCGACCGACGGCACGAAGGTTCCGTATTTCGTCGTCCACCGCAAGGATGCGAAGCTGGACGGCAGCACGCCGACGATCATGACTGCCTATGGCGGGTTCGAATCGTCGATGACGCCCTATTACTCCGGCATCACCGGCAAGCTGTGGCTGGAACGCGGCGGCAGCTTCGTGCTGGCGAACATCCGCGGCGGGGGCGAGTTCGGGCCGAAATGGCACGACGCCGGACGCAAGACGAAGCGGCAGGTGATCTATGACGATTTCGCCGCGGTGGCGAAGGACCTGATCGCGCGGCGGCTCACCAGCGCGGCGAAGCTGGGCATCTATGGCGGGTCGAACGGTGGGCTGCTGATGGGGGTGGAGTTCAACCAGCATCCCGAATTGTGGAAGGCGGTGACGATCCAGGTGCCGTTGCTGGACATGCTGCGCTACGAACAGATCGCGGCCGGCGCGTCCTGGGTGGACGAATATGGTTCGGTGACGGTGCCGGAAGAGCGCGCGTTCCTGGCGAAGATTTCGCCCTATCAGAACATCCGCCGCGGGGTGGCCTATCCCGAACCCTATATCTGGACCACGACCAAGGACGACCGCGTCGGGCCGCAGCATGCGCGCAAGTTCGCCGCGCGGCTGAAGGAATATGGCCTGCCGTATCTGTTCTTCGAGGATACCGCCGGCGGCCATTCGGGCGACGCGGATATTGAGCAGGGCGCGCGGTTGCAGGCGTTGCAGATGACCTATTTTGCGCAGAAATTGCTGGGCCAGTAGAATGTGGCAGGGCCGGGCGGTCGACGGATCGCCCGCCCGGTTCTTGCTGCAACGCAGCGAATTGCGCTAAGGGTAGCGCGATGGAAGCCGAACCCGATGGCCGCGCAGGCGGCGCCGTGCCCGATACCGTTCCGATCGTTTTCGAAGCGATCGTCAAGCAGCAGGCGATCGCCGCCACCTATAATCGTGGCAGCGTGACGCTGGCGCCGCACATCATCTATACCAAGCATGGCGAGATCTATCTCGACGCGATGACGATCGAGCGCGACGGCCAGCCGCCGAAGGAGCCGAAGATCGGCGCGTTCAAGCTCGCCGGTCTCAGCGGGCTGCGCATCACGCCGCGCCGATTCCGGCCGAGCGAATTGTTCACCCCCGGCGACGCCAAATATGAGGGCGTGACGCTGCTGGCGGTGGAGCTCTGAGCCAGCCGGACGAGACGCGGGCGCGGTCGATCGGTCGCGTGCTGCTGATCGCTTTCTATGCGCTGGCGGGCGTCGCGCATCTGGTCGTCACCGATGCGATGGTGCGGATCGTCCCGGCGTGGGTGCAGATGCCGCATGCGGTGGTGATCGCCACGGGCCTGTGCGAGCTGGCAGGCGCCGCCGCGCTGGTCACGCACCGCTGGCGACGTGCCGCCGGATGGGCGCTGGCGGCCTATGCGCTGTGCGTCTGGCCGGCCAACGCGCACCATGCGATCATCGACCTGTCGGGCGGCACTGGGCTCCCGATCTGGTATCACGCGCCACGGCTGGCGTTGCAGCCGGCGATCATCTGGTGGGCGCTATGGGCCAGCGGCGCAGTGCGCGTCAGCCGTCGAGCGCCGCGATAAGCTGATCCCTGGTCATTTTCGACCGACCGGGAATGTCGCGCTTCCTCGCCTGTTCGTACAGGTCGGCGCGGGTGCGGTGGTCGTGGTGGCGGCGCGTCTTGCGGGCGATATCAGCCGGCTGGGCGGAGAATTGCCGCCCCTTGCCGGTGTCGTCACGCTTGCGCGCGGTGGTGCGGCGATATTCGTCGTCGCTCAGTTCCTCGCGCGCGGCCTTGGGCAGATAGCGTTCGCCGGTCTTGCCGCTTTCCTCCCCGGACCGGGTGCCCCAATCCTCCTTCGTCCAGCGGTGCAGCGCGTTGTCGGGGTCACGCGCGCCGCGATAGCCGCCGCCGCGCTTCTTGTATTGCGCGACCGCCAGCTGTGCCTTGCGCGCCGACCATTGGCCGGGGCGGCCGCCCTTCGATCCGGCGGTGACCTCCTGCTTCACCTCCTCCCACAGCGCGGCGTCGGTCCTCTCGGCGGTTTCGGACATGGCGTCGCTCCTTCGCGCGCGCCAACGCGCGAGCGCGGGGCAGGGATCAGGCCGGGGTGACGAAACTGTCCATCACGCGCTTGCGCCCGGCCTGTTCGAAATCGATCTCCAGCTTGTTGCCCTCGATCTCGGCGATCGCGCCATAGCCGAATTTCTGGTGGAAGACGCGCTGCCCGGTCACCAGGTCGCCGCGCCCCTTGTTGCCCAGGCTGACCGCCGACGCGCGGCTTTCGACCACGCGCACCGGTTCGCGAGTGAAGGTGCGGCTGGTCCATTCGCCGCCCGGCTTGCTGCCCAGCGCGCCCGCCGCGCGCTGCCACCCCGGCCCGCGGCCGGTGCCGCGCGCGACGTCGGCGAACGGATCGGCACGTTCGGACCAGTTGGCGCGCCACAGGCTCTCGCCCCCCGACATGCTGGTCTCGCTGTCGATATGGTGCGGCGGCAGCTCGCCGACGAAGCGCGACGGGATCGAGCTGGTCCACTGGCCGTAGATGCGGCGGTTGGCGGCATGGAGGATCGTCGCGCGGCGGCGCGCGCGGGTGATCGCGACATAGGCGAGGCGGCGCTCCTCCTCCAGGCTGCGCGTGCCGCCCTCGTCCAGTGCGCGCTGCGAGGGGAAGATGCCTTCTTCCCAGCCGGCCAGGAACACCGTGTCGAACTCCAGCCCCTTGGCGGCGTGGATGGTCATGATCGTGACCTTGGGATCCTCGCGCGTCGCCTCATTGTCCATGACGAGGCTGACATGCTCCAGGAACGCGCCGAGGCTTTCATATTCCTCCATCGCGCGGACCAGTTCGGACAAATTCTCCAGCCGACCCGCTGCCTCGGTCGACTTTTCCGCCTGCCACATCGCGGTATAGCCGCTTTCGTCGAGGATCTGGCGCGCCAGTTCGGGGTGCGGCAGGTCGCGCGCCATGTCGCGCCAGCGGGCGATGTCGCCGACGAAATTGCCCAGGCTGCGGCGCGCCTGCGGGGTCAGTTCGTCGGTATCGAGGATGCGTGCGGCGGCGATCGTCAGCGGCATTCCCCCGGCGCGCGCCAGCTGGTGCAGCTTGGCGATCGCCTTGTCGCCCAGCCCGCGCTTGGGGGTGTTGACGATCCGTTCGAACGCCAGGTCGTCGGCGGGCTGGTTGACGACGCGCAGATAGGCGAGCGCATCGCGGATCTCCGCCCGTTCGTAGAAGCGGAAGCCGCCGACGATGCGGTAGGGCAGCCCGATCGAGATGAAGCGATCCTCGAACTCGCGGGTCTGGTGCTGCGCGCGCACCAGGATGGCGACGTCGTCCAGCGACGTGCCGGAACGCTGCGCCGCCTCGATCTCGTCGCCGACGCGGCGTGCCTCTTCCGGGCCGTCCCAGACGCCGAGCACGCGGACCTTCTCGCCCGCGTCCAGCTCGGTCCACAATTGCTTGCCCAGCCGCCCGCCGTTGTTGGCGATCACGCCGCTGGCCGCGCCCAGGATGTGCGGGGTGGAGCGGTAATTCTGTTCCAGCCGGATCACGGTGGCGCCGGGGAAGTCCTTCTCGAACTTCAGGATATTCTCGACCTGCGCGCCGCGCCACGAATAGATCGACTGGTCGTCGTCGCCGACGCAGCAGATGTTGCGCCGCTCCTGCGCCAGCAGCCGCAGCCACAGGTACTGGACCGAATTGGTGTCCTGATATTCGTCCACCATGATGTAGCGGAAGCGCTGCTGATACTGTTCCAGCACGCTGCGCTCGCGCTTCAGGATGGTCAGGACGTGGAGCAGCAGGTCGCCGAAGTCGCAGGCGTTCACCGCCCTCAGCCGCTCCTGATACTGCTGGTACAATTCGCCGCCTCGGCCGTTCGCATAGCGTTCGCTTTCGCCCGCATCGACCTCCGCCGGGGTCAGGCCGCGGTTCTTCCATTCGTCGATCAGCCCCGCCAGGCTGCGCGCCGGGAAACGCTTCTCGTCGATGTCCGCCGCGACGATCAGCTGCTTGATGAGGCGCAGCTGGTCGTCGGTGTCGAGGATCGTGAAATTGGATTGCAGCCCGACCAGCTCGGCATGGCGGCGCAGCATCTTCGCGCCGATCGCGTGGAACGTCCCCAGCCACGGCATCCCCTCCACCGCCTCGCCCACCAGCCGCCCCACGCGCTCGCGCATCTCGCGTGCGGCCTTGTTGGTGAAGGTGACGGCCAGAATCTCCGACGGCCAGGCGCGGCGGGTGTAGAGCAGGTGCGCCAGCCGCGCGGTCAGCGCCGCGGTCTTGCCCGTGCCCGCGCCGGCGAGCACCAGCACCGGCCCGTCGGTGGTCAGCACGGCCTGCCGCTGCGGTTCGTTGAGGCCGGACAGGTACGGTGCGGCGTCGGTGGTAGGGGAAAGCTCGGTCACCGACGAACAGGTAGGGAACGCGCGCCGCCGCGGCAAGCCGCCGCGCGACGTCACGCTTGCATCGCGCCGCGCATCGTGGGAACATAGCATAAACAAACGGGAGAGACGGCGTGACGATCAGCGGCAGGTGCCATTGCGGCGCCGTAACCTTTCAGGCGCAGGGCGAACCGGCACATCACGCCATCTGCCATTGCGGCGACTGCCGCCGCTGGGCCGGTGCGCCGATGGTCGGCTGGATCGCGTTCCAGGAAGATCAGGTGCGAATCGCGGGCACGACCGCCGACTATCGATCGTCGGAGCTGGGAACGCGCACCTTCTGCCCGGCATGCGGCACGGGCCTCTTCTATCGCAACGCCACAATCCTGCCGGGGATTGTCGATATTCAGTCGGCGACGCTCGACCATCCCGAGGATCATTCGCCGGGCGCGCAGATCATGGTACGCGAACGACTGCCCTGGGCGGCGGGGATCGCCGACCTCCCCGCCTTCGCCACCTATCCGGGAGTCGACGCATGAGCGATGCGATCCACCGCTGGCACGATTACATGCGCGCGCCGGACGCCGCCGCGCTGGAGGCGATGCTCCATCCCGACGTGGTGTTCCAAAGCCCCGCCGTGCACACGCCGCAGCGCGGGCGTGAGGTGACGATGCGCTATCTGGGTGCGGCGGCGGTCGTGCTGGGCGGCCCCGATTTCCGCTACGTCAACGAATGGCGCGGGGACGGATCGGCGGTGCTCGAGTTCGAATGCACGCTGGCCGACGAAACGCAGGTCAACGGCGTTGATATCATCGAATGGGACGGCGACGATCATATCACCCGCTTCAAGGTGATGATTCGCCCGGTGCGTGCGCTGAACGCGGTCATCCCGCTGATGGCGGCCGAGCTGGCGAAGCTGGCCCCGCCCGATAGCTCTCACGGCTGAACCCCCGCGGTCCCGTCGCGACACAGCGCCGCCGCGCGTTGCGCCGCTGGGGGGCGCATCCGTCATGAGATTGTCACGGACGGAGACGATGGGGCGAAGGTGATGGCTACCATTGTCCCCGCGGAGGCTCAGGCGGCCGCCGCTCCGTCGACCCGGCGGTTCGATGCCCCGGTTCATCCCGTGGCGCGTCTGCTGTTCCTGGCCCTGGTGGTCGGGGGCTTCGGCTATGCTGCGGTCAGCGTGATCCGCGATACGCAGCTGGTGGGGACCCCGCTGGCAAGCGGGGTATTCCTGTTCCTGGTGCTGGCGTTGCTGATCGCGCTCGGCTTCGAATTCGTGAACGGTTTCCACGATACCGCCAATGCGGTGGCGACGGTGATTTATACCAACTCGCTGCCCGCCCATGCCGCGGTGGTGTGGTCGGGATTCTTCAATTTCCTGGGCGTGATGCTGTCGTCAGGCGCGGTCGCCTATTCGATCGTCACGCTGTTGCCGGTGGACCTGATCCTGAATGTCGGATCGGGGGCGGGCTTCGCCATGATCTTCGCGCTGCTGCTGGCGGCGGTGGTGTGGAATCTGGCGACCTGGTATGTCGGGCTCCCCAACAGCTCCAGCCACACGCTGATCGGATCGGTGCTGGGCGTCGGCTTCGCCAACCAGCTGCTCAGCGCTGGCCGGGGCGGCACCTCGGGCGTCGACTGGAGCCAGGCGAGCAAGGTGCTGACCGGATTGTGGATGGCGCCGCTGATCGGCTTCTTCGCGGCGGCGCTGCTGCTGGTCGTGCTGCGCTACGTCACGCGCAACCCGAAGCTGATGGAGGCGCCGGAGGGCGACGCCCCCCCGACGCGGGGTATCCGGGCGCTGCTGATCTTCACCTGCACCGCGGTGTCGTTCAGCCACGGGTCGAACGATGGGCAGAAGGGCATGGGCCTTATCATGCTGATCCTGATCGGATGCGCGCCCACCGCCTATGCGCTGAACCGTACCCAGCCAGCGAGCGAAACGCCGGCCTTCGTCGCCAGCGCGCAGGCCGCGTCGACGGTGCTGGTGCGCAAGGGCGCGGCGGCGGTGCCGCTGGAGCGCGCGCGGCCCATCCTGGTCCGGGCGCTGGAGCAGCGCGCCACCGTCGATCCGCTGGTGTACGGCGCGGTGGTCAGCGTGTCGGACGACCTGTCGCGCCGCGTCTCGGCATATCGCGCGCTCAGCAACGTTCCCGCCGGGGCGACGCAGAACGTGCGCAACGACATGTACCTGGTGCTGGAAACGATGCGGGCGATCGCCAAGGCCCCGAAGGCGGGGCTGAGCGCCGCGGATGTCGACGAGCTGAAGGCGTATCAGGAACGGCTGGAGAAGGGCACGCGCTTCATCCCGCTGTGGGTCAAGATCGCGGTCGCGCTGGCGCTGGGGCTGGGCACGATGATCGGCTGGAAGCGGATCGTCGTCACGGTGGGCGAGAAGATCGGCAAGCAGCACATGACCTATGGCATGGGCGCGTCGGCGGAGCTGGTGGCGGCGGGCACGATCCTGGCGGCGGACCGCTTCGGCCTACCGGTGTCGACCACGCACATCCTGTCGTCGGGCGTCGCCGGCGCCTCGGTGGCGAGCGGGCAGGGATTGCAGCGCCGCACCCTGCTGCAGCTCGCCGCGGCGTGGCTCCTGACGCTGCCGGTGGCGATGCTGCTGTCAGGAGTGCTGTACTGGATGCTGTTGCTGGTCGTGCGCGCGGGCGGGCTGTAAGCGCAGGCCTGTTCGCCGGGCCGGTATGAAAAAACGGGGCGGCGCCTGGGCAGGTGCCGCCCCGTAGTTCAGGGAAGGTCCGGGCGAGGGGGCTTTGCCCGGTCCGCGAGGCGCCCCACAGGGGGAGGGGCAGCCACCAAGCCCGCCTAGCGGTTCAACATTGCTGCAATGTGTCGGTCCGAGAGGATTTCGTGACCGAAGCGTGCGATTTGCGCGTTGACGCCCGCCCCCCGCGGCGTCGATGAGACGCCATGTCGTCCGAAGCCCCTCATGCCGCCCGCCCGGCGCCCGATCCGACCGCGTCCCACCGCCGAATCCTGCTGGCCAGCCTGGTCGGTACGTCGGTGGAATTCTACGATTTCTATATCTACGCCACCGCCGCTTCGCTGGTGTTCGGGCCGCTGTTCTTTCCCGCCAGCAGCCCGTCGGCGCAGTTGCTCGCCTCTTATGCCAGCCTGGCGGTGGCGTTCTTCGCGCGCCCGGTCGGAGCCTGGGCGTTCGGCCATTACGGCGACCGGATCGGGCGCAAGTCGACGCTGGTCGCCAGCCTGATGCTGATGGGCGGATCGACGCTGGCGATCGCGTTCCTGCCGACCTATGCGACCGCCGGTTATTGGGCGCCGGTGCTGCTGTGCGTGCTGCGCTTCGGCCAGGGGTTCGGGCTGGGCGGCGAATGGGGCGGGGCGGCGTTGCTGGCGGTGGAGAATGCCCCGCCGGGGCATCGCGGCCGCTACGGGATGGTGCCGCAGTTGGGTGCGCCGGTCGGCTTCATTGCCGCCAACGGGCTGTTCCTGCTGCTGGGGCTGGCGATGACGCCGGCGGAATTCATGGCATGGGGGTGGCGCGTGCCGTTCCTGCTGTCGGTGGTGCTGGTCGCGCTGGGGCTGTGGGTGCGGGTGCGCATCGCCGAGACGCCGGCGTTCGCGCAGGTGCTGGAGGAAGGGCCGCCGCCGGCGGTGCCGGAGGGTGAGCTGCTGCGCGGGCATTGGCGCGCGGCGATCGGCGGCACGCTGGGCGCGGTGGCGTGTTTCGCGGTCTATTATCTCGCCACTGCCTTTGCGCTGGGTTACGCGACGACGACGCTGGGGGTGAACCGCCAGACGTTCCTGGCGATGCAGCTGGCGGCGATCCTGTTCATGGCGGTGGGCATCGCGCTGTCGGGGGCATGGGCGGACCGCACCAGCCCCGCGCACGTGTTGAAATGGGGCTGCGTCGGCGCGGTGGTGGCCGGGTTCGTGCTGGCGCCGGGGCTGGGATCGGGATCGCTGGTCGCGATGTTCGCCAGCATGGCGTTCGCGTTGTTCGTGATGGGTTTCGTCTATGGCCCGCTGGGAGCGTGGCTGCCGGGGCTGTTCCCGGCGCGCGTGCGCTACACCGGGGTCAGCCTGGCGTTCAACATGGCGGGAATCATCGGCGGCGGGCTGACCCCGGTGGCGGCGCAGGCGCTGGCGGATCGCGGCGGCCTGCCGCTGGTCGGCGGCTATCTGGCGGCGATGTCGCTGCTGAGCCTGATCGCGCTGCTGGTCATGCGCACGCCCCGCGACGCCCGCTGAGCGTCAGGCGAGCCGCAGCAGCGTCAGCCGCGCGCGGCCGTGGTGGCGATCCGCCTCCACGGTGAAGCCGGCGACCTCGACCGCCTCGGCCTTGGCGGTTTCGATCGACAGCCACGTCGCCGGGCCGATCCAGCCGAGCCGCGCCAGCTTGTCCGCCGCCACCGCGCCCGCGCCGGTGCCATAGGGCGGGTCCATCATCACGATATCCAGTGGCGCACGCGCGGGGCCGAGCGCCAGCACCGATCCGGCGCGCACGTCGGTGCCGGCCGCGCCCAGCTTCGCGATGTTGGCGCGCAACGCATCGATCGCGGCCTTGTCCTGCTCCACGAACAGGCACGATGCCGCACCGCGCGACAGCGCCTCCAGCCCCAGCGCGCCGGAACCGGCGAACAGATCGGCGACCGCCAGCCCCTCGAAACTGCCGACACGGCTGGCCAGCATGGAGAACAATGCCTCGCGCGTGCGATCGGCGGTGGGGCGGGTGGTGTCGCCTTTCGGCGCGACCAGCGGGCGGCCGCGCCAGGCACCGGAAATGATCCTCATGCCCGCGGCTTCCGCTTCGGGCCGGAGCGGGTGGGGCCGGTGCGCGGCTTGGGCTTGGCCCAGCCGGGCTGGCGCTTGATCTTCGCGGGCCGCGTCGGTGCCGCCTCGACGGGTTCGGCCGGGGCCGGGGCGGGCTTGGGTCGGGGCGCAGGTTTGGGCCGGATGGGGGATCCGGGGTTCGGCCTCGCGGAATCGCGCGGTGCGCCGGGATGCGGTGCGCCGGGGCGCGAACCGGCGGGACGCGGCGCAGCGGGACGCGCGCGTACCGGCGCGCGCCGGCCGGCGACCGATACGTCGGGCGTCGCCGGACGGATTGGCGCGGCGGTCTTCAGCGTTTGCCGGAATGCGACCAGATCGGCGACGCGCACCTCGCCCACGCCCCCCACCGGCAGGTCGCCGAGCACGAACGGGCCGTAGCGCACGCGGATCAGCCGGCTGACGCGCAGGCCGAGATGTTCCAGCACGCGCCGCACCTCGCGGTTCTTGCCCTCGCGCAGCGTCATCTCGACCCAGACGTTGGCGCCGGTGCGGCGCTCCAGATTGGCGTCGATCGAGCCGTAGCGCACGCCCTCGATCTCGATACCGTCGATCAGATCCTCCAGCTGCTGCTGGCTGACCTGGCCATAGGCGCGCGCGCGATAGGTCCGCTCCACCCCTGTCGAGGGGAGCTCCAGCTGGCGCTTCAGCCCGCCGTCAGTGGTCAGCAGCAACAGCCCCTCGGTATTGAGATCCAGCCGGCCGACCGGCACCAGCCGCGGCAGATCCTTGGGCAGCCGGTCGTAGATCGTCGGGCGGCCCGCCGGGTCGCGCTCGGTGGTCAGCACGCCGGTCGGCTTGTGGAACAGGAACAGCCGCGCGGGTTCGGGCGCGGCGACCGGCTGGCCGTCGACGGTGACGCCATGGAGCGAGCGCAGCACGGTCGCGGGGGTGGTCAGCGCCACGCCGTCGAGCGCGACGCGCCCTTCTTCGATCATCCGCTCCACTTCGCGGCGGGAAGCGACGCCCGCACGTGCGAGCAGCTTGGCGATACGGTGTTGGGGGCGATCATCGGCCATGGCGGCTCATTAGCGGATCGCGACGTCACCGTGCGGAAATATTTGCGGCGATGTACGCTCGGCTGCGTTATGCTTGCGCAACGACGGGAAAACGGCCAGCCCCATGATATTCGGACGCAAACGACGCGTGATCACCCGCCTGCTGGTGGTGGAGGACGAACCGCTGGTCGCGTTCGATACCGAACACCTGCTGACCGAGGAAGGCTATGAGGTCGTCGCGACGGTCGATCGCGTCGCGGATGCGGTCGCGGCGATCGAGCGCGACGCCGCGATCGACCTGATCCTGGCCGACATCAATCTGGCGGACGGCAACGGCATCGACGTGGCGCGCCATGCGCAGGCGCGCGGCATCGCGGTGCTGTTCGTGTCGAGCCTGTGCCCCGCGGATGCGGCCGCGCTGGCGGTCGGGTGCCTGGCCAAGCCCTATGCGCAGCGCGACCTGCTGGGCGCGGTCGATGCGATCGATCGCACGCGTCAGGGCAAGCGACCGCGGTCGCTGCCGTCCGGCCTGCGGCTGTTCGCGGGCTAGAGCCGCGCTTCCACCTGATCATGGAACAGGCGGATGCCCGCCTCCAGCGTGCCCAGTGTTATGCGATCGATCGCGCCGGATGACAGCCCCTGCTGCCCCAGCGCGGCGGCGCGGAAATCCTCCGCGGCGAAGACTCCGCCGTCGAGGAGGTTCCAGCTCTTTTCCCAATGGCGCAGCGCCTTTTCGGTCGCCGGCGGCTCCGGGATCAGCATGAAATCCTCCACCCAGACGCGGTCGTGCGCCTGCGGCATCAGCACCATCAGGTTGACGTAATCGGGGCTGACGATCAGCACCGCGCCCGGAAACATCTGATAGGTGTAGGTGATCGCGCCGCGCAGCGTCGGCCAGTCGGCAGCGCGCACCGCCGCCGCGTCGACGTCGCGCCCCACCGCCGATCGCTGGTGCGAGCCGATCGTGTCGGCGGAGGCGACGCCGTCCTTGAAGAACGGGCCGATCGTGTCGGCGTGGAGGCGCAGCACGTGATAGCTTTCCAGGAAGGCATCCATGATGAGCTTCCAGTTGGCGTCGACGCGATGCGTGCGGCGGCGGAACAGGTGCATCTGCGCCAGGCCGAACGCGTCGAAGTCCAGCCCCAGCGCGTCCGCCTCCGCGAAATCGGCATCCCCGGTGAAGCTGAACCAGATCAGCCCCCCCGCCTCGCGCGTGGGAAGGCGAGTCAGCCCGAACGCTTCCTTGTCGAGGCCCGGAAAGGCATCGCCGCGCGGCAGCCCCGCCAGCCGGCCGTCGAGCGCGTAGCTCCACGCATGATAGGGGCAGACCAGCCGCGGCGCGCACACCGCTTCCTCGCCCTCTACCAGCCGCGTGCCGCGATGCTTGCACACGTTGAGGAAGACGTGCGCCTGCCCGTCGCGGTCGCGCGCGATCAGCAGCGGCTTGCCGAAGCCGTCGTGCGGAACCGCCATATTGGCTTGCGGCAGCAGCGCCGAGGGCGCGGCGACCAGCGGCACCTTCGTGAAGATGCGCGCCTGTTCAGCGGCGTGGCGTGCCGGATCGGTATAGGCCGCGGCATCGACATGCGTGATGCCGATGTCCCGCCGTCGCCCGCCATCGGCGAGCAGCCGGGCGAGCGCCAATTGGCCAGGCGTGGGCGCCAGCGCGCCGACAGGTGCGTTCATGGGCTTACCTCTCCGTATTTTGTCGATAGTGTTGCGCCCTTCATTCTTCGGAGCAAGCGTTTGATGGCGGGCAGGACGGACGGGCGGACGTGGGTGGATGGCGTGCGCCCCTATGTCGAACGCGGGCCGCTGGCGGCGTTCGCGCTGGGCGTGTCCTCGGGCTTCCCTTACTCGATGATCGCCGCGACGCTGACGACGCGGCTGGCACAGGACGGGATCGACAAGAAGACGGTCACCGCGTTCAGTCTGGCGTTCCTGGTCTACAACCTGAAATTCCTGTGGGCGTGGATGATCGATGGCGTCCGCCTTCCGGTGATCGGCGGGCTGGGACAACGGGTGTCGTGGCTGCTGCTGACCGGCGTGCTGGTGATCGCGGCGGTGACCAATCTGGCGCTGGTCGATCCGAAGGCGGACATCGCCGCCGCGGCGACCGCGGCGATCCTGGTCGGTGCGGCGGGGGCGACGTTCGACATCGTCATCGACGCCTATCGCATCGAGATACTGGAGCCGCGCCAGCTGGGCGTCGGATCGGGAATGAGCCAGTACGGCTGGCGGATCGGATCGGCGGGCGCGGGCGCGCTGGCGCTGGTGGTGGCGGCGCGGCACGGCTGGGCGGCCGGCTATCTGGCGTGCGCGGCGCTGGCACTGCCGGCGATGCTGGCGGGTCTCATCGTCGGCGAGCCGCGACGCCATCGCGAGCCGCAGGCGCGGCGCGGCGCCGGTCAGGCGATCGCCGCGGCGTGGCAGCCGTTCGTCGAATTCTTCGCGCGGCCGGGTGCGATCGTGATCCTGCTGTTCATCCTGATCCACAAGATCGGCGACACGCTTGGGCAGCTGGTGCTGCGCCTGCTGCTGGACGACATGCGCTTTTCGAATGACGAAATCGCGCTGTACGATGTCGGCATCGGTTTCTGGGCGTATCTGATCGGCATCTTCATCGGCGGCGCGCTGTACGCACGGCTGGGGCTGAAACGGTCGGTGTTCATCAGCCTGCTGCTGATGGCACTGTCGAACCTCAGCTTCGCGTTGCTGGCGATGGCGGGCCATTCGAACGCCGGGCTGGCGGGTGCGATCCTGTTCGAGAATATCGCTTCCGGTATCGGCGGGGTGACGGTGGTCGCCTATTTCTCCGCGCTGTGCGACCTGCGCTTCACGGCGGCGCAATATGCGTTGATCTCCGCGGCGGCAAGCGTGGTCGGACGCGTGTTGACCGGGACGACTGCGGGCGGGCTGGTAGAGCGGTTCGGCTTCGTCAATTTCTACCTGCTGACAACGATCGTGGCGATCCCGGGGGTGCTGATCTTCTGGTGGATGAGCCGGTCGGGGCTGGTCGACCGGTCGGTCGGCAGTGCCGGGATCGAAGGGCCGGGGGACGCGCGCGACGGCGCGTCCGCCTGACCACGCCGCCTTACATCGCCACAGGTCGCCCTTCGTCGGCGAAGGCGGCGGCGACCGCCGCCGCGCTGGCGAGGACGCCGTCCACCCCGCGCTGACCCAGCAGGTCCTGCATCAGCAGCCGCGCGCTGTCGCTGCGCGTCTCCACCCGCGCCAGCACCGACAGCAGGGTGCGTTCGGCCGGGGTCATCCGCGCGCAGCAGCATGGCGCGATCGCGATCGGCTGCGTCGCGCTGGCCGCCATGTCGGCCATGAACGCGCGCATCAGCGTCAGCGGGCGGCGAAACGCTTCGCCGAACGTGGAGAACAGCACATGCGCCGCGCGGGCATCGCCCAGCCCGTGCGCGCCCATCCGACGGATCGCGAACAGCGCGACGCGGGCATGGCCACACGGCGGCAGCGCATAGGGCAGGGTGGAGAGCGTGGCAGTACCGGTCAGCGGCATATCGGTCATGATCGAACGACTCCTCGTGTCGCAAGGAGGATCGTCCAGCCGCTATTGCAAGTCAATCGCAATCTATCGGGTCAGTCCGGCAGCTTGTCGTTGGCGGCCAGCACCATGCCCGCCAGGTACAGCGACCCCGCGAAAAGCATGACCGCAGGCGGCTCCCCGCGCGCCGCCAGCGCGGCGACGGCGGCGATCGGATCGGTGGCGGCGAATGCGGTCGCGATCCCCAGCGAGCGCGCCAGCGCGACCAGCGCATCGGGGGCGTGATGCTCGTGCCCCGGCACGGGCACCGCCACCAATGTGTCGATGCGATCGGCGAACGGGCGCAGGAACCCCGCCGGATCCTTGTTCGCCAGCATCCCCACGACCAGCGCGCGCGGCGCGTCAGTGGCATCGATCCACCCGGCGATCGCGTCGCCCGCGGAGGGGTTGTGCCCGCCGTCCAGCCAGAAGGCGGTGGCCGGCAGCGCCGCGGTCAGCGGGCCGGGGGCGAGCCGTTGCAGGCGCGCGGGCCAGCGTGCCGTGCGCGCGGCGGCGGCCAGCGCGGCATCGGGGATGCGCACCGCATCCTGATGGCGCAGCATCGCCGCCGCCAGCGCCAGATTGTCGCACTGATGCGGTCCCGGCATCGTCGGGATGGGGAGCACGAGCGCGCCGTTACGGTCGGTGTAGGCGATGCCCTCCGGCGTGCTCCGGGCCTGCCATCCGGCACCTTGCGCCAGCAGCGGCGTGTCGGCGGCCTTTGCGGTGCGCGCGATGACCTGCGCGATTCCGGCGGGATAGGCCATGGTGAGCAGCGGAACGCCCGGCTTCGCGATCCCGGCCTTTTCGGCAGCGATCTGTTCCAGCGTGTCGCCCAGGAACGACTGATGATCCAGCCCCAGCGCGGCGATGCCGCACGCGACGGGGGCGGGCAGCACGTTGGTGGCGTCCAGCCGGCCGCCCAGCCCGACCTCGATCACGCAGGCATCGGCGGGGTTCCGTGCGAAGGCGAGGAACGCCGCCGCGGTCGTCACTTCGAAAAAGCTCGCACCGATATCGCCGCCGGCGTCGAGCACCTCCGCCAGCAAGGCCGCCAGCGTCGCATCGTCGATCAGCGTCCCGGCGATGCGGATCCGTTCGTTGAACCGCACCAGATGCGGGCTGGTATAGGCATGGACGCGGCACCCCGCGGCCTCCAGCGCGGCGCGCAGGAAGGCGCAGGTCGATCCCTTCCCGTTGGTGCCCGCGACATGGAAGACCGGGGGCAGCGCGCGCTGCGGATCGCCCAGCCGCGCCAGCAGCCGGGTGATCCTGTCCAGTCCCAATATGTCCGCGCCGGGGGATAACGCCCACAGCCGGTCGAGCTGCGCCTGGACGGCCGCGTCCGCGGAAACGGCGTGATCGGCCATGGTGTCAGCGCCCTGCGCGGGTCAGGCCGCTGCCTTCCGTGCCCCGCACAGATAGCCGATCACCGTCGCCAGCCGCTCGCGCAAATCGCGGCGGTGGACGATCATGTCGATCATCCCGTGCTCCAGATAATATTCGCTGGTCTGGAAATCGTCGGGCAGCTTCTCGCGGATCGTATTCTCGATCACGCGGCGACCGGTGAACGCCAGCGTCGCCTTGGGCTCGGCGATCTGCACGTCGCCCAGCATCGCATAGGCGGCCATGACCCCGCCCGACGTCGGATCGGTCAGCACGACGATGTACGGCAGGCCGGCGTCGTGGAGCATCTGGATCGCGACGGTGCTGCGCGGCATTTGCATCAGGCTGAGAATGCCTTCCTGCATCCGCGCGCCGCCCGATGCGGTGAAGACGACGAACGGCGCCTTGTCGCGGATCGCGGCCTCCACGCCCTGGATGAACGCCTCGCCCACCGCCTGGCCCATCGAACCGCCCATGAAGGCGAAGTCCTGCACGCCGATCACGACGCGGTGGCCGTGGATCGTGCCACGTGCGTTGAGGAAGGCATCCTGCTCGCCGGTGCCGGTGCGTGCGGCCTTCAGCCGATCGGCATAACGCTTCGAGTCGCGGAACTTCAGCGGGTCCTCGACCGCCTTGGGCGCGGGCAGCACCTCGGCGCTGCCCTCGTCGAGCAGGTAGGCGAAGCGTTCGCGCGGGCCGATGCGCTCGTGGTGGTCGCACGTCGGGCAGACGTGGAGGTTCTCCTCCAACTCCTTGGCGAACACCATCGTCCCGCACCCCTTGCACTTGTGCCAGAGGTTGTCGGTGGTCTGCTGCTTGGCGCCGGGGACGATCCCCGACAGCGCGTTGCGGACGTTGCTGAGCCAGCTCATGCGGGTTGCTTTCGTGCGTCGGCCAGCGCAGCCGACAGGGACTGGACATAGGTGGTGACCGGTGCGGCCGCGGCGGCACCGTGTTCGGCGACGATCTCCACGATCGCGGAGCCGACGACCACGCCGTCGGCGACCCGGCCGATCGCGCGCGCCTGTTCGGGGGTGCGTACGCCGAAGCCGACCGCGATCGGCAGGTCGGTCGCGCCCTTCAGCCGCGATACCGCTTCCTCGATCGACGCCTGCACCGCCTGCTGCTTGCCGGTGATGCCGGCGACGGAGACGTAATAGACGAAGCCGCTGGCGCCGCCCAGCACGCTGCCCAGCCGCGCCGCATTGGTGGTGGGGGTGGCCAGCCGGATCAGATCGACCCCCGCCGCGCGCAATGCGGGGCCGAGCGCATCGTCCTCCTCCGGCGGCACGTCGACGCAAATGACGCCATCGACGCCCGCATCGCGCACCGTCGCGGCGAACCAGACCGCCCCGCGACGCAGCATCGGATTGGCATAGCCCATCAGCACCAGCGGTATGTTTGGATGGCGCGCGCGGAACCCGGCGGCGATGTGCAGGATGTCGGCGGTGGTCGTGCCGGCGCCCAGGCTGCGGATGTTCGCCGCCTGGATCGCGGGGCCGTCCGCCATCGGATCGGTGAACGGCATCCCCAGTTCGATCACGTCGGCCCCGCCCGCGACCAGCGCGTCGAGGATCGCGGGCGTCGCCGCAGCATCGGGATCGCCCGCGGTGACGAAGCAGACGAGCGCGGGCCGCTCGGCGCGGAAGGCGTCGGCGAGGCGGGTCACATCGACACTCCCAGCGCCTCGGCGACGGTGAAGATATCCTTGTCGCCGCGTCCGCACAGATTGGCGAGGATGACCTGATCCTCGCGCATCGCCCGCGCGCGGCGCGTGACCGCCGCGATCGCGTGCGCCGGTTCCAGCGCAGGGATGATCCCCTCCGTCCGGCACAAAAGCTGGAAGGCGTCCAGCGCCTCGCGATCGGTGACCGACGTGTATTCGACGCGGCCGATATCCTTCAGCCACGCATGTTCGGGGCCGATGCCCGGATAATCGAGACCGGCGGAGATCGAATGCGCCTCCGCGATCTGGCCGTCGTCGTCCTGCAGCAGATAGGTCTTGTTGCCGTGGAGCACGCCGGGGAAGCCGCCCGCCAGGCTGGCGGCATGGCGCGCGTCCAGACCTTCGCCGGCCGCCTCGACGCCCAGCATCGCGACGTCGCTGTCGTCCAGGAACGCATGGAACAGCCCGATCGCGTTCGATCCGCCGCCGATCGCGGCGACCAGCAGGTCGGGCAGCCGCCCGGTGCGCGCCAGCATCTGCGCGCGCGCCTCGCGCCCGATCACGCTCTGGAAGTCGCGGACCAGTTCGGGATAGGGGTGCGGTCCGGCGGCGGTGCCGATGATGTAGAAGGTGTCGTGGACGTTGGCGACCCAGTCGCGCAGTGCCTCGTTCATCGCGTCCTTCAACGTGCGCGCGCCGCTTTCCACCGCGCGCACTTCCGCGCCCAGCAGCTTCATGCGGAACACGTTCGGCGCCTGCCGCTCGACGTCCTTGGCGCCCATGTAGATGATGCACGGCAGGCCAAAGCGCGCGCACACGGTCGCGGTGGCGACGCCATGCTGCCCCGCCCCCGTTTCCGCGATGATCCGCGTCTTGCCCATGCGGATCGCCAGCAGGATCTGGCCGATGCAATTGTTGATCTTGTGTGCGCCGGTATGGTTCAGTTCGTCGCGCTTGAACCACACCTGCGCGCCCATGCCCGGTGCCGCGCCGTCGCGCAGCGCCTCGGTCAGCCGCTCGGCATGATAGAGCGGCGAGGGGCGGCCGACATAATGTTCGAGCAGGTCGTCGAACTGCGCGGCAAAGGCCGGATCCTGTTTCGCGGCGCGATACTCGCGCTCGAGATCGAGGACGAGCGGCATCAGCGTCTCGGCGACGTAGCGGCCGCCGTAGTCGCCGAAATGGCCGCGCTCATCGGGTTGTGCACGGAAGGAATTGGGAGCGTTCATAGTGAGGCGACCCGTTGCAGGAAGGCGGCGATCTTGTCCACGTCCTTGACGCCGGGCGCGGTCTCCACGCCCGAGGACACATCGACCAGCGGGGCGCCGGTCCGGCGCACCGCGTCGCCCACATTGCCCGCGTCCAGGCCGCCGGAGAGCGCCCAGGGCAGGGGATGGCGGAAGCCGTCGAGCACCGACCAGTCGAATCGCACCCCCATCCCGCCGGGCAGTTTCGCGCCGTCCGGCGTCTTGGCATCGTACAGGATCAGGTCGGCCGCGCCGGCGACGCGCGCGGCATTGTCCAGATCGGCACGCGTCTTCACCGCGACGACCGCCCATATCTCGCGCCCACAGCGCGCGCGGATCGCGGCGATCCGGTCCGGCGCGGTCTTGTGCAGCTGGATCGCGTCGAGCGTGTCGGCGGTGGCGTCGAGCAGCGCGTCATCGGGATCGACGAACACTCCGACGCGGCGGGCATGCTGCGGCATCCGCTGTGCCAGCGCGCGTGCCCGTTCTGGGGCGATATAGCGCGGGGAAGGCGCGAAGAAGTTGAACCCGACATGGCTCGCTCCCCCGGCGATGGCGGCGTCGAGCGTCGGTGCGGTGGACAGGCCGCAGATCTTGGCGGTGGCGGGCATGACGGGCGATATAGGGGCGGCGGGCGCGTTTGTCCCCCACCCGTGTCGCGTCGTGCCGCCTACAGCGTCGCCTCGATCGCGCGCGCGGCGGCGTCGGGGTCTTCCGCCTGGGTGATCGGGCGGCCGATCACCAGGATAGACGCGCCGTCGTCCAGTGCCTGTCGCGGGGTGACGACGCGCTTCTGGTCGCCGGCCGCGCCGTTGGCGGGGCGCACGCCGGGGACCACGAAGAACCCCTTCGGCCAGGCGCGATGCGCGGCCTGCACCTCCACCCCCGAACAGACGATGCCGTCCAGCCCCGCCGCGCGCGCCAGATCGGCCAGCCGCATGACATGATCGTGCGCGCTGCCGCCGACGCCGGTATCGGCCAGGTCGCGGTCGTCCAGGCTGGTCAGCATCGTCACCGCCACCACCTTCGTGTCCGGGTGCGCCGCCGCCTTGGCGTCCTCCAGCATCGCACGCCCGCCGACCGCGTGGACGGTCAGGATCGCGGGCGCCAGCGGGGCGAGCGACTGCACCGCCTTCGCGACGGTATTGGGAATGTCGTGCAGCTTGAGGTCGAGGAACACCGGCAAGCCGATCTCCTCCATCGCGCGCACCCCCGCAGGGCCGTTGGCGCAGAAGAATTCGAGCCCCAGCTTCAGCCCGCCCACGTGGTGCCGCACCCGGGTGGCGAGCGCGCGTGCGCGTTCCAGATCGGGTGTGTCGATCGCGACGAAGATGCGGTTGCTCACGGCTGGACTCCGTTGGGGGCTGGGCCGGTGTCCGCGGGAACGGAGGGCACGGGGGGCGGGGGCGGCACCGGATCCGCGGCGCGCGCGGCGTTGAGCGCGCGTTCGGTGTCCAGCGCCCGTTCCGCGGCGGCAAGGCGCTGGCGCAGGCGGAAGCGGATCCAGTGCTGGTACACCAGCGTCGGGACGAAGCCGGTGAGGAAGGTCGCCAGCAGCAGTACCGGCAGGTTCACTTCCGCCACCATCCCGCCGAACAGCTGGATCGAAACGGTCGTCCAGTTGCCGAAGGTGAAGACCGCTGCGACGAACGCGAGCAGGCACCAGAACAGGAGCTTCAGGAATTGCATGGCGCGCAGGCTAGGGCGGTCGTGCGGATTTTTCCAGTCCACGGGCGAAACGACTGGGTGGGGTCAGCCGATTTCGCGGCGGAGGGTGTCGATCAGGCCGGTGGCGGTGGACAGGCGGGGGGCTTCCTCGTCGAGGATCGCGAGGAAGGCGGCGCGTTTGATCGCGGCGATGCGGCCGGCGCGCAGGCGGGCGCCGGGGGGCAGGGTGGAGACGGTGATGTCGATCATCCGCTCGGCACCGTGCAGCCGGCCCCACAGATAGTCGTTTTCACGATACATCCTGCTAAAAAACGCCCCGAAGTTACTGAATTGTATGCCCTTCAATGTCGCTTCCGCGCCGCCTTCGCGGATCGAGCGGGCGTCGTCGGGGGACACGCGATCGACCTTGATCGGATCGAATTCGTCGCTGCCCTCACCCTGGAGCAGCGGCATGGTGGCGACGTCGAAATAGGGAAAGCCGAGGTAGTTGAGCAGCATCGGACGGCGAATATCGCGCGGCATCGCGGCGAGCGCGGTGGCCATTCGTTCGTCGGTGGTGGCGTCGAGCGTGGTGAGATCGAGCGCGGTGCCGAGCGAGTCGAGCAGCGGACCGGCGTCGTCACGCAGGGCACGCACGTCGCGGCGAAGCGCGGTGCGGCGCTCGGGAAGGCGCGCATCGAGATAGGCGCTGAGCGAGTCGTAGATGGCATCGCGCAGCGGTGCGAGCGTGGTTTCGTCGGCCGCACCCTCCACTTCGGTGAGGCGGCGCGCCAGCAAGCGCAGGCGGCGGACGCGGAAATTGAGGTCGAAGGTGCGCAGGAACGCGATCATCGCGTCGCTGGCGCCGCCCGCGAACACCGCATCGGGGCCAAGACCGCGCGCCGCCAGCGCGGCATCGAGCCGCTGGCGCAGCCGCCCGCCGCGCCGCGCCGCCGGCTCCCCGCCGATCGACTGGAGCAGCGCGGCGACGAATTCGACCACCCCGGCGGCCTTCAACTGGCCGTAGCTGGTATAGGCATAGCCGGCGCGGTCGGCGGCGGCCTGTTGCGCGCGGCGACGCCATGCGACCAGCCGCGCGGGGGTGGGGCGGTCGAGGAACAGCGTGCGGCCGAACAGCCCCTCGATCTCCGCCTCCACCTGCGGGCGGATCGCCTCGGTGATCGCGCGCATCCGCTCGATGCGACGCGAGCGTTCGGCCAGCGCCTCCAGATTGTCGCGGATCGGCTGCTGGCGCGGCAGTTCGCTGACCGCGCCGATGATCGTCTGGAAGAAGCCGGGCGCGCCCCGCACCCCGTGTCGCATTCCGAACTTATGACCGGGCGAGGGATCGATATAGACGAAGCGGCGATCGACCTGGCGGCGCGCCGGTCGTTCGCGCAGGGCGTCGATCGCCGGGCGGAACGGCGCGTTGGCCAGTACCGATCCGTCGATCAGCACCGCCTTGTCCGCCGCATGCGCCGCGTCGTGCCGCGGCAGCACGCGCGACAGAAACGCGCGGCGCCCCGGCCACGACTGGCGCCGGGCCTTCAGCACCGCATCCAGCTCGGCCACGGTGAACGGCGGAAAGGCACCGGGAAAGCTGGAGGTGGCGCGCGCCGCGAAGGCGAGTTCCGGCACCGCGGCGAGCGTCTGCACCGCATGGCCGTGATCGGTGAAGGGGAACACCAGCCGGTGCTCGGTTTCCATCACCTCGGCGGGCGAATGGAGCTGGAGCCGTTCGGGATGGCCGCCGAAATCGGTGACGGTGACGAACAGGTCGAGCGGCTGGCCATCGGGCAGCAGCCGCGGCCCGCGCGGCGCGGCCGCCATGGCGTCGAACGCATCGAGCAGCATCGTGGTGAAGCCCGCGCCGGAAAAGGGCGGTTCGAACCAGCGCGAGCGGATGAAGTGCGACAGCTTGGCCTTCACTTCGTCGCGCGTGGCATCGTCCAGCGCCTCCAGTTGATCGGCGCTGCGCCCCGCCGCCATCCACGCCAGCGGCATCGCCCAGACCTTCGAGAAGCGCGAGGCGGGCGCGGCCTCGGCGTCGATCAGCCGTTCGACGTCGGCGCCGTCCAGCCACAGGTCGGTCAGCGGGTCGAGCGACTGGCCGCTGGCGATCGCCTGCGCCAGGAACACGCCATTGATTCCGCCCGCACTGGCGCCAGCGACGATATCGGGCAGGATGCGCAGCCGGATGCCGCCATGCGCCTCGATCTCGGTCAGCAGCTCCAGATAGACCTGGGCGCTGGCGCCGACGCATGCGCCGCCGTCATGCGCGGCGCGGCTGGCGCGGGCCAGGTGCCACACCTCCTTGGTGATGCCGTGCATATAGACCGCCAGGCTGATCCCGCCGTAGCAGACCAGCGCCAGCCGCAGTTCCTTTTCGCGGACGGTGTCGCGGCGGGGCGGGGGCGGCGTCATGCCAGTTCCAGTTCCGCCCAGATCGGCAGATGGTCCGACGCGGTGCGCGCCGCCGCGCTGGCATGGACGCCGCAGGCGGCGATGCGCACGTCGGGCGACACCATGATCCGGTCGAGCCGCGCGATCGGGCGGCGCGCGTGGAAACTGGGGCCGGTGTCCGCGAAGCGATAGTCATGGCCGAAATCGCGCAGGCAGCCCGACTGGCGGCTCCATTCGTTGAGATCGCCCATCATCACCGTCGGGCGGCGCGCGGTGTCGGCGCCGACCTGCGCCATGATCGCCGCCGCCTGACGCCGCCGCCACAGGCCCGACAGGTCCAGGTGCATGCCCACCACGCGGATCGTCGCATCGCCCAGTTCCACATCCGCCATCACCGCGCCGCGCGGTTCCAGCGCGGGCAGGTGGACCGGCGCGCATTCCACGATCCGCGCCGACTTGCGCACCAGCAATGCATTGCCGTGCCAGCCCATGCTGGCGGCGCGGACCGCAACGCCGACCGCCTGCCAGTCGCCATGTTCCTCCAGCAGATGCGCGGTCAGCACCGCCGCGCGGGTGCCGAAGCGGCGATCGGCCTCCTGCAGGGCGATGATGTCGGCATCGATCTCGCGCAGGACCTGCAGGATGCGTTCGGGGTTGCGGCGGCGATCGGTGCCGATCGCCTTGCGCATGTTGTAACTGGCGACCTTCACCTTCATGTGCGCACCGTAACGACCACCGCCGCCCGGCGGTTGCACGATGCTGTCACACAATCGTTACCAACCCGTCTTGACGTTACGGAAAGCTGGGCGCAGCCTCCGTTCTCGAAGTTCGTCGAGGGGCGAGCACGGGCACGCCGCCGATGTCTTCGGGACAGGAGAAGCTGCCATGGCCTATGCCGATAGCGTTCGCGGATCACGTCGCCTCTCTACCATTGCCGGTGTCGCCGCCCTCCATGCCGTCATCGGCTATGCCTTCGTCAGTGGGATGGCCATCGATGTCGCGGGACGGATCGAACAGACGCTGACCATTCGCAACATTCCGCTGACCGTGCCGCCACCGCCCGTCGACACGCCGCCGCCCGCGAAGCAGACCATGACGCAGGCGACCCAGCGTAGCGAACCGCAGGTGACCGCGTCCACCGCGGTCGACGCGCCCGCCGCCAGCTGGACCGTGCCGGTCACGACCTTCCCGCTCGACCCGCCGGTCATCGCGGACCTGCCGCCGCCGCGGCCGCTGCCGTCGGCCTCGGCAGCGCCGGACCTGACCCGCGGGGTAGCGGTGCGCGGCAACCGGGGCGCGTGGATCACCAATGACGATTATCCGCCCGCGGCGATCCGTGCCGAGGAACAGGGCACGGTGGGGATCAGCGTGGCGATCGGAACCGATGGCCGCGTGACGTCATGCCGCGTCACCGCGCCCAGCGGATCGTCGGCGCTCGATCAGGCGACCTGCCGCCTCTATGCGCAGCGCGCGCGCTTCACGCCGGCGCGCGATGCGGGCGGCGCGGTGGTGGAAGGGCGCTACAGCGACCGCGTGCGTTGGGAACTGCCGCGCTAGCAGTCGGCATCGTCATGCCGTACCGGGATCCACCGCACCGCGTCCCCACCGGCCGTTGGGGTAGTGGAACGGTGGACCCCGGATCGCGTCCGGGGTGGCGGGTTGCGAGGCGCGAGCGATGGAGGGAATGTCCGTCGTCACGCATTCCAGGGTGGTGCCGGTTGCAGGGATCGAACCCGCGACCTTCGGTTTACAAAACCGCTGCTCTACCAGCTGAGCTAAACCGGCATCGTCCCGCCCCCATGCGTCAGCGGACGCCGAAGGTCCAGCCCTCCGTCGCGGCGATCCGATCGGTCAGCGCGGGGGGATGCCATAACGTCGCGTCCGCGGCATGGCGGCGCAGCCAGGCGGAGGCCATGATCGCGTCGGTGGCGTGATCGTCATAGGCGGCGAGCGGCGCATGCGGCCGCGATCCCAGCGCGGCGAGCGCGGTATCGAGCGCGGCGGCATCGCGCAGCTTGCTGCGGCCGCGCGGCACACCCGCGGCGCGCGCGGCGATCGCGGTGTAGATTTCCACCATCAGCGCGCCGCGTGGCGGCACGGGGTCGAATGGCCACACCGGGATGCGGCCGGCCAGGTGGTGGAGCAGCCGCATCCCCGCGAAGCTGGCCTTGGCCACCTGCGCCGCGCCGATCGCGTCATAGACGGTCGACGGCTTGGTGGTGCCGTCTCCCGCCACCTCGCACGCGCGCCAGTGGAGGAAGTCGCGCTTCGCCCCGTCTGCGGCGCCGAGGTAGAAATGGCGTCCGCGCCGCGCCTCCAGGAAGGAGGCGGCGCCCAGATCCGCGTCGTCGCTCATCGCGTCGACATAGGCCCACAGCGCGCGGGCGTCGGGGGTGGCGACCGCTTCCCCCGGCAGATGCGCGCCGCGCGTCACGAAGGGTGCGGAAAAGCTGAAGTCGAACCCGGCCAGCAGTGCGTCGTCCCGCTGCCCCGCCAGCCAGTCGAGCACGCCCTGCCGCGACCAGGCGCGGCGATCGGGCGGGGCGACCAGCAGCGGGGCGGCATCGCCCGCGTCGCAGGTGGCGACCGCGATGCCGCGGTGGCGCTGGCCCTTCGCCCCCGACCAGTCGATCGCGGCGAAGCGCGTGAAGCGGGGCGGGGTCACCGCGCGGCGATGACCTCTGCGGCGAAGCGCGCGACGTCGAAGCGCGCGCCGCCGGGATCCTCCCCGCGGCGCACGATCACCAGCCGCTCGGACGGGATCACCATCACATACTGGCCGCGATTGCCCTGCGCCGAATAGCTGCCGGCGGGCAGCCCCTGCGTGGCGCCGAACAGCCAGATGGTCGCGCCATAGCCCTCCGCTCGGTCGGGCTGCGGGCCGGCGGGGGTGGTCATGTAGCGGACCCAGCCGGCCGGGAGCAGGCGCTTGCCCTGCCACACGCCGTCCTGAAGCCAGAACTGCCCCAGCCGTGCCAGATCGCGCGCGGTGGTGTAGACGTCGCTCGACAGGATGTAATTGCCCTGCCAGTCCGCCTCCGCAACGGTATGGCGCATCCCCAACGTGGTGAAGAGACGCGACGGGAGCGCGCGATAGCGTGGCTCGCCCAGCGACGCGCGCAGCGAACGGACCGCCAGCATGATGTCATTGTTGGCATAGCGGAACCGCTCGCCCGGCTGCGTCGCCAGCGGCCATGACGTCGCCTGTTCGGTAACGGTGGTGCCGCCGAAATAGATCGCGTCGGTGCGATTGCCCGCGGTGTCGCTGTGCAGGCCCGAGGACATGCGCAACAACTGGTCCAGCGTGATCCGCGCGCGCGGATCGGCGCCCCACGGGCTTTTCCATTCGGGGATGTTCGCGGGCTGGCGCGGATCGACCCCCGCCATGCCGACCAATGTCCCCGCGATGCTCTTGGCCACCGACCAGGTGCGGTTGGCGACGAACGGGCCGAAGCCGTCGCGATAGCGTTCCGCCACCACATTCCCGTCGCGCAGCACCACGACGCCCAGCGTCTCGCTGCCCGCGCCGAAGCTGCCGTCAAAGGCGCGCTCGACCGCGCGCGCCAGCGCCGCCGACGGACGCGGCGCGATGCCGGCGTCGCCCTGCGGCCAGGCGCGCGGATCGGCGCCTAGCGGCCCGGCGGGGCCGGCGGCGGGGGCGGGCGACACCGGGACCGGCGCGCCGATCGGATGGAGCGTGCACCCGCCCGCGCGCGTCCAGGTGGCGCGGCGCGGGGGCAGGCGGCGTTCGGGGTCGAACTCCACGATCACGCTGGCGGAACGCCGGTCGACCAGCGCGGGCAGGGCGGGGACGATCCGGTCATACTCCGGGTAAATGCCGCGCAGCTCGAGCTGCTCGACCTGCCGCTCGCCGCGCCCGGCGTTGAACACGCCGCCGCACAGAAACGACGCCTTGTACCCCGCCGCGATCGCGCGGGCATAGGTGCCGCGGTCGCTCTGCTGCACCGATTGCGGCGATTGCGCCGCCGCGGCGACGGGGGCGAGGAGGGCGAGCGGGAGGAGGAGGCTAGTCGGAACGCGCATGGCGGCGTTCTTCCCACCAGGCGAGCCGTTCGGCAACGCGCTTTTCGTAACCGCGCTGCGTGGGTTCGTAGAAGGTTTGCGGCGGCAGCTCGTCGGGCCAGTAGTTCGCGCCGGAAAAGCCGCCGTCGGCGTCATGGTCGTATTCGTATCCGGCGCCATAGCCGATCTGCTTCATCAGCTTGGTCGGTGCGTTGAGGATATTGGCGGGCGGCATCAGCGACCCGGTTTCCTTCGCGCTGCGCCACGCCTTCTTCTGCGCCATATAGGCGGCGTTCGATTTGGGGGCGGTGGCCAGATACAGGCACGCCTGCACGATCGCCAGCTCGCCCTCCGGCGAGCCGAGGAAGTCGTAGGTGTCCTTGGCGGCGATGCACTGCACCAGCGCCTGCGGGTCGGCCATGCCGATATCCTCCACCGCCGCGCGGATCAGGCGGCGCAGGACGAACAGCGGCTCCTCCCCCGCGGTCAGCATCCGCGCCAGATAATAGAGCGCGGCCTGCGGATCGGAGCCGCGGATCGATTTGTGGAGCGCGCTGATGAGGTTGTAATGCCCCTCGCGGTCCTTGTCGTAGACCGCGACGCGGCGCTGGAGGAAGGCGGACAGGCCGGCGGCGTCGAGCGGCTCGCGAATGTCGACCGAGAACAATGTCTCCACCTGGTTGAGCAGGAAGCGCCCGTCGCCGTCGGCGCTGGCGACCAGCGCGTCGCGCGCGCTCTCGGCCAGCGGCAGGGGGCGGCCCACCTCCGCCTCGGCCCGGTCGATCAGCTGGTCGAGCGCGGGGCGGGCGAGGCGGTGGAGGATCAGCACCTGCGCGCGGCTGAGCAGCGCGGCGTTGAGTTCGAACGACGGATTTTCGGTGGTGGCGCCCACCAGCGTGACGGTGCCGTCCTCCACATAGGGGAGGAAGCCGTCCTGCTGCGCGCGGTTGAAGCGGTGGATCTCGTCGACGAACAACAGGGTGCGCTTGCCCATCCGGGCGTGCTCGCGCGCCTCCGCGAACACCTTCTTGAGGTCCGCCACGCCGGAGAAGACCGCGGAGATCGGGGCGAAGCGCAGGCCCACCGCGTCAGCGAGCAGCCGCGCGATCGTCGTCTTGCCGGTGCCCGGCGGCCCCCACAGGATCATCGACGACAGCCGCCCCGCCGCGACCATCCGCCCGATCGCGCCGTCGGGGCCGGTCAGATGCTCCTGCCCGACGACCTCGCCCAGCGTGCGCGGGCGCAGCCGGTCGGCAAGCGGGGCGTCGTCGGAGACGGCAGCATCGGCAGGGGGCGCGGGTTCGAACCCGGCGAAGAGATCGGCCATGCGCGCGAACATAAGGTGTCGCGCGCCGTTCGTCATGCCGGTGTTGGGGGTGTTCCGTCCGCCGAATCGGTCCGGGCGTATCGATATTTCAAGATATATCTTGACGGGTAGCACTAAAGATATATCTTGGAGCCATCGTAACCGCTAACGGAGTCGCTCCATGTTTCGTTTCTCTACGGGTGGCCACGGCCGCCGCCACCATCATCACCACCACCGCTTCGGCCCGCGCGGCCCCCGTCCCGAGATGGACGTCGAGCGCTTCTTCCACTGGATCGAACGCCTCAACGACGGCGAGCAGCGTCGCGGCTGGGGCGGCGGGGGCGGGCGCAGCCGGCGGATGTTCGACGGCAGCGAATTGCGCCTCGTCCTCCTCAAGCTGATCGCCGACGAACCGCGCCATGGCTACGAACTCATCAAGGCGATCGAGGAGCTGACCGGCGGCGCCTATGCGCCCAGTCCCGGGGTCGTCTATCCCGCGCTGACCATGCTCGACGAGATGGAGCTGATCGCCGCGCAGGCCGCCGACGGCGCGCGCAAGCGCTTTGCGGTCACCGACGCCGGTCGCGCGCATCTCGACGAACAGGCGGAGCTGGTCGCGGCGCTGCTGGCGCGGCTGGAGGCGATCGGCGCGTATCGCGCCCGCGGGGAGGGGGCGCCCGTCCGCCGCGCGCTGGGCAACCTGCGCCAGGCGGTGCAGGACCGCGCCGGACGCCCCGACGCTTCGCCCGACACGCTGCACGATATCGCGGCGATCGTCGACGAGGCGGCGCAGAAGGTGGAGCGGCTGAAGTGAGCGTCTGCGTCGCCCGCGTGCCGACCGCGTCGGCCAGCCGCTATCTCCAGCAGCTGGCCAAGCACTGGAGTCACAAGATGGAGGTCAGCTTCTCCGCCGAGGAAGCGCGGATCGCCTTCCCCAACGGCGCGGTGCTGGACCTGCGCGCCGACAGTGCGACACTGGACGTCGTGCTGACTGTCCCCGACGATGGTCCCGACGATGGCCCCGACGATGGCGGAGTGGCGCGGATGCGCGAGGTGGTGGCGAGCCACCTCGACCGCTTTGCGTTCCGCGAGGCGCCGTTGACGTTTGACTGGCGGGAGCGCGCGTGATCCGTCATCTCGCGCGGGCGGCGAGCACCTCGCGATAGGCGGTCAGCACCGCCTCGTTCGCGGCATCCCAGCGGAAATCCTGTGCGCGGACATGCGCCGCCGCCCCCATCCGCGCGCGCAACGCATCGTCGCGGACCAGCCGCTCGATCGCGTCGGCATAGGCCGCCACGTCCTGCGGCGTGACCAGGAAGCCGGTGCGGCCGTCCTCCAGCAGGTCGACCGCACCGGTCGCGCGCGCTGCGACCACGGGAACGCCGGCCGCCATCGCCTCCGACGTCACCTGTCCCCAGGTTTCGGTGACGCTGGGGTTGAACAGCATGTCCATCGACGCGACCGCGCGGCCCAGATCGTCACCGCTCTGGAAACCGGCGAAGGCGGCATTCGGCACGCGCTCCGCGAACCATTCCTGCGCCGGCCCCTTGCCGACCACCAGCACCCGGTGCGGCACGCCGCGCGCCTCCAGCACGCGCAGCACGTCGGCGAAGACGCCCAGCCCCTTTTCCAGCACCAGCCGGCCGAGGAAGCCGACCGCGAGTTCGTCGTCGGCGATCCCCAGCGAGCGGCGCCATTCCATGCTGCGCCTGTCGGGATGGAAGCGGCGGTGGTTGACCCCGCGTCCCCAGATCGAGATCGGCGACGTCACCCCGAATTCGGTCAGCACCTCCGCCATCGACGGGGTGGGGACCAGCACGCGGTCGGCGCGGTTGTAGAAGCGCCGCAGGATCGCCTTTATCGCCGGCTGGATCGCCGCCAGCCCGTAATATTGGAAATAGGTTTCGAACCGGGTGTGGACCGTCGCGACCACCGGCACGCCGCGACGGCGCGCCCAGGTGACCGCCGCGTGGCCGAGGAATTCGGGCGCGGACACGTGCACCAGATCGGGCGCGAACGCCGCCAGATCGCGGCGGGGCCTGCGCGGCAGGCCGCGGCCCAGCCGATATTCGCCGCGCCCGCCGGGCATCGCCACCGCGGGCACGTCAACCACCTCGCCACGCGCCTCGAACGCGGGGGTGCGCGTGGTGGGGGAATAGACGCGCACCTGCACCCCGCGATCGAGCAGATGCCCGACCAGCAGATTCTGCGCCTGGTTCGCGCCGTCGCGGACGTAATTGTAGTTGCCGCTGAAGAAGGCGACGCGAAGCGGCGAGGGGGCGGGAGGCGACGGATCGGTCATCGCGCCCGGTTAGCCGCGATATGGGGCAAAATCGCGACGGCGGTGCCGCCGGCGCGCAAGCGGGTGCGGCGTCATGCCGCCGGCTCGATCTCGTCCTTGCGGCGGACGCGGCGGATGCGCGGTTCGCGGCCCAGCATCGCCTCGCGTCGGATCACCTGGCGCAGTTCGTCGCGCTTGTCGTGGATCGACGCGATCACCGGCCCCATCGCGACGCCCAGGTCGACCAGCACCGCCTCCGACAGCTGGAGCGAGCTTTCCAGCGTCTCAGGCACCGCATCGGTGACCCCGGCCTTGTACAGTTCGGCGGCGTGGATCGTGTCGCGCGCGCGGGCGATGATCGGCAGATCGGGGAAGGCGGCGCGGACGCGGCGCGCGACGCGCACGGTCAGCACCGGTTCGTCCATCGTCAGGATCAGCGCGCGGGCGCGCGACAGGTCCAGGCGCTCGATCATCTCGGTGCGGGACACGTCGCCGAAGATGATCGGATAGCCCGCATCGCGCGCGGCGGCGACGGCGTCGATATCCGCCTCCACCGCGACATAGGGCTGGTCGTGGCGCGCCAGCATGTCCGCCACCAGCCGCCCGACGCGGCCGAAGCCGAATACCACCGCGCGCGTGCCGTCGGCATGGTCGATCGTGTCGGGCACCGGCGCGCGTCCCTCCAGCCGGCGTGACACCGCGCTGCCCAGCTGCGCCAGCAGCGGCGTGATCGTCAGCCCGATCGCGGTCACCGTCTGCCAGAAATTGGCGGTCGATGCCTGGATCAGCTGCGCCTGTGCCGCGGTGGCGAGCACGATCAGCGTGGTTTCCGACGGGCTGCCCATCAGCAGACCGGTTTCGGCCGCGACGCCGGGCCGCGCCTGCGCCACGCGCAGCAGCAGATAGGTGACCACCGCCTTGACCGCGACGACGCCGACGACGGCGGCCAGCAGCGCCGCCCAGTTGGCGAGGATCAGCGACAGGTCCAGGCTCATCCCCACGGTGATGAGGAACACGCCCAGCGCCAACCCCTTGAACGGGGCGGTCATCACCTCGACCTCGGTATGATATTCGGTCTCGGCGATCAGCAGCCCGGCCAGTAGCGCGCCGACGATCGGCGACAGGCCGGCGGCGGTGGTCGCGACGCTGGCGATAATGACGACCAGCAGCGAGGCGGCGAGGAACAGCTCCGGGCTCTTCGTGCGCGCCGCCTGCGCGAACAGCCGCGGCAGGACCAGCCGGCCGCCGACGTACATCGCCACCACCGTCAGCCCGCCGCGCAGCGCGACCCCGGCGATCCCGGCCCAGCCCTCGGCGCTCGCGGTCGGCGCCATCGCGCCCAGCGCGAAGATGATCGGGACCAGCGCCAGATCCTCGAACAACAGCATCGCGAACGCGCCGCGCCCGACCGGACTGGTCGTCCCCACCAGCGGCAGCACCAGCGCGGTGGAGGACAGGGCGAGCGCCAGGCCCAGCCCCGCCGACCCGCCCCAGCTCTGCCCCAGCCAGTGCAGCGCCACGCCGATCAGCAGCGCCGAGCCGAGCAGTTCGGCCGCGCCGGTGCCGAACACCAGCCGCCTGAGGTTCCACAATCGCTTGAACGACAGTTCCAGCCCGATCGAGAACAGCAGCAGGACGATGCCGAATTCGGCGAACGGCGCGATCGATTCCGGGTCCGATATGGTCAGGTAATAGAGCCACGGCGCCTGCGGCACCAGCGACCCCAGGCCCGCCGGCCCGACCAGTGCGCCCACCAGGATGAAGCCGATCACCGGGCTGATGCGAAACCGCGCGAACGCGGGGATCACCAGCCCCGCCGCACCCAGCACCACCAGCGCGTCCGAGAAACCATGATTGTCGAGACCGATCGCCATGGGCCGGACCCTAGGCGGAGCGGGGGCGGGTTGTCAGCCGTTAACCGACCGGATCGCGCCGGCCGTAACGAAAAGCGCCGCCGCGATCGGTGCGATCGCGGCGGCGCCCCCGTCGATGGTGGCGGCGCGGGCGGTGCCGCGCCGCGCGGGCCTCAGGCCCAGTTGGCCATCTTGTTCTCCAGGTTGACGCGCACCGCCTCGAAGAACTGCTCGGTCGTCATCCACTTCTGGTCCGGGCCGATCAGGATCGCCAGATCCTTGGTCATGTCCCCGTTCTCGACCGTCTCGATGCACACCTGCTCCAGCGTCTCGGCGAAGCGGGTGACGTCGGGCGTGCCGTCGAACTTGCCGCGATACTTGAGGCCGCCGGTCCAGGCGAAGATCGACGCGATCGGGTTGGTCGATGTCGCCTTGCCCTGCTGGTGCTGGCGGAAGTGGCGGGTGACGGTGCCGTGCGCGGCCTCCGCCTCGATCGTCTTGCCGTCCGGGGTCATCAGCACCGAGGTCATCAGCCCCAGCGAGCCGAAGCCCTGCGCGACCTGGTCCGACTGGACGTCGCCGTCATAGTTCTTGCACGCCCATACGAATTCGCCGTTCCACTTCAGCGCACTGGCGACCATGTCGTCGATCAGGCGGTGTTCGTAGACGATGCCGGCTTCCTTGAACGCATCCTTGAACTCGGCCTCGAACACCTCGGCGAAGATGTCCTTGAAGCGGCCGTCATACGCCTTGAGGATGGTGTTCTTGGTCGACAGGTACACCGGCCAGCCGCGGCCCAGGCCGTAGTTCATCGACGCGCGCGCGAAATCGCGGATCGATTCGTCGAGGTTGTACATGCCCATCGCGACGCCGGCGCCGGGGAAGTTGAACACCTCCTCCTCGATCGTCTCGCCGTTCTCGCCTTCCCACTTCATCGTCAGGCGGCCCTTGCCGGGCACCTTGAAATCGGTGGCCTTGTACTGGTCGCCGAACGCATGGCGGCCGACGACGATCGGGTGCGTCCAGCCGGGGATCAGCCGCGGCACGTTGCGGATCACGATCGGTTCGCGGAAGACGACGCCGCCCAGGATGTTGCGGATCGTGCCGTTGGGCGACTTCCACATCTTCTTGAGCTTGAATTCCTCGACGCGCGCCTCGTCCGGGGTGATCGTGGCGCACTTCACGCCGACGCCGTACTTCTGGATCGCCAGCGCGGAATCGGTCGTCACCTTGTCTTCGGTGCGGTCGCGCTCCTCGACGCCCAGATCGTAATAATCGAGGTCGATGTCGAGATACGGCTTGATCAGGCGCTCGCGGATCCATTCCCAGATGATCCGCGTCATCTCGTCGCCGTCGATCTCCACGACGGGCGTCTTCACCTTGATCTTGGCCATATGCGCTTCCTTTTGAGGGAGGTTTGGCGGGGTCGATACGGGGAAGGGGGCGGGGGATCAAGGCACGCCGCCCACCACGCCGGCCGCGGGAAGCGTTGTCACCGCGCGCCGGGACCGATAGACCGCGGGCATGACTTCTCTCGACAAGCCGCCGCAGCACGGCGGGATACCCGTCACCACGACCGTCAAATGGCGTTTCCCCGCCGTCCATCCGGAGGGGCAGAAATTCACCGCGATCTCGTTCGGCATCACGTTGCTGATGACGATCGTGTCGAAGGTGTTCTTCTGGCCGTTCCTGGGCATCACCCTGTGGGTGGCGGCGTTCTTCCGCGATCCGGTGCGCGCGACGCCGGTGGGCGACGATCTGATCGTCTCCCCCGCCGACGGACTGGTGACGATGATCGAGCGCGTGCCCGTCCCCCGCGAGCTGGTAGGCGATCTGGGCGAGGCGCCGATGGTGCGCGTGTCGGTGTTCATGTCGGTGTTCGACGTGCACATCAACCGATCGCCGATCGCGGGCACGATCCGGCAGGTCGTCTATATCTCGGGCAAGTTCCTCAACGCCGATCTCGACAAGGCATCGGAAGAGAACGAGCGCCAGCATTTCGTGGTCGAGGGGTTCGACGGGCGCAAGGTCGGCTTCACGCAGATCGCCGGGCTGGTCGCGCGGCGGATCGTCGCCTTCGCCAAGATCGGCGATATCGTCGGCGCCGGGCAGCGCGTCGGGCTGATCCGCTTCGGCAGCCGCGTCGACGTGTTCCTGCCGGAAGGCTGCGTACCGCAAGTGGCGCTGGGGCAGCGCGCGATCGCGGGCGAGACGGTGCTGGGCCGCTTCGGCGGCACCCCGGTCAGCGCGATCGCGCAATAGGATGCGCGCCCCGCTCCCCCGCCGGACGCTCGGCCGCCGCCCGGTCGGCGGACTGCCGCTGCGCTCGGTCGCCCCCAATGCGGTGACCGCGCTGGCGCTGTGTTCCGGCCTGTCGGGCATCCGCTTCGCCATTTCCGGGAATTGGGAACTGGCGGTGGTGATGGTACTGGTCGCGGGAGTGCTCGACGGGCTGGACGGGCGCGTCGCGCGGATGCTGCACGGCGAAAGCCGGTTCGGCGCTGAGTTGGATTCGCTGTCCGACGCGATCTCCTTCGGCGTGTCGCCGGCGCTGATCGTCTATCTGTGGTCGCTCAACACGCTGCCGCGGTTCGGATGGATGGCGGCGCTGGTGCTGGCGGTGTTCTGCGCGCTGCGGCTCGCCCGCTTCAACGCCGCAATAGATGCGGCTGAACAGCCGCACAAGTCGGCCGGATTCCTGACCGGCGTGCCCGCCCCGGCGGGCGCGGCGCTGGCGCTGCTGCCGCTGTTCCTGTGGTTCGTGACCGAGGCGCCGATCCTGCGCGATCCGCGGCTGGTGGCGCCATGGACGATCTTCGTCGCGCTGCTGATGGTGTCGAGCATCGCGACCTTTTCCTGGACGTCGCTGCGGCTGCGGCGCAACATCCGGTTCGAGGCGATCGCGGTCGTGGTCCTGGTGGGTGCCGCCGCGGTCAGCGCGCCGTGGCAGACCGCCGCGGCCGGCGGCGTCGCCTATCTGTTCGCGATCCCGTTCAGCATCGCAAGCTATGGCCGGATCAAGCGGCTTCGCGCTGGCGCACCGGCCGGCCCTGCACCGTCGGCCCCGCCCAGCGCCTGACCGCGATCCGGCGTTCCGCCTGGACCAGCACCGCCAGCGGTTCGAACCGCGCCGTCTCCGGCTGGCCGCGCAGTACCGCGACGATGCGCGCCATGTTCGGCGCGAGCGTCGCGGCCATCGCATAGCCCGCCAGCGTCAGCGCGCCGCCGAAGATCATCACTGCCAGAACCGTCGCCATCGTCCGCCTCCTGAAAATCCCACGCGAACCCGAGCACGCCAATCACCGGAATCCCTGCTTGGTTCCCGGACATTCGTTCCGAAGCGGCACTTTGTGTCGCAGCCCCGTAACGAAACCCGCCGTGAGTTCGCTCTCTGTTCCGACGTGTTGTTCCATCTCTGTTCCGGGGTGTCAAGCGGCAACGTGGCGCTTGTTTTCACCGACCGATTGCGCTAAGCGCGCCGCCTCAACCCCGCATGGGAAGCATCATCAACCGGTGCGCCGGCCTTCGAGGCACGCGTCACTCGCTTCCCAGAGGCTTAACCGGAAGGAACATATCCCATGGCGGCACCTGTCGTCTCGATGCAGCAGCTGATCGAAGCCGGCGCGCACTTCGGCCACCAGACGCACCGCTGGAACCCGAAGATGAAGCCCTACATCTTCGGTGAGCGCAACGGCGTCCACATCATCGACCTGTCGCAGACCGTGCCGCTGTTCGCGCGCGCGCTGGAATTCGTGTCGCAGTCGGTGGCGTCGGGCGGCAAGGTGCTGTTCGTCGGCACCAAGCGCCAGGCGCAGGAGCCGGTCGCCGACGCCGCGCGCCGTGCCGGCCAGCATTTCGTCAACCACCGCTGGCTGGGCGGGATGCTCACCAACTGGAAGACGATCTCCAACTCGATCAAGCGTCTGAAGGCGCTGGAAGAGCAGCTGTCGGGCAACACCGCGGGCCTGACCAAGAAGGAAGTCCTGCAGCTGACCCGCGAGCGCGACAAGCTGGAGCTGTCGCTGGGCGGCATCCGCGACATGGGCGGCGTGCCGGACGTGATGTTCGTAATCGACGCCAACAAGGAAGAGCTGGCGATCAAGGAAGCCAACACGCTGGGCATCCCGGTCGTTGCGATCCTCGATTCGAACGTGTCGCCGGACGGCATCGCCTTCCCGGTGCCCGCCAATGACGACGCGGCACGCGCGATCCGCCTGTATTGCGAGGCGATCGCGATCGCCGCGACCCGTGGCAACCAGCAGCAGCAGGCCAGCCGCGGCGTCGACCTGGGCGCGATGAGCGAGCCGCCCGCCGAGGAAGCGCTGGCCGAGGCTCCCGCCGCGGAGGCCCCGGCCGCTGCCGAGGGCGAAGCCGCCACCGCGTAAGCGACGCGCGAATGTCATGGAGGCTTCCTATGGAGCCTCCCCGATTTCCCGTTCGAGGCGCGGCGGTTCGCAAGCGGATCGTCGCGCTTCGGCGCATCTGAGTGAGGACAGTATAATGGCCGATATCACGGCAGCGATGGTCAAGGACCTGCGCGAGAAGAGCGGCGCGGGCATGATGGATTGCAAGAAGGCGCTGAACGAGGCCGGCGGCGACATGGATGCCGCGCTGGACTGGCTGCGCACCAAGGGCCTGGCCGCGGCGCAGAAGAAGTCGAGCCGTACCGCCGCTGAGGGTCTGGTCGGCGTCGCCGTCGCCGGCACCAAGGGTGCGGTGGTCGAGGTGAATTCCGAAACCGACTTCGTCGCGAAGAACGAGCAGTTCCAGGGCTTCGTGCGCGACGTGACGCAGATCGCGCTCGCCACCGGCGGTGACGTCGATGCGATCAAGGCCGCGGCGATGCCGTCGGGCAAGACCGTCGAGGAAGCGCTGACCAACAACATCGCGACGATCGGCGAGAACCAGTCGATCCGCCGCGCCAAGCGTCTGGAAGTGTCGAAGGGCGCGGTCGTGTCCTACGTCCACAACCAGCAGGCGCCCGGCATGGGCAAGATCGGCGTGCTGGTCGCGCTGGAATCGGATGCCGCCGACGAGGTGCTGCAGAAGCTGGGCCGCGACCTGGCGATGCACGTCGCCGCCGCCTTCCCGAAGGCGCTGAACGAGGGCGACCTGGACGAGGCCGAGATCGAGCGCGAGCGCGCGATCGCGACCGAGAAGGCGGCCGAATCCGGCAAGCCGGCCGACATCATCGCCAAGATGGTCGAAGGCTCGATCGCCAAGTACCGCAAGGAGCACGCGCTGGTGAGCCAGCTGTTCGTCATGGACGGCAAGACCAAGATCAGCGACGTCGTTGCCAAGGCGGGCAAGGATGCGGGTGCGCAGATCGTGCTGAAGGACTATGTCCGCTTCCAGCTGGGCGAAGGCATCGAGAAGGAAGTGTCGGACTTCGCGGCGGAAGTCGCCGCCGCATCGGGCGTGCCGCAGCACGCCTGACGCGCCTGCCCGATGCGTGCGTCGGGCCGCATGACGAGCCGCCGCGCCGGGTGACCGGGGCGGCGGTTTGCCTGTGGGGCCAGGGCGCAAGCCCCCTTGTCAACCCATTGCCAGTCGCGGGCCCCGCGCCTAGGGTCCGCGCGCCTTTCCAACAGCGTCCGGATCCCATGACCCATCCCCGTTTCAAGCGCATCCTCCTGAAGCTGTCGGGCGAGGTCTTGATGGGCGCCGACGGCCTGGCGATCGACCCGTCGGTCACCGCGCGCGTCGCGGAGGAGATCGCCGACGTGAAGGCGCAGGGCTATGAGCTGTGCGTCGTGGTCGGCGGGGGCAACATCTTCCGCGGGCTGGCCGCGGCGGCCAAGGGGTTCGAGCGCGGCACCGCCGACTATATGGGAATGCTGGCGACGGTGATGAACGCGCTGGCCGTCCAGAACGCGCTGGAGCAGATCGGCGTCGACACGCGCGTCCAGTCGGCGATCCCGATGCAGTCGGTGTGCGAACCGTTCATCCGCCGCCGGGCGGAGCGGCACCTGGAAAAGGGCCGCGTGGTGATCTTCGCCGCAGGCGTCGGATCGCCGTTCTTCACCACTGACAGCGGCGCGGCGCTGCGCGCGGCGGAGCTGAACTGCGACGCGCTGTTCAAGGGCACGTCGGTGGACGGCGTCTATGATGCCGATCCGAAGAAGGTGGCGGGCGCGACCCGTTACGAAACAGTGAGTTATGACACGGTTCTGGCGAAGAACCTGAAGGTGATGGACGCCAGCGCGATCGCGCTGTGCCGTGATTCGAACATCCCGATCGTCGTCTTCAACATCCGCGAGCACGGCAATTTCGCCGCCGTGCTGCGCGGTGAAGGCGTGTCGACCGTGGTGCAGAAAGAGATGGAGACCAAGTAATGCCCGCGTATGACAAGGCCGACCTGGAGCGGCGCATGAACGGTGCGGTCGAATCGCTCAAGGGCGATCTGGGCGGCCTGCGCACCGGGCGCGCCGCGGTGTCGCTGCTCGATCCGGTGACCGTCGAGGTCTATGGCGCGCACATGCCGCTCAACCAGGTGGCGACCGTGTCGGCGCCCGAACCGCGGATGCTGTCGGTCCAGGTGTGGGACAAGACCAACGTCGGGCCGGTGGAAAAGGCGATCCGTTCGGCGGGGCTGGGGCTGAACCCGATCAACGACGGCAACACGCTGCGCCTGCCGATCCCCGACCTGACCGAGGAGCGCCGCAAGGAATTGGCGAAGCTGGCCGGGCAATATTCGGAAAAGGCCAAGGTGGCGGTGCGCAACGTGCGCCGCGACGGCATGGACGCGCTGAAGACCGACGAGAAGAAGGGCGTGTTCAGCGAGGACGAGCGCAAGCGCCACGAAGCGGAGGTGCAGAAGCTGACCGACGCGACGATCGCCGAGATCGACACGGTCGCGGCCGCCAAGGAAAAGGAAATCCTCGGCAAGTGATGGCCATGGGGGCCAGGGGCGCGCGCAGGTGATGGCGACCGCGGCGGCATCGCAGCCGGTGGCGCAGCACATGCCGCGCCACGTGGCGATCATCATGGACGGCAACGGCCGCTGGGCCGCGCAACGCCACCTGCCGCGGGCCGCCGGGCACCGCGCGGGGGTGGAGGCGGTGCGCGCGGTGACGCGCGCGGCGCGTGCGATGGGCGTGCAGGCGCTGACGCTCTACGCCTTCTCCTCGGAGAACTGGCGCCGGCCGGCGGAGGAGGTCAGCGGGCTGATGGGCCTGCTCAAATTCTTCATCCGCAACGACCTGGCCGAACTGGTGCGCGAGAACGTGCGGCTGCGCGTGATCGGCGACTATCGCCGATTCCCGGCCGATGTCGTCGCGCTGGTCGACGATGCGCTGGCGCGTACCGCCGCCAATACCGGCCCGATCCTGGCGATCGCGCTGAACTACGGCGCACAGGCCGAACTGGTCACGGCGGCGCAGCGGCTGGCGGCGCGCGCCGCGGCGGGCGCGATCCCGGTCGAGGCGATCGACAGCGATGCGATCGAGGCGGAGCTGGAAACGCGCGAGCTGCCCCCGCTCGACCTGTTGATCCGCACCTCTGGCGAACAGCGGCTGTCGAATTTCCTTTTGTGGCAGGCGGCCTATGCCGAATTGCTGTTCGTCGACACGCTGTGGCCCGATTTCGGCCCCGACGATCTGGCCGCCGCGATCAGCGCGTTCGGGCAGCGCCAGCGCCGCTACGGCGGGCTGTGAGCGCCCGCGCATGAGCGATTCGTCGCCGTCACCCTTTCCTCCGACGCCCGATGCGGCGCTGCGCACGCCGTCGAACCTCAGGCTGCGGATGATCGCCAGCGTCGCAATGATCGCGGTCGCTTCGGTGGCGCTGATCCTCGGCGACATCGCCTTCTGGCTGCTGGCGGTGGTGGTCGCGTTGTTCATGATGGCCGAATGGGGCGATCTGCAGAAGGTGCCGCCCAAGACCAAGCGGCTGGCGCAATTCGCGCTCAGCGTGCCGCTGGCGACGATGGCGCCGGCGTGGCTGATCCTGGAAACGCACGACTTCTTCACGCTGGGGCTGGTCGCGGGGGCGGCGTTCTTCGTCGCGATCGTCACCCGGCTGCCGCGACTGGCGCTGGGCGTGGCCTATTGCGGGCTGCCGGTACTGGCGCTGGTGTTCCTGCGCCGGCAGGACGACGGGCTGCTCTATGCCTTCTGGGCGATGGCGCTGGTGTGGGCGTGCGATATCGGCGCGTTCTTCGCCGGGCGGTCGATCGGCGGGCCGAAGCTGGCGCCGCGGCTGTCACCGAACAAGACCTGGGCGGGGCTGGGCGGGGGCGTGATCGCCGCCGGTGCACTGGGGCTGCTGTTGTGGGCCGAGGCGGGACTGCCGGCGCTGCTGGCGGGGATGTCGCCGCTGTTGGCGGTGCTGGCGCAGGCCGGCGACCTGTACGAAAGCTGGCTGAAGCGCGTGGCGGGAGTGAAGGATTCGGGCAACGTCCTGCCCGGCCATGGCGGCGTGCTGGACCGGATCGACGGGCTGGTCCCGGTCGCGCCCGTCGCCGCGTTGCTGGTCGCCATCCCGCAGATCCTGTCATGAGGACGGTGACGATCCTGGGGGCGACCGGCTCGGTCGGCACCTCCACGCTGGATCTGGTCGAGCGCGAGCCGGAGCGGTTCCGCGTCCGCGCGCTGACCGCGCACCGCGACGTCGCCAAGCTGGCCGCCGCCGCGATCCGCACGCGCGCCGAGCAGGCGGTGGTCGCCGACGAGGGCTGCCTGCCCGCGCTGCGCGATGCGCTGGCCGGCACCGGCATCGCCGCGGCGGGCGGGGAGCAGGCGGTGTGCGAGGCGGCCGGGTCGGGCGCCGACTGGACGATGGGCGCGATCGTCGGCTGTGCCGGGCTGCGGCCGGTGCTGGCAGCGATCGAACGTGGCGGCACGGTGGTGCTGGCCAACAAGGAACCGTTGGTGTCCGCGGGCGCGATCGTGATGGCCGCCGCGCGCGACCATGGCGCGGCGGTGCTGCCCGCCGACAGCGAGCACAACGCCATCTTCCAGTGCCTGGACATGGCGCGGCCGGAGCGGGTCCGGCGCATCATCCTGACCGCCAGCGGCGGGCCGTTCCGCGACTGGTCGCTCGAGCGGATGGCGTCGGTGACCCCGGCACAGGCAGTCGCGCATCCCAATTGGTCGATGGGCGCCAAGATCTCGATCGACAGCGCCACGATGATGAACAAGGGGCTGGAACTGATCGAGGCGGCGGTGCTGTTCCCGGTGGAGCCGGCGCGGATCGAGATCGTGATCCACCGCCAGTCGGTGATCCACTCGATGGTCGACTACGTCGACGGATCGATGCTGGCGCAGCTGGGGCCGAGCGACATGCGGGTGCCGATCGCGCATTGCCTGGCCTGGCCGGACCGGATGGCGACTCCGATGGAACCGCTGGACCTGGTGAAGCTGGGCCGGCTCGACTTCGAGGCCCCCGATCCGGTGCGGTTCCGCTCGCTCGCGCTCGCCCGCGCGGCGGTCGAGACGGGCGGCGCGCGCCCCGCGATCCTGAACGCCGCGAACGAGGTGGCGGTGGCGGCATTTCTGGCGGGTAACATCGCGTTTCTTGAAATCGCCGCAATCGTGGACGATACGTTGCAACGCTATGACCCGGCCGCGCCGGACACGCTCGACGAGGTGTTGCACGTCGATGCGCGGGCGCGGGAGTTCGCCGGTGAGCGCGTGAAGGATTGCGTGGCTTGATCCAGACCCCCGGACTGCTGCTGACCCTGCTGGCCTTCGTGCTGGTGATCGGTCCGCTCGTCTTCGTGCATGAGCTCGGCCATTATGCCGCCGGCCGCTGGTTCGGGATCAAGGCGGACGTCTTCTCGATCGGGTTCGGGCGCGAGATCGCCGGCTGGACCGACCGGCGCGGTACGCGGTGGAAGGTCGCGTGGCTGCCGCTGGGCGGCTATGTGAAGTTCGCCGGCGACATGAATCCCGCCGGGCAACCGGATGCCGACTGGCTGGCGCTGCCCGCCGAGGAACGCGCCCGGACGTTCCAGGCCAAGCCGGTGTGGCAGCGCGCGATCGTCGTTGCCGCGGGACCGGTGGTCAATTTCGTGCTGGCGGTGCTGATCCTGGCGGGCTTCGCGCTGGCCTATGGCGATGCGCAGACCCCGGCGGTGGTGGGGCAGGCGATGCCCGGCACCGTCGCCGCGCAGGTCGGCCTGCGCACGGGCGACCGCGTCACCGCGCTGGGCGGGCGTCCGGTCGAGACGTTCGAGGACATGGTGCGGTTCGTGAAGATCCGCGCGGGCGAGCGGGTGCGCGTCGATTACGTGCGCGACGGCACGCCGATGCATGTCGATGCGACGATCGCGACGCAGGTGCAGCGCGACCGCTTCGGCAACGAGTTCCGCGTCGGCCTGCTCGGCATCCGCCCGGCAGCGCCGGTGGTGCGGCAGGTCGGCGTGCTGGAGGCACCGGTAATCGCGGTCCAGCGCACCGGGCAGATCGTGCAGATGATGGTCGAGACGATCGGCCAGATCGTCAGCGGGCGGCGTTCGGTGAAGGAACTGGGCGGCCCGCTGTCGATCGCGAAGGTGTCCGGCGAACAGATCACGCTGGGGCCGGAGGCGTTCGTTTTCCTGATCGCGCTGGTTTCGATCAATCTGGGGTTCATCAACCTGCTGCCAGTGCCGATGCTGGATGGCGGGCACCTGCTGTTCTATGCGATCGAGGCGGTGCGACGGCGACCGGTGGCGCCGCAGACAATGGAATGGGCGTATCGCGGCGGATTGATGGCGGTCCTGGCGCTGATGCTGCTGGTCACGTTCAACGATCTCGGCAACTTCGGCCTGTGGCGGCATCTGGCCGGCTTGATCGGTTGACGAAGGTAAGGCAGGGCGACGCGGCGGCGCTCTGCGGTTTCTCTCGGGTGGGATTTTGGTGACGGTGCTCAACGTTTCGACTTCGCGGGCGCGTGCCTCGGCGACCTTGCTCGGTTGCACGATGCTGGCGGGCGTCCCGCTCGCCGCATCGGCGCAGACCATGCCGGCGGCCACGCCGGCCCCCGCATCGGCACCGGCCGCCCCCGTGGCGGCCCCGGTGGCCGCGACCAAGGTCATCAAGACGCTGCGCGTCGACGGCACGCAGCGGATCGAGCCGGAAACCGCGCTCAGCTATACCAAGCTGCGGCAGGGGCAGGCGTACACCAACGAGACGCTCGATCAGGCGATCAAGGACCTGTACGCCAGCGACCTGTTCGCCGACGTGACGATCGCGGGCGCCGACACCGGCGACATCGTGATCCGCGTGCGGGAGAACCCGATCATCAACCGCGTGATCCTGGAGGGCAACAAGCGCCTGAAGGAAGACAAGATCACGAAGGAGATCCGGCTGAAGCCGCGGCAGATCTTCACCCGGTCCGCGGTCCGCGCGGACGTGGCGCGGATCGTCGAGCTGTATCGCCGCCAGGGCCGCTTCGCCGCCAGCGTCGAGCCGAAGATGGTCAGCCTGGACCAGAACCGCGTCGACGTGGTGTTCGAGATCACCGAGGGCCCGAAGTCGAAGGTCCGCCAGATCAACATCCTGGGCAACGAGGTGTTCAGCGACAGCAAGCTGCGCGCGCAGATGGCGACCAAGGAAGCGCGCTTCTTCCGCTTCCTGTCATCCGGCACCTCCTACGACCAGGACCGGCTGGCCTATGACCAGCAGAAGCTGCGCCAGTTCTACCTGACCGAAGGCTATGCCGATTTCCGCGTGACGTCGGCGGTTGCCGAGCTGACCCCGGACCGCAAGGACTTCATCATCACCTATGTGGTGGAGGAAGGCCCGCGCTACAAATTCGGCGACGTCACCGTCGACAGCGATATCCGCGATTTCGACGGGAAGAAGCTGGCCGCGACGCTGCCGGTCAAGAAGGGCGAATGGTATAACGCCAAGATGGTGGAGGACACCGTCGACAACCTGAGCGAGACCGCCGGGCTGTTCGGCTATGCCTTCACCGAGGTCAGCCCGGAATTCCAGCGCGACCGTGACGCGCTGACCATGTCGATCAATTTCCACATCGGCCAGGCGCAGCGCACCTATGTCGAGCGGGTCGATATCACCGGCAACACCCAGACGCAGGACAAGGTGATCCGCCGCGAGGTCCGCCTCGCGGAAGGCGACGCCTTCAACAGCTTCCAGGTGAAGCGGTCGCAGGACCGCATCAACTCGCTGGGTTATTTCCAGGACAAGTTCGAGATCAAGCAGACGCCGGGGTCCGCCCCCGACCGCGTCCTGCTGGAGGCGAACGTCGAGGAGAAGTCGACCGGCGAACTGCAGCTGTCGGCGGGCTTCTCCAGTCTGGAGCGGTTCATCATCCAGGCCAATATCACGCAGAACAATTTCCGCGGTAAGGGCCAGACGCTGCGTGCCGGCGTCAATTATTCCAGCTATTCCAAGTCGATCGAGCTGGGCTTTACCGAGCCTTATGTCTTCGATCGCAACATCGCGCTGGGCGTCGACATCTTCCGCCGCGACTTCAACGCCTTCAACTTCATCGGCACCGATCGTAACACCACCTACAGCCAGGTATCGACCGGTTTCCAGGTGCGCACCGGCGTGCCGCTGACCGAATATTGGCAGCTCGCCGGCCGCTACACCTTCTCCTATGATGAGGTCGGGCTGGACCAGGCGACCTTCTTCACCAACGGCGCGTGCGACCGGCTGAAGGCGGGCAATTACCTGTGCGACGCGCTGGGCAACCGCCTGACGTCGAGCGTTGGCTACTCGCTGATCTTCGACAGCCTCAACAGCCGGCTGCGGCCGACTGCCGGGCAGCGGTTCACCTTCAGCCAGGATTTCGCCGGCCTGGGCGGCGACGTGCGCTACATCCGCACCCGGCTAGAAGGGTCGAAGTTCTGGGGTCTCGGCGGCGGCTTCGTCGCGTCGCTGACCGGCGAGGGCGGCTATATCCATTCGCTGGAATCGTCGCGCGGACCGGGGATCGACAAGATCCGCATCACCGACCGCTTCTATCTGGGCGAGCCGCAGTTCCGCGGCTTCGACATCCGCGGCGTCGGCCCGCGCGTGCTGCGCCAATATTATACCAACGACGCCAGCGGAAAGCAGGTGCTGGTCACCGACCGCGACCAGATCGTCGATGACGCGCTGGGCGGCCGCGCCTATTACCTGGGCAAGCTGGAGCTGGAGATACCGCTGGGCGCCGGTGCGCGCGAACTGGGGCTGCGCCCGTCGATCTATGCGCAGGTCGGCAGCCTGTTCAACATCACTCGCCCGCTGCCCACCGCGACGTTCCCGACCACCACCGATGCGGCGGGCAACACGGTCGTCCTGCCGCTGCCGCAGCGCGACACGGCGGGCAACCCGCTGTTCACCTATGTCAATGCCGGCGGCCTGTCGGTACAGACGTCGTGCGCCGCGGGTATCCCGGATGCGTCGGGGACGTGTAACGGCGTGGTGCCGAACAGCCCGCTGATCGCGTCGCAGCCGTTCAAGGAAACCTTCCTGGGCAATTCGGCCCAGCCGCGCGTTTCGGTCGGCATCGGCGTCAACTGGAATTCGCCGTTCGGGCCGCTGCGCATCGATCTCGCCAAGGCGCTGGTGACGCAGCCGGGCGACGACAAGAAACTCGTCACCTTCAACGTAGGGACACAGTTCTGATGACGACCTTCAAGACCCTTCTCCTCGCCGCCGCGCTCGCCGCGCCGGCCGCGATCGTCTCGACCAGCGCCACTGCGCAGGTGGGCGGCGTCGCCGTGGCCGATCCCGAAGCGGCGGTCGCCAATTCGAAGGCATGGGCGACCGCCCGCACCCAGATCCAGACGACCTACAAGGCGCAGATCGACCAGGCGAACGCGCGTCGCCAGGCGATCTCGACCGAGCTGCAGCCGCTGGTCGACGCCTACCAGAAGGCCGCCGCCGCCCCCGGCGCGACCGAGGCATCGCTGCGATCGCAGGCGACCGCGATCCAGACCAAGGAGCAGGCCGGCAATGCCGAGCTGCAGCGGCTGACCGCGCCGGCCAGCCGCGCGCAGGCCTATGCGCTGGAGCAGATCTCCGCCAAGCTGCCCGACGCGGTGAGCGCGGCGGTCCGCGCGAAGAACGTCAGCCTGCTGCTGCGCCCGAACGCGGCGCTGTTCGCGCAGCCGACCGCCGACATCACCTCGGCGATTACCGCCGAGCTGGACCGTACCGTGCCGACCGTCGGCATCACTCCGCCGGCCAATTGGCAGCCGGGTCAGCAGCAGCAGCAGGGCGCCGCCGCTGCCGCCCCCGCCGCCAGCAACAACCGCGCCCCCGCCGGCCGGTGAGCGGCACGGCGGCTGACGCTGCGGTGACGGGCGGCCCGATCGGGCCGTTCGACATCGCGCGCGTGATGGCGGCGTTGCCGCATCGCTACCCGATGCTGCTGGTCGACCGGGTCGAGGAGATCATCCCCGACCGGTCGATCCGTGCCATCAAGGCGGTGACGATCAACGAAGGCTTCTTCCAGGGACATTTTCCCGGCCGTCCGATCATGCCGGGCGTGCTGATCGTCGAGGCGCTGGCGCAGGCCGCCGGCGTGCTGGCGGTGGAAAGCCTCGGCCTCGCCGGATCGGGCAAGCTGGTTTATTTCATGGCGATCGAGAACGCCAAGTTCCGCAAGCCGGTGGAACCGGGCGTGCTGCTGAGCCTAGAGGTCGAGTTCGTCCAGAAGCGCAGCAGCGTGTGCAAGTTCGCCGGTGTCGCCAGGATCGACGGACAGGTCGCGGCCGAGGCGAGCTTCACCGCGATGATCGCCGATCCGCCCAAGGCGGGCTGAAACCGCCGGCCACGATCGGCCGACGACAGATTTTGACATCGGGCGCGCGCTGGTCTAGGCGCGCGCCTTCTCTTTTGGCTGGTCGGAAACCAGCCGCATCAGGAGCGACGCGACGTGAAGAAAGACACCCACCCCGACTATCACATGATCAAGGTGCAGATGACCGACGGCACCGTGTACGAAACCCGCTCCACCTGGGGCAAGGAAGGCGACACGATGACGCTGGAAATCGACCCCCTGGCGCACCCGGCATGGACCGGCGGCCGCGGCCAGGTGCTGGATTCGGGCGGCCAGGTCGCGCGCTTCAACAAGCGGTTCGGTGGCGGTCTCACGCTGCGCAAGTAAGCGCCGCGGTAACGTTAACCGTGAATTAGGCATGGCGGCGTAGGGTCGCCGCCATGTTCGTTGCAGAATTCGCCCTTGCCGAGCGCACCACCAACCGCCGCCGCAGCCCGCGCGCGCCGGTCTCCCTCGACGTGCAACTGGGGGAAGGGTGCATGCAGCGCACCTTGTGCCGCGTCGTGGACATCTCGCTCCACGGCTGCCGGCTCCATGCCTATAGCAGCATGGCCCCGAACTCGACGATCCTGCTCAACGTCCCCGGCCTGGGCGCGATGGGCGCGGATATCGTCTGGTCCGACGATCTGGTCGCGGGCTGCCAGTTCCACGTCCCGCTGACGCAACAGACGTTCGACCGCTTCATCGCCGATCACGGCTAGGCCGGGTCATCACCCCTTCGCGCTGAGGACAGGCGCCGACGTCGCTCGACGGCTCGTCAGGGTGAATGTCGATCCGGTCCAGGGTGGCCGCCGGGGGCTCGTTACCGCGAAGCCGCGAAGATCATGGCCGTGCACAACGCGCCAAGCGCCCCATCACCGGCCTGAATTTCCCCGCCGCCGTCACGGCAGGCGCGGCACCTCCGCGCGACCCCGAAAGCCGTTCGTCGTCTTGCGACTCCGCGCGCGACAATAGGGGTGCCACGCCCGCCATGGCGCGACACCCCTTTGTCAGGTCTTCGGCCGACAGCTTTCCCCGTTACGGGAGCCGTGGGCCTGTATGCCTAGCGCCGCGAGGCGGTGCCGGCGGGCGGGGCCGGGGGCGCTGCTCCCGCGGCCGGCGGCGGGGGCGGTGCGCCTGCGCCGGGCGGCGGGGGCGGTGCGCCTGCGCCGGGCGGCGGGGGCGGGGGCGGGGGCGCGCCGGGGCCACCCGGCGGGGGCGGCGGCGGCGCACCTGCACCCGGCGGCGGCGGGGGCGCGCCCGGTCCGCCATGCGGCGGCGGTGGCGGGGGAGCGCCGACCGCGTCGACGCGCCCCTGCGGATCGACCAGGTAGGAGGCGCGCAGCCGCCCGTCGTCATAGCGACCCTGCACCGTCATCACGCTGCCGACCCGCACGTCGCTGCCGCCGTGCCGACCGGCGTCGACCAGCGTGCGGCCAGTGCCGTCCTGCACCACGAACTGGTTGCCATAGGTTTCGGCGACCCGGCCCTTCACCGTCACGATCCCCGATGCCTGCGGCAATCGGGCGATCGCGGTCGGTACGGTCGGCGCCATCTCCACGCCGGGGCGGGTCAGCTGCACCGCGCCGGCACCGCCCGCGGCCCCGATCGCCAGCAAGGCCGCGGCGGACAGCGCCATGCGGGTGCGCGGCGGCACACGGCCGGCCAGCTTCTTTGCATCAGTCATTCGTCGTCTCCTTCACGTCGGACGAGTCACCGGATAGGCCGGCGGGGCCGACGCGCGCTGAACCCGGCGGTTCAGTTTCGGTTTAGGCAGTGGAGCTAGGCGACGGCGATGCGTATCCTGCTGGTGGAAGACGACCCGGATCTGGCCGACGCGATCGCGCGGGCGCTGCGTGCCGAACATTGCGCGGTGGACATCGCCGCCGACGGCATCGACGCGCAGCATCTGGGCGAAACCGAAATCTATGACGCGGCGGTGCTCGACCTCGGCCTGCCGGGGCTGGACGGGGCGGGCGTGCTGACCGCGTGGCGCGCGGCGGGGCGCGCGCTTCCGGTGCTGGTGCTGACCGCGCGCGAGGCATGGGCGGACAAGGTGACCGCGTTCAAGGCGGGGGCGGACGATTACCTGACCAAGCCGTTCCGCGTCGAGGAACTGATGATCCGCCTGCGCGCGCTGGTGCGCCGTGCGGCGGGCCATGCGCAGCCACGGATCGTGTGCGGGGCGCTCGCCTTCGACAGCCAGACCGGGCAGTTCGAGCTCGACGGCCTGCCGCTGAAGCTGACCGCGTTCGAATGGCGCGTGCTGTCGCAGCTGATCCTGCGCCGCGACGTGGTGATCGAACGGCTGGAGCTGCTGGAGCGCGTGTACGAAGGTGATGCGGACGTCGATTCGAACAGTCTTGAGGTCATTATCGGCCGGCTGCGGCGCAAGATCGGCGCGACGATGATCGACACCGTGCGCGGGCGCGGATACCGTCTGATATGCCCCGCCGCCGCCTGATGCACCGGCTGATCCCCGGGTCGCTGCGCGCGCGGATGCTGGCGCTGTCGGCCGGCGCGACACTGCTGGCGCTGGCGTGCGCGGCCTGGGTGATGGCGGACACGCTGGAACGGTTCGTGACGCGCGGGGTGGACCAGCGGCTCGATGCGCAGCTGGCGGTGCTGGCGAGCGCGGTGGGCGACGACGGCGCGGTGGATAGCGCTCGGCTAGGCGAGCGCCTGGCGGTGCTGGAGGACGGGCCGGGGTGGCGCTGGCGGATCGACGGCCCGCGCGGGCGCGTCGGATCGGCGGACTTCCCGCGACTGGAGCCGATCCATCCGCCCGGTCCCCCACCGCCGCCCGATGCGCCCCCGCCGCCGGGTGCGGGGCGTGGGCCGAGGCCGCAACAGGGCGTCGATGCCGACGGGCCAATCCACGCCCGGCAGGCGACGATCGCGACCGCTGCGGGCACGGTGACGCTGACCGCCGCCGCGCCTGCACGGGTGATCGCCCAGCCGATCCGCGCTGCGCTGTTCCCGCTGCTGTCGGTGATCGCGGCGCTGGCGGCAATCTTCGCCGTCGCCGCGTTCGTCCAGTGGCGCTGGGTACTCCGCCCGGTGCTGGCGCTGCGCGATCAGGTCGCGGCGATCCGCCACGGCGTGCGCGAACAGGTGGACGAGGACCAGCCCGACGAACTGCGCCCGCTGGCGGCGGAACTCAACGCGCTGGCGGCGGAGGGCGCGGCGGCGCTTGCGGCGGCGCGCGGATCGGCGGCGAACCTCGCCCATGCGCTCAAGACGCCGGTTGCCACGCTGGCGCTCACCCTGCCGCCGGATGGCGCTGCGGCGGCGCAGCTGGCGCGGATCGAGGGGGTAATCCGCCACCACCTGGCGCGCGCGCGCACCGCCGCGATCGCCCGCCGCGCGCGGACCGACCTGTCCGTCACCGTCGCGGACGTGGCGGGCGCGATCGGGGCGCTCCACCGCCATGCGGCGATCGCGGTCGACGTGCCCGCCGGCCTGATCGTCGCGGTCGATGCGCATGATCTGGCGGAGATCGTCGGCAACGTCATGGACAATGCCGCGCGCCATGCGGCCGGCCGGGTGGCGATGTCCGCGGCGGCGCGGGACGACGCGGTGCTGCTGACGATCGCCGACGACGGGCCGGGGATCGCGGCGGAGTTGCGCGAACAGGCGATGGCACCCGGCATCCGGCTGGACGAGGGGCCGTCCGGCGACGGCTTCGGCCTGGCGATCGTGCGCGAGCTGTTGACGCTGTGCGGCGGCCGGATGGCGCTGGGCGAGGCGCCCGGCGGCGGGCTGAGCGTAGCGATCGCCCTGCCGCACGCCGCCGGTTAGAGCGGTCGCAAACCGCTCCAGGTCAGTCGACCATCGCCTTCATCTGTTGCAGGAACCGGGCGGCGCCCTTGCCCTCGGGCGTCTCGGCCTTCGCTCGGGTCGTCAGCGCGGCGAAGGCGGCGACGCCGTGGCGCGGGCTGGCGAACAGCGCGGCGGCATTGTCCGCGACGGTCGGGTCGCCATCGGTCAGCGTCGCGACGCACGCCAGATAGCCCACGACATTGTCGATCGCCGCGCCGTCCAGCGTGACGTGGTCGACCCCCTTCGGATCGGCGAGCGATGTGGGATAGCGGCGATAGAAGGCATCGCCCAGCGCGCCGCCGACCAGCCCGGCGGCCTTCACCTCGGCGCAATCGGGCAGCGGCAGGCCGGCGTTGGTGGTCGCAGGTTCGGGCATCGGGGTCGGCTCCGCTGCGGGTTGATAGGTGTTGAGCAGCGCGTCGTACCGCGCGGCGCAATCCGTGACGCGATAAGCGGCGCAGGCGGCGGCGCGGCTGGCGGACCAGGCGGCGCGCGCGGCGTCGCCCAGCCGTGTCGGATCGCCGCGCCCCGCCGGTGGCGTGCCGCCCGCCAGCCATGCGGCGCGTTGCTGCGACAGGCGCACCGCGGCATCGGCGACCGCGACCTGCGCCGCCGCCCCCTGACCGAAGGTGCCGCGCGCGATCGCGTCGTCACCCAGCGCGCGCAGCGCGGCGGCGTGGCGGGTCGCTGCCTCCGGATGATCGGGCAGCGCATGGGCGATCCGCGCCAGCTCGGTGTCGGCGCAGGCCTGGATCGCGGCGGCATCGCCATCGGCGCGGGTGCGACACGCCGCGAACGCGCCGTCCTGCGTCGTCGTCGACGCCGAGGGGCGGGGCGACGGGTCGGGCGACGGGGCGGGAGCCGCGCCGCAGGCAGCAAGCGCCAGCAGGGCGGCGGGGGCGACGGGCTTCCATGACATGGCCGATGCCCCTAGCGCAGCCGGCGCCGCGTCCAAAGCCCGCTCACCGCAGCAGCGACCGCATCGCCGGCACCGCGACGCCGGTGCTGTCGTTCATGAACCGAGTCACGTCGATGCGCCGGTCGATATAGTCGGACAGCCAGTTGCGATACGCCAGCGGTTCGCTGCCGCCTGCCGCATCCAGATACCGCTGGCGGCTGGCGGCGGGGACGTTCGCCTCGAACGTGGCATCGCGCAGGTAGCGCATGTCGCCCGACAGGAATCCGCGCGCCCCGCCCAACCCCTCGTGATGCGCGACATAGGCATATTTGGCGAGCGCCGCCGGATCGGCATCCGCCGGGATCGCGCCGCTGCGCGTCAGCGACGACAGGTTCTGCCGCGCATAATCGGCACCGGCCAGGATCGACAGCCGCGCATCGGTGCGCAGCGCCAGCAGCCCCGGTTCGTCGACGACGCGGTTGTTCGCATCCACCATCCCCGCCGCCTTCGCCTCGGCATTCAGGATACCGCCGGCGCGGGTCGCCTCGCCGATCCACGTGCCCTTCAGGAATTGCGTCATGCCGACCGCGCTCGACGTGCCCGCCGCGGCATCGTCGCGCCACACGCCATCGGCATCCTTCAGCGTTTCGGCATCGATGATCGCCGCGACCGTCTGCGGCGTCATGCCGGTGCGCGTCGCGGCCTCGACGATCGCGTCGCGATAGCGATCGTTGGCGCCCAGTTTGAGGTTGGCGGGGGCATAGGCGCCGTCGGCGGCGGCCGCGCTCGCCCCCGCCGCGCTGGACGCCGCCGCATCCGGCTTCACATAGACGCCGGTCAGCACGCGCCCACGCCCCTCCAGCCCGTTCGCCGCGCTGCCGGTGCGCGCGTTGGCGGAGGCATAGTCGCTGGCGAAGCCGGTGCCGGTGCGGATCTCGATATGGCCGTATCTGGCATTCCTATCCACCGCGCCCGGTGCGGCGCCATAGACCAGCACCGCCCCCTTGGGCGCGTCATACGGCGATCGGATCGTATTGCCGGGCTGGTTCGTCAGGTTGACGAAGCCGCGTTGTTCCAGCGTCGGGCCGGCATCCTTCGCAGCGACGCCTGGCATGTAATCGGGGACCGCGCCCGACTGCTGCAGCGCGGTCTTCACCCAGGCGTAGCATTTGCCGATCGACTGGTGCCCCGCTGCGCGCGCCGCCGCGATATCCGCTGCGCGCAGCGATGCGGCACCGGGCGTCAGCGTTGCGCCCGCCGCCGCCGCCGGCCTGGCCGGAGCGGCGGTAACCGGCGCTGTGACCGGTCGCGCACCCGGGGCGGGGCTGCCCGCGATCGACAGCCGCTGGCCGGGGTGGATCAGGTCGGGATTGGCGATATGGTTGCGCTGTGCCAGCGATGCGGCGCTGACGCCGGCGTCCCTGGCGATGCCCGACAGCGTCTCGCCGCTGCGCACCACATGGACGCGCGGCGCATCGGGCAGCTCGATCCGCTGGCCGACGCGGAGCCGGTCGGGGTCGGGCAGGCCGTTGATCCGCGCCAGCGTCTGCCAGTCGGTGCCCGCCGCCCGCGCGACCTGCGACAGCGTCTCGCCGGCCTTGACCACATGGACGCCGGTATCGCCGCGGAACTGCGACAGCGCGCGGCCGCCGGCCATCAACCGGTCCAGCGGCCCCGGGGCGGTGCCCGGCGTGCTCCCCGCGCTATCCAGCGACGACCGCGCCGTACCGGCGACACTCACCCGCGATTCCACGCCGACCATCGATCCACTCCACCGTGATGCCGCGTCACACTACGGCGGATAGGCCCGTCGCGTCTGTAAGCGGATCGATTAGGCGCACGATGCCACCGTCACGGTAGCGGTCGCGCCACGCTGTTGGTACGCAAGGGGTCGCGTCCATGGAGTCGCGGCGGTGTCACAACCGCCGCTGCTCGATCGGAACGGGGTAACGATTGGAGAGCAGCGATGGCGAAGTCACCGGAAAAGAAGGCCAAAAGCGACACCAAGACCACGGCCAAGAAGGCGAAGCCCGCCGGCGGCGCACGTGGCGGCATCACCGCGCCGGTCACCCCGTCCGCGGACCTGGCGGAGATCGTCGGCAAGAAGGACCTGCCGCGCAGCGAAGTCGTCAGCAAGGTGTGGGAATACATCAAGAAGCACGATTTGCAGGACGCCAAGGACCGGCGCCAGATCAACGGCGATGCCAAGCTGGAGAAGATCTTCGGCAAGAAGTCCGTCTCGATGTTCGAGATGAACAAACACCTCAGCGCGCATCTGACCGCGCCGAAGGCATAACGCGGGGACGCCGTCGGCGGGCGGGCATACCGCCCGCGGACCGTTCCTGTCCCTTGATCGCACGGTTGAAACACCCGCGTTTTTGTGAAACGGGCGTGGCGAAACAGGCGGGGAGGGGATGATGGCGTTCGATCTGACGGGACGCGTGGCGCTGGTGACCGGCGCATCGTCCGGGCTGGGCGCGCACTTTGCGGAGCGATTCGTCGCCGCGGGGGCGAAGGTGGTCGTCGCTGCGCGGCGCCTGGACGCGGTTCAGCGGCTGGCGGAACGGCTGGGCGATCGGGCGCTGGCGGTGGCGATGGACGTGACTGACGATGCCTCGATCGCGGCGGCGTTCGACGCGGGGCAGGCGCAGTTCGGCACGATCGACACCGTCGTCGCCAACGCCGGGCAAAGCAATGCCGGCCGCTCCACCGACGTCGCCGCCGCGGCGCTGCGCGCCACGATCGACGTCAACCTGACCGGCGTGCTGCTGACCGCGCGGGAAGGCGCGCGGCGGCTGGTCGCGGCGGGCGTGCGCGACACCGGGCGCGGGCGGATCGTGCTGATCGGGTCTATCACCGCGCATCAGACCGGCACCGGCGACAGCGCTTATGCCGCGTCGAAGGCGGCGGTCGCGCATCTGGGCCGCAACCTGGCGCGCGAATGGGTACGTTCGGGGATCAACGTCAACGTGATCCAGCCCGGCTATATCCGCACCAACATCAACGGCGACTGGTTCGACACCGACGGCGGCAAGGCGCATATCGCAGGGTTCCACCGCCGCCGGTTGATGCCGATCGACGGGCTGGACGACCTGCTGCTGTATTTCGCGTCCGACGCCTCCGCGATGGTCACCGGTTCGGTGATCGACGTGGACGACGGCCAGTCGCTGTAACCCGCGGCTAGTCGAGCAGCGCGAGGGGGAGGCGCGGGCTGACCACCTCGCGCAGTACGAAGCCCGATTCCATCCGGGTGACGCCGGGCAGCCGCGACAGTTCCTCGCGGTGGATCGCGGCGAAATGCGTCAGGTCGCGCGCGCGCACCGTCACCAGATAATCGTCGTTTCCCGACATCAGGTCACAGCGCACCACCGACGGGCTGGTGACGATCGCGGCCTCGAACGCTTCCAGCACGTCCTTGCGCTGGCTTTCCAGCGTCATCTTGATGTGGACGATCGTGCGATAGCCGAGCCGCGCCAGATCGACCCGCGCTTCGTAGCCCGTGATGACGCCGGCTTCCTCCAGCGCGCGCTGTCGCCGCCCGACCGCGCTCGCCGAGCGCCCGATCGCGTCCGCGAGCATGAAGGCGGTGGCGCGCGCATTGGCGAGCAGTAGCGCGATGAGTCGCCGGTCGATCCGGTCGATGGCGGGATATTCCTGCGTCATGACGCGGATTGGCGCAGAAATATCACGGCATCGCAAGTAGCGTGCGCGCACTTCGCGCGGATCGTGCGCGCGGATTGCGATACGATCGTCTTCATCGCGAAGACGGAGAGAGACGATGCGCGTCGGTGTTCCCAAGGAAATCAAGAACCATGAATATCGCGTCGGCCTGACGCCCGGCGCGGTGCGCGAGTATGTCGCGCGCGGGCATGAGGTGATCGTGGAAACGAAAGCCGGTGCCGGGATCGCTGCCGACGACGACACCTATCGCGCCGCCGGCGCGCGGATCGTCGATACCGCCGCGGAGGTGTTCGCCACCGCGCAGATGGTGGTGAAGGTGAAGGAGCCGCAGCCGGGCGAGTGGGTGCAGCTGCGCGAGGACCAGATCCTGTTCACCTACCTGCACCTCGCCCCCGATCCCGAGCAGGCGCGCGGGCTCCAGGCGTCGGGCGTTACCGCCGTGGCCTATGAAACCGTCACCGACGGGCGCGGGCACCTGCCGCTGCTGGCGCCGATGAGCGAAGTCGCCGGGCGGCTGTCGATCGAGGCCGCGGGCACCGCGCTGAAGGCGGTGAACGGCGGGCGCGGCGTGCTGATCGGCGGCGTGCCGGGCGTGCAGCCGGCGCGGATCGTCGTGTTGGGTGGCGGCGTGGTCGGCACCCATGCCGCGCGAATGGCGGTGGGCCTGGGCGCGGAGGTGACGATCATCGATCGCTCGATCCCGCGGCTGCGCGAACTGGACGAGCTGTTCCAGGGCCGGGTGCGCACGCGCGTGTCGACGCTGGAGTCGATCGAGCATGAGGTGTCGGAGGCCGATGCGGTGATCGGCGCGGTGCTGATCCCCGGCGCGTCGGCGCCCAAGCTGGTGACGCGCCCGATGCTCAAGCTGATGAAACCGCGCGCGGTGCTGGTCGACGTCGCGATCGATCAGGGCGGCTGTTTCGAGACCAGCCACGCCACTACCCATGCCGAGCCGACCTATGAGGTCGATGGCGTGATCCACTATTGCGTCGCGAACATGCCGGGGGCGGTGCCGCTGACGTCGAGCCACGCGCTCAACAATGCGACGCTGCCCTATGGCCTCGCGCTCGCCGATCGCGGCTATGCCGCGGCCGAGGCGGATGCCGGGCTGATGGAGGGCGTGAACGTGCGCGGCGGCAAGATCGTCAACCGCGTCGTGGCGGAGGCGCTGGGCGAAGCGTGATCGGTTGGGTGCGCCGTTCCACGGCGGCGTGCCGGCCTCTTCCCGGACCGGGCGGCGCGGCTGGCGGGGCCTGTCGGCGTCGCGGAGCATCGCTCGACACGACGGAGAGGCGGAAGAAGTAGGCAGGGGAGGGGCGGCCGGCCGCTCCCTCCCCCGTCCGGTCAGCTTAGTTGCTGTCCGAGTCGTTGTCGTCGGCGATGATGACGATGCCGGCGACAACCGCCGCCGCCGCCAGGATCGCGACGATCACGCCGCCACCGGCGACGTCGTTCTTCTTGACCGACGCGGTCGACGCGCGCGCCGACTTGGCGACCGACAGGCTGGCAGCCGGGTTGGCCGGAGCGGCCATCGCCGGAGCGACCGCGAGCGACGCGGCGGCAGCGGCAGCGAGATAGGTACGAAGCTTCATACGATACTCCCTGGATAGGAGATCGCGGCATCTCATGAAGCGCGCGATACTGCAACCGCGAAGCGACAAGATGTTCGGCCCCAGGCGCATCGCCGCGACGGTTTGTGGCATGGCCGCGACAGTCGAGCGTCGTATTGCAAGAAAATACACCCGCGGACCGTGCGATCCGCGGGTGTCGCGATGAAGATGCCGGCCGATCAGGCGGCGAACTGGTTCATCGTATTATGGACCCCGCCCGCCTTCAGTGCGGCGTCACCGGCGAAATATTCCTTGTGATCGTCGCCGATATCGCTGCCGGACATGTTCTGATGCTTCACGCAGGCGATGCCCTGGCGGATCTCCTGCCGCTGCACGTTCTTGACGTAGCCCAGCATCGCCGCGTCGCCGAAATATTCACGCGCCAGATTGTCGGTGCTGAGCGCCGCGGTGTGATAGGTCGGCAGCGTGATGAGGTGGTGGAAGATGCCGGCTCGCGCCGACGCATCCCTCTGGAACGTGCGGATATTCTCGTCCGCCTGCCGCGCCAGTTCGGTCGCGTCATAGTCAGCGCTCATCAGCTTCGCCCGGTCATAGCCGCCGACGTCGCGCCCCTCCTCGACCCAGCGGTCGTACACCTGCTGGCGGAAGTTGAGCGTCCAGTTGAAGCTGGGCGAGTTGTTGTACACCAGCTTCGCGTCGGGAACGACGGCGCGGATACGGTCGACCATGCCGGCGATCTGCTCGATATGCGGCTTCTCGGTCTCGATCCACAGCAGGTCGGCACCGTTCTGGAGGCTGGTGATGCAGTCGAGCACGCAGCGGTCGGCTCCGGTGCCTTCGCGGAACTGGAACAGGTTCGACGCCAGCCGCTTGGGCCGCATCAGCTTGCCGTCGCGCTCGATCACCACGTCGCCGCGCAATTGCGTGACGTCGGTCACCTCCTCGCAATCGAGGAAGGCGTTATACTGGTCGCCGATGTCGCCCGGCTCCTTGGAATAGGCGATCTGCTTGGTCAGGCCGGCACCCAGCGAATCGGTGCGCGTCACGATGACGCCGTCGTCGACGCCCAGTTCCAGGAAGGCGTAGCGGCACGCGCGCACCTTCGCGAGGAAGTCCTCGTGCGGCACGGTGACCTTGCCATCCTGGTGGCCGCACTGCTTTTCGTCGGACACCTGGTTCTCGATCTGGAGCGCGCAGGCGCCCGCCTCGATCATCTTCTTGGCGAGCAGGTAGGTCGCCTCGGCGTTGCCGAACCCGGCATCGATATCGGCGATGATCGGCACGACATGCGTTTCGTAGTGGTCGATCGCGTGGATCAGCCGCTGCGCCTCCACCTCGTTGCCGCTCTGACGCGCCTTGTCCAGATCGCGGAACATCATTCCCAGTTCGCGGGCGTCGGCCTGCTTCAGGAAGGTGTACAGCTCCTCGATCAGCGCGGGCACGCTGGTCTTTTCGTGCATCGATTGGTCGGGCAACGGGCCGAAGTCGCTGCGCAGCGCGGCGACCATCCAGCCCGACAGGTACAGGTAGCGGCCTTTGGTGGTACCGAAATGCTTCTTGATGCTGATGAGCTTCTGCTGCCCGATGAAGCCGTGCCAGCAGCCCAGCGACTGGGTGTAACTGGCGGGATCCGCATCATAGGCGGCCATGTCGCGGCGCATGATCGCGGCGGTGTATTTCGCGATATCCAGCCCGGTGTTGAAGCGGTTCTGCAGCTTCATGCGTGCCACCGCTTCGGCGTCGATCCCGTCCCACGTGCCGTTGCGGGCGCCGATCGCTTGCGCGGCGGAGGCGATGTTGTCCTGATAGGTCACGTGCGGAATGTCCTTTTGCTTGGGGTCGGGGCGCTGCGGAAGTGCCCGCCGGCACCGTTGCAGCACCGGCGGGACACCCTTCCTCCCCAGGAAGCGATAAGCGGGTGGCCTCAGCCGAGCCGGCCGAGGCGGTGGTAGAGCGCGGAGAATTTCGAGGAGCGCGGATCGTCGGCGATCTGGCGGACGTAATGCGCGACGGCTTCTTTCATCAGGCCGAAGTCTTCGGTGGAGAAGACGGCGCGGCTGCGGGCGGGTTCGTTGGTCATCGGGTGTCTCCTTCCGTGTGAGACGTGTGTAATCCACGAATCGACGGGCGATGAGACAATTTCATGCGCTTTCGTGTCGCATCGTTAGTGGAAACGAGATAAATGAGCGTCATATTGTAAAGTATTTACAGGATTGGCGATGGTGCGGGAGAAGGTGCTGGCGGGACATGCGGTCAAACGACTGCGCCGCCGGCTGGGGCTGACGCAGGCGGCGATGGCCGAGACGCTCGACATTTCCGCCAGCTATCTGAACCTGATCGAACGCAATCAGCGGGCGCTGCCGGCCGGGCTGCTGGTCGAGCTGGCCGAACGCTACGATTTCGACGCGCGCGCGCTGGCCGCGGGCGAACCGGGCGGCGGGGCCGACGCGGTGCGCCGCCGGCTGGGCGACCCGATGTTCGCCGATATCGAGATCGACCGTGCCGAGGTGGAGGAATGGCTGGCCGCCGCGCCGGGCGGGGTGGAGGCATTCGCGCGCGCGTTCGACCGGATCGGCGGCGGCGGGACCGGCCCCGCACCGGCCGCCACCGGCGACGACCCGTCCGGCGCGGTGCGCCGCGAGATCGAACGTTGGCGCAACCATTTCCCCGACCTGGACGCCGCGGCGGAAGCGGTCGCCGACGACCTGCGGTTGGTCGCGGCCGACCTGTACGGCGCGCTGGTCGAGCGATTGCGCGTCCGCCACGGGCTGGCGATCCGCATCCTGCCGGTGGAGGTGATGCCCGACCTGCTCCGCCGGCTGGACCTGCACGCGCGGCAATTGCAGCTGAGCGAGCGGCTGGACCCGTCCGCGCGTACTTTCGCGCTGGCGGTCCAGCTGGCGCAACTGGAGGCGCGTACCGAGATCGAAGCGCTGGCGCGCGGCGCGGGCTTCCAGGATCGCGCGGCGGAGCGGCTGTTCCGCCGCCACCTCGCCAGCTATTTCGCTGCCGCGATCATGATGCCCTATGCCCGCTTCCTGCGCGCGTGCGAGGCGACCGGCTATGACCTGGATATCCTGCAACGCCGCTTCGGCGTGGGGTTCGAACAGGTCGCGCACCGGCTGACCACGCTCCAGCGCGTCGGCGCGCGCGGGCTGGCCTTCTTCATGATCCGCATCGACCGCGCGGGCCAGCCGTCGAAGCGATTCGCAGGGGCCAGCCAGTCGCCGCTGGTCGAGGGGGAGGCGCGCTGCCCGCTATGGCGGCTGCACCACGCCTTCGACCGTGCCGGGCATCCGGTGACGCAGCTGGTCGAGCTGGAGGACGGTGCGCGCTGGTTCACGATCGCGCGCGCGGTCGCGGCGCAGGGCGGCGGGGTGGGGGCGGGGGCCAATATCGTCGCCGCCGAATTCGCGATCGGGCTGGGCGTCGCGACGGCGCAGGCCGGCGCGCTGGCGGCGGCGCGCGGCGTCGATCTGGACGGCGCCGCGACCCCGATCGGCACGGGGTGCCGGATGTGCCACCGCAGCGCCTGCCCGCAGCGGTCGGCGCCGCCCGCCGGCCGCGCGCTGCTGGTCAACGAGCGCGAACGCGGGGTTTCCGCCTGGGGATTTGCCGGCGACTAGGGCACGGTCAGCGCAGCTTGGCGATCGACAGTCCGTCGGCCTTGGCGCGGTCCCTGGTCGATTCCTCGCTGCGCTTCAGCGCCTTGGCGATCGCCTTCAGCGCCATGCCCTTCTTGGCGAGCGTATGCAGCTTCTGGATTTCGTCTGCGGTCCACGGCTGGCGGTGGCGCTCGAACGTCTCGCCCCTGGCCATCAGAATACCGCCAGCGCGGCGTGGAGCGTCAGCGCGGCGAGCGCGAGCGTGGAGGCGAGGAACAGCATGAAACGCGGCTGTACCCGGTTGACGGTCGTCTGCACCAGACTGTGCGCGATCCGCAATGCGACATAGGCCCAGGCGATCCAGGCGTTGACGCCGTTGCCGGTGCCGGTCAACGCGATCACCCCGCACACCGCATAGAACAGCGTCGGCTGCTCCATCAGGTGGTTGTAGTTATGCGCCTTCCACTGGATGTGCGGCGGCAGCGCGGCATCGGCGTCGCTTGCCTTCGATCCCACCAGCCGCGCCAAGTCGACCCCCGCCGCGCGCATCGCCGGCAGGCGCGTCGCGATCACCCATGCCAGCATGACCAGCGACCAGCCGATCAGCACCACCACCGGGCGCAGAATCTCCGCGTGCATGAAAAAGCCTCCCCCGTACCGTTACGAGGGAGGCTTCTCACATTTCGATCGGGGGCGCTATCAGGCGGGGAAGATCGACGCCCACTTGCGCACCGGGCGGTCCTTCCACAGGCCGCGGTGATAGGCGTCCGACGCCAGCAGCGGCATGACCGAGCCGGCCTCCGCGAACACCATCTGCTCGATCGCGGTGTTCACCTTGCCCCAGCTGGCCGCTTCCTGCAGCGTGGAGGACGAACAGGCGCCGTCGCGCACGTCGGCGACGGTAATCTGCACCGCGTACTTGTGCACCTCGACGTCGTGGTGGCCAAGGATCTCGGCGCAGACGACGGTGTCCTGGATGAAGTTCTTCGGCACGCCGCCGCCGATCATCAACAGGCCGGTGACGCCCGCCTCGATCTTGATCTGCGTCAGCTCGCGGAAGTCGGCGATCGCGTCCAGCACCATGTACGGGCGGCCTTCCTTCGCGGCATCGACCTGATGCTTGACCAGCCCGAACCCGGCCGAGCTGTCGACGAACGCCGGGCAGAAGATCGGAACGTCATGCTCATAGGCAAGCTTGACGAGGCTGTTCTCCTTCTTGCCGTGCTCGGCCAGGTACTTGCCCATCTCGCGGATGAACGCGCGCGACGAATAGGGCTTGGGCTCCAGCGACTCGGCGATCTTGTTGATCGTGAAGTCGCAGTCCTGCAGCTGCTCCTCGTCGATGTAGGTGTCGTAGATGCGGTCGATATACAGCGAGCGCAGCGTGTCGTCGTCGGGGATCTCCAGCGCCTGGTAATGCTTGTGGCCCAGCCCTTCGAAGAAATCCATGTCGACGATCGAGGCGCCGGTGGCGACGATCACGTCGACCATGTTGTTGCGCACCAGATCGGCATACAGGTCCATGCACCCGCCCGCCGAGGTCGAGCCGGCGATGACGAGGCACACCGTGCAGTCCTTGTCGGCCAGCATCTGGTTGTAGATCTTCGTCGCGCGGCCCAGGTCGCGGCTGGTGAAGCTCATGTCGGCCATCGCATCGACAATCGGGCGCGCGTCGAAGCTCTTGATGTCGATGTGCTTGACCGTCTTCGACAGCAGTTCCGCCTTGCGGGTGTCGTTGATCGGCGCGTTGGCGGCCGCGGTCTTGGTGAGGGTGTCGGTCATGGGTGGCTCCCACAGGGTAACGCACGTCGTTGAGGGGGACGCGAAAACCCGCACGGCGGCGGCGCGGGGATCGTCCCGCACCGCCGCCGAATCAGTGAAGTCGTTCGGTTACAGCGTGACGACGTTGCTGGCGACCCGCGGCGCCGCCGCGAGATACAGCGACACCATCGGCTCGTCGGTGGCCACCACCGTCTCGTCGGAGGTGAAGCCGTTGAACGCCGTGCGCATCGCCGCGCCATAGGCGCCGAGCATCCCGATCTCGATATAATCGCCGACGGTCACGTCCGCGGGCAGCGGAAACGGCCCCGGCATGTGATCCAGATCGTCGCAGGTCGGACCCCAGAAGCTGAACGGATGATCGCGGACGGTCGATTCCGGCTCGCGCAGCAGCGCCACCGGATATTTCCAGCCAATGTGCGCGGCATCGAACAGCGCGCCATAGGCCCCGTCGTTGATATACAGTTCCTCGCCGCGGCGACGCTCGACGCGCACCACGACCGAGCTGTATTCCGCGCACAGCGCCCGGCCCGGCTCCGCCCACAGTTCCGCCGAATAGCTGATCGGCAGGCTTTCGAAGGCGCGGTGGATCGTCTCGAAATACAGCTCCAGCGGCGCAGGCACCATGCCCGGATAGGCCGACGGGAACCCGCCGCCCACGTCAATCACGTCCACCGTGACGGCGGCCGCGACGATCGCCTGGCGCACGCGCTCCATCGCCTCGGCATAGGCGTTCGGCGTCATCGCCTGCGACCCGACGTGGAAGCAGATGCCCAGCGCATCGGCGACCTGGCGGGTAGCGAGCAGCAGCTCCTTGGCCTCATCCGGCGCGACGCCGAACTTGGCGCCCAGCGACAGCTTCGAATGTTCCGACGACACGCGCAGCCGGACGCATAGCGTCAGGTCGGTCGCGCCGCGGGTGGCGCGGACGATCTTCGACAGCTCTTCCATGCTGTCGAGCGAGAAGGTGCGCACGCCGTGCGTGAAATACGCCTCGGCGATCGCTTCCTCGGCCTTGACCGGGTGCATGAAGCAGAGCGTGGCGTCGGGCACGGTACGGGCGACCAGACGCACCTCTGCGATCGACGCGACGTCGAACGTCGTCACGCCATTGTCGTAGAGGATGCGGATTAGGTCGGGCGACGGGTTCGCCTTCACCGCGTACATCGAGCGGCCCGGAAACTTCTCCGTGAAGAAGCGGGCGGCCCGTGCCGCTGCGTGCGGACGGACGATCGTCACCGGCTGAACCGGCCGACGGGCGGCGATGTCGATCGCTCCACCGATGGAGGTGGCGGAAGCGGTCGAGGGGGCAGCTAGCCCCAGCGCGCGATGATGCTGGTGCAACTCAAGGGACCTCCAATTGCCTTGCGGCATACGGTGACAAAAAGCTGCCTTGCGGTTGGAAGTCCCATGGGGCAGCGGAGGCGCGAAATATGATCGACGTTCGGCCTTGTAAAGTGGCTGATGCGACGAAAGGTGCAAATGTGACGTTTATGCGACAGCCGACGCGCGCTGGGGTACGGGACGCCGCGGCCAAGATCGCGCAAATCCTGCCGCCGACCCCGATTTTCACCCACGACATCAGTGGGATACCGATCGTCTTCAAGGTGGAGTCGTTACAGCCGATCGGTGCGTTCAAGATTCGCGGCGCGTGGCACCGGCTGACCGCGATGAGCGACTCGGCGCGCGCGAAGGGGGTCGTGGCCTTTTCGTCGGGGAATCACGCGCAGGGAATCGCCTGGGCGGCGCGGCGGCTGGGCATGATCGCAACGATCGTAATGCCCGCCGACGCGCCGCGCGCGAAGCGCGAGTCGACGCTGGCGCTCGGTGCCGAGGTGGTCGACTACGACCGCGCGACGCAAAGCCGCGAGGCGATCGCTGGCCAGCTGGCGGCGGCGCGTGGCGCGACGTTGGTCCCCAGTTTCGACGACCCCTGGGTAATCGAGGGGCAGGGCAGCGCCGGGATCGAGGCGGAGCGGCAGATGATCGACGCGGGGCTGGGCGCACCAACCCATGTCGTCGTGCCGTGCGGCGGTGGCGGCCTGTCGGCGGGGATCGCGCTGGCGCTGAAGGAGGCGCGGATCACCGTCGTCGAGCCGGAGGGTTGGGACGACATGCGCCGCAGCCTGGAGGCGAGCTGGATCGAGCCGGTCGGCCCCAATCCGCCGCCGACCGCATGCGATTCGCTCCAGACCCCGCAGGTCTCGCCGTTGACCTTCGACGTGCTGTCGCGCCGCGACGCGACCGGCGTGGCGGTGAGCGAGCGCGAGGTCGCCGCGGCGCAACGCTGGGCCGCGCAGCGGCTGCGGCTGGTGATCGAGCCGGGCGGCGCGGCGGCGCTGGCGGCGGTGCTGGCGGGGAAGGTGCCGCCCGAGCCGGGGATGCTGGTGATCCTGTCGGGGGGCAATGTCGACATGGATGCCTATGCCCGCGCGCTGGCGGGGGACGTGGCATGAACGCGATCGCCGGCGCTGCGCCCGCGATCGCGATGCTCGGCGCGATCGCCTGCCTGATCGGCGGCGGCTATCTGATCGCCACCGGCCGCGACCGGAAGAAGGGCGCGCTGATGCTGGTGATGGCCGCGGTGCTGGTGGGCAACGTGCTGATCGGGACGATGTGAGCGGGCGTCGCGCTGGCGGAGGAAGACCCCAGCCTTCGCTGGGGGTGACGGCCGGGAATTCGTCGCCCCAGCGCAGGCTGGGGCCGCTGTCGGCTCTTGCTGCACCTCCAGGCGGCGCGCCGCGGGCAACGCCCGCGTCGTCGGACGGCGCGATGCGTCGCCGGCCGCGCTGGCGCGCGAGGCGCGGATCAGCGGTGCCGATCCGCTCACGCCAGCGTCACTTGATCGGGCTGTTCGGATCCAGCCGCATGTCCAGGTACGTGTCGACCGACTTCATCAGGTCGTCCAGTTCATGCTCGAAGAAGTGGTTGGCGCGCGGGATCACGTCGTGGTGGATCGTGATGTGCTTCTGCGTGCGCAGCTTGTCGACCAGCTTCTGAGTCGCCAGCGGGGTCGCCACCTCGTCCTCGGCGCCCTGGATGATGATGCCCGACGACGGGCACGGCGCCAGGAAGCTGAAGTCGAACATGTTGGCGGGCGGGGCGACCGAGATGAAGCCGCGGATTTCCGGGCGCCGCATCAGCAGCTGCATCCCGATCCACGCGCCGAAGCCGAAGCCCGCGATCCATGTCGACGACGCCTCGGCATGGAAGCTCTGCACCCAGTCGAGCGCGGAAGCCGCGTCGGACAGTTCGCCGATGCCGTTGTCGAACGTCCCCTGGCTCTTGCCCACGCCGCGGAAGTTGAAGCGCAGCGTCGCGAAGCCGCGGCGCTGGAACGTCTTGTACAGGTTCTGGACGATGCGGTCGTTCATCGTGCCGCCCGCATTGGGATGCGGGTGCAGGATCATCGCGACCGGCGCGCGCGGCTTGGGAGCGGGGGCGAAGCGGCCTTCGATGCGGCCTTCGGGTCCGGGAAAGATGACTTCGGGCATGGTCACTCTTGTTCTTTTGGGCGGGCGTTGGGCCGCGCGGAAAGCGCGCTATATAGGGTCGCCGTGCGATAAGGGAACGTTTCTTGACCGCAACCGCTGGCCCGAACCCGGACGGGCGCCTGTATCTGGACCATGCCGCCACCACGCCGATGACCGCTGCCGCGCGCGACGCGGTGGCGCAGGGCCTGCGCGACTGGGCCAATCCGTCGTCGCCCCATGCGGAGGGGCGTGCCGCGCGCGCGCGGCTGGAGGCGGTACGCGGCGCGGTCGCCGCCGCCTATGGCTGGCGCCACGAACTGCTGTTCACCAGCGGGGCGAGCGAATCGCTGGCGATCGGCATCGGGCGCGCGATGCGGGCGCGCCGGTTCGTGTCGGCGGTGGAGCATGACGCGGCGCTGCGCGCGGCGGGCAGCGCGCCGGTGCTGCCGGTCGGGCCCGACGGACTGGTCGACATGGCCGCGCTGGCGGATGTCGGCGACGCGCTGGTCGCGGTGCAATGGTGTAACAGCGAGACGGGCGTGAAACAGCCGATCGCGCCGATCGCCGCAGCGGTCCATGCGCAGGGCGGGGTGCTGCTGGTCGATGCGGCGCAGATGCCCGCATCGGCCGAGCTGGCCGAGCATGCCGATCTGGTCGCGGTGTCCGCGCACAAGCGCGGGGGCCCGCCCGGCGTCGGTGCGCTGCTGGTCCGCGATCTGGCGCTGCTCAGCCCCAGCGGCGGGCAGGAGCGCGGCTATCGCCCCGGGACCGAGAATCTGCCGGGCGTGCTCGGCTATGCCGCCGCGCTGGCCGAGCCGGAGCCGGACCATGCCGAACTGCGCGCGTACCTCGACGACGCGATCCGCCGTTCGGGGGGCGAGGTGGTGGCGGATGCCGCGCCGCGTCATGCCGCGATCGGATCGTACCGGATGCCCGGCGTCGCGGCGGCGGCGCAGCTGATCCGCTTCGACATAAGCGGGATCGCGGTCTCGGCGGGCAGCGCCTGCGCCAGCGGCAGCCTGAAGCCCAGCCACGTCCTGCGCGCGATGGGGTGGAACGAGGAGTCGACCCGCGAGGTGGTGCGCGTCAGCTTCGGCCGGACGACGACCCGAGACGAGGTGGAGCGGTTCGTCGCGGCATGGCGCGCCGTGGCGAAGGATGCGCGGCGGGTCGCGGCGTGACCTACCTCGATTACCAGGCGACCACCCCGCTGGCGCCCGAGGCATTCGAGGCGATGCTGCCGTGGCTTCGCGACCAGCACGCCAACCCCCATTCGCCGCACCGCGCCGGCCGCGCCGCGCGCGCCGCGGTGGAGGTGGCGCGCGATCGCGTCGCCGCGCTGCTGCCCGCAGGCGGCCGCGTCGCCTTCACCGGCGGTGCGACCGAGGCGCTCAACTGGGCGATCAAGGGCGCGCCCGCCGGGCGGGTGGTGACGATCGCCACCGAACATGCCGCGGTGCTGGATGCGGTCGCGGCGCGCGGTGGCGATACCGTCGTGTTGCCGGTCGGCGCGGATGGGCTAGTCGACATGGACGCGGCGCGCGGCGCGATCCTGCCCGGCACCGCGCTGGTCGCCGTGATGCTGGTCAACAACGAGATCGGCGTGATCCAGCCGGTCGCGGAGCTGGCCGCGCTCGCGCGTGATGCGGGTGCATGGATGCTGGTGGATGCGGTGCAGGGCTATGGCCGGGTGCCGATCCCCGATGGCGTCGATCTGATCGCGATCTCCGCGCACAAAGTCCATGGTCCCAAGGGGATCGGGGCCTTGTGGCGGCGCGACGGGATCGCGCCCGCCCCGCTGCTGCATGGCGGCGATCAGGAGGGCGGGCGGTCGGGCACGCTGTCCCCGGCGTTGTGCGCGGGGTTCGGGGTGGCGGCGCAACTTCTGAGGGAACGCGCGGCGGCCGACGCGGATCATGTCGGTCGCCTGTGGGATGTGGCTTGCGCACGGCTGGCGGGCTGGGCCGTCAACGGATCGCGCGCGCATCGCTATCGCGGTAACATCAACGTCCGGCGCGACGGGCTGGACGTCAACCGGTTGATGAGCGACCTGCGCGATGTTGCCTTTTCCGCCGGATCCGCCTGTGCCAGCGGATCGGGACGCGCCAGCCACGTGCTGCGCGCGATCGGGCTGTCGGAGGCGGCGGCGCGCTCCTCGATCCGCATCGGCTTCGGGCGCTATACGACCGTGGACGAGCTTGGCGGCGCCCTCGACCGGATCGTCGCGGCGGCGGATGCGCAGCGGGTGGCGGCATGAACGTCGTCTTCGTCGCGCCGGATGGCACGGTGCGGGAAGAAGCCGCGACCCAAGGCGAGCGATTGCTGGACGTGGCGCAGCGCGCGGGCCAGCCGCTGGAGGGGACGTGCGGCGGCGATCTGGCGTGTGCGACCTGCCATGTGATCGTCGAGGCCGCCGATTTCGATCTTCTCCCCCCGCCGGGCGAGGAGGAGGAGGACATGCTCGACCTCGTCCCCGGCGCGCGCCGCACCAGCCGGCTGGCGTGCCAGGTGCAGATCGACGCGGCGCTGGGGAAGCTGACCGTGAGATTACCGTGAGGTTCAGGGGAGGTGCAGCGCCCCGGCCCTAGTCTGTCAACACAGACCATGAGCAGGAGTAGGTGCACATGAAACTGATCGCACTGAGCATCGCCGGCGTCGTTGCGGCGAGCGCGCTGACCCCCACCGCCGCCGCGGCGCATCCGCGCGGGCCGGGCTGGGACCGTGGCCCCGGCTGGGATCGTGGACCGGGACGGCATTGGGATCGCGGCCGCCACTGGAACCGCGGCACGCGCTGGGATCGCGGCCCGCGCTGGAACCGCGGGCGTCAGTGGGGCGACGTGCGGACGGTATGTCGCTGGCAGGACAGCTATTACGGCCCGGTGCGCCGCTGCTATCGCGCGCGCTGGTGACGGCGTGACCGGCCGCCGGGCGATGGGTCTTGAACCCGCCGCCCGGCTCGGCCATATGGCGCGCGGGAGTCGGGCGGACGTGGTCGTCGCCAACCTGGTCAGGTCCTGACGGAAGCAGCCACAACGATTTCGCCGCGGGTCGTCCCGGCTCCCACCGCGCCGAGCGCAGGCGGCGATCCTCGCCGCACGACGCGCCAGCGCGGCCGACGGGCGGGTAAAGGCCGAACCCGTCCGACGACGCGGCTTCGCCGCGGCGCATCTAGCCCGTCTTGGACCATCACGGAAACGTGCGGCATCACCCGTCGCGCGACATAACCCTGGGCTCCTGCCTGCGCAGGAGCACGCCGACCGCGGCGGCTCAACCGTGTTCCGGCGAACGCCGGAACCCAGGACGACAGCATACTACCACCGTTACCGGCGAACCCCGCCTGACGCCGGGCATTCGCCCGGATCGCGCGACGATTATCTCCGCCTTCGACAGCGCGCGTTGGCGTGCCTATATCGCAACGCAATGTCCGACTCCCTCGATCTGGGCGCGCCCCCTGCGCCACCGGCCGGCGCGCAGCCGTATCGCGTGCTGGCGCGCAAATATCGCCCGCAGACGTTCGACGCGCTGATCGGGCAGGAACCGATGGTCCAGACGCTGGCCAATGCGATCAAGCGTGACCGGATCGCGCATGCCTTCCTGCTGACCGGCGTGCGCGGGGTGGGCAAGACCAGCACCGCGCGGCTGATCGCAAAGGCGCTCAACTGCATCGGCCCGCACGGGCAGGGCGGGGCGACGATCGCGCCGTGCGGGGTGTGCGAGCCGTGCCGCGCGATCGCGGAGGGCCGCCATATCGACGTGATCGAGATGGACGCCGCCAGCCACACCGGCATCGACGACATCCGCGAGATCATCGAGGCGTCGCGCTATGCCGCGGTGTCGGCGCGCTACAAGATCTACATTATCGACGAAGTCCACATGCTGTCGAAGGCGGCGTTCAACGGCCTGCTCAAGACGCTGGAGGAGCCGCCCGCGCATGTGAAGTTCCTGTTCGCCACGACGGAGGTGAACAAGGTGCCGGTGACGGTGCTGTCGCGCTGCCAGCGGTTCGACCTGCGCCGCATTCCCGCCGAACTGCTGGCGAAGCATTTCGCGCATGTGGTCGCGGCGGAGGGGGCCGAGGCGGAGCCGGAGGCGCTGGCGCTGATCGCGCGCGCGGCGGAAGGGTCCGCGCGCGACGGTCTGTCGATCCTCGATCAGGCGATCGCCCATGCCGACATGGCCGGCGGCGGGGTGCGCGCCGATGCGGTACGCGACATGCTGGGCCTGTCGGATCGCAATGCCGTGCGCGACCTGCTGGCGCTGATCCTGGCCGGCGACGCGCCCGGCGCGCTGGCGGCGATCCGCCGGCAGTACGACCTGGGCGTCGATCCGCTGGGCGTGATCCGCGCGCTGATGGAGGCGGTGCACGGCATCACCCAGGTGAAGGTCGGCGCCGCCGACGATCCGGCGCAGCCGGTCGAGGAGCGCGCCGCCTATCGCGACTGGGCGGGGACACTGTCCTTCCCCGCGCTCCACCGCCTGTGGCAATTGTTCCTGAAGGGGCATGAGGAGGTGGCGCGCGCCGCGCTGCCGATCGAAACCGCGGAGATGGCGATCCTGCGCGCGATCCACGCGTCCACCTTGCCCGATCCGGCCGATCTGGCGCGGCGGCTGGCGCAGGGCGGGCCGTTGCCCGCCGCCGCCACATCCGCGTCGCCGCCGCCGCCCGCACCGCCCGCGCCCGCCGATCGCATGCCCGGCGAGTTCGCGGGCGTGCTGGCGCTGCTGGACGAGATCGGGAAGCTCGACCTGCTCGTCCGGCTGAAGCGCGGCGCCAGCCTGGTCAGCTACAAGCCGGGCGAGATCGTGCTGAGCGGCAACCGCCCGCTGTCAACCGATACGCTGGGCGATCTGGCGGCGGTGCTGCGCGAGGCGACGGGCAAGCCGTGGCAGATTTCGATGGCCGACCTGCCCGGAGCGCCGACCGTGTTCGAGGCGGAGCAGGACGTGGTGCAGGCGCGCCATGATGCCGCGCGCACGCATCCGGTGGTCGATGCCGCGTTCCGGGCGTTTCCCGATGCCGAACTGATCGAACCCAAACCAGCCAAGCGGAGTATCACGTGAAGGATATCAACGACATCCTGGCCATGGCGCAGAACGTCCAGAACGAGCTGCAAAAGGCGCAGGACAGCCTAGACACGATCGAGGTGGAGGGCGCTGCGGGCGGCGGCCTGGTCAAGGTCAAGGCGTCCGCCAAGGGCAGGATCATCGCGGTCGCGATCGACGATTCGCTGATCGTCCCGTCCGAAAAGCAGATGCTGGAGGATCTGGTCGCCGCCGCGTTCAACGACGCACGCGCCAAGGCCGACGCCGCCTCTTCCGCCGAAATGGCCAAAATGACCAGCGGGCTGCCGCTGCCGCCGGGGTTCAAGCTGCCGTTCTGATCGCCGGCCGGTTTTCCGGGCGAACTGCTTGCGATAGCGGAACAATCCGGCCGTGCGTCGATTTTTGGCTGATCCATGACAGGAGGATGCCATGACGGACGACCGGGTAACGCAGACGCCGCATACGACGATCATCGAACGCCGCGGCGGCGGTGGCGGGTTGCTGATCGGTGCCGCGATCCTGGTCGCGGTGCTGGTCGCGGCCTATTTCGTGCTGATGCGCAGCGACAGCGAAACCGCGAAGAACAATGCGATCACCTCGGCCGCGCAGAGCGTCGAGAAGACCGCCGACAAGGCCGGCGGCGCGATCGACAGCGCGACGAAGTAACGACCTTCGCGCGGGACGTCATCCCAGCGCAGGCTGGGATCTCCCGGTGGCAGTAGCCGCGCGAGGCCCCAGCCTGCGCTGGGGCGACGTTTCGGGGAGGGCAGGCGGCGTCGTCACGGCCTGCTCCCCTCACTTCAGACAGCTGTCCAGCCCCGCCCGCTTCACCACCCCGACATAGCGCGACAGTGCGTTGCCGTGCCGTCGCACGAAACCGCGCGGGTCGACCGCCTCGCGCTTCTTGGGCAGCGGCAGGACGGCGGCGATCCGGCCCGCCTCCATTGGGGTCAGCGTCGCGGCGGAATGGCCGAAATACCGTTCGGCGCCGGCCTCGACACCATAGGTGCCGATCCCGGTCTCGGCGATGTTGAGGTACACCTCCATGATCCGCTTCTTGCCCCAGATCGTCTCGATCAGGACGGTGAACCACGCCTCCAGCGCCTTGCGCAGATAGCCGCCGCCCTGGAACAGGAAGGCGTTCTTGGCGGTCTGCTGACTGATCGTCGATCCGCCGCGGATGCGCCCGCCCTCCATGTTGCTCTTCGCCGCCGCGGCGATCCCGCGCCAGTCGAAGCCATGGTGCGAGCAGAAACGCGAATCCTCCCCCGCGATCGCGGCGCGCGGCATGTCCGGGTCGATCCGCGACAGCGGGGTCCAGTCCTTCGTGACGGAATGGCCGGCGATCAGGTCGCCCGCCATCGTGAAGGTGAAGGGCGGGGGGACGACCGCATAGATCGCGACCCACAGCACCGACACGATGACGAAGCCGATGACGACCTTGAGCAGCAGGCGAAGCGCGAACAGCATGATCGCGCTTCGCTAGCCGATTGCGACGGCCAAGTCAGCGGGGGGAAGCGCTTACTGGCCCAGGAACGTCAGCAGGTCGCGAGTCAGCCGCTTGCCCTCGGTGGCGAACAGGCCGTGGGGCGCGCCGTCATATTCGACCAGTTGCGAGTGCGCGATCCCGCGCGCCGCCTCGCGCCCGCTGGCATCGATCGGCACGGTCTTGTCCGCGGTGCCGTGCAGCACCAGCGTGGGGACGCGGAACGCGGGCAGGTCGCCGCGGAAATCGGTGTGGCCGAAGCTTTCGGCGCATTTCAGCGTCGGTTGCAGCCCGGCCTGCATCGCCAGCCGCCATGCCCAGTCGAGCGTCGCGTCGCTGACCGGGCTGGTGATATAGCCGACGCCGAAGAAGTCCTTGAAGAAATTGCGGAAGAACTCCGGCCGGTCCTCGGCGATGCCGTCGGCGATCTGTTGCAGCGTCTCTTCGGGCACGCCATCGGGATTGTCCTCGGTCCGGAGCATGTAGGGCACCACCGATCCGACCAGCCCGGCGGCGATCACGCCCTTGCCGTCGTAGCGGCTCATGTAGCGCGCCACTTCGCCGCCACCCATCGAAAAGCCGACCAGCGTCAGGTCGCTGCCGACCCCCGCCGCCTGGATCACGTCGGCCAGATCGTCGGTCAGCGTGTCGTAATCATAGCCGCGCCACGGCTGCTCCGAGCGACCGAACCCGCGCCGGTCATAGGCGATCGCGCGAAAGCCCGCATCGGCCAGCGCCTTCATTTGCGGGTCCCAGCTGTCCGACGACAGCGGCCAGCCATGGATCAGGACGACCGGGCGCCCTTCGCCCCAGTCCTTGACGTAAATGTCGGTGCCGTCGCGCGTCTTGACGTAAGGCATGGGAAACTCCGCCGATCGAGGTCAGAAGCGACCCGAACGCGGCGCTTCCCCGCCCGTTCCCGTCAGCGGGCGCTCGCCAGGAACGCCTCGACTTGGTCGAGCGCGACGGTGCGGTCGAGGTAGGTGCGCCCGATGCCGTTCGATAGCAGGAACGGCAACGTGCCCGCCGCCATTTTCTTGTCGTGGCGCATATGCTCGACCAGCCGCGCGGGCGGCGCGTCGATCCCGGCGGCGGCCAGCCCGTCGGGCAGCCCGCTGGCGCGCCAGTGCGCGGCGACCCGCGCGGCGTCCTCCGGCGGGCAGCGCCCGGTTTCGGCCGAAAAGGCGAAGGCCAGCGCACAGCCCGCCGCCACCGCCTCGCCATGCAGCAGCCGGTCGGAAAAGCCCGCCTCGGCCTCGAGCGCATGGCCGAAGGTATGGCCCAGGTTGAGCAGCGCGCGCCGCCCGGTCGTCTCGAATTCGTCCTCGCCGACGATCCGCGCCTTGGCGGCGACCGAATGCGCGATCGCATAGGTGCGCGCCGCCGCGTCGCCCGCCAGCAGCGCCGCGCCGTTCGCCTCGCACCAGGCGAAGAAATCCGGATCGTCGATCAGCCCGTATTTGACCACCTCTGCATAGCCGGCGCGTACCTGCCGCGCTGGCAGGGTATCGAGGACGTCGGGGTCGATCAGCACCGTCGCGGGCTGGTGGAACGCACCGATCAGGTTCTTGCCGGCCCGCGCGTTGATCCCGGTCTTGCCCCCCACCGACGAATCGACCTGCGCCAGCAACGTGGTGGGCACCTGTACGAACCCGCAGCCGCGCTTCAGGATCGCGGTGGCGAACCCGACCAGGTCGCCGATCACCCCGCCGCCCAGCGCGATGACATGGTCGCCGCGTTCGACGCCCAGCGCCAGCAGTTCGTCGGTGAGACGTTCCAGCGTCGCCCAGCTCTTCGATCCCTCGCCCGCGGGCAGCACGATCGCGCGGTGCGGCACGCCCGCGTCGTCCAGCGATGTCTGCAGCGTCGCCAGATGGCCTGCGACATTCTCGTCCGCGACGATCGGCATCGTCCGCCCGCGCGCGATCGGTGCCAGCAGGTCGCCCGCGCGCGCCAGCAATCCCGCCTCGATCCGCACGTCGTAGCTGCGCTCGCCCAGCGCCACGGGCACGGTGATGCCCTTGTCGATCGCGATATTCGTCATTTGCCGATGGCCTTCATGATCGCGCGCACGGTGATGTCGTGCGGCGCATTGCCGCTGGCGACCCGCAGGTGCGCCTGGGCGTAGAGCGGATTGCGCACCGCGGCGAGATCGCGCAGCACCTGCGCCGGATCGCGCCCGCGCAGCAGCGGGCGGGTGTCGCGACGCCCGACGCGGTCGACCAGCACCTCGACCGGCGCGTCGAGCCAGATCGACAGCGCGTCGGACAGGATCAGCGCGCGCGTCTCGTCATTCACGAACGCGCCGCCGCCGGTCGCGATCACCTTTGGCCGCCCGTCGATCAGCCGCTGGATCACGCGGCGTTCGCCGTCGCGGAAATGCGCCTCGCCGAACTTGGCGAAGATATCGCTGATCGTCATCCCCGCGGCATGTTCGATCTCGTGATCGGCGTCGACGAACGCCAGCCCCAGCCGCGCCGCCAGCCGCCGCCCGACGGTGGACTTGCCTGCGCCCATCAGCCCCACCAGCACGATCGGCTGGCCGGTCCATCGCGGCTTTTCCGGGGAACGGGGAACGGGCGGGCTTTGCAACATCGTCCGCCGGGCTATACAGCGCACGTCGGCCGCGGCAACAGACCGTGCGCACCCGTTGCCGGGCGCCGGGCTGGTGTCCGGCCCGGTATCTGGCACGTTGTTAGGTGAAGTCCATGTCCCGGTTGCTCGTCTCCCTGATCGTCTTGCTGGTCGTCGTGCTGGGGGCGCTGTTCTTCCTGGCGGGCCGCGCCACCGAACGTCCCACCACGCGCGTGGAAAAGGTGGTCGAGCTTGGCAACCTCGCGAATTAAGCGGGCGCTGGTCGCCGGCGGCGCGGCGCTGGCGTTCGGCGCGGCGGCGCTGGCGCAGCAACAGCAGCAGCAGCGGCCGGAATCGCTTCTTCCCCCCGGCTTCGGCGATCCCGCGCCCGCCCCGGCGCCGGCGCCCACCGCCGCGCGCCCGGCGGCGGCACCCACCGCCGGCGCGACCGGCGCGTTCATCCAGCCGCTGCCCGGCGTGGCCGCGACGCCGCTGCCCGAACCGTCGCCCAGCGTCAGCCCCACGGCGGTGGCGACGCCGCGCTACGTCATGCCCGCCTCCGCGCGCCGGTCGCTCGCGCTGGTCGGCGCGGCGGATTCGTTCCGGCGCGATGCGTTCGGCACGGCGGACGGGCGTTATCTGGAAATCGTCATGCGCCGGCTGTCGGCGCCGCTGCCGTCGCGCTGGCTGTCGATCGCGCTGCGGCGGATGCTGGTGGCGCGGGTCGATACGCCGCGTGGGCTCAATGGCGCCGATTTCGCGGCCGAGCGCGCGTGGCTGCTGCTGCGGATGGGCGAGTCGGTCGGCGCGCGGGCGGTCGTGCAGGCGGTCGATACCGATCGCGTCACGCCCAAGCTGCGCCAGGTGTGGATGCAGGCCGCGCTGGCGAACGGCGATCCGGGCGGGCTGTGTCCGCTGGCGCCGATCGCCGGCAATGCCGAGCGCGGCTGGGTGGTGGCGCGCGCGATGTGCGCCGGGCTGACCGGCGACGCGCGCGCGCGCGCGCTGATCGCCGATGCGCGGCGGCAGCGGGTGGCGAGCGGGATCGACCTGCAACTGGCGCAAAAGGTGATGGGCGCGGGCGTCGACAGCCGTCAGGCGATCACCGTCGACTGGACGCCGGTGGTGCAGCTGACCGCGTGGCGTTTCGGGCTGGCCGTTGCCACCGGGGCGACGGTGCCCGACGAACTCTATGCCACGGTCGGCGCGCAGGTGAACGGCTGGCGCGCGCTGGCGCCGGGCATCCCGCTGATCCAGCGCGCGGCCGCGGTGGACCGCGCGGCGGCGATGGGCGTCGTCAGCAGTGCGGCGCTGGTCGACCTGTATTCCGCGCTGGCCGATGCCGATGACGTGCCCGGTGCGCTGACCCGCACCACCAACGGCCTGCGCGATGCCTATGTCGCCGCGGACGACGGCGCGCGGCTGTCGGCGCTGGGCGCGTTGTGGGACGGGGCGTCGGACGAGGCGGGGCGCTATGCCCGGCTGATCCTGACCGCCCATGCCGCCGCGCGCGTCATCCCGCGCGCCGGGGTGGACCAGGTCGACCGGCTGGTCGCCGCTATGCTGTCGGCGGGGATGGATCGTACCGCGCTGCGCTGGCAACCCTATGTCCGCGTCGGCGGCGATGCCTGGGCGATGCTGTTGCTCGCCGATCCCGACGCGCGCGGCATCCGCCCCGGCAGCATCATCGGCGATTACGCGCCGGAGGGCGCGACGGCGCAGCGCCGGAAGCAGATGTTCTTCGCCGCGCTGGCGGGGCTGGGGCGGCTGTCGGCCGCGGATGTCGAGGAGAATGCCGCGACGCTGGACGTGCGGATCGGATCGCCCAACGGCTGGACCCGCGCGATCGACCGTGCGGCGGCGGAGGGGCAGGCGGGCACCGTCCTGCTGCTGGCAGCGACGGGGATGCAGGCGGGGAACTGGCGCGCGGTCCCGCCGGCCGCGCTGTACCGCGCGCTGCGCAGCCTGCGCGCGGTCGGGCTGGACGGCGAGGCGCGGATGATCGCGGCCGAGGCGATCGCGCGGCTGGCATGACGACCGCGGTCGGTGACCGCGATGCGATCGACCGCTTTCTGGAGATGATGGCGGCGCAGGCGGGGGCGGCGGCGAACACGCTGGCCGCCTATCGCCGCGACCTGACGCTGGCGTCGGCGGATCTCGACGGCGGCCTTTCGCGCGCCGATGCCGCCGCGCTGGGGCGGCTGGCGGACGGCTGGCGCGACCTGTCGGGCGCGACGGTCGCGCGCAAGGCGGCGGCGCTGCGCCGTTTCTTCGGCTTCCTGGCGGAGGAGGGCGACCGCGCCGACGACCCCTCGCCGGCGCTGCCGCGCCCGGCCACGCGCCGCCCGCTGCCGCGCACGTTGGGCCATGGCGATGTCGACCGCCTGTTCGCCGCGCTGGGCGCTCGGCTGGCGCGCGATCCGGTGATCCCCACCGACCTGCGCCTCGCCGCATTGGTCGAACTATTGTACGGATCGGGGCTGCGCGCCAGCGAGCTGGTGTCGCTGCCGCGCAACGCGATCCATCCCGACCGCCCGTTCCTGATCCTCAAGGGGAAGGGCGGGCGCGAGCGGCTGGTGCCGGTGTCGGACCGCGCGCGCGCGGCGATCGCGGCGTGGCGCGCGCATGTCGCGACCGACCGCGCGTTCCTGTTCCCGTCCGGCGCGACGCATATCTCGCGCGTGCGGCTGTTCCAGCTGGTCCGCACGATCGCGGGGGAGGCGGGGATCGCGCCCGACCGGATCAGCCCGCACGTCCTGCGCCATGCCTTTGCCACCCACCTGCTGGAGGGCGGGGCGGACCTGCGCGCGCTCCAGACGATGCTGGGCCACGCCGATATCGCGACCACCGAAATCTACACCCATGTCGACACGCGGCGGCTGGTCGAACTGGTCAACGAACGCCATCCGCTGGCGGAGGCGCTCGTTGACGCATCGGCGACACCGCCGTAACGGCGCGCGATGGCCAGTTTCCTCGACTTCGAAAAGCCCATTGCCGAGCTGCAGGCGCGCATCGACGAATTGCGCGATACGGGCGCCGACGGCGGCGTCGATATCTCCGCCGAGATCGCCAAGCTGCAGGGCAAGTCCGACAAGCTGCTGAAGGACACCTTCGCCAAGCTGACCCCGTGGCAGAAGACGCAGGTCGCCCGCCATCCCGAACGCCCGCATTTCAAACATTATGTCGCCGGGTTGTTCGAGGAATTCGTGCCGCTGGCGGGCGACCGCGCGTTCGGCGACGATCAGGCGATCCTGGGCGGCTTCGCCACGTTCCGCGGGCACCGGATCATGGTGCTGGGCCATGAAAAGGGCGACGACACCGCCAGCCGGCTGCGGCACAATTTCGGGATGGGCAAGCCGGAGGGTTATCGCAAGGCGATCCGCCTGATGGAGATGGCCGACCGCTTCGGCCTGCCGGTGGTGACGCTGGTCGACACGTCCGGCGCCTTCCCGGGCATCCAGGCCGAGGAGCGCGGCCAGGCCGAGGCGATCGCGCGTTCGACCGAGGCGTGCCTGGGCCTGCGCGTCCCGCTGGTGTCGGCGGTGGTGGGTGAAGGCGGATCGGGCGGCGCGATCGCGCTGGCCAGCGGCAATCGCGTGCTGATGTTCGAACATGCCGTCTATTCGGTGATCTCGCCGGAGGGCTGCGCCTCGATCCTGTGGCGCACCGCCGACAAGGCGGCGGACGCGGCCGAGGCGATGAAGGTGACCGCGCAGGACCTGAAGGCGCTGGGCGTCGTCGACACGATCGTCCCCGAGCCGCTGGGCGGCGCGCATCGCGATCCGTCCGGGGCGATCGCCGCGCTGGGCGATGCGATCGACAAGGCGCTGGCCGATCTGGGCAAGCTGGCCCCCGACGCGCTGGCGCGCGATCGCCGGGCCAAGTTCCTGGCGATGGGCCGCGTCGTCTGACGCGCACACCACGCGACGACGGCGCATGAAAAGGGCGGCGGGAGTGATCCCGCCGCCCTTCGTGCATCCCGATAGGGTGCGCCGCTTACTTCGGCGTCGCTTCGGTCTTCATCTTGCCCGACACGGCGTTGAAGGTGCTGCCCAGCTGGTTGCCCAGGCCCTTCATTGCGGCGATCGCGGCGACGGCGATCAGTGCGGCGATCAGGCCGTATTCGATCGCGGTGGCGCCCTTGCTGTTCTTCAGGAACGCGCGGATGGTCTGCATGGAAAATTCTCCCGTTCGCTATTGTGCTTCAGTTACCCGGCGACGGGGCTTCGACCCCAATCGCATCATCGGTATCGCACACAGGCTTTACTGAAGATAAAATGAGAAGAACGAAGCATGGTGGTAAAGGAAACATGAACCGGACGCAGCAAAAGGGCGACGGAACCGAAGTTCCGCCGCCCGATGTGCGTGTCCGAAGACGCGAAGCTTACTTCGGCGTCGCTTCGGTGGCCATCTTGCCCGACACCGAGTTGAAGGTGGTGCCCAGCTGGTTGCCCAGGCCCTTCATCGCGGCGATGGCGGCGACGGCGATCAGCGCGGCGATCAGGCCGTACTCGATCGCGGTGGCGCCCTTGCTGTTCTTCAGGAACGAACGAATCTTCTGCATATCGATCTCCAGTGGTACCAAAGCTTCAGCTACCCGGCCGACGTCTGTTGACGTCGAGCCCATCCCGTTTATGATGCCGCGGTTGACGAAAGATTAAAGTAAGCATCGTGCCGCAAATATTTGATAGTTAACGGCAAGGTTACTTTGCGATATTCATGTTGTTGTTGGCGTAGGCGTACATCGCGCTGCTGGCATTGACGAACTTTCCCGCCGCCGCGACCATCGACATCGCAATCATCGCCAGGATGATGCCATATTCGGTTGCCGATGCGCCGCGACGGTCGCGCACGAGGCGCAGGAGACGGGCGACAAGGCGATCGGGGGCTGGCATGGCGCCGGGCTTGGCACAGCGGGGTTAAGGAAAGGTCGATGGGGTCGCCGATACTGGTCGTCGCCGCCGCGCTGATCGACGCGCAGGGGCGCTGCCTGATGCAACAGCGCCCCGCCGACAAGCAGCATGGCGGGCTGTGGGAATTTCCCGGCGGGAAGGTGGAGCCGGGGGAGGCGCCCGCCGATGCGCTGGCGCGCGAACTGGCCGAGGAACTGGGGATCGCGGTCGCGCCCGCCGCGCTCGCCCCGCTGTCGTTCGCGGTGGATCCCGCCAGGCCGGGCGCGGCGCTGGTGATGCTGCTGTACCGCTGCACCGAATGGAGCGGCATGCCCCGCCCGCTGGCGGCCGATGCGCTGCGCTGGGACCTGCCGTGCGCGCTTGCCGATCTGCCGATGCCGCCGGTCGACGTGCCGCTGCTTGCCGCGCTGCGACAGGCTCTTGCCGTGCCCGCTCCGCTGTCATAGGGGGGCGGGCAGCGAACAGGTTCCCCCTAGCCGGGGATGAAATGGGAATCCGGAACCGATCCGGAGCTGCCCCCGCAACTGTGACCGGTGAGCCGATCCCCGCGCGCGCCACTGGACCTTCGGGTCTGGGAAGGCCGGGATCAGGCGTCGACCCGGGAGCCAGGAGACCTGCCTGTCCGTGGTTGTCCTTCGCGCGGACGGGGTGTGCCGGGCGATCGAGGTCTTTTCCTCGCGTGACGACTGTTCTGGGGTCGGCACGCGGGGGTGGCATCGCCACGCGCCGTCGCCGTCCCGCACATGTGATGGGGACCGAGGGGACATGAACTACCGTATTTCGCTGATCGCGCTGCCGCTGCTGACGGCGGCGCTGCCGGCCCATGCCAGCGAGCAGAGCGCGCAGTCCGGCCCGGCGCTGGAGGAAGCGGCCGCCGCCGGCGACGCGATCGTCGTCACCGCCAATCGCACCGCGCGCCCGATCGACACCGTGGGGCAGGCGATCACGGTGCTCGACACCGCGACGATCGAACAGCGTCAGAGCGTGACCGTCGCCGACCTGCTGCGCCAGACGCCGGGCGTGTCGGTGGCGCGCAACGGCGGTATCGGCGGCGTGACCAGCGTGTTCATTCGCGGCGCGGAAAGCGACCAGACCGTGGCGCTGATCGACGGGGTGAAGATCAACGATCCGTCGTCGCCGGGCGGCGGGTTCAACTTCGGTGAGTTGCTGATCGGCAATATCGCGCGGATCGAGGTGCTGCGCGGTGCCGAATCGGTGCTGTGGGGCAGCCAGGCGATCGGCGGCGTGGTGAACATGATCACCCGCCAGCCGACCGAAAAGCTGACCGTCAACGCGCGCGGCGAAGGTGGCTGGCACGGCACCGGGCAGGGCGTGGCGAACGTGGCGGGCCGTGTCGGCCCGGTATCGGCGAGTGTCGGCGGCGGCTATTTCACCACCGAGGGCACGTCCGCCGCGGCGGTCGGGACCGAGCGGGACGGCTATCGCAACTATGGCGCGAACGGCAGCGTCAACATCGCGCTCGCCGATGCGGTGTCGGTCGACCTGCGCGGCTTCTATTCGAACGGGCGCGCCGATTACGACGGCTTCGCCCCGCCCACCTATGCGTTCGGCGATACGCGCGAATATAGCGAGACCGAACAATGGGTCGGCTATGGCGGGCTGAACGTCGCGCTGTTCGCCGGGAAATTCCGCAACCGCTTCGCCTATGCGCGCACGCAGGTGAACCGCGCGACCTTTGATCCGGCGCAGACCCCGGCCGAAACCTTCCGCGCGCGCGGGCGTAACGAGCGGCTGGAATATCAGGGCAACGTCGATCTGGGCGATATGGTGCGCGCCACCTTCGGCGCGGAGCGTGAGGTGTCGCGGCTGTTCACCGCCGGGTTCGGCGCGGTCAGCAACGCACGCGCGCGCATCTGGGGGGCCTATGGTCAGCTGTCGGTGATGCCGGTGACCGGGCTGACCGTGACGGGCGGTGTGCGCCACGACGACCACGACCGGTTCGGCGGCGCGACGACCGCCTCGGCCAGCGGCGCCTACACCCCCAACGGCGGCGCTACGGTGCTGCGCGCCAGCTATTCGGAAGGGTATAAGGTGCCGTCGCTGTACCAGCTGTTCGGCGATTACGGGAACCGCACGCTGCGCCCCGAACGCTCGCACGGCTGGGACGCGGGCGTGACGCAGCGCGCCCTGGACGGGGCGGTCGAGGCGAGCGCGACGTGGTTCCACCGCACCTCCACCGATCTCATCAGCTTCGTGTCCTGTGCCGCGGGGGCGGGCGGCATCTGCACCGATCGCCCGTTCGGCACCTATGACAACGTCGCACGCGCGCGGGCGCAGGGGCTGGAACTGGCGCTGGCGCTGCGCCCGGTCGAGGCGCTGACGGTGTCGGGCGCCTATACCTATCTGGACGCGCAGAACCGCTCGCCCGGATCGGCGTCGTTTGGGCGCGCGCTCGCGCGGCGGCCGTCGCAGAGCGTGACGATGAACGCCGACTATCGCTGGCCGATCGGGCTGACCACCGGCGCGACGGTGACCGCGGTGGGCGACAGCCTCGATCCGTCGGCGCCGCGCGGGCGGCTGGACGGCTATGTCCTGGCCGACGCGCGCCTGTCCTTCCCGCTGGGCGAGCACGTCGAGCTGTACGGGCGGGTCGAAAACCTGTTCGGCGAACGCTACCAGACCGCCGCCGGCTATGGCACGCCGGGCCGTGCGGCCTATGGCGGCGTCCGCCTGCGGTACTGACGGAAGGGGAAGGGGCGATGCGCGCGCTGTATGTCGCCATGCTGGCACCGGCGCTGCTGTCCGCGACGCCGCGACACGTGCCGCGCCCTACGCCCCTTCCCCGCATCGTCTCGATCAATCCCTGCCTCGACGCGATCCTGGTCGAGGTCGCCGATCCTGCGCAGATCGCCGGGATCAGCGCCTATTCGCAGGATCCGCGCAGCACCTCGATCCCGCTGGCGGTGGCGCGGCGCTTCACCGCGCTGTCGGGCACCGCGGAGGAAGTGGTGGCGCTGCGCCCCGATATCGTCATCGGGGGCGCGCATGTCTCGCCCGCCACCGTCGCGGCGCTCAAGCGGATGCGCATCCCGCTGGTGCAATATCCCGTCCCGGCCACCGTGGATGACAGCGTCGCACAGGTCCGTGCGCTCGCCGCGGTCGCGGGGCATCCGGCGCGCGGCGTGGCGCTGGCGCGGCGGATCGCAGCGGCGGCGGCCCCGGCGCGGCTGCGGCCGGTGCCCGCGCTGATCTGGGGCGCGGGCGGGCTGGTGCCCGGCGCCGGCACCTTGCCCGACGAACTGCTGCGCCGCGCCGGCTTTTCGAACAGCAGCGCGGCCTATGGCCTTGCCCAATGGGACATACTGCCGCTGGAATATCTGGTGGCGCGCCCGCCGCGCGTGCTGCTGTCGACCGGGCTGGCCGACGTGGGTGGCGAGCGGCTGGCGCGGCATCGCGCGGTGCGGCGGCTGGGCGCGCGGATCACGGTCGCGCCGTTCGCCGCGCGGCTGATGAACTGCGGCGGTCCGTCGATCATCGCCGCGATGGCGCGATTGCGCGCGATTCGGCAGAAGGTGGGCCGGCAGGGGGTGGGCGCATGACCCGGCTCAACCTGTGGCTGTGCCTGGGGCTGGTGGTCGCGGCGATCCTGTCGGTCGCGGCGGGGAAGGTGTGGGTGCCGCTCGACGCCTGGAGCAGCGCCGATCCGCGCTCGCTCATCATCGTCGAACTGCGCCTGCCGCGTACCGTGCTGGCGCTCGCGGTCGGCGCGGCGCTGGGGTTTTCGGGGGCGGTGATGCAGGGTTACCTGCGCAATCCGCTCGCCGATCCGGGGCTGTTCGGTGTGTCGGCGGGCGCAGCGTTCGGCGCGGTGTGCGCGCTGTTCTTCGGCTATGCCGCGCAGGCGTGGCTGCTGCCCGGCTTCGCGTTGGCGGGCGCGGGCGCGACGATGGCGATGTTGGCGCTGATCGCGGGGCGATCGGGCAGCCTGATCCTGTTCACGCTGGCGGGGATGATCCTGACCAGCATCGCCGGATCGCTGACCGCGCTGGCGATCAGCCTGGCGCCCACGCCGTTCGTCGCGTCGGAGATCGTGACGTGGCTGATGGGCGCGTTGACCGACCGCAGTTGGGACGATGTGCTGGTCGCCGCGCCGCTGATGGCGCTAGGCGCGGTGATCCTGGCGCGCACCGCCGCCGCGCTGGACGCGCTGACGCTGGGGGAGGTCGCCGCGCGATCGATGGGTGTCGATCCGCGCCGCCTGCAACTGGCGGTGGTCGCCGGTATAGCGCTGCTGGTCGGCGCATCGGTGGCGGCGGCGGGGGTGATCGGCTTCGTCGGGCTGATGGTGCCGCACCTCGTCCGTCCGCTCGCGGGGCACCGCCCCTCGGCGATCCTGCTGCCCAGCGCGCTGGCGGGTGCGCTGCTGCTGACGGTGGCGGACACGCTGGTGCGAGTCCTGCCGACCGTCGCCGAGCTGCGGCTGGGGATCGCCATGTCGATGCTGGGCGGGCCGTTCTTCCTCTACCTGTTGGTCGCGATGCGGCGGCGGCTGGCATGAACGCGCTCGCGGTCCATGACGTGACGCTGACGCTAGGCGGGCGGCGCGTGCTCGACAAGGTCGAGGCCACGTTCGCGCCGGGCCGGGTCAGCGCGCTGCTCGGCCCCAATGGCGCGGGGAAGAGCAGCCTGCTGGCCTGCCTCGCCGCGCTGCGCCGCCCGGATGCGGGCCGGGTAACGCTGGGCGGGGCAGACGTTGACGCGATCGACCCGCAGGCGCGCGCACGCCGCATCGGCCTGCTGCCGCAGGGGCATGACGTCCACTGGAACGTCGACGTCGCGACGCTGGTGGCGCTGGGGCGCCTGCCGTGGCGCGGCCGCTGGAGCGAGACCGAGGCGGATCGCGCTGCGGTCGCCCGCGCGCTGGCGGCGACCGACATGGCCCTGCTGGCGGCGCGCGGGATGGAGCATCTGTCGGGCGGCGAGCGCGCGCGCGCGCTGCTGGCGCGCGTGCTGGCGGGGGAGCCGGAATGGCTGCTGGCCGACGAACCGCTCGCCAGCCTCGACCCGCGGCACCAGATGGAGGTCGGCGCGCGCCTGCGCGACGTCGCGGCGGGCGGGCGCGGCGTGGTGCTGGTGGTCCACGACCTCAACATGGCGGCACGGCTGGCCGACGATATCGTGCTGCTGCGCGACGGGCGGGTGGTGGCGCACGGCCCGGCCGCGGACGTGCTGACGCCCGCGCTGGTCGAGGAAACCTACGGCCTGCCGGTGGAGATCGGGCGGACGCCGGACGGCGCGACGTTCATCCTGCCGCGCGGCTGATTCGCCGATCGCTCCAGATGGAGGCCCGACCGGGAATCGAACCCGGGTGCAAGGATTTGCAGTCCTCTGCGTCACCACTCCGCCATCGGGCCTCGACGTCGGGAGGGGCGCAGATGCGGGCGCCGGCGCGCGCTGTCAAGCGCCTGTCGCGCGGCCGATGCGCCAAACCGCACGCTAAGCGTTGGCAAAAGCACCATGCGCGCGATACAAGCGCGGCGCAGCAACGTGTGTTGCATCCATATAACAGCTATGCCACAGGAAGGCCGATGACCGCTCACGCCACCGCCCCCGCCGTTCGCGCCGACGATTTCGCCGTCATGCGGCAGGCGATGGTCGCCAGCCAGCTGCGCACCGCCGCGGTCGACGATCCGCGCGTCGTCGCCGCCATCGCGCAGGTCCCGCGCGAGGCGTTCGTGCCGGGCGCGTCCGCCGATCTGGCCTATCGCGATACCGCGATCGACCTGGGGCAGGGGCGCCGGCTCAACACCCCGCTGGCGACCGCGCGGCTGATCGTCGCGGCGCGGCTGCTGCCGGCCGACCGCGTGCTGCTGGTGGGGGCGGCGACCGGCTATGCCGCCGCGATCCTGGCGAAGCTGGTGGCGCAGGTGACCGCGGTCGAATCGACGCCCGCGCTGGTCGCGCAGGCCCGCACCGTGCTCGCGGACACGCCCAACGTGACTTTGGTCGAGGGGCCGCTGGAACACGGCCATCCCGACGGCGCGCCCTATGACGTGCTGATCGTCGACGGCGCGGTCGAGGAACTGCCGATGACGCTGGTCACGCAGCTGGCCGATGGCGGGCGGATCGTGTCGGGGCTGATCGACAAGGGCGTCTACCGCCTCGCTTCGGGCGCGCGCCGCGGCGCCGCCTTCGCGCTCACCCCCTTTGCGGACGTCGATTCGGTGCCCTTGCCCGGGTTCGCGCGGCCGCGCCGCTTCACCTTCTGAGGGAATTTTCGCGTGCGTCTGCGTTCCTTTCTGCTGCTCTCCGTGGCGCTGGCCGCTCCGGCCTCCGCCGAAACGCTGCGCGACGCGCTTGCCAAGGCCTATCAGAACAACCCGACGCTGACCGCGCAGCGCGCGGCACAGCGCGCCAATGACGAAAACGTGCCGATCGCGCGCGCCGGGGGCCGCCCGGTGTTGTCCGCCAACACCGGCATCAACGAGAATTTCATCCGCAGCGGCAACAATTTCACCACCCCGGAACGGCTGCTCCAGGGCAATGTCGGCGTCACCCTGCCGCTGTATCAGGGCGGCCGCGTGCGCAACGGCGTGCAGGCGGCCGAGATCCGCGTCGGCGCCGGTCAGGCGAATTTGCGCGGGGTGGAGGCCAATACCTTCACCGACGTGGTCGGCGCCTACAACAACGTGATCCGTGACGAGGCGATCGTCGGCCTGAACGCGCAGAACGTGCGCGTGCTGGAAACCAACCTGCGCGCCAGCCGCGATCGGTTCGAGGTCGGCGACCTGACCCGCACCGACGTCGCCCAGTCGGAAGCGCGGCTCGCGCTCGCCCGCGCGCAATTGCAGGGCGCGCAGGCGACGCTGATCGCCAGCCGCGAAAATTACGTCCGGCTGGTCGGCGCAGCGCCCGGCACGCTGGACCAGCCGCCCGCGCTCCCCGCGCTGCCGGCATCGGCGGACGATGCGGTGACGGTGGCGCTGCGCGACAATCCGACGTTGCTGGCCGCGCGCGAGCTGCGCCGCGCCAGCGACTATGACGTGCGCGTCGCCCAGGCCGGGCGCCTGCCGCAGGTCGGCGTCACGGTCGGGCAGAATTACGTCAACTACCTCGGCACGCTGGGCGCGGGCACCGGGCTGGGTGTGGGACAGACCGGCAGCTCGACCGCGGTCGGCCTGTCGCTCAGCCTGCCGATCTTCCAGGGCGGCCGCCCCGCCGCACAGATCCGCCAGGCACAGGAACTGCGCGGGCAGGCGATCGAGCAGGCGACCGCGACCGAGCGGCAGGTGATCGCCTCCACGCGCTCCGCCTATGCGATCTGGCGGTCCTCGCTTCAGGTGATCGCCTCGGCCGAAACCGCGGTGAACGCCAACAAGCTCAGCCTTGAGGGCGTCCGCGCCGAAAACAGCGTCGGCACGCGCACGATCCTCGACATCCTCAACGCCGAACAGGAATTGCTCAACAGCCAGGTCACGCTGGTGACCGCGCGCCGCGACGCCTATGTCGCGGGCTTCGCGCTGCTGGCGGCGATGGGCCATGCCGAGGCGCGCGACCTCGGGCTGGACGGCGGCGCGCTCTATGATCCGACGACCCACTACCGCGACGTGCGCGGGCGCTTCTCCGATTTCGACGGCGGCAAGGCCGCGCAGCCCGTCGCCGGCAGCACCGCGAATACCCCGGCGCAGGACGCCAATGTCACTCGTCCGCTCGACCCGCTGCTCGAAAGCAACGTTGACAGGACGCCCGCGTTGACGACAGGTATCGATCGACCGCGTCCGTGAGGGCATGTGGCGACGTCGCAATGTGGGTCGCAGTAAGGAGCGTTCGATGGGGGATGTGAGCGCCGAACCGTCGATGGAGGACATCCTGGCCTCCATCAAGCGCGTCATCAAGGAAGGCGAGGCGCAGGCGCCGGCGCGCCGCTCCGCCCCGCGCCCGCTGGGCGGGCACGATCGCGATGCGGTGCTGGAACTCAACGATCCGCTCAGCCGCGCGCAGCAACTGGCGTCGCAGGTGGGCGCGCCGTCCTCCTACGCGCCCGCCGCTCCGGCACAGGTAGCGGCCGAACCGCCCGTACCGGCGCCTTCCCCCGCGCCTGTGCCCGCACCGACGATGCTGGAGCGGGAGCCGGATCGCGAACCTGCTGCGCCGCCGGCCTCCGCCGCCGCGATCGAGGCCGCGGCGGTATCCGCCCGTACCGTCGAGGCGACGCGCGGCGCGCTGGGCGCGCTGTCGCGGCTGGTGGTGAAGCCGGAGGGCGACAGCGACGGCACGCTGGAGGGGCTGGTGCGCGACATGCTGCGCCCGATGCTGTCGGAATGGCTGGACCAGAACCTGCCGCGCCTGGTCGAGCAAATGGTCGCGCGCGAGATCGCGAAGATCACCAACGGCCAGAGCTGACCCCCCGGCAGTCCCGAAGACGCGCGATTGTTTCGCGCGTGACGATCTGCTGTAACGCTTCCTCATGAAGAGGATCACGCTCGCGAGTCTGCTCGCGCTTTCCGCCGTTGCCGCCACTACCGGCATCGCCGCCCCCGCCGCCGCCCGCCCGCTGACCATCGCCGATGTGACGATGCTCAGCCGCGTCGGCACGCCGACGCTGTCGAAGGACGGGCGCTGGCTCGTCTGGGCGCAGCGCGAAACCGATCTGGCCGCCGACCGCGGTCGTTACGACCTGTGGCGGCTCGACCTGTCGGTGCCGGGCGCACCGCCGGTGAAGCTCGCCGCCGATCCGGCGCTGGACGAAAACGACCCGCAGATCGTCGGAAGCACCGTGTATTTCAGCGCCGACGACGCGATCTGGTCGGTGCCCGTCACCGGCGGCACGCCGCGGCGGGTCACCGATTTCAAGGGTGGCTTCGGCGGCTTCAAGGTCGCGCCGACCGGTGACCGGATCGCGGTCTGGGCGGATCGCCGCCCCGGCGCGCCCAGCCTGGAACCCGCGATGGTGAAGAAGGACGCGAACGCCGGGTCGGGCCGCACCTATGACCAGCTGTTCGTGCGCCATTGGGATACATGGGCCGACGGCACCCGATCGCAACTGTTTGTCCTCCCGCTGACCGCTGCCGGGGCGAAGGGCAATGGCGTGGCGGTGACCGGCGCGCTGGTCGGCGACACGCCGTCGAAGCCGTTCGGCGGCGGGGAGGAAGTGGCGTGGGGCGCGGACGGCCGCACGCTCTATTTCGCGCTGCGCGAGGCGGGGCGGATCGAGCCGCTGTCGACCAACCTCGACATCTTCTCCACCCCCGCGGACGGCAGCGCGCCGCCGACCAACCTCACCGCCGTCAACAAGGCCACCGACACCCAGCCGGCGGTATCGCCGGACGGGACGAAGCTGGCCTATCTGGCGATGCGCCGGCCGGGCTATGAGGCGGACCGCTATGTCCTGACGATCCGCGACCTGCGCACCGGCAAGCTCACCTCGCTGACCGAGCGCTGGGATCGGTCGGTGGCGTCGATCCAGTGGGCGCCCGATTCGCGCGCACTCTACGTCACGGCGGAGGATGTGCAGGACGTGCCGCTGTTCCGCGTCGATGCGCAGACCGGGCAGGCGACGCGGCTGACGCAGGGCGGGCACGTCGGCGCGGTGGCGGTGGGGCCGAAGGGCGTGATCGTCGCGATCGACAGCCTGACCGCGCCGGGCGATTTCTACCGCGTCGCCGGAACGCCCGGCGCCGCGCCGCTGCGGCTGACCAATGTCAACGCGACCAAGCTAGCGAGCGTGGACATGCCCACGGTCGAACGCTTCAGCTTCAAGGGCGCGAACGACGACACCGTCTGGGGCTATGCCGTCCGCCCGTTCGGCGCGACCGGCAAGCTGCCGATCGCCTTCATGGTCCATGGCGGACCGCAGGGGTCGAGCAACGACAGCTGGTCGTACCGCTGGAACCCGGCGGTGTTCGCGGGTGCGGGCTACGGGCTGGTCGCGGTCGATTTCCACGGCTCGACCGGGTACGGACAGGCATTCACCGACGCGATTCGCAGCAACTGGGGCGGCTGGCCGCTCGAGGATCTGCAAAAGGGGCTGGCCGCGGCGACCGCGAAGTTCGACTGGCTCGACGCGAACAACGCCTGCGCGCTCGGCGCCAGCTACGGCGGCTATATGATGAACTGGATCGAGGGGCGCTGGCCCGACCGGTTCAAGTGCATCGTCCAGCACGACGGCGTGTTCGACGCGCGCGCCATGGCCTATGAAACCGAGGAGCTGTGGTTCGACGAATGGGAACATGGCGGAAAGGCCTATTTCGAGGACCCCGCCGCGTTCGAGAAGTGGAACCCGGTCAACTACGTCGACAAGTGGAAGACTCCGCAACTGGTCATCACCGGCGAAAAGGACTTCCGCATTCCCTATACGCAGGGGATCGCCGCCTTCACCGCGCTCCAGCGCCGGGACATCCCCTCGCGCCTGCTGGTGTTCCCGAACGAGAACCATTGGGTGCTCAAGCCGAAGAATTCGCGCCAATGGTATGGCGAGGTGATCGGCTGGATGGATCGCTGGACGAAGGGCGCGCAGTAACGCGCTAGGACCGGCTACACCCCCCGACTTTCGCAGCCGGGACGGGTTCGTTATGGACCCGTCCCATGACCGAACTCGCCAAGACATTCGACCCCGCCGCCATCGAAGCCCGCTGGTACCGCCATTGGGAGGAGAAGGGGCTGTTCCGTCCCGACCGGCCGGGGGCGGAACCGTGGACGATCGTCAACCCGCCGCCCAACGTCACCGGCTCGCTGCACATCGGCCACGCGCTCGACAACACGTTGCAGGACATCCTGACCCGCCATGCGCGGCTGAAGGGCAAGGATGCCTTGTGGGTGGTCGGCACCGACCATGCCGGCATCGCGACGCAGATGGTGGTCGAGCGCCAGATGGGCGCCCGGGGCGAAAAGCGCACCGACTTCACCCGCGACGAATTCGTCGCGAAGGTATGGGAGTGGAAGGCCGAGAGCGGCGGGCAGATCACCGGCCAGTTGCGCCGGCTGGGCTGTTCGATGGACTGGGCGAACGAGCGGTTCACCATGGACGAGGGCTTCAGCAAGGCGGTGCTGAAGGTGTTCGTCGACCTGTACAATCAGGGGCTGCTCTATCGCGACAAGCGGCTGGTCAACTGGGATCCGGGCCTCGGCACTGCGATCAGCGACCTGGAGGTTGAGACGCGCGAGGTGGCCGGCAAGTTCTGGCACCTGCGCTACCCGCTGGAGGACGGATCGGGGCATATCGAGGTCGCGACGACCCGGCCCGAGACGATGCTGGCCGACATGGCCGTCGCGGTGAATCCCGAGGACGCGCGCTATACCGCGCTGATCGGCAAGAACGTGCGCCTGCCGATCACCGGCCGGCTGATCCCGATCGTCGCCGACGACCATGCCGACCCCGAACTGGGATCGGGCGCGGTGAAGATCACCCCGGGGCATGACTTCAACGACTTCGAGGTCGGCCGCCGCGCCGGGATCGAGGCGCGTGACATGCTCAACATGCTCGATGCCAAGGCGCATGTGTGCCAGACCGCCGACGGGCTGATCCCCGCCGACCTGGTCGGGATGGAGCGGTTCGCCGCGCGCCAGGCGATCGTCGAGCGGCTGGAGGCGGTGGGCGCGCTGGTCCGTGTCGAGGACCGTACGATCCAGACGCCTTATGGCGACCGCTCCGGCGTGGTCATTGAACCGTGGCTGACCGACCAATGGTATGTCGACGCCGCCACGCTCGCCAAGCCCGCGATCGAGGCGGTGCGGTCCGGCGCGATCCGGATCGTGCCGAAGACGTGGGAGAAGACCTTCTTCAACTGGATGGAGAATATCCAGCCGTGGTGCGTGTCGCGGCAATTGTGGTGGGGACACCGAATTCCGGCGTGGTTCGGGCCCGGACTGCGGGACGATGGCTCTTTGGTTTCCGGAGATGTCATTCGCGTTGACAAGAATTTTCGCGAAACAACGCGCCAGCCAATCTCCGAAGCAATCTTTGTCGCGGAGACTGATGAGCAGGCTTTGGAACAGGCGAAAGCATTCTATCCTGAAAATCTCACAATTCGTTTCTCCGATGATTGGGGCGATCGAGGTCAATCAGAGTCCAACACCGTTGTGCTCCGGCGCGACCCCGACGTCCTCGACACCTGGTTCTCCTCGGCGCTGTGGCCGTTCGCAACGCTCGGGTGGCCGGACGCGGATAAGCCCTCTCCCCCTGGGGGAGAGGGTTTGGGTGAGGGGCTGAACGGCCGCTACCCCAACGACGTCCTGATCTCCGGCTTCGACATCCTGTTCTTCTGGGATGCGCGCATGATGATGCAGGGCATCCATTTCATGAAGGACGTGCCGTTCCGCACGCTCTACCTCCATGGCCTCGTCCGCGCGGCGGACGGCGCGAAAATGTCGAAGTCGAAGGGGAATACCGTCGATCCGCTCGGCCTGATCGACACCTATGGCGCCGACGCGCTGCGCTTCTTCATGGCGGCGATGGAAAGCCAGGGCCGCGACATCAAGATGGATGAGAAGCGGGTCGAGGGCTATCGCAACTTCGCGACCAAGCTGTGGAACGCCAGCCGCTTCGCGCAAGCCAACGGCATCGGCGGCGCCGACACGATCGAGCCGCCCGCCGCGACGCTGGCGGTCAACAAATGGATCGTCGCGGAAACGGTCGCGACGGTGCAGGCGGTCGACCTCGCGCTGGCCGACTATCGCTTCGACGCCGCAGCCAACGCCATCTACCAGTTCGTGTGGAGCCGCTTCTGCGATTGGTATCTGGAACTGATCAAAGGAAATATCGACGCCGAGACGAAGGCGGTCGCGGGCTGGGTGCTCGACCAGATCCTGATCCTGCTCCACCCGTTCATGCCGTTCATCACCGAGGAATTGTGGCACGCGCTGGCACCCCGCGAACATGAGCTGATCGTCGCGCAATGGCCGATGCCCGATGCGCGCGCGCTCGATCCGGCGGCGGTCCGCGCGGTCGAGCGGCTGATCGAACTGGTCGAGAGCGTCCGCGCCGCGCGCGCCGAACTGAACGTGCCGCCGGGCGCGAAGATCGCGCTCCACACCGGCGCGGGTGCGGTGCCCGCCGATATCGCGCCCTATGTCGAGCGACTGGCGCGCGTCACGCTGACCGCGGGTGAGGCGAGCGGCGCGCGCGCCCCGATCCTGTGGGGCGCGGAGACGTTCGCGCTCGCGCTGGACGGGGTGATCGACCTCGACGCCGAACGCGCGCGGTTGACCAAGTCGCTGGCCGCGGCGGAGAAGGAGCGCGACGCACTCGCCGGCCGGCTCGGCAACGCCAGCTTCGTCGAACGCGCCAAGCCCGAGGCGGTGGAAAAGGCGCGCGCCGACCATGCGGAAAAATCCGCCGACGCCGAGCGCTTCACCGCCGCGCTGGCGCGGTTGGGGTAAACCGCGTCCTCCGGCTTAGGTTGGGGGACAGGGTTGCGGCGGGCGGTGGCCGTTACGTTCCGTCACCCTGGCTTCCGGCCTGCGCCGGAACGCGGCGGCGTTTGCGGCGGAGGCTCGCTCGCCATGGGCTCCGGCGAGGGCCGGAGCCCATGGTTGCAGCGCGCAACCCTCGCCACCACGGCGGAACTGTCCTACGGCCCATCCGTCGTGCCACATCCGTGGTGGTGCCGATGACGACGAGCGGTGAGGCCTGGAGATGACGGATACAATGCCAGCGCCTCAACATTCGCAACATTCGCGGCCCCAGCGAAGCGGCCGCGATCTCACGTCCGGCGCCATCGCGCCGACGCTGCTGGCGTTCGCGCTGCCCACGCTGGGGTCGAACGTCCTGCAATCGCTCAACGGCTCGATCAACACGATCTGGGTCGGGCGCTTCCTGGGCGAGGACGCGCTGGCCGCGACCAGCAACGCCAATATCATCATGTTCCTGATGTTCGGGATGGTGTTCGGCTTCGGCATGGCCGCGACGATCCTGGTCGGGCAAAGCTGGGGGCGCCGCGACGTGGAGGGCGCGCGGCGCGCGTTCGGCTCGGCGGTCGGGCTGGTGCTGGCGGCGTCGGTCGTCACCGCGATCGCTGGCTATGTCTTCGCTCCGGAGATACTGACGCTGCTGGCGACGCCGGGCCGCGCCTATGACGAAGCGCTGGCCTATCTGCGCGTCATCTTCCTCAGCCTGCCGCCGTCGATGCTGCTGGTGCTGGTGTTCATGGGGCTGCGCGGGATCGGCGATTCGTTGACGCCTTTGTGGTTCATGGTCCTGTCGGTGGTGCTCGATTCGTCGCTCAACCCGGTGCTGATCCTCGGGCTGGGGCCGGCGCCGGCGTGGGGGATCGCGGGGTCGGCGGCGGCGACGCTGTTCGCCAACCTGATCTCCTGCGCGGTGCTGCTCGGCTACCTGTACTACCGCGACGTGCCGTTGCGGCTGCGCGGTGCGGAGTGGCGCTATCTGCTGCCCGAACGCGCGCTGACCCGGCTGATCGTGTCGAAGGGATTGCCGATCGGCGCGCAGATGCTGGTCATCTCCGGCGCGGGGCTGGCGATGGTCGGGCTGGTCAACCGCAACGGCGTGGAGGTGACCGCCGCCTACGGCATCGCGCAGCAGATCTGGACCTATATCCAGATGCCCGCGATGGCGATCGGCGCAGCGGTCAGCGCGATGACCGCGCAGAATATCGGCGCGGGCCGCTGGGACCGGGTGGGCGCGATCACCCGGTCAGGCATCCTGTTCAACCTGCTGCTGACCGGCGCGGCGATCGCGCTGTCGCTGGTGTTCGACCGTGCGATCCTGTCGCTGTTCGTCGGCGCCGACAGCGCCGCACTGCCGATCGCGCGGCATATCAACCACATCGTCACCTGGGCGTTCGTGCTGTTCGGCGTGACGATGGTGGTGTTCGGCACGGTGCGCGCCAACGGTGCGGTTTGGGGGCCGCTCGCGATTCTGTTCGTCGCGATGTTCCCGATCCGGCTGGGGGTGGTGGCGCTGCTCCATCCCGCGCTGGGCGTCGATGCGCTGTGGTGGAGCTTTCCGGTCAGCCTGTTCAGCAGCATGTCGCTCTCGCTGCTCTATCACGCCCGCGGGACGTGGCGAAAGGGCGCGCTGGTCGTCCCCGACGATCATGAGTGCGAGGAGCGCAGTCACGCCGATGTCGAGCCGGCCGGCGCGATGAAGCCGACCGCGTGAGGCGCCGGGGTCACCCCGCCGCGCGCGGCACCATTACCTCGATCACCCCGGGCGCGACATGCGCGGTGACGGGGGTATGCGCCAGCACTTCCCCGTCGATCGAGATCGGCAGCGGCGGGTCGGTGCGCACCCGGATCGATGTGCCGGTGAAGCTGACCGTATCGTGATGCCGTTCGGGCCGCCCAAGGAAGCTCCACGCCCAGTTCGTCACCAGCCGCCGCTTGTAATGGCCGCGCACCGCCTGCACGACGATAAGGCCGGAGGTCACCGACGCTTCGTCCACCAGCCAGGTGCCGCCGTGATAGGGACCGTTCGAGATGCGCACCTCCACCACGCGCAATTCCTTCTCGCCGCTGCCGTCGTCGACGAACAGGGTGAAGGGGCGGAACCTGCCCAATTGGTACGCCGCCCAGCCGAGATAGCCGACGCGCCCCGCCACCTTCTTCAGCCTGTGCGGCACGGTTTCGGCGATCTGCGGGCTGATGCCGATTGCGGCGCAATTGGCGAAATAATCCCGGTCGATCATCCCCAGGTCGATGCGTTGGGGAACGCCGCTGGCCAGCACGTCGATCGCCCCGTCGATGTCGAGCGGCAGGCCCAGCGTCCGTGCGAAGCTGTTGGCGGTGCCCAACGGCAGCACGCCCAGCACCACGTCATGCCCGACCAGCAGGTCGACCAGCCCGCTGATCGTCCCGTCACCGCCGCCCAGGATCACCAGATCGGGTTTCGCCTCCAGCGCCTGGCGAACGGTGCGGTCGAGGTGCGCGGGGTTCTTCACCGCATGGGGCGATACCTTGAACGGCAGGTCGCGCAGCCGGCGACAGGCATGTTTGAACAGCTTGCGCCCGCGGCGCGACTGCGCGTTGACGATCAGGGCGGCGGAACGGATTTCCCTCATGGCGGGCGCAACGCATGATCGGCGGTTTCGGACCCGTAACGCTTGCACCGGCGCGCGCGATGCGGGAAAGCCGCGGGATGACCGCCGCCTATCCCGCACTCCGCCTGCGTCGCACCCGCGCCTCCGGCTGGAGCCGCCGCCTTCACGCCGAAAACACGCTGACCCCGGCCGACCTCATCTGGCCGCTGTTCGTGACCGACGGGCAGGGGGTGGAGGAGCCGATCGCCACGCTGCCGGGCGTGTCGCGCTGGTCGCTGGACGGCATCGTCGCCCGGGCGAAGGAGGCGCGCGACCTGGGCATCCCGTGCCTCGCGCTGTTCCCCAATACCCCGCACGATCGCCGCAGCCACGACGGCGCGGAGGCCGCCAATCCCGACAATCTGATGTGCCGCGCCACCCGTGCGATCAAGGATGCGGTGCCCGATATCGGCGTGCTGACCGACGTGGCGCTCGATCCCTATACCGCGCACGGGCATGACGGGCTGGTCGATGACTCCGGCTACGTACTGAACGACGCGACGGTCGAGGCGCTGGTGGCGCAAAGCCTCAACCAGGCGCGCGCCGGGGCGGATGTGATCGCACCCAGCGACATGATGGACGGGCGCATCGGCCTGATCCGCGCCGCGCTGGAGGATGAGGGGTTCGTCAACGTCCAGATCATGTCCTACGCCGCCAAATATGCCTCCGCCTTCTACGGCCCGTTTCGCGACGCGGTGAACACCCGCGGGCTGCTGAAAGGCGACAAGAAGACCTATCAGATGGATCCCGCCAATGCGCAGGAGGCGCTGCGCGAGGTGGCGCTGGACCTTGCCGAGGGCGCGGACAGCGTGATGGTGAAGCCCGGTCTGCCGTATCTGGATATCATCCGGCAGGTGAAGGACCGGTTCGCGGTGCCGGTGTTCGCGTACCAGGTGTCCGGCGAATATGCGATGATCGAGGCCGCGGTGGCCGCCGGCGCGGCGGATCGCGACGCGATGGTGCTGGAAACGTTGCTGGCGTTCAAGCGCGCGGGCTGTTCGGGCGTGCTGACCTATCACGCGGCCCATGCCGCGCGGCTGATGGGGGCGTGATCGAAACCCCGCGCCTGCTGCTGCGCTGGCCGGAGCCGGCGGACCGCGCACCGCTCCACGCGATGTGGGCGGACCCGGCAGTCATGGCGCAGCTCGGCCCGGTCAAGGATACCGCCGCCAGCGACGCGACGATCGCGCGCCATGCCGCCTATCGTGCGTACGGGCTGGGTTTCCGCGCGGTGGTGCGCCGCGCCGACGGGCGGACGATCGGTTTCTGCGGGCTGAAGCCGGGCGCCCCCGACACGCCGATCGCGGGCGAGCTGGAGATCGGCTGGATGCTGACCACCGACAGCTGGGGGCAGGGCTATGCGCACGAGGCCGCGGTCGCGTGCATCGACTGGGCCTGGGCGCAGCGCCGCGAACCGCGCATCGTCGCGATCACCGCGTCGATCAATGCGGGCAGCCGGCGGCTGATGCAGCGACTGGGGATGCGCCATCTGCCCGCCATGGACTTCGATCACCCCGCCAGTCCCGAGGGCGATCCGCTGCGTGCCAGCGTCACCTACGCCATCGACCGCCCGGCATGATCGGCACCCGTCGCCTGATCCTGCGCCCGTGGCGCCGCTCCGACGTCGCCTCGCTCTATGCGATGGGGCAGGATGCCGAGGTCATGCGCTACCTCGGCCCGCCCGACAGCATGGCGGACTGCCGCCGGCTGAAGGACCGGATGACCGAATCGCAGGCGCGCCACGGCCATTGCTTCTGGGCGCTGGAACGGCGCAGCGACCGCGCCTTCATCGGGTTCTGCGGGCTCAAGCGCGGGCGGAAGGGCACGCCGATCGCCGGCGAGCTGGAGATCAGCTGGCGGCTGGCGCGCGACGCATGGGGGCAGGGGCTGGCGCTGGAGGCCGCGCGCGCCAGCCTGTCGTGGGGCTGGCGCAATCTCGATGCCCCGGCGGCGACCGCGGTGACGGTGCCGGCCAATTGGCGCAGCCGAGGGCTGATGGAGCGGCTGGGGATGCTGCGCGATCCGGGCGGCGATTTCGACCATCCCGACATGGCACGCGGCGACCCGCTGCGCCACCACATCCGCTATCGCATCGCCCGGCCGGTCAAGTCGCCGCTGATGTCGTAGCGGGCGTCACGCGGGCGCCAGCGCGCGGGTGAGCGCGTCGATACGCCGGGTCTGCGCGGCGGCGGCCTCCTGCGCCGCGGCGCGCGCGCTTTCCAGCGCGGGATAGGCCGGCAGCAGCGCCTGCGCGCGCTGTGCCGCCAGATCCTCCAGCTCGCCGACCGCCTCGCCGTGTGCGGCGCGCAGCGAATCAAGCTCGGCCAGCGCAGTCTGCGCGTCCAGCCATCGGTCGCTCCCCGCCGCCGCGCCCTGCGCTGCCCGCGCCAGCCGCTCCGCGCGCGTCGCCGCCGTGTCGAACGCCCGCTCCGCCCCCTCACGCTTCGCCGTCGCCGCCGCGATGCGTGCATCCAGGGCGGGATCGGCGACCAGGGGTGCCGGTGCCGTCTCCGGCTCCTCGAACCCCGTTTTCTCGGCCGCACGCGGCGCGAGCGAGGGATAGACGGCGGAATCGGCGGCGCATCCGGCGAACAGGATGGCGACCAGCACGGGGGCGAGCGGGCGAAGCGGCAAGCGGTTCATGAAAACGGCGTAGGCGGTGAAGAAAAATGACGCAACGCACTTGCGCCCCTCCGATTCGCCGTCTAACAGCGCCGCTCCACAACGCGCCCGTAGCTCAGCTGGATAGAGCATCAGACTACGAATCTGAGGGTCGGACGTTCGAATCGTTCCGGGCGCGCCATTTTTCAACGGGTTAGCAGGGGCCATCCCTCACCCGAGTGGCTCTAGGTAACATTCTAGGTAACACACCTCCTCCAGCGGGGAGATGAGGTGTCGCGGCTTTGCTGAGTGACTCGGTCACGTTCGCCTCCAGTTCACCGATCTTACGCCCTCTTTCCTCTGCCCTCGAGTTCTATCGGACCTGCTTCGAAGGGCGACTGTCGATCCAATGGTCGATATCGCTTACCATCCACGCGACGGCGCGTGGCCCCAGCTTGCGAGGGCGAGGGAAGCAGCCATCCTCCATCATTCTGTAGATCGAAGACCGAGCAAGCCCGGTGCGGAGCTTGACCTCCGGCAGCCTGATCAGTCGAGTCGGCGTTTGCACTTCGTTGGTCATGTTCTGCTCCAGCAGGATGACCCCTTCCAGCTCGAGCGTAAGTCGCGTGCATCCGTAATTGGAAGCCTTGAGGCTGCGTTGGAACGCACGGTGCGCCTCTCAGAACCTGCCGTCGCGGCAACGGCGAAGGCCCTCGCGGCAGGTCGCATCTCAAAGGAAGGCGGCATTCCTCCGAGCGTGAGGACCGCGACAGCTGTCGCGGTGAATCGAGAAGAGCGATTGTGCGCTGCTTAGTATCGCAGCGAATGCGCCAGCCGCAGATCACACGGCTGCTTGGCGTTTAAGGTCCAGCCGCTCCTAGCGGCGTCTCGTCAGGCAGCCGCTTGTTCGGGTGACGCAGCAAGCAGATATTCGTTGGCGCCACATTGCGCACGATGATCGCCAGTTGCGCCTCGCATTCTGAGCACTGAAGCGGGCGCTCCTTTCCATATCTGTGGATCGGCGTGGAAAAAGGACCCCGGTAGCGGGGTGATCGGCGTCGAAAAGGGACCCCTCATCCCGGTGGTCTAGGCTGTTCGCTTGGCGGTGTGTCAGGCGGCGAGAGCGGGATGCTGGTATTGGAGACGGTGTTGAGGATCCGGCGCGAGCACGCGTCGGGGAAGGCCATCAAGGCGATAGCGCGGGACCTGCACCTGTCGCGCAAGGTGGTGCGCAAGGCGATCCGGGCACCGGAGGCGGAC
>NZ_NWVD01000009.1 GCF_002374835.1 Sphingomonas ginsenosidimutans
TCGACCGCATTACCCACCACTGCGACATCGTCGAGACCGGCAACGACAGCTGGCGATTCAAGCACCGCAGCTGACGCGCGGGACCACCGGCAGAAGATGCTTCGCGCTGGTTGCGCCTCCGGTCGGGCTACGCCCGCCCTACGCCGCAACCAGCGCGAACGGCACGCCCGCCATACCCGTCACACCGCTCGACAAACGGGGTCCCTTTTGGACGCCGATAGGGGGTCCTTTTTGGACGCCGATTGACAGCTGCGGCGATCGCAGCCGCATCCTCGATTGGCGACAGGCGCGCGTGGCGGCGGAACTGGTCGACCATCTTGTAGCGCGCGATCGCGAACAGCCACGCGGTGAACGGGCGGTCCGGATCCCAGGTCGCCCGGCGGGTATGAACGGCCATCAGCGTTTCCTGCACCAGATCCTCGATATCGTCGTCGCCGCCGCGCACGCGCCGGCGATAGAAGCCGCGAAGCAGGGGCACGAGCGCGCGAAGCAGCGCGGCGTGCGCCCCCGCATCGCCGCTCAGGCCCGCGACCATCAGGTCCCGCAATGCCGCTTCGGTGGTCCCCATCCGTCCTCCTCGCCGCCTTGTTCGGGCGAGCGGGCCGCTTGGTTACAGATGGGCGCCCAACTTTCCCGCAGCAGCCGCTGTAACCGATGCGGCTGTCGCCGCGAATAGCCCGGCGTGACGTGGGGCCCCGCCTCCTTCCCCGTCACCGCGCGACCCGGCTTCTCTCTGCCGGGTCGCGTGACGAGGCGACCCATCGAAAGGATCCTGTATGTACGCCACCCCCGCCGCACTTGCCGCCACCATCGCCATCGCCGCCGCATCGCTCGCGGTTCCCGCCAACGCGCAGCAGAAGCCGGCGATGGAGAAATGCTATGGCGTCTCGCTCGCGGGCAAGAACGACTGCGCCGCCGGCGCAGGCACGAGCTGCGCGGGCACGTCGAAGGTCGATTATCAGGGCAACGCCTGGAAGCTGGTGAAGGCCGGCACCTGCACCGCGATCAAGACGCCCAAGGGCAAAGGTTCGCTGACCCCGATCAAGGCCTGATCGGCACGGGACCGGTGCGCTGCGGCGTGCCGGTCCTCTCCTTGTTGGAGGGACGACCATGCACGCCGTCAAACTCTATCGAAGCGGCTCGGCCGCCTTGCGAAGCGTGTTACCGGACGCGTTGCTGCTGCTGATCGCGCGACTGGCGATCGCCGCCATCTTCTTCCTGTCAGGGCGAACGAAGGTCGAGGGCCTGCTGACGATTACCGACGGCACCTATGAGCTGTTCCGTAGCGAATATGCGCTGCCGATCGTGTCGCCGGAGGTCGCCGCGATCGCGGCGACAGGTGCCGAGCATCTGTTTCCGATCCTGCTGGTCCTCGGCCTCGGCACCCGATTCGCCGCGCTGGCACTGATCGGAATGACGCTGGTCATCCAGCTTTTCGTCTATCCAGACGCTTGGCCGACGCATCTGACCTGGCTGGCGATCCTTCTGCCACTCGTCGCGCACGGTGGCGGTGACTGTGCCTTGGACCGGCTGATCGTTAGGTGCGCTTTGATCTGACGTCGTCTGGTGATGCCTGTCAGCGATGCTTCAGGTCCGCTCGCATCAGCGTTCGCTGAGAGCGGATTCGCAAACCCCTAACGGCAACGGCTCGAAGCGCGCTCGACCGGCCGATTACGATGCAAGCGTCGCGGATGGGCCGACAATTCCGTGCGGGGCTGGCTGCCGCGACAGGCCACGTGACTGCCGATGCTCAGCGATCTCGATCCGCGATAAGATGAACCAACGACCGGTTTCGGTGCGCCTGCCCGGGCACATGAGCGACTGGAAATGGGTCGAGGTAGCCGTGAAGCGACCAATCAGCTTGTACGAGATTCTGCGGTTTGCCGCACAGTAGCGATGTCAAAAGCTGCCAGTGGCCATGACGTTTGCCTTCAGCCGTTGTAAGGATCGCCCCTCTTCAGGTTCGCGATCACCGTCGAGAGCGTGTTGACGCCCCAATGCTCCGCATACCTGCCTTCCTCAACCCGCACGATGTCTATCACGTCGATGTGGATAGGCCTGCCCGTCGCCTCGACGCCGAGCAGCGAGCCTTCGTGCGTGCCCGAAATCGACTTGCGGGTTGTCACCTTGTCGCCCTCGGCGATCTGGTCGTGGATCGTGACGATCAGGCCTGCGATTGCGGGGCGGAGAACGTTCGCGAAGGTGTTCCACATGCTTTCGCCATCTGCCGGCGCGCCCGGCGGTGCGGAGCGATTGACGAAATCCGGCGCCATCAGTTCTTCGAATGCGGCGCGATCACCACGCTCGATCACGTCTTCATTGAAGCGGCGGACCACCGCTTTGACATCATGTATCGACATACCGACTCCTCACAACCTGACGAGCGATCCGGCGTACCGTCTGCGCCCGGCATTCGAAGCACTCAGCTCTGAGCGGGACGCAAGTCGACGAGCTCCTCCACCGTTCCGCTCGGTGCCGCACGCTCGAGGATATTGGTCAGAAGATCGACCGCATCGCGGATCTGTTCGGGCTTTTCAACGAACTCGCGTCCCAGCGAGAGACCCCGCATCGCCCAGACGACGAGACGGATCGCGGTCGTATCGTGCGTTGTCGCGCCCAATCGATCGAGGAAGGCCGTCGCCGCCAGCTGCTCGATCGCGGACTGCACCGGCTTGATCAGGGCGGCGAGTTCGGGATCGCTGCGAGAGGCCACGAAGATCTCCAGCACGGCGACGCCAGAGGGGCGCGAAAGAACTTCCCAAGAAATGCGTGGCCAGTCGGACACGCGCGAGCCGCTGCCCCATTCCTGTTGAAGCTCGCGATAAGCGACGACCTCCTGCTCGAACACCCAGCGCACGACCTCGGCGATGAACGCGGCGCGCGTCGCGAAGTGGTGCGTGATCGCGCCGCGGCTGACCCCCGCTTCGTCGGCGATCTCGGCGTTGCTCGCCCGCGTGTACCCCAGCCGGCTGATCGCGCGCACCGCGGCCCCGAACAGGGCCGTACGTGTCTCCGCGGTGCGCTGTTCCTGGGTCCGTCGCGGCGTTTTGGTGGCGCCCATCTTTGCTCCTGGCGTCCTGATGGCGGATCGGCCGCCCCCAGACAAGCCAGAAGCCACCGCGCGCGTCAGAAGCGCCACTCGAAGGCGCCGCCGATGCGACGAAAGGCGTTGTCGGGCAATGTCTGGACGTATTGACCGACCGAGAAGTTGCCTGGGAAGATGGCGGCGGCGTAACGCTTGTCGAAGAGGTTGCGCACGAAGATGCTGACGCGCGCGTGATCGCCGATGTCGCCGATCCCGACCGTCGCGTTGACCAGCGAATAGCCCTCCTGGATCGTGCTGGGATCGTTGATCGCGTAGTAGAAGCGGCTGCGATAGCGCCAGTCGGCGTTGACGAAGACCTTCAGGTCGCCACCGATCGGCTGGTCGACGTTCGCGGCGAGGCTGGTCGTCCACTTCGACGCGCCGACGAGCGGCCAGCCCGCGGCGTTGAAGCTGGGGCCGGGAAGGGAACAGCCCTGCGCCGCGGTCTGCCCGAAATAGCAGGCGACGTTATAGTCGCCATACTCGGTGTCGAGATAGGTGATGCCGCCGGACAGGCTGAAGCCGCGCGCCGGACGGACGACCGCCTCCGCCTCGACGCCGCGCGTCTTCAATGTGCTCGCGTTGCCGGTGCGGAAGCTGCCCAGGCCGCCATTGAGCGTGGGATCGAATACCTGTGCCTGGAAGTCGCGGAAATCATTGATAAAGCCGGCGATGTTCAGGCTGACGCGGCGATCGGCGAGGTCGAGCTTGGCACCGATCTCATAGGCGTCGACCGTCTCCGGATCGACCGCGAAGGCGATTCCGGCAGCCGAGCTGACCGCAGGGCCCTTATACCCGCGCGTATAGGTCGCGTAGAGGTTGGCGGTCGGGGCGAGCGCATATTCGATCCCGGCGCGGGCGGAAAAGCCGTCGGCGTCGCGGTTGGCGACCAGCGGCGATGCCAACGTCCCGATACAGCGCTGGCCCCCGCTCGACAGGAAGGTGACGAGGTTGCACACCCCCGGCTTTGCGGTGACCGTGGTGGTCGAATCGATCTCGTCGCGCGTGTACCGGCCACCGGCGATCAGGCGCAGCGACGAGGTCAGGTTGAAGGTAAGCTGCGCGAAGCCGGCGTAGCTCTTGGTGCCATAGTCGAAGTTCGACTGGCCGTTGATCGGCGAGAGGCGGAGGGCGGCGGAGGCGGGGAATACGCCGAACGTTCCCGCCTGCAGGATCTGCGCATCGATATGCTGGCGGAAGAAGTAGAGCCCGGCGGTGTAGTCGAGGAAGCCGCTGCCGTTGTTTGAGACGCGCAACTCCTGCGACAGCTGATAGGATTGCGAAGCGGCGATGTTGGTGTCGAAGAAGGCGACCGGGGTCTGATCGACGTCGTTGTTGGCGCGCGCGTTGAGGTCGCGATAGGCGGTGACCGAGGTGACCGTCAGCGGTCCGGCGTCGTAGCTGGCCGACAATTGCGCGCCGAGGCTGCGTTCGTCACGCCGCACGTCGGTACTGCCGATCGCAGTCCTGTTGTTGGTCGGCGAGGCGACGACGCCCAGCGCGGTGTTGCGCAGGACGACGAAATCGGGCGGCGCGAAGGGACGGAAGGCGGCGGGGATTGGCGTCGGATCGTTGCCGCCGAACTTGCGGATGGTCGAATAGGCCTCGACGCCGGAATTGTTCTGATAATCGACGATGGCGTAGAGCGAGAGCCGGTCGGTCGGTTCCCACAGCAGCTTGGCGCTGCCGAAATAGCGTCGCACCGGGTCGAGGCGTCCGGGACCGACCAACTGGGTCGACGTCTTCTGATATTGATAGCCGCCGCTGATGCGCATCGCCGCGTTCATGCCAAGCGGAAGATTGACGACCGCCTGCGCCTGCACCTGGTCCCGGCTACCCGCCTGGACGCGCCCGCTGCTGCCGAACGCGCCCAATTCCGGCTTGGCGGTGGCGATGGAGATCAGGCCGGCGGTGGTGTTCTTGCCGAACAACAGGCCCTGCGGCCCACGCAGCACCTCGACGCGCTCGACGTCCGCGAGCGAATTCAGCGGTACGTAGCGGGGCAGGGTGATGTTGACGTCGTCGACCGCGATGCCGACCGCCGACTCGATGCCATAGTCGAAGGAATTGGTCCCGACGCCGCGGATCGCAAAGTTGGGCACGCCGGGCGTGGCCGTGAAATTGAGGCTGGGCGCGCGTTGCGTGATGTCGGCGAGCTGGGTGGCGCCGGTCTCGCGGATCGATTGCCCGTTCACCACGGTGATAGCGATGGGCACGTCGCGCAGATATTCGGTGCGGCGCTGCGCCGTGACCACGATGTCACCGTCCGGCGCGGAGCCGGTATCGGCGGGCATCGCTTCGCTATCCGCTGTGGAAGAGGGCGTTGTCGTCTGCGCATGGGCGGTGCTCGCCAACGCCAGCAAACTCGAGCCGAAGAACGCTGCCACTGCCCGCATGATCGTCAATCCCCTCTCCGTCGCGCGGTCCCTGCCGCTTGACAACAAGCATCGTCTGTAGAAAACATACTGTCAAGCACGCACGTAAAAAGTATGCAGCCGGGAGGGGTGATGCCGCGAGGGGACTTGGGATCGATATTGCTGGCGGGCGGCCTTGCGCTGTGCGCGGGCGCGGCGGTCGCGCAGCAGCGGCCAGCGACGCCGTTGCGCGCAGGCGCCGGTGATGCCGCCTCGGCCGACGTCAGGGCCGACGAGATCGAGCGTCGCATGCGCCCGGAGGAGCGGACGGTGCTAACCCACGGACTGTGGGCGATCCCGCTCATCCCCAAGATTCGCATCCCGTCGGACGCCGTGCTGGGTGCGGGCTATATCGCAGGCATCCCGCGGCTCGGAGTTCCTGCGCTGCGCGAAACGGATGCCAGCCTCGGCGTCTCCTATATCGCCAATCTGCGGAACGACGGCGCGACCGCGATGCCGTCCGCGACGGCGATGGGATCAACCTGGAATCTCGATCTGATCCGCCGCGGTGGCGCGCTTATTGCCAGCGAGGCGCGCGCCAAGGGGTTTAACGTCTTGCTTGGCGGCGGGATCAACCTGATGCGCGACCCCCGCAACGGCCGCACCTTCGAATATTTCGGCGAGGACCCGCTGCATTCCGGGCTGCTCGGGGGTGCGGCGATCGAAGGCACCCAGTCGCAGCACGTCATGTCGACGGTGAAGCATTTCGCGCTCAACGCGCAGGAGACCGGACGGCACGCGGTGGATGGGCGGATCGCCGACGATGCGTTCCGCATGAGCGACCTGCTCGCGTTCGAACTGGCGATTGAGCGGGGCCAGCCCGGATCGGTCATGTGCGCCTACAATCGGGTCAACGGCGCGCCCGCCTGCGGCAGCGACTATCTGCTCAATCGCGTGCTCAAGGCCGATTGGCGATACTCCGGTTTCGTCATGTCGGACTGGGGCGCGGTCGACGCGGTCGAATTCGCATTGGCGGGCCTGGACCAACAATCGGGCGCACAGATCGACAAGCAGATCTTCTTCGCCAAGCCGCTGGCCGACGCCGCCGCGCGCGACCCTGCTTACGCTACGCGGCTGGCGGACATGAATCGGCGCATTCTGCGCTCGATCTTTGCGGTCGGGCTTGATGCATACCCCCCGGTCAAGGCGCCGATCGATTTCGCCGTCAACGGGGCGGTTGCGCGCGCTGTCGCGGACCAAGGCATCGTGCTGCTGCGCAATCGCGGCGGCTTGTTGCCACTGTCGAAGGACGTGCGCTCGATCGTGGTGATCGGCGGCTATGCCGACGCTGGCGTTCTGTCCGGCGGCGGCTCGACCCAGGTCCAACCGGAGGGCGGACCGTCGGTGTCGCTGCCGATGGGCGGCGAAGGCCTGCTCGCCAAGTACAACAACCAAACCTATCACGGCACCGCGCCGCTGGCCGCGATCCGGGCGCTGGCGCCGAAAGCGAAGGTCACGTTCGTCGATGGCCGCTACCCTGCCGAGGCGGCGGCGCAGGCGAAGGCGGCCGACGTCGCCATCGTATTCGCGACGCAATGGATGGCCGAAGGGTCGGATGTCCCCGACCTGTCGCTGCCCGGTGGCCAGGATACGCTGATCGCGGCGGTCGCCGCCGCCAACCCGAAGTCCATCGTCGTGCTTGAGACGGGCGGGCCGGTCCTGATGCCATGGCTCGACCGCACCGGCGCCGTGCTGGAAGCGTGGTACGGCGGTGTTCGCGGCGGCGATGCGATCGCGGCGACGCTGTTCGGCGACGTCAATCCGTCCGGCCGGCTGCCGGTCACCTTTCCGGCTGCGGTCGACCAATTGCCGCGCCCCGCGCTGCCCTATGCCGGCATGATCGACCGCGAATTTGCTGCCGGTCTGGCGGCGGGCAAGAGCTACCCGATCGACTATGACATCGAGGGCGCCGACGTCGGCTATCGCTGGTTCGCGCGCAAGTCGCTGACGCCCTTGTTCCCTTTCGGCTTCGGCCTCAGCTATACCCGCTTCGATCACGGCCCGGTCAGGATCGCAGGCGGCGCACAGCCGCGCGCCAGCGTGACGGTCCGCAACGCCGGTGCGCGCGCCGGCAGCGAGGTAGTGCAGCTCTACCTTGTCTCGACGCCGGCCGGCGCGACGCGCCGGCTCGCGGGCTTCGCCAAGCTGGCGGTCGAGCCCGGCGCGACGGCAACGGCGACGATCCCGATCGAGCCCCGCGTCGTGGCACAGAGCAGGGATGGACGCTGGACCATGCCTGCCGGGCGCTATGGCTTCGCCCTCGGTCGGTCGGCAACAGATCTGGGACCAACCGTCACCATCACCTTGCCGGCGCGGCAATGGCGCTGAACCCAGGAAAAAGGGCGTTCCCGATGACGTCGATACGATCCATCCTCGCCACCTGGGCGCTGGCGGTTCCAGCCGCCGCCACGGCGCAGTCGATCCCGGTCGCGCCCATGGCTGCCCCGCCCCAGGCCGGCGCGATCCCGCTGGGCACCGGCGGCGTGGCCGAGATGCCGCCTGAAAGCTGGTTCACCCTCGCCGGACGCCCGACCGTGCGCAACGTGGCCACCGCCACGCTGCTGCCGGTCCTGCCCGACAAGGCGAATGCAACGGGCGCAGCGGTGGTGATCGCGGCGGGCGGCGGGTTCGTGATGGAATCGATGGAGGCCGAGGCGATGAAGCCGGCGCGATGGCTGGCGGATCATGGCATCGCCGCCTTCGTCCTCAAATACCGGCTCGATCCGACTCCCGCCCCGATGGAGGCATTCAAGCAGGCGGCACTCGCCCGCTTCGCCGCCGCGGCGGCGGCAGGGGCAAAGGGCGGCGCGAGCGTGGCGGCTCCGCCCGCGGCGCTGGCGGACGCCCAGGCGGCGATGCGGCTGGTGCGCGCGCAGACGACGCGATGGGGCGTCGATCCGCGACGCGTGGCGTACATGGGCTTCTCCGCAGGCGCGATCATGGGCATCGATTTGGTGAAGGCCGCCGCGCCGGGCACCACACCCGACCTGTTCGCGGCCATCTATCCGGCCATGGCGCCGACGCCGGTGCCGGCGGGGGCGCCTCCTCTGTTTGTGGCCGTGGCGAGCGACGACGAGCTGTTCGGCAAGCAAGGCTATGGCCTTCCCGAAAGCTGGCGCCGTGCCGGAGGCGCGGTCGAACTGCACGTGTACGAGCGCGGCGGCCATGGCTTCGGCTTCGACGGCAAGCCGGGAACCACCAGCGCCGGCTGGAACGCGGCGCTGCTCGGCTGGCTCGGCGCGCATGGCTGGCTGACGAAATAGGCACAACACACACGAAGGAGACGGAGCGATGCGATGGGCGATCCTGGCATTGGCGGCGCTGTGGTCATCGGTGCCGCCGGCGGCGGCCGCATCCTATCGCGCAAGCGGGCCGATCGAGCGACGCTACGCCGCCGAGGGTCCTTGGGGCACCACCACGACCGTCTCGACCAGCGCGTGCGACCGGGAGAACAACGTCTGCGACATCTGGTATCCGACCCCTCTCGGTTCGAATCCGTTGACGGGGATGACGAGCGGCTTCCGCCATCCGGTGGTGGTCTTCGCGAATGGTACGGCCGAACAGGTGCCGACCCAAAGAACGCCTATTTCCTTCGACACCTGGCCAGTTGGGGCTTCATCGTCATTCGCTCCCGCGATGGATCCACCGGGCAAGGCGACACCGTCATCGATGCGACCAACCATCTGCTTGATCTGTCCCGGAACCCGTCCTCCGTCTTCTACGGCAAGGTCGATGCCGGGAAGATCGGGCTGGCGGGCCATTCGCAGGGCGCGGCGACTGCGGCCCGGCTGTTCTCGCGCAATTCCTTGCTCTTCAAAACCTACGTACCGATCGCGACGCCGTTGCGCGCCGTGTGCGTCGTCGCGGATTGCACGATCGATCTTGGTGCGCTGCCAAAGGTGACAAGCGGCTCGATCTTCTACGTTGGCGGCGATCTCGACGTGGTCTCCAGCTTGCCGACCAATGTTGGCTATTATCTGCCGACCGCCAATGGCGTGGACAAGGTGATGGGCATGATCGCGCTCGGCGGCCACACCGAGATCGAGGGCAGTCCGGACTGCGCGAGCGGCGGCGTTCCGGCTTCCTGCAACCTGGGCGTCTACCCCCTGCTCGGCTATCCGACCGCCTGGTTCATGTGGAAGCTGCAAGGCGTCGAAGACGGTCCGGCCGCCTTTGCCGAGGACGGTGAGCTGGCGACGAACGCGCCCGGATGGCTGGGTGTGCTCAGCAACGTGCGTCGCCGGCCCTGAGTCGCGGAAAGATCATGGGTCGAGCAGCGTGGGTCGTTCCTTGTGTTGTCGGCATGCTCGCGGCTGCCGTGCTGCTCGGTCCGTCAAGGCTCGAGCGCTCGCCGTCTCTGGAGCCCTCGCAAAACGCGGTCCGCGTCGTGACGGCAGGCCGGGAGTTGACGGCGCCGTCGCACGAACAGGTCCGGTCGACGACCCCCGCGGTCGATCCGGACCCCGACTGGGCTGGACCCGAGCGCGACGCCGTCCTCCGAGCACTCGCCCTAACCAAGGACGCGCGTGTGCGTGACGTGACGCCCTTCGCGCAGACCCTGTGCGGACAGGTGCAGGCTTCCCCCGGACAGGCATTCCGACGCTTCGCCTACGCGCGAACCGCCCGCCTCGGGGCGCTGGACGATGGCGGGGCCGAGTTCGCCCGAACCTTTGCCGATCTTTGCCGATAGGAGCTTGACCGATGACAGACACGAATATCGCAAGCCGGCGCACGCTTCTCCTCATCGGCGCTTCCCGCGGTCTGGGCGAGGCGATGGCGGTGGCGTTCGTTGAGAAGGGCTGGCATGTAATCGGCACCGTTCGTGGCAATGGGCCGACCACTCTCGACGATCTCGCCCAGCGTCATGGCGACCAAGTCCGCATCGAGCACCTGGACATCACCGACCTGGCGCAGATCGCTGCACTTCGTGGCCGCCTATTCGGCACGAGCGTCGACATGCTGTTTGTCAACGCCGGCACCGCCAACAGCAACCAAGACGAAACCATCGCGGAAACCTCGACCGAGGAGTTCGTTCGCGTGATGGTGACCAATGCGCTCGGCGTGATGCGAACCGTTGAGGGGCTGCAGGATGTGGTTCGCGAAGACGGACTGATCGGCGTCATGTCGTCGGGCCAGGGCAGCATCGCCAACAACGAGAAGGGCGGTCACGAGGTTTACCGCGGCAGCAAGGCGGCCTTGAACCAATATATGCGCAGCTATGCCGCTCGCCACGCGGAGACGCGGCGCGCGCTGGTGCTAATGGCGCCGGGCTGGATCAGGACCGATCTCGGCGGCGACAAGGCGCCTCTCAATGTCGAAGACGCCATTCCCGAACTGGTCGACACCCTCCTCGCGCAGCTGGGGACTGCCGGCTTGCGCTTCATCGATCGTCACGGGGCAACGGTGCCCTGGTGACGACAGCGGGGTTGAAGCGCTTCACCCCTCGCTGAGATGAACGAACGGTGGGTTCTCGGCAGCAACGGCCAACCGCCGAATGTCGCTTCATGGGTCGTCTTGATGCGCAGTCGAATGATGATTGCCGGTTCGTGGCCACTCAGGCGACTTTCTGGCGCGGTTGGCGTTGAGCAGCCGTAGGCGCCGGGAGAACGGGTGATGAAACGGTTGTTGGTCCGGGGCCTGGCTTGGTTCGTCGCCATTCTCGGCGGCTTCTTCACGGTGGCGGGCGGCGTGCTCGCATTGATCGGCGGTTCGCCCTATTACGTCATTGCCGGGCTCGCGATGATCGCGAGCGGGGCGTTGATCGGTCGCCGCAATCCGCTGGGGCGCTGGCTGTTCGTCGCGATCTGGGTCGGCACCCTTATTTGGTCGCTGTGGGAGGTTGGTCTCGACGGCCTGCAGCTTGTGCCGCGCCTGGTCGCGCCGACCGTGCTGCTGGTGCTCGTGCTGCTGACCGGCTGGCGATCGCGGTCCTGGCGCTCACATACCCGTGCTGCGCCCGCCGTCGCGGTGGCGATCGTCGCGCTCGGTATCGGCGGCCTCTTCCTCCACGGAGACGCGGTCACGGCGCAGAAAGCGCCTGGCGCCGCCACACTGCCCGCCGCTCCGACCGGAGAGGCGGATGCGGACTGGCGCGACTATGGCGGCACCTTGGCGGGGCGCCGCTATTCCGCTCTAGCCGACATCACCCCGCAGAACGTCGGCCGGCTGGAGCTTGCCTGGACGCAGCGGACCGGCGATCTGCCGGTTGCGGCCGAGACGAAGGAACACAAGCGCGAATATCACTCGGAAGCGACGCCCATCCACATCGGCGACACGCTCTATACCTGCACACCGCATTCTTTCGTTCAGGCGATCGACGCGACGACCGGCCGCACCAAGTGGAGCTGGCACGAAGAAGCGCCGGTCCAAGGTAACAATTACCTGGTCTGCAGAGGCGTCACTTATTTCGAGGCGCCGTCCGGCACGCCGTGTCCGCGGCGCATCTTCGCGCCGACCTTCAATGCGCGTCTGGTGGCGCTGGATGCCGACACGGGGCGGCCGTGCCCCAGCTTTGCCAACGGCGGCGCGATCAACCTGCGCGCGAACATGGGCACGTCCAAGCCTTCGGACCAGATCGGCACGACCCCGCCGGTGGTCGTCAACAACCGCCTCATCATCGGCGAACGCATCATCGACAACGTCAACCGCGACATCCCGTCTGGCGTCGTGCGAGCCTATGATCCCATCTCGGGCGCGCCGGTCTGGGCGTGGGACGTGGGCCGCTCGCCGGATGCGATCAAGCCGCTGCCGGCGGGCCAGACCTATACGCGCGGCACGCCCAACGTTTGGGGCGCGATCACCGCGGATGCGGCGAACGGCCTCGTCTATCTTGGGACGGGAAACGCCTCGCCCGATTATTGGATCGGCTATCGCCGGCCGTTCGACGATCGCTTCGGGTCGTCGATCGTCGCACTCGAGATCGCAACCGGCAAGCTGCGCTGGACGAGGCAATTGGTCCATCGCGACATGTGGGACATGGACCTGCCGATCGGTCCGTCATTGTTCGACTATCGCGCGCCCAATGGTCGGATGATCCCCGCGCTCATCCAGACGACAAAGATGGGGCAGGTGTTCTTCTTGAACCGTCTGACCGGTGCTCCGATCGCCGCGATCGCGGAACGGCCAGTTCGTACCGACGGCGCCACACCCGGCGTACGCGTGTCGCCGACGCAGCCCTTCTCGACCGGGATGCCGAGCTTCACCCCAGCCGCGCCGACCGAAGTCGCCACCTGGGGCGCGACGCCGATCGACCAATTGTTCTGCCGCATCGACATCCGGCGTGCGCAGGGGACCGGCATCTACCAGCCGATGGGGCTGAAGCCGATCATCGGCCACCCGGCCTTCGATGGCGTCACCGACTGGGGTGGCGCCGCGGTCGATCCCGTACGCGGCGTGATGACGGTCAACACGATGGAGATGCCGTTCAAGCTGTGGCTGATGCGCCGCGACGACCCCCGCGTCGCACCCATGATGAAGCAGAAGAAGGGCGGCGAGAATGCCATGCAGGCCCAACTCCAGACGCAATACAACACCCCGTATGTCGCGGTGGTCAAGGCGTGGGTTGGGATCTTCGGCGCGCCGTGCGTCGCGCCTCCTTGGGGACATCTGACCGCGGTCGATCTGGGGACCCGCCGCGTGCTGTGGAAGAAGGTGCTGGGCACCGCGCGCGACACCGGGTTGTTCGGCTCGCATCTGGGCGTGCCGATCAAGACCGGCGTGCCCAACCTGGGCGGGTCGATCATCACCGCGGGTGGGCTGGCCTTCATCGGCGCCACCACGGATCAGTATCTGCGCGCCTTCGACCTCAACACAGGCGAGGTCGTGTGGAAGGCCCGCCTGCCCGCCGGCGCTCAGGCGACGCCGATGACCTATCGCGGACGCGACGGGCGGCAGTATGTCGTTATCACGGCCGGCGGCCACGGCGCTCTCGGCACGCGCTACGGCGACTACACCCTGGCGTTTGCCCTGCCCAAAGCCTGACCATCGAGCGCGGAACGCGATGGGCCGGACGTGCATCCACGCACCTGAAATTCTCCCGCCGCCATCTTCGGGGGATCACCGCGGCCTGTGCGGGCGCCGCGTTCGCGCGCGAATGCGCGAAAACCGGTCTGCCCTTGCTGCCGCGGCGGCACGGATAGATACGCTAGAGACACAACGTGCTCGTGGATCGCGGCGGATCGCCGCGAACACCGTCGCACGGTTCGGCAAGTTTTTGTCGGAGAGACAGCGCGACGACATCCGGCCCTACGCGCGGCCTATCTGCGAATGCTGGTGTCGGAGGTCACCGTCTGGAAAGGCGAAATTAGAATCTCAGGCTCGAAGGCTGCACTGGAACCGGCGTCACCAATCGTGTCCCGCGTCTGGAAGGGACGGTGCCCATCGTTAGACCGGGAATGGTGCCGCTTACAGGACTCGAACCTGTGACCCCATCATTACGAATGATGTGCTCTACCAGCTGAGCTAAAGCGGCCAACGAACCGCCCGGGGGCGTCGTGGAGGGCGCGCTTAACAGGTGATCGGGAGGCTGGCAAGCGTCGTGCGCCTTTACGCCGCGTTTACTATGCGCGGTGCACATGTCGGTCTGGACAGGGCAATCGGATGCCCTCCACCGGGACGACGACGATGGACACCGCGCGCGGCTATGACGATCCCCGCCACGACGATGGCGAGCCGACCCATGGCGGGGTGGGCGAGGCGGAGCTGGCGATCGGCGGCGACGAGCGCCGCATGCACGTGCGCGCCTACAACCATTGGGTGTCGCTGCTGCGCGACCGGCCCTATCCCGCGATCGCGGATCTGGAGCCGGAGAGCATCGCCGATTTCGGGCCGAACAGCGTGCTGCTCGATTTCAGCGGCGGGCTCGACAATCCCTCGATCCAGTTCATCGGCAAGGCGCTGCGCGACGAATGCGGGGTCGACGGGCCGCTGGCGCGGATCAGCGACGTGCCCGCGCGCTCGCTGCTGTCGCGGCTGACCGACCATTATCTGCAGATCATCGCCAATCGCGCGCCGATCGGGTTCGAGGCGGAGTTCATCGGCGCGCGCGGGCACACGACACTGTACCGCGGCATCCTGATGCCCTTTTCCTCGGATGCGGAAACGATCGACTTCATCTACGGCGTCATCAACTGGCGCGAGATGATCGCCGCCGACGATCAGGCCGCGCTGGATGCCGAACTGGCCGCCGCGGTGCGCGGGCCGCGCCACGACCCGGTGCCCGCGCCGTCGCGCGCCTGGGCCGACGGGCCGAGCGCGGGAACGCAGGACGAAGGCGAGGCGACCGATTCGCTCGACGACCGGCTGGCCGCCGCGCGCGACAGCGCCGCCTCCGCGCGCGCCGCCGCGACGCGCAGCCATGCCGCCTTGTACCGGGCGCTGGGCCGCGCGCACGATTTCGCGCTCGCCGCCGCGCAGGACGGCGAGCGGCTGGCCGCGATGCTGGAAGATGCCGGGATCAAGGCACAGCCGCGCGCGCCGATGACCGCCATCGCCAAGCTGGTGTTCGGCGCCGATCACGACAAGACGCGGCTGACCGAGGTCGCGACCGTGCTTTCCTATGCCCAGCGGATCGGCGTGCCCGAAGGCGGGCTGGCGCGCGTGCTGGAAGCGGCCGAGGGCGGGATCAAGGGCATTGTCGCCGACGAACGCGCCGCGCGCCGCCCCGCCCCCGCCCCGCGCCAGCCCGCCGCGCCGCTGGCGGAGCGCGCGACGCTGGCCGAGGTCGCGATCGATTGCGGGCTGGAGGACGGCGCGCCCGTCGTGCTGCTGGGCCGCGTCACCGCGGGCGGCATCGCGGTGGTCGGCACGATCGCGGACGATGCGAAGCTGGCCGACCGGGTGCTGCGCCGGCTCGGCTGACGCGATGTAATATTGCGGTGCAGCAAGCCTTGAGCCGGTAGCGCGGCGGGCGCATAGCCCGCTTCATGGTCGAAAAGTCTCTCAAGATACTGTCGCGCGCGCTGGCGGAGCGGCTCACCCATCGCGCCCTGCCCGGCGAGCTGATCGGCTTCGGCGAGGACCAGCAGGCGGAGGCAGCCGAATTCCTGGCGCAGACCGCCGCCGAGCGCGCGCCCGGCACCCCCGCGATCGCGCTGGAGGCGTTGCCAGGCGACGGCACGCGGCGGCGGATGCGGCTGGCGATCGTCAACGACGACATGCCCTTCCTGGTCGATTCGGTCGCCGCGGCGATCGGCGACCGCGACATTGCGGTCGATCGCGTCATCCACCCGGTGATCCGCGTCACCCGCGACGCCGCCGGCCGGCTGACGGGGATCGAGGACGACGGCGGCGCGCACGAATCGATGATCTACATCGAGCTGGAGCGCGTCGACGCCAAGGACCGCCGCGCGCTGACCGAGGAGATCGAGCGGCTGCTGGCGGACGTGCGCGTCGCGGTGGCCGACTGGCGCGCGATGCAGGCGCGGCTGGCCGCCGATGCCGGGATGCTCGACGACACCGGCGGCGATGCGGAGGGGGCCAGCCTGCTGCGCTGGTTCCTGGACCGGCATTTCACGCTGCTGGGCCACGAACGCTGGCATGTCGACGGCCATGCCGATGCGGAAACGCCGCTGGGGATCATGCGCCACGACCATGCGGTGCCGATCCTGGCCGACCGCTCGCGCCGGCTGGCGATCGATTATTTCGTCGCGGGCAATGCCGCGCCGCTGCTGCTGAAGTCGAGCCTGATCTCCCCCGTCCACCGCCGCGTGCCGCTGGACCTGGTGGTGGTGCCGGTGCTGACCGGGGGCACGGTGACGGGCCTGTCGATCCACGCCGGACTGTGGACGTCTGCCGCGCTCAACGCGCCGCCGCGCAGCGTGCCGGTGCTGCGCCAGCGGCTGGCGGCGAGCGAGCAGAAGTTCGGCTTCGACCCGACCGGCCACACCGGCAAGGCGCTGACCCATGCCATCGCCACGCTGCCGCATGACGTGATGGTCGCGGTCGGCGCCGCGGCGATGGAGGAGCTGGCGCTCACCGCGATGAGCCTGGCCGACCGCCCGCGCCCCAAGCTGGTGCTCACCCCCTCCCCGCTCGGCCGGCACCTCTATGCCTTCGTGTGGCTGCCGCGTGACGAGCTGACCACCGCGCGCCGCACCGCCATCGCGCAGATGCTGGCGGAGGCCGCCAACGGCCAGCTGCTCAACTGGGCGACCAGCGTCGACGACGGGCGCATCGCGCTGGTCCGCTACACGATCGACCTGCGCGGCCCCGGCCGCCTGCCGGACGCCACCACGCTCGACGACCAGCTGGAGAAGATGGTGCGCGGCTGGGCGCCCTCGATCGAGGCGGCGCTGGCGGACGAGGTCGGGCCGGCGCGCGCCGCGCGGCTCGCGCTGCGCCACGCCGCCGCCTTCCCGGCGCGCTACCGCACCGGCGCCACCGCGGACGAGGCGGCGCGCGACATCGTCTCGATCGCGCAGCTGGAGGGCGATGCCGACCGCGAGGTGCGCTTCACCAGCGGCGGCGACGGGATGCTCCACCTCAAGGTGTATCGCCAGGGCGGCGCGCTCGCGCTGTCCGATGCGGTCCCCGCGCTGGAGCATTTCGGCTTCCGCGTGATCGAGGAGGTGCCGACATCGCTCAGCGACGAGGAACGCTCCTCGATCCACGATTTCACGCTGGAAACCGCGGCGGACATTCCCGCCGTGCTCGCCGCCGCCGACACGCTGCGCGAGGCGATCGCGCAGGTGCTGGAGGGCCGTGCCGAGGACGACCTGTTCAACCGCCTGATGCTGGACGCGGGGCTGGCCCCGTCGGCGGTGGTGCTGTTCCGCGCGTGGTTCCGCTACCTCCGGCAGGCGGGGATGAGCTACGGCATCGCCAATGTCGTCGACACGCTGGCGCGCAACCCGGCGGTGACGCAGGCGCTGGTCGACCGCTTCACCGCGCGCCACGATCCCGCCGCCACAGGCGATGCGGATGCCGCGGACGCCGCGATCGCCGCCGGGCTGGATGCGATCACCGGGATCGACGACGATCGCATCCTGCGCGCCTTCCGCGCGGTGATCGACGCGACGCTGCGCACCAATGCCTTCACCCCCGCCGCCGCGGAGGCGCTGGCGTTCAAGCTGGACAGCGCGAAGATTCCCGGCCTGCCCGCCCCGCTGCCGTGGCGCGAGATCTGGGTCTATTCGCCGCGCGTGGAGGGCATCCACCTGCGCGCCGGCCCGGTCGCGCGCGGCGGCCTGCGCTGGTCGGACCGGCGGGACGATTTCCGTACCGAGATCCTGGGCCTGATGAAGGCGCAGCGGGTGAAGAACGCGGTCATCGTCCCCACCGGCGCGAAGGGCGGCTTCTATGCCAAGCAGCTGCCCAGCCCGTCGAACCGCGACGCCTGGCTGGCGGAGGGGACGGAGGCGTATCGCATCTTCATCCGCACGCTGCTGTCGATCACCGACAATATCGTCGGCGGCAAGGTGGTGCACCCGGACGGCGTCGCGATCCACGACGGCGAGGATCCCTATTTCGTCGTCGCCGCGGACAAGGGCACCGCGACCTTCTCCGACGTCGCCAACGCGATCGCGCTCGAACGCGGCTTCTGGCTGGGCGACGCCTTCGCCTCGGGCGGGTCGCAGGGCTATGACCACAAGGCGATGGGCATCACCGCCAAGGGCGCGTGGGTGTCGGTCCAGCGCCACTTCGCCGAACGCGGGGTGGATGTGCAGACCCAGCCGATCCGCGTCGTCGGCTGCGGCGACATGTCGGGCGACGTGTTCGGCAACGGGATGCTGCTGTCGAAGGCGATCAGGCTGGTCGCCGCGTTCGACCACCGCCACATCTTCCTCGATCCCGCGCCCGATGCGGCGACCAGCTGGGACGAGCGCGCGCGGCTGTTCGCGCTGCCGCGCTCCAGCTGGCTCGATTACGATCGCTCGCTGATCTCGCCCGGCGGCGGGGTGTTCGCGCGCGACATGAAGTCGATCCCGCTCTCGCCGGAGATCAGGGCCGCGCTCGACATCCAGGCCGAGGCGCTGGAACCGACGCAGCTGATCGCCGCGATCCTCAAAAGCCCGGTCGACCTGATCTGGTTCGGCGGCATCGGCACCTATGTGAAGGCGGCGGCGGAAAACAACGCCACCGTCGGCGATCCCGCCAACGACCGCCTGCGCGTCGATGCCGAGGATCTGCGCGCGGTCGCCATCGGCGAGGGCGCGAACCTCGGCGTCACCCAGGCGGCGCGCATCGCCTTCGCCGCCGCCGGGGGCCGGATCAACACCGACTTCATCGACAATTCGGCCGGCGTCGATTGTTCGGACAATGAGGTCAACATCAAGATCGCGCTCAACCGCGAGATGATCGAAGGGCGCCTCGCGTTCGAGGATCGCAACGCGCTGCTCGGCAGCATGACCGACGATGTCGCGCATCTGGTGCTGGAGGATAACCGGCTCCAGACGCTGGCGCTGTCGATCGCCGAGCGCGACGGCGCGCAGGGGCTGCCCAGCTACGTCCGCCTGATCGAGGTGTTCGAGGATGCCGGCCGGCTCGACCGCCGGGTCGAGGGGCTGGGCAGCAACGTCGACCTGTTGCGCCGCGTCGGCGACGGTCGCGGGCTGACCCGCCCCGAACTGGCGGTGCTGCTGGCGACCGCGAAGCTGGCGTTGCAGGACGAACTGGAACGCTCGCCGCTGGGCAGCGACCCCGCGCTGCTCCCCGACCTGCATGCCGCCTTCCCCACCGCGATGCGCGAGCGCTTCGCCAAGGCGATCGACGACCACCGGCTGCGCGGCGAGATCGTCGCGACGAAGCTGGCCAACCGCATCGTCAACCGGATCGGCATCCTCCACCCGTTCGAACTGGCGGAGGAGGAAGGCGCCGCGCTGGCGGATATCGCCGCGATGTTCGTCGTCGTCGAACGCCAGTTCGGCCTTGCCGCGCTGTGGCAGGCGATCGAAACCGCCGCGATGCCCGAAAGCGGGCGGCTGGCGCTGTTCGATCAGGTCGCGGTCGCGGTGCGCTCGCACATCGCCGACCTGTTGCGCGCCACCATCTCGGGCACCGCGCCCTCCGACGCGCTGGATCGCCTGTCGAAGGGGGTGGCGCGGCTCGACGCCGCCGCCGACGAACTGCTGATGGACGAGGCGCGCGCCCACAGCCGCCGCATCGCCGACATGCTCGAACAGGCCGGCGCGCCGGCGGACCTCACCGCGCGCGTCGTGCGGTTGTTTCAGCTGGACGGCGCGATCGGGCTGGCGGACCTCGGCCATCGCACGAAGGTGGACGAAACCAAGCTGGCGCAGGCCTTCACCCGGCTGGGTCAGGCACTGGGGCTGGACTGGGCGCAGGGCGCGGCGATGCGCATCACCTCCAGCGATCCGTGGGAACGCCTGCTGATCGCCGGGCTGGCGCGCGATTTCCAGCAGCTGCGGCTCGACTTCCTGCACCGCGGCGGGAAGACCGATCCGCAGGAGCTGGTCGACCGCTGGCTGGCCGCCAATACCGCGCGCATCGGCCAGTTCCGCGCCGTCATCGACCGCGCCCGCAACGCCGCCGCCCCCAACGCCGCGATGCTCGCCCAGATCGCCGGCCAGGCGCGCGTCCTGCTGGGGCGGTGACACGATCGGGGCGGGGTAGCCCGAGCCACCCCGCCCCGATGGTCGTCCCGCCACACACGTCATCCCCCGCCGCGCACGTCATCCCGGCGAAGGCCGGGATCTCCCACCGCTCCTGCCCCCGCCCCACCCGGTCACCGAAAGGCCCCAGCCTGCGCCGGGGCGACGCGCGTGGCCGGCGACTGTACCGGCCGTAAGCGCGCGCCGCCGCGTCTCGACGCACCGTTCAAGACGCCCGCCCCGCGCCCTCACTCATACGCCCCGCGTCGCATCACATAATCGCGCGTCTCATACGGCGGTGCCAATCCCTCCACCCACGCGCCATGCGCATGGGTCAGCGCGACCAGCTGCATCGCCGCGTCGGATGGCCAGCATTGCACGCGCACCTCATGCCGGTGGAGGTCGCGGTTCGGCTCCATCATCACCCACGCCAGCGGGCGCTCGGCGGTCGCCCGCGCGCCTGCCGCGGCCATCGCCGCGCGGATGCGGTCGCGCCCGGCCGCGGGCAGATATTGCCACACCACCGAATGCATCAGAACGCGTGTCACCCCGGCGTCCTGCGGCTCGACCAGCCGCGCCTCGACCCAGTCGGGCGCATCGCCCTGCACCAGGTCGACACCGCCCGCACGCACCATCGCGATCGCGGTCGCCAGCCGCGCCTGTCGCTCGGCGGCATCGGCCCAGACATAGGCCTCCAGTCGCTCCGCCGCGCGCGGATCGGCGATATCGACCGGCGCGATGTCCACGCCCCGCGCGCGCGTGACCGCGACCGGCACCGCCGGCGGCGGCGGGCCGCGCCACTCGGGGCGGATCTTCAGCGGCGAATCCGCCGGCCCGGCCATCACCCCGCCCAGGTCGAAGCGCATCCGCCCGATCAGCAGGTTCAGCCCCGCGCTCGATCCGATCTCGATCACCTCGATCCGCGGACCCATCGTGGCGGCGACGTGGAGCAGCCCCGTCATCAGCCCGGCGGAGCGCGCCGCCTCGTTGGTCTGCGGCGGTCCGTCGAGCCACGGCAGCAAATCCGCGTCATATCGTGCCACGATGCGCGCGATGACCGCGTCCGTCCGCGCCGAATCCAACGCATCGGGCGCGAACAACCGCGCCAGATCGTCGTCGCCACCGCGCCGGAACAGCGCATGGACCCCGCCGATCAGCCGCAGAACCACCGCATCCGCCACCGGTTCGCCCTTCCAGTCGAGCACGCGAACGCCCGTTTTCGTTGTCCGGTCGAGCGTTTTACCCAGCGCGCGGCTGATCCGTGCGGTGATCGGCGCGGCCATCGCGTCGCAATATTGCGCCTGCACCTCGAATGCTGCGCGGTTTTCGGCTTCTCCGGCCATGCGCTTCCTCCTCGTTCAACGCATCATTGCGCGCTGTTTCCCCCTTCCGTAAAGCGCCGGACCATGTCCCAGCCGTCGCCTTCGCCCTCTCCCATCGTCATCGCGGTGCCCAAGGGGCGCATCCTGGCCGAGGCGCTGCCGCTGCTCGCCGCCGCCGGGGTGGTGCCCGAACCCGCGTTCGGCGACGAAAAGAGCCGCGCGCTGCGCTTCCGCACGCAGGATCCGGGCATCGAACTGATCCGCGTACGCGCCTTCGACGTCGCCACCTTCGTCGCGCACGGCGCCGCGCAGCTCGGCATCGTCGGCTCCGACGTGCTCGCCGAATTCGACTATGCGGAGCTTTACGCCCCCGTCGACCTCGACATCGGTCATTGCCGGCTGTCGGTGGCGGAGCCGGCGGACCTGGCCGCCAGTAACGATCCGCGCGGGTGGAGCCATGTCCGCGTCGCCACCAAATATCCCCATGTGACAGCGGGTTACTTCGCGCGCCGCGGGGTGCAGGCGGAGTGCATCAAGCTCAACGGCGCGATGGAACTGGCGCCGACGCTGGGGCTGGCGACGCGGATCGTCGACCTCGTCTCGTCGGGCCGCACGCTCCAGGAAAACGGGCTGGTGGAAGTGGAACGGATCATGCAGGTGTCCGCGCGGCTGGTCGTCAACCGCGCCGCGATGAAGACACGCGCGCACGTCTTCCCGCTGGTGGAGGCGTTCCGCGCCGCGGTCGACCGGGCACGCGCGGCATGATCCGCCTCGACACCACCGACGCCGATTTCGCCACCCGCTTCGACGCCCTGGTCGACGCCCGCCGCGAAACCGCCGTCGACGTCGCCCGCGACGTCGCCACGATCATCCGCGCCGTCCGCGACGACGGCGACGCGGCACTGCACGCCTTCACGCAGAAGCTCGACCGCCACGACCTGAACGACACCGGCTGGCGGATCGACGCCGCCGCCTGCGCCACGGCGTTCGCTGGGCTGGAGCCGGAACTGCGCACGGCGCTGGAGCTCGCCGCCGCGCGCATCCGCGCCTATCATGAGAAGCAGCGGCCGGAGGATACCACCTTCACCGACGCCGCCGGCGTGCGGCTGGGCGCGCGGTGGCGCGCGGTCGATGCGGCGGGGATCTATGTCCCCGGCGGCCGCGCCGCCTATCCCTCCACGCTGCTGATGAATGCGATCCCCGCGCGCGTCGCCGGGGTGGAGCGGCTGGTCGTCGTCACTCCCACCCCCGACGGCACCGTCAACCCGCTGGTGCTTGCCGCCGCGCATCTGGCGCAGGCGAACGAGGTGTGGCGGGTGGGCGGCGCGCAGGCGATCGCTGCGCTCGCCTACGGTACCGACCGGATCGCGCGCGTCGATGTCGTCACCGGCCCCGGCAACGCCTGGGTCGCGGAGGCCAAGCGGCAGGTCTATGGCGTCGTCGGAATCGACATGGTCGCCGGCCCCAGCGAGATCGTGGTCGTGGCGGACGGCGCCAACGACCCCGACTGGATCGCCGCCGACCTGCTCAGCCAAGCCGAACACGACACGACGACGCAGTCGATCCTGTTCACCGACGATGCCGGTTTCGCGACGCGCGTAGCCGATGCGGTGGCCGCAGAGCTGGAAACCCTGCCCACCGCCGCCGTGGCGCGCGTCGCGTGGGAAGACAACGGCGCGATCGTGATCGTTCCGACCTTGTCGGACGCGATACCATTGGTCGACCGGCTGGCACCCGAGCATGTCGAACTGGCGTGCGACGATCCGCAGGCGCTGTTCGACCGGTTGCGGCACGCCGGATCGGCGTTCCTGGGGCGGTTCACGCCAGAGGCGATCGGTGATTACGTCGCGGGGCCAAATCACGTCCTGCCGACCGGCCGACGTGCCCGGTTCGCCAGCGGACTTGGCGTCACCGATTTCATGAAGCGCACCAGCTTCCTGCATCTCGATGAAAGCGCGCTCAACGAACTCGGCCCGGCGACGATCGCGTTGGCGCAGGCCGAGGGGTTGCCGGCGCACGCGCGCTCGGTGGCGCTGCGCATCCGCACCAATCAGTGAAGCAGAAAGGGGCGCCCGATCAGGCGCCCCTTCCGGCCGGTCAGGCGGTGGCCAATTCCGCCGCGGCATTGGCCTTGCTTTCGGCCAGCGTCGTCAGCTTGTCGTCAGTGGCCTTTTCCTCCGCCAGCGTCTCCTCCAGCAGCCCGGCGACCTGCGTATGGCCCAGCTGGCGCGCCCAGGCGATCAGCGTGCCGTAGCGCGTGATCTCATAATGTTCGACCGCCTGCGCCGCCGCGATCAGCGCGGCGTCGAGCACCGCCTTGTCGGCGATTTCGCCCGCGACCTCATTGGCTTCCTTGATGATGCCGTCGATCGCGGGGCAGGTCACCGCCTTGGCCTTTTCGCCCAGCGCCTCGAACGCCTGCTCCAGCCGGGCGATCTGCCCGTCGGTTTCGCGCAGGTGCGTTTCGAAGCCCTGCTTCAGTTCGGGCGACGTCGCCTTGTCGATCATCTTGGGCAGCGCCTTGGTGATCTGGTTCTCCGCATAATAGATGTCCTGCAGCTGGTGCAGGAACAGGTCGTGGAGCGTTTCGATATCCTTGGTGAACAGTCCCATGTCTGCTCTCCTCTTCTATCCGATGGTCATGCGATGGCGCCCGCGATGGCGGACCGTGAACGAACGAAGGCCGCGCGCCGACGTTGCCGGAAAACTGCCTGATGCGGATCAACACGCCGCGCGGGGGTGACGAACGCGCGCGACGGGCGTACAGCGCGCCCCCATGTCCCGAACCGCTGCCCGATCCAAGAGCCGCGCCGCCGCGCGCCTCGCCGCCGTCCAGGCGCTGTACCAGCATGAGATGGAAGGCACCGCGATCCCCGCGCTGCTCCACGAATTCCACCACCACCGCCTGGGCGCCGTCATCGAGGACGTCGAATATGCCGAGGCCGACGTCCAGTTCTTCGACGATATCGTCACGGGCGCGCACGCGCGGTTGGGCGAGATCGACCGGCTGGTCGAGGGGAAGCTGGCCAGCGGCTGGACGCTGGAGCGGCTCGACCGGCCGATGAAGGCGATCCTGCGCGCGGGCACGTGGGAATTGCTGGCGCGTGCCGACGTGCCGGTCGGCGCGGTCATCACCGAATATGTCGATGTCGCCCACGCCTTCTACGAACGGCGCGAGGCGGGGTTCGTCAACGGCCTGCTCGACGGCATCGCCCGGCAGGTGCGCGGCTGACCGCGATGGCGGACGTGGTCAACCTGAACCGCGCCCGCAAGGCCAGGGCGCGCGCCGCCGCGACGGTGCAGGCGGCGGCGAGTCGCGCCGCCTTCGGCCGGACGAAGGCGCAGAAACAGGCCGATGCGCGCGAGCGCGCGCGGCATGAGGCGACAGTGGACGGCGCTCGGCGAGAGGATTGATCCGTCGCGCCGCGCACGCCCTCAGGCGGCGATGCGCAGTTCCAGCCGGTCCCAGATTTCGACCAGCGCGGCGGTCAGTTCGCGCATCATCGCCTCGTCATGCGCCGGGCCTGGGGTGAAGCGCAGCCGCTCGGTCCCGCGCGGCACCGTCGGATAATTGATCGGCTGCACGTAGACGCCATATTCGGCGAGCAGGATGTCGCTGATCTTCTTGGCCTTGACGGGATCGCCGACCATCACGGGGACGATATGCGTCTCGCCGATCATTACCGGCAGCCCGGCATCGCGCATCATCGCCTTCAGCGTGGCGGCGGCGGCCTGCTGCCCCTCGCGCTCGACGCTCGACTGCTTCAGGTGGCGCACGCTCGCCAGCACGCCCGCGACCAGTACCGGCGACAGCGAGGTGGTGAAGATGAAACCGGGCGCATAGCTGCGGATGACGTCCACGATCGTGCGGTCCGCGGCGATATAGCCGCCCATCACCCCGAACGCCTTGCCCAGCGTCCCCTCGATGATCGTCAGCCGGTGGGCGACGCCGTCGCGCTCCGAAATACCGCCGCCGCGCGCGCCGTACATGCCGACCGCATGGACCTCGTCCAGATAGGTCAGCGCGTTATACTTGTCCGCCAGGTCGCAGATCGCACCGATCGGGGCGACGTCGCCCTCCATCGAATAGACGCTCTCGAACGCGATCAGCTTGGGGCTGGCGGGATCGTCGGCGGCCAGCAATTCTTCCAGGTGCGCCAGGTCGTTATGGCGGAACACGCGCTTCTCGCAGCCCGCGTTGCGAATGCCCGCGATCATCGAGGCGTGGTTGAGTTCGTCCGAATAGATGATGCAGCCGGGCAGTACCTTGGCCAGCGTCGACAGCGTCGCCTCGTTCGAGACATAGCCCGACGTGAACAGCAGCGCCGCCTGCTTGCCGTGCAGGTCGGCCAGCTCGCCTTCCAGGTCGACATGGTAATGGGTGTTGCCGCCGATGTTGCGCGTGCCGCCCGAACCGGCGCCGACATCGTGCAGCGCCTCCTCCATCGCGGCGATCACCTTGGGGTGCTGGCCCATCGCAAGATAGTCGTTCGAACACCACACCGTGATCGGCTTCGGCCCGTTGTGCCCGGCGAAGCACCGCGCATTGGGGAACATGCCCTTGTTGCGCAGGATGTCGATGAACACGCGATAGCGGCCCTCCGCATGGAGCCGGTCGATCGCCTGGGTGAACACGCGCGAGTAATCCACGGCGCGCGTATCGCTATCGCTGGTCATGGGCCGTACCCCTACTCCCCTCTCTGTCGCCTGACCAGTCGGGATCAATGGTCTCTCTGATCGATCGACTAGGACAAATTGTCCCACCCGCGCGCCTTATAGCAACTCCGTCTTGCCGAAACCTCTACCCGACAGGGTCGCGGCGATCCGCGATTCGCGCTCGCCGCCGGCGGTAAACACCAGCGTGCCGGGCGCGGCGCGGCGGGGCCACGACTGCCCCTCCGTCAGCGATGCGATGCGCCGGGCGATCCCCGGCCCGCCATCGACGAACCGCACGCCGGGCGCGACCGCCGCCATCTGCGCCGCCAGCAGCGGAAAATGCGTGCAGGCGTTGACGATCACGTCGATCCGGTCCCCGCCCGGCTGGGCGAACAAGCCGTCAAGCTCGTGCGCCACCGCCGTCTCCGGCGCGACCTGCCCGGCCAGTTCCGACTCCGCCAGCGTCACCAGCCCCGCCGATCCGTGGCGCAGTACCGTGCAATCCGCGGCGAAGCGCGCCGCCAGATCGTCCACATAGGGCTGGCGCACGGTCGCCTCCGTCCCCAGCACGCCGATGACGCGCGTCGCGCTCATCGCGGCGGCGGGCTTGATCGCAGGCACGGTGCCGACGACGGGTACGTCCAGCGCGGCGCGCACCGCAGGCAGCGCGATCGTCGAGGCGGTGTTGCACGCGATCACCGCCAGCCGCGGGCGATACCGTTCGACCAGCCGCCCCAGCAGCGCGGGGACGCGCGCGGCGATCTCCGCCTCGCTGCGGATGCCATAAGGGAAGAACGCCGAATCGGCAGCGTAGACGATCGGCGCGGTCGGCAGCAGCGCATGGGTCGGCGCCACCACCGACAGGCCGCCGACACCGGAATCGAAAAACAGGATCGGGCGCGCATCGCTCATCCTGCCGCGCTTAGGGTCAGGACCCGCGCCCGGCAATCAGATGACGCAAATCTGGGCATGGCATCGCGCCGGGCTTTTCGCTAGAAGCGGGACAAAAGGGGATCAACGCTGACCAACGCCATCGTCTGGATGCCGCCCGCCGCGGCGCTGCTCGGCGGCTATCTGCTGGGGTCGATCCCGTTCGGGGTGCTGCTGACACGCGCGTTCGGGGCGGGCGACCTGCGGCAGATCGGCTCGGGCAATATCGGCGCCACCAACGTGCTGCGCACCGGGCGCAAGGGGCTGGCCGCTGCCACATTGCTGCTCGACATGGGCAAGGGGCTGGCGGCGGTACTGCTGGCGGCGTGGCTGCTGCCGGGCGAGGCACCGCTGGCCGCGGCGGGCGCGTTCGTCGGCCATTGCTATCCGGTGTGGCTGGGGTTCCGCGGGGGCAAGGGCGTGGCAACGCTGATGGGCATCGCGCTGGGGCTGTGGTGGCCGCTGGGGCTGGTGTTCGCGGCGCTGTGGCTGGGGCTGCTCGCCGCGACGCGCATCTCCTCGCTGGCGGGGATGACTGCGGCGATCGGGACGCCGGTGGCCGCCGCGATGCTGGGGCGGTTCGACATCGTCCCGCTGCTGATGGCGCTGGCCGGGATCGTCCTGTGGAAGCATCGCGCCAATGTCGCGCGGCTGATCGACGGGACCGAACCGCGCGTCGGCGCGAAGAAGGCGGCGCCCACCGACGGTCCGGCGGAGAGCGGCGCGGGTGAGTGAGGCGCTGGCGAGGCTGCGGTTGATCCGCACGCCGTCGATCGGGCCGGTCACCTATCGTCAGCTGATCGCACGCTTCGGCACCGCCGCCGCCGCGATCGACGCGCTTCCCGATCTGGCGCGGCGCGGCGGCGGGCGCGCGCCGGTGGTACCGCCGGTCGCGCTGGCGGAACGCGAAAGCGCGCTGCTGGCGCGGATCGGCGCGCGCCACCTGTTCCTGGGCGATGCCGATTATCCGCGCCTGCTGGCCGAAAGCGACAATCCCCCGGCGGTGCTGACCGCGCGCGGCGACCTGTCGCTGGCGGCGCGGCTGCCGGTGGCGATAGTCGGCGCGCGCAACGCCTCCGCCGCGGCGTGCCGCTTCGCGCGGCAGATCGCGCACGCGCTGTCGGCGCGCGGCGCGACGATCGTGTCGGGGCTGGCGCGCGGAATCGACACCGCCGCGCACGAAGGCGCGCTGCCCGCGACGATCGGCGTCATCGCGGGCGGGATCGACGTGGTCTATCCGCCCGAGAATGCCGCGGTGCAGGAACGGATCGCCCAGGAAGGGCTGCTGCTCGCCGAAATGCCGCCGGGGACCGAGCCGCGCGCCCGGCATTTCCCGCATCGCAACCGCATTATCGCCGGCCTGTCGCTGGGGACATTGGTGGTGGAGGCGGCGCCGCGGTCCGGCTCGCTCATCACCGCGCGGCTGGCGGGCGAGGCGGGGCGCGAGGTGATGGCGGTGCCCGGCCACCCGCTCGATCCGCGCGCGCACGGCTGCAACGCGCTGATCCGCGACGGCGCGACGCTGATCCAGACCGCCGACGACGTGCTGGAACAGATCCGCCCGATCGACGCCCGCGCCGCGGTCCACGCCCCCGCCGCCCCCTGGCTGCCGCCCCCGCCGGAGGATGCCAGCGACGCCGATCGGCGCCGGGTCGAAGGGCTGCTCGCCCCCGTCGCGGTGGGCGTGGACGAGATCGTCCGCCAGTCCGGCCTGTCACCCGCGATCGTGCAGATGGTGCTGCTGGAACTGGAACTAGCCGGCCGGCTAGAACGCCACGCCGGCGGGCGGGTGAGCCTGTGCTGAGGGAGGATATCGCGCCGCGCTGGGTCGGGCGCTGGTTTCGCGGCGCCGCGCTGTATGGAACGGTCGCATTGCTCGCCAGCCTGCTGGCCTCGCCCGCCGGCGCGCCGGGGCCGCCACTGCCGCCGCTGGCCTTCGCCTTTACCGCACTGGCGTTCCAGATCGTTTTCTGGATCATCGGCGGCGATCCCGTCCGCTACCGCCCGGTCATGCTGGCGGGTGTGGCCGAAAAGCTGGCGTTCGGCGCCCCTGCGCTGTGGCTGATAGCGACCGGCGGCGCCGGTCGCGCTATCGCGCCGTTCGCGATCATCGACCTTGCGTTGGGCGCCGGCTTCCTGCTGGCCTGGCGCACCACCCCCGACCGGCGCTGAGCGGCGGACTTGACGCCTCCCGACGCTCCCCTCCACCCTCGCGCGTGTACGTGAGGCTTCCTAGTTAGGTACAATGCAACTCGTCATCGTCGAATCGCCCGCCAAGGCGAAAACCATCGAAAAGTACCTCGGCCCGGATTACCGCGTCCTCGCCAGCTACGGCCACATCCGCGACCTGCCCGCGAAGGACGGATCGGTGAACCCGGATGACGGGTTCGCGATGGAATGGGAGAATTACGCCGACAAGGCCAAGCAGCTGAAGGCGATCGCCGACGAGGCGAAGAAAGCCGACCGCCTGATCCTGGCCACCGACCCCGATCGCGAGGGGGAGGCGATATCGTGGCACGTCCAGGAGGTGCTGGCCAAGCGCAAGGCGCTGCCGAAGGACGTCCAGCGCGTGACCTTCAACGCGATCACCAAGCCGGCGGTGACGCAGGCGATGGCGAACCCGCGTGAGCTGGATACCGACCTGATCGACGCCTATCGCGCGCGCCGCGCGCTCGATTATCTCGTCGGCTTCACGCTGTCGCCCGTGCTGTGGCGCAAGCTGCCGGGCGCCAAGTCGGCGGGCCGCGTCCAGTCGGTCGCGCTGCGCCTGATCGTCGACCGCGAGCGCGAGATCGAGGCATTCCGCAGCGTCGAATATTGGTCGGTCACCGCCGCGATGGAGCAGGACGGCACACCCTTCACCACGCGGCTGGTGCAGTGGAACGGGCAGAAGCTTGACCGGCTGTCGATCGGCAACGAAGACGACGCGCTGAAGGCGAAGGCGGATGTCGAGGCCGGGCGCTTCTCCGTCCAGTCGGTCGATACGCGGCCGGCGACGCGCAACCCGCCGCCGCCCTTCACCACCTCGACGCTCCAGCAGGAGGCGGCGCGCAAGCTCGGCTTCTCCGCCGACCACACCATGCGGATCGCGCAGCAGCTCTACGAGGATGGCGCGATCACCTATATGCGGACCGACGGCGTGCAGATGGACGCCAGCGCCATCTCCGCCGCGCGCGCCGCGATCGCCAATCGCTATGACGGCGGCTACGTCCCCGACAAGCCGCGCCAGTATCAGAGCAAGGCGAAGAACGCGCAGGAAGCGCACGAGGCGATCCGCCCGACCGATTTCGCGAAGGACCGCGTCGGCTCGGGCGACCATGCGCGCCTCTACGACCTGGTATGGAAGCGCGCGATGGCGTCGCAGATGGCATCGGCGCGGATGGAGCGCACCACGGTCGAGCTCGCCGACGGCACCGGCCGCAACGTGCTGCGCGCGACCGGGCAGGTGGTGCTGTTCCCCGGCTACCTCGCGCTCTACGAGGAAGGGCAGGACGACAGCCAGGACGAGGATGCCAAGCGCCTGCCGCGCCTGCGCGAGGGCGACGCCCCGGCGAAGAAGGACGTCCTCGCCGAGCAGCATTTCACCCAGCCGCCACCGCGCTTCTCCGAGGCGTCGCTGGTCAAACGGATGGAGGAATTGGGGATCGGCCGCCCCTCCACCTACGCCTCGATCATCAAGACGCTGAAAGACCGCACCTATGTGCGCGTCGAGAAGAACCGTTTCTTCGCGGAGGAGAGCGGGCGGTTGGTGACGGCATTCCTCGAACGCTTCTTCGAACGCTATGTCGGCTATGATTACACCGCCGAGCTGGAGGAGGAGCTGGACGACGTGTCCGGCGGGCGCGCGCAGTGGCAGGACGTGCTCGCCGCCTTCTGGCGCGATTTCAAGCCGCGTACCTCCGAGGTGATGGAGCAGAAGCCGAGCGAGGTCACCGCCGCGCTCGACCAGTTCCTGGCGCCGTTCCTGTTCCCCGAAAAGGCCGACGGATCGGACCCGCGCCTGTGCCCGGCCTGCGGTGCGGGACAGCTGGCGCTGCGCGGCGGCCGGTTCGGCGCGTTCATCGCGTGCAGCAACTATCCGGAATGCAAGTTCACGCGCCGCTTCGCGCAGGGCGGCGAGGCAGCGGGCGAGGATACCGGCCCCGAACAGCTGGGCCACGATCCCGAAACCGGGCTGCCGGTGGAGCGCAAGTCCGGACGCTTCGGCCCGTACATCCAGCTGGGCGAGGGCAAGGATGCCAAGCGCGCCTCGATCCCCAAGGACATCGGCGAACTCGATCTGGAGATGGCGCTCAAACTGCTCCACTTGCCGCGCACGATCGGCCAGCACCCCGAAACCGGCAAGGACATTGCCGCCAGCATCGGGCGCTACGGCCCCTATCTGGTCCATGACGGCAAATACGCACGCTTGTCCTCGACCGCCGAGGTGTTCGAGACCGGGATGAACGCCGCGGTGGTCAAGCTGGCGGAGGCGGCGGCGGGCGGCGGACGCCCGGCGCGCGGCGCGGCGCGCGCACCGCTCAAGGTTCTGGGCGCGCATCCGCGCACCGAGGCCGAACTGCGGCTGATGGAGGGACGCTACGGCCCCTATGTCACCGACGGCACCACCAACGCCACGCTGCCCAAGACGGTCGCCCCCGACCAGCTGACGCTGGAGGAAGCCGCGCAACTGATCGACGCCCGCGCCGCGGCGGCCCCCGCCAAGCCGAAGAAGAAGGCGCCCGCGAAAAAAGCCGCTGCGAAAAAACCTGCAGCGAAGAAAGCCACTGCGAAGAAGGCCGCGGCGAAGGAATAGGCTCCCGCCCGGCGGTCGTTACCGGCCGCCGGGAAACTCGGTCGCCTCGAACCGGATCGGCGCGCCCTGCGGCGCGTCGCCCAGCGTGTCCTCCCACATCGCGACATGCCCGCGCACGATCGTGCCGATCGGCTTGCCGGTCAGCGTCATGCCCGTGAACGGCGACCAGCCTGCGCGCGACGCCAGCCACGCATCCTCGATCGTCCAGCGCTTCTTCAGGTCGACGATCGTGAAATCGGCGTCATAGCCGCAGGCGATCCGCCCCTTGCCCGCCAGGCCGAAGATCCGCTGCGCGCCCGCGCTGGTCAACTCGATCACCCGCTGCAACGACAGCCGGCCGTTGGCGGCATGGTCCAGCAGCAGCGGGAGCAGCGTCTGCACACCGGGCATCCCGCTGGGGCTGGCGGGATAGGGCTTGGCCTTTTCCTCCAGCGTGTGCGGCGCATGGTCCGACCCGATCACGTCAGGCACCCCGCGCGCCAGCCAGTGCCACAGGCCGTCGCGATGTGCGCCCGAGCGGATCGGCGGGTTCATCTGCGCCAGCGTGCCCAACCGCGGATAGGCTTCCTCGCCCGCCAGCGTCAGATGCTGCGGAGTCACCTCGCAGGTGGCGATATCCTTGTTGCGGCCCAGCAATTCCAGTTCCGCGGGGGTGGTGACGTGCAGCACATGGATGCGCCGCCGCGCCGCCCGCGCCAGCCGCAGGATGCGCTGCGTCGCCAGCAGCGCGCTTTCGTCGTCGCGCCATACCGGATGCGACGCAGCATCGCCGGTGATCCGCTCGCCGGTGCGCGCGTTCATCCGGTCCTCGTCCTCGGCATGGATGGCGACGCGGCGCTGGCCATGCGCCAGCACCTCGGCCAGCCGCGCATCCTCGCTGACCAGCAGGTCGCCGGTCGAGGCCCCCATGAAGATCTTGACCCCCGCGGTGCCGGGCAGCCGCTCCAGCTCGGTCAGGTCGCGGGCATTGTGATTGGTCGCCCCGACGTAGAAGGCATGGTCGCACCACATCCGCCCGTTGGCGCGCGCCAGCTTGTCGGCGATCGCCTCTGCCGAATCGGTGTTGGGCTTGGTGTTCGGCATCTCGAACACCGCGACGACGCCGCCGCGCACCGCCGCCTCGCTGCCCGACGCCAGGTCTTCCTTATGCTCCAGCCCCGGCTCGCGGAAATGCACCTGCGTGTCGATGACGCCCGGCAGGATATCCAGCCCGGTACAGTCGATCGTCCGCCCCGCGTCGCCGCGCGCGCCGATCTCCACGATCCGTCCGCCGACGACGCCGACATCGGCCGCCACAGGGCCGCCGGGGGTATGCACCGTACCGCCGCTCAGCAGAAGATCGTAGCTCGCCATCACCCGTCGCCTCGTCCGCTCTTTCGTCCTATCGCCCGCCCCCCTACCTTGCGGGCATGGACGATACTACCCCGGGGACCATGCTGGCCGACCGCGCGCTGCTGCGGCTGGCGGGCGACGACGTGCGCGGCTTTCTGCAAGGGCTGCTGACCAATGACGTGGCCGGCGCGCTGCCGGTCTGGGCGGGGCTGCTGACGCCGCAGGGCAAGGCGCTGTTCGACATGATCGTGTGGAGCGATGGTGACGACATCCTCCTCGATGTCGAGCGCGACCAGGCCGATCCGCTGGCGCGGCGGCTGGCGATGTACCGGCTGCGCCGCGCGATCACGATTGCGCGCGATGATGCGCTGGCGGTGCACTGGTCGACGGCGCGGCCGGACGACGCGGCGGACGCGGTCCCTGATCCGCGGCTGGCGGCGCTGGGCTGGCGCTGGATCGCCGCGCCCGGGCCCGCGGCCGCGGGGTGGCACGCGCACCGCCTGTCGCTGGGCGTGGCGGAAGGGGCGGCGGAGCTGGGCGCCGGCGAAACGCTATGGCTGGAGGCGAATGCGCGCGAACTGAACGGGGTCAGCTTCACCAAGGGCTGCTACGTCGGGCAGGAAAACACCGCCCGGATGCATCACCGTGCGAAGGTGAACCGCCGGCTGTTCGTCGCGCCGATCGACGATGGTGACACGCGCCGGCGTGTCGCCTATCCCGATCGCGGAATGATGGTGACGTTGCGCCGGGTCGAAGCACCGGGCGACGCCGCGATCCCGGATTGGCTGGCACCGCATCTCGGTTCGGACCCCGCGGCGTGACGGTGGACTCGGCGCGCGCGGTCACCCGATCGCGCAATGTGCCACGCCCTCCTCGCCTTCCGACACCCGCGCCACCAGCTTGCCGTCCGGCGCGACGATCGCGGTGCAGCCGAAGCTGATCAGGTCGCCCGCCGTGCCGGTCACGTCGGCGGCGGCGACCCAGCAGCCCGTCTGCCGCGCCCGGGCGACCAGATTGTCGACGCTGCGCGCGCGCCACCGGGCCGCCGTCGCCACCGGCAGCATGTTCGACAACGGATACAGGATCGCCGCCGCGCGCTGCTCGGCGATACGCTGCGCGGCGTCGGGGTGGTTGGCATCGGCGCAGATATTGATCCCGAACCGCCCGCGGCCCGCCGCGAATGTCGGGAAGGCCTTGCCCGCCGTCACGCCCGGCTCGTTGGGATGCGCCTTGTCGTAATGACCGACGACGCCCCCGCCCGCGATCACCAGCGCGCGGTTGAACACCCGTCCCGCCTCTCGAACGAACGCCCCGATCACCAGCGTCGCTCGCGCCCCCGCGACCGCGCGGCACAGCGCGTCGATCGCCGCCGCCGCCGCATCGGCGCGGCGCGTGATCGTCTCTGGCTCCCAAGCATGGCCGGTCAGCCATGCTTCCGGGAACAGCAGCAGGTCGATCCCCGTCGCATCCGCCCACGCGACACGCGCCCGCACCGACGCGCAGACCCGTGCCACGTCATCGGGGATCGCGGCGCACTGAACAGCCGCGATCCGCATCATGCGCGTCAGCGCCGCTCGTAGGCCTTGGGCAACGCGCCCTCGGTCGGGGTCAGGTAGCGGTCGCGCAGCTTGGTCTGGCGCGACTGCATCGGCTGCGGCTGGCCGTCGATCCAGATCGCCACCGGCGCGGACGACAGCTCCAGCGGATCGCCGTCCCACATCACCACGTCGGCACGCCGGCCGGGGCGCAGCGATCCGATCTCCCCGTCCATGCCGATCGCGGCGGCCGGGCCGCTGGTGATCGACGCGAACGCCTGTCCCCAGTCCAGCCCGGTCGCGCCCGGCACGCGGGTGATCGCCACCAGATTGCCGGCATATTGGCGCAGCACATGGTCGCCCGCCTGCGCGCCGCCACCGCTCATCAACGACACCTGCACGCCCGCCGCGCGCATCCGCCCGACGTTCGATTCGGTCGCCGCCAGATTCTCGAAACTGGCGGGCAGGTCCGCGAGCGCCGCGGCGATCACCGGCACGCGTGCGGCGGCGATCTCCTTGGCCACCAGCCACCCTTCGGTCGCGCCGATCAGCACCAGCTTCAGCCGCGGATAGTCGCGCGGCAGCGACAGCACCTGGCGAATGTCGCTGGCGCGGTCGACATGGACGAACAGCGGCACCTGCCCGTCCAGCACCTTGACCAGCGCGGCGGCATCGGCGCGCGTCACCAGCGCATCGCGCGACCGGCCGTCGAAGCTCGCCGGGTTGCGACGATAATCCTGCGCCTGCTGGAAGGCGTCACGCAACGCCGCATAGGCCGCCGGGCGGCTGCCGCCCGCCAGCCGCCCGCCCGCCTCGCCCAGTTCCACGAACTGGAATGCGCGCGCGCGGGTGACCGGGCTGGCATCGTTGCCCAGGTCGATCACCGCGCCCTGCCCGGCGAAGATCGACCCTGCGGCATCGGGCGCGACGATCGCGCGGGTGATGCCGCCCAGCCGCTCGTTCGCCACCTTCACCCCGGCCGGGTTCACCGCATCGGCGACGTCGATCGCCGCCTTGAACGGCGAAGTGCGCGCGCCCGCGTCGTTGCTTTCGGACACGCCCTCGGCATCGACCAGCGACAGCGCGGTGATCGCGGAAACGACGCCAGCGGCCACCCATTTGCCGGTCGCGTCGATCACCTGCGCGCCCGCAGGCACGCCCACACCGCGCCCGGCGGCGACGATGCGGCCGTTGGCGATGACGACGGTGCCGCCCTCGATCGGCGCGGACCCGTCGCCGATCGCGACGGTGCCGCCGGTGATCGCGACGGTCTGCGCCCCGGCGGGGGCGGCCAGCATCGTGGCGAGCATCAGGAGCGCGCGCTTCACTTGACGTCTCCTTCGCCCGGCTGGCCCAGTTCGAAATCGCTCACCGGCCGCAACCGCGGATTGTCGGCATCGTATAGCAGCGCGCCGTCGACCCAAACCTTTTCGGGGCGGGTATAGACACTAAACGGATTGCCGTTCCACAACACCACGTCGGCCATCTTGCCGGGGCGCAGGCTGCCGGTCTGCGCGTCGATCCCCAGCGCCTTGGCCGGGCCGAGCGACAGCCACTTCCACGCCACTTCGGGCGCGATGTCGATCCCGGCGTGGTGCGCCGACGACAATACCTTGGCGACTTCCTGGTTCAGCCGCTGGATACCGTTCTCGTCGTCCGAATGGATCGTCGCGCACGCGCCCGATTTTTCCAGGATCGCCAGGTTCTCGCCGATCCCGTCATAGCTTTCCATCTTGAAGCCGTACCAGTCGGCCCACACCGCCGCGCAGGTGCCGTTCGCCTTCAGCAAATCGGCGATCTTGTACGCTTCCACCGCATGATGGAACGCGGTGACGTGATAGCCGAATTCCTTGGCCATATCGAGGACGATGGCCATTTCATCGGCGCGGTAGCAGTGGTTCTGCACCAGGATCTCGCCCGACAGGACGCCGCGCAGCGTATCCATCGCGATATCGCGCTCGGGCGGGTCGCCGCCGTCGCGCTCGTACTTGTCCCACTTGCGCTTGTACGCCGCGGCGCGTGCCCAGGTCTGGCGATCGACCGCGACATTGCCCATCCGCGTCGACGGCTTCTGGTTGCGGCTGCCATAGACGCGCTTGGGATTTTCGCCGCACGCCATCTTCAGGCCATAAGGCGCGCCGGGGAATTTCATCGCCTGCATCGTGCGGCCGTAGACGTTCTTGAGCACCACCGAGCGCCCGCCCATCAGGTTGGCCGATCCGGGCAGGATCTGCAGCGTGGTGACCCCGCCGTTGGCCAGCGCGCGGCCAAAGCCGGGGTCCTGCGGCCACACACTGTGTTCGGCCCATACGTCGGCGGTGATCGGCGACGTCGCCTCGTTTCCGTCGGAATGCGCCTGTACCGACGGGGTCGGGTAATCGCCCAGATGGCTGTGGATATCGACGATGCCGGGGGTGACGAACTTGCCCTGCCCGTCGATAACCTGCGCGCCCGCGGGCGCCTCCAGCGCGGTGCCGACCGCCACTACCTTGCCATCGGCGAACAGCACCGATCCGCCGTCGATGCGGTGCCCCTCCCCGTCGAAGACGGTGACGTTGCGCAGCAGTGTCGGCACGCCGGGATAGGCGTGATAGGTCGACGGATAGGGATCGCGCGCATAGCGGACCGGCGCCGCCTTCTCCGACCCGCCGTCGCCCGCCGGACGGGCGGATGCGCTCCGCGGCCGGCTGCCCCCGTCGGTACAGGCCGACAAGGCGGTCGTCGCCACCATGATCGACACCAGCGCACGCGCGCCGCGACCCAGTTTCATGCCATCCCCTTTTCGTTCGTTATCGTCCCTGCGCGCGACCATGGACGGGGGCGGCGGCGGCGGTCAAGCCGGCTCACCTTGCCGCATGACAAGCCCGCGGCGCTCCTCTTAACCGATTTTTACGATTGCAAATATTGCCATTCCCGACATAAATAAAACGGCGAAGGCCTTTAACGAAAGTCGCGTTGACCGCGCCGGTATGACTGACTAGGTGGCAACGCTATCATAGCAGGAGCACCACCATGACCGATGAGACCGCCGGCGCCGACGCAGTCGAGCTCGCAACCGAACTGACGATCGCATGGCTGTCCAATCCCAACACCCGTGCCTCGGGTGAAGACGTGCCGGCGTTTCTGCGCACCATGCACGAAGCGGTGACGAACCTGTCGTCGTCGACTTCGCCGGCACCGGTGGAGGAAAGCGCGGGTGAATATACGCCGGCCGTATCGGTCCGCAAATCGCTCGCATCCAAGGATCATCTCATCTCGATGATCGACGGCAAGCCCTACAAGACGCTGCGCCGCCATCTGGCCGGTCATGGCCTGACCCCGGATGAGTATCGCACCCGTTACGGGCTGAAGCCCGATTATCCGATGGTTGCCGAAAACTATTCGCAGGCGCGTCGCGACATGGCCAAGAAGATCGGTCTGGGCCGCAAGCCCGGTCAGCGCCGCGGCGATACCGCCCCCGCGACCGAAGCCGCCGCACCGGCGCCCGCCCCGCGCGGCCGTCGCAAGGCGAACGCCGCGGCCACGGAGGCCTGACGATCGCGCGCGTGTCCCGCGCGGCGCCGATCGCGATCGTCGACCCGTTCGTCGATCGCTTTCGCGCTTCGCTGGCCGCGCGGCTGCGCGGGCTGGTCGGCAGCGGGGAAGTGGACCTCGCGCGGTCGCCCGGGGATCCGGGGCTGTTCGATGCGGACAGCCCCGCCTTGCTGGTGCACGGCGATTTCGCCGCGATGATGATCGGCGGCCTGTCGGCGCTGCTGCTCCAGATGCTCCACCCCGCCGCGCTGGCGGGGGTGTGGGACCATAGCGATTTTCGCCGCGACCGGCTCGGGCGGCTGAAACGAACCGCGCAATTCATTGGCCTCACCACCTTCGGCGGCACCGTCGCGGCCGAGCGTGCGATCGCGCACGTCCGCACGATCCACGATCGCGTGCACGGCACCCTGCCCGACGGCACCCGCTATGACGCGAACGATCCCGCGCTGCTCACCTGGGTCCATGTGGCGGAGGTCGACAGCTTCCTGCGCGCCTATCTGCGCTATCGCGACGCCGCGCTGGCGCCGGCGTTGCAGGACCGCTATTTCGCCGATGCCGCGATCGTCGCGGAGCGGCTGGGCGCGCGCGACATCCCCCGCTCACGCACCGAAGTGGCGGATTACTATCGCCGCATCCGTCCGCAATTGCGCGCCGATCACCGCACGCGCGAGGTCGCGGATGCGCTGCTGGCGGCCGGGCCGGACGGCGCGCAGGCTGCCGGGCTGCGCCTGACCGCGGCGGCGGGGATCGACCTGCTGCCGGATTGGGCCGCGACGCTGCACGGCCGCCGCCCCGCCGCCATGGTGCGCCCCGCGATCCGCGCGGGCGCCAGCGGGATGAACCGCGTGCTGCGCTGGGCATTGCAACGCGGGGCGTAAAGGCGCGCGCGGGGCGGCGGCCGAGCGCGTCCCGTGATCCATCGATCGCGCCTGGCGCTGACGGGTCGGAAAACCCGCCCGCGCCGTTACGACGCCCCTTACGCGCCGTTGACCACCACCGTCACCGCGCGGCGGTTCTCCGCCCAGCTCGCCTCGTCCGATCCCAACGCGACCGGGCGTTCCTTGCCATAGCTGATGACGGTGATCCGCGACGGCGCGATGCCACGCGCGGCCAGATAGTTCTTGGCCGCATTGGCGCGCCGGTCGCCGAGCGCGAGATTGTATTCGCGCGTGCCGCGTTCGTCGCAATGGCCCTCGATCGTGATCGTGACGTTCGGATAGCGTTGCAGCCAGTCGACCTGCGAATCGAGGATCGCGCGCGCCGTCGCATCGATATCGTACATGTCGGTGCCGAAATGCACCGTGTCGCTCTGCGCCGACCGCTTGAAATCGGCCGCCGAACCCGGCGCGATCCCGCCGTTGGGGTCGACCGGCCCGGTCTGCGCGGGCGGGGGCGGGGTTTCGCCCGGTGCGGGCGGCAGCACCTCGGGGCGCTTCTTGGAACAGGCGGCGGTGGCGACCAGCGCGGTTGCCATCAGGATCGTCGTCGTCAGTCGTGCCATGGCCATTCTCCCTTGCGGTATGTCAGGTCTGTCGGTCCCCGTTGATGCCCCCATCAACGCGATCAGGGACGAAGCGGTCCCCACGCCGGGTCGGACCCGTCCAGCGGGGTGGGCACGCGGCGCTCGTTGACCCCGGTCAGGTCGACCGACCACAGGTCGGCCTTGCCGGCATTGCCCTGTCCCTGGCGGAAGAACATCAGCACCCGGCCGTTCGGGCTCCACGTCGGCCCTTCGTCCTGCCAGGCGTTGGTCAGCAGCTTCTCGCCCGACCCGTTCGGGCTCATGATGCCGATGCGGAACGGGCCGGCGATCTTCGTGAACGCGATCAGGTCGCCGCGCGGGCTCCACACCGGGGTGGCATAGCGCCCGTTGCCGAAGCTGATGCGCTGCTGGTTCGAACCGTCGGCGTTCATCACGTACAATTGCTGCCCGCCCGACCGGTCGCTTTCGAACACGATCTTCGATCCGTCGGGGGAATAGCTGCCGCCGGTGTCGATCCCCGGCGACGTCGTCAGCCGCTGCGGCGTGCCACCGGTCGCGGCAACGCGATAGATGTCGGTGTTGCCCGCCTGCGCCATCGAGAACAGGATCCACCGCCCGTCGGGGGAAAAGCGCGGCGCGAAGGTGGTCGCGACGTTCTGCACCACCAGCCGCTGGCGCCCCGACCCGATGTCATAGACGTAGATCGCCGGGTTCTTGCCGACATAGCTCATGTACACGATCGACTGCTGGTTCGGCGCGAAGCGCGGGGTCAGCACGATCGAGGAGCCGGCGGTCAGGAACCGGTGGTTGGCGCCGTCCTGGTCCATGATCGCCAGCCGCTTGATGCGGTTCGCCTTCAGCCCCGTTTCGCTGACATAGACGACGCGGCTGTCGAAATACGGCCCCTCGCCGGTCAGCCGGGTATAGACCATGTCGGCGCATTTGTGCGCGGCGCGGCGCCAGTCGGACGGCGGCACGACGAACCCCTGCCGCGTCAGCTCGGTACGCGCCGACACGTCGTACAGATAGCAGCCGACCGTCAGCGTCCCGTCGCCATTGGCGCGGATATAGCCCTGGACCAGCGCCTGCGCGCCGGTGCCGCCCCAGTAATCGAACGTCGGCGCGGTCACTTCGGGGAAGGCGATCGCGCGCAGCTGCGCCGGGCTGAGCGGTGTGAACAGGCCGGAATTGCGCAGATCGTTGGCGACGATCTCCGACAATTGCCGGCCCAGCTGGTCGGTGGAGCCGGCCGGGGTCTGCACCACCTGCGTCGTCGGCATCGGCGGGATCGCGATCGGCATCGGCGCACTGATCCCGCCGGTGACGTCCACCTCCAGCGGCGGCGGCGTCGCCCCGGCGGGCGCCGCGGCGGACTGGGCCGCTGGGGGGGTAAGCGTCACCGGCGGCACGTCCTGCGCCCAGGCGGGCGCGGCGGTGGCGATGAGGGCGGGGATCAGGAACGTCAGACGCATCAGCGCAGCTTCCAATTATAGTTGATGTTGCTCCACCCCCCATTGGCGGTGGCATAATATTCGGCGGGTAGTTTCAGCGGCGAGCATCCCTTGAACGCGGCAATGCCCAGATCGACCACACGCCGCGCATAACGACGGTTGTCGTCGTCCACCCCCGACTGGCGCACCACCGTCGGCGTCGCCGACAAGGTGCCGTCGCGGTTGAGCCGCAGGTTCAGCGTGGTGACGATCTGGTTGGCGCCCGGCCCCGGATCGACCTGCCGGTCGGCACACGGCTGGATCTGCCGCGCGATCGCCTGCTGGATCGCGGCCAGCGCCTTTCCGTCGACACGCGCGGCCGACGGCGGCGCATCGCTGTTGCGCGCCTTGCTCGGTTCCGCGGTCAGCCCCTTGAGGAAATCATCGCCCAGCCGCCCGCCGCGCGGGCGCGCCGCGGTGGCGGCGGGCGTCTTACCCGCGCCCTTGGACGCGGCCGGCGGCGCCTTGGTCGCGCTGGCGGCGGCGGTCGCCGGCCGGCGCGCGGGCGCCGGCTTGGCGGGCGCTTTTTCCGCCGCCGGGGGGGCGGGCTTCGGCCGCGGCTTGGGCTGCGGCACGGGCTTGGGCGCCGGGGCCGGTTTGGGCGGCGCAGGCTTGGGCGGTGCGGGCTTGGGCGGCGTCGGCCTGGGGGGTACCGGCGCGGGCTTCGGCGCGGGCGCAGGCGCCGGCTGCGGCGCGGGTTCGGGGCGCGGCTGCGGTTCGGGCACCGGAGGCGGTGCGTCCTCGGGCTCGCCGGTTTCGGGCGCGACCGCCTGCGACGGCGGCTCGGTCGCGGCCGGCGCGGCGGCCTCCAGCGCGACCTCCTTGACCAGGCTGACCTCGACCGGCGCCTGTTTCAGCTTGACCGGGTTGGGCGTGTCGAGAAACCCGACCGACAGCAGGCCGAACAGGACGACATGCCCTGCGACCGCCCCTGCCAGCCCGATCTTCTCGGCGCGCTCCACGCCCGTCAGTCCTCGCCCACCGTCACCAGCGCGACGCGCGTCAGCCCGGCGCGGTTCAGCTCGCCCATCACCTTCATCACCCGGCCGTAATCGAGCGCCCGGTCGGCGCGCAGGAACACCTGCGGCGGCTCCTTGCCCGTCCGCGCCCCCGCGATCGCCTCGAGCCGCGGCGGCAGCGCATCGGCCGACACCTCGTCCTTGCCAATGAAGATCCGCCCGTCGCGGTCCAGCGCGATCTCGGTCGGCTGCTGGTCCTGGTCCAGCGGCTTGGCGCGCGTATCGGGCAGGTTCACCGGCACCCCCTGCGTCAGCAGCGGCGCGGTGACCATGAAGATGATCAACAGCACCAGCATCACGTCGACCAGCGGGGTGACGTTGATGTCGGCCATCGGCGCGCGCCGCCCGCGCCCGCGTTGCGAGGGAAGGTTCATCGCCATGCGCGCGTCACCGCTCGCCGTCGAGCTGGCGCGACAGCGTGGCGTGGAACCCGTCGGCAAAGCGCATCAACCGCGCCTCGATGCGGTTGATCGCATGGCTGAAGCGATTGTACGCGATCACCGCGGGGATCGCGGCGAACAGCCCGATCGCGGTCGCGAACAGCGCCTCGGCGATGCCGGGCGCGACCACCGCCAGGCTGGTGTTCTGCTGGCTGGCGATCGACGTGAAGCTGCGCATGATGCCCCATACGGTGCCGAACAGCCCGACGAACGGCGCCACCGACCCGACCGTCGCCAGCACGTTGAGCCGGTCGGACAGCTGGTCGATCTCCTTGGCGACCGCCGATCCCATCGTCGTGCCCAGCCGCTCGCGCGTGCCGTCGCGATCGATGCGGTTGCCCTGGGTCGAGCGGCGCCATTCGGTCACCCCCGCCGCCAGCACGCGCGCGGTCGGCAGGTCGGCGGTCCCGCGCGTCTTGACGAAGGCGTCGATGTCGTCGGCGCGCCAGAATTCCTGTTCGAACGTCTCGCTCGCCTTGCGCGTGCGGCCCAGCTTCACCCAGAAGGCGATGATGATCGCCCAGGTCCAGATGCTGGCCAGCAGCAGCCCCAGCATCACGCCCTTCACCACCCAGTCGGCCTGAAGGAACAGCGCGATCGGGGACAGGGTCGCGGCGTCGGTCTGCAAAATCGGGTTCACGGCGTATCTTCCCCCTGGAGGACGAGGCTGCGGAAACGGTCGATCCACGCGGCAGGCTGGCGGCGCGGGCGGCCGTCCGGCCCCACCAGCGCCGCGGTCACGGTGGCATCGGTCAGCAATTGGGTCCCGCGCCTGACTGTCTGATGAATGACGACACTGGCGGCGCGCGCCACGACGACGCGGCTTTCGACCAGCAGGGCATCGTCGAGCCGCGCCGGCGCACGGTAGCGGATGGCTAGGTCGGCGATCGCGTAGGCGCCGCCCCCGCCCTCGAAATGCGCGCGCTGGTCGATCCCGGCGACGCGCAGCATGTCGGACCGGGCGCGTTCCATATAGCGCAGGTAATTGGCGTGATAGACGACGCCCGACAGGTCGGTGTCCTCGAAATAGACGCGCACCGCGAACAGGTGCGCCGCGCCCTCGAACCGTCCCTGCGCCGGCTGGTCCTGACCCTCGACCGTCATTGGCGGGCTGTTAACCCAATGCCCCCGCCGAAGGAACCCCGAATGGGGATGATGGAGGTTGGCGGGGTGAAGGAGTGGGCATGATCATGCGGGAATGCGTCCAGACCGTTAAGGACGCCGCACCGTGCCTCGCATTCCCCGTCACCCCGGACTTGTTCCGGGGTCCATCGTTCCGCAAGCGCACCAGCCGGTGCGTCTGCGGGCCGGTGGATGCCGGATCAAGTCCGGCATGACGAACGATGGTGTCGCCGCGATAGCGCCAACCCGACCCGCCCCGCCTACGCCCCCTACCCCTCGCACCGCTCCGGATGCTTGCGGCATTCCTTCTCGCGCTCGCGCTGCGCCCTGGCCTCCGCCTCGTCGCGCTTGCGCATCTGGCGGACGTATTTCTCGTCCTTTTCCTTCTCGCTGGTGGTCATCATGTCGACGGTGCCGCCCACGGCCTTGCCCGCCAGCTTGACCGGCGCGGTCACCACCCCGGCGACGGTGCGCACGCACCCTGCTGCCGCCGGCAGCAGCACGATCGCCGCCGCCAGCCTCGCCATCATCAGCTTACGCATGTCACTTGGTCTCCCGCCCCCTGGCGGCGACCCCGATAGCAGGAAAATCCGTGAAAAACCCGTCAATTCCCTGGTCCAGCGCGGCGCGGATCTCGCCCGCCAGGTCGCCGTGCGCGCGCGGATCGGTGCCGCGGCGGAAGGGCGCGCGCAGGAAGTAGTTTTCCGCCCGATACGTCCATGGATGGACGCGCAGCCCCGCCTCGTGCGCATCCTTGACCAGCGACGACGCGGCGTCGCCCGACCACAGCATCGCCTTGTCCGGCCCGATGCCATAGGCGTATTTCGCCACCGCGTGCAGCCCCGCCGGGGTCATCATCGCGGCATAGCTGGGCGCCGCCCCGTCGGCGGGCGCGCCTTCCCCCGCGACCAGCTGGATCAGCCGCACCTTGGTCATCTTCGCCAGCCGCTTGAGGTTGTCGACCTCGAACGACTGGAGGTAGACCGGCGCCCGTGCGCTGTCCCACCCCGCCTCGCGCAGCGCGGTGACAACCAGTTCGTCGGTGGGATGGCCGATCGACGCGAAATAGGTCGGGTGCTTGGTTTCGGGATAGATGCCGACGCCATGCGCCTTGGCCAGCGCGATCACCTCGGCGAAGGTCGGGATCGTCTCCTGCCCGTCATAGGCGGCATTGGCGGGGCGCAGCTGCGGCAGGCGTTCCTTCGCACGCAGCGTCTTCAGCTCGGCCAGCGTGAAATCCTCGACGAACCAGCCGGTCAGCGTCTGGCCGTCGATCGTTTTCGTGGTGCGCCGGTCCGCGAATTCGGGATGCTGCGCGACGTCGGTGGTTTCCGAAATCTCGTTCTCGTGCCGCGCGACCAGCACGTCGTCCTTCGTCGGCACCAGGTCCGGCTCGATCACGTCGGCGCCCTGGCGGATGGCCAGCGTGTAGCTGGCGATGGTATGTTCGGGGCGCTCGCCACTCGCGCCGCGATGCGCGATGACGAGCGGGGCGGACGGCAGCGACGGATCGGTCATCGCGCGATGCTGCACCGGCGCGCACGCCGCCGCCAGCCCCGACCAGACCGCGGCGATGAGAATCGTTCGCACGGACCTGGAACGAGCGGGCGGCGTTGGGCGAAAGTTACCGAAAGGCAGGGACATGCGCTTCACCATCAATGGACAATCCCACGAGGCGGAGGTCGACATCCGGACCTCGCTGCTGGATCTCGCCCGCGAGCATCTCGGGCTGACCGGCAGCAAGAAGGGGTGCGACCACGGTCAGTGCGGCGCGTGCACCATGCTGGTGAACGGCCGTCGCATCAATTCCTGCCTCACGCTCGCCGTGATGCATCAGGATGACGATATCGTGACGATCGAGGGGCTTGGCACGCCGGAGGCGCTGCATCCGCTCCAGGCCGCGTTCGTTCGCCATGACGGCTATCAGTGCGGCTATTGCACCCCGGGGCAGATCTGCTCCGCGGTCGGGATGCTGGACGAGGTGGCGAAGGGCTGGCCCAGCCATGCCAGCGCCGATCTCGACGCGGTGACGCTCGACGATGCGGAGATCAGCGAGCGGATGAGCGGCAATATCTGCCGCTGCGCCGCCTATCCCAATATCGTCGATGCGATCCGCGAGGTCGCCGGCGAGCGCGACGAGGTGGCGGCATGAAGACGTTCGACTATGCGCGCGCGGACAGCGTCGCGGATGCGGTCGCCGCCCGCGGGCGTTTCATCGCCGGGGGCACCAACCTCATCGACCTGATGAAGCTGCAGGTCGAAACGCCCGAGAAGCTGGTCGACATCAGCCGACTGGACCTGAACCGGATCGAGGAGCGTGCCGACGGCGGGCTGACGATCGGCGCGCTGGTGCCCAACAGCGATCTGGCCGCCGATCCGCGCGTCATCGCGAAATACGAGGTGCTCAGCCGTGCGCTGCTGGCGGGGGCGAGCGGGCAGTTGCGCAACAAGGCGACCACCGGGGGCAACCTGCTCCAGCGGACGCGCTGCTATTATTTCTGCGATACCGCCGCCGGCTGCAACAAGCGCGCGCCGGGATCAGGGTGCGAGGCGATCGGCGGGTTCAACCGCATCCACGCGATCCTGGGCACCAGCGACCAGTGTATCGCCACGCATCCCGGCGACATGCCGGTCGCGATGCGCGCGCTCGACGCGGTGATTGTCACCCAGACGCCGGGCGGCGACAAGCGGCGGATCGCGATCGGCGATTTCTACCGTCTGCCCGGCGACACGCCGCAGGTGGAAACCGTGCTGGAACCGGGTGAACTGATTACCCATGTCGAATTGCCCGCGCCGCCGGCCGGGCGGCAGCTGTACCGCAAGGTCCGCGACCGTGCCTCCTATGCCTTCGCGCTCGTCTCGGTCGCGGGCGTGGTGACGATGGAGGGCGGGAAGATCGCCTCCGCCGCGCTCGCCTTCGGCGGCCTTGCGCCCATGCCGTGGCGCGATGCGGCGGTGGAGGCCGCGCTGGTCGGGCAGGCGCCGTCCGACGCAGTGTTCGCCGCGGCGGCCGATGCGCTGCTCGCCGGGGCGAAGGGCTTCGGCACCAACGATTTCAAGATCCCGCTCGCGCGCCGCGTGCTGACCGCCTGCCTGAAGGAACTGACGCGATGAGCCTGATCGGAACCCTGCTGGGTCGCGAGGAAACGCGCAGCCTGACGATGGACCAGCCGCACCCGCACAGCCTGCTCGATCAGGGGACGCAGGGGGTGATCGGCCGCCCGCTCGACCGGATCGAGGGGCCGCTGAAGGTATCGGGCCGCGCCACCTATGCCGCCGAATATCCCGCGGAGAATCTGGCCTATGGCGTGCTGGTACGCGCGCCGTTCGGGTCGGGGACGATCCGCGACGTAGTCGCCGATGCCGCACGCAGCGTGCCCGGCGTGATCGACGTCGTCACCGATTACCCGACGTTCATCCGCAACCCGCAGCAGGGCGGCGAGATGAAGGCGCCGACGCAGGGCGTGCAGAAGGTCGATTACCATGGCGAAATCGTCGCCATCGTGGTCGCCGACACGTTCGAGGCCGCGCGCGAAGGCGCGGCGCTGGTCCATGTCGATGCCGAACCGGCGGAGGGCGCCTATGTCTTCGCCGCACATCGCGATCAGGCAGAGACGCCCCCGCCCGACCAGATCCCGCCGACCACCAGCCAAGGCGACGTCGATGCTGCGATGGCCGCCGCGGCGGTGACGGTCGATGCCACCTACACCACCCCCAGCCAGAACAGCGCCGCGATGGAGCCGCATGCGTCGATCGCGCATTGGCAGGACGACGGCACGCTTGTCCTCCACGGCGCCTATCAGATGGTCGCCTCCGACCAGTCGCAGCTCGCCGCGGCGCTGGGCGTGGCGAAGGACAAGGTGCGGATCGTGTCGCGCTACGTCGGCGGCGGGTTCGGATCGAAGCTGGGGATCGCCCCCGAAAGCGTCGCCGCCGCGGTCGCCGCGAGGAAGCTCGCCCGGCCCGTGAAGGTTGCGATGGCGCGCCAGCAGGTGTTCGACGCCACGGTCCGCCGATCGAACACCGAACAGCGCATCCGGCTGGGCGCGGGCCCGGACGGCCGCCTCACCGCGATCGCGCACGAAACGCTCGCCACCAACCTGCCGGGGGAGGATTTCTTCGAACCCGCCGGGATCGGTACGCATTTCGCCTATGCCGCCGCCAACCGGCTGGTCGATCACAAGCTGGTGCGGCTCAACTGGCTGCTGGCGGGATCGATGCGCGCCCCCGGCGAGGCGGTGGGGATGCTCGCGCTGGAAGCGGCGATGGACGAACTGGCGGAGAAGCTGCAGCTCGATCCGATCGAGCTGCGCCGCCGCAACGAACCCGATCAGGACCCGGAAAAGCAGGTGCCCTTCTCCTCGCGCCAGCTGGTGCCGTGCATGGACAAGGGCGCGCAGCTGTTCGGCTGGGCGGATCGCCACGCGGCCCCCGCATCGGACCGTCGCGGCGAATGGTGGCACGGCATGGGCATGGCCGCGGCGGTGCGGTCGAACATGCTCCAGAAATCCTCCGCGCGCGTCCAGCTGACGCCGGAGGGCCGTGCGATTGTCGCCACCGACATGACCGACATCGGCACCGGCAGCTATACGATCCTGGCGCAGATCGCGGCGGAGACGCTGGGGCTGCCGCTCGACCGGGTCGAGGTGCAGCTGGGCGACGGTGCCGCTCCGCCCTCGGCCGGATCGGGCGGGTCATGGGGCGCCGGATCGGCCGGGTCGTCGGTCTATCTCGCCTGCGAATTGCTGCGCGAGAAACTGGCCAAGGCGATGGGCACTTCGCCCGAATCGATGACGCTGAAGGACGGCCGCGCCATCGCCGACAATCGCGCGGTCGACATCGCCGAGCTGGTCGGCGACGGTCTGTCCGCGCTGGGCGAGATCGCGCCGGGCAAGCAGGAGAAAGCCTTCAACCAGGCCAGCTACGGCGCGCATTTCGCCGAGGTGAAGGTCAATGCCGTCACCGGCGAGGTGCGCGTCGAACGGATGCTGGGTGTGTTCGCCGCCGGGCGCATCCTCAACGAGAAGACCGCGCGCTCGCAATGCCTGGGCGGCATGACCTTCGGCATCGGCGCCGCGCTGACCGAGGAGCTGGTCCACGATCCGCGCAACGGCAAGGTCGTCAACCGCGACCTGGGCGAATATCATGTACCGGTGAACGCCGACGTGCCGCAGATCGACGTGCACTTCCTCGACGAACGCGACATCCATGCCAATCCGATCCATGCCAAGGGGATCGGCGAACTGGGCATTTCGGGTGCGGGCGCGGCGATCGCCAATGCGATCTACAACGCTACCGGGGTGCGCGTGCGCGACTATCCGATCACCTGCGACAAACTGCTCGAAGGATTGCCGGGCTGAACTGGCGGCGACCGCGCCCCCGCCCCATATCCATGGCCACGGTGACGAGGGGAGTGGCATGAGCGAACAGGCGATCGATTCCGGCGAGCGGCCGGGAGTACTGGCGCGCGCGCAAAAGAATGTGCTGGGCACCCCGCTGCCTCGCGTCGAAGGCCCGCTGAAGGTTACCGGCCGCGCGCCCTATGCCTATGAACAGGCCCCCGCCGGCGTCGCTTATGCCGCGGTGGTCGGCGCTCCGGCCGGGGCCGGGCGCGTCACCGCGATCGACGATGCCGCCGCGCTGGCCGTTCCCGGCGTGGTCGCAGTGCTCCGCGACGATCCGCGCATGCCGGTGGGGGAGGGCAACAGCCGCGCCATGCCCGCCCGGGGCACCGACCGCATCTTCCACCACGGCCAGCCCGTCGCGCTGGTCGTCGCCGAGACGCAGGCCGCCGCGCGCGAGGCCGCCGCATTGGTGCACGTCCATGTCGACCGCGCCGCCGGCCGCTTCGACATGGACGGCGAACCGGCACAGCGCGACCACAAGCTCGGCTTCCTTCCCGCGATCGACGTCGGCGACGTCGACGCCGCGCTCGCCGCCGCGCCGGTGGTGCTGGACGAACATTATGCGACGCCGGTGCACTTCCCCGCCGCGCTCGAACCACACGCCTCCACCGTCTGGTTCGACGGCGACGTGCTGACCGTCCGCACCAGCAACCAGGTGATCGGCGCCGCGCGCGACACGATCGCCAAGGCGATGGGCCTGCCCGCCGAACGCGTCCGCGTCCTGGCCCCCTATGTCGGTGGCGGCTTCGGCGGGAAAACCGGGGTCGGGCCTGAGGTGATCCTGGCCGCGATCGCCGCCGAACGGCTCGGCCGCCCCGTGAAGGTCGCGCTGCCGCGCCGCGACACCGCCTATCTGGTTCATCACCGTAGCGCGACGGTCCAGCATGTCCGCATCGGCTGCGACCATGACGGCGTCATTTCCGCCTTCGAACATACCGGCACCGCCGCGCAGAACGACGACGGCGGATTCCTGGAACCGATCCCGTTCGGCTCGCTGCCCCTCTACGGCGGCGCGAACCGGCGCTTCCGCACCGATCTGGTCCGGCTGGACCTGCCCGCCACCGGCGCGGTGCGCGCGCCGGGCGAGGCGATCGGCACTTTCGCGGTCGAATGCGCGATGGACGAACTGGCCGAACGGCTGGGGCTCGACCCGATCGAGCTGCGCCGCCGGAACGAGCCGGATCGCGATCCCACCAATGGCAAGCCCTTCTCCACCCGCCGCCTGACCGATTGCTATGACGAAGGCGCGCGCCGCTTCGGCTGGCCCGATCGGGTACCCAAACCGGGCAGCGTGCGCGACGGCGAATGGCTGATCGGCATCGGCATGGCCGCCGCACTGCGCGGCAATTTCACCGTGGAGGCCAGCGCCAGCGTCCGGCTCGGCGCGGACGGTCGCGCCATGGTGTCCTGCGACATGACCGATATCGGCACCGGCACCTATACCATCCTGGCGCAGACCGTGGCGGAGGTGCTGGGGCTGGACCCGTCGCACGTCGACGTGCGACTGGGCGACAGCGATCTGCCGCGCAGCGCCGGTTCCGGCGGGTCGTTCGGCGCGGGCAGCGCGGCGTCGGCGGCGGTGCTGGCGTGCGAGGATATCGTCGCCGAACTGGCGCGCCGCATGAACGCCAGCCCGGATGAGCTGACGCTGGCGGACGGCCGCGCCAGCGCGGGCGGGCGCGATGCCTCGCTGGTCGAGTTGCTGCGCGGCGAGGCGATCGACGCCATCGGCAAGAGCAGCCCCGGCGCGCAGGCCAAGAAGACCAGCCAGGCCAGCCACGGCGCGCATTTCGCCGAGGTCGCGGTCAATGCGGTGACCGGCGAGGTGCGCGTGCGCCGGATGCTGGGCGTGTTCGACGTCGGCCGCGTCCTCAACCGCGCCACCGCCGCCAACCAGCTGATCGGCGGGATGGTATGGGGCGTCAGCTATGCGCTGGGCGAGGCGGCAGTGGTCGACACCCGCTCGGGCCGGTTCGTGAACCCCGATTTCGGCGAATATCATGTCGCGGTGAACGCCGACGTGCCGCAGATCGAATGCCATTTCATCGAGGAGATCGACGATGCCGCCAATCAGGCGGGGGCGAAGGGGGTCGGCGAGCTCGGCATCTCCGGAGCGGGCGCCGCGGTGGTCAATGCGATCTACAACGCCACCGGCATCCGCGTGCGCGACGTGCCGGTGACGCTCGACACGTTGCTTGCGGGGTTGCCGCCGGTGTGACGGGTCGCGGGTGCCGCCTGTCCTACATCAGCGCCCGCGCCTACACCGTCGTTCGACCCGCCCTCCACCTTCGCTTCACCCCCGCGAACGTCTCAACATTCGCAACATTCGGGACTGCCGCCGATGGCCGACAATGACTCCGTGCTCGCCGCCGCCGCCGCGTGGAAAGGTGCGCCGATGGCGCTCGCCACCGTCGTCTCCACCTGGGGATCGGCGCCGCGTCCGCGCGGCAGCCACATGCTGGTCCATGCCGACGGCCGGTTCGAAGGATCGGTGTCGGGCGGCTGCGTCGAAGGCGACATTCTCGATACCGCCGCGCGCGTGATCGCGGGCAAACCGTTCCAGGTGAACACCTACGGCGTCGCCGACGACAGCGCCTGGCAGGTCGGCCTGCCGTGCGGCGGCGAGATTTCGGTGATGGTCCAGCCGGTGTCCGCCACCGGGTTCGATCCCGAATTGTTCGATCGCGTCGCCCAGGCGCGCGCCGATGGCCGCTCGCTGACGGTCCATACCGACCTTGCCACCGGGCACAGCGACCTGCGTCCGTTAGAAACCGGCGCGGTGTTCGCCAACCGCTACGATCCGCCGCGGCGGCTACTGATCGTCGGCGCGGTGCAGATCGCGCAGAGCCTCGCGGCACTGGCGCAGACATTGGGGATCGAGACGGTGGTGATCGACCCGCGCGGCCGCTTCCTGACCGAGGAACGCTTCCCCGGCGTGACCCTCGACGATCGCTGGCCGGACGAAGCGGTGGCCGCATGGAAGCCCGGCCCCGCCACCGCGGTCGTCACGCTCAGCCACGATACCAAGATCGACGACCCCGCGCTCATTGCCGCGCTGGCCAGCGATGCTGCCTATGTCGGCGCGCTCGGCAGCCGCCGCAGCCATGCCGCCCGGCGGGAGCGGCTGGGCGCGTCGGGCGTTACCCCCGCACAGCTCGATCGCATCGACGGCCCGGTGGGGATCGATATCGGCGCGATCGGCCCGGCGGAGATCGCCCTGTCGATCGCCGCCGCCATGGTGGGAGCATTCCATGATCGCGGTTGAACGCAGCGTCCTCGTCCTCCTCGCCGCCGGCCGGTCCGAACGGTTCGGCGATGTCGGCAGCAAGCTCGACCAGCCGTTCCTTGCGCGCCCGCTCGGGCTGCACGTCGCGGTCGCGCTGGAGGATATGCCCTTCCAGCAACGGATCGCGATCGTCGACGGAGGCAAGCTCGATTACGGCGCGCACGGGTTCCGGGTGCTCCATAACGAGGATCCCGAACGCGACATGGCTTCCTCGGTGCGGATGGGCGTCGAATGCGCCAGGTCGCTGGATGCGCAGGCGGTGGTGATCGCGCTCGCCGACATGCCGCGCGTCACCGCCGCGCATATCTATCGCCTGTTCGACGCCGCCGACAGCGAGGATGCGGTCGTCGCCTCCAGCGACGGGGTCGCGCCGCGCCCGCCGGCGCTGTTCGGGCGCAACCGCTTCGACGACGTGCTGGCGATCCGCGGCGACCAGGGCGCGCGCGACCTGATCCAGGCCGGGCGGCATGTCGTGACCAATGCGGCGGAACTGATCGACGTCGACACGCGCGCCGATCTGGCCGCGCTGCGCGATCTGGTCCACGCGCCGGAGGCGCTTAACCGCACCGATTCGCACGCGCTGCGCGGGACGGCGGGGGACTGACGGCTATTCGTGGCGCAGCGCGTCGATCGGGTTGAGCGCGGCGGCACGGCGCGCGGGGAAATAGCCGAAAACGACCCCGATCAGCGCCGAAATCGCGAAGGCGACGACGTTGATGTCCGGCACGAACAGGAACGGCAGCCCGCCCGCCCACGACAGCGCACCGATCGCCACCTGCGCCAGCACCAGCCCGACCAGCCCGCCCAGCATCGACAGCACCACCGCCTCCACCAGGAACTGCATCAGCACCTCGTTCGCCACGGCACCGATCGCCAGTCGGATACCGATCTCGCGTGTGCGCTCGGTCACCGACACCAGCATGATGTTCATGATCCCGATCCCCCCGACGATCAGGCTGATCGCCGCCACCGCGGTGACGATGCGGGTGAGCAGCTGCGTCGTGCTGGTCAGCGTGTCGCTGATCTGCTTGGTGTCGAAGATGTTGAAATCGTCCTGCTTGCCGCCGGTGATGTTGCGGCGCTCGCGCAGCAGGTCGGTGATCGATGCCTGCACTGACGCATTGGCATATCGCTGGTCGACCCCCACCAGCATCAGCCGCACGTCGCGCGTGCCGGTGAAGCGGCGCTGCACCGCGTTGATCGGCATGATGACCACATCGTCCTGGTCGCCCCCGAACCCCGCCTGCCCGCGCGTCGACAGTACGCCGATGACGTCGCAGCTGACATTGCCCAGCCGGAACCGCAGCCCCACCGCCTCGCCGCCGCGGAACAGGTTCTGGCGCACGGTATTGCCGATGATGCACACCGCCTTGCCCGCCGATTGCTCCGCCGGGGTCCAGTAACGCCCGCTGGCCAGCGGCCACGGCTGGACGGTGAAATAGGCGTTGGTGGTGCCGTTGATCGTCGTCGACCAGTTCGCGCCTTCGTAAATCGCGGTCGCGGTGGACTGCGCCTGCGGGGCCACCGCGGTGACGCCCGCGATCTGCGTGGCAATCGCGGTGACGTCCTCGGGCTTGAAATCGGGCGGGCGCGGGCCGCCGCCGCCGCGGCCGAAGCCTTGTCCGGGGCGGATCTGCAGGATGTTGGTGCCCAGCGACGAGATGTTCTGCTGCACCTGCGCGGTCGTCGCCTTGCCCAGCGTCACCATCGTCACGACCGCGCCGACGCCGATCACGATCCCCAATATGGTGAGGAACGAACGCAGGAGGTGCCGGCGGATCGAGCGGATTGCCAGCAGGAAGGTGGTACCCAGCATCAGTCGTTCCCCGCCCCGGCCGCGGCCGACACCGGCGCGCCGGGCGGATGCTGCGCCTCGATCCGCTCGACCAGACCGTCGCGGAAATGCACGACGGTACGGGCATAGGCAGCCATGTCGGCTTCGTGCGTCACCATCAGCACCGTGATCCCGCTGTCGCGGTTCAGCCCGGTCAGCAACTCCATGATCTCCACCGACCGCTCGGAATCGAGGTTGCCGGTCGGCTCGTCCGCCAGCAACACATCGGGCTGCGTGACGATCGCCCGCGCGATCGCCACACGCTGCTGCTGCCCGCCCGACAGTTCCGCGGGGGTATGATCCCACCAGCGGTCCAGCCCGACCTTCTCCAGCGCGCCCATCGCCGCGGCACGCCGCGCCTTCTTGTCGTCGCCGCGGTACAGCAGCGGCAGCTCGACATTCTCCAGCGCGCTGGTGCGGCTGAGCAGGTTGAACCCCTGGAACACGAACCCGAGGTAGCGCCGCCGCAGCAACGCGCGCTGGTCGCGGTCCAGCGCCTCGACATGATGGCCGCGGAACAGGAAGGTGCCGCCGCTGGGCACGTCCAGGCACCCCAGGATGTTCATCGTCGTGGACTTGCCCGATCCCGACGGCCCCATCACCGCGACGAAATCGCCAACGGCAATATCCAGGTCGACGCCCTTCAGCGCGTGGAACTGCGTGGCGCCCTCGCCATAGACCTTGGTGACGCCGCGCAATTCGATCAGGGGCGGGTTACTGGCCACCCGCGCCGCCCCCGCCGGGCCGCCCGCCCGAACGCCGCCGGCTGTCGCCGACGGCGGCATCGTCGCCGCTCGCCAGCTGGCCGGTGATGACCTGCATCCCCGGCTTCAGCGCGCCGGACAGCACCTCGGTCAGCGTGCCGTTGGTGTCGCCGGTCGTCACCTGCACCGGCTGCGGCGTACCGTCGTCGCCCCTGACGTACACTGTCTGCTGCGCGCCGCGCGTCAGCGTCGCGGTACGATCCCCGCCGCTGCCGCGCCGCCGGCCACGCGGCACCAGCGATCCCGCGATCCCGCCGCGCGCGCCGTCCCCGGCGCCGCTGTCGGGCTTGAACCGGAACGCTGCATTGGGAACGAGCAGCGCGTCGCGCTTGTCCGCGGTGACGATATCGGCGGTCGCGGTCATGCCGGGGCGCAGCTGGAACGTCGGGTTGGCGACCGTCAGGTCGGCGGCATAGGACACCACCTGCCCGGTGGTCGAAGCGGTCGCACTGCTGCCGGTCGAGCTGGATGATGCGGTCGCGTTGCTGACCGTCAGGTTCGACCCCAGATCGACACGCGTGATGGTCGCCGGGAACGTGCGCCCGGGAAAGGCATCGACGGTGAAGGTCGCCTTCTGCCCGGTACGCACCTCGCCCACGTCGGCCTCGTCGATCGCGACCTCCAGCTTCATCTTCGACAGGTCTTCGGCGATGACGAACAGGGTTGGCGTGTTGAACGACGCGGCCACCGTCTGGCCCGGATCGACCTGCCGCGCCAGCACCACGCCATTAACGGGGGAGCGGATGATCGCCCGCGCGCGCTGCGTCTGCGACTGCGCCAGCTGGGCACGCGCCGCGGTGACGTTCGCCTCCGCCACGCGCAAGGCGGCGACCGCGCGCTGCGCGTCGGCCTGCCCGGTCTGCAATTCCGCCTTCGACGGGACGCGCCCGTTCGACAACCGCGACACTTCCTCCAGCCGCGCCAGCTGCGCCTGCGCCTCCGCGACGGTGGCGCGCGCCTGATTGACCTGCGCGACGTTCGCGGCCAGCTGCGCCTGTCCGGCGCGGATCTGGTCGTCGATCTGTTCGGGGTCGATCAGCGCCAGCGGCTGGCCCGCGGTGACGCGGTCGTTGACGTCGACCACCACGCGCGTGACCAGCCCGGACAGCTGCGAGCCGACCGTCACCTGATTGGTCGGCGCCAGCTTCCCCGTGGCGGATACCGTGACGGTCAGGTTGCCGCGCTGGACCGGTACGGTCGCGTAATCGGGCTTGTCCGATCCGCCGAACACGCATTTCGACAGCAGCAGCGCCAGACCGACCAGCACGACCGCCAGCACGATCCATTTGATCCGGCGCCGCCACGCCGGCTGCGGCGTGACGCCCAGGAATTCGTCGGTAGCAGGATCGGCCATCAGCGGGTTCCGTCGGTAGCGGTGGCGGCAGGCGCTTCGGGGACGACGGCGGGATCCCACCCGCCGCCCAGCGCGCCGTACAACTGGATCAGCGCGGTGGCCGCATCGGCATGCGCCTGCGCCACGGCATTGCGCGCCGACAGCAGGGTCGCCTCCTGCTGGCTCAGCGTCGTGAAATCGGTCAGTCCGCTGCGATATTGCGCGCGCGACAGTACCGCGGCGGCATTGGCCGCGTCATAGGCGACGGTCAGTTCCCGCTCACGCTGGCGCGCCGTATCAAGCGCGACGACGCCGTTCTCGACATCCTCCAGCGCGGTCAGGACCGTGTTCTTGTAGGCCGCCAGCGCGCCGTCGGCGGCGGCGCGCTGGCCGCGCACCTGGCTGCGCAGCCGGCCGCCGTTGAAGATCGCCTGGGTCAGCCCGGCGAACAGCCCGCCGGTCACGGTGTCGAGCAGGCCGCCCACCCCGGCAGCGCGCGTGTTGATGTTCCCGCTGATCGCCAGGTTCGGATACAGCGCCGCCTCCGCCACGCCGATCCGCGCCACCGCCGCCGCCAGCGCGCGCTCAGCCGAACGCACGTCGGGTCGCTGGCGCAACACGTCGGCGGGGATGCCCGTGCCGACTACCGCGGGCCCGTTGGGGATGGGCCGCGCGACGGCCAGCAGCGGCCGGAGCGCGCCGGGCGCCTGCGCGGTCAGCACGCCCAGCCGCGCGACCGCGGCGCTATACTGCTGCTCCAGCGAGGGAATGGACGCGGCGGTCTGCGCCCGCTGAGCGCGCGCCTGTTCCCGGTCGAGCGAGGACACCAGCCCGGCCTGCACCCGGAAACCGGCAATCTCCAGATTGTCGTCCTGCAACGCCAGGCTGGCGCGCGCATTGCCCAGCTGCGCCTGATACAGCCGTGCGAGGACGTAGTTACGCGCCACTTCCTGTTCGACCGTCAGCAGCGTGGTCGCATAATCGAAGCCCGATGCCTGATATTGCGCGCGGCTCGCCTCGATCGTGCCGCGTACGTCGCCGAACAGGCCAAGCTGATATTGCGCGCTGGCACCCAGCGAGAAATTGTTCGCGCCGCCGCCACCGACATTCTGCACCGTGCCGTCGGGCAGCGTGATCGTCTGCCCCCCGCCGCGCAGCGTCTCCGACCGGCTGTAGCCGGCAGTGCCGCTCAGGCTGGGAAACAGGTCAGCGCGGCTTTGCACCAGCGCCTCGCGCGCTTGCCGCAACCGCGCGACGGCCTGCGCCACGTCCAGATTGGCGGCGGCCGCCTGCTCGACCAATTGCCCCAGCACCGGATCGTCGAAGCGCCCCCACCAGCGGGTGAGATCCTCTGGCGATGACGCCGCCGGCACCGAATAGGATACCGGAACGCCCAGCGCGTCGGCGGATCGCGGCTGATAGTCAGGCCCGACGCTGCAACCCGCCATGGCGAGAACAGCGACCGCCGCGGGGACGACGCGCTTCATGACATCGGCATGAAGCCCGCCTCCGGCGGCGTCCAGTGCGAAAATGTCGCAGAATGTCGCAATGCCGCATCACCGCGGGATGCGATCACTCCAGTTCCAGGATCACCTGATCCACCGCCAGGCTGTCGCCCGCCGCCGCGCTCACCGACTTGACCGTCGCGGCCTTCTCGGCGCGCAGGATATTCTCCATCTTCATCGCCTCGACCACCGCCAGCGGCTGGCCCGCCTCCACCTTGTCGCCCGGCGCGACGTCCAGCCGGACCAGCAGCCCCGGCATCGGCGCGATCAGGAACTTCGACAGGTCCGGCGGCACCTTCTCGATCAGATGCTGCGCATAAGGCGCGATGCGCGCGGGCAGCACGCGCACCTTGTGGCTGGCACCGCGCGCGTTGAGGGTGAAGCCGGTGCGCGTGCGCGTCAGCTTGACGGTCAGCGGCGTGCCCGCTTCCTCGTCGAGCGGCTCGACCACGATCAGCCGGTCGCCGGGCGTATATTCGATCGCGACCGGCAAATCCGCGCCGTCGACGGTCAGCCCGTCGGTCGAGATCGTCACCGCATGATCGGTCTTGCCGATGCGCACCACCCAGTCGGCAGGCGGGCGCAGCCGCCCGCCCAACTGGCCGTCGACGCGGCGCGCGCGATCCGCCTCTGCCGTGGCCGCGAACGCCGCGACGCCGGCGAGCGTGCGCAGCACCTCGTCCGACGCAGGCGCGCCGTGGAACCCCTCGGGATATTCCTCCGCGATGAAACCGGTGGTGATATTGCCCGAACGGAAGCGCGGATGCTGCATCAGCGCCGACAGGAAATCGAGGTTGGTGCCCGGCCCGACGATCTCGAACGCATCCAGCGCGGCGACCTGTTTGTCGATCGCCTCCTCGCGCGTGGCGCCATGGGTGACCAGCTTGGCGATCATCGGGTCGTAGAACATGCTGACCCCGCCGCCCTCGGCCACGCCATCGTCGACGCGCACACCATCGCCCGCCAGCGGCGGCTGATAGCGCACCAGTCGGCCGATCGACGGCAGGAAGCCGCGATACGGGTCCTCGGCATAGACGCGGTTTTCCACCGCCCAGCCGTTGATCTTCACGTCCTTCTGCGCGAACGCCAGCTTCTCGCCGGCTGCCACGCGGATCATCTGCTCGACCAGGTCGAGGCCGGTGATCTCCTCGGTGACGGGATGCTCCACCTGCAGCCGGGTGTTCATCTCCAGGAAGTAGAAGCTTTCGCCGGTCTTGTCGGCGCCGCTGACGATCAACTCGACCGTGCCGGCGCTGTAATAGCCGACCGCCCGCGCCAGCGCGACCGCCTGTTCGCCCATCGCCTTGCGCATCTTCGGCGTCACGAACGGCGACGGCGCTTCCTCGACCACCTTCTGGTGGCGGCGCTGCACCGAACATTCGCGCTCGTTGAGATAGACGATGTTGCCATGCTGGTCGCCCAGCACCTGGATTTCGATATGCCGCGGGCTTTCGATGAACTTCTCGATGAACACGCGGTCATCGCCGAAGCTGGCCAGCCCCTCACGCTTGGTCGCCTCGAACCCCTCGCGCACGTCCTTTTCGGACCAGGCGAGGCGCATCCCCTTGCCGCCGCCGCCGGCCGACGCCTTCATCATTACCGGATAGCCGATCTCGCCCGCGATCTTCACCGCCGCATCGGTGTCCGCGATCTCACCCAGGAAGCCCGGGACGACGTTGACGCCGGCTTCCTTCGCCAGCTTCTTCGATTCGATCTTGTCGCCCATCGCGGCGATGGCTTTCGGGGGAGGCCCGACGAAGGCGATGCCGGCATCGGCGCACGCCTTCGCGAAGCTCTCGCGCTCCGACAGGAAGCCGTAGCCGGGATGGATACAGTCCGCGCCCGTCTCCTTCGCCGCCTTCAGGATCAGGTCAGCCTTGAGATAGCTTTCCGCCGCCGGTGCCGGCCCCAGCCGCACCGCCTCGTCCGCCATCAGTACATGCGGACTGCGCGCGTCCGCGTCGGAATAGACCGCGACCGTCGCGATCCCCATCTTCTTGGCGGTGCGGAACACGCGGCACGCGATCTCGCCACGATTGGCGACCAGGATCTTCTTGAACAACGGTCTCTCCCAGTTCTTCTACGTCGCCCCACCCCACGCATGGGGGGCGGGTATCCCTATTCCGCCGCCTCGCACACCTTCGCGCGCATCGGCTCCTCGGCCTGCATCGGCGTCACGCCCAGCTTCGCGAACAGCGCCGCGTCGGCGCTGTCGCCGCGATTGCCCGCGGTCAGCAGCTTGTCGCCGGTGAAGATCGAGTTCGCGCCGGCCATGAAGCACAGCGCCTGCGTCGCCTCCGACATGCTCTCGCGCCCCGCCGACAGCCGCACCATGCTCATCGGCATGGTGATGCGCGCGACCGCGACGGTGCGGACGAACTCGATATCGTCGATCTTCGCGAGCGGCGTGTCGGCCAGCATGTCGCCCAGCACGGTGCCCTTCACCGGCACCAGCGCATTGACCGGCACGCTTTCGGGATGGCGCGGCAGCGTGGCGAGCGCATGGACGAAGCCGACGCGGTCGCCGCGCGTCTCGCCCATGCCCACGATCCCGCCGCAGCAGACGTTGATCCCGGCGGAGCGCACATTCTCCAGCGTATTCAGCCGCTCGCCGAAGGTGCGCGTGGTGATGACGTCGCCGTACCGCTCGGGCGAGGTGTCAATATTGTGGTTATAGTAATCCAGCCCCGCCTCACCGAGCCGCTGCGCCTGCTCCGGCGTCAGCATCCCCAGCGTCATGCAGGTTTCCATCCCCATGCCGCGCACGCCTTCGATCATCTGGATGATCGCGTCCATGTCGCGGTCCTTGGGGTTGCGCCACGCCGCGCCCATGCAGAACCGCTGCGACCCGGCGTCCTTCGCCTCGGCAGCGCGTTGCAGCACCGCCTGCACATCCATCAGCTTGGTCGCCTTGACCCCGCTGTCGGCCGCGACCGACTGCGAGCAATAGCCGCAATCCTCCGGGCAGCCGCCGGTCTTGATCGACAGCAGCGTGCACAATTGCACCTCCGACGGCGCGTGATGCGCGCGGTGGACGGTCTGGGCGCGGTACATCAGCTCGTCGAACGGCAGGTCGAACAGCGCCGCGATTTCGTCGCGGGTCCAGTCGTTGCGAAGGTCGGTCATCACTCGGCAGCTTCCTCTTGCGGCGGCATGTTGTGCCCGAGCAGCCGTAGCACGTCCTCCGCCGCCACGATCAAGTTCGTTCCGGGGCCGAAGATCGCCTGCACGCCGGCATCGAACAGCGCCTGATAGTCCTGCGCCGGGATCACGCCGCCCGCGATCACCTTGATATCCGGTCGTCCGGCATCGCGCAGGTGCCCGATCAGTTCGGGGATCAGCGTCTTGTGCCCCGCCGCCAGACTGGAGGCGCCCACGACATCGACGTCCTTCTCCAGCGCCAGCTCACTCGCTTCCTTGGGCGTCTGGAACAGCGGGCCGGGCACCACCTCGAACCCCAGGTCGCCGAACATGCTGCTGACCAGATTGGCGCCGCGGTCATGCCCGTCCTGCCCCATCTTGGCGACGAACATCCGGGGCTTGCGACCAAGCCGACGCTCGACCGCCTCGACGCCGCGCAACAGCCGCTCCCAGCGACCGTCCTCCTTATATGCGCCGCCGTAGACGCCCTTCACCGGCGTCGGCTGCGTGCCGAACCGGCCGAACACATCCTCCATCGCGCTGGAAATCTCGCCCAGCGTCGCGCGGCGACGTGCGCATTCCACCGCCAGTTCCAGAAGGTTGCCGTCCCCCTTGGCCCCATCGCGCAGCGCGTCGAGCGCGGCGCGGCACGCCTCCTCGTCGCGCTCCGCCTTCATCTTGTTGATGCGGCGGATCTGCGCCTCGCGCACGGCATGGTTGTCGACGTCGAGGATCTCGATCGGATCCTCATTGTCCTTGCGGTACTTGTTGACGCCGACGATCACGTCCTCGCCGCGATCGACGCGCGCGGCGCGCGCGGCGCTGGCTTCCTCGATCATCGCCTTGGGCCAGCCGGCGCCGACCGCCTTGGCCATCCCGCCCTCACGCTCCACGCGCTGGATGATCTCCCAGGCGTCGTCGACCAGCCGCTTGGTCAGCGCCTCGATATAATAGCTACCGCCCAGCGGATCGACGACATTGCACATGCCGGTCTCCTCCTGGATCACCAGCTGCGTGTTGCGCGCGATCCGGGCGGAGAAGTCGGTCGGCAGCGCGATCGCCTCGTCCAGCGCGTTGGTGTGGAGCGACTGGGTGCCGCCCAGCATCGCCGCCATCGCCTCGATCGTCGTGCGCATGACGTTGTTGTACGGATCCTGCTCGGTCAGCGAGACACCGCTGGTCTGGCAGTGGGTGCGCAGCATCTTGCTGCGTTCATCCTGCGCGCCCAGCTGCGTCATCACCCGGTGCCACAGCACCCGTGCGGCGCGCAGCTTGGCGATCTCCATGAAGAAGTTCATGCCGATCGCAAAGAAGAAGCTCAGCCGTCCGGCGAACTTGTCGATATCCAGTCCGCTGGCAACACCGTATTTCACATATTCCATGCCGTCGGCGATGGTGAAGGCCAGCTCCTGCACCTGCGTCGCCCCGGCTTCCTGCATGTGATAGCCGGAAATCGAGATCGAATTGAACTTCGGCATCTCCCGGCTGGTGTAACCGAAGATATCGCTGATGATCCGCATGCTCGGTTCGGGCGGGTAGATATAGGTGTTGCGGACCATGAACTCCTTGAGGATGTCGTTCTGGATGGTCCCGTCGAGCAACTTGCGGTCGACGCCCTGTTCCTCGCCCGCGACGATGAAGAAGGCGAGGATCGGGATCACCGCGCCGTTCATCGTCATGCTGACCGACATCCGGTCCAGCGGGATGCCGTCGAACAGGATCTTCATGTCCTCGACGCTGTCGATCGCCACGCCTGCCTTGCCGACGTCGCCGGTGACGCGCGGATGGTCGCTGTCATAGCCGCGGTGGGTGGCCAGATCGAACGCGACCGACAGCCCCTTCTGCCCCGCCTTCAGGTTGCGGTGGTAGAAAGCGTTCGATTCCTCCGCGGTGGAAAAGCCCGCATATTGCCGGATCGTCCACGGCCGCCCGGCGTACATCGACGCGCGCACGCCGCGCGTGAACGGCGCGAAACCGGGCAGGCCGGGTTCCCATCCCGCCACGTCCTCGGCGGTGTAGAGCGGCTTGACCTCGATCCCCTCCGGCGTGCGCCAGGTCAGGTCCTTGCCCTTCACTTCCTTGTCGGCGGCCTTGGCCCAGCTTTCCAGCGTTGCCGCGGGGGTGGCGGTGTCGTGGGTGGTCTTCTCGCTCATAATTCTTCCATCGGCCTCCAGCCGAACAGCGCCTCGCTCATGTCGGTCGCGAAGCCGTGGACATTGCCGCCGCGCGGGTTCGCGCCGGGGGTGTTTCCCTGATCGTGCGCGCGGTTGATCGCCTGCCCGCGGATCGCACACGCCAGCAGCGTGCCGACCCCGCCATGGCCGACGAACAGCGTCGGTCGCGCCTCATGCCCCGTCAGCACGTCGCGGGTCGCGGCGACGATCCGCGCCTGCGCCGCGCGCGCCGTCTCCCACCCGCGCACCGGCGTGTCGGGAGCGGCGAAGAAGGCGTCGGCGGTCGCCTCGAACTCGTCGGGCGGCAGGAATCCGGTGGCGGAGCGATCGTTCTCGCCCATATCCGGCGCGACCTCCACCGGGACGCCGATCGCATCGCCGATCAGTTGTGCCGTCTCCTGCGCCTTGTCCTCGTCGCTGCTCACGATCCGCTCGATCGCGCGCAGCCACGCACGGTGGCGGATCGCCTCCACCCGCGCACGCCCGACGGCGGACAGACCCCATTGCGGCACGGGCACCACAGGGTCGATCCGCACCTCGGGGTGCGACAGGTAGAGCGCGGTCGTCACCGCCCCTTGAACTCGGGCTTGCGCTTCTCGATGAAGCTCAGCGCGCCTTCGCGTGCGTCGGCGGTGCCGCCGGCGCGACGCTGCCCCTCCGCCTCGGCGCGCAGCACCTGGTCGAGCGATCCGTCCAGCGCGGTCATGATGTTGCGCCGCATCGTCGACAGCGCCACCGTCGGCCCCGCCGCCAGCCGCGTCGCCAGCGCCAGCGCTTCGTCCATCAGCGCGGCGTCGTCGACCGCCTTGTAGATCAGGCCCCATTGCTCGGCCTGGTCGGCGCCGATCCGCTCGCCCAGCATCATCATCCGCGTCGCGCGCGGCTTGCCGATCGCCTTGGTCAGCAGCCAGGTCGAGCCGCCGTCCGGGACCAGCCCGATGTTCACGAACGCCTGGAGGAAATAGGCCGACCGGCCCGCGAACACGAAATCGCCCGCCAGCCCGATCGAACAGCCCACGCCCGCCGCCGGGCCGTTGACCGCGGTGACGACCGGAATGTCGAGCTGCATGATCTGGCTGAGCGCCGGATTGTAATGGTTCATCAGCGCACGATGGCTGGCGTCGCCGCCAGTCACCGCACTGTCGCCGCCGCGCGCCTGCAGGTCCGCACCCGAACAGAAGGCACGCCCTGCGCCGGTGATGAGCAACGCGCGCGCGCCCTGCAGGTCGTAGAGCGCGACCGTCAGGTCCTCCGCCATCTGCAGCGAGGCGGCGTTGAGCCGCTCCGGCCGGTTCAGCGTGACGACCAGGACGTCGCCCTTTCGTTCGGTCAGGATCGTTTCATATTCGGCCATATCCGCTCTCCTCTTCCAATTGCCGTTCGTGGTGAGGAGAGACTGAGCTTGTCGAAGCCTCGTCTCGAACCACTCGTCCTTCGAGACGCCGCTTCGACTTCGCTCGGCGGCTCCTCAGGACGAACGGGGTCCTCAGTGCTCGCCCTTCGGTTCTTCCATCAGTTCGACGAGCATCCCGCCGAAATCCTTCGGGTGAACGAAGACGATCGGGGTGCCGTGCGCGCCGATCCGCGGGCTCCCCAGCACCGTCGCGCCGTTCGCCTTCAGATGCGCGACGGCCGCGTTGATGTCGGGCACCTCGAAACAGACATGGTGCTGCCCGCCCGCCGGATTCTTCTTCAGGAAACCGGCGATCGGCGAATCCTGATCATACGGCTCGATCAGCTCGATCTGCGTATTGGGCGCGTCGATGAAACACACCTTCACCCCCTGCGCCGGCAGGTCGAACGGCTCACCGATCGCCTCGGCGCCCAGCAGGGTGCGATAGGTTTCGACCGACGCGGCGATCGACGGCGTCGCGACACCGACATGGTTGAGACGGCCGAGGTTCATGTCAGTTTCTCCTTGCCATCGTGTCCGGATTCCACGTCCATTCGACCACTAGGGTCGCCGACATCAGCATCAGGAAGACATAAGCCGCGATCAGCAACCAATACGGAACAGACGCGCGCTTCCATGTCCGCCCATGACCGAAGGATGTTTCCCCGTTCCACAACGCGAACCCGGCCTTCAGCGCCGCGAACGCCGCGAAGACCGCGAAAACGACGATCGAGAGATACTGCATCCGATCCCTTTGCCGCCACCCCAGCGAAGGCCGGGGCCTTCCGGTCGCCGCAGATGCCAGCCTGCGCTGGCATGACGATTTCGTCAGAGCGGAATGTTGTCATGCTTCTTCCACGGATTCTCCAGCGCCTTGTGCCTGAGCTTGCGCAGGCCTAGCGCGATGCGGCGGCGGGTGGAGTGCGGCTGGATCACCTCGTCGATGAAGCCCTTGCTTGCCGCGACGAACGGGTTGGCGAAGCGTGCCTCATACTCGCGGGTCTTTTCCGCGATGCCTTCCTCATTGAGCCCTCGGAAGATGATCTCCACCGCGCCCTTGGCGCCCATCACCGCGATCTCCGCGGTCGGCCAGGCGTAGTTGAGGTCGCCGCGCAGATGCTTCGACGCCATCACGTCATACGCCCCGCCATAGGCCTTGCGCGTGATGACGGTGATCTTGGGCACGGTCGCCTCGGCATAGGCGAACAGCAGTTTCGCGCCGTGCTTGATGATGCCGTTATGCTCCTGCGCGGTGCCGGGCAGGAAGCCGGGGACGTCGACGAAGGTGACGATCGGAATCTCGAACGCATCGCAGAAGCGCACGAAGCGTGCCGCTTTCTTCGACGAATTGATGTCCAGCACGCCCGCCAGCACCATCGGCTGGTTCGCGACGATCCCGACGGTCCGCCCCTCGACGCGGCCGAAGCCGGTGATGATGTTGGCGGCGTGCGCGGGCTGCACCTCGAAGAAATCACCCTCGTCCACCACCTTACGGATCAGCTCGTGCATGTCGTAGGGCTGGTTGGCGTTGGCGGGGATCAGCGTGTCGAGGCTGTCCTCGATCCGGTCCCACGGATCGTCCGTGGGGCGTTCCGGCACGCCCTCGCGGTTCGATGCGGGCAGGAAGTCGATGAAGTCGCGCGCCGCGAGCAGCGTCTCGATATCGTCGTCGAACGCGACGTCGGCGACGCTGGTCTTGGTGGTGTGGGTGATGGCGCCACCCAGCGCCTCCTGCGTCACCACCTCGTTCGTCACCGTCTTCACCACGTCGGGGCCGGTGACGAACATGTAGCTGGAATCCTTCACCATGAAGATGAAGTCGGTCATCGCCGGGGAATAGACCGCACCGCCCGCGCACGGCCCCATGATGAGGCTGAGCTGCGGCACCAGTCCGCTCGCCAGCACGTTGCGCTGGAACACCTCGGCATAGCCGCCCAGCGACGCCACGCCTTCCTGGATGCGCGCACCGCCCGAATCGTTGAGGCCGATCACCGGCGCGCCGACCTTCATCGCCATGTCCATGACCTTGCAGATCTTCTGCGCATGGCGTTCGGACAGCGACCCGCCGAAGACGGTGAAGTCCTGGCTGAACACGAACACCAGCCGGCCGTTGATCGTCCCCGATCCGGTGATCACGCCGTCACCGGGGATCACCTGTTCCTGCATCCCGAAATCGACGCAATTGTGCTCGACGAACATGTCGAGCTCCTCGAAGCTGCCCTCGTCCAGCAGCACGTCGAGCCGCTCGCGCGCGGTCAGCTTGCCCTTGGCATGCTGCGCGTCGATGCGCTTCTGCCCGCCGCCCAGACGCGCGGCGGCGCGCTTCTTTTCGAGTTCGGCGATCGTCGACGACATCCATCTCTCCCAAGACGTGGTGGCACCCCTCCTGCCGCGCGACCGCGGCCAGCGCAAATGCGAAGTTGCGAAGTTGCGAACGATCGTGTTGCAAACTAGACCGCCGGGACATGAGACAGCGCCTCTACGCCGGCCAAACGTTGCGCGACCTGCGCCGCGCGGCGCACCTGAACCAGCGCGCGATGGCGGCGCGGCTGGGGGTGTCGGTCAGCTACCTTTCGCAGCTGGAAAGCGACACGCGCCCGCTGACCGCCGCGGTCACCGCCGCGTTGGCGCAGCACTTCCCCGCCGCGCTGGCGGGGATCGAGGGCGAGGCGCCCGCGCGCCGGCTCGCGGCACTGGGCCATGCGCTCGCCGACCCGGCGGTCGCGCCGCTGCCGCCCGAGGCGGTCGCGCAGCTCGCCAGCGAGCAGCCCGACCTCGCCGACCGCCTGATCGCGCTGCACGCCGCCAAGCGCGCCGCGGAGGAGCGCGTTGCGCTGGCGGAGGAAGCGATGACCGCGGGGGTCGGCGCGCGTCTGCCGTGGGAGGCGGTGCGCGACTGGTTCCACGAAGCCGGCAACTACGTCGACCCGCTCGACCGCGCGGGGGAGGCGCTGGCGGAACAGGACCGGCCCGCCGCGCTGCTGGCGGCGCGCGGCATCCGCATCGCCACCGACGCCGACGAGGACGCGCCGCTGGCGCAGTTCGCCGGCGCGACGCTGACGCTCAACGCCGCGCTTCCGGAGGAAAGCCGCCGCTTCCTGATCGCGCACCGGCTAGCCGCGCTGGCCTTCGCCGACACGATCGAGGCGATCGTCGCCGCCGCGCCGCTCGCCCAGCCGGAGGCGCGGCGGCTGCTGGCGATCGGGCTGGCCAATTACGCGGCCGGTGCGCTGGTCATGCCGTATCGCGCCTTCCGGGCGGAGGCGCGGCGGCTGCGCCACGACATCGACCGGCTGTCGCGGCGCTTCGCCGTCAGCTTCGAACAGGCGTGCCACCGGCTGTCGACACTGCAACGCCCCGGCGATGCGGGAATCCCCTTCTATTTCTGCCGCATCGACATGGCGGGGAACATCACCAAGCGCCATTCGGCGACGCGGCTCCAGTTCGCGCGCTTCGGCGGCGCCTGCCCGCTGTGGCACGTCCACGAAGCGGTCGCGATCCCCGACCGGATCCTGGTGCAGCACGCCGAGACGCCCGATGGCGTACGCTATATCTCGATGGCCAAGGGGCTGGTGAAGCCGTCCGGCCGCTTCGCACGCGCGCCGCGCCGCTATGCCGTGGCGCTGGGGTGCGAGGCGGTTCATGCCGCCGACTTCGTCTATGCCGACGCGGTCGACCGCGCCGGGCCGCCGACCCCGATCGGCATCAGCTGCCGCCTGTGCCCGCGCACCGACTGCGACCAGCGCGCCTTCCCCCCCACCGACCGCGCGATCGCGGTGGAGGGCGAGGTGCGCGGCGTGGTGCCGTACCGGGTGGTGTGAGCGGTCGTCACGCCGCCTCCTCGTACGGCACCCCCGCCGCCGCGGCGAGGAGGCGCTTTTCGAGCGTCTTGAGCCGGGCGCCGGGGGCCAGTTTGTCGCCGGTCAGGTCGGTCAGGTAGAAGGTGTCGACCGCGCGCTCGCCATAGGTGGCAACGTGCGCGCTGTGGATCGTCACCTTCGACACGAACAGCGCATAGGCCAGCTGGTTGAGCAGCGCCGGGCGATCGCGCGCCGCCACCTCCACCACGGTGAAGCGGTTCGACGCCTTGTTGTCGATCAGCACCGACGGTTCGATGCGGAAGGCGTCGGCGCGGGTGCGCGGCAGCGCCTTGGCCTTCAGCCGGTCGGTCATCTTGCCGCGCCCGGCCAGCGCATCCTCGATCGCCTTGGTCAGGCGGCCGAGCTGGTCCGCCTCGTCGAACGGGCGGCCGAGCGGATCCTGGACCAGGAAATTGTCGAGCGCCATGCCGTCGCGCGTCGTGTGGATGCGCGCGTCGATGATGTTGCCGCCCGCGACATGGATCGCGCCGGCGATGCGGCTGAACAGCCCGGGATGGTCGGCGGCATAGACGGTGACCAGCGTCGCGCCGCGATCGGGATAGACCTGCGCGTCGATCGACAGTAACGCATCGCCGGCCGCCGACACGAAGGCGGCGTTGTGCGCCAGCACGTCGGCGGGCTCGGCGATCCAGTACGCCTCCGGCATGCGGTGCGCGTAATCGGCGAGCGTCGCGGCATCCCAGCCCATCGCGTTGGCGACGCCCTGCTGCCGCGCCGCGATCCGTTCCGTGCGCCCCTTCTGCTTGTGCCCCAGCCGCAGCACTTCCTCCGACCGGTCGAACAGGTCGTCGAGCAGCTGCCCCTTCCACCCGTTCCACGTCCCCGGCCCGACCGCGCAGATATCCACCACGGTCAGCACCAGCAGCAGTCGCAGGCGCTCCGGACTTTGCACCACCTCGGCGAAGTCGAGGATCGTCTTGAAATCGGTCAGGTCGCGCTTGAACGCGGTGTGCGACATCAGCAGGTGGTGCCGGACCAGCCAGGCGACCGTCTCGGTCTCCGCCGCGGTCAGCCCGAAGCGCGGGCACACCCGTTCGGCCACCTCCGCGCCCAGGATCGAATGATCGCCGCCGCGCCCCTTGGCGATATCGTGCAGCAGCACCGCGACATACAGCACGCGGCGCGACACGATCTGCTCCATCATCGCGCTGGCCAGCACATGGTCGTTGCGCGATTCGCCCTTCTCCATCCGCGACAGGAGTCCGATCGCGCGGATCGTATGTTCGTCCACCGTGTAATGGTGGTACATGTCGAACTGCATCTGCGCGACGACGCGCGCGAAATCGGGCAGGAAGCGGCCCAGCACCCCGGTCTCGTTCATCCAGCGCAGCACCAGCTCGGGATCGTTGCGGCTGGTCAGCACGTCGAGGAACAGCGCGTTGGCGCGCGCGTCGCGGCGCACCGTCGCGGCCAGCCGCGCATCGCGGGTGGCGCAGCGCAGCGCCAGCGGGTGGATTTCCATGCGCCGTTCCGCCGCCAGCGCGAACACCTCCAGCAGGCGCACCGGATCGTCCTGGAAGAAGGTATCGTCGGGCAGCGCGATCCGCCCGCGATCGACGGTGAAGCCGTTCAGCTTCTGCGGCGCACGGCGCAGCCGCGGCAGGCCGTAGCGGCGGCGGGCGGCGAATTTCTCGTCCAGATGCGCCAGGAACAGCCCGGTCAGCGAGCCGACCGCCTTGGCCTGGATGAAGTAGAATTGCATGAACCGTTCGACCGCGGACTTGCCGGGGCGCGCGGCGTAGCGCATCCGCTCGGCGATCTCGCGCTGATAGTCGAAGGTCAGCCGGTCCTCCGCCCGCCCCGCGATCAGGTGCAGGTGGCAGCGCACCGCCCACAGGAAATTGTCCGCGCGGTGGAAGGCGCGATATTCGTCCGGGGTGAACAGCCCGACGTCGACCAGCTGCGCGGCGCGATTGACGTCGTAGACGTACTTGCCGATCCAGAACAGCGCATGGAGATCGCGCAGCGCGCCCTTCCCCTCCTTCACATTGGGTTCGACGACGTAGCGCGTGTCGCCCATGCGAAGGTGCCGGGCGTCGCGCTCGGCCAGCTTGTCGGCGATGAACTGGCGCTCGGTACCGTGGCGCACGTCGTCGCGGAAACGGCGCGCGGCATCGGCGTACAGCGCCTCGTCCCCCCAGACGAACCGCCCCTCCAGCAACGCGGTGCGCACCGTCACGTCGCCGCGCGCCTCGCGCACCATATCGTCGAGCGAGCGGCTGGAATGGCCGATCTTCAGCCCCAGATCCCACAGGGTGTAGAGCATCGATTCGATCGCCTGCTCGGCCCAGGGGGTCTGTTTCCACGGCGTGACGAATCCGATGTCGACATCGGAAAAGGGCGCCATCTCGCCCCGGCCATAGCCGCCGACCGCGATCAGCAGCAGCCGCTCGGCGGCGGTCGGGTTGCTGCGCGGATAGAGCCGCTGCGTCGTGAAATCGGCCAGCGCGACCAGCAGCTTGTCGACCAGATAGGCCTGGGCGTTGGCCGCCTCAATCCCGCGCGTCGGGTGCGTTTCCAGCCGCCGCGCGATCTCCGCGCGCCCGTCGTCCAATGCGGCGCGCAGGATCACGCCCGCCGCGCGGCGCGCCGCCGCCTTGTCATGCGGGTCGATCGCGGCGAGCCGCTCGGCCAGGACACGCCCGTCGACGATCGACCGGCGATGGGAAAGATGATCGAAACGCCCGCTCATCGTGCCGCCATAAGCGATCGGGCGCGCGGCGTCGAACCCCGCCAATGTTGCGAATGTTGAGACGATCGCACCCTTTCTCCACCAACCGCCGCCGCCCCGGCGCCGCCCGTCGCGCGGCATAATGGCCGGCGGGGATGTAGGACAGCGCCGGGCCGCCGCCATTGCAGGACGACGATCTCGCGCGGCCCGCGTCCTTCCGCTAGGCTGGCGCCATGGCGACACGAGAGCGACAGGCGCAGCGCGCGCAGGCGGGATGGGCGGCGTGGCAGCGCGGCGAGGCGCTGGTGGCGCGCGACGCCTTCGAGGAGGTGGCCGCCGCCGGGGTGGCGACGCCGCAATTGTGGCTACTGCTGGCGCAGGCGCGCGCGGTGACGGGGGCGGAGCGCGCGGCGGTGGCGGGCGCGCTGGACCAGGTGCTGGCGGTCGAACCGTTCAACCTCCACGCGCTGGTGCTGCGCGGCGACCATGCCGAGGACGATCGCGCCGCCTGTTCCTTCTACGGGCTGGCGCTGTCGCGCGCCAGCGAGGCGGAGCGCCGCCAGCCGATGCTGGTGGAGGCGCAGGCGCGACTGGCGGCGGCGTCGGCGCGCTTTTCCGACCATCTGCGCGCGCAGGTGGCGCAAACGGATGCCGGGCCGCGCTTTGCCGAGGCGGTGGCGCTGGTGACCGGCGAGAAGCAATTGTACCTGCAACAGCCGACCAGCTTCTTCTTCCCCGGCCTGCCGCATCGGCAGTTCTTCGACGCGGGCGAGTTCGACTGGGCGCCCGCGTTGACCGCGGCCGCGCCGGCGATCCGGGCGGAGCTGGACGCGCTGATCGCCAGCGGGACGGGCGCGCAACCCTATGTGCAAAGCGATGCACGGCGCGCGAACCGCGGCCACGCCTTGCTCGACGATGCCCGGTGGAGCGCGTTCCATCTGATCGAGAATGGCGCGCCGCATCCGCTCAACGCCACGCGCTGCCCCGCCACGCTGGCGGCGCTGACGCAGGCGCCGTTGCCGAACATCCCCGGCCGGTCGCCGATGGCGCTGTTCTCGGTCCTTCAACCGCACACCCACATCCCGCCGCACAACGGGATGCTCAACACCCGGCTGATCGTCCATCTGCCGCTGATCGTCCCCGACGGCTGCCGCCTGCGCGTGGGGAATGACGAACGCGCGGTGCGCGCAGGCGAGTTGATGATCTTCGACGATTCGATCGAGCATGAGGCGTGGAACGACAGCGACGACGGGCGCGTCGTCCTGCTGTTCGAGGTGTGGCGTCCGGAGCTGAGCGCGGCGGAGCGCGATGCGCTGACCACGCTGTTCGGGGCGATCGGGGTGTATCAGGGCGGGCAGTAGGCGCGGGGCGGATCACCCTTACCCTTCCCATCCGGCTGCGCCGGGCGGGCCCCTTCCCTCTCCCGGCGGGAGAGGGAGGGAGGCGCGCAGCGCCGGAAGGGTGAGGGCGAGGCGATACCGCCCCTACCCCTCCCCGCCCGTCTCCCGCGCGAGCGCCTTCAGCCGGTACAGCGTGTCGAGCGCCTCGCGCGGGGTCAGCGCGTCGACGTCGATCGCCTCCACCTCGGCGCGGATCGCGTCGCATGCTTCCTCCTCGGCCTGCACGGCGGCGGCGAACAGCGGCAGGTCGTCCAGCCCGGCGGCCAGCCCGCCGGTCTTGGCGCGGCCCGCCTCCAGCTTGGCCAGCACCGCCTTGGCGCGCTGCACCGTGGCGGGCGGCATCCCCGCCAGCCGCGCGACCGCGAGGCCATAGCTGCGATCGGCGGGGCCGTCCGCCAGTTCGTGGAGCAGCACCAGCTCGCCCTTCCACTCACGCGCGCGGACGTGGTGGAGGCTGAGCGCGTCGCAGCGTTCGGCCAGCCGCGTCAGTTCGTGGTAATGGGTCGCGAACAGGCAGCGGCAGCGATTGTCCTCGTGGATCGCCTCCACCACCGCCCAGGCGATGGCGAGGCCGTCGTAGGTGGAGGTGCCGCGGCCGACCTCGTCGAGGATCACGAAGCTGTCGGGAGTCGCCTGTGCCAGGATCGCGGCGGTCTCGACCATCTCGACCATGAAGGTGGAGCGGCCGCGCGCCAGATTGTCCGACGCGCCGACGCGGCTGAACAGCCGGTCGACCAGCCCCAGCCGCGCGGCGACAGCGGGGACGTAGCTGCCCGCCTGCGCCAGCACCGCGATCAGCGCATTCTGCCGCAGGAAGGTCGACTTGCCGCCCATGTTCGGCCCCGTCACCAGCCACAGGCGCGACCGGTCGCCCAGCACGCAATCGTTGGCGACGAAGCGGTCGCCGGATCGCGCCAGCGCCGCCTCCACCACCGGATGGCGGCCCTCGCGCACCTCGAAGCACGGCGTGTCGGCGAAGGTCGGGCGCGCCCACGCCCCCTCCACCGCGCGTTCCGCCAGCGCGGCGGCGACGTCGATCCGCGCCAGCGCGTCGGCAGTGGCGGCGATCGCGTCGCGCGAGGCGAGCGCGGTAGCGACCAGCTCCTCCAGATGCGCCGCCTCCGCCGCCAGCGCATGGGCGCCCGCCTGCGTCACGCTGGTGGCGACATCGTGCAGTTCGGGCGCGTTGAAGCGGACCACCCCGGCCAGCGTCTGGCGGTGGGTGAAGCCCGAATCGGCGCGCATCAGCGGATCGGCGGCCCTGGCGGGCACCTCGATATGGTAGCCGAGCACGCCGTTGTGGCGGATCTTGAGCGTGGCGATGCCGGTGCGGTCGCGGAACGTCGCCTCCAGCGCGGCGATCGCGCGGCGCCCGCCGCTGCCGGTTTCGCGCAGGGCATCGAGCGCGGCGTCATAGCCCGCCGCGATATAGCCGCCGTCCGACGCCTCGATCGGCGGGGCGGGCACCAGCGCCCGCTTGAGCAGATCGATCAACGCGCCGTGCCCGCGCAGCCGCGGCACCAGATCGGCGAGCAGCGCGGGCGGCGTGTCGATCGCGCCCAGCCGGTCGCCGAGCGCCCAGGCCCCGTCCAGCCCGTCGCGCAGCTGCGCCAGATCGCGCGGGCCCCCGCGCCCCGCCGCCAGCCGCCCCAGCGCGCGGCCGATATCGGGCAGCGCGCGCAAGGCGGCGCGCACGCGGTCGCGCACGGCCGCATCGTCGTGGAACAGCGCGACCAGCGCCAGCCGCGCCTCGATCGCAGGTCGCGCCATCAGCGGCGCGCCGATGTCCGCCGCCAGCAATCGCGCGCCCGCGCCGGTGACGGTACGGTCGACCGCGTCGAGCAGGCTGCCCTTGCGCGCGCCCCCTTGCGTCGCGGTCAGCTCCAGGCTCTCGCGCGTGGCCGCGTCGATCGCCATCGCCTCGCGCGCGGCGAGCAGCACCGGCGGGCGCAGGAACGGCAATTGCCCCTTGGCGGTGTGATCGAGGTAAGCGACCAGCCCGCCCGCCGCCGCCAGCGCGGCGCGCCCGAACGTGCCGAACCCGTCGAGCGTCGCGACCCCGAACAATCGCTTCAGCCGCGCCTCACCCGCGGCGCTGTCGAAATCGGCGCGCGGGCGCCACACGGTCGCGGGCGCATCGCTGCCGTCGGCGGCGACCACCTCTGCCGCGGCCAGCCGGGCCAGTTCCGCACCCAGCCCGGCGGGGTCGCAGGCGATCACCTCGAACCGGCCCGTGGATACGTCGGCGGCGGCCAGTGCGATCTCGCCGCCCGCCTCACCCACCGCGACGCACCAGTTGGCGGCGCGCGCGTCGAGCAGCGCCTCCTCCGTCAGCGTGCCGGCGGTGACGACGCGGACGATCGCACGGTTGACCAGCGCCTTCGACCCGCGCGCCTTGCGCGCCGCCTCGGGCGTTTCGGTCTGTTCGGCGATCGCGACGCGGTGCCCGGCCTTGATGAGGCGTTGCAGATAGGCGGTCGCGGCATGGACGGGGACGCCGCACATCGGCACCTTTTCCCCGGCATGTTCGCCGCGCGCGGTCAGCGCGATGTCCAGCACCTGCGCGGCGATGCGCGCGTCGTCGAAGAACAGTTCGAAGAAATCGCCCATGCGGTAGAACAGCAGGCAATCCTGCGCCTCCGCCTTCAGCGCGTGATATTGCGCCATCATCGGGGTGGGGGTGTCGGCCATCGCGGCGGGATAGAGCGGATGGGGTGCCGGTGCAAAGCGAGTGTTCGGGCCGATGGTTCGGGCGCAAGCGGCGGGACGCGCGGCGCGGCGCGATCCGCTATCGCAGGCGGCATGACGCTTCATTCCGCCCCGTTCGATTCGCCGGTCGGCACGCTGACGCTGGTCGCCGACGATGCCGGCCTCACCGCGATCCTGTGGCCCGACGATGCACCCGGGCGGGTGCGGCTGGAGGACATGCGCGACGATCCCTCGAACCCGGTCCTGTCCGTCACCGCCACGCAGCTGGCCGAGTATTTCGCGGGCGCGCGCACCGCATTCGACCTGCCGCTGACACCGCGCGGCAGCGATTTCCAGCGCGCGGTGTGGCGCGCGCTGGACGCGATCCCGTTCGGCGAGACGCGCAGCTATGCCGATATCGCGCGCGCGATCGGGCGGCCGGGGGCGGCGCGCGCGGTGGGCGCGGCGAACGGGCGCAACCCGATCTCGATCGTCACCCCCTGCCACCGCGTCGTCGGCGCGTCGGGCGCGCTGACCGGCTTTGCCGGCGGGCTGGCGACGAAGGAATGGCTGCTGGCGTGGGAGCGCCGCGGGGCGGTTTCTCAGGGTTGATCCAGCAAGCTGGATCGGTGCGTCAGTGGACCGAACCTCAGCGCCTGAGGATCAGCGCGGCGCCGATCAGGATCGCCAGCACCGCGGCAACGCGCCGCGTGTCCACCCGCTCGCGCAGCGCGACGACACCGATCACCAGCGCGGTGACCATCCCCGTTTCGCGCAGCGCGGCGAGCGGCGCGGTCGGGCCGAGCGCGAAGGCCGACAGGGCAAGGCCATAAGTGACGATCGACAGCGCGCCGGCCGCCGCGCCGGGGCGCCATTGCGTGCGCAGCTGCCGGAAGATGCGCCCTCGCGACGCCGCGCCGAACATCGCCAGCACCACCGCCCCCATCACGACGAACAGCCAGACGATATAGCTGCCCGGCGTCGGCGCCGCGCGAACGCCCTGCGCATCGACCACCGTATAGCCCGCGATCGTCAGCCCGGTGAACAGCGACCAGCCGAGCGCCGCGCCGCCGATATGCCGCCCGACCGCCAGCATCAGCATCGCCGCGACGATCAGCGCGATGCCCGCCACCTGAGCGGGCGTGGCAGGTTCGCCGAGGATGCCGATCGTCACCAGCGCGGTCACCACCGGCGCGGTGCCGCGCAGCACCGGATAGGCGGCGGTCAGGTCCGCGACCTGATAGGCGCGGATCAGCGCATAGAGATACACCGCATGCCCCGCCGCGCTGGCCGCCAGCCAGCCCCAGGCACCGTGCGGCAGCGGGACCAGCGCCAGCGCGGGCAGCAGGATGATCGCCGCCGCGCCGTCGGTGAAGGCGCGCGCGGCCATCTTGTCGCGCCCGCCCTTCACGATCGCGTTGACGACGGCATGGATCGAGCCGGAAGCGATCATCATCGCGGCGGCGAGCGGATAGGCGGACATGTCCCGTCCGTAGCGCAGCCGGCAACCCGCGCGCTACGTCACCAGCGCGCGGAGGGCCGCCAGCGTATCGGCTTCCTCGGCCGGCTTGTCGGTACGGATGCGCGCAATGCGCGGGAAGCGCATCGCCACACCGGACTTGTGGCGTTTCGATTCGTGGATCGAATCGAACGCGATCTCCAGCACCAGCGTCTTCTCCACCTCGCGCACCGGGCCGAAGCGCGCCAGCGTGTGCCCGCGCACGAACCGGTCGAGCTGGCGCAGTTCCTCGTCGGTGATCCCCGAATAGGCCTTGCCCACCGGCAGCAGTTCCCCATCGGCGGTCCAGCAGCCGAACGTATAGTCGCTGTAATAGGACGAGCGCCGCCCGTTGCCGCGCTGCGCGTACATCATCACGCAATCGGCGGTCAGCGGATCGCGTTTCCATTTGTACCATAGCCCGGTGCGCCGCCCGGCGACATAGGGGCTGTCGCGGCGCTTGAGCATCACCCCCTCGATCGCGGCGTCGCGCGCGCCGGCACGGATGCCCTCCAGCGCGGTGAAGTCCGCCGCCTCGATCACCGTGCTGACGTCGAAGCGTTCGGGGTCGAGCCGCGTGGCGAACGATTCCAGCCGCGCGCGCCGGTCGGTCCACGGGAGCGCCCGCAGATCCTCGTCACCGTCGAACAAGATGTCGTAGAGGCGTACGAAGGCCGGCGCCTCCGCCAGCATCTTGGCCGACACCAGCTTTCGCCCCAGCCGCTGCTGGAGCGCGTTGAAGCTGCCCGCCTCGCCCGCCTGCGCCTGGCCGCGGACCATCAGCTCGCCATCGACCGCGCCATGGGTGGCGAAGGCGGCGGCGACGTCGGGGAAGGCACGCGTCACGTCGTCGCCGGTGCGGCTGTAGAGGCGCGTCTCGCCCGCGACATGCACCAGCTGGACGCGGATGCCGTCCCACTTCCACTCCGCGGCATAATCGGCGAGGTCGACGCGCAGCTCCTCCAGCGGATGGGCGAGCATGAACGGCCGGAATACCGGCACGTCGGCGGCGGTCGGCTGCTCCCCCGTCCCCTCCGCCCAGGCGAACAGCGCCGGATAGGGCGGGTCGATGCCGTGCCACACCTCCTCCACCGCATCGACGTCGAGGCCGAAGGCGTCGGCCAGCGCCTGTTTCGCCAGCCGCGCCGACACGCCGACGCGCAAGCCCCCGGTCGCCATCTTGATGAGCGCAAAGCGTTCGTCGGCATCCATCCGGTCGAGCATCTCCGCCAGCGCGGCGGGCGCGTCGGAGCGCGACAGGCGGGTGAGCCGCTCGACCACCGCGGCGACGCCCAGCGGTTCGGTGTCGGCGGGCGGCCCCGCCGGTTCGGGCCACAGAAGCGCGACCGTCTCGGCAGTGTCGCCGACATAGTCGCGGCTCATGCGGAACAGCACCGGATCGACCCGCGCCTCGATCAGCGCGCGGACCACCGCGGGCTTCACCCCAGGTATGTCGATCTCCCCGGTCAGCGCTGCCAGCGCCCAGCCGCGATCGGGATCGGGGGTGGCGCGCAGATAGTCGCCGATCAACTTGAGTTTCGCATTGCGCGAGCGGGTGTAGATCAGGGCATCGAGGAGCGCGGCGAAGGCGTGCATGTCATGCGCAACGCATCATCGACCGATCGCGCTCCCGCGGGGTGGTGACGTCCAGCGCGAAAGCCGTTCGTGCCGAGGAGAGGCTGAGCTGTGGAAGCCTCGTCTCGAGGAATTACGCCAACGGCCCTTCGAGACGCCGTTTCGACACGCTCCATGGCTCCTCGGGGCGAAGGGAAAGGGGGAGCCAAACACCTTGCCCCCTGCGCCCTCAATCGATCGCGTCCTTCACCGCCTTGCCCGCCATCAGCCCCAGCACGAGGAAGATGACGAACAGCGCGATCGCGATGAAGAACAGGATCTTGGCGATCCCGACGAATGCGCCGCCGATGCCGCCGAAGCCGAGCGCACCCAGCACCAGCCCGACGATGAGGAAGATGAAAGCCCATTTCAGCATGGCGACGCTCCGTCAGACAGGGGGTGGGGATCAGCCCTTGCGACTGGCCTCGAACAGGAACCAGGCGCGCTCCTCGGCCTGGTCGGTCCATTCGTCGACGATGCCGCTGGTGGCATTGTCCTTGGCTTCCTCGGCGGCGTCCTTCACCTCGCGGAAGCGTTCGACCAGCTTGAGGTTGTCGTCGCGCAGTTCCGCCAGCATATCGGCCGGGCCGACGAATTCGCGGTCGTTGTCGACAATCGACTGGCGGCGCGAAATGTCGCCGATCGAGCGCAGCGTGGTGTTGCCGGTCTTGCGCACGCGCTCCGCAATGGCATCCGTCACCGCCAGGATCTGCGCCGCCTGATCGTCCATCAGCAGGTGATAGTCACGGAAATGCGGGCCGGACACGTGCCAGTGGAAATTCTTGGTCTTCAGGTACAGCGCGTAGCAATCCGCCAGGGCGGCGTTCAGCGCGTCGGCGACGGTGCGCGTGTCGTTGCGCGCCAGATCGGTCGGGGTCTTCAGGGCGGGGTTGGTCTCTGCCACGATCGGCTCCATGCAGCGTGAATTGGTATCGCTGCTGTAACGACGCGCGCGGCGAATGGCTCCGGCAAGAATCTCGTTCAGGGTAAGCGGGCGCTTATATAAGCGACACCGCCGTCAGGCCGGTGATCACGCCCGCGACGGTCAGCACCGCCGCGCTGCCCAGCCGGATCGCGCGGTGCGGCAGCCGCTGCCACGCCGCCTCGCCCATCGCCGCCGCCGTGGCGACCACCGCGAGCGCGCCGATCGTCGCGCCGACCGCCGCCGCCCAGGGCAACACGCTGCGCGCGCCCAGCGCGGCGGCGACGAACTGCATCCGGTCGCCCAGCACCATCACGAACAGCCCCAGCAGAGCGGTGGCGAGGCGGCCGATCCGCCAGCCCGCCAGATCGTCGGGCCGGCGATGCCGCCACCCGGTCCCCAGCCCGGCGAGCAGCAGCGCGAGGGCCAGCAGCAGCAGCCGCGCCTCCGGCGTCAGCAGCGGCGCAACCGCCAGCCCGGCGGCGACCCCGATCGCGTAATTGGCGGCGAGCGCGACGGCGGCGGCCGCGACGACCAGCGCGGGCATGCGCCAGCGATCGGCCAGGATCGCGGCGAGCCACGGGGTCCGGTCACCGGCCTGGGTGATCGCCCCCAGCACCAGCGCCGCCATCAGCGCATCCATGCCGCGCGGATCAGTGCGCGAAGCGGACCGTGCAGGCGGCGGCGAAGGCGCGCGAGGCGGCCTCGTCCTGCCGGTCGCTGGCCACCGCCTCGGCCAGCAGCGCCAGCCAGTGGTGGACCAGCGCGCCGCGTTCCCCGCGCGCCAGCGCCGATTCGAGCAGATGCGCCACGGTGACCGCCGGCAGCATATGGTGGCGGTGCGCGATCGCGCGGATGCGATCGACGTCGCCCGCGATTCGCGCCGGCCCGCCGCGCCATTCGATCGCCGCGATCCGGTGCGACAGTTCGGCCTTCACATCCGTGATATCAGTGGCTTGCATCGGTCCTGCTCCTTGATGCACAGCGTCGCACAGACCGGTTACGGCGGGCTTAATCGCGGGGCGGCGCTTGACTTGCGCGCGCAGTTGCGCCAATCGCCCGCGTCTGTCGCGGCGGAGGTGCCTTCGCCGCTATTTTTCGTTCATTCGCTTAGGAATTGGTCATGGCCAAGCCGACCACCGTCAAGATCAAGCTCGTCAGCACCGCGGACACCGGCTTCTTCTACGTCACCAAGAAGAATCCGCGCACCAAGACCGAGAAGCTGAGCTTCAACAAGTACGACCCGGTCGTGCGCAAGCACGTCGAGTTCAAGGAAGCCAAGATCAAGTGACCGAACGAGTCGCGTAGGCAGCTCGTCGATCACCCGCCCGGGGAGCCGCAGGCGCGCCGCCAGCGGCTCTTTTCGTGCGTCTGCCGTCCCGCGCGCGTGCGTCCGGTCAGACCAGCTCGCTGACCGCCGCCATGAACCGCGCCAGCGTGATCGGTTTCGACACATAGGCATTGGCGCCGGCGGCGCGGATCTGCTCCTCGTCCTCGCGCCCGGCATAAGCGGTGACCGCCATGATCGGGATATGGCGCAGCGCCTCGTCCTGCTTCAGCTCCAGGATCAGTTCATAGCCGGTGACGTGCGGCATCTGGATGTCCATGACGATCAGCTCGGGCGTCACCTCGCGCGCGCGCTCCACCGCCTCGCGCCCGTCGCGCACCGGCTCGACCGCGAAGCCGTGCGCGCGCAGCAGGTCGCAGAACAGCTTCAGGTTCAGTTCGTTGTCCTCGACAACGAGCACGGTTTTTGCCACGCGGGATCGGTCTCCTCCGGCGCGACGATAGAGAATGGTTTCGACCGACACAAATCCGAACGACGCTTCGACACTGGCATTGGGGGCGCTCGGCTGGACGCTGGGCGACGACGATCGCGCCGCGCGGCTGGTGTCGCTGACCGGGCTGACCCCGGGCGACCTGCGCGCGCGGCTGGGCGAGCCGGCGGTACTGGCGGCGGTGCTGGCGTTCCTGGAGGCGCATGAACCGGACCTCGTCGCCTGTGCCGAGGCGACCGGCACGACGCCCGCACGGCTGGTCGCGGCGCGCGCGGCGCTGGAGCGGGCGGCATGACGGATTCCCGTCCGCTGTTGATCTGCGACTGCGACGAGGTGCTGCTGCACATGCTGCGGCACTTTTCCGACTGGCTGGGCGAGGCGCATGACGTCGATTTCTCGATCGGCAGCTGGGAATTGGCAAAGAATATGAAGCGCCGCGGCGACGGCCCGCCGCTGACGCAGCAGGAGATGCTCGGCTTCCTGGGCGGATTCTTTCCCGAACAGATGGCGCGCCAGACGCTGGTGCCCCACGCGCGCGAATCGCTTGCCTGGCTGGCGGAGCGGGCGGACATCGTCATCCTCACCAACCTGCAGGACGATTGCCGCACCCATCGCATCGAGCAGTTGGCCGCGTTCGGGATCGAGCATCGCGTCGAATGCAACCAGGGCGGCAAGGGCGCGCCGGTGGCGCAGCTGGTCGCCGAGCACGGCGATCCGGTGACGGTGTTCGTCGACGATTTGCCGCACCATCACCAGTCGGTCGCCGAGCACGCCCCGGGCGTATGGCGGCTGCACATGGTGTCCGAACCCGAACTGGCGCCGGGCGTCCCCGCCGCGCCCGCCGCACACGCGCGGATCGACGACTGGCGGCAGGCGCGCGAATGGATCGCGGACCGCTTCGCCGAAGGGGCGGACGCGAGAGCGGCTTGACCGCGGGCACGCGTCGCCGCAAGCAGCGCGCATGACCGATCGCATCGACCGCACGCTCCAGGAACTGGGGCTGGAACTGCCGCAGGCCGCGGCCCCCGTCGCCGCCTATGTCCCCGTCGTCGAGGCGGGCGGGCTGCTCCACATTTCCGGCCAGCTGCCGTTCCGCGACGGTGCGGTCGTTACCGGGCGGCTGGGCGACGACGTGTCGCTGGAAGCCGGGCAGGATGCGGCGCAGCGCTGCGCGCTGATGCTGGTCGCGCAGATCAAGGCGCATATTGGCAACCTGGAGCGCGTCGTGCGCATCGTGAAGCTGGGCGTGTTCGTCAATTCGACCCCCGACTTCACCGACCAGCCCAAGGTGGCGAACGGCGCGTCGGAACTGATGGTCAAGCTGTTCGGCGACGCGGGCAAACATGCGCGCTCCGCGGTGGGCGTCGCGGTGCTGCCGCTGGGCGCGGCGGTGGAGGTCGACGCGATCGTCGAGGTCGCAGCCGCCCTGTGATCGCGGCGGGGCGCCTCCTACATCGGGTGCGATGACCCCGCTTACCGCGCGAATCGCCGACGGCGTCGCCGCCATTCCCGCGGACCAGTGGGATGCGTGCGCCGGCCGTGACAATCCGTTCGTCGGCCATGCCTTCCTGACCGCGCTGGAACGGTCGGGCAGCGTCGGCGGGCGCAGCGGGTGGCAACCGATCCCGATCGTGGTGGACGGCGCCGACGGCGCGCCGGCGGCGATCGCCCCCGCCTATGCCAAGACGCACAGCCAGGGCGAATATGTCTTCGACCACGGCTGGGCCGATGCGTGGGAGCGCGCGGGCGGGAGCTATTATCCCAAGCTGCAGGTCGCCGCGCCCTTCACCCCCGTGCCCGGCCCGCGGCTGCTGCTGCGCGATCCAGCGGCGGCGCCCGCGCTGATCGCCGCGATCGAGGCGGTGACCGACCGGCACCAGCTGTCGTCGGCGCACGCGACCTTCGTCGAGCCGGCGCAGCTGCCGGCGTTCGAGGCGGCCGGCTGGCTGATCCGCGAGGGGACGCAATTCCACTGGACCAATCACGGCTATGCCACGTTCGACGATTTCCTCGCCGCGCTGGCCAGCCGCAAGCGCAAAGCGATCCGCAAGGAACGCGCCGCCGCGGTGGAGGGGCTGACGATCCGGCACCTGACCGGCACCGATATCGGCGAGCGCGAATGGGATGCGTTCTGGACCTTCTACCAGGATACCGGCAGCCGCAAATGGGGACGCCCGTACCTGACGCGCGCGTTCTTCCCGATGCTGGGCGCGGCGCTGGGCGAGCGGGTGCTGCTGATCCTGGCGGAGCGCGACGGGGTGCCGATCGCCGGCGCGCTCAACCTGATCGGCGCGGACACGCTCTACGGCCGCTATTGGGGCTGTACCGAGGACGTGCCGTTCCTGCATTTCGAATTATGCTATTACCAGGCGATCGACGCCGCGATCGCGCGCGGGCTGGCCAGCGTCGAGGCGGGCGCGCAGGGCGAGCACAAGCTGGCGCGCGGCTATGCACCCGTGCCCACCTGGTCGGCGCATTACATCCCCGACCCGAATTTCCGCCGCGCGGTCGCCGATTTCGTCGCGCGCGAACGCGCCGCGGTGGAAAACGAACAGACGTTCCTGGAAGAGCTGACCCCGTTCCGGAAGGGGTAGCGCGCGTCAGTCGTGTCCGGTCAGCCGGTTCTGTTCGGCGCGCACCTGTTCCAGCCGCTCGCGCCGTTCCAGACGTTCGCGCCGTTCCAGACGTTCGCGGCGGCGCTTCATCGCCTCGATCAGCCATTTGGGCACGCCCAGTTCCTCGTCGGTGGCGGTGGGCGCGGGTATGTCGTGATCGACGCGGAACAGCACCGAATCGCTGCCCTGCGCGCGCCAGATCGGCACGAGCCCGACGGTGTAGCGCGGGTTGTAGGCCGGCGGACGGATCAGCCAGACATAGTCGAAGGCGTCACGCGGGAAGCGCGCCAGCGCATAATTGACCGGACGCCACCATTCGCGCGCGCATTTCACCTCGGTCACGATCTGCGTCGGGTCGTGCGCAAAGCCGCCCGCTGCGCGATAGCGGACGGTCAGCAGCTGTGCGCCCGCCATCGACCATTGATCGTCGGTATAGGCCATGCGCCGTTCCAGCGCGATCGCGGGCAGGTGCTCCAGCCGCGACATGCGCCAGGCATTGTGGCAGTTATGCCCGACGAAACCGATCACCTTCGCCCCAACGGGCAGGTGCGGCAGCGCGGCCAGTTCGGTGTCGTAATCGCGATCGAACTGCCAGTAGCTGATCGTCGTGCCACCCAGCCGGACCAGGAAGAACGCCAGCCCCAGCCCCGCCAGGATCGCGCCGTGGCGGATCGTCGTGCCAGGTTTCGGCCGGATCGCGATGATCGCGACCGCGATCATGTACGGCGCCATGCGCATGTCGGCATAGGCCGATCCGAACACGATCCGCGGCAACACGACATAGACCGCTAGCATGAACAGCGCCGACAGCCCCAGGTGCCGTGAATAGCCGATCCGCGGATCGCGCAGCGCCTTGAACAGGACGAGGTAGATGACCGCCATGCTGGCGACGTCGAACCACAGCCAGCGATCGCGCAGCGCCATCAGCACCCAGGCGATCTTGGTGCGCCAGTAGAAGAAGTCGGCGGTCTGCCCGGTGACGTCATCGCCCGATCGCCACGCGATCATCAGCAGCATCGGCAGCGCGAGCGGGACGCAGCCCAGCCCGGCGCGCACCCATGCCGCCAGCCAGTGACCCGCGCCGCGATCGACGCGCCGGTCGTGCTGGCGGATCAACTCGCTGGAAAAGGCCAGCACGCCCAGCACGCCCCAGCCGAACGTGTGGCAAACCCACAGCAGGCACGACAACGGCACGAACAGCGCGGCGCGCAGGCCGATCCGCCCCTGCCGCGCCATCCGCACCCACAGCGCGAACAGGCACAGCGCCAGCCCCATCGACAGCGCGAAATTCACGAAGCCGAACTGGAACGGATAGCTGTACGCCAGCGGCAGCGCGAACAGCGCGGTCGGCGGGATGCGCCCGTGCACCTCGCGCGCGATCCACAGCAGACCCGCCACCGTCAGCAGCGGGATCGCCATCACGATCAACTTCACCGCCGGTTCCAGCCCGATCAGCGGCGCCAGCGGCTCGATCAGCAGATCGACGCCGAGGTTACCGATCAGCGACCATTGGAAGCGGAACCAGTCGTCGAACCACGGATACAGATCACGGTCGAGCTGGACGCGATAGCGCCCCATATGCCCCGGCAGGTCGACGATCGGCGGAATGTCCGGCCAGATGAGCGGCACGCACGCCGCCAGCGCGGCCGCGACCACGAACCAGCGCGTCTGCCACCAATGGAGCCGCTCCCCCTGCATCCGCAGCGCCTTAGGGGTTCGCGGGCGGTCCCTGCAAGGGGCGGATGACGCGCCACGCCAGCGCCGGCCCCTTCACCGGCACCGGGCGCAGCCATGCGATGCGCTCGCCACGCTCCAGCCGCGCCCATAATCCGTTGGGGGCGACAGTGCGGTACAGTTCCATTTCGTTCATGCCGGGACAGGCGACGAGGTATTCGGCGCGGGTCGCCAGCACGATCGCCCGCGCGTCGCCGGGCGCGGCGGTGAAGCCGTGGATGACAATGTCGATCGCCGCCGCGCCGCGGTGGTAGCCACCCGCGATCGCACGGTGCGGGGTCGCCGCCAGCAGCGCAGGGGTGGCGTCGATCGGCGCGAACAGCGTTGCGGTCGGCAGTGCGCCGACGGTGGCGATGTCGGCGGCATTGGCGCAAGGGCGGCGATGCGACGCCAGCCCCGCCTCCGCCGCCGCCCCCTTCGTACCCGCGACCAGCGTCAGGAGCGAGGCGATCTGGCCTGGGGAGGCGAGCAGGAACGCGCCCACCGTCGCCATGATCCGCGGGCCGGCATGTTCGATCGCGCGCGCGCGGGTCAGCAGCGCCAGCAGCAGCGTGGCCGCGCCGGGCACCGCCAGCGCATTGGCGGTGCCGCCCGCGCGATTGACCATGATCGCGATCGCGAAGGCCGCGCCCTGCAACGCGATCAGCAGCGTCCAGCGCGCGCGCGCGTCGGGGTCGACCGTCAGCGCGCGGGCACGCACCGCCCCGATCAGCCCCATCACCGGCAGGCCGATGGTGACCGCGGCCCAGTCGATTTCCTGTTCCCACAGCGGCCGACCTTCCAGGACCAGCACATACCAGTAGCGGAATACCCGCGGTGGCAACGTCGCGAACGGTCCCGACAGGCAGGCGGGCGATAGCCACGCGACCGCCCCGGCCGCCAGCGCGCCGCCCAGTGCGAGCGCCGCCAGCCGCGCGGCAAGGCCCAGACGCGCCACCGCCAGCGCCAGCAGCACCCCGGCCGCCGCGCCGCCCAGCGCCGCGATCCACCCCGGCGCCATGGCATCGCACGCGGGCGCCCACATCGCCGGGCCGCGCGTCGCCGCCTGCAACAGCGCGGCGGTGACGAACAGCGCCGCCGCCAGCGCGGGCGCGCGCGCGTCGACGGGGCGCCACGCCCAGACCAGCACCGCGATCCCCGCGACCGCCGCCGCGATCGGCAATCCCTCCAGCGAGATCGTCAGCAACGCGCCCAGCGCCGCGCCCGCCAGCGCACCGGTGCGCCACGACGGCGCGGCCAGCAGCGCGCGTACCGCCACCAGCGTCAGCACGATCTGCCAGCCGTGATGGTCGATGCGCAGCGGGCGCATCTGCGCCAGCAGCGGCGGGGCGAAGGCGACCATCAGCACCGCCAGCGGCACCGGCGCCATCCCGGCGACACGGCCCGTGATCGACGCGATCAGCGCCATCGTGGCCAGCAGCGTCAGCATCGGCACCAACACCGCCGCGACATGATCCGCGGCGCCGGCGCCCAGCAGCGGGCGCAGCGCGAGGATCGTCGCGGCCAGCGGGATATCGACCAGCCGTGACCAGTGCATCGGGAAATCGCCGCCGTTCAGCCGATGCTGCGCAACGTCGAACCAGCCTTGTCCGGCCAGCCAGTCGCGCACCTCGATCATGCGCATCGCATCGTCGGCATCGGGAAAGCGCAGCGCCGCGATATCGGGCGCGCTGATCGCCAGCAGGATCAGGACGGTGAACAGCCACCCGCCCAGCACCGCCGCGACGAAACGGCGGCGATCGGACGGCGCGGGGGTGTCGGTGGGCACGGGTATCGACCTGCCGCGGCGGCTCAGGCCGCCTTCAGCCGGCCCGGCACCTGCCGCACGCTGGCGAGCGCGGCGGCTTCGCCCTCGCTGCCGCTTTCGTGATATTCGGCATCCTCGTTCACCCCCCAGATATCGTAGACGCGCGCGCCGGACTGGATGTTGCGGACGGTCAGCATCGCGGTCATCATCGCGTGATCCTGGTTGTTGTAGCGGTGCATGCCGTTGCGCCCGACGCAATGCAGCGACGGATAGCGCGCCTCCAGTTCGCGGCGCAGCATGTCGACGTTCTGGGCGTAATCCTCATCATAGACGGGATAGGCCTTTTCCTGGCGCACCACCGCGCCGCCCTCGACATGCGCGGGGTCGCACAGCCCCAGCGCGGCCATCTCGGCGGTGGCCAGCGCGATCAGCTCCTCGTCGCTGGACGACCACAGGCCGTCGCCCTCGAAGCAGAAATATTCCAGACCGACGCACGCGATCGCCGGATCGGGGACCATTTCGGGCGACCAGGAACGGAAGTTCTGGATGCGGCCGACCTTCACCTTGGGATCGTGGATGTAGATCCAGTTGTCCGGGAACAGATCGGGCGAGCGGATCATCAGCGCGACGGTCAGGAAATCGCGATACTTGAGGTTCGCGGCCTCCGGCAGCGTCGCGGGTAGCGGGTGCAGCCGGCTGGCCAGTTCGCGCATCGGCGCGGAGGAGATGACGTGCGCGGCGTTGATCGCCATACCCGCATCGCCGTGCGTCGCCGCGACGGTCCACCGCTGCGTCGCGGCGTTGAAGGTCAGCTGGCGCAGCGCGTGCCCCATCAGCACCTGTCCGCCGCGCTCCACGATCCGGTCGCGCGCGGCATCCCACATCATCCCCGGCCCCAGCCGCGGGTAGCGGAAGCTTTCCAGCAGCGTCTTGGTCTGCATTCCGTCGTTGGGCACCTTGTTCAGCCCCAGCGACCGCTTCAGCCCGTCGACCACCGCGCCCCACAGCGACAGCCCCTTGATCCGCTGCGCCGCCCAGTCGGCGCTCATTGCGTCGCAGGGCATGCCCCACACCTTCTCGGTATAGGTCTTGAAGAAGATCGAATAGAGCTTCCGGCCGAAGGCGTTGACGGTCCAGTCCTCGAAGCTCTTCACGTTGCGGGCGGGCAGGAGCTTGGCCTTGGCGAAGCTCATCATGCACAGGGCCGAGCGCAGGATGCCGAGGTTGCCCAGCGCCTCGAACGCGCGCAGCGGATAGCTGTAGAACTTGCCCTCGTAATAGATGCGGCTCATCCGCGGGCGTTCGATGAAATCGTCGGGCAGTATCTCGTTCCAGAGGTCAACGACCTCCTTCGACCGCGAGAAGAAGCGGTGCCCGCCGATGTCGAAGCGGAAGCCGTCGTGTTCGACGGTGCGGCTGATCCCGCCGACGTATACGGGATCCTTCTCGATGATCGCCACCGAATAGCCGGCCTTGGTCAGCAGATAGCCGGCGGTCAGGCCCGCCGGCCCCGCGCCGATGATCGCGACGTCCACCACCGCGCCGTCTTTCGCCATCCGTCGTTCCCGCCCTTCGCCGGCTGCGCCCGATCGCGCAGGGTTCGCCGCCGGACATGCCGCAGGATGGTTGACGAACCGTTAAGACCCCCGCCGCGCGACGGTGGCCAGCGGGCGCGCGGCTGTTCTATAGGGGCCGGCATGCGGGCGATGCGATACAGGCTGACGGCGGCACTGGCCGCGACCTCCCTTGCCACCGCGGTCCCGCTGGCGGTGCGCGCGCAGCAGGCGAGCAACAGCTTCGACCTGGCCGGACCGCCGCTGACCATGACGGTGACGCGCGGCGAGGCCACGCTGCCGATCGGGCAGGTGCCGGGCCTGCGCGCGGGCGACAAGCTGGTGCTGAAGGCCGACCTGCCCGCCGATCAGGCGGCGCGCTACGTCCTCATCCTCGTCTTCCTGCGCGGGGCGACCAATCCGCCGCCCAAGAACTGGTTCTTCCGCGCCGACACCTGGGTACCGAAAAAGGGGACGATCACCGCCACCGTGCCGGAGGGCGCGGAACAGGCGATCGCGCTGCTCGCCCCCGAAACCGGCGGCGATTACGGCGCGGTGGTGCAGGCGGTGCGCGGGCGGCCGGGCGTGTTCGTGCGCGCCGCGCAGGACCTGTTCCAGGCATCGCTGGACCGTGCGCGGTTCGACGCCTTCGTCGCCGGGATCGCGCGTGCGGAGGAAGCATCGACCGAGCGGCTGGAGCCGGTGTCGACCGCGCTGGCGGGATCGCTGGCGATCCGGCTGGACGCCGCCTGCCTGTCGCGCCCGCGCGCGCTGCAGGCCGCCTGCCTGACGCAGAACCGCGAGGGGATGGTGCTGCAGACCGGCGGCGGCGCGTCGCTGGCCGAGACGATCGGCGGCACGACGACGCAATTCGCCTACAGCCTGGCCGCGACCAAGGAAGCGGGCGCGGGGCTGTACAGCCCGTACATCTCGCTGGCGCGCGATTTCGCGCGGCTGTTCGGCGTGTTCCGCAGCGCCAGCTACCAATATGCGCCCGCGCTGGCGGTCAGCCATGGCGACCGGATGCGGTTGCAGCTCAACAACCCGCCATCGTTCCAGAACCCCAAGTCGGTGCTGGTCGTCCCGCTGCCGGCGATCGGCGCGGGCGCCCCGCCGACGCTGCGCGCGGGGACCAGGGATCCGCTGTGCCTGCTGCGCCCGGGACAGGTGCTGCCGCTGGAGGATGCACCGCTGGTGTTCGCCACCGATTATGCGCGCGACCTGTCGCTGCGGCTGACGCTGGCGGACGGCAAGACGATGGACATGCCGGTCACCGCCGATGCGGCGCGCGGCGGGCTGGTGGTGACTATCGACACCGCGCGGCTGGGGCAGCAGGCGATCGGCGAGGCGGTGCTGACCGGGCGCTGGGGCTTCGACACGTTCACCGGCCCGCGCTTCCTGCTCCAGAACGGCGCACCGACCGCCTGGGCGCCCAAGCCCGACAATGCGGTGGTGGTCGGGCGCGACACGCCGCTGACGCTGCAGGGCGGGGCGGCATCGTGCGTCGAACAGGTGTCGCTGCGCGACCGCGCCGGCGCGGTGAAGGCGGTGGCGTGGAAGGCGAGCGGCGCGGACGAGATCACCGCCACGCTGCCGCTGTCGCGCACCCGCGCGGGCGAACTGACGCTGCTGGTCGCGCAATATGGCAATGCCGCCCCCGTGGCGCTGACGCTGAAGGGGCAGAGCGAGGCGAGCCGGCTGGAGGGGTTCACGCTCTATACCGGCGACAAGGACGGGCGGCTGGTTGGCGCGCGGCTGGACCAGGTCGCCAAGCTGGAGGTCGCCGGGCTGACGTTCGTCCCCGGCGCGCTGACCCGCGATCCGGGCGGCGGCGACCGCATGGTGTTGACCACCGACGGCGCGACCGAGACGGTGGCGCTGGGCATATCCGACGCCAAAGTGACGCTGGCGGACGGGCGCACGACGACGGTGCGCGCGACGATCACCCCGCCGCGCCCGCGCGTGGAGCTGATCAGCCGCAACGTCGATCCCCCCGCCCCGGCGCCCGGCGACGCGGCGCTGCCGCTGACGCTGCCCGACAACGTCCTGTCGCAGGATGCGCGGCTGACCTTTTCGGCGCGCGCGGTGAACACGCGGCTGAGCGCGGCGGACGCGATCGAGGTGGCGACCGCCGATGACAGCGCCAGCGCGAAGCTGACCGTCGCGGGCGGCGGGTTGCAACTGCTGGGCGGCGACGTGGCGGTGGCGACGCTGTCGCCGCGCGCGCTGCTGGGGGTGGGCGCGGTCGGCGCGATCAAGATGCGGCTGGTGCAGGGCGACCTGGCGGGCGAATGGCAGCCGCTGGCGCGGGTCGTGCGCTTGCCGCGGATCACCGCCGTCGCCTGCCCCGCCGCGACGGGCGCGTGCACGCTGACCGGGGAGCAATTGTTCCTGATCGCCGGCGTCGCGGCGGAGGCCGATCCGGCCAAGGCGCAGGCGGTGCCGCTGGGCTTCGTCGGCGAGAAGCTGGACGTGCCGCACCCCGCGAACGGCGCGCTGTTCCTGAAGCTGCACGACGCGCCCGGCGACATGGTGCGGGTGACGGTGCCGACGAAGCGGGGGAAGTAGCGGGGTTACGCCGGGTGCGGTTCGCGATCTTCGCGACCGTCACGCGGCGTCCCCCGCACGGGCCGTCACCGTGTCCCCACCAAACCCGCCCGCGCTTACCGGTCGCGGCGGCCCAGCAGGCGCAGGCGCAGCGCGTTCAGCTTGATGAAGCCGGCGGCGTCGCGCTGGTCGTAGGCGCCCTGATCGTCCTCGAACGTCACGACCTTCTCCGAATAGAGCGAGTGCGGCGACTTGCGGCCGGTGACGATGACATTGCCCTTGTAGAGCTTGAGCCGGACGGTGCCCGACACCTTTTCCTGGCTGTGGTCGACCGCGGCCTGCAGCATCTCGCGCTCGGGCGAGAACCAGAAGCCGTTGTAGACCAGTTCGGCATAGCGGGGCGCGAGTTCGTCCTTCAGGTGCGCGGCGCCGCGATCGAGCGTGATCTGCTCGATCCCGCGATGCGCCAGCGCGTAGATGGTGCCGCCGGGCGTCTCGTACATGCCGCGGCTCTTCATGCCGACGAAGCGGTTCTCGACCAGGTCGAGCCGGCCGATCCCGTGCTTGCGGCCCAGGTCGTTGAGCTTCGCCAGCAGCGTCGCGGGCGAGAGCGCCTCGCCGTCGAGCGCGACGCCGTCGCCGCGCTCGAAATCGATCGTGATCGTCTCCGGCTGGTCGGGCGCGTCCTCCGGATTGACGGTGCGCGAATAGACGTAGTCGGGCACCTCGTCCCACGGATCTTCCAGCACCTTGCCCTCCGACGAGGTGTGGAGGAGGTTGGCGTCGGTGGAGAAGGGCGCTTCGCCACGCTTGTCCTTGCTCACCGGGATCTGGTGCGATTCGGCGAACTCGATCAGCTTCGTGCGGCTGGTCAGGTCCCATTCGCGCCACGGCGCGATCACCTTGATATCCGGGTTGAGCGCATAATAGCCCAGTTCGAAGCGGACCTGGTCGTTGCCCTTGCCGGTCGCGCCGTGGCTGACCGCGTCGGCGCCGACTTGTCTCGCGATCTCGATCTGGCGCTTGGCGATCAGCGGGCGCGCGATCGAGGTGCCGAGCAGGTACAGCCCCTCGTACAGCGCGTTCGCGCGCATCATCGGGAAGACGTAGTCCTTCACGAATTCCTCGCGCAGGTCGTCGATGAAGATATGCTCGGGCTTGATCCCCATCAGCTCGGCCTTGGCGCGCGCGGGTTCCAGCTCCTCGCCCTGCCCCAGATCGGCGGTGAAGGTGACCACCTCGCAACCATATTCGGTCTGGAGCCATTTCAGGATCACGCTGGTGTCCAGCCCCCCGGAATAGGCAAGAACGACCCGGTTGATGCCGGCCTCGCCGGTTGGACGCTTGATCTGATCGGTCATGGGGCAGCTTCCTTTCGCGCGCGCCGCTACGCGCTCACGCTCGCAAGGGCAACCATCTTGCCGATGCAGGCGTAGTGGCGCACAAGCCGACGTAACAAAATTACATAGGGGTTGTGATGAAGAAGTTGACCGCTGTTTCGCTGGCGACAATGCTGACCGCGTCGCCCGCGCTGGCCGACGAAGGCATGTGGACGTTCGATGCCTTTCCCGCCGCGCGGATGAAGGCCGCCTATGGCTGGGCACCCGACAAGGCGTGGCTGGACCGCGCACAGGCCGCCGCGGTGCGGCTGACCGGGGGCTGCTCCGCCTCGTTCGTCAGCGGCGAGGGACTGATCCTGACCAACCACCATTGCATCGCCCAATGCGCGCAGGACCTGTCGTCGAAGGACAAGGATTACCTCGCCGACGGCTTCGTCGCCGCCGATCGCGCGCGCGAGCTGAAATGCCCCGGCCAGCAGGCGGAGGTGGTCACGGCGATCACCGACGTCACCCCGCGTGTCACCAAGGCGATCGGCACGCTGACCGGCGAGGCGCTGACCAAGGCGCGCGACGCGGCGATCGCGACGATCGAGGCGGAAGGGTGCACCGACAAGGAGACGACGCGCTGCCAGGTCGTCACGCTGTACGGCGGCGGCGAGTACAAGCTGTACACCTACCGCAAATATTCCGACGTGCGGCTGGTGTGGGCACCCGAATTTGCCGCGGCGTTCTTCGGCGGCGACCCGGACAATTTCAACTTCCCGCGCTACGCGCTCGATGCTTCGTTCCTGCGCGCCTATGAAAACGGCAAGCCCGCCGCGACGCCGCAGCATCTGACGTGGAACCCGCGCGCCCCGATCGAGGGCGAAGCGACGTTCGTCGTCGGCAATCCGGGGCGCACGCAGCGGCTGCTGACGCAGGACCAGCTGGCGTTCCAGCGCCAGTTCACGCTGCCGCTGATGACGACATTGCTGTCCGAGATGCGCGGCCGGCTGATCGCGGCGAGCGAGCAGTCGCCGGAGCGACGGCGCGAGGCGGCCGACACGCTGTTCGGGATCGAGAACAGCTACAAGGTCTATTGGGGCCAGGCGCGCGCGCTGGACGATGCCGGCTTCGCGGGCAAGCTGGCCGCGAACGAGGCCGACCTGAAGGCGAAGGCGGGCAAGCAACTGGGCGATCCGTGGGGCGATATCGCGCGCGCCGACGCGGCCTATCGCGACATCGCGCTGGATCACTTCTTCCTCGAACAGCGCGCGGGAATGTTCTCGACGCTGTACGGCTACGCCCGCACGATCGTGCGCGCCGCCGCCGAGCGCGAGAAGCCCAATGCCGAGCGGCTGCCGGGGTACACCGATTCGGCGCTGCCGCTGCTGGGCAAGCAGCTGACCGACGCCACGCCGACCTATCCGTGGCTGGAGGAGACCGCGCTGTCGTTCTGGCTGTCGAAGACGCGCGAATATCTGGGCGCCGATTCGCCGCAGGTGAAGGCGCTGCTGGGCCGCGATTCGCCCGAACAGCTGGCGGACCGGCTGGTGACCGGCACGAAGCTGGCCGACCCGGCGGTGCGCAAGGCGCTGTTCGACGGCGGCATGGCGGCGGTGCGCGCATCGAAGGATCCGCTGATCCAGTTCGTGGCTCGCAACGATCCCGCCGCGCGCGCGCTGCGCACCGAATTCGCGCAGAAGGTCGACGCCCCGGTCACCGCGGCGCAGGCGAAGCTCGCACGGGCGCGCTTCGCCGCTTATGGCGCGGGCAACTACCCTGACGCCACGTTCACGCTGCGCATCAGCTACGGCAAGGTCGAGGGATGGACGGAGCGCGGCGCGAAGGTGCCGTACCGCACGACCCTGGCCGGGCTGTACGAACGCGCCACCGGGCAGGAACCGTTCGTGCTGGCCAAGGCCTATGCCGCAGCGAAGCCGCGGCTGGATATGACCACGACGTTCGATTTCGTCACCACCAACGACATCATCGGCGGCAATTCCGGGTCGCCGGTGATCGCGAAGGACGGGTCGGTGATCGGCGCGGCGTTCGACGGCAACATCCATTCGCTGGGCGGCAATTTCGGCTACGATCCGGTGCTGAACCGCACCGTGGTCGTCTCCACGCAGGCGGTGCAGCAGGCGCTGGAGAAGGTCTATCCCGCGCCCGAACTGGTCCGCGAACTGGCGGCGCGCTGAGCCGTGCAAACGCCCCCCGCCCACCGGCGGGGGGCCGTTCAGCCAGGGTACAAGCGCGCATCGCGATAGCGCGCGGCATGAAGACCGTTTCCCCCACGACGCTGGCCGCCGCGCTGGTCGCCTTCCTGTCCATCCCCGCGCTGACCGCGGTATCGTTCGCACAGGAGACGCGTGCGGGCGCCGCCGCCAAGCTGGACACCGAATTCGCCGCGTCGGACACCAACCGGGACGGTTTCCTGTCGCCGGCCGAAGTGGAGGCGCGGATGATGCGCATGAAGCTGTCTGGCGGGCGCACGCTGGATGCGGTTCATGCGAAGCGTGTCGCCGCGCTGTTCATGGCGCGCGCCGACGCCAACAAGGACGGCAAGGTCAGCAAGGCCGAATCGGCCGCGCTGATGGGCACCGTCTTTTCCGCCTACGACCTCAACCGCGACGGCAAGGTCGATGCGTCAGAGGCCGCCAAGGCGCGCACCGCCGCCAAGGCGATGGCACGGGGCGCGCCCGCCGCGAAGTGACCGGGGGGCTGCGGGTTCAGCCGCGCAGCCGCCGTTCCTCCTCCACCATATAGTCGCGGGTCAGCGGCAGGGTGGTGCGGTCGCGGCTGAACTGGATCTGGTAATTGACCAGTGACCCGTTGGTGAAGCTGACCGCCGCGCCCGCCAGGTAGAAGGTCCACATCCGGTAGAAGCGTACGTCGTAGAGCGCGACGATCGCGTCCTTCTGCGCCACCGTCCGGTCGTACCAGGCGCGCAGCGTCAGCGCGTAATGCAGCCGCAACACCTCGATATCGGTGATGAACCAGCGGATGAAATCGTTCGACTCCAGTATCTCCGACAGCGACGGGATATAGCCGCCGGGGAAGATGTATTTGTCGGTGAACTTGTCGGTGAAATTGGGTCCGTCGGCGCGCCCGATCGTGTGCATCAGCATCACCCCCGTCGGGGTCAGCAGGTCGCGGCATTTCGACAGATAGGTGCGGAAATTCTTCGTGCCGACATGTTCGAACATGCCGACCGACACGATCCGGTCGAACGTGCCGGTCATGTCGCGATAGTCGATCAGCTCGAACCGCACCTTGTCCGCCACCCCCGCCTCTTCGGCGCGACGGCGCGCGACCTTCAGCTGCTCCTCCGACAGGGTGATGCCCAGCACCTCGGCGCCGGTCTTCGCATGGATGTACAGCGCCATCCCGCCCCAGCCACAGCCGACGTCGAGCACGCGCATCCCCGGCGCGATCGCCAGCTTGGCGACGATATGCGCCTTCTTGTCCGCCTGTGCGGTATCCAGGTCGTTCGCCGGATCGGTGTAATAGGCGCAGCTGTATTGTTTGTCGGCGTCGAGGAAGAGATCGTAGAGCCGGTCGGACAGGTCGTAATGGTGCGCGACGTTGCGTTTCGAGCGGACCGTCTGGTTGCGCGTCAACGCGTGGCGGATCTTCCCGCGCATCGTGCGCCAGCGGTTCGCCGCCAGATTGTTGACGCCGTTTTCCCAGCGCGAGTTGCTGGTGGCGAGCATCAACAGGTCCATGATGTCGCCCTGCTCGATCGTCAGCCGGCCGTCCATGAACGCCTCCGCCACGCCCAGCGACGGGTCGGCCAGAATCGCGCGATAGACAGCGGTATCGTGGATCGTGAACGACACCGGCGCCAGCGCCGGATCGGGGGTGCCGAAGGTCGCGGTGCTGCCATCGGGCTTGGTAAGGGTGAGCTGGCCGCGCCGGATCGCGCGCGACAGGAAGTGATCGATGAGCGCCATGCTGCGCTTGCTAACCCCTCGGCCCCCGCCACCGCAACCTTTGCCGCGCCCCCACACCCGCGCTTCGGCGTTGCATGGGCGCGGCCAAGGACGTAGGCGCCTGCTTCCATGCGCTACGTCAGTACCCGTGGGACCGCCCCTTCGCTCGATTTCGCGGGCGTCACGCTCGCCGGCCTCGCCTCCGACGGGGGGCTGTACGTGCCCGAATGCTGGCCGACGCTGTCGCGAGACGAGATTCAGGCGCTGGCCGGGCTGAGCTATGTCGATACCGCGGTGGCGGTGATGGCGCCGTTCGTCGCCGGATCGCTGACCCGCGACGAACTGACCGCGCTGTGCACCGCCGCCTACGGCCGGTTCGATCACGCCGCGATCACCCCGCTGGTGCAGATCGACCACGACCAATGGCTGCTGGAACTGTTCCATGGGCCCACGCTGGCGTTCAAGGACGTGGCGCTGCAATTGCTGGGGCAGCTGTTCGAACGCTTCCTGAAGGGATCGGACCAGCATCTGACGATCATCGGCGCGACCAGCGGCGATACCGGATCGGCGGCGATCGACGCGGTGGCGGGGCGCTCGGGCGTCGATATCTTCATGCTCCACCCCGAAGGGCGCGTCAGCGACGTGCAGCGCCGGCAGATGACCACGGTGGGCGCGCCCAACGTCCACAATATCGCGATCCGCGGCGATTTCGACACCGCGCAGGCGCTGGTGAAGGCGATGTTCAACGATGCCGCCTTTGCCGGGCGGTTCCGGCTGTCGGCGGTCAATTCGATCAACTGGGCGCGGCTGATGGCGCAGGTGGTCTATTATTTCTACGCCGCCGTCCGGCTGGGCGCGCCCGCGCGCGCCGTGGCGTTCAGCGTGCCGACCGGGAATTTCGGCGACGTCTTCGCCGGCTATGTCGCGGCGAAGATGGGGCTGCCGGTGGCGCGGCTGGTGGTCGCCACCAACGTCAACGACATCCTGGCGCGCGCGCTGGCCAGCGGCGATTATTCCAGCCGGCAGGTGGTGCCGACCGCGACGCCGTCGATGGATATCCAGGTGTCCAGCAATTTCGAGCGGCTGCTGTTCGACCTGGGCGGGCGCGACGGCGCGGCGCTGGCCGGGCAGATGAAGGGGTTCGAGGCGACGCGCGCGATGCAGCTGACCAATGCGCAGCGCGACGGCGCGGCCGGACTGTTCGTGGGCGAGCGGGTCGATGCCGACGACATGGCGCTGGCGATGCGCCATGCGTGCGATACCGCGGCGCAGGTGATCGACCCGCATACCGCGATCGGGCTGGCCGCCGCGCGCCGCCACGCCACGCCGGGGGTGCCGATGGTGACGCTGGCGACCGCGCATCCCGCCAAGTTCCGCGACGCGGTGGAACGCGCCACCGGCGTGCGCCCCGCGCTGCCCGCGCGTGTCGGCGACCTGTTCGACCGCGAAGAGCGGTTCACGGTGCTGGACGCGACCTATGACGCGGTGTCCGGTTACGTCGCCGCGCATGCGGTGCCGCGCGGCTGATGCAGCTGGTCACGCTCACCGGGGAGCCCTGGGCCGATTACGGGCTGGTCGATTCGGGCCACGGCCGCAAGCTGGAACGCTATGGCCGGTTCCGCTTCATCCGCCCCGAACCGCAGGCGCTCTGGGCGCCCGCGAAGCCCGACTGGCAGGCGCACGGCGAATTCGTCCCCGGCAGCGACGAGGACGGCGGCGGGCAATGGCAGTTCCGCGAGCCGGTGCCACGCGACGGCTGGCCGCTGGCATGGGGAGAGGGCGATGCGCGCGTCCGCTTCACCGCGCAGACCACGCCGTTCCGCCACCTCGGCTTCTTCCCCGACATGGCGCCCGTCTGGTCGTGGATGCGCGGGCGGCTCGACGGGTGCGAGGCGCCGGAATGCCTCAACCTGTTCGGCTATACCGGGGTCGGCACGCTGGCGATGTCGGCGGTCGGCGCGAAGATGGTGCATGTCGACGCGTCGAAGAAATCGGTCGAGGCGGCGCGCGGCAATGCGGCGCTGTCGGGGCTGGCCGATGCGCCGGTACGCTGGATCGTCGACGACGCCGCCAAGTTCGTCGCGCGCGAGGTGCGGCGCGCGCGGCGTTATGACGGCATCCTGCTCGATCCGCCCAAATACGGGCGCGGGCCGGATGGCGAGATCTGGCGGCTGGAGGAGCATCTGCCCGCGCTGATCGCCGATTGCCGGCGGCTGCTGGACGCCGAATCGCGCTACCTGTTCCTCACCGTCTATGCGGTGCGCATGTCGGCGCTGGCGATCGGCGAGATGCTGCGCCAGGCGTTCGCCGACCTGCCCGGCACGGTCGAGGCGGGGGAACTGGCGGTGCGGGAGGAAGCGCGCGGGCTGACGCTGCCGACCGCGATCTGGGCGCGCTGGTCGCGGTAGGACGCCGCCGTCCCGATCATTCCATTCCCATGCGGATCGCCGCGCCGGCGACGATCGGGCCGCCCACCGTCAGCAGCAGGCTGACCGCGGCCAGCAGCTTCAGCCCGCCCGCCCCGCCGTCGATCGCGCCCGCGCCGAAGATCAGCAGCGGCACCGCCAGCGGCAGCATGACCAGGCCCGCGACCGCGCCGGCACCGCGCAGCCCCGCGACCAATGCGCCGGTGGTAACCGCCAGCGCCGCCAGCCCCGGCGTGCCGATCGCCAGCCCAGCGACGACCAGCGCCAGCCGTTCGGCGGACAGGTTGAGCAGCGCCGCCGCCGGGATCGTCGCCAGCAACAGCGGCGGGGCGAAGGCCAGCCAGTGCGCCACCGTCTTGGCCGCCGCGATCGTCACCGGCGACACCCCGCGCACCGCCAGCTGGTCGATCACCCCCGCCTCCAGATCGGGCGCGACCAGCCGCTCGACCGGCAGCAGCGCCGCCAGCAGCGCCGCGGCCCACACGACGCCGCCACCGACCCGCGCCAGCAGCGCCGCATCGGGGCCGATCGCGAACGGGAACAGCACCGCCACCAGCAGGAAGAACGCGACCACCAATGTCGCGCCGCCGCCGGCATAGCCGCGGCGCACGTCGCGCCACACCAGCGCGCCCATCACAGCGCGACCCCAGCCGCGTCGGGCAGCGCCAGCGGCTGGTGCGTTGCCACCACCACCGCGCCGCCGGTTGCGCGGTGCCCCGCGATCAGCTGTTCCAGCCGCTCCACCGCGCCCACGTCCAGCCCGCTCGCCGGTTCGTCGAGCAACCACAGGTCCGCACCCGACGCGACCACCCGCGCCAGCGCGGCGCGGCGGCGCTGCCCGGTCGACAGGAAACGGACGGGGACGTCGGCCAGATCGCCGAGCAACATCGCGTCCAGCGCGGCGGCGACGCGCACCTCCGGCAGGGCGCGCGCATCCTGCGCCGCCCAAAAGGCGAGCGCATCGGCCAGCGCGCATTCGGGGTCGAGCGCGGCGGCCTCGCCCATCCAAGCCACCGTCCCCTCGCGCTCGACATGCCCGGCGGTGGGACGCAGCAGCCCGGCGAGCACGCGCAGCAGGCTGGACTTGCCGACGCCGTTGGGGCCGGTGACCACCGCCGCGCCGCCCGGCGCCACGGCTAGGTCGAACCGCTCGACCAGCAGCTGCCCGCCGCGCGCAACCGTGACGTCAACGGCGCGAACCGCGCCGCTCAATCCGCCACTGCCGCTTCGAGGGCGTGCATGTCATCGTCGGACAGGCCGAAATGGTGCCCGATCTCATGGATCGTCACATGCGCGACCAGATCGTCGAGCCGCACCCCCGTCTCACACCATTCGGCCAGCATCGCCTGGCGATACAGATGGATGCGATCGGGCAGCGCGCCGCTGTCGAACGCCGATTTCTCGCCGACCGGGCGCCCGTGGTACAGGCCGGTCAGGTCGAGCGGATGATCGATGCCCAGCGCGTCGAGGGTCTCGGCATCCGCCTCCTCCTCGACCACCAGCACCACGTCGCCCAGATGCCCGCGGAATTGCGCGGGCAGCCGCGCGATCGTCGCGCGTGCGTGCGCCTCGATCGCATCCGCGGAGGGCGGCGCGCCCATTGCCTCTTGCCCGTCCATGCCGCCGGCCATACCGCTCGCCGATCACCCGCCGCAAGCGCAGAGGCACGTCATGACCCGCACGATCGAACAATTGAGCGAAGCCGAGCGCGCCGACGCGCTCGATACGCTGCCCGACTGGGATTATGACGAGGCGCGCGATGCGATCACCCGCTCGATCGTGTTCACCGATTTCGCGGAGGCGTTCGGCTTCATGACGCAAGTGGCGCTGCTGGCGGAGCGCGCCGATCACCACCCGGAATGGACCAATGTGTGGAACCGGGTGGAGATCCTGCTGACCACGCATGACGCCGGCGGGCTGTCGGCGCTGGACGTCGAACTGGCGACCGCGATCGATTCGATCCTGGGCGGCTGAGCGCAATCAACGCAGCAGCACGCGGCTGCGCATCATCCGGCGCAGCCGTCCGGGCATCCAGCGCGCCGCGAAGGTCAGCCGACGCGCGGTCTTGCCGACCGGCGAATGCAGCTTGTCGCCGTGGACGGCATCCCATGCCGCCTGCGCGACGACCTCGACCGGCGTGAATTCCAGCCCCGAATCGACCACCGCCTCGCGCGCGGTGCGGTTGGTCCCCGCCAGCCCGATCGACAGCAGGTTGGTGTCGATGAAGCCGGGCAGCAGGTCGCGCACCTTGATCGCGTCCGGCGCCCATTCGGCGTCGAGCGCCTCGGTCAGGCCGCGCACCGCGAATTTGGTCGCGGAATAGGCCGACAGGCCGGCGCTGCCGTAGATCGCGGACGCGGAGGCGGTGTTGAGCAGGCACGACCCCGGCGTCGCCTTCAGATACGGATAGGCGAGCCGCGCGCCATAAGCGACGCCGCGGAAGTTGATGTCGATCACGCGGTCGAGCGCGTCCAGCCCCATGTCCCCGAACGCGCCGCCGGCAGCGATGCCGGCGTTGTTGAACAACACGTCCAGCCGCCCGCCAGACAGCGCGGCGAATTCGGCCAGCACATGTTCCCATTCCGATGCGTCGCGCACGTCCATGACATGCGTCGAGGTGCGGTCCGCGGGCAGCATCGCGGCGGCATCCGCCAGCGCGCGCTGGTCGATATCCGCCAGCCCGACACGCCAGCCCTGCGCCGAAAAGTGCAGCGCGACCGCGCGCCCGATGCCCGATCCGCCGCCGGTAATCAGGATCGCCTTCATCCTCTCGTCCCCTCCGCCATCGTTTGCGTGGCTTGTGCCAGCCTCATCCTTCCCGCATCGTGCGCGGCGATGCCAGAACAATCGCCCGGCCCCGCCGTCTCGTTCGCAGGCGTCACCAAGCGGTACGGCGACGGTGCGGCGGTCGACGGCGTGACGCTGGACATCGCCGGCGGCAGCTTCGTCGCGCTGGTCGGCACGTCCGGGTCGGGCAAGTCGACGCTGCTCAAAACGGTCAACCGGCTGGTCGTGCCCGATGCGGGGCGCGTCGCGATCGACGGGCGCGACGTGGCGGACGAGCCGCCCGCTCGGCTGCGGCGGCGGATCGGCTATGTCTTCCAGAACGTCGGGCTGTTCCCGCACCTGTCGGTGGGGGACAATATCGCGATGCCGCTGGTGCTGGCGGGGCGGCGCGATCCGGCGCGGGTGGCGGCGATGCTGGACCTGGTCGAACTGCCGCGCGCCTTTGCCGGGCGGATGCCCGCGGAGCTGTCGGGCGGGCAGCGCCAGCGCGTCGGCGTCGCGCGCGCGCTGGCCGCCGAGGCCCGGCTGCTGTTGATGGACGAGCCGTTCGGCGCGCTCGACCCCGTCACGCGCGAGGCGCTGGCGGGCGCGATCCGCCGGCTGCACGCCGACCTGTCGCTGACCACGATCATGGTCACGCACGACATGGCGGAGGCGCTGCTGAACGCCACGCGCGTGCTGGTGATGCAGGCGGGGCGGATCGTCGCCGACGCCGCCCCCGCCGCGATGCTGGCCGGAGAGGCGGGCGACGCGGCCGATGCGCTCGTCGCGGTGCCGCGCGCCCAGGCCGAGCGGCTGACGGCGATGACGCGATGATCGACGCTTTCGCCCGCGTCCCCGCGCTGGCCGCGCAGCACCTGTTGCTGGCGATGGCGGCGCTGGCGCTGGCGCTGCTGATCGCGCTGCCGCTGGGGGTGCGCGCCGCCCGCGCGCCGCGGCTGGCCGGCGTCGTGCTGGGCACGGCGAGCCTGATCCAGACGATCCCCAGCCTGGCGCTGCTGGCGCTCTTCTACCCGGTGCTGCTGTGGGTGTCGTCGCTGGTCGGCGGCGGAGTGCCCGCACTGGGCTTCCTGCCTGCGCTGCTGGCGCTGACGCTCTATGCGCTGCTGCCGATCGTGCGCAACCTCGTCACCGGCTTCGCCGCGCTCGACCCGGCGGTGCTGGAGGCGGCGGACGGCATCGGGATGACGCCGGAGCAGAAACTGGCGCGCGTCGAGGCGCCGCTGGTGCTGCCGATCGCGATGGCGGGGGTGCGCACGGCGGCGGTGTGGACGATCGGCGCGGCGACGCTGTCGACCACGGTGGGGCAACCCAGCCTGGGCGACCTGATCTTCGCCGGATTGCAGACGCAGGCCTGGGCGCTGGTGATCGCCGGCTGCGTCTCCTCCGCCGCGCTGGCGCTGGGGGTCGATGCGCTGCTGGGGCTGGCGGAGCGCGCCGCCGGGCGGCGGCAGTGGCGGCGCGTCGCGGCGGCGGGCGGGGTGCTGCTGGCCGCGACCGCGCTGGCCAGCGTGCCGCTGTGGCCGCGCGGCGGGCACGACCGCACGGTGACGGTCGGCGCCAAGAACTTCTCCGAACAATATATCCTGGCGCGGCTGATCGGCGACCGGCTGACGCGGGCGGGTTATACCGTCCGCTATCGCGACGGGCTGGGATCGGCGGTGGCGTTCGGCGCGGTCGCGGGGGGCGATATTGACGTCTATGTCGATTATGCCGGCACGATCTGGGGCGCGGAGATGAAGCGGCAGGACGTCGTGCCGCGAGCGCAGCAGCTGCGTGCGGTCGCCGAATGGACGCGGGCGACGCATGGCGTCACGCTGCTGGGCGCGCTGGGGTTCGAGAATGCCTATGCCTTCGCGATGCGCGGCGCCGATGCGCGGGCGCGCGGGATCGCGACGCTGGACGATCTGGTGCCCGCTGCGCCGCGGCTGGCGCTGGGCGCGGACCTGGAGTTCCTCGACCGTGCCGAATGGGCGGCGATCCGCCGCGCCTATCCACTGCGCTTCGCCTCCACGACGCCCTACAGCCCGACGTTCATGTACCGCGCGCTGGAAAGCGGGCGGGCGGACGTCATCAGCGCCTTTTCCTCCGACGGGCGGATCGCCGCGGACGGGCTGACCGTGCTGCGCGATCCCAAGGGGGCGATTCCCGGTTACGACGCGATCGTGCTGATCGCGCCGCGGCGGCAGGGCGATACACGGTTCCGCGCCGCGCTGGCACCGCTGGTCGGGCGCATCCCGGTCGCCGCGATGCGCGCGGCCAACTACCGCGTCGATCGCGACCGCGACAAGCAGACGCCCGAGGCCGCCGCGCAATGGCTGGCGGCGCGGGTCGGCCTGTCGTCAGAAGAATAACTTGCGCAGCACTACCCGCACGGAGCGCCCCAGCGGATCGAGATAATCGGGCTGGAAACCGATCGGCACCTGCCCGGTCTGGTCGGTGACGCGCTGGCGGGTGTTGAACAGATTGTCGACCTGCACCGTCACGCGCGTGCCGCGCATCCACGGATGCGCCTTCACCCAGTCGAGACGCCCGCCCAGATCGGCGAACAGCCGCAGGTTCGCGGTCGCCAGGCTGCCGAAATCGAGCGTCTGCGGAGCGGCCGGGGTGCCACCGGCGACACGCGTCGCGCTCTGGAAATTCACCGACAGGCGCGCACCCAGCCCGTTGTTGACATAGCCCGCCTGCCCTTGCAGCTCATGCCGCGGCTGGCCGCCCGCGCTGCCGATCGCATCGCCTTCCAGCAGGTTGAGCACCGGGCCGCCATCCGCGATCGTCACGCGATCGGTCAGGTGCCAGGTGTGGTAGAGCGCGAATTGCAGCCGCCCTCCGGCCTGCGCGCCGCCGCCGCCGAAACGCCCGCCACCGCCGAAGCCGCCGCGCGGACGATCGCCGCCGCCCGCGCCGCTGGCGGGCGCACCGCCGGGCCGGCCGCCGGCCGCGCCGCCATTGCCGTCCCCGCCGCCGCGCCAGCCGCCCGGCGGGCGCAGCCCCTCGAACGGGTTCGGACCGGTGCCGGCGCGATACGCCTCGATCTGGCGTTGCAGCTGCGATTTCAGCTTGAACGACATGTTGATGCCGTAGCGGATCTGCGATTGCTGACTGCGCGCGAAGTTGATCGGGCGGGAATCGATCTGCAACAGATTGCCCGCCGCATCGCGCTGGAACCGGCCCGGGAACGCCCGCGCGATCGCGTCGGTCGCGGCCGGGAAGGCGGCGATCGGATCGTCGGTGTCCTGCCGCGTGTAATCCGCGCGGAAGCTGATGTCCTTCTGCTTCCACGGCGTCAGGTTCAGCCCCAGTTTCAGGGCATGGCGATTGTCCGCGATCAAATCGCGGTTGCCGCCGGTGACGGTGGTCACCGTCGCGGTCGTGCCGCGGACGTAGTCGAACACGCGCACCCCCGGCGTCGTCACCAGCGGATTGCCCAGCTGCTGCGCGCTCGGCGCCTCGTCCTGGTCGGTGACCGACGCGATCACCCGCACCGCATCCACCGGCGACCAGTTGAGGCCATAGCCGATCGTCCACAGCGTGCCGAAGTCGGACAAATGGTCCGCCGCCAGATTGGCGTTGAGCGACAGGTTGCCGATCCCTGCCAGCACGTCCGCGCCGCGGCTGGCGACCGGCAGGTCGAGGTTGATCTGCATGTTGCCGATATCGCGTGCGACGTCGCCGGGCGCACTCGTCACCCCGCCGCGGGTCGAGCGGCTGCTGAAATCGCTGGTCGATGCACCGATGCGGATGCTGGTGTTGGCGTCGCCCGCGGGCAGCGCGAACACCGGGCCGCTCGCCAGCGCGTCCAGCCCCGCGGTGGTCGAGCGGGAGCGGCCGACATTGTCGGGCAGCCGCCCCAGCGACAGCGGGGCGAAAGGGTTGGCGGTGGCATCGCCCGCCAGCAACCGCGCCTGGAACGCGGCGGCGTCCAGCCCGGCCTGCGTCACGGTATCGCTGTCGGCGCGATCGACGCTGCCGGTCACCGACCAGCGCCAGCGGCCCTTGTCGCCGTTCAGCGTGCTGCCCAGGTGCAGGTTGGTGGTGTCCACGACCTGCGTCAGCGGGCCGATATCGTCGAACGCGCGCGACACTGTCACCGCTTGCGCGAAGGGGGAGAAGGGATTGCCGACCGGCAGCTGCAGCGACAGCGTCGCCAGCCCGCGATCGGCGACGGTGCGGGTGTGGTCGACGGTCGCGTTCAGGCTGGCGGCGACATTGCCGAAGATGGTGGTGGCATAGGTGCCGTTCGCCGCGACGCTGCGCGACGATGCCAGCAGCGTGCGGTACGCGCCCTGATCGGTGGCATTGGGGGTGGCGGCGAAATCGCCGATCGCCGGCGCCGCGGTCGCGGCGGACGCGGGCACCCCGGCGACATTGCCCAGCCCCGGCCCCAGCGCGCCCGCGCCGACGACGTTGCCGGCGATCGCGGCGGTGGCGGCGGGCTGGCGGATATCGCGCTCCGCCTCGCTCAGCGCGCCGGCGCGATTGTATTCGAGGTGGAGGTTGATGCGATCGTCGCGGCGGATGCGCACGATATCGGCCTCCGCCCCGCCCTGCTCGCGCCCGCCCTCGGTCGCCGCGCGGCCGTTCAGCTCCGCGGTCACCGCGCGGAAGCGGCGGCGCAGCACGAAGTTCACCACGCGCTGGTCGGCGCGATAGCCGTATTTGAGCGCCACTTCCTCCGGCAGGATATCGACGCGCGCGATTGCCTCGGTCGGCAGGTCGCGGATCTCCTGGAAGCCGGAAATGCGCCGCCCGTTGAGCAGGATCACCGGCCCGCCCCCGGCACCGCGCCCGGACGTCGTCTGCGGTGTGAGTTCGGCGAGCAGTTCGGTGATCGACCCGACACCGTAGCTGCGGATATCGGCGGGCGACAATTGCTGTTCGGGCGGGATATTGCCGATCACCGCGCCCGGTTGGCGGCGCGATCCGGTGACGACGATATCGGGCGCGCCTTCGTCCTCGTCCTCCTCGGCGGCGGCGGGCGGAGCGGTGCGCGGCGTGGGCTGTGCGGCAAGCGTCGGGGCAGGCGCGGACACCGGCTCGGGCGACGCGGCGGCCGGTCCGGCGGGGGGCACGGTGCCGGGGGTCTGCTCCGTACCAGCCGTGCCGCCCTGTGCCACGGCGGCAGCGGGAAGGCCCGCCACCCCGGCCAGCAACCAACAGATCGAACGCATTGCCATTTCTCCTTCGCCATGCGTCCCCGGAACCACGGCGGCGAGCGCGCTACCGCGCAAATGTCGCAGGAGTTTGCCGGACCTTCACCCTTGCACAATTCAACGATAACCGTTATTGCGAAGCGATAGCATTAAAGGGGCGCAGATGAACCGGTGGAGCGTGGCGGCCGCATGGGCCGGGGTGTGGGCGTGCGCGCCGGCGATGGCGCAATCGTCGGACAATGCGGGCGACGACATCGTGGTGACCGGGCGCGCCCAACGGCTCTACCGCGTCGACACCACCACCGTTGGCAAGACCGCCGAAAACCCACTCGACATTCCGCAGGCGCTCCAGGTCGTCAACGCCGACCTGTTCACCGATCAGGGCGCGCGTGATGCGACCGATATCTACCGCGATATTTCCGGTATCAGCGCGTTCAGCTACGCCGGGGTCACCTTCCGCGGCTTCCGGCAGGACCAGTCCTTCTACGACGGCCAGCGCGGCAATCCCTTCATCGGCTTTTCGGTGCCACAGCTGTTCACGATCAGCCGCGTCGAGGTGTTGAAGGGGCCGGCGGGGCTGTTCTTCGGCCCCGGATCGCCCGGCGGCATCATCAATTACGTGTCGAAGACGCCTGCCGAGGCCAGCGCGCTGCGCACCGTCGCGACGCTCGGCAATTACGATCGCGCCGGCATCTCGTCGGAGGCGACCGGAAAGGTCGATGCCGGCGGGATCGTCACCTATCGGCTTGGCGGCTTCTACGAAGCGATGACGCCGTTCCGCTACAATACGCGCAACACCTCGCTGATCGGGGACGGCGGCCTGTCGTTCCGAACGAACGATCGCGGGACGCTGACCGTGCAGGCGACTGTCTACGACAATGTCCTGCGCGGCAATCGGCTGCGCGGGGTGCCGGTGGACGATGCGGGCAATTTCCTCGCCGACATCCGCTGGAACGCCAACGAGCCGACCGACGTCCTGCATCTCGCTTCGCGCGCGTATCAGGCGCGCTATGCGACCGAAATCGGCGACGCGGTGACGTTCGACGCGGGTGTGCGCTATTTCGACGCGACCGAAACGCAGCGTTATCACGAACCGCGCGGCTTCGTGGCGGGCAGCGACGATCTGATCGCGCGCGAGTTCCGCGACCAGATCCGCGCCGTCGATGGATTGTCCTTCATGGCGAACACGACCGCGACGGTGCGGCTGGCGGGGATCGAGCATCGCTTTCAGGCCGGCGCCGACTGGTATGACGAACGCAGCATCCTCGATTCGCGGATCCTGCGCGCTGGCGTGACGCCGCTCAGCCTGCACAACCCGATCTACAGCGATGACGCCCGCGATGCGGCGCGCGCCGCGGCCGTCCCCACCGCGACCACCGATACCCGCACGAAGCGCCGCGGCGCTTACCTCCAGGACCGGATCGGCATCACCGACGCGCTGTTGCTGGTCGGCGGGGTGCGATACGACCGGTTCGACGACGCCGTGACCACCAGCACCGCCGGGCGCCTCATCGCCGCGCCATCCTATCGCGACGGCCGCTTCACCTTTCGCGGCGGTGCGATCGTCAAGCCGCGCACCGGCCTGTCGCTCTACGCCAACTGGTCGGGCAGCTTCGAACCGCAAAGCCCCGCCAGCCAGGATATCAACGCCGGCGGCCCTTTCGCCCCGGTGACCGGCAATCAGGTGGAAGGCGGCATCAAGTCGGTGCTGCTCGGCGGACGGCTCCAGGCGAATGTCGCCGTCTATCGCATCGTCCGCCGCAACATCCTCCAGGTCGATCCGACCCTGCCGCCGCGTGACGGCATCGATCAGCTACGACCGATCGACGAGGTGACCAGCAAGGGGGTTGAGGTGGATGTGGCGGCCGATATCACCCCCGATTGGGTGCTGCTGGCCAATTACGCCTATAACGATACCCGGATCACCGGCACCGTCGCGGCGCAGTCGGTCACCAATGCGGTCGGCGATCGCTTTGCCAATGCGCCACGCCATCAACTGGGCTTCTGGACCCGCTATCAGATCGCGGCGATCGGCACCGCGCTGGGCTTTGGCGGCGAACATCTGTCGCGCCGGGTGACGCTGTCGAACCAGGCGGTGCCGGCCTACACGATCTTCGACGTCTCGCTTACCGAGGCGCTGGGGCCGGCCGAGTTGCTGCTGCGCGTCGATAACCTGTTCGACCGACGCTACACCGCGTCGGGCTTCACAAAACAGACCGGCAGTTTCCCGGGCGAGCCACGATCACTGCTGGCGGAACTGCGGCTGCGTTTCTGAGACGCGCGCCCCCGCCTCGGTGTGGTGTGGTTACGAGGGGATTGAGCGCGCCGAGGACGAACGCACAAGCGCCCTGGAAGTCCGCTTCCGGAGCGCGAGCCGTCAAGACGGTTGTGGGAACTGGATACGGCCAACACAACAAAAGGCGCCCGCGGGCGCCGATGGTATGTTTGGTATGGTTGCGGGGACAGGACGATTTAGCACTCACGGCGCACTCTAACAAACTGTAATTGTATATAATTACTTCGGACGGGATGTAAGCACCCCCGCGAGCACCCCCACACGAAGGTTGATGCGTCGGAATGACAAAAATGTACGATTAGCCGGGGTTAAACGCGACAGCCGGCGTTGAGTTTGGGATGTGTAGAACCCAACCTCGACTATTCGCGGCTTGTTTCCGGCTCTGCACTAGCGGCCGATGGTCCATCGGTACCGCCTATCGCCAAATGTCGCGACATACCGCAACGAAGCAGTATGAACCCTCTCGCCATTCTTGCCCTCCCTCTGGCCGGACTTGCCTGGGGGCTTGGCTTTCCACTCGGCAAGTTAGCCATGCGCGAACTCGACCCGGCGCATATGGTGCTGCTCCGTTTCATCGTTGCCAGTATCGTCGCTTGTCCATTCCCCTTGGCGACGAAGTGAGCAGCCCCCACCGGGTGGTCCGGGTTGTTCGTTAGTGCATTGTCGTCTCCGCCGCCATCGCCGGGCGTAGGTGGAGCGAAGCGGAACCGGAGGCCGGTGATGGCGATGTTGCCGATTCCGGGGCCGGTGGGCGGTAGCCCAGGCTGCTGTGCGGCCGGACGGTGTTGTAGTGACGGCGCCACGCCTCGATCAGCACCCTGGCCTCGGCGAGGCTGTAAAAGATCTCACCATTGAGCAGTTCGTCGCGAAGCGACCCGTTGAAGCTCTCGTTATAGCCGTTCTCCCATGGCGAACCCGGGGCAATGTAG